>NZ_KB891717.1 GCF_000373545.1 Alkalispirochaeta alkalica DSM 8900
GCTCTCAGTCAGTGCACCGCATCACTGCCGTGCGAGCGTGAATCTATCAGCTCTCATCACTCCGCGTCAACTCCTTTTCACACTCTTTGTGAAAATTTCTCACCTTTTGGTCTTCCCGAGACACCTCCCGATACGATTCGCATCGGACCACTTCGGCGAGAACCTCCGGCGGGGCTCAGCTCCCCGATAACGGACTGAACAGACCAGAAGTGCTATCTCCCGGGAATGAGCAGATCCTGATTAGCGAAGATCAGATCGGGATTTCTGATCCGGTTTCGATCGGCTATATCCAGAAAACGCCAGGGAGTGCCATAAAAACGCAGGGAGAGATCCCAGAGTGTATCACCCCAGGAAATCTGATAGAGGATATCGTCTTCGGGAGCCTGCTCTCCAGGAAAAGCGGATGAGACCGCTTTTGTCTCATCCGGGGCTTCTTCGCCCACAGGTGTAGCCACACCCCCATTCTGCGGCTGAAGAACTTCTTCGGGAGGAGCAGAACCGTTCCCCGCAAGGGGTTCCGGAGGAACATCCGGTAGCTCCAAGGCCTCGGCAGGTGGCTCTATCGTCTCGAGAGTGGTCTCTGGCGGAATCGATTCTGCTTCACCTTCTGTTACGAGAGATCGAAAGAGGAGCGTTGCAGCGGCAAAGAGAAGGACCAGGAGAAGCGAAAAGAGCAATACCAGCACGAGACGCCCGGACCGATGGTCCCGAGGCGCCTCCCACGGGAGAGGCTCATCATCAAAACCGGAGGACATTCCTGGATCATCAGGAAAGTCCCGATCCCCTTCGGAAATCCGCTGGTAGGGGCTGGATCGATAATGCCCCTCCAGGGGAATGACGAGACTCTGCATGTTGCCACCCTGCCGGTCCGTGGCTACCACGTGCAGCTGCCCGTCCTCATCAAGCGTAAGAGCGAGGTCGAGATCGGGCTCACCCTGCTTCCGGGGAGACAAATCGGTCAGGATAACCGTACCCAGGAGCTCCTCGCTCCCGACATCCTCATTGCTCTCGAAGGGATCATCCTGCGCTCCCTGGCCACGCGATTCATGCCCGCGATCACCATAAACATGATACAGAGAAATCTCAGCGCGATCCTGATCATCCCGCACCGTCGTGAGAACGAGCTTCTTCCGCGATGGCTCGAGCCCGTCGAAAACGGGATAGAAGCTCCGGTCGGCCAACCGCACACCTATCATTGATCTGTCCACCCTCTAATGGTAGTCCACCGGGACCGGTCCGACAAGGAAAAAAGAATAAATTTTCTCTACCCCCTGCAGACCTTTTTCACGCAGCCTCTTGCCACACTCCACTAGGAGATACTTCGAGGCCTGAGTTCTTCGGGAGAGAAGATACAGGCGCTCTGCTGCCCCTTCCTGCGCTCAACCAGCTCGTGGTCACAGGAAAGACAGGCGGGCTGGGCGTAGGGGCAACGCGGAGTAAACCGACACCCCTCGGGAAGATTAATCTGATCTGGCACGGCATCATCGACGGTTACTTCCTGGCGCTGGTAGTCGGGATCTGCCACGGGAACAGACGAGACAAGAACCTGTGTATAGGGGTGTTGCGGATGAGCAATAACATCCTCGGCGTCCCCGATCTCCACAATCTTTCCCAGATACATCACGGCGATTCTGTCGCAGAGATACTTGATCGTTGCCAGATCATGGGAGACATAAATCATGGTCAGCCCCATCTCATCCCGCAGACGCTTCAAAAGATTGAGAATATCTGCACGAATTGAGACATCCAGCATCGAGACCGGTTCATCGGCGATCAGCACCTTGGGACGAAGAACGATACCACGGGCGATCGCTACCCGCTGACGCTGGCCACCCGACATCTCATGGGGAAAACGATCGAGATAGTGCTCTGCGGGCTTGAGGCCGGCTATGGTAAGACATTCGGTCACACGACGGGCGATCTCTCCCTTATCCTTGAGGCCGTGAATTCGCAGAGGTTCTGCTATGGTCTCGAAGACGGTGAAACGCGGGTTCAGTGTTTCGTAGGGGTCCTGGAAGATCATCTGCACTTCCCGACGAAACCGTTTTCTGTCCTTCCGGGACGATGCCTCCAGAGGATGCCCATCGACGGTGATCTCTCCCGCTGTTGCCTCCTGGAGCCTCACGATAATCTCGCCCGTGGTGGTCTTGCCCGAACCACTCTCGCCCGCCAGACCGAGAATCTCACCGGAGGCTATATCCAGAGAAATGCCATCCACAGCCCGCACCACCTGGCGATCCTGCCGGAACAAATCCCTGGCTCCCCTCCGGACCGGATAATGCTTGTTCAAGTTTGCAATGGAAATCATCGGCGTCTCGCTCATCGTCCGGCCCCTTTTATCTCTTCATGTTCTATCTCTTCATGAGCATCTTCCCGGAGAATTTGTTCCTCGATTCTTTTTCGCACGGATTCCCAGGTGTCGCGCTTGCCTGCCTCCCGGCGGAAGGACTCAACCTTGTCGTTGTACCAGCACGCCGAATAATGATCATCCCTGACCTTCTCCAGAGGCGGTTCCTGGATCCGACACGTCTCGGTTGCGAAGGGACAGCGCACGTGAAATCGACACCCCTCCTGGGGCTCCGAGAGGTTGGGTGGGGACCCCGGAATAGAGACCAGCTCTTCCCGGCCAATCTCGGTTATACTGGGGAAGGCATTCTGCAACCCCAGCGAATAGGGATGATAGGGGGCACGGAAAAAACTGTCCGTATCGGCGATTTCCATAACCCGCCCCCCGTACATCACCATGATCGTCTCGCAGACTTCGCTCACCACGGAGATATCGTGGGTGATAAAGATCATTGAACTGGAGATTTCCTTATGAATCTTCTGGATGCGCTGGAGGATCCTCCCCTGGACCACCACATCGAGAGCGGTGGTTGGCTCGTCGGCAATAATGATGTCCGGTTCGAGGGAAAGAGCCATAGCGATAATCGCCCGCTGTTTCATTCCTCCCGAAAGCTGATGCGGAAAACTTCTGAGCCGTTTCTCCTCCAGACCCACCATGGAAAACACCTCAACGGCCCGGGCATAGGCTTCTTTCACGCTCATCCGGGAATGGCACCTGATAGCTTCAATAATCTGCTTCCCCACGGTATGAACAGGGTTCAGGGAGTTCATGGCGCTTTGTGAAACCAGGGCGATACGCTTCTGGCGCATCTTCCGAATTTCTTCGGCGCTCTTCCCGACCAGATCATCGCCGTCAAAGAAAACATGGCCCCCGGAAATTTTTCCGTTCTTGGGCAGGAGCTGCAGAAGCGCCTTCGCAATGGTGCTTTTTCCGCACCCCGACTCACCCACAATTCCAAGACTTTCTGCCCGCTTCAGGGTAAAGGAAACACCATCGACAGCCCGGAGCACCCCTCCCTGAATCTTGTATTCGACACTAAGATTCTGAACATCCAACATTGTCATCGTTTCCTTAATCGAGGATCTACCACGGCCTCCAGGGACCGCGCAACAAAGAAGATCGAGAGCAGGAGGAGCACTATTGCCATCCCGGGGGGAATCGTCCACCACCAGGCCTGGCGCGAATACCCCGAGATAAAATTAATATGCAGAATCTGTCCCCAACTCGTTACCCGGGGATCCCCGAAGCCGAGGAAGGAAACACTGGCTTCCGCCATGATCGCCCAGTTCACCATGAAGGCCATTTCCAAAAGAACCAGGGGGATCACATTGGGAAGAATATAGCGAACCATGATTCGCAGGTGCCCTGCCCCCGCAACCCGGGCTGCCTTGATATAGGGCCGCTGGGAGATGGAGAGGACCTGGGAACGAACGATCCGCGCCACCGTCCTCCACGACAGAAGNGAGACAGCCAGGATGATATTCCATATGCTGGGCTGCAAAACCGCCGCGAGAACGATTACAAAAGGAATAAAGGGAATCGCGTAGAAAAAATCGACGATCCTCATGAGCATCGAGTCTACCCACCCGCCGAAATAGCCCGCGATGATTCCTATCACCGAGCCAACGATCGTTACCAGCAGAGCCGCCAGAAAGCCCACCATCAGGGCGGTCCTGGTACCAAGAATTACCTGACTGAAGATATCCCTTCCCACGTCGGTGGTTCCGAAAGGATGTTCCCAGGAAGGACTCTCAAGACGGCGGATACCACCCTCGGGATGGGAATGACGGTCGCGGGGCCCATGAGGAGCCAGCTGCTCCGAAAAAACCCCGACGAAGACAAAAGCCACCAGGAGAGCGACTCCAAATAGCGCCAGTCGATCCTGCTTCAGGTTCGCCAGAAAGACCTGGAACGAACTCTGCCTGTTTACATGCCGTGTTACTATTTTCATTGCCTCCACATCCTTTTCATCGGTAGGTAATCCGGGGATCCAGGAAGGCGTAGACCACATCCGCCACAAGGTTCATGAACATCATAATCGCCGAAATGATGATAAACACACCCTGTGCCAGGGGATAGTCCGATCGCGTTACGGCCTGAACGATCTCCCGCCCCAAACCAGGCCAGCTGAAGACAACTTCGATCAGAACCTGGCCACCTATAGCTGCCCCGATAAAGAGAGCGCCTGCTGTGACCACAGGAAGAAGTGCATTCCGGGCCGCATGATGATAGAGAACTCTCCGTTCGGTCAGGCCCTTGGCACGAGCCATCTCAATATAGTCTTCGGACATGACTTCCAGCATACTGTTGCGCATGATCAAAAGAGGCGTGGCGAGAAAGTAAAACCCGGCCACGATGGAGGGCAAAATCAGGTGACGCAGAAAATCCCGGTTCACAAAGATTTCAAAAAACGTGTCCCCCGTATATCCCGTGGACCGCATCCCTTGAGCAGGGAACCAGCCCAAGGCAACCGAAAAGACCATTATCGCCATGAGTCCTACCCAAAAGGTAGGGGCTGAACGAAAGATCAGACTAAAGGTGACCCCCACAGACTCAAGAGGGGACCCCCTGTGCCAGGCCATCCAAGCCCCTCCCAGCACGCCGGCCAGATAGGCCACCAGCATGGCGCTGAGCATCAGAATCAGCGTCGCCGGCAGACGATCTCCAATCACACGAAGGACCGGCCGGTTATAAAAGAAGGAATTCCCAAAATCGAGACGCACCAGA
The DNA here is from genome assembly GCF_000373545.1 of Alkalispirochaeta alkalica DSM 8900. Taxonomy (GTDB): domain Bacteria; phylum Spirochaetota; class Spirochaetia; order DSM-27196; family Alkalispirochaetaceae; genus Alkalispirochaeta; species Alkalispirochaeta alkalica. Next base: position 5,075 of record NZ_KB891717.1, read on the forward strand.
TCCTGTACAAAAATCTGGTACTGGGTCCACAGACTTTCATGCAATCCATACCGCTCGAGAAGAGCCTGTCTCGCCTCGCGCGGTATGGAGGGGTCCACCATGGATGCTGTGGGATCACCGGGCATTGTCCGGAACATAAGAAAGATCATGGTTGCGATGAGAAAGAGCATGATTACCATGACCATCAATCGTTTTGCTATATAGAACAGCACAGAGTTTCGTCTCCTTTATGAACGGACCGGGGCCGGCATATACCGACCCCGATCCGTCATCGTTCCGAGATATCCGATTATCGGGGCATCCGGAGACGGCCGTTGCTATCCCAGGTAAATCCTGCCTCGGCAAGAAGCTCCCGCGCCTTTTCGGGATCGTAGGTGTCGTAGATCGGCACCTCGGGATTATGCCAGAACTCGTTGGCCGCATTGATAACGAGACCACCACCGCCCCGACTTCCGTACCCTTCGAGCAGTACGTCCAGCGCGTAGTCGTAGTCTACCAGATAGGTCAGAGCCCGACGAAAGTCAGCATTGTTAAAGGGAGGCCGGTTATTGTTCAGCCCGATGTAGAAGAATCCGATGTCGGGTGCCTCGGTCAGCTCAAGGTGACTGAATCGCCCGCCCTCATTGTTCTTGATCTGATTGATATGGGCAGGGATCAGATCATAGGAGATTACATCGACGTTCTTCAGTTCCAGATCGGAGAGAACACCCTCGGGGGATGCGTAGATCTTGAAGATGTACCCCTCAATATTCACGGGAAAGAAGTAATCGTCAAAGCGCTCGGTCACCAGCTCTTCGCCGGGGCGGAAGCGGACGAACTTGAAGGGCCCGCTGCCAACGGGTCGGGCGTTCTCGTACTGTGTCACATCGCCCACGTTCTCCCAGATATGCCTGGGAACAATCGGGATTTGAGTAAGCGTGGTCGTGATGAACGGTGCGTAGGGAGCCTCCAGGACAAACCGCACGGTCTGCCCGTCCCTGGCCTCAACGGACTCGATCGGGTTGGTGAAGGATGCAAAGTAGCTGTCGGGGAGATCCATCCAGGTCTGGTAACTCCAGACCACGTCGTCCACAGTTACGGGTTTCCCGTCATGAAAGGTCATTCCCTCCCGAATCGTGACATCCACAACGGTATCTTCCACGATCTCCCACCCCGTGGCTGCCCAGGGCTCGGGTTCGACCTGGGGGCTCAGTCGAACCAGCTTGTCGTAGATGAGCCGGAGATTTCGCCAGTCGTAGACGCTGCGGGCAGCGAAGGGGTTCAGATTGGTGATATTGATATTGCTGGCTACAACGGGAACGGTGTGATCCTGCGAGAGAGGCTCCATCACCAGGGGGCTCCACTCGTTAAAGAGGCCCTCACCGGACATATTTACCATGTTGGTAAAACGGGTTTTGTCGTAGGTCTGGACGTTTGCCCGCGAGTAAAGCGTTATCCGCGGTACTTCTTCGGCCAGTATACGCTGCGCCCGCCAGACGATCTCGCGCCGGGCCTCGACATCCATCTCCTGACGCTGGGCATCGGCCAGAATATCGAACTCGGCGTTGGAGAAGCGGGAGGTGTTGTTTGCTCCGGCAACGGCGTTATCGGAATGGTTGATAGAGTGAATGAACATATCGGGATCGAGCCGCTCCACCCGACCGGACCAGCCGATGGTGTAGGCATCGTAATCCATATCCTCTCCGTACAGAACATCAAGGAGAACAGAAAAATCTGTCGGGCGAGCCTCCAGCGTTACCCCGATCTTTGCGAGCTCTTCGGCGAGTTCCTGGGCCATCTCGTAATTGACCCGGTTTGCCTCGGGGAGCGAGCTGAGAATCACCAGGTTCGGAACCGGTGCTCCCATGTCCTCATCGGCTACATCGGCCCGGCCGCCGCACGACACCACCAGCGATAGCGCCAGGCACGCCAAGGCCATGCGGAAAATATGCATTTTACCCATCAATTCACTCCTTTTCAAAATTGGTAATCAATATTTATAGAGAAAAATGGATACAGTCGCAACCAAGAAGGGCCGATTTTTCGGGTATTTCCTTATAGATTAGATCAGTCGATGACCGACAATGTCTGTTTTATTGATTTTTTGGAAAATTATTTCCATTTTTTCTTCATGGCAGTTCGTCCTGCTGATCCAGCAGAAACCGGATACCTTCCAGGGGAATCCATATCCACTCCGGCCGGTTGTCGAGTTCGTACCCTATTTCGTAGACCACCTTCTCAAGCAGGCACAGCCGTAGCAGTGCCTGAAAGTCCGCACGCTCTCCGGGCACGAGCCAGAGGCCCCGGATATCTTCCTGATAGGTCTTCAGAAAAACCTCCCGGGTTTGTCGGTACCACCATTCCCGCAGAGACGGTGGAAGAGCTCTCCCGCCGGGAGCGGTCGAAGAAATCTCGTGACAGGTCACGGACACCGCGTAATGAAAGGATCGGAGCATCCCTGCTACATCGCGCAGGGCCGGTCCTTTTTTCCGCCTTTCCCCGAGGGGCCGGGCCGGTTCTCCCTCGAAATCGGTGAGGATGAAATCATCGCCCGTGAAGAGGACCTGCCCCAGGTGGTAATCACCGTGAAGGCGTATCTTCCGGATCTCTGCACCAGGAACTATAGCGTCGGCAAGAAGACAGTGGATGTATTCTTCCCGAGCGATAAAATCTTCTGCCAGGGGCATTGCGGCCTCGGGGAAATCGGCCAGTCTTTGCCGGACCCCCGAAGCGACGTGCCGGATCAGTACGTGCAGGGAGGAGACAAGCCACTGGTGATCATCCGATGTGAACGGCTCCGGTCTGAAGGAGTCGACGGAAGAGCCCTCTGATCCCCGCAACAGGGCTCGGTGTAGCGATGCCGTACGGTGCGCCAGAAGGGAGACCTTCTCCAGAAAATCCCGCCCCCTGGTTCCGGGGGTGGCAACATAGTTCCCGGCGCGCGCCCTCACAGGGTCATCGACACCAGGAGCTTCCGGGGAGATACGCTGAAGGAGATGATTGAAGAAATGGCGACTTTCCTCTGTTACGTACTCCCATCCATCACCCTTGTTGGGAACATGCGCCATCAGGAGAGCCAGTGCAGCTTTCTCCCCCCCGGGGAAACGGTAGCCGAGACTCCCCAGATAGCGGGGAACGGGGCACGATTCGTCTGCTGTGGCCAGACAGCGAAGAATTTCGACCTCGGGGTTCTCCCCGCTTTCCAGAGCCCGGTAGACCTTCAGGAAGGTCCGATCCTGATACAGGAGGGCCGAGTTTGACTGCTCACCCCGCAGGAGTTGTGCCGTTCCCCGGGACAACCCGGCGATCTCCCTCCGGGCCATCCCTGCGGGCAAGCCTTCGATCGCCCCTGCAGCCCCCCGGACCACGGTGCCGGAGAGGAGTGTCTGTAACAGGAGATGCTGAACTCCCCGGGAGCAGAGGCCTTCAAAGCATATTCCCTGCTCACCTTCACACTCCACGGAAGCGACCACCCCTGGAGGATAGTCTTTTTTGATCCTCGCTGCTTCTTCCCCCAGGGCGAGTCCCAGGGGCAAAAAATAGACCGGCTCGTGACCATCAGTACAGATGACCCTGACCACCAGAAGCCAGGCCGAATCCCTTCCTTCCCCCGAAGAGGCCCTGCAGGGAATCCGGTCGATTACGACCAGTTCGCGAATACAGCGCGATTTATCGCGAAACCATCGGCTCCGGCGAAGGTACGGCAGGAGAAAAACCTCTTCCAGGGGCCTTTTCAGCGCATCGTCAAAGGTGGCCCACTGGTTCAGGGAAACGACAAGTGCTTTCTGCTCCATCAGGTCTGGCCTCATTCAGATGCGGGCTCCCGGGGAAGGGGTTCCAGACTCGCCCCCTCCGCCCGGGCGGAGGCGCGAGAACTGCCGTGATCACCGGTCAATAACAAAGAGATGAACCGGTGAAATGGCGGGATCCAGCTCGAGATAGTTCCAGTAATCGTGCCACGTCCAGGAATGACCGCTCAGGAGATCCCGCACAACAAAGGGATGGTGCGGATAGGGCCCCACGGCGGGGAGGGAGAACTCCACCTTTCCCGATTGGACTCCGGAATAATCCATGTTAACACAGACCAGGACGATATTGTCCCCGTCGTCGTCGGTTTTGCTGTAACAGAGCAGATGGGGGTTCGTGACCGCGTGGAACCTCAGGTTCCGGTTGCTTTGCAGCGCCCGGTTTTTCCGCCGGATCTCGTTCACCCGGGTAATCAGAGGGGCGATGGAGCGGGGATCGTGGCGATTCCAGGTACGAATCTCGTATTTTTCCGAGTTCAGGTACTCTTCACTGCCGGGACGGACCGGCTTGTGTTCGAGGAGCTCGTAGGCGGGGCCATAGATTCCATAGTTGGAGCTCAGGGTTGCGGCCAGGACCAGACGGGCTGCAAAGGCCGCTGGATTTCCCGACTGGAGGTCCTCGTGGAGAATATCGGGGGTGTTGGGCCAGAAGTTCGGCCGGAAGAACTCCCTGGGTTTCTCGCGAGTCAGTTCCGTGAGATACTGCCGCAGCTCTTCGGGACTGTTCCGCCAGGTGAAGTAGGTATAGGACTGGGTAAAACCACCCTTGGCCAGGCGGTACATCCGCTTGGGCCTGGTGAACGCTTCGGCCAGAAAAATTACCTCGGGCCAGCGCTGGTGAACCTCTTCGATGAGCCACTCCCAGAAGGGGAATGATTTTGTGTGCGGGTTATCAACCCGAAAGACCTGCACACCACAATCGATCCAGTAGAGGAAGACCTGGAGGAGTTCGTTCCAGAGCGCTTCCCAATCGTCGGTCTCAAAATCGAGGGGATAAATATCTTCGTATTTCTTCGGGGGGTTCTCGGCGTACTGGATCGAACCGTCGGGGCGGTGGACAAACCATTGGGGGTGTTCTTCCACCCAGGGGTGGTCGGGAGAGCACTGAAAGGCGATGTCCAGAGCGATCTCCATCTGATAGGTCCTTGCTTTCTCCACGAGATCAAGAAAGTCTTCCCTGCTCCCCAGACGAGGGTGTATCGCCTTGTGACCGCCTTCGGCGGAGCCGATCGCCCAGGGAGATCCCGGGTCCCCCGCAGCCGCCTGGGTAGTGTTGTTGCGACCCTTCCGCTTTGTTTCTCCAATCGGGTGAATGGGAGGCAGATAGAGTATATCGAATCCCATCCGGGCTATTTCCGGCAGCAGGGCAATCACATCCCGAAAGGTTCCGTGAGGGAGGGCTGGACTCTCACCGGCAGGCCCGCCCACCGCTGGGGCGGCGGCGATGCCGGCAGAACGGGGAAAGAGTTCGTACCAGGCACTAAAGCCGGCCCGCTCGCGATCCACCCATACCCGCAGAGGCTGGGGCAGTTCTGTCTTGTGCGACAGATCGGGATACCGGTCAACCAGCTCTTCGGCGGTCTTTTCCAGGGCCGCCTCAACACGCCGATCCAGGGATTTTGATCGATCAGCCAGTGTTGCGGCCAGATCTTCCAGACGTCGGGCATCCTTCCCCCGGGCCCGACCTGCCGCAGCGCGGACCAGAGCCGCGCCGATCTCAAGGTCGGTATCATCGGCGACATCGGCATCGTGTTTCTTGCGAAGCCCCTCACGCCAGGTCTGGCTGTGATCAATCCAGGCGCGCAGGGTGTACTCCCAGTACCCGAGGGAATCCACGGAGAAGCACCCGCGCCACAGGTCGTTGCCCGCCGGTTTTAGCGGAGTTTCCCGCCAGGTTCTGGCCCCCTTGGGCCGGACCAGAAGGGATGCCCGCAGGAGATCGTGACCATCAGCCAGAATGTCGGCTTCGACCTGTACAGACTCCCCCAGAACACGCTTTATTGGAAAGGCTCCTCCGTCGAGAGACGGCTCGACCCGGTCGATCACAACCCGCTTTTGCCCCGGCTGATTGAGTTTTTTCTTCATGATGTCTTGTATAGTAGCAGAAGAGGGACTGGGCGCAAAGAAGAATTTCGCCCCCCTGACTTCAGTCTTTTCAGGGCATTCTCCGTGCAGCCCCGCCCTCCGTACAAGGTATCTCCGGCACGGGAAACTCTCCCACCACGGCACACTACCACGGACAGGGCGTCGGAGGCAGAGGATCGGGAGGGAAAGAAGATTGACCAGGGAAGTTTGACAGAGACGGATCTGGACCCTATACTCAGACGGAAATTTCCGCCCAGGGAGGACGCCATGCATACTTTTTTACCCTACGCTTTTCTGAAGGGTGCTTTTGTCGAGTTCGAGAAAGCAACTCTCTCGGTGGCGACCCACGCTCTTCACTACGGCACCGCAGCGTTCGGAGGCATGCGGGGAATTCCCGATCCCCACAATCCTCGCCAGATTCTCCTCTTTCGGGCAGACCGGCACGCACAGCGACTAAGCAGGAGCGCCCGGTTTCTGAAATACGATCTTGAGGCCGGAGAGATCCTGAAAAACCTTGAAGCCTTTGTACGGAAAAATGCTCCTGCCACCCCCTTTTATCTCCGTCCACTGGTGTATACCTCGGACTTGGGAATATCACCACGCCTCCACAATGTGGAGAAAGACCTTCTTATCTACGGGATCGAGTTGGGGGACTATCTTTCTCCCGAAGGTGTTTCCTGCCGAATCAGTTCCTGGTATCGTCAGGAGGACCGCAGTTTTCCCCTGCGGGGAAAGATCAGCGGCGGCTATATCACCTCTTCCATGGCAAAGACCGAAGCTGTCGAGAGCGGATTTGACGAAGCGATCATGATGAACTCCCAGGGAAAGGTCTGCGAGGCCTCAGGCATGAATATCTTTGTTGTCCGGGACGGGGTAATCGTGACACCCGGCGTGGATCAGGATATCCTCGAGGGGATCACTCGGGACTCGGTTATCACCGTGGCTCGCGATATGGGCTACCAGGTAATCGAACGGCCCGTCGACAAGTCTGAGCTTCTCATTGCCGATGAGGTTTTTCTGAGCGGAACCGCGGCAAAGGTAACGCCCGTAAAGCAGATCGAGAATTATCCGCTCCCGAAGGAACGCCCCGTTACAAACGCGCTGAAGGATGCCATCACCGCCATAACCGAAAATCGGGAACCGCGCTACAGCTCCTGGGTTCATCCCATACCACTGGACTGAGGCAATCCAACGCACCGGGCCAACGAGCCGGGTCCCGTTCCCTGGGACCGGCCCGTTGCACCCGAAACTGGATCAATCTATCGGGGATACCCCTCCGGGGCCCTGCCGACGGCCCTTGGGACCAGGGTGATTAATCGAACCCGGGGTGATCAGACCGTGGTGGCAAGGAGTCGCCGCAACAATCGGTGAACCTCTTCTACACCGTCGATCGAGTAGAGCGCATCGGTCGCCCCCACTCCAACTTTTATCGAGACCGCCCCCTCAGGCAGAGCCGTGAACATGTGCTCGTCGGTTGCATCATCGCCGACGGCAATGATCAGGTCCCAGGGCCCCTGTTCTGCAAAGTGATGCACAACCCGTCCCTTGTGAACGTTTGCGGGTTTCACCTCCAGAACCCGATTGCCATCAAGAACAGAGAGCTCCAGATTATTGGTGAGGGAAATCAGGGTTTCCCTCAGTTCAGCGAGCCTCACATTGGCCAGCTCCGGTTCGCTGTTCCGGTAGTGCCAGGCAAGAGAAAAATCTTTCTCCTCCAGAAATGAGCCCGGTGTGCGATCAACCATGCGTTGCATGATGGGGGTGATCATGACTTTCCACTCGGGAACCTGAACCATCGCAGCTTGCCACTCTTTGCCGGGATCGCGTATCCACGCACCGTGACCGGCCCCCAGAGCCAGGGAGTCATCGGGGAACCAGGCCTGAAGGTTTGCTCTGTCACGCCCGCTGGAAATTACCACCTGAACCCCGGGCAACCGGTTTACATCAGCAATGAGCCGGAGCAAATCCTCGTCGGGCTTGGCCTGGTGGGGCTTGGAGCGGAAGCGCATGAGCGTCCCGTCGTAATCCAGAAGAAGCAGGGCCGTTCCGGATTGTTTCCAGCGCTTGCACAACTGCTCAAGCGCAGCGTCGTCCATGGGGGTCGCTCTGTGCTCTGCCTGGAGTTGCTGCATTTCAGCAAGTTTATCGAGAAATTCCTGGGCCCAGTATTGCACGGTGAGTCGCTGCAGCCGGTTCCGCATGGCCCTCATATTCTGATTCTGCTCTTCCCGGGGTTGCTCCAGCGCCGTTTTGATCGCACTGGCGATTCCATCAAGATCACTGGGGTTTACAAGGATTGCTTCGCTCAACTCTCGGGCAACACCGGCGGTTTCGCTCAGGACCAGCACACCCTGCTCGTCGGTTCTGGCGGCGAGGTACTCCTTGGCGATCAGGTTCATCCCATCGCGAAGGGGTGTCACCAGAAGAACATCGGCCCGTCGGTAGAGAGCGCTCAACTCTTCGAAGGATGCCGTCTGATACTGATAGTGGATCGGCACCCAGTTGAGAGTACTCATGCGGCCATTGATATCACTCACAAGCTCGTCGACCTCCCGCTTCAGCTCCATGTAGCGGGGAACGGATTCGCGCGAAGGCGACACGATGATGAGCAACGTCACAACACCGATATACTGAGGATACTCTTCCAGAAGGCGCCGAAAGGCCCGAATGCGGGTGGGGATGCCTTTGCTGTAATCAAGACGGTCCACAGAGAGGATCAACTTTTGACCGGCGTAGCGGGGGTCGATCATTCCACGAACATCCTTGACGGCAGGCAGTTCGCCAGCGCTCAGAAATCGCTCCCAGTCGATCCCCATGGGAAAAACATCGACCTTTACTGCGCGATTCCTTGTTCTGATGATACCCATGGAATGGTCGAAGCCCAACAGTCGCCGGACACTGGAGAGAAAATGGCGGGCATAGTCGTAAGTATGAAATCCGATCAGATCCGCTCCGAGAAGGCCTTCCAGGATCGCCTCCCGGGAAGGAAGGAGGCGGAACATCTCGAAGGAGGGGAAAGGAATATGCAGGAAGAACCCTACCTGGGCATGGGGGAACTCCTTCTTGATGAGCCCGGGCAGCAGCATGAGCTGGTAATCGTGCACCCAAACCGTTGCGTCTTCCTCCATGACCTGGGCGAGGACATCGAAAAATCTTTGATTTATATCCTGATAGGCCTTCCAGGTTTTGGAGACATATTCAGTGTAGGTAGGAAAGTAGTGAAAAAGAGGCCAGATCGTATCATTGCAAAAGCCGCTGTAAAAGAGGTCCAGATCTTCCTGCGAGAGCGGGACTTCAATAGCGTTGTGGTCCTGCCGCAACTGCTCCTGAATGCGGCGGTACTCTTTCTGCGGGAGATCATCCCGGGCAATGCCACTCCAGCCGACCCAGAGAGGAGGTCTGCCTCCTGTAGAGACCGAACTGAGCCCGGTTGCAAGCCCCCCTACGCTGGGGACAAGGCGCAGCTCGCCCTCCTCTTTCTGCACACTCACGGTGAGTCTGTTGGATACAAAGATGGTTTGGTTCATAACGTGCTCAAGGATAACACGGAACAGGGCGAGGATGAAGGAGACAAAAATTGACACAATAAATGTTATTGATTTTTACAAACCGGGATACTCTGCCTGGCACGGTCGTCGCCTTCCAAAGAATTCTTTTTGTATCCCCAGGCCCCTTGCGGGTCCTGGGGATGCAAAAAAAACGTCTCCTCCGCCGCTGCCCGCGGCTCCGGCTCGGTGCGTTCCTCGGGGCTCCGCCCCTGCGGTACGCACCGGGGTACCCAGACGTTTTTTATTGCCCCATTTCCATGTGGGCAATAAAAAACGTCTGGCGACGACCTACTCTCCCACCATGCGGCAGTACCATCGGCGCGAGAGGGCTTAACTTCCGTGTTCGGAATGGGAACGGGTGGAACCCCTCTGCTATGATCACCAGACGTAACAATTATCTGTTACCGGAACGGGAATGAAGGAGTGCATCAGGCGGGAGCCTGAGCGACTCGGGATGCCAGGGGCGCATCCGATGCGTTGCAGCGAGTGATATCTCGAGCGTCCTGAGATGACCCATATGGTCAAGCCTCACGAGAAATTAGTACTGGTCGGCT
>NZ_KB891718.1:0-1944 GCF_000373545.1 Alkalispirochaeta alkalica DSM 8900
ACACGGGTTTCCCCGGGATTGCACGAGCCATTGCAAGACTTCGAGGGGTTGCCTACCCTACCACCGTTCAGCAAACAGATCGCGAGCGCCTGCAACATGCGCTCGCGACCGGTGGCTTTCCGCTTTGGACTCATTCAGTATCGAATTCGGTTACTGTTTTGATAAACAGCTGCGGATCCTCGATGTTCAGAGCATGCCCGACATGCTCGATTACCCGGCTCTCACCGTTCAGGGCCTTGGCGGTGCGCTCACAGTCATCGATTGAAACAACAGGATCAAAGGCCCCCACAACGGCCAGGGTTGGAACGCGGTTGGTTCTGGCCTTATCGGTATAATCAAACCGGGCCAGTGCCTTGGCGTTGCCCACAAACGATTCGGTGTTCATGAGCAGCCCTTCCTTGGTAAAACNCGCCGCCAGTTTCAGATCAGCACTGCGGGTGCCCATAATCTTGGCGACAGCCTGTTTGAGCAGACTGTAGTTGTTTTTGGTGGCCTCGATAATCGGGTAGAACTCTTCACTGACCTTCACCCCGTCAACCGGACTGGAGTCCAGCAACAGCATGCGATTTACCTTCTGGGGGTAACGCAAGGCCAGACTGATGGCTACTGCACCACCCAATGAGTGGCCAACCACATATACGGANTCCAGTCCCAGCTTGTCAATAAAGGCCGCCACGCTATCAGCATAGGTATCGATATCACTACCGCTGACCCGGTCCGAACGGCCGAAGTTGACCAGGTCCGGTGCCACCGTCCTGTAGCCCGGCACATCCATTACCTCGCGGTACCAGATATGGCTGGCGAAATTGCCGTGCAAGTACAGCAGTGTCTTGCCCTCACCCTTCTCAACATAGTGAATGCAGGTGTCTGGTGCCACTTCAACATATTTGCCAAAGGTCGGCTTGAGGCGGTAGAAAAAGCGCAAAACCTTGATGTAGGGTTTTTGCAGCCTGGTTACCCAGAGGATAAACAGCTCGAAGGCGATTCCCTTCGGCAGCAACAGCACGAACAAGATCAATAGTATACCGTTGATCAGTGACAGTGAGCCGCCCGGNGCATCCGACAGCAGCAGTGGCAAGCCCATAATGATGAGGGAACCGATCAGAGCGCCTTCCAGCATGGTGGCGCCACCAATAATAATGATCAGCAGCAGGTTAATCGCCGCCATCAGACCAAAGGTTTCCGGGAAAACCAGCCCCTGGGTCATGGCATACATCGAACCGGCAACCGAACAGAAAATTGCACTGAGAATAAAGACCAGCAGCTTGTTTTTGGTNAAATCGGTTCCGTAACTGCGCGCTGCCACTTCGCTGTCGCGAATCATACGAAACTTGATGCCATAGGGTGATTTGATAATAATCAGACCAACCGTATACAAGACCAGGAATACCGCCAGCACCGTCAGAAAGACCCAGATATCAGCCAGACGACTCATGCCAAACAGCTGCGGGATATTATAGATGCCGCGCGCACTACCCAGCCATTCGGTAGCCCGAATAGCCTGCTCGACACCAACCCCGAAGGCAATCGTGGCGATCGCTAGATAGTAGCCTTTCAGGCGCAAGGCCGGTAATCCGATCAGGAGGGCAAAGAAGACCGAGATCAGCATCCCGACCAGCACACCCAGCACCAGCATGCCAGGCGATCCCCCCAGATTGGTGGTGATCATGGCCGTAGCGTATCCGCCGATTGCCACGAAAGCCGCATGACCAAGTGAAAGCTGNCCGCCAAAACCAATCAGCAACACCATCCCCATNCCGGCAATCGCCCAGATCAGGATGTAGGAAAAGTTGGCCAACACATACATCTGCCCGCTGATAACAACTCCCAGCACAGCCACAACCAGGATAGTCAGTCCATATCCAAATATTCGCTTCATACTGACGTTCACGCTTTCCGCCTCTTCTTGGTACCGAAAATACCCTCCGGCTTAAACACAAGGAC
>NZ_KB891718.1:2939-12961 GCF_000373545.1 Alkalispirochaeta alkalica DSM 8900
TGGCTTGTAAAATATTATTTAACACAGTCTGCTCCTACATTCCCAGGTATGCCTTGCGCAAGTTGTCGTCCTTTAGCATTTCGGCAGCTTGTCCGGAGTGTACTATGACACCATTCTGCAATACGTAGGCGCGGTCGCTGATCGAAAGCGCCTTGGTCGCATTCTGTTCAACCAGCAGCACCGACATCCGNTCTTTCAAAGACTCAAGCACCCTGAACATGTCATCAACGATCACCGGGGCCAGCCCCAGCGACGGTTCATCGAGCATCAGAACCTCAGGCTCAGCAATCAAGGCCCGCCCGACAGCCAGCATCTGCTGCTCACCACCCGACAAAGAGCCGGCTTCCTGCTTGCAACGCTCCTTGAGCCGTGGGAACAGCTCATAAACTGATTCGACATTCTGTTTGAAATTACCCCGCACAAAGGTTCCCATGCGCAGGTTCTCCTCAACCGTCAGAGCCGGAAAAATCCGGCGGTTTTCCGGNCACAGGATCAAACCTTGCTCNGTGGGCTCCTTGGGGGTCTTGCGCTCCATTGGCTCACCCTTGTAGCGCACCTCACCCTTGGCCGGCACAACGCCGAGGATTCCAAAGAGGGTCGAGGTTTTACCGGCCCCGTTGGCACCCAGTATCGATACAATCTCGCCCTTGCCGAGGTCGAAAGAAATCCCCTTTACCGCCTGTATCGGGCCGTAGGAGATGTTCAGGTCAGTTACCTTAAGCATTATTGTCCCCCCCCCAGATACACGCGAATAACCTCGGGGTCCCGGGCAATCTCGGCCGGTGTTCCCTCGGCAATCTTTTTGCCGAAGTTGATAACGGTTATTCTGTCAGATATCTTCATGACGATGTCCATGTCATGCTCAACGAGCAGTATCGTCATTCCTTGCTTCTTCATATCGGTCAGAACCACATCGAGTTCTTCGGTCTCCTGATGGTTCAAACCGGCAGCTGGCTCATCCAGCAGCAACATTTCGGGCCGCGAAATAATCGCCCGTGCGATTTCGACCTTCTTGAGTATTCCGTATGACAACTGCGACGGAAACTGACTCAGATAAGGATAAATTCCAACCTCGGCAGCGACCTCCAGGATCTTGGCATTCACCTCTTCGATGAACTTCTTGTGCCCGCCGAAAAAAATGGNCGGGAACATTTTCTGGTAATGATAAGCGTAACCGGCATACAAGTTCTCGTACACCGTCATTCCGTTAAACAGATGCAGGTTCTGAAACGTNCGNGCTATCCCCTTGTGAATCATTTGGTAGTCCGGCAGCGCAGTGATGTTTTCACCCTTGTAATACACTTTTCCATACGTNCGTGGCCCCACGCGGGTAATCGAATTAAACAGGGTTGTCTTCCCAGCGCCATTNGGNCCGATCAAGGCATGAATGGTCCCTTTTTCGACGGTCATGGAAAAGTCGTTGACCGCAATCAGGCCGCCGAAACTGACTCCCACATTGGCTATTTCAAGCATTCGTTCCTTCCTCGTCTCCTGCATTTGAAGAGCAGCGGCCGCAGCCGCTGCTCAATCAACCTCTAAGGATTAGTCCAGGTCGCGGTACTGAATCCACTGGCTAACCGGAGCCAATCCCCCGTTCTGCACCTCAAGTACATACATGGCCTGTATACCCAGACGACTGGTTACATCGGTGCCATCTCCAAACGGATGATAGGTTGCACCAGGCACCAGTTGTCCCTGCCAATTGTCCATGCTTTCCATGGCCTCTACCAGCGCTTCGCGGGTCAGGTCACGACCTGCTCGCTCCAGACCTTCAGTAAACAGCTCGCCAGCTATCATCCCAGCCACTGCAAAAGCGTTTGGAATCGCATCTGCACGACCAACAAAGTCCTGGTATATCTTCCATGGCGGAAAATCAGGGTCGGTCAGGTCAGCAGCCACCCATGCCATTACCTGAAAGCCTTCACCGGCATCGGGACCAGCAGCAGCTACCACCGAAGCATCAGCGTTGGCATAACTACCCAGAATAACCGGATCGGTCAAACCGAACTCGTAAGCCTGCTGCAGGAAGGCCGGAGTCTGGGGGTTAAACGTAACCAGCATGATACCTTCTACATCAGCAGCCTGCAGACGACGAATGGCCGTCGAAAAATCGCTGCTGTACGGGTCAACCGAAATAGCCTCAACCAGCTTGGCATTCGGATAAGCCTTCTCGATGGTTTCCCTGGCCGAATTGTAGGCATCCTGCCCGTCATCAGCATTGCGGTAAACCATACCCAATCGGGTAAGTCCGAGCTCTTCAACCATGTAGGTTGCCATTACGTTACCTTCCAGCAGATAGTTCGGCTGGAACGGGAAGACGTACTGCTTGGGAGGTACTGCCAGCTGGGTAGCACCTGCACCCTGGTATACAAACGGCACGCCGCGGTCGTTCAGGTAATCCATGATTGCCAAAACACAGGGTGTTCCCAGACTACCAACCATCGCAAATACGCGGTCACGCTCAACCAGACGACGGGTCAAGCTGGCTGTGTTAGCCGGATTGAACTGGTCATCCTGGATGCGCAGATCGATCTGGCGACCGTGAATACCGCCTGCATTGTTTACATGCGCTATCCATGCACGCAGACCCTCAGCCATTGGCCCCCCGATAGCAGCTACCGGTCCCGACAGGGCCATTGTCGACCCCACTCGAATGGTGTCCTCGGTTACCCCCGGAACTCCCTCCTGCTGGCCTCCACCGAACACCGGCGCCAAGAGCACCAGTGACAAAACAACGCATACGAACAGTGATTTTTTTGTTCTCATGCCATCCTCCATAAAAAATTTTGGCTTTCGCCTTATTTCGCGACGGCTCTGGGACCGCAGGTAACACCTCGGTGATTTCCAGAGTCGATCCGTCGATCGCACCGTTTTCTGCCACCGCTACAATGGCCTGGGCAATTTCTGCCGGCTCAATCAAGCGGCCGATATGCACATCCTTCAGGATTCCATCAAGAGCAGCCTGGTCCATACCAGCTACCACCGGTAGTTCCAACGTATCCGGGAGCAATTCCTCCTGCACGAATGTCCTTGATCTTCTTCATGTGGAATTCACCTGCCAAGCTCTTCGGCCACAGGGCTACAGATACCTTGGTCGAAGAGTAGTTCAGCTGACTGGCCTGACCGCATTTGTTGACCGAGCTGATTGTGCAGAGCACACCGATCCAGCCGTTGTCGACCATGCGCTTGGCAACTTCACGCAAAACAATGAAAGAACCAATCAGGTCAACTTCCATCACCAGGCGAAAGGCGTCAGTTGACATCACTTTCTTGACCTTACCGGTCTCTTTATCGGTGTTGATCATCTGGCCGTCGCGGATGATACCGGCCGAAGGCACTACAAAGTTGATGCTGCCACCAAATTCCACGGTTTTGTCCATCAGGGCTTCGACGTCGGCATCCTTGGTTACATCAGTCTTGAGTCCGGTGGCACGGCCGACGGCGGCGTTGATCTCTTTTGCAACCCGATCAAGCTGATCAATAATAGAAAAAGCTACAAGAATGGCTGTTGCAAACAGAAAATCTGCAACAGCCACTTTTTACACACTACCTTCAGTGATCATTCAGGAATATTCAACAGAACACTCATTCCCTGACCACCGCCTATACACAGGGAGGCCAGGCCTTTATGTACTCCGCGCCGCTGCATCTCGTACAATAAAGTCACCAGGATTCTGGTTCCGCTAGCCCCTATCGGGTGACCAAGCGCGATAGCTCCGCCATTCACATTTACAATATCCGGTGAGATACCACCAAGTTCCTGTTCAAATCCCTTCAGAACAGCCATCGACTGGGCAGAAAATGCTTCATTCAGCTCTGCAAGTTCGATATCCTGCAGGGTCCACCCTGCCCGCTGAAGGGCCTGCCTGGTTGCGGGAACCGGACCATAACCCATGTAGGCAGGGTCCAGAGCCGCGCTGCCATAGGATTCGATCCAGGCCATAACCTTTAGTCCGTGCTTTTCTACGGCCGTCTCTGAGGAAAGCATGACCATAGCAGCCCCATCATTTATTCCTGAGGCATTACCTGCAGTTACGGTTCCATCCTTTTTAAATGCAGGGCGCAGCTTGCCGAGGGCTTCTGCAGTGACCCCAAAGCGGGGAAATTCATCCTGCGCGACAATCAAAGGATCACCTTTTCGCTGGGGAATTTGAACAGGAACTATCTCTTCCTTGAATTTTCCAGCCTGGATAGCAGCTTCAGCCTTATTCTGACTTGCTGCTGCGAACTCATCCTGCTGCTCACGGCTGATCTGCCATTTTTCAGCCAGATTTTCAGCTGTAATACCCATATGATACCCATGAAAGGCATCCGTCAGACCATCCTGCAGTATAAGATCGATCACTTCAGTGTTTCCCAGTCGTGCTCCGGATCGTCCTGAGGGCAGTGCATAAGGTGTCATTGTCATATTCTCTGCCCCACCGGCAAGAACGATCTCTGCATCACCAAGCTGAATTGCTCCTACTCCAAGAGCTACAGATTTCAGCCCTGAACCACAGAGTTTATTCACAGTATAAGCAGGGACCGTGTCCGACAGACCTGCCCCGATACTTATCTGACGGGCTATGTTCTGCTTCTGGCCTGCACTGAGAATATTTCCCACAATACATTCATCTACCTGTCCTGCCTCAAGACCACTTTGCTCGAGAACTGCGGCTGCAGCCGCCACTCCCAGATCCACAACCGACGTCCCGGAATACATTCCCTGGAACGCACCAATTGCGGTTCGCCTGGCCGCGACAATAGCAACCCGATTCTTTTTTTCCATTATTTCCTCCACGTGTGTACAGACTCTTGTCCACTCTTAAAGATAACCAATGCGTTTCGCTTCACTCTGCAGCTCATCTCTGAAATCAGGATGAGCAACCGCTATAAGATTCCGGGTTCGCTCACGAACAGTACGTCCACGCATATATGCAATCCCGTATTCAGTGACAATATGGTCGGTATTTGCTCTATGCAGGGTTACAGCTGATCCTTCAGTAAGAAATGGCATGATTGTACTGACGGTTCCGTTCTTTGCAGTAGAATGACAGGCAATAATCGACTTCCCCAGACCATCATAGGCCTCTTTAGCTCCTACCGCAGTATCAGTCTGTCCACCAGTGCCGCTGTATTGCACATGGCCGATGGATTCACTAGCGACCTGTCCCGTAAAATCAACACTCAAACAGGTATTAATACTGACCATCCTGCTGTTCTGTCTGACTACTGCAGGATCGTTGACCCATTTACCGCGCTGAAATTCGACTGCCATATTATTATCAAGCCAGTCGTACAACTCCCTGCTGCCCATAGCAAAGGCACAGATGAATTTATCCTTGTACAAGGATTTTCGTTTATTGGTGATTACTCCTTGTTCATAGAGGTGCATCATTGAATCCACCATCATTTCGGTATGCACACCAAGATCTTTTTTGTCTGTAAGTGCCAGGGCTACAGCATTCGGTATGTTCCCGATACCAAGCTGAATGGTAGAACCATCGTCGACCAGTTCAGCTATATACCTTCCGATTTGCCGATCAATCTCATTCGGGACAACAGTTGGTAATGCAGGCACATCCTGTGTGTGCTCTACAAAAAAATCGACATCCTTAACAGAAATATGTGTATCACCAAAGGTGCGGGGCAGGTTCTCGTTCACTTCAAGAACCACTATATCTGCTGCCTCAATAATATCTTTTTCATAGGTAATCCCCAGAGACAGTGAAACAAATCCTTTTTCATCTGGAGGCGTGCAGGTACCAAAAAAAATGTCCGGTTTTCTGGCATCAATTCTGTCCAGGGCTGCCCGATGCAGCATGTTTGGAACATACGTCACCGTACCAGCCCCCTCCTTGAGGGCCTTCCGCGATCCGGGAGCATGAAACCAGCTTGCAAGCTCAAAACGCCCCTTCATGGACGGATCCATGTAAAAATCATAGGGGTTCAGAGTCAATACGGAAAAAACACGCACATCCTTTACCCGGTCTGCAACACGGTGAAATCTCGACATGCAACCCAAGGGCTCAGATGCACATTGTGCAACAACCACATCAAATCCGCTCTGAATCTGCTGCACCGCCTCATCGGTTTCTACCAGTTTTGATGTGTAAATTTTATTCCAGTCGGCCATTACCTTTCTCCTTCTACCATCTGATTACATTTGCTGCCACTGCAAGACCAGCGCCGGAGGCGACAAGGACAACAAGATCACCGGGCTTGATCCGCCCCTCGCTTGCTGCTGTATGCAGCGCCATCGGAATACAACCGCTGCCGGTATAACCATAACGGTCCATAATTGTTGTGGTTTTTTCCATGGGATGTTCGAGTATCTCCATTACTTGACGGATAACATCCAGATTAATCTGGGTAAAAATAAAATGATCAGCTTTAGCTGCCGTGTGGCCGATTTTTGCAAGTATTTCATGAACGACTGGAGGCCAGAGTTCTACATTACGGGCGCCAGGAAGCCTCTGCAGCAGCTGGAGACCATATTCTCCGGACTCAAGCCGCTCCCTGGTGACAGGCTGCCTGGTCCCGCCACTATAAACACCAACATAATCCCATTGTGTGCCATCAGCCCGAAAGTGTCCGACAAGGTAGCCACGGTCTCTGGACTTGTCCTCAATAGATGACTTTTTAAGAACAACAGCCCCTGCACCATCTGCAAAAATCGAATATCCGAAAACATCACCTGGTCGAACAAAGGCGGGCATGTTATATACCCCGACGACCATTGCATACTGCATGTCTGAATGAGCATCAAGCATAGTGGCAGCAGCATCCAGAGCCGTACAAAATCCAGCACAGGAGGCATTGATATCAAAAGCAGCTGATTGCTCCTGGCCAGCCTGAAGTCTTCCCTGAAGTAATATCGCAGTCGCCGGACTTATATACTCAGGGGTATCTGTCCCGACAATAAACAGTCCGATATCTTTGGCCTGCAGACCTGGTTCCTCGGCACGGGCGTTCTCCAAAGCTGCCCTGCCGGCCTTTTCCGCAAAATCGGCCGTTGTTTCATCAATACCTCTCAGATGCGCAATATGTCGCCGGTCAATACCCAGTTTGTCTCTTATACGTTCTGCATCAAACTCTACATGCGCCAGATCCATTAATTCCTGGGAATCAATCGCTTCTCCTGGTGCATACAGGCCTGATCCGATTATCAGTGCCATGGGACGCTCCTTAATGCAAGAGTGAATCATCTCTCATAATAGGCTCAGTATAAATCCGTTTTGATTGATCCGCAAGCAATAAATAGGGAGTATTCTTACGATGTGCTAGCGTTATCGGGAGTTCTGCTCTCCATTTTTGCTTGACGGAATGGAATTCAACGCATAGGATAGTAGATTATAAATGAGAGGCGATTCACCTCATTCTTTTAATTCAGGAGGAACCATGGTTCAGGGAAAAATTTGTGTAGTGACTGGTGGCGGAAAAGGAATCGGCAGGGTAATTGTCGATACACTTGCCTCAAATGGAGCTGAGGCTGTCTATGCCCTGGATGTTTCCGCAGACGCACTCAAAGAGTTAAACGGAAGCAACACGCACGGGCAGGTGGTCAACGTTCTCGATGCGGACAACATCCACACCTGCATAGAAGACATCTGTGCCCGGCACGGAAGGATAGATGTTCTTATAAACAACGCCGGTATAACACGCGATGCGGTAATTAACAAGATGGATGATGATGCCTGGCAGCAGGTAATCGATGTCAATCTTAAGGGTGTGTTCCTTATGTCACGGGAAATTGGTCCTCGCATGATGGAATACGGATCAGGATCGATAATAAATATATCATCTGTTGTTGGACTCGATGGAAATATGGGACAGACCAACTACGCAGCCACAAAAGCCGGTGTAGTAGCTATGGCCAAGACATGGGCCAAGGAATTTGCACGCAAAGGTGCTGCTGTACGGGCCAATGCTGTTGCCCCGGGGTTTATCAACACTCCAATGATTCAAACCGTACCTGAGAAGGTTATTGAAGGAATCAAGGCAAAAACACCCCTGAAACGCATTGGGGAACCTCAGGAAGTTGCAAATCTGGTTTCCTTTCTTGCCAGTGACCTTTCATCCTACATTACCGGACAGGTCATTCGCGTAGATGGAGGATTAACCGTATAATCCGGGGGATACAATAAAACTTGGTGGATAGAAAAAGAAAAAGGGCATACCCTTCTGATAACAACCAAATCATCGGAAGGAATTACGTATGCCCTACAGCCAGTCTATCCCACCACAGGCGGAATCGCAATCCACGTAGATCATACGCTGGATTGCTCACTGAGGGAGAGCGAACAGTGGTCGCACGGAATGGACACGCGCCGAATCGGACAGTACTTACCGGCATCGGTCCGGTGGCGATTCGACGCCCCCGTGTCGATAAACGGCAGGCNGTGAAGCGGAAGCCCGAGCATGCGCGCTTCTCCAGCGGCGTTCTCCCACATTTCCTCCGCCATTCACGATAATCTACATGGCGGAGACGGAGAAAGACGCCAACAAGTCGTTCGATCACTTTATCCAGGCCTATGAGGACACGCTTCCCAAGGCCACAGAGACACTCGCAAAGAATCGTGACCAGCTGATGACGTTCTACCAGTTCCCTGGAGCTCACTGGACGCACATCCGCAGTACGAAGGTCACCGAAAGCGTCTTCGCTCCCGTTCGTCTACGTACCTACAAGACGAAGGGAATGGGCACCCATCGAGCCACTTGGGCAATGGCTTTCAAACTCGTTCAGGAGGCTCAGAAGACCTGGAGGAAGATCGCCAAATGGCAACAACTGGAACTCGTTCAAGTAGGACGAGAGTTCAAAGACGGAATCCTCGTGGAGGATTCAGCAGCATAGGTCAGAAATCAGAAGGGATGCCCATCCACCAAGATTGACAGTATCCGGGAATCCAGTAGTGTAGACCTACAAGGAGGCACAATGAACCCGCATAGAGCAATGGTAAAAGGAATTCACATTTCTTATCTCTTCAGTGAATCAGAATGTGACAGATCGAATTCAGGTAACCGGGATGTTCTCTATATTCATGGGAATACCGGTTGCAATCTATGGTTTTCAAAGGTCATGCAGCAGCCGGGCTGCCGGGTCTTTGCACCAGATATGCCCAATTTTGGTGAATCCGATCATATCGACTGCGCAGATATAGATACCTACGCTGATTATATGGCTGATTTTATTCAGGAAATGAGGCTTTCCGCACCAATAATTGTGGGTCACTCGCTTGGTGGTGGTGTAGGAATGAGCATTGCGACCCGATATCCGGAACTGGTCTCTGCGCTCGTCCTGGTTGATAGCTGCGCACCGGATGGCCTTGTTATACCCGAGGAACACTATCCTGCAATTGAAGCCTACAAGACGAACCAGGATTTCATGCGTCAGGGTCTGGCTGCAGTCTGCCCGAGCCTTGATGATCCTGATTTCCTTGACAAACTGACCAATCAGGCAATGAAAATGAATCCGATTGCTTTCAGCGGCAACGCCCGCGCTCTGGCTCGATTTTCAGTTGTCGGCAGCACTGACAGGTTTGCCGGACCGGTACTGGTTATGTACGGAGAAAAGGACATAATTATTACTGAAAAGATGGCTGAGAGAACCGCTGCGGCCTTTGCATCATCAAAACTCGAGATAATCAGTGATGTTGGACATTCAGTCATAGTTGAGCGGCCAGAACTGTTCACTGAAAGCCTGCAGAATTTTATCGCCAATAATTTCAGCTGAGCACAGGGCATTTGACATGGATGAAGCAGTCTCCGGCTAATGCCGCAGACCCGTATCAACAACGGGTACGTTGTACCCCAAGTGGTCAATGCTATTTGCCGATATAGTGGTCAAGAGGGGTTGCCATTTCCAGGTGCTCCAAATTTTTCACCTGAGCTACCCCAGATTAGCTCAGGTGACAGATAACACTTATACTACATGTCGCCGGAAAGCATAATGTCAAGAATAACTTCATCAGTTTTTCTCATGCCCTGCCTGGAAAGCATTCCAACCTTTCGGATTGTATCATCTGCCCGTTTCTGCACAATAC
>NZ_KB891719.1:0-3942 GCF_000373545.1 Alkalispirochaeta alkalica DSM 8900
GGAGATCAGCCGCATCGAGCACGGCCTGACCGGCACCATGAGCGCCACCGTGGAGAACCTGGAGGACGGGCAGAATGTGAATGTTCTGGTCTACGAGGCGGGCCATGCCGACCGGCAGAGCGGAGACCGCCCCCTGGCACGAATCCTCACCGAGGTGATCGAGGGCCGGGTGGAGGCCCGCTGGCAGGTCAGTGCCGGCAGGGAGCGCCTGGCCGAACTCACCCAGGACGACGAGCTGAAGTACGTCTTTCTCCTGGAGACCCCCGACAGGCGCGCGCAGAGCGCAGTGAGCCCCGAGTGCCAGGCGGTGTTTGTGGTGTATGTGTCGGTGCGTTTAAATCCTGACGAGATGTCCGTTGATGGTCGTATTCGCATGGCAAGCGTTGATGATACTTCCTACACACAGGATCAGCCGATCGGCGAGCCGGAAGATGGCAATTACATCCTGGCCACCTTCGATGAGGTCCTCCCGGGACAGGAGTATCGGGTAACCATACATATGAACAGCGGTACAGAGCGTGTGGTACACGGAAAGCTCCCGTTCCTGCAAGCTGTAGCAGCATTACAGTGAGGTGGATAACATGAGCAGTATACGACAGCCCAGGACTCATCTGAAGCAATGTGGCGTGCGGTTTGATCGATATGCGAACATCCAGTTTCCCGGGACCAGGCTGAATACCGGGAAGGATATTAGCGTCCCGAACCATATCTACGCTCGGGGATTGTTCGAGATTCAAAGCACCGCATCCGCAGCGGCGTATGAAACGCTGACATCGATGCTGGATATTCATGCATCAAGCGATCCGCTGAATCATCCCGGCCCCATGCGTTTCCACAATGAGACTCACACCCACATCATCCATCACCTGCTCGGTCCCGTCGAGAAAGATGGATGGGGCAATGCAGATCCGAACCTTTCAGTATTTAGCGATACCTTTACCAGAGAGAATAATCGCTATTACAGTGGCAAATTCCAGCGGATCAGTAACACCGAAATTATCACCAACCGATATCTGTATCTGTTTCGCGTACATGCCGTAGACAACGTCCAGCATCGGGATGCCTGGGTTACAATCGAAAAAGAAATATTCATCGATGATGATAGCACGTACCACGTGCTGGAACAGCCCACAGAGCATGGGGACAGCCGCTCGTTTGCCTCGATTCCGGGTGATGAGTATGTCATGCTTGCCGAAAGCGAACCAGGGGCCGACGGGCAGGAGGTGCGAGCACGCTACTATCTGTGGCTCAGCGATATTCAGCTGACGGTGAATCGTCTGGAATACCTGCGCCGGGTTATTCAGCACAGCTACCGAAACCGTCGGGAATGCAACATCCCGTTTGTTGAACTTGCCAACATTACTCCCCCTCAGACAGACAGCGAGATGTGGGAGAAGAAGCTCTCCGTCAGCAACACGCCGGGTCACGCCGAGTTGGGGAGGACAGAGGCGCCCTCAGAAAAAGCCTACTGGAGCGTTATCCTGCACGATTATGCACGCTATACGGAACAAGTACTGGCAACACGTGAGGACGCAGAGGTACGCATTCAACAGCTGACCGAGGACATACCCGCCTCATTCGAGGGTAATGCTGAGTGTGATAATGTTCAGACCGTTCTGGGGCTAATCTATCGGAGCATACTGGAAAGCGATCCACTGGATGACACCGGAAGAATTGACGCAGGAAAGATTCGCAACGTGTTGCGCCGGGTGGATAACTCGGGCTACTGGAATCCCTTTACTCGCCAGGAGACGGTACGACAGCATGTCGAGGCCAATATCCGGCGTATACTGGGCCAGATATACCTGTTGCGACTGAACAGCCAGGCTGCTGCTGCCCTGTTGAAATCAGACGGGTTCAACGAGTATGTGCTGGATGCATTTTTCTGCGGACAGGCACAGGAACGAGCACGGAAAGCAGAGCTGGTGGATCTGCTTTTGTGCGCCGAGATGAGTACGGCAGGATACCGAACCGTTGCAGAACTGCAAGCCGCAGCCCATGACGCAATCCATGCACAGGATGAAAAAAACCGAATCCGCGCACTGCAGGATGATCGCACTATTGTGCAAAACTACCGTCTGACGGTAGACCGGGCACTAGAGAGTGGAAGCAACACGCTGCCGCGCCAGATCATTCCCTGGATGTGCGATCTGGAACTGCCGAATACCGCACCCATGAACGAAGAGAACGCCGCCCTGATTCTGACACTGGCAGGATGTATTTTGAATGCCAGCCAGAGAGGCGGCGATGAGCCCCCGCAACTGCTGTTGAGTACCAGCACGCTGGAACTGAAGGTAACCGATGCGGTGAGCAAATCACTCACCAAACTGGCAGACTCCGGCATTCTGGCGGGAGAATCCACCACGGTACGGTTGAATGATGCCTACAGCCATGTAATGGCGGTGCTCAGTTACCTTGAGGCTCTACAGAAGCTGCATGCCGAGCCAAGTTTCACAACCTTCCTGGAATTTTCCTCGGCACAACTGACCTTGATTGAAAAAGCACATGGGGTAATGAGCAAGGCCAAGTTAGATAGTACGGTTCCAGTTCTGACTGCTTATAATAAAGCTGCTACACCAGCAATGAAGAAAGCAATCCTGATCAAGGGATTTCTCACCACTGCCCCGGCAGCAGTAGACTCGCTGGTAAGCTTTATTAAAGCCGGCACCTATGGCAATCGTGGGGGGCGCGATGCCACTATTGCAGCAGCATTACATGGTGCCCAGGGGGTGATTACCCTGGGAATACTGGTTATTGCACCGCTGTTTATCAAGGTTGCCCTACCGGTTGCATTGATTACGATTGTGGTAAATACCATCCTGGGAATATGGGCAAGTAGCATGGTCCACAACCACTTGCAGCACTGGATACGCACATCGGTATTTGGCACAGGCAGCCCCTTGCCATTGGTGAGCGATGGTGAGGAAACAGGTATAACCAAATTCCAGTGGCGACCCTCGGGAGAGCGGAATCACTACATTATTGGCGTGGAGAACGAACGAGAATGGAGCCCTGCCGCCCAGGCACAGGCACACGAACTGCTACCATGGTTTTACACCATGGAGACGACCGTGCTGAATCGCCCCTTCGATGCCTTGACCGGTGCAATCATTGTACACATGAAATTTCCCCGCCTGGCACCGGGTGCGCAGGTATATCTGGATGTCGGTACCAGGCCGGATGTGGCCGACAGTTCGCTGCTTCCATCCCCGATCAAGTTGCGCAATAATGAGAACTGCCGGGTGCTGTATCATAACGGCGAATTTCATGTCTTCTGCTTTATCCATGTGGATCATCACACGCAACGCGGTATTGTAGGGTCTGGAGAATGGAAGAAGTTTATCAAGAGAACTGCCTGGATCAGCACATCCCCAATATACCGGGAGTGTCGGCATGCAACTGCCTGGAAGGAAGCTATTCGCACCTGGTCACCAAGTTATCTGAGAAACATGATCAGACTTGCCTACAGAATGAACTGGGTCCAGGGACAGGGCATACGTATACAGACCCCCGGTAATTCATCAGTGCTGCTTGATGCTCTCAGTGGATATACCCTACCGGAAAAACTGGAGGCAGCGGGTAGCACCCGGTTGTATCTCAGCGCGTTTTTACGTTTTGAAAGCGACCAGAAGACTGCCGTCCATGTAGGTACCATAGTCCGCAATCATACCGATATTCAGCTCAGACCAGATTCAACCTACCATGATCTACAACGGAACGTTTTGACTCCTCACTTCCAGAGCTCGCTAGGTCTAAATCCAATAGCAAATACGATTAATGGCCGAATCAAAAGGTATGAAGAGTGTATGCGGGAGTTACAGGGATACCCATGGAACCAGTAACACACCGAAAGATACAAGGTCCTCTTCTAATCTTGCTAGCGTGCATTTTTCTGGTGACTTCCTGTGAGGGTACGAGGGAGCACGAACCCGAGCCGGTGGA
>NZ_KB891719.1:5492-6904 GCF_000373545.1 Alkalispirochaeta alkalica DSM 8900
GAATTACTTCTGAAAAACGGGGCCGACCCGAATATTGCAACGTATGATGATGGGGAAAGTCGGTTTCGAGGTGAAGGCCGATATAGGGATGGACACGCTCCGCTGTACGGAGCTTCTCAGGCATTAAGCACAGACTGGGTTCGAGTGCTCATCAGTAATGGTGCTGATGTGAATGCCCGGTTATCGAGTAATCCGAACGCAGAAACAGCCAACGGAGAGACAGCTTTACATGTAGCTATATCTACAACGTCTAGCGAACAAGAAAATGAAATGAGAATGTATGGCGTCGAGACAGTCTCAATATTGCTTGAAGCTGGAGCAGATCCGAACATACGCAGGGCCACTCATGGAAGAAACTCCTATTCGGATGGAGCGACACCGTTATATCAGGCTTCAGTATTTGATATTTCTGAAATGGTTTTCTTGCTATTGGGTTATGAAGCAGATCCAACAATCCCTACATCAGAAGTTCGTGGCCAACGCACAGGTCGTGGAACTACAACATTGCACGCTGCAAAAAGTGCAGAAATTGCTCAAATGCTCATTCATGCAGGCGCAAAGATTGATGCTGAACGGCAGGACGGCACGCGCACCCGACCAATCAGCATTGCCGCTGCCGGTGGTTTTACCGATGTTATTGAAGTACTCTTACAGCACGGAGCTGATATTAACTATGTAGCAGAACGCGGAACCCCGGTGGATTACGCAATCCATTATCGCCAACACGACACCGTCGAATANCTGCGAAGCCGGGGCGGGCTGTCCCGCGAAGAGCTACAGGAGTCTGAATAATATGCCGGGATGTCCAAACTGCGGTTCATACACTGTGTATAAAAATCGGCTCAATGCCATACATGCGCTGCACCGCAACATGGTGGTATGTCGAACATGCAACACCTGTTACGAGGCAAGCACCGGAAAAGACATTACCGCTGAAGTAGCCCCAACTGCCGTTGGCTTGAGCATTGCAGCGCTTGTGCTGCTTGGTATCGCCGTATCACTGCTTGGTGTGCAGGCATATACCTGGTACAACCGAGCCGCCTATGAACTCCTAACCATCACACTTGTCCAGTCCGGTTTCCTGGCACTACTCGCTATTNCGGTACTATACGATCTATGGCGATGGATACAGGTGCACGGGAAATAGGCCCCACAACGATTGGACTGGAGGAACTGTGAGCGGCAAGAATCGATTGAGAAAGATGGTGCGGATTCTGACAAGCACTCTGGTGGTCTTGAGCCTGGCGCTCTCCTGCTCAAACGAGGAAGCGCGGCCGGCAACCGAGCCCCCGGTGGAGTTCGAGCAGGATGAGCTTGCCTGGCCTGAAGAGTTGCCGCGCTTTGTTGCCGTGGATGCAGGATCATTTCACGCGCTGGCGCTTGATGAGGAGGGGTTTCTCTGGGCCTGGGGG
>NZ_KB891720.1 GCF_000373545.1 Alkalispirochaeta alkalica DSM 8900
CGTCCGGTTGCACCCATCATCTGGTTACCCGTGCCATTTCCGCGCTCTCGGAGCGCAGTCGTTCTTCATAGAGCCGGTCGATTTCTTCTGCGGTGAGGGAGAGCCAGGCCAGCACTTCGTCCCTGCGGTAAGCCCGGGAGTAACGACCGCCGTGCAGGACAGCATGGGATNCNCCGAAGTTTGGGTAATANCGGCGGTCCAGNTTTCGGAGGCTGTCGTATCCCCCGGGTCCAAACTTGAGTTCCGCAGCCTGCTTCAGGGTCATCCATTCTGATAGGGACTCAGCCACACTGTTTTTTTCCAGAATGACACGAACCATCGTCTGCAATTCTTCAATCGCCGAGGGGAGCTGATCGAATGTCATGCGTTTCCTCCTGTCTTCCGTTCATCAGATTTCCGCCCAGCCGGAGGCGTCTCAGAGTCCGGCGCATCCAGTTCCGCGACCGAATACCCGTTTCTGCTGAGATGTCCCCGCAGGGCGCCTCTCATAAGGCTCGCAACCCCGTCGTTCCGGCCATCGTTGCGGCCCTGCTTGCGGGCCTCCTTGACGGCTGCCTCGTACATGCCGTCGCTGATGGTCACAGAGATTTTCCTGGTCATGGTGCTACTCCGCCCCGGCCGGCCCGGCGCTGCTTTTCTTCGGGGGAGGATTTCTGACTTTTTGGGATTCAAGCCAGCTCTCCAGGTCTTCGCGGTCGATCAGGTACATCCGCTCCCCCAGCCGTATGTGGGGCAACCCCCGCTTGAACTGCTTCCGGACAAAATCAGGACTGACGCGAAGCTCCTCTGCAACCTCGGCAACGGTTAATCGCTCTCGTGACATATCGGTTCCCTCCGTTTTTTGAAGGCTGGATGCACCAACAGGCGTTGCCACACCCGCCCTGGTTTCCCTGGGTGTGAAGGCTGAGGCGGAATGGTTCTCACCCGCTCCGCCCCAGCAGTGTCGCGTCGATCTGGGATCGACCTTCCTGGATGGCCCGGCGCTCGCGCTCGATGGCCTCTTCCCGTTGGATCTTCTCGATGATGGCGTCGCGGTAGAAATGCTGCTTTTTGAGGTAACGCCGATTAGAAAAGAAATAGTCGATTGTCTCGCGGTCTCCCTTCTCCAGGGATACCCCAACCGTCGTTGGCACCAATTCTCCGGTTTTCCGTACTTCCATAGTTACATACTACGGCAATCCGTATAAATGTCAAGAAAAAACTATGGTTAAATACGGATTTCCGTACTATTCTTATAGTCGCTGGGAGGCGGGAGGATGTTTTGTCTGAGAGAGGACTGTCCCGCTCTCGTTTCAAAGAGACGCTCCGAAAAGAGCTAAAACGAGTACGGGGTAAAGCAACAGAAGTTGCGATTGATACCGGGATATCCGAAACAACACTCAGTCACTGGATCAGTGCGGAGAATACTGCTGTCCCAACCGCCGAAAAGGCTCTACTCATAGCACAATCCCTCGGTGTTTCCCTCGAATATTTGATCACCGGTGAAAAGCAAGAAAGTCGAATTATATCCCCAGACATTGAGGAAGCACTCAACCTCTTGAATAGTCTCCCTCCCGAGATGCGCTCGGTTGCCATTAAGCAGATCAGAGCCTTGGCGGAGTCCATCGGTGTTGATGACTCCAGCAAACAGAGACAGACCGGATAACGCAGGCACGGCCCCATTATCGTAATCGGCATTCCGCCGATTTTTTTTGCCCAAATGATGAAAATAACTCTAATAAAAATCAAAAATCAGGAAATAATGCGATCCTTGAGTTCCCCTACTGGCTGAAGACGTAGGTATAACAGCTATGCGCCAGCTTGATGATGATTAGGGAGATATAGGGCGATTTAACTCTTATTTGGTGGCTTTTAGGGGATTTCCGTGTTAGCATTTTTAGATTGTTATGGCTGGGAAGTTTTGGGATTAGGCGGACGGGTTTGCGGAGATGGGGGGCGTCCGGGGCTGTCTAATCATTGTTAGACAGACCCTTCGGGCCGAGGAAAATAGGAGAATTCATGAAAGCAAGTGCGTTACGGAATTTCTATTATCTGAATACTTCAATAATAGATGATTATATTTCGTCTATTGATGGATCTCTTGTGCAGACAGAAGATGTTTCTGAAAGAGTTGCAACTGATAAAGGAATATCAGCAGGAGCAGGTGCATTTTCTATTAAAGTTGATGCAGGAATAAAAGCTCAAATTGAAAAAGAGACAAAACGTATATTAGTTCAAACATATGCAGGAAAGTTTCAGAAAATATATAATTTCTTAGATTCAGAGAATGAAGGCGTTCCATTTTACGATTATATGGATGAAGAATCTTGGCCAAACATATCACGGAATCAATTTCTTGAAATAGATGTAACAATAAGGCTCTCGAAGATTGAAACAATAATTGGTTCTCTTGGTACAATATTACCATTTTTTGATAAAATAAAGAATGATAATGGAACAGCTTTAATGGATACTGAAACTCAGAATGCTATCAATATTATACAGCTTTTTCGAGAATCAAATAATACAAATGGACTTCCTGCAGAATTAAGTTTTATTAATCCTGGAAAGTATAAATTGATAACATATTTTGATGAAAACTCATTCATATCCGAGCAAGATAAATTACCAAAGGAAGTAACTATATTCGCAAAAGTGCAAAGAAAACTACGTGAATCAGAAAAAGTAAATCTTACGAATATTATTCCAGTATTGGAAAAATTAGCTTTTAATAGAGAAATGAAAAGAAGCATAAAGCATATCATGGAAGAATTACCTGAAGAACTAATGGATAATATTAAAGGACCGGGTGCAATTTTAATACCAATTGCTATTTATAACTAAAAATTGCCTAACAACTGCTTCAACCTGATGCTTTCTTTGTCACATTTTGTGCTGTCGCTTCGCTCCTGAAGCACAAAATGCGCCAAGCCGCTGCGCGGCGCGAAACCACAGGTTAAGCAAATGTTATGCGAAAAGAACAGGAACGGTATAGATGAACTGGATTGGCTCACGGTGGTGGAAGTTCGACTTTCACAATCATACTCCGGTCTCCGATGATTATGGGAAAGGCCCTGACCAGGCCCTGCATAAGCAGATATCCCATAAGGATTGGCTGCTCAACTACATGCGGAAAGGCATCGATTGCGTCGCGGTGACGGATCACAATTCAGGTGCCTGGATTGATCCACTAAAGCAGGCACTCCTGGAGTTGTCATCCGAAGGTCATCCGGATTATCGACCGCTCTATCTGTTCCCCGGCGTCGAGATTACCGTTCAGGGAAATATCCATATTCTGGCTATTTTCGGCACAGACAAGACCACCTCGGACATTGACTCTCTTCTCGGTACTGTGAGGTATCGAGCCACCAAAGGGAGAAGCGACGGCTGCTCTGAATGCTCTGCTGTTGAGGTAATTGACGAAATAGCAAGGTCTGGCGGGTTAGCGATCCCTGCTCATGTCGATCAGGCCAACGGACTTTTTACAGTTTATTCCGGCAACACACTGGAGCAGGTTCTCGACAACAAGAATGTATTTGCCATGGAGGTCACAGACCTTGCGCAGGTAAAGCCGCAGCTCTACATCGGCAAAAATTTGAATTGGGCGGAAGTTCTTGGAACCGATTCCCATCATCCAACCGGAACCGACGGTCAACGCTACCCAGGGAGTCACTTTACCTGGGTAAAAATGTCGGAGCCATCCTATGACGGATTGCGGCTGGCACTCATTGATGGTGCTCTCTCCCTGAAGCGTTCGGACCGTTTCACCGGTGACCCCAATACCCATGGGCAACTTGCCATCGAAAGCATCGTGGTTGACGACGCGAAGTACCTTGGGAGAGGTCAATCCTTTTCCTGCCAACTGAACCCTTGGCTCAACACCATCATTGGTGGCCGAGGCACCGGGAAATCGACTTCGTTGGAGTTCCTCCGGATTGCTCTCAAACGGAAGGGAGAGATACCTAAAAACCTGGAAAAGGAATTCGCTAAGTATAGCCAAACCTCGGGCAGCCGTCAGGATGAAGGACTCTTAAAGAGTTCCACGAAAATCACGGTTGGTTTTCGAAAAGACGGCGGCCGTTTTCGTATCACCTGGTCTAACGCCGAAAGCAAATACGCCATAGAGGAAGAGACCGCTCCCGGAACCTGGAGCGCTTCCGAGGGAGACATAGCACAACGATTCCCCATCAGAATTTACAGCCAGAAGCAAATATTCGAGCTGGCGAAGCATCCCCAGGCGCTGTTGCAAGTCGTCGATGATGCCCCGGCGGTCAATCATCGTGATTGGCAACTTGAATGGGACGAACTGGTTTCCAAATATCTCTCTATTCGTGCCCAGGAGCGTGAAGTCCAGTCTGGCCTTCAGGAAGAATCGGTAATCAAGGGGCAGCTTGAGGACGTCAAACGCAAGCTCGAGGTTTTTGAAAAGGCAGGCCACGCGGATGTCCTTAAGGCTTACCAGCTCAGACAAAACCAGAGCAAGGCCATCGACTCTTGGGAAAAGATTTGGGAAGGTTCCGCCAAACAGGTCCGGGATATTTCAGGAAGCCTGTTGCCACCAGAATTGGATTCACAGCATTTCAACGTTGAGATTGCAGATGATAAAGAGCTGATCGACGCTGCAGCGGGCATCCGTGCGACCTTTGAGAAACTTCAGAGTGAGATGAATTCAATCGCGAAGCAGATTGATGATGCGAAGAGCGCATGGAATCAAGCTCGGCCAGGTCTTGAAATATCGAAAAAAATCACATCAGCGAACCAGGAATACACCGACCTCCGCGGTCAACTCAGCGCAGCAGGTGCGGGCGATCCTTCCGCATATGGTCTTCTGGTTAAACAGCGGCAAGATCTCGAGGAGAAGCTCAAGGGGTTCAACAAGAAGAGAGAAGCTCTTGTGCAGCATCAGAAGAGCGCTGAAGAGTGCTTGGTCAAGCTCCATGAGCATCGGGCCAAGATAACCATACTTCGCGAGGACTTTCTCAAAGATACCCTCGTTGGCAACTCATATGTACAGATCAATGTCATCCCGTTTGGAAACAAGATCACGGTCGAGGAAGATTTCCGTAACCTAATCGACCGGGGAAATGGCGGCTTTGACCGCGACATCGGCGTGGTCGACGGGGATGAGGGCCTACTGGCTACACTGACGCAGAACTCTTCCAAAACCATGGAAGAAAAAATTGCAGCATTGAAATCATCGCTGCTCGCCATTCATGAAAACGATACAACGGCGGTGGCTGCAGCCAAAGATCGACGTTTTGTCTCCCACATCCAAGGATTGACTCCCGAGCAAATAGATCGAATCTGGTGCTGGTTTCCCGAAGACTCGCTGGATGTTAGGTACAGTCTCAAGGATGGCGAGAGTTTCAAACCTGTAGAGCAGGGATCACCTGGGCAAAAGACCGCAGCCCTCCTTGCCTTTATCCTTTCGTATGGTGATGAGCCTCTGGTGCTTGATCAGCCAGAAGACGATCTCGACAACCATTTGATCTATGACCTGATCGTGACGCAACTTCGGGAGATTAAACAGAGGCGACAGGTTTTGGTGGTCACGCACAACGCTAACATCGTCGTGAACGGTGATGCGGAAAACGTCATCGCCCTTGATGTAAGGTCAGGGCAGACCCGAATCGTGACACAGGGTGGACTCCAAGAACCTTCCATACGGAATGAGATATGCCGAGTGATGGAAGGCGGCAAAGAGGCGTTTGACCAGAGATATAAACGAATTAATGCAGTAATCGCATAACACGGCGCTGCACTCGGACGGCAATTCCGCTGCGCTCCATTGCCGCCGGTGAGCTCAGGCGTTAGGCATGGGAGGCAGGCCTTGATTACGTTTAGCACAAAGGAATACTGGGGCAGTCCTCACGTAGTCTTTACTGTTCCTCTTCCGAATCGGTCTCCCGTCTTCATGTCAATGAAAATAACGGAATACAACAATGACAAATCTGGAGTAGTTATTGTCGACGCCGAAAAATTTCTTGGACTTTGGCGTAATGAGCCATACAGCATCCATAGCGCCGAGGCAAACGGCAACCCACAAACGTGGCCGAATGACCGAAAGTATGGGGCTGCCGCTGAAGGCTTTTCTTTTGGCCACGATAACCCAGTGCCGTTAGCATACGTCTCGCATGACATAGCCACTCGAACTATTGTTTCTTACAAGTTCCTTTGGTTCGGAAAGAGTGTGCGCTATGAGAAGTTCCACCATGTAGGCTTTACTAACGGCGTCACCAGAACAATCTGGTTGTTAACCCAGGGATGTATGGCCTTCCCCATCGAGTGCGAAATGCCTGGAGCCAGAGAGCTACATCGAGTAGCTGCTGCACCGAACACGCATTTCTATACAGTCGATGAGCTGGCGGAGGCAGCATCCCATGCCTAACCCTTCGCTGCACCCGATGCGCTATAGCCGACTTCTCCGGCCTCCGCACGCGGGTGTGTAATCATCCCGGTTTTGGTACAGGCGATAACTGGCACCGCCGTAGCAGTCGGCTCGTCGGTAGTCCAGCGGAATTGCCCCGGGAGCCATATGGGCCGCGCCCCATTTATTATCGTCACCCGCCCTGCCCCGGGTCAGTTCGCATGACGGGCAACACGGAGAAAATAATGTTTGAAAAGCAGATAGACGATTCCGTGAGACTGCGGACGCTTCGCGAGGACGACGCAGAGGAGCTATTCCAAGTCATAGATGAAAACCGCGCCCATCTCCGCGAGTGGCTCCCATGGCTGGACGCCAATACGACGCCAAAGGATAGTTTGTCATTCATCCAGGCAACCCTGGCGCAGGAGGCTGACAACCAGGGATTCACCTGCGCCATCCTGTTGCAAGGGAAGATCGTCGGAGTTGTGGGGTACCACCCTATTCGGTGGAGCAACCGGTCCGTGGAGATCGGTTATTGGCTGGCTCGCGCCGCTGCGGGGCATGGAATCATGACAAAATGTTGCCGCGTTTTGATCTCACATGCTTTTGCCGTATACGATCTCAACCGAGTCCAGATCCCTGCTGCTATCGGCAATACCAGAAGCAGGGCGATTCCCGAGCGCCTTGGATTCACGCTGGAAGGTGTGATCCGTGATGCAGAGTGGCTCTACGACCACTACGTCGATCACGCCATGTACGCGATGTTGAAGAAGGACTGGTCTGATCCGTCACCTGAACTGA
>NZ_KB891721.1 GCF_000373545.1 Alkalispirochaeta alkalica DSM 8900
CGTCCGGTTGCACCCATCATCTGGTTACCCGTGCCATTTCCGCGCTCTCGGAGCGCAGTCGTTCTTCATAGAGCCGGTCGATTTCTTCTGCGGTGAGGGAGAGCCAGGCCAGCACTTCGTCCCTGCGGTAAGCCCGGGAGTAACGACCGCCGTGCAGGACAGCATGGGATNCNCCGAAGTTTGGGTAATANCGGCGGTCCAGNTTTCGGAGGCTGTCGTATCCCCCGGGTCCAAACTTGAGTTCCGCAGCCTGCTTCAGGGTCATCCATTCTGATAGGGACTCAGCCACACTGTTTTTTTCCAGAATGACACGAACCATCGTCTGCAATTCTTCAATCGCCGAGGGGAGCTGATCGAATGTCATGCGTTTCCTCCTGTCTTCCGTTCATCAGATTTCCGCCCAGCCGGAGGCGTCTCAGAGTCCGGCGCATCCAGTTCCGCGACCGAATACCCGTTTCTGCTGAGATGTCCCCGCAGGGCGCCTCTCATGAGGCTCGCAACCCCGTCGTTCCGGCCATCGTTGCGACCCTGCTTGCGGGCCTCTTTGACGGCTGCCTCGTACATGCCGTCGCTGATGGTCACAGATATTTTCCTGGTCATGGTGCTACTCCGCCCCGGCCGGCCCGGCGCTGCTTTTCTTCGGGGGAGGATTTCTGACTTTTTGGGATTCAAGCCAGCTCTCCAGGTCTTCGCGGTCGATCAGGTACATCCGCTCCCCCAGCCGTATGTGGGGCAACCCACGCTTGAACTGCTTCCGGACAAAATCAGGACTGACGCGAAGCTCCTCTGCAACCTCGGCAACGGTAAGCCGTTCCTGTGGGGCGCCTCCGCTGGTTTTTTTCATCTGATCCTCTCCAATACTTTCTGCTGCTCTTCCTTGGTCTCGGGAAGGAAGATTTGGGTCTTATCGGTGTGGCCGGACCGCACAAGGTCGATCATGTAGGCAATCTGGCCCTTGATCGTCCGATGATTTCGCTTCGCCTGCTCTGCGACGTATTCGTAGATGTCACCGCCTATCGCAACATTCTTGTCTTGCATTGCACCCCTCCTGTATAGGTTCTTTTATCATATGTTAGAACCCAGTAGACGCGATGTCAAGCGTAATTCTTAAATAATTTGCGCATTTCCGCGTACTGGGTTATATTAGAATCAAATATCAAAGGAGGCGGGCATGCCACGAGCGAGCAAAGATACCGTAAAACAATCCGTGAATGTGGACGCGGGGACCTATCAATGGATCATGGAGTTCTCAAAGAGGAAAGGCCTTAATGACTATTCTGCAGCAGTAAATTTCTTACTGGCCGAAGCAAGAGAGAAGATAGAGCGCCAAGACCGGATCGAAGAAGCTCGGGAGCGCATGTATACTAATGCAGATCAGTCGTTGTTTTTTACACCAGAAGCGCCCAAATCGGATGCCGAGTAAATCCTGTTCTTATCCAGTTTCCTTATCGGCAAGCTAGGCAAAAAAACTCCATCAATCTTGAAAAAAACCGTGATACAATAATTCTTAATTTTCCAACTAATTTAAGGATTTAAATCGGAAATATCAAAATTATTGCTCGCGATTGTCGCTATCGCGAGCCTGTTCGCCTGCGCGACACACCACCTGATCAACGGGAAAAATCGGCATCCAACAGTTACAATCAGGAACTGGCCGGTGCCCGGTTCTTTTGCTGCTGTTATCCGTCACCTGAACTGACTCGGCCGCTCAGATGCAGGCAGACATTTCCTAAAGGTAATAGGGGGATCTAGCTCTTATTTGGTGGCTTTTAGGGTATTTCCATGGTAGCATTTTTTGATTGTTACGAGCGGGAAGTTTTGGGATTAGGATGACGGGTTCGCGGGGATAATGGATCATCCGGGGCTGTCTAATTGTTGTTATATTGACTCAAAATTGAGAATTGAATGAACACACATGTATTTAAATGTATATTTTGCTCATCGAAAGGCCCATTTAATACAGAAGAGCATGTAATTCCCGAATCGCTCGGAAATGACTCATTAATATGTAAATGCATATGTGATACATGTCAAAATTACTTTGGTAAAGAAATTGAAAATTATGTTTTAAGCAAAACCCCTTTTGCATTTTGGAAGGTCTGGTATGGCATTAAATCAAAAAAGGGCAAATTTCCTTCGATCGATTTATCTCAACCTAAAAAAGAAAAGGGACGGATTCCGCAAACGAGTGCGTATCACGATCAGAATATTGGATTTTCCTATCATGAAGACAACACTATCTCTGTAGATATCAATGATGGAAATTTAATTAATGAAATAATAGAAGGAAGAAAAAGCGCATTTAACTTTGTGATTTCACCTAAATCAATCGAACAAATAGGACGTTTCTTGGGGAAAATGGCAATTGAATTGATCGCATTAAATAAATATGAGAATGCAATGACCTCTAAATATGACGGCATTAGAATTTATGCGCGAAGAGGAATATTCAAGTCATTGTGGCCAATAATGAATGGAAAATTAAAAAATAGAATAGATTTATACGAGAAAATAAATGAAGAATTCGAGGAAAGCGTGATTTATAAATATAAAATATTTGAATATGGTGATTGTACCTACTTTATTTTCGATATCGGAATGGAACGTTGGGGAATAAATCTGACTAATCAATTCCCTGATCCGGCAACGATTCATATTTTCGATCAAGACGAATGTATAAATGCAAATTGGATTTGGTATCATGATAGAGAATGGAGAAAAGAAACAATATAACAAACGCTTCGAGGCGGACTCGCCTATTGTCATGGAGTTTGCTCCTTCCGCCTAGCGGCGGGCAAACTCCATGCCAATTACGGCTCGCCGCTCAAGCGGTCGTTAGAAAGACAGTACAATAAGAGGATAACGGAGGGATTAATGAGTTGGAAAGACTACTTGGATGAAGATCGTCTTCGACCTACAACACGGGTAAGGACAAACGACCCGAGAAATGAGTTCGAGAGTGACTATGGTAGAGTGATCTTCAGCCCGGCGATAAGACGATTGCACGACAAGACACAAGTGATGCCTCTTACCACAGATGACAATATTCACAGTCGATTGACACACTCACTTGAAGTTTTGGCCGTGGCATATTCACTAGGGATTCGGCTATCACAGAACAAACAATTTCTAAGCAAGACATCTCAGAAGACTGAGGAATTAGTGCGAAGCATACCGCTGATTCTTCAGTCAGCCGCTCTGGTGCATGACATTGGAAATCCACCATTCGGCCACTTTGGTGAAGAGAGTATCAAAAGTTTCTTTCGGAGCTATTTCAAGAATCATAAGAGCCGACTAAGTCGTCGTCAAAAAGAGGATTTCACTCATTTCGACGGAAATGCACAGGGGTTCCGAATTCTCACTAAACTACAGGTTCTTGATGATACCTATGGGCTCAACCTGACCAAAGCGACGCTAGCTGCCTATATGAAGTATCCGAACAGCCGCAATATTGTCAGGAATAAAATAGGTCAACGGAAACGAGGGGTGTTCCAAAGTGAAGCAGCATACCTGGAAAAAATAGTCACTGACTGTGGATTGAAGAAGAATGGCGCTATTGTACGTCACCCATTGTCTTTTCTTGTTGAAGCCGCCGACAATATTTGCTATAGAGCAATGGATATTGAAGACGGGTTCAACAAGGGATGGTACACCTTCAATGATATTGTCTCTGACCTAGAGAAATCAGATGTTGGTGAGGAACTGAAAGATATCAATCGCGAAAAGACTTCAGCCTCGTCAAAAATCGCCAAGTTTAGGTTGTTGGTCATTGGAAAGCTCTCGGAAATGTCCATTAATCGATTCGTGGACAATCTAGAAAAAATCGAAGAGGGTGTATATTGCAAAGAGTTGGTTGAGGATGGAAGTGATCTAGATAACTCTCTCAAGATTTTCTGCAAGAAAAGAATATTTTCAAATAGGGAAATTGTGTCGCTAGAACTTACCGGTGATGCAGTGATAAAAGGACTTCTGACGAAATATACGTCGCTGCTTCTCGGACACGATAAAGCGTACAGACTGCGGGCTGAACCTATGGTATCAAAAAGCATTCTAAAAGTGGCTCTAATGGAAAAGGGCCTAAATCCTGAGTTATCTGGTTTCGTTGATCTTGACGAGTACTACAAACTCAGAGTTATAGTTGACTACATCGCTGGTATGACCGATCAATTCGCATTGACCCAGTATCAGAGGCTAAATGGCCAGAAAATTATCTGAAATTGAAAGAATGATACATTCTAGAGTGGACGACTTTCGTTCATACCTCGATAAAAACTTACCCGGTCGTCTATTGCAGATAATCAGACGTATCGAAACTGAAAGTTCAATATTCATTTTTAGCGGCGTAATTCGAGACTTTTTTCTGGGACGAGAAGACATACGTGACATAGACTTAGTCCTTGAAAAGCCAATCGACATTGATACCTATTTCGCAGACGTTCCGATCAGAAAGAACAGTTTTGGTGGGTACAAGATACTCTATGATGATATTCCAGTAGACCTCTGGTACATCAGAGATACTTGGGCTTATAAGTTCCAAAAGGTGTTTGATTTCTATCCAGGGGTTGGCGTTTTTCAGACTGCCTTTTTCAACTTCTCAAACATCATCTTTTCTTTGAGTGAGAACAAGTTCTATTTCTCCAATCACTTCACCAGGTTTCTTCGA
This sequence comes from Alkalispirochaeta alkalica DSM 8900, assembly GCF_000373545.1. Lineage (GTDB taxonomy): Bacteria > Spirochaetota > Spirochaetia > DSM-27196 > Alkalispirochaetaceae > Alkalispirochaeta > Alkalispirochaeta alkalica. The sequence goes on from NZ_KB891721.1 coordinate 4,664, forward strand.
GATAAAGAAATAGATATTGGCTATCCAATAAACGCAAATTACGACCTCTGTATTGTAAACACCATCTACTACAGCCAAAAGTTGAACCTGAAAGTCAGTGACAATCTGAAGCTGTTTATCCTTCAGCACTATAAGCCATCTTCCAGTTTTATAGAAGATGTTCAGAAAAAGCACTTTGGATCAGTCTTATATGACTCTGACATGATTCAATCTTTCATGGAAGATATTCGGTCAGAACTTGTTTCTTCAAAGAAGCTTCCTAATATATAGATCAACCTGCTGCTTTGCTTCGCAAAACCACAGGTCATCTAGGTGTTAGACGCACCCTTCGGGGCGAGGAAATAAGGAGCAGGATATTATATTGATTATCTCTGAAAAGGAAAACATATGAAAGATAAAATTACTTTTTATAGCAGAATTATCTATCTAAATGGTGAGCTATTATCTGGTAATACTGTCCAAACCATATTAAACGGACAGTATTCTTTTAGTCTTAACCTCAATAAAGTTCTTCATTCTTTTCATGTAAGTATTATAAATGAGTATTTTAATATATACATTGAGTATGGTTCTGCATTGCCTCGGCCTGAATATGTGTTAGACGCGGATACTGCAGAACATCAAGATAATCCAAGAGGAATTAATCAAGTTGAACCAAGACAACTTTTTATTGTTATTGATAGCAAAAATAGTGTTTATTGGTTTAACAACATAAAAAAAGCAAACCTAATTGAGGACTTTTTTTATCATTTTGGAGTAAAGTGTCATCTGAAAAACATATATGATTCTAATGATTTTATCAAAAATATGCAAAGTATAAATGGATTGAAATTATCATCTTCGCCAGACCGTTTATTTAACACTCATAGTTTAAATCAGAATCTTATTAAAGATATTTTTGGTTACGGAGCAAGTCTTGCAACTATTCAGTTTAGTTACTCGAAAGACAAAATTCTTGATGTAATCACACGGAAAAAGTTTGAGGATTTGTTTCAAGAAAGATCTTCATATTCATCATTTATAATTTCTGGAAGATCAGACAAAGGTGTAGAATATGTCTTTAATAATGAAACGTTATTAAAACGGATTGTCATAGAGATTAATACACCAGAAAACGGTATTTATGATGAGTGTATTGTTTTTGAACAATTTAGGGAGAAAGCGCATGAAATTATGGCTTAAATATTTTTTATTTTTTCTTGCTATTGGTTTGTCTGTTTTTCTAATAAATTTGACACCAGCCAATAATTTGGCATATTACTACTCTTTGATTTTTACTTTTCAATCTATAATAATTGGGTTTATAGTCACAAGCTTATCCATAATAGCATCCTCCCCCTTCTCTAAAAAGCTTTACACAATCACATCAGAAAAAAATAATTCTAAAACTCTTTTACATGATTTATTGCAGAAAATATTTATCACTGTTATTATTTTTACAGTTCCTTTGCTATTCATACTTTTAAAAGTCGTAATCAAGGATGTCAATCTCATAAAACCATATTTTGGTATTTATGATTCGATCATCTTTGTTTTCACACTTATATCCGTAGGTCTTTTTATCAAATTAGTTTACGATTTTAAGCATTTTGTAATACAATCTGTAAAATAAAATTCGCCTAACAACTGCTTCAACCTGATATTTTCTTTGTCATGAAAATTGCAGTCGCTACGCTTGTAATCATCCCGGTTTTGCTACAGGCGATAACTTATAGTACCATCGCAACCGTTGGCTCGTCGGTAGTCCAGCGGAGTTACCCCGAGAGCCATATGGGTCGCGCCCCATTTATTATCCGTCACCCGCCCTGCCCCGGGTCAGTTCGCGTGACGGGCAACACGGAGAAGATAATGTTTGAAAAGCAGATAGACGATGCCGTGAGACTGCGGACGCTTCGCGAGGACGACGCAGAAGAACTATTCCAAGTCATGGATGAAAACCGCGCCCATCTCCGCGAGTGGCTCCCATGGCTCGACGCCAATACGACGCCAAAGGATAGTTTGTCATTCATCCAGGCAACCCTGTCGCAGGAGGCTGACAACCAGGGATTCACCTGCGCCATCCTGTTGCAAGGGAAGATCGTCGGAGTTGTGGGGTACCACCCTATTCGGTGGAGCAACCGGTCCGTGGAGATTGGTTATTGGCTGGCTCGCGCCGCTGCGGGGCATGGGATCATGACAAAATGTTGCCGCGTTTTGATCTCACATGCTTTTGCCGTATACGACCTCAACCGAGTCCAGATCCCTGCTGCTATCGGCAATGCCAGAAGCAGGGCGATTCCCGAGCGTCTCGGATTCACGCTGGAAGGTGTGATCCGTGATGCAGAGTGGCTCTACGACCACTACGTCGATCACGCCATGTACGCGATGTTGAAGAAGGACTGGTCTGATCCGTCACCTGAACTGA
>NZ_KB891722.1 GCF_000373545.1 Alkalispirochaeta alkalica DSM 8900
CTGCGTCATAGCTACGCTACCCACTTGCTGGAAAAAGGAACGGACCTGCGGATTATTCAGGAGCTTCTGGGGCACGCCAGCACCAGGACCACCGAGATTTACACCCACGTCTCCACCACTCTGATTTCCCGGGTCCCAAACCCCCTGGATGATCTGGACCTGGAGTGANGGCCTGCATATGAGCGATGGCGTGCGTATAATAAATGGAGGAAGGCGGGATACACGCAATAGCGGGGGGAACCAAAGGGTGCATATACGCAAGTTTGCGTGTATCGGGGAGTTAGGCGAAATGCATGGCAAGTTTGTTTTACCTCGCCGTCCATGGGCTCAGGAGATATTATGAGCAATATCATCTATACACCTAAAATAGAATTCAGAGGTTTTGAAGTTGTAAACGAATTACAGTTTTATGACCAATATTCATCCATCTTTGATTATTCTGTAAACCTTGATCAACCGAAACAAAAATCAAAGATAGAAAACAGGGAAAAAATCTGTTCTTTTTGCTCAAAAAGCGAATCTGATGGTGCAAGGTTTTCAGATGATTGTCATGTTATCCCTGCCTTTTTTAATGATCCAAAATTATTATCTGATGAAGAGTGTGTTGATTGTAATCACAAATTTGGAGAAAAATATGAGAGTGATTTATCAAAAATGCTAAACCCCTTTCTTATAAATAGCCAAATCTTAAGAAGAAAAGGAATAACACGGACTGCAAAGAATTCAAATACAAGATTTGAGTTCAATAAGGAACAAGGAGTTGATGTTAAAACTTCAAAAGATTTCGATGTAGATACTGAAGAAGGGAATCTAAAGATATCTATTCCGAGAGAAGCCTTCAATCCTCAAAATGCATTACGATCGTTATTGCACACATTTTGGTTAGTCATTGATATAAACGAACGAAAAAAATACCCTTGGATTATTAGTGCATTAAAAAATCAAGATTTGCGAATACCATCAGCCATTTATCTTGGTTTCAATGCTGGAGGAACTCGATCAATTGATTTAAAAGTCTTTAAGCTAAAGAAGCGAAACGAACAACTTTGCGAATACATACTTAAGCTTAGTTTTGGACTATATTTTATTTATTATGGAATCTATGAAAATGACTTCAAACCTATACTCATTGAACCTATATCAATTGATTCATCTATTACGATTCCTCCAGAAGTACAAATGACAGATTTTAAATCAATAAAAAGCATCTCAGCTGGTGAGCATGATTTGTCTTTTTCATTCGAGGAATACTCAAAAGATGGCCAAGCGATAAGAAGCAGTGTAAGCAGGAAAGAAATAATTCTTGTTTCATTATACATAAATGGTAGTGAAATTATAAACAAAACAAAAGTTACCTTTTTCTATAATGGCAAGGTGCATATTCATGGCCATGATTTAGCTGCAAAGATTATAATAACAGAAAATGCAAATGATAATAAGTTTGAATTAGATCCTTATGGAAATTCAATTTTAAATCTTAAAAAAACCCTTGATTTTATACGAGAAATTAATACAAGCGACAGCTTCGAAATCAGACCCATGAAAGGCGGCCAAAATTTAAAGCTACCAACATTTCAAATACCAATAAATCAATATTATATTAATACAATCAATGCTCTTTATGATATTTCCACACATGTAGGCAAAAACATGATTTTTACTCCTTCTAATGAAGAAGAAGAAATTAAAAATGCTTTATGGTTCGCGGAAATCTTGAATATGGGTATTGCGATCGGTAATTTTATCAAAATAACTGTTGATACAGAAGATAAACTCAAATCTTTGCTCAATGATCTCCATGGTAAAGACAATTTCTATTTTGATTTTCAGAATGAAGAAATTAGAATAATGAATATTAAAATTAATCTTTCAGAATATGTTGAAGTTCATTGTGTTAACATAAAAAAAATCATTGAAGAAGGTTATTCCGTTATCATTGAAGGTGAAAAAATTGTATTATGTTCAAAATGATGTTCAAAAATACTTCCATGTATTTTTGAACACATCACTGAAGTGCCATGCAAATCGCCTAACACGGCGTAATGCGCTGCGCTCCCTATCGGTCGCTTGGGCTTCGCCACATTTTCACCTCCGCTATCGCTACGGTGAAAACGTCGCATACGCCGGGAACGTTATCGGTAAGATTTTGGAGGAAAGCAAATTGACGCAAAGGAGAAGTTATGAATGATTTCCATATTCTTGCGCTCTCAGGTGGGGGATTCAAGGGTTTGTACACGGCAAAGGTTCTGGCTAAAATTGAAGAAGAATTTGGATGCCCTGTTGCCCAAAAGTTTGATCTCATAGCAGGTACATCTATTGGCGGAATTTTAGGTATTGCGGTTTCATTAGAGATACCGGCATCTGAAATGGTAAAATTGTTTGTCGATCATGGGAAAACTATTTTTTCATCACAAAAGCGTTCTTGGATAGGAATGTGTAAGTCAAAGTATTCAAACAAAGGACTTCATGAAGTACTACAAGGAATTTTTGGAGATAAGACGGTTGGAGATCTAAAGCATAGAGTTATAATCCCGACCATCAATTTCACCAAAGGAGGGCCACAGGTTATAAAGACCCGCCACCACGAAAGTTTTCGTATGGATCACTCTAAAAAACTGGTTGATGTGGCTTTAATGACAAGTGCTGCTCCTACATTCTTTCCAATACATAGAACAGACTATGGTGATTTTATTGATGGTGGATTGACGGCTAACCATCCGGGATTATTTGCTTGTATTGAGGCCCAGAAGTTTTTAGATGTCAAACTTGAAGATATTTATCAGCTTCATATCGGTACTTTATCTGGCAAGTATACTTCTTCTGGAAAAACTGGGGTGCTTAAGTCGGGGCTTTTACAATGGAAAACAAAGCTTATTGAATTAATTTTTTCATGCCAGGAGCAATCTACTGACCAAATTGTAAAATTTATGCTTGAAGCTAACTATTATTCGATAGATGAAACACCATCAGATGATCAAGCCTCTTCAATCGGCTTAGACAAAGTAGATGAAGTTGCACAGAGGATATTGAAGCAATGTGCAGAGGTCTCAGCTCAGAGTTTTATTGGCAAACCAGAATTCAATAGATTAAAAAACCATTCAAAACATCAATTTATTCCTATACCATTTGAAAAGGAGAATACTAAATGAGAAATCTATCCCCCCTTTTTTCAAGAAATGAACAAGGATTTCTTGGGAATCTTAACCTTTCAGATGCCCAGAAAGCATTAATTCAAGAAGCAAAAGTTAAAATTCGTGACCATTTACGATCTGGAATCACGCGAATAATTAAAGCTGAACAGAATATTGATCTTTCTCCAAGATTTCTATCTCAAGGATCTTCTGTATATAAAACACGAAATCAGCCTTGCATCAATCCACCTCAACAGATTGATCATGACCTTGGATGCTATTTGCCTCTTTCGTTCCATGAAGAAACTGGCCATCCATCAATTGCTGCTAATATATTCTTCTCAGTTGTAGATTTACTTTTAGAAGAAATAGTTCAAGCTGAGAATTGGCAAGGTTTTAAAAGCAAGGATACATGTTCAAGGGTCATAGTTAATGAACAAATTCATATTGATATTCCATTATATTCAATACCAGACAAAGAATTCGGATTAATCAAAGAAAGTGCTGCCAAAAAGAATTTCTCTATGGATTCAATGAGCATGGAATCCATTTCTGAGGATGAATGGGAAATAATAAAAAACAAAGTACTGCTAGCGCATAGAGAGGAGGATTGGATTCCCTCTGATCCCCGAAAATTAAACCAGTATTTTAAATATATTTTTGAGAACAAAGGAGAGCAGCTTCGGCGTGTTTGTCGGTATCTAAAAGCTTGGCGTGATTATAAGTGGCAACAAGGTGGTGGACCTTCCTCTATTTATTTAATGATTCTTGCGGATAGCATCTTTCAAAGCGCTATTGATAGAAGAGATGATTTAGCATTATTGAATGTTCTTGAGAATATTCCAAACCGAATCACAAATCCTATTAAAAATCCGACAGATGATTCAGAGACAATACGAATCAATGAAGATGATAAAGACAGTCTTCGTGTCTATGCAATAGACTTTGCCCGTGACTTAAAAAAAGCTATTAAAGAAGCGGATATCTCAAGTAGGATTTCATGTGAATTAATTCGAAAACATGTTGGTACCCGATTCCCAATTGATGATACTTTGCAGTTTATACCTAGAGAAAAAGTATTAAGTAATCCTGTAGAAAAAGACAGGAGTAATAGAGAACCAGAAAATCGGGGGCGAGCCGGTTGAGTACATTTCCGAAATTTACGGAAGCTTTTGCTTTAGAAGGTTTTTCACTTTGGTATAATCCGGATAATAGAAATTGTGTCTCATATAAAGGTGAAATTATAACGAATAAAGGTATATATGAATTAGAATTTCGCTTTTCAGGCAACCGACTAGTCTCTTTTCCAAAAGCATTCATGCTAACACAAGATAATCCTAATCTAAAACCGTTTTATTTCCCACACCTTGATGGGGATTGGCAACTTTGTTTTGATGAAGGTATTAAAGTATTTGATAAGTATCGTCCTATAGATATGGTCAAATATTGTGTTGAACGGGTTAGATATGTAATCAACTCGACAACACTCCATGATATGAAGGAGATTACTCGTGAGTTCATGGCATACTGGAAACCAAGTAAGAGATATTTTGGAGAAATGAGACCGAGCGTAAATTATGCCAAGTTACAAAACGACATCTTAACCGGCATTTCAGATGATAGATTCAATTCTAGTAAATCGAAAAATCAATATATAGCAATCTATAAGATTCCTGAGATTCCGGAATTTGCAAACATTAAATGGCCGATAGAGAATATTGGTGATTTATGCCTTTGGCTAAATAATGTTAATAGCATTTGCAGTGAAATTAAAAAAAACATAAAAACAAAGATTAGGGAGTATTTAACCGATTTTATTATTCTTATTTATTCACAAAAACAAAATTATTACTTTGGTGTTGAGATCGGAATTTTATCGCCACTGATGCATAAAAAACGCAAACCTCATTTACAAGAAACAACTGTCAACTGTATATTATCTAAAAACAGTCACATAAAGAACCGACTTTGGATAGTGAATTCAACGCCTGATGAATTGATTACGTCAAACACCGATTCTACTATCAATTTAATCAATAAAAATATTTTGCTCATTGGCGCAGGGACGATAGGTAGCAACCTAGCAAATATGATAGTGCGTAATGGCGGGGGTGTTGGCAATAATGGGGTTTTAAATATTATTGATAATGATCACTTTGAACCGTGTAATTTCAGTCGTCATTTTCTTGGGATTAATTCTACGGGTAGGTTTAAGGCAGAGGCTTTACAAAATGAGTTAATACGTATTGCTCCATTTTGTAAAATCATTGCTTTGAATGAGTCTGTTTATACCTCTACTATTCTTTCACATGAATTTGACCTCATTATAGACACAACCGGAGAAGAAGCTCTAACAATGTGGCTACATGAAAAATTAAATCATAAAAATACTGTTGTAATCTCAACTTGGGTCAGAGGGCGTGGCGAAGCCGTTGAATCATTTGTGCTCAACAACCGCGAAAATGGATGCCATCAATGCTTCCGCATGTCAGATTCAGCCATAACATACACAGGTGAAGAATACCCTTTGCGTGGCTCTTGTGGATCTGTTTATGTTCCATTTTCTATTTCAGCTTCCATGTATGCATCGCTACTTACTATTGAGATTATAAATATGTGGTTACTTGAAAAGCTTCCCAATAATTTCTTCATGCAACAACTTTACCCTACTGGTGGCATAGAATCTAAATTGATTAAAAAAAATGGGGAATGTCAAATATGTGGCAAGAATTATACAAAGGAGTAACAATTTGTGAAAGCCCAAAAAGATACGTCATTTTCTCAGAAGATGTGATTGAGATACTTAAAAGATATCAGCAAAACACAAATGACGGTTTAGAAAGTGGTGGATTAATTTTAGGGAAGATACGTGGGGAGCATTTCGAAGTTACACATTTAACCACACCACAACCAAAAGACAAACAAAATAGATTTTCTTTTGAAAGAAATGATCCAGAACATGTTAAGATAATGCAAAAGTTGAAAAACAGTAGTAACAAGGAGATTTGTTATCTAGGTGAATGGCATACACATCCAGAAGACAATCCTATACCGTCTGGAATTGATATGCATGAGTGGAATTCTATTAGGAAAAAGCGAAAGTACCAAGTAATCTTTTTAATAATAGGTCGTAAAAATTATTTTATTGAATGAGGAGCACATGTTACATGAAATAATGATTAGTTTAGTAAAATATGCTGATGCTGATGAAGGTGTTGATAATTGGTTATGCTCTAAAATCCAACCGATAACAGCGTGTATATGCCATTGCTTCGCAACAGCACATACACGCGAAACGTTATGTAAAAATTACTCTGGACATATAGAATAAAAAGATATATATTAAACGTACGTTATAGCGTATGGAGGAGTTGTGTGAGTAGCGTTAATGTTACAAATGCAAGAAAAGATTTGTACAAGCTGGTTCAAAAAGTNAATTTGACTCATGAACCCCTAGTAATAACTGGTAAAGATTCAAATGCAATTCTTGTAGGGGAAGAAGATTGGAAGAGTATTCAGGAAACTTTATACTTAACCTCAATTCCAGGAATGAGAGAATCAATAATTGAGGGAATGAATACACCAGCCGAAGAAATGTCTGATACATTGGATTGGTAATGTATAGCTTGGT
>NZ_KB891723.1 GCF_000373545.1 Alkalispirochaeta alkalica DSM 8900
AAAATCTCGAGACACTCCCGGGAGTACTCGGGCCGGACCCGCAGGTCCGCACCAAAGGAGAGAAAGCCCTGGCCCGAGAAATCGAGGAGACTCTGGATGGAGCGTGTCCGCTGCCGGACCTGTTCCTTCTGCTGCTCGATCATGTCTTCCATGATCGATTTCTGTTCCTGGTGGAGGCGGCTGACCTCCTTTTTCTGGTAGAAGTGGCAATTTTGCGGGCGGTTGATGCCGTTGAAGATCGCCTTTGCCATGGCGTAGCAGTCGTTGTACCCGCAGGAGGAGCAGTGGTAGATGTCTTCCGGGCCGTGCTTGTGCATCTCCCGCAGGACCTCGTCCATCTCTTGTGGCGACGGGTCCGAAAGGAGGGNAAACTCGCTGCGGTCCTGGTAGCACCGGGTATAGAGGCCCGGTTCCCAGTACTGGTCCACGAGNTCCCTGATCGCGGCGGGGTCGGAGCGGTGTGGTTCCCCCGGGTTCTCCCGAAGACGCGCTTCCAGGGGTGCCTCCAGGAGGTCGATGGACCGGTTCGCCAGGTTTGTGCCGGGGCCCCCGTTGCAGCCCTGGGAACAGTTGAGGCAGTCCACCAGCAGGGGGGTGTGACCCGCCGTCAGGACTTCCTGGAGCTGGTCCAGATAGGGATAGACCAGATCGGGACCTTCGATCTTTCTGATGCTCCCGGCGATGTCGGGGTTGTCCCGCGTCACCGTCCGCAGGAGTCCTCCGGGGGAGGAGAAGAGGACCCCGCGCTCGGCGGGGGGGCTTGTGTAGGGTTCCCGGCTGTAATCGGTCAGGGAAAGGCCGGTTTTTTCCAGATACGCCACCAGGGACGAGAAGGTCACGTTGTAGTGGATCAGCCCCGTCTCCTCGAACTCCCGTTTTTTTGCCAGACAGGGCGAGAACGCGGCGATCCGGTGGTCGGCGTAGTCGGGGTAAAAGCGGCGAATCATCCTGGCGGTATGGCCCATGGGGCTCTCCAGGGGTGCCAGAAAAGGGAGGAGCTCGGGCCGGAAGAGCTCAATGTAGGAGACGATCGCCGGACAGGGTTGGGCCAGGAGTGTTTCGGGCTGTTCCTGCTCCAGATAGTTCAGGTAGGACCGGGCCGTGAGTTCGGCGCCGAAACTGACGTCAAAGACGGCGGCTACCCCCAGGGAACGGAGGAAGCCGTTCAGACGGAGGTAGTCCTCGGGGAAGACCGAGGCCACCGAGGGTGCCACCAGGACTACCAGAGGGACCCGGGCCCGGAGGTCGGCAAAGAAGGTGCCCGCCTGATCCAGGGGTGTGCGCGCTCCGTGGCGGCATACGGCGATGCAGCTGCCGCAACCGATGCAGGCTTCGTGGTTTACCGCGACGGTTCGGTCGCTTCCGTTGATACAGTATTTTACGGGGCATACCGAGATACAACGGTGACAGTTGACGCACCGGTCGTCATCGGTGGCGATGACGGGACTCAGGGCTTCCATACGCGACCACCTCCAGAAAACAGAACAGAAGATCAACCCCTGCGGGGCCGGAACACGCAGGCGACGCCAGCGGGTGCCTTCCTGCGGGACAGCGACAGCGGCCTCGACATCGGTGTCTACCTCGACAGCAACATCGGCCTCGACGGCGACATCTTTCCTGACATCGGCGCTCAGAGAAAGAAAAGAAAAAATGATAAACAGACATACCGATAGTCCTGAACCTATCACGCAGATAAAGCAGGCAACACTTTTTTATCTGGTCTGATGGGAGATTGTACCAGCCGTAGCGGGAAGGGGCAACTTTTTTTCCCGGCCGGTCAAAAACTTGAACGTCTGAAACAGGAGAGGGTCTCATTTTTTCCCCTGGCCGGGGTGATCGGCTGAAAGGGGATGAAAAAGTTTTCCTTGCGCCAACGGCAAAGTGTACGTACCATTGAGGGATCACATCAGAAGGAGCTGACGATGTCCGATAATTCGAATCGACCCGATCCAGGCCAAGAGAAAGACTACGATCTTGAGTTTCGCGAGGGGAGAGATATCTCCGATCGCTTTTCCACACCCCAAAAGGTCCTGATCGGGCTTCAGCATACCATGGCCATGCTGGGCGCCACCGTTCTGGTTCCGGTTATCACCGGTCTGAACGTATCGGCCACCCTCTTCGCCGTTGGTGTGGGTACCCTGATCTTCCACTTCTTCACCAAGGGTCGCGTCCCCGGTTTTCTGGGGTCCTCCTTCGCCTTCATTGCTCCCCTGCTGATCGCTGCCGAGACCTTGAGCCTCCAGCACGCCCAGGCGGGTATTATCGGCGCCGGTGTTGTCTACGTTCTGGTGGGCCTTCTGGTGCAATGGATCGGTCCCGAACGGGTTGCGAAGGTATTTCCTCCCATCGTAACGGGGCCGGTTATTATGGTCATCGGGCTCGGGCTGGCTCCCGTGGCGATGGGCATGTCCGGTGATCACTGGGGAGTTGCCGTCCTCACCCTTCTGGCAGCGGTGGGTATTACCATGTTCGGCAAGGGGATCATCAAGGTTGTTCCCATTCTTGGCGGTCTGGTTATCGGTTATATCGCTGCTGCCCTTCTGGGGCTTGTTGATTTCAGCGGCATCGCCCAGGCTCCTTTTATCGGGTTGCCCGGGTTTACCCTGCCCAGATTCAGCCCCCAGGTGTTGCTGATCGTCACTCCTGCAGCGATCGTCTCCGTTATCGAGCATATCGGTGATATCCTGGCTATCGGAAATACCATCGATCGCGACATGAAGACCGATCCCGGTATCGCCCCCACCCTCTACGGAGGCGGTGTGGCGACGATCATCTCGGGTCTTCTCGGTGGTCCTTCCCTGACAACCTACGGCGAGAACATCGGTGTTCTGGCGATCACCCGCGTGCACGCCACCTTTGTGGTGAGTATGGGTGCTATCTGGGCCATCGTCATGGCCTTTATCCCCAAGGTTGAGGCTCTGATCCAGTCGATCCCCGGGCCTGTTATCGGGGGTGTCTCGATCCTGCTCTACGGTATGATCGCTGCTGTTGGTATCCGCACGCTTATCGAGGGCAAGGTGAGCCTTATCAAGCCGCGCAACCTGATTATTGCCAGCGTGATTCTGGTTATCGGCGTGGGCGGTGTGGCCTTCACCGTTGTTGAGGGGCTGGAGCTGAGCGCGATGGTTCTTGCTGCTGTTACGGGTATCATCCTGAACCAGGTTCTCCCCCAGGAGGTATAACCTCTCTTGTTTGCGCCCGACACCGGGCTCTTTCGCACACCAGCCGGCAGGAGCGATCCTGCCGGTTTTTTTGTGTCTGCCCTGTGCTCCCCCGGGTCTGCCCTGGGTACGGGAGCAAGCGTATTATATTACCAAAAAGATTATATATTTTTTATCGAAAAATCCAGTTTTTTCCCGAAANGGGAACTATAGTCTGATTGGGCGTTGCCTCGGTGATCCCGCTCCCGGGAAAGGATAGATCATAACAGAGCCAGGAGGGCTGAAGGTACGTATCAGTAATTTGCAAGAGGATCGAAAATATCAATTATAACAATTTAAGGAGATTTTTTGTGAAAACCAAAGTATGGAAATCGATTCTTGTGGGTATGCTTACTGCCCTGGCCGTGTTTCTTGTGTCCTGTGATGACCTGGTGAGCAGCAGTAGTAGCAGTTCCGGTTCCAAGGCAAACCCGGGCCACCTGGGGGAGTCCTTTACACTACCCACCGGGGAGATCTGGGACTGGCCTGCCGAGGGCAGGACTGTCGAGGCCCGTTTCACTACACAGGAGCGCGACAGAATCACCATTGCTACGGGCGCCGTTGCGGGTGGAATGTTTCCCGATCTGGAAATCCGGGAACCAACTCAGGATGAGAAGGCTCAAATGCGTCCTATATCTGACCTCGGTGATGATATAGACTGGAGCAATCCCGATGCAAGGATCGCGATACTTGAGCTAATCGTCCGTGGCGAGCCAATGGGCGAGTTGACCCCTANACTTGGCGAAATCTACCGCGAGTGCTACGACTGGGAGGAAGACGATGACGGAAATGACATATTCGAGGAGATTATTGATGTTGAGTGGTGGTACGTCACTGCCGACACTTCGTTCCAGGGTGATCTTGTCGACGACGAGTGCGAGGACGAAGATGAATGCGACGACGAGTGCGACTGCGAGGACGATGTACCTCTTGCCGTAAATTTGGACCTCCGGCAAGGTTGGAACCGCGTGGTTACTCGTTTTTATGAGTCCGANTCCAGNGNAGAAGCAACCATGACGGTCGCTGCCGAGCCGGCGGGGGTCTACTGGCAATACGATGAAGACTAATACCGCAAGGGGCTAATCGCGTGGTCCCTCCAATCCCCGGCCTCGGGGAGGGTTTCCCCTCCCCGGGGCCGGGAACCGTTAACTCCGTCTGCTACCGGAATATCAGAAGCGTCGGACGGGGCGGACGCGGGGGGTATTCGTACCATTCGTGCTTCGCGAGAAGATCTCAACCTGAGGTGTTGATGTTGAGCTGGGCACATGAACGGTGAAAGCGTTACTGTCCATGCTTGCCTGACCATATCCTCCATTATACGTGGTTGAAGTCCAGTATCTGCGAGTGTTGCCTGGACCATATCTCATTCCGGCGATTTCCCATACGGATGTTCCTGCAGAAGTGCGAGCATTGGCTATCTCGATCAACTCGGCCGCTGACGGCAAATACCAGACCGCATTGGAATCTGTAATAGTGACTGGCTTGAGTCCCCCGATGTCTGATTCTCGGGCTTGTCTTGCTACCGTTTCACTCCCATGACCAGAACCTGCCCAGGCGATGATTTCTGCCGTGGAAGGTCGGCCACCTCCTAACACATCGAAAGTCTTCAGGAGGTCGAACTTTCCATGGGCGGCATTGCCTTCTCCTGGGTCGGTCGTAAAGACGAGATTCGGGCCTACTCCTGATGCTAACCAACCCGGATTAAAATTTGGTGCCTGGACCGTATCCTCAGGTTCTTCGACGGGTGCCACCGCAAGAAAACGCCAGCCAGTGTTGCCCGCCGCGAAACCGGCGTCCTCAAGTGCATTCCTGTGAGCACGTGTTCTCTGCGGCTCACTGCCTCCAAGGATATGGAAGATAATACCTTGATTATCTGGCAGTACTTCACCAATTTCATACTTCGGAATCCAGCCTGCGTACAGGGTCAAGGGTCCCGTCACAGAGTCGATGGTGAACCACTCGGAGCTGTTTTCTCCTGTGGAGACCTTGTTCGTGACAATGTATTCCGGACCAGGACCCTGCTCGGTAAACCAACCTCCAAAAACGTCGTGCTGAGGGCGAGAGGTACTTATCGCCGGGGCCTCAGTAACCAGGGCTACACCATCGGCGGTTACATTGGTAAGTACCGGCGTAGGGGCACCCCCTCCATTACCATCGAAGGTAATTTCCGCCTGCCACCGAGCGTATAGTGTGGTATTTGCTGTCGGGTTGTTACCCCAATCGTCGCCGTCGTAGTCTGGCGCAAAGAACCAGTCGCCACCAAAGGTTAGATCACCCCGTGTGGGTTCAGGCAGCTGTGTTGCGCTGCTCATGTTCCACCAGCCAACGTTACTGGCAATCGTTATGCCCTCAAATGCGTCGCGAGTGACTACACCACCGGGCATGGTTCCTCCGTTGGCATCGAAGGTAATGGTGTATACTTCCCGTGGCGTGTAGGTAATGCTCACCGGGCGCAGACCAACAACTGGACTAGACCCTTCGGCCGGGAAGCTTGCCAAATATTCACCCCCAGTATTGAACGCAAACTGCCACACTGCGGGAGTCCCCGCAGGGGGGGTGTTGGCGTTTCTTGAAAAGGAAACAGTTTCACTTTCCCATTCCCAAACGCGCTGGTTAGAGCTCACCGTCCACGGAGCCGACAGGACATCCTGAAAATAGGCCGTGCGCTCAAAGGGAAGCACGTCACGAAGGTGCATCACTGGTCCATTGACCGTCCTCGTTCCGGTTCCTGGTTCGACAAAGGTCACCTGTGCAGAAATGTTCTCGAACTCCGGCAGCCATCGGATGTAGAGCGTGGTGTTTTCGGTAAAAGTGGCCTCAAAGCCAGGCAGATACCACCCATCATCGGGTTCTGAAGAGCTTGGATTCATTATGCGTTCGTGCTGTGTACTATAGGGTTCGGTTGACCAGCCCGAAGCGTGGTAGGTCACAGAACTCCCCCCGGGACCAGCCCCCGTCGCCTCGGCCGTAAACCCGATCCCCTGGGTCAGCCGCACCGGAACTCCGGCGGTCGCGGCAATTGGCGCCGGGGCTGTTGCGCTGGTGGAAAGGGAGAATCCGCCGCCGGTGTCGGTATCCAGGACAAAGGTTATGGTGATGGGTGTTGGCGCTCCACCCCCTACACGATCAGTCGTCCCTCCGGAACTTGTGCTGGAACCCATTGGATTGGCGCATCCAGCCAGAACTGCGGCAAGAACGAGCATTACCGGCATGAGATAGCGCACCACGGCGTGTCCTGTCTGCTGAAATCTTTCTGTGGTCATAAAATCTGTCTCCTTCAATCAGACGTTCAATCAGACGAAATAGTCTGTATTTGAAAATTCCACAGAGCCAGACGCTGGACATCTACCATATGGTATAAAAGCACAGTATTTTACTCAGAAATACAGCAAGATCCTCCCCCGGGGGTCAGAGGGGTAGTAT
>NZ_KB891724.1 GCF_000373545.1 Alkalispirochaeta alkalica DSM 8900
ATGGCCTCCTGCTGCTGTTGCCCTTCCGCAATTTCCTTAGCGGCTGCGGCCTCGTTCTTGCGCTTCTTTGAGGTGGCCAGGTTGGCAAAGGCAGTTTGTTCATCCAGCCGGGCGATGCGCTCCGGCGAGGCTTCAAAGTTCATGCGCAGGGGGCGCTCCACCGTAACTTTGAGGAAGCCGAACTCGCGGTTCTCGAAAATNCGNGAGACCACGCGGGTTTCACTGTCACCGTTGATTCTTACATCAGCGGTTTCACCGTCCTGGTAGTTGCCGTAGAGGCGGGTCAGGTGACGGATCTGGTCTTCTGTGATCTCGTTGCGTTTGTTGTTCAGGCTTTTCTTCATGCGCTGGAAAAAGCGCGTGCCGTCGATCAACTGGACCTTGCCGCGCCGCTCCGGGGCCTTGCGGTTGGTGACCAGCCAGACATAGGTGAAGATGCCGGTGTTGTAGAAAAGCTGGTCCGGTAGGGCGACAATGGCGTCAAGCCAGTCGTTTTCGATGATCCAGCGGCGGATGTTCGATGGGCCGGAACCGGCATCGCCGGAAAACAAGGGAGAGCCGTTGAAGACAATGGCGATCTTGGAACCTACCGCGTCCTCGTCCCCTTCCTTGTACGGATGCATCTTGGAAATCATGTGCTGCAGGAACAGCAGGGAACCATCGTTGATGGCGGGCAGCCCAGCGCCGAAGCGTCCGGCGAAGCCCATCTCCCTGTGCTCCTTCTCGACAACGGTTTTCTGATCCTTCCACTCCACGCCAAAGGGTGGATTGGCCAGCAGGTAATGAAACTGCTCGCCCTCGAACCCGTCGCGGGTCTTGCCGTCACCCAAGGTGTCGCCCAAGACGATGCTGCCAGTGTCCTCGTCCTTGATCAGCATGTCCGCACAGCAGATAGCCCAGGACTCATCGTTGTACTCCTGCCCGAACAGGGCCAGATTGGCCTGGCTGTTCTGGTCAAGGATAAATTTTTCCGACTCCGACAACATCCCTCCGGTGCCGCAGGCCGGGTCGTAAATGGTGCGATAGATGCCCGGCGTATAGACGTCCTGCTCACCGGTATAGACCAGATTGGCCATCAGACGGATGACCTCGCGCGGGGTGAAGTGATCCCCGGCCTCTTCGTTGGCCTGCTCGTTGAAGCACATCACCAGATGCTCGAAAAGGTAGCCCATTTGCAGGTTGTCGATCCGGTCCGGGTGCAGGTCTACCTCTGACATCGCCTTAATGATGGTGAACAGCCGGTTGCTGGCATCCAGCTTCTCAATCTGGTCCGAGAACTCGAAGCGCTCGAAAATAGCCCGAGCCGTGGGAGAAAATCCGTTGATGTAGGCCACCAGGTTAGGCGCGATATTCTCAGAATCGTCCAGCAGCTTTTCAAAGGTGAAGGGGCTGGTGTTGTAGAGCGGATGGGTTCGGTCAGGATCGGCCGCTTTGCCCAGCATCTTCTCCATAGCATTTTCCGCCATACCTTGAGCAGACAGCTTCTCGTATTGCTTCAGCACCGCGTCTTTGGTGGGCTCCAACACACAATCTAGTCTCCGCAGCACGACTATCGGCAGCATGACCAATCGGTACTGAGGTGGGCGGTAAGGGCCACGCAGACGTTTCGCGATTTCCCGAATGTGGCTTTTGAGCTCATCATGATGGTGCATATTCACTGTATCAATCTTCCTTCAGCTCTGCTTATTTCATCTTTATAATTCGGTTGCTACAGCGGTGTAGCGACATTCACTTCAGATAACAGGACCACAGTTTCCTGGCACGGAGTCTGCCTCAATACAGAGGCAAGATGCGTCCAGAATCCTACCACGATTCCCCCCTCGGGGCCAGATAAAACCCCCTCATGGAGAACAGTGCAGCCCCCCGCCGGATCATCCCACCTAATTATTGCAGGGAGAGCACGACAAAAACTGTACCACCCCCCGAAAGATGCCAGAAACGATTTCCTGTGTGCCCCCTGTTCAGTCCCGTGGTAAGATGGGCCTGCAGAACACCAGAGAGACAACTTCCCAGGAGGGCTTGATGTTCCAGGTTGATATTGAGGCAAAACAGCTCCGAAGGCTCACACCCACGGGCTTTTCCGAACTTGGGCTCTATGAGCGGTTCGACATCCAGGAGTGGATCGAGAAGACTCCGGAAATCCTCGGCGAAGAACTCCTGATCATCGGCAAGGAGGTGATCCTGGCATCGGGCAAGCGGTTGGATCTTCTGGCCGTCGACAAGAACGCCCACCTGGTTATCATCGAACTGAAGCGCGATTCTTCCGGCGAGGCCGTCGAATGGCAGGCGATCAAATATGCCTCATACTGCGGCAGTCTTCTTCCGGACGAAATCTACTCTCTCTTTGAGTCCCACCTGAAGACTTCCGCCTCCGATGCCAGGCGGCGAATTGAGGAGTTCATTGACACCGACATCGAGGCCCTGAACGGGGCGCAGCGGATTATCCTTGCATCCCGGCAGTTCAATTCCGAGGTGATCTCAGCGGTTCTCTGGCTCAGGGAGTTTGGAGTGAATATTCAGTGCACCAGGCTCGCCCCTTTTGTCGATGCACAGAGAAATCTCTTCATCAACCCGGAGACGATCATCCCCCTCCCCGAAGCAAAGGATTACATCGAGCGGAAGGAAAAGAAGCAGCGCACCGGTTCCCAGGCACACCGTGAGTGGACCGGCTACTGGTTTGTGAATGTCGGCGAAGGGTCACACCGGAACTGGGACGACAACCGGAAGTTCGGCTACATCGGGGCCGGCCAGGGGCCCCGCTATTCCTCGGCCTTGAAACGCCTGAGTGTGGGCGACAAGATCTATGCGTACATGAAGGGTCTGGGATATGTGGGGTTCGGAGAGGTCACCTCAACGGCCGTCCCGGTTGGTGATTTCACTGTAGAGGAAACCGGCACCCCGCTCCTGAACGCCGGCCTCACGGCACCGGATGCGGGGGCGCATTGCGATGACGAGGACCTTTCCGATTGGGCCGTCGGTGTCCGCTGGATCCACACTGTTTCCCGGGACCAGGCCAGGACCTTTGCGGGGGCCTTCGCCAACCAGAATGTGGTGTGCAAGCTCCGGGATCACGAGACTCTCCGGTTCCTGAAGGAGGCCTTCGGTGCGTGATCACACGCCTTGTGTACTCGGGCTCCCCTACCGCGTCGATCTGGTTTGGCCGAGATCCTGAGACGCTACCAGTCATCCTGCACGGCAGCGATCCGCGCGAGATCCTGGGCGTGGTAGTAGTTCATAGTCATCGCCTGGCTCTGGTGGCCGATCAGTGCCCGCACAGTCGCCTCAGGGATTCCGGCCTCGATCATCTGGGAGTTCGCAAAGTGCCGCCAGCTGTGAAAGGTGATCCCTGCGGCCTGCCGTTGCTCCTCTGACATCCCCACGTGCTCCAGGGCATGGTATAGCCCCCGGGTGAGCTCCCGGCCATCGTAGGGCGCACGTGGGTTCGTGTCATGGTAGAACACATACTGCTGGCTCGGCGGAAGATTCCAGCGGTACGGGCTGGATCGGAGCAGGTAGACTATCAAGCTGCGGATTCGACGGGAGATCGGCACGATCCTGGCCTCGCCCCCTTTGGTCGTCTCCTTGAGTTCCCAGGACACTGGCTCCCAGACGCGGGAGACATCGATGTAATCGCGGTGGCATCGGTCGGCCGTGAGCCCCAGAAGTTCGGATCTCCGGAGGCCCGTACGAGCTGCAATCTCGGAGGCGATGCGTTCCCTGTCGTTTCTCCAGGCACCGTCCGTCGCCAGAAGATCCCGGGCCTCTTCGCGCGTGAGGCTCCCGCGTTTCTTCGTCCCGCCCCCAGCGCGGTATAGCCTGGGTACCGCCTGAATGATCTCGTCTTCCTCGGCAGCTTGCAGGAGGACAGAGAGAGTGTTGATGACATGGTTGATTGTCGTTGCGGCTTTGCCCTCTCCGAACAGCGTGTCCCGAAGCCGTCGCGTCTCCTGCCGGGTGATATCCGCAATTGGAGTACCCGCGCCCAGAATTCGCAAGACGTGGTTTCGGCAGTCGGTTCGGTGAGACTGAGCTGATCGGTGGGATACTCGATGGCCCCCGGCGCGTCGGTCCGTGGCATAGCGGCCGTCCGGCCAGTCGAAAAACCCGTCGGCGTACTTTCCGAGAGTTATCCGAGACGAATCAACTGGTGGCTTCATCTGCGCTGAGCACCAGTCAATCGCGTCCTTTTTTTTGGCACAACCGGTAGATTTGAGGGGGGTCCAGGAACCATCAGAGCGCTTCCATCGCACATACCACGTCCCTGTCCAAGACTCGCCACGATTCTTTTTTTGTTGTTCCTGAGCGTTGCGAGGGCGCCGCGTCAGGCTGTAGCGGGGCAGATTAACGTGGCTCATGTGCGATTTTTGTGCGATTTTTTCGCACTCGCTCTTTCTGGTTTTCGCAAATCGTTGTCCGTAAACAACTTAAAAATGAACACGGCGGGATTCGAACCCACGACCTTCGGCTCCGGAGAGCGCTCATTTCCAATGGCCAGCTTTTTCCCCCTTTGTGCCCTAATGCTCTGAAGAGCAATAATTTCATTCATAACAAGCATTTATCATCCCTCACTAACTTCATTGCCCTGTTGGAATTCCCAATACCTCGCATCTTTCATGTGCGATTTTTGTGCGATTCCCGAGGCCTTCGGTAAATCCTCCAAGCTTTAAAACCCTGCTCGGATGCCCCCTCGCCAGCTCATCGCATTCAAAAATACACCTGACCCCACTCATATAGATTACTTTGGTTTTTCCCGGTTGTCACGCCCGGACTGCACTGCGCCCAGGACCCCGCGAGAATTGCCGCCGTGCCCGATAGCCGGTGATATTGATTGTAAAAATCTAAAATATTCTAAACATCTTTTATATAAATCCCTTGACAGCTAGGGCCAATGGGCCTATACTTATTGTATGGTTGATTGAGAGATCAGCCAAGGCCGCCCGGTACGGGAAGGCCAACCCCTCCGATAAGGAGATGCTGATGACCCTTCCATTTTTTTTCCAGGTTGTCATTCCGACAACTCTCTTCAACCGCACGGCACCCGCCGACCTGGTTGACGGTGTTCGCGACGAGGTGAAGCGGCTTTTCGCCGGTGCCTACGGTGGATACACCGAAACCCGGGCCTCCGGCGGCTACGTTGCCGAATCCGGGGAGCTGATCGCCGAAACCGTTTATCAGGTGTCAGCCTGGTCGACGGTCCCCGATGATCAGCCCCTCCGGATGGCCGTGGAGGTTATACGGACCCGGCTCCAGCAGGAAACGGTCCTGTACCAGATCGGCAACCGGACCTACATTGAGTAGACCTACCGGGGCCCCTTCAGGGGCCCCATCCCGAAGCAAGGAGGACGTATGCGATACATAATCAGAACGACGACGGAGGGAGTTCCTCTGCCAGTGGAACGCATCGACGCCAAGCGCCTGGAGCTCGTGCGATCGATTCTCGCGCGAGGCAAGCGCTACTTGGAGTACGAGGCCCTGCTCGGCTCGACGGATCTCCAGGGGGACCGTATTGAGGAAGGTGTGCGCGTTGTGGAGGAGGTCGACGACCAGGAGGTCCGGTATGTCTGAATTGAATCATTACCCAAGCCCTACACCGGAAGAACTCCGGGATCTCATGCGACGACACGGATTAACCGGATCTCAGGCAGGTGCGCTCCTGGGAGTCAATGGCCGGACGATTCGGAAGTGGACCGGCGGTGAGCGGAGCATGCCGTGGGCGAGTTGGACGCTGTTGCAAATATTGATGGGAGACACGACTGCCGATGAGGTTCGACTCCAAATCCAGGCAGAGAGCGGGTCACCGGACCGGAAAAACGCTTAATTTTCGACCTTAAATTATACGCAGATTTTATACCCGGCCACGCGCCGGGTTTCTATTTCCCGCAGAGTTGCTGATTCTCCAATGCCCCCCCTACCCCTGAATGATCACCGCCACCAGCGACGCCAGGGCAGCCAGGATCGTGAAAGTCCCCACGAGCATTCCGAAAATCTGGTGGGGCATCTTGTCCAGCTTCGCCTCGATATCCCGGACGTTTCGCCTCAGGCCGTTTGAACCATCGGGGCCGATCAGGGCTGTCCTGACTTCGATGCTCTCCCGCCGGAGTTCTTTCATTTCCTGCTCGATGTCCCGTAAGCGGGCATTATGCCTGCGGTCTTCCGCCCGGAGTTCACTGATCTCGATTTCTGTTCCCTCAAAGTGCCCCATGATTACCTCGGTTTTTGCAGCGTTCCTTCTATGCGCGTCTGCCCGTACTCGAGTCCGGCCCCGGCCACCAGAAGACCCACTGCATACTGCCCCATCGACACCCAGTCATCGAAGCGCTGCAGGTAGCCATAAACTGTAGCCAGGGCGAACAGGACCCCTACAGCCCCCGCCGCAAAGGCGATGAGGTGCCCCATGGCCAGGAGGCCCCGGTGGTCCCGGAAAAAGCTGTCCTCATCCCGNATGACCCGGGCCGATCCAGTGTCATCAATCGGGCTCACAACGTTCCTCCCAGAGAGAGGCCGCCAGCGAGCCCGAGGATTCCCGCTGCGGGGATCCCGATCTTCCA
>NZ_KB891725.1 GCF_000373545.1 Alkalispirochaeta alkalica DSM 8900
CGGTCGGCCACGTAGTCTTTCCTGGTCCTGTTGGCGTCCACGATGGCCTTGATGATATTGTTGGGCACGGCATCGTAGTTTGCCAGGAGCTGTTTGGTGTCCTTGGGCAGACAGTAGCCCCCGTANCCGAAGCTGGGGTTGTTGTAATGATCACCGATCCGGGGGTCCAGGCCGACTCCTTCGATAATCTGCCGGGCATCCAGCCCGTTCGTCTCGGCGTAGCTGTCCAGCTCGTTAAAGTAGGCCACCCGCAGGGCCAGGAAGGTGTTGGAAAAGAGTTTTACCGCCTCGGCCTCGGTGGAGTTGGTGAAGAGCACGGGAATGTCCTTTTTTTCTGCCCCCTGGACGAGCAGGTCCGCGAACCCCCGGGCCCGGGCCGAATCCTCGCCCACGATGATCCTGCTGGGGTAGAGGTTGTCGTAGAGCGCGCGNCCCTCCCGCAAAAACTCCGGTGAGAAGATAATGTTCTCCACCCCGAAACGCTGGCGGATTTCCCGGGTATACCCCACGGGTACGGTAGATTTGATCACCATGACCGTCCCGGGGTTTATCTCCAGAACATCCTGAATCACCGCCTCTACCGTGGAGGTATTAAAATAGTTTGTCTTTGGATCGTAGTCGGTGGGCGTGGCGATGATCACGTAGTCGGCACCGGTGTAGGCTGTTTTCTTGTCCGTTGTAGCGGTGAGATCCAGCTCTTTCTCTGCCAGGTACTGTTCTATTTCGGCGTCCACAATGGGCGAACGACGCTCGTTGATCAGCTGGACCTTCTCCTCAAGAATGTCCAGGGCAACCACCCTATTCTGCTGTGCCAGAAGCACTGCATTGGAGAGACCCACGTAGCCGGTCCCGGCAACTGCTATTTTCACTTNGCTTCTCCTTGGAATAATCTCCCGCTCCGCAGGCACCGCTGCGGCCCACAGGATATCTCCACACAAGCCTAGCGCGAACACCAAAAGAAGTCTATCGATATTCTTTTACCATTGCCGGCCCGAGGGCCGTTCCAAGGGCCGGCACGAGGTCAGTCCTGAGGCCGTTCCGAGGCCTCTCCCGAAGGGGATCTCCCCCTGTGACAGGCGGCTCTTCCCGGTGTAGTCTGGTCTCATGAGCTTTCAGGAACTGGTTCAGCTGCGCCGCAGCCTTCGATCCTACGCACCCCGGGAGGTGGCGTCGGCCGATATCCAGGCCTGTCTTGAGGCAGCGCGCCTGGCACCCTCGGCCTGCAACTCCCAGCCCTGGCACTACGTGGTGGTAACCGATCCCCCCAGGGTACGCGCCCTGGCGGCACTCACCCGTGGCCCCGGGGGGCGACTCAACGGCTTTGCCAGTCAGGCCCCGGTTATGGTNGCCCTCGTGGCAGAACGGCCCAATATCAGCGCCCGCCTCGGAGGATTCCTGAAGAGAAAACCCTTCTACCTCCTGGACATCGGCATATCGGCCCAGCATTTCTGCCTTCAGGCGGAAGAGCTGGGCCTGGGGACCTGCATGATCGGCTGGTTCCGGGAGCGGGCNACGGCCCGCCTCCTGGGCGTCCCCCGGTCGCGAAGAATCCCCCTCATGATCACCCTGGGCTATCCCGGCACCCCCGCAGGGGAAGAACCAGCCCCGGCCAGGCCACCAAAAAAACGCAAGCCCCTGGAGCAGATCGCCAGCTCCGGCACCTACGGAACCCCCTGGCAGGAGCAGGCCAGAATCGCCCAGCCCTGAAGACGGGGAAGCCTTATCCGCACCTGGCCATCCCCCCCGGCCTGCACCGGCAGCTCCTCCCCGTCGGGAAGAATCCCGGCGCGGATAACCTCGAACTTCCCTCGCGTCCGCAACGTGATCGTCAGGTCGTGCAGGGGCACAACGTCCTCAATCACATCGAGGGAGCGACCCCGTCGCTCGGGAACATAATAGAGCAGGTGAATCAGAAGGCAGGCTTTTTCCGGATGATACCTGGCGGTCACGATGAGACCTGAAGGGCCGTCGTGGCTGCACAGATCGGGACCTATCAGCTCCTCCACAGCGTTGCGAACCAGCAGTTTCACCCACCGGGGACTCCGCTCAAAATAGGTGGTGAAGAGGGGATGGCAGAAATAGAGCGACCGNTCCGTAGATATCACCCCGGGAAGTCCCTGGCGGGAGCGGTCGGGAGGACTCTGCTGGTGNGAACAGTATCGTCGGGGAGACCTGTCAAAACAGGAGGGTGTGATCGCGAGTTCTACCCTCCCCTCCGGCCCGGGAATCACCTCCCGGCCCCGCAGGTACATCACGTGGGGAGTCTCGGGGAGATCCCGCCCCAGCGGACCCCGGGGCACCAGATAGTCGGCAAAATCGTTACGCTCGTAGGCCCTGCCGTGGGGGTCGCACCCCGCACCATCCCGGAGGGCCTGCGGTGCGGCGACAACACCGGCGGNGGAAAAGGTGGAATCGAAGGTTGCCAGGACACGCCCGCCGCCCTGCAAAAAGGACTCGACAAAGGCGGTCGTCCCGGGCGTCACGGGAACCCTGTCNGGAAAAATCAGGAGCTCGTAATGCGACGGGTCCGAGGCGAGGTCGATCACGGAAAACTGAAANCCGCACTCCTGGAGAAGTCGCACGGCGCCGATCATCTCTCCGGGCTGTTCCGACTGCGACCACTCCTCCGTGGTGACCAGGGCGATCCTGCCCAGGGGCCTGCTCCCCCGCACCCAGGGTTCCACAGCCCGTACCTTCCCGAAAACTTCGCCGATCAGCTCGTAGGCGCGTTCATCGAGTTCNCCCGAGGGAACCAGCTGATCNCCCACGGAACACCCCGCNCCGTGGGCGAGCATCTGAAAGCACTCAAACTCCAGGGCCGCCTCGTTCTTGTAGGAATGAAAATCCCCCCAGTAGGTATGAAATCTGCCGGTCATGCCGATCATCTCTTTTCCCAGCCCCTGGGCGTAGCGGGCAACGTAGGGAAAGTGCGTATACCCCCACCCTCCCGAGGGAAGCGATTCGATCTCCAGGTGAGAAAAACTCTCCAGGGAGGAACGGAGCCGAGGTGCCACATGAGAAGCGTTGTAGAACAGGGTGCAGTCGGGATTTTCCTTCCTGACCAGGCTGGACATATCGCGCCGGAACCGGTCCGCCACCAGCCGTGCAAAACGGGCCCGCTCCTCTTCGTTCCAGGGGTCCAGCCCCTCCTCTTCCATTCCCGCCAGACACCGGGGACAAACACAGGGCACATCCCGCACAATATCAAAAAACAGACCCTGGGGATCGAAGCGCTCCAGAAGCTCCCGGGTATGGTCAAAGAGAAAGTCCCGGTAGGAGCTGTTCACGCACAGCGTCGCGTAGAACCCCGGTTCCAGAGGCGCCTGACCGTGCCATCCCCCCCGGGGATCCTGACAGCACCATTCGGGGTGTTCGCGCATCATCCAGCCGTCCCACTGGACGGTTGTATACAGCGGAACTCTGATACCCCTTTCGCGGAGCGCGAGAATCTGTTCATCCAGCAGATTGGGCCGTTCCAGAAAGGGATGAACAAGGTGGGGGTGTTTTTCCGACTGGTAGTAGAGGTACCCGTGATGGCACCGGGCAAAACAGGTGATCGAATCAACCTGCGCCCTGGCGAGGCGCTCGGCAAACTCCTGGGGGTCGAAGGCCGATCCTACCCCGCGAATATGGCCACTGGTGTGNAAGTCCAGGTGAACCTGGCGAAACGAGATATCGCTCTGTCCGGTCTTTCGGTGTGTCTCATCTGTCATGGCTGTTACTCCTTCAGGGCTCCCGCCGCCAAACCGTGCTCGATCCTCTCCTGAAAGAGCATGTAAATGACGATCATGGGGATGACCGCCACCGTCACCGCTGCAAANACAGGGCCCAGCTCGATATGCCAGGATCCCTGGAAACGCAGAAGTGCCAGAGAGATGGTATTCATCCGGGGACGATTGATAAAAAGCAGGGCAAAGATCAGGTCGTTGTAGATACCCCGAAAGGTAATGATCCCCGCCGTGGCGAGCGCGGGTGTGCTCAGGGGCAGCACCACCCGAAAGAGCACGTGGCCCGGTNTGGCGCCATCGATGATCGCGCTCTCCTCCAGTTGCGCCGGGATACCCCGCATGAACCCCGTAATGATCAACACTGCCATGGGAACACTGAACCCGCTGTAGAGAACAATCAGCGAAGAGTAGCGGTTCGCCAGACCTGCCCGGTTAATCATTCGAACCAGGGGAATCAGGGTCGAGTGGATCGGAATCATAATACCCAGCGCAAAGAAGAGAAACACCCAGGGCAGGTAGCGCAACCGGTACCGGGCCAGCGCAAAGGCAGCCATACTCGCCGCTCCCAGCACCAGCGCAGTTGCCCCAACCGCGAAAAAGAGACTGTTCCCGATCGCCAGAACCATGTTATGGCGCCCGAAAGCAGCCGCGTAGTTTCCAACCCGCCAGATCCCGGGCAAGGAAAAGGGGTTGTAGTAAATCTCGTCGGTGGATTTGAAGGACGAGAGGAAGGAAAAGATCAGGGGATACAGAGTCAGNAGGCCCCATAACGCTGCAAATCCGTANCCCCCCAGACGNCCTGCCGAGATAAAACGCCTGGAACCNCTGGTCCGAACGATCATATATCCTCCCTGGGTGCAAAGACCTTCTGGAGCACCCCCGTCGCGAGCAGACTCAGGACCAGCACAATGACCCCGATGGCGCTTCCCACACCAAAACGGGAGTAGTTAAAGGCCTGATAATAGAGCATCGTCACGGGAACATCGGACGCACCGTTTGGCCCTCCACCGGTCATCACAAAAATCATGTCGAACACCTTCAGGGATCCCGTCACCATGAGAATGAAGTAGAGGCGAAAGCTCTCCCGCATCAGGGGAATCGTGATGTGNAGCAACCTCCCTCCGTACCCTACGCCGTCGATAGCCCCNGCCTGATACAACTCGTCGGGAATGGAAACCAGCCCCGCCGAGAATATGATCATGTTCAACCCCGCAAAGACCCAGGCGCTCACAAAGGCCACCGAGAAAATCGCCATCTGGGGATNNCCCAGCCAGTTTTGGGCAAGTCCGGGGAGCCCCGCCACCCGAAANAAGGTATTTATCGCCCCCGTGGCGGGATTCATGATGTGCTTCCAGAGGATGCCCACGGCCGTGACGGGAAGAACCACCGGCAGGAAGTAGGCAACCTTGAAAAACCGGGCACCCCGCAGCGTCGACGTGACCACCAGCGCCAGGACAAAGGCCAGAGGCCCCTGGAACAAGACGCCCTGAAGCAGAAAGACCCCCACGTTTCGCAGGGCCANGCGAAACTCCTGGCTCTCCAGAACGAACCGGTAATTATCGAACCCGCGAAACTCCAGCGGNGAAACGGGAATACCGTTCCAGGAGTGAAAACTCAGGTGAATTGCATCGAGGATCGGGTAGATCATGCAACCCACGTACAGAAGCAACGCCGGCAGCAAAAAACAGAAGGTCGATAACACCGGCCTGGCCGACCTNGACTCCATCACGGGGCACCTCCTTGCTCCATCACCGGACCTACCGGCNGCCCCGGTTCACTTCCTGNTGGATCTCACGGGCCGCTTCCCGGGGGGACTGGCCGGCGAACATTCCCTGGATGCTGTTTCGCAGACGGTCCGTCATCTGCGGCAGGGGATCGTAGGAGTCCAGATCGGTTCGAAGNGCCCGGGCTTCGGCGAGCGCCTGGGCGTGCTCTGCCGTCAGGCGATCTACGGCGTCCTGGTCTGCCTCGAGACGAACGGGGTACACTCCGCCGCCCACAGCCTTCTGGATCGTGGCGAAAGCCTCGGGAGAGGTGAGAAACTTCAGCAGCGACACAACGATNTCCTGCCGTTCCGGGGACATGGTGCCGGACAGGGAGAGCCCTCCCGCNGCGCCGCCCATCCAGACATCCCGGTAGCGGGGATAGTCGGCAAAGGAGGGAAAGGGGATAAACCCGATGTGCTCGGCCAGGGGCGATGCGTTGGCAGATCCGATGTACCAGCTGCCGTCCATGTGCATGGCGGTATCNCCGGCGTGAAAGAGAGCGACCTCTTCGTTGTGGGAAGCCGTGACCACGTTATCGCCGAAGAAGCCACGCCTGTGCCAGTCGTCGATCAGGGTGAGCACCTCGATCACCTCGGGGCCATCCCACGGGACCGATCGATCGGCGAGCTTNCGGGCAATCTCCTCGCCGTGCCGCTTGAGCATCAGGTTCGTAAAGAGATGCCCTCCCCGCCAGATCGCGTGGTTTCCGATCGCCATGGGAATGATCCCCTCACCCAGGAGCACGTCGGCCACCGCCTCAAAATCTTCAACCGTCCGGGGAGGTTCGAGCCCCAGATCCCGAAAAATCTGTCTGTTATAAAATATTCCCACCCCGAAGGACTCGTAGGGAACACCGTAGATTCCGTCGAGATCGTCGAACTGCCAGTTTTCGAAGAGCGGGAGGAAAAAGTCCCGCCACTGCGGGTCGGCNGTCAGAAAGGGTTCCAAATCAAGATAGACCCCGTTCTCGGCGTACTGGCGGAACGCAGCGCCTCCCAGGGTGTACACCACGTCGGGGGTATTTCCCGTGGCGATGGCCGTTCTCAGACGGTCGTTGAAGGATATCTCGTTTCCCACGGACTCATCGACAACGCGCACGTTCTCGTGGAGCGCGTCAAAATCCCGCAGCAGCTGCTGAAACGCCGCCTCGTGGGGGGCATCGCTGGCCCAGCGAGTCTGAACCCGAATTTCCTGACGCCTCCCCTGGCCCTCTCCGGCACCGCCGGCCCGGACCTCACCGGAGATACCACAAAAAAGCAAGAGACCCATGGCAATAGCCACGGCNGTTCGAACTGTTCCCATACCAACTCCTTTCGTTATTCCAGATCGCGGCGTGCATCTGGCCTGACGGTATTGTCCCCCTCCTTTTTCGTGCCGTGAATGGATTCTTTTTGGGAGATTCGGGATTTATTTTGTCTTTTGCCGGAATCGCCGGAGGACAACCGAGGGNGCCTCGCCGTAGTGACGCTTGAAACAGCGGCTGAAGTAGTAGGGATCCTGGTACCCGCAGGCCGACGCGACCTCGGCCAGATCGGCAGCGCCCTCGCTCATAACCGTGAGAGCGTGGGCCAGCCGCCGGGCCGTAAGATACTCGGTCACGGATTGTCCCGTGTGCTGCTTGAAAATTGTGGAGAGATAACTCGGGTTAGCCGCNGAGCCCTGGGCAATATCGTTGAGCGAGAGCCGGGAGTCGGCAAAGCGTTCTTCCATCACCTGCCGCGCCGCATCGACGTGGCGCAAAGCCGGTGAATAGGGAGCAGCGGCGTGGGGAAAATCCCNGGTCAGCCGTTCCACCAGCCGGCACCGGGCATCGTCCAGATCGCAGGACTCCCCCAGAATCTCTTCGGCCTCCCGGGGAAGAGGCCTTCGCGTTCCCCGGGTATCGTAGGCAAAGACGTACAGAAAGAGATCAGCCAGGACGTGTTCCAGCACGGAGTAGGCAGGAAGACGTTCCTGTACCAGCGAAAAGAGCCGTCCCAGAAGCTCTCCAACCATTTCCGCATCGTTCTGCATCAGCGCGGCAAAAATCTGTACCTGAATGCCCCGCATCACGTCGGGTTCAATCGCACCAGAGCCCCCCCGCTCGTTCGTGAAACGGGAAGAGCCGAAGGGCGAACCCGGAAAAAACCGCTCCGTTCGGGCACGCTCCCGGGCCAGAGCGGCCCGNCCCCGAAGCGCAGCGTCCCCGGGATCCCGCTCTCCCGCCTCATCCAGAACAAACCCCGCGCATAACCCCCGGCGCAGGGGCCGGCCCGGATCGGGCACCANCCTCCCCGCGAGGGCCTCCACGGCCCGACCCCGGCAAAAGAAGACAACCCCCGACGAATCCCTCTCCTGGCCGAGNAGAAACTCCCGCGCCGGGGTACCGGAGAAGCAGGCCGCTTCCACCCAGGAGAGAACCTCGCAACAGAGCCGTTCCGGGGCATCGGGGAGAAAGGGAAACCCCTGGATCGCCACGGAGAGCAGAGCCGATCCCTCGCCGGGAAGAGCACCACCGCTCCAGGAGAGCTCGGGAAGCTCCGATTCCCTGCGGGAATTCACCACCTCCTGCACCACCCGCAGCAGTTCCGCCGAATCCACCGGCTTGAGTACATAATCGCGCACGCGGGAGCGCAGGGCNCGGCGCGCAAAAGAGAAATCATCGTGCCCCGTAAGAACCACCACGGCGCCCTCGTACCCCTCACGACGAAGCTCCTCAACCAGCGAGAGGCCATCGAGACGCGGCATAACCACATCGGTGACGATCAGGTCGATATCCTCTTCCCGGTACCGCCGCAGTGCCTCCAGACCATCGGAGGCCTCAAGAATACGGGAAAACCCCGCCTCCTCCCAGGCAAGCGCCCCCCGGAGCCGTTCGAGGGCGAGCGGTTCGTCGTCTACAAGTAGTACGGTCCTGCTGTCCCTCATCCCTGCCTCAGGCCTCCCTCGCGCGCAGCATATCCCCCTGCCCGGGGGATCAGGATAGTCACTTCCGTCCCCTGGCCCGGCGCAGAGGAGACAGAAACAAGATCGGCCAGACCGAAGGCCGCCTCGAGCCGCTGGCGTACGCTGGACAGGCCGAACCNCTCTTTCTGGTGGCGGGGAGAGAACCCCACCCCGTTGTCCTGAACCCGGATCAGGGCGCCCCGTGCTCCGGAGTCAGCGGTGATGTGACACACCCCTCCCGGAACCATCGGCTTCAACCCGTGAAAAATGGCATTTTCCACCACCGGCTGCAGAAGCATGCGCGGCAGGGGAATCCCCGAAACCTCGGGATCAGCCGCTATGCTCCAGGAAAAGCCCCCCCGGTACCGGACCTGCAGGAGCTTGAGGTAGTCATCGCAGAGAGCGAGCTCCTCGCCAATCGTCGAAACCCCGCGACCTTCCCCCAGAACCCTGCGGTAAAATCGGCACAAGGTCTGAATNAAGGGTGGAATATCGCCGACCGCTCCCCGTTCGGCCAGGCCTGCCACGGTGTCCAGGGTGTTATAGAGAAAGTGGGGGTTCATGCGTANCCGCATCGCCTCCAGAGCCTGCTCCCGTTCTGCTTCGTGGCTGTGNCTGATCTCTTCCAGGAGCGCCGAGGTCTTGTCCAGCATTGCATTGAACGTCCGCGCCAGCTGGCCCACCTCGTCCTGGCTTGTCACCTCGACCCGAACCTCCATGTCCCCCGAGGCAACGTCGTTCATCGTCTCTGCCATGGCGCGNAGGGGTCGGGAAAACCAGGAAGCGATAACTCTGGCAGCCACCAGGGTGATCGCCACGGCCAGAACTCCCAGAAAGCCAAAACCCAGGAGCGCCGGCAAAAGATCCCGAAAGACCACCCCCCGGGGAATCACCCCCGCCACGGCCCATCCCGTGGCCGGCAGGGGCTCCATGAAGAGAATGCTCTGCCCCCGGGAGATCTGAATCGACTCCCATCCCCTGGAACCGGTTGTGGCGGGCAGGGCGGCTTCGATTATCCCGGGACGGGTGAAGAGCCGGTCCGTATCTGGAGCCGAGATGATCCTCCCCTGGTGATCCACCAGACAGATCTTCCCCCCAGGCCCCAGGGAAACCTCCTGGTACAGCCCTGCCAGGGTTCGCTCGGCGAGATGGATCTCGACAAACCCCAGATGAACACCGGTGTTCCAGCTGTAAATTGCCCGGGCAAGCGAAAGAAGCGGAAGGGGCCTGCCGTCGCGGGTATGTTCGCTGCTATGGGTTGGTCGCCAGAGCAGACTTCCCCGGTCTTTCAACAACCGCTGCCGCGCCTCATCGGGGAGGCCCTCAACCGCCGAGAGAAATCCCGAGGAGAACCGGTAGCCCCGGTGATCGTAAATTATCAGGGAATCCACCTTGGACCGGGGATAGACGATACTGTTCATGGGACCCTGGAGCCGCGTTATCACTTCAAAGGGGGGCGGCCCCTGCGCATGACGCCTCTCTTCAAGCACCTCCTGAACCGCAGGCGAGGCACTGATGAGCAGGGAATAATGATCCAGGCTCTCGCCGAGGAGTTCCATCTTGTCCCTCACCAGAACCAGGCTCTGCCTGGTTGCCTCCAGACGCTGCACACGAAGCCGCCTGTAGGCCTGGTGGCCAAGAACAAGTGTCACCAGGGCAATGAGCGTAACCGCGAAAATCGAGATAACCAGCCGGACCTTTCGCTCGATCGATACCGCGCTCCGGCCAGGCCACAGCCATTTCATAATGGCCACCAGTATACGCGCCCCGGCGCGTGCAGACCAGTCAAAGACTGCTATAATTATTCCATGGTCAAGACGATTCTGGGGGCTGCCCTGGCGGCGCCTCTTCTGCTCGTGGCGCTCCCCCTTCTGTTTCGCGCTGCCCCCGGTTCGCCCGCACCGGCGAGCCCCCCTGCCGAGGGGCACCCTCTCTACACCATTCCCCTGCCGGAGGATCTGCCCCCCCGGGAAATCCTCCTTCATAACCCCTATCAGGGAATCGACTGGGCCGGGGCAACCCGGCACACGGCGAACCTCCACACCCATACCCGCTTCAGCGATGGCCTCTACTCGCCCCGGCGCATGATCAGGGAGTACCGGGAACGGGGCTACACCATCCTCGCCATCACCGATCACAACCACGTGACCTGGCCCTGGCCCGACCTCGGTCACGGGGCAGAACAGAAACCGGAGCACCACGGGTTCCGCGCCATGACGGCGATCATGGGAAACGAGATCTCCGATGTACACCACCTGGGGAGTTATTTCACCAATTACAATATCGCGGGCCGCCGTTACCGCCCCATCCTGGGCCGTCTTGGCCAGCGCCGGGCCGACATCACCATCCAGGAGGTGCTCCACCAGATCGGCCAGCGCCGGGGCGCAGCCGTGCTCTTTCACCCGGGTCGCTATTCCCTCCCCCTGGAATGGTACTACGATCTCTTCCTCGACTATCCCCACCTGCTGGGGCTCGAAGTGATCAACCGGAACAACCGGTATCCCCGGGACGTATACCTCTGGGATGCCCTTCTCTCGGCCCTGATGCCCGAACGCCCCCTCTGGGGGTTTGCCTCGGACGACTCCCACCGGCTCGGCCACATAGGCTACGCCTTTTCAGTCTTTCCCCTGGAAGAAGCCACTCCCCGGAGGGTGCGGGCGGCCATGGAAGGAGGAGCGTTCTATTTCTCCCACGCCGGGAGGGGCAGAAAGGCTCCGGTGATCACCGAAATTATTCACGATCCCCGGGAGGGGGTCATCACGATCGTGCCCGACGAGGAGCACCTCTCGCTGCGCTGGATATCCCTGGGAAGAGAGATCCACCGGGGAGAGACCCTGCGCTACCGGGAAACTCCGGGGATCGGTCGCTACGTCCGGGCAGAGCTGCGCCGCCCGGGGGGCGAGGGGGTCACCTTCACCAACCCCTTTGCGGTCCTGCCCGCCACACCCTGAGCACCCGCGCCCGGCTGTTTCAGAAGGGGACGCTCACCTGCAGCCCCAGGCCCTCCTCCCCCAGGAGGGGGCTCAGGTGAAAGGGAGCGGCCTCGCTTCTGCGGTGCAACGCCGGCACGAGCCACCCCACGGCGCTCCCCCAGACCATTCCCGCAGCAACATCGGTGATGAAATGCCTCCCTGCTGCCACACGGGAGACGGCGACACCCGTGGCAAGCCCGTAGGAGGTGGCACTCACCAGATACCGGGTCCTGCGCTCCATCTCCAGATCGGCCATAATCACCGTAGCAAAGGTGGCTGCTGCGAAGGTATGGGTGGCGTGCCCCGAGAAGAAGGATTTTCGGGACCCCTGATCGGTCATGTGCTCGTCGGGAGTATCGTCGTAGTAGGCGTGGGGGCGGTAGCGCGGGAAAAAATGGAGCAGCGTCTCCTTGGATCCGTAGGAAAGAAGCAGGGTCTGCCCGTACATCATCCCCAGGGTAAAGAGTTCGGAAAAGTTCCGGTTGGCCGCAGCGGGGAAGGGTGCCAGGAGCGCCACAAAAAAGAGCGCGTGCCCCGTGACCTGAAGGGTCTCGTTATAGCGGTTCACTGCCAGCCGGTCCAGGGGATTGATATCACCCTTGTCGAGCCGTTCGGGGCCGTATTCCGCCGCCGTGGTGTGGGGATTGGTCTCTTCCAGAAGATAACTGAGACCGGTGAGTCCCAGACCGGTGGCAGTGATCGCCACCTCGCGGCGGAGCGAGAGTTCGTAGGGAAAATCGGGCGATACCTCGTACCAGTCCCAGGGAANCGCTCCCAGGGAGCCCCCCGGCAGAACCAGGATCGCCAGGGCGAGAAAAGAAAAAATCCTTCGTGTCATGGAGGGCGGAGCGTATCAGGAATCGGGCACCCAGAAAAGCTCCGGCCCCCGAAAAATCAGACCGGTCTAAGGAAACTGCCGGGGGCCGACCCGGGAAAACGCAGGCACTGCCGACGGCCACTGCTGGTACTGCTGGCGACACGCCCAGGGGGCACACGTCCGGGGGTACGTCCGGGGGTACGTCCGGGGGTACGCCCGGGGAAGGACACTCCCCGAGGGGATGGCAGCTAGAGCCGAACCCCCGCAAAAAGCCGCAGCACCAGGTCCTCCTGAAAAGCGCCAAACTCGCTGTCGGCGGCTCCGCTGGTCCAGATGATCTCGGCCCCCGCCTCAAAGGGGGCCATCCCCAGAAAGAGGATTTCCTGCTCCACCAGCATGCTCTGGTCGTCCAGATTTCGCGTAAGACGATGCTCGCTCCGCCACCGCGAGGAGCCCTCCAGCAGGAACCGCATGTGGAGGTAGTGCTCCCCGGGACGCAAGAACGCCCCCGCTCCATCGCTGGTCACCGGAAAGGGCATCTCTGTTCCCGTATGGTTCAGGGCAAGACCGTTATAATGATACTCCCCCGTCAGCTCCAGAGACCCTCCCCCGGGGAGGTCCTCGCGGATCCCCCCGGAGACCCCCGCCAGAAAACGGGGCTGCCACTCCTGCCGGTGGGGGTTATACCACTCCAGGGCGAGTTCTGTTCCCCCCCGCAGACGGTCCCCGGCCAGCCTGGCGTACAGCCCGGGCCGCACCATGGTGTCTCTCTGCATCACCACNGTTCCNCCCATCCGTCGCTCTTCCCCNGCGCTTTTCCCGACCCTTCGCTCCGCTGTGAGCGCGGCCCTGACCAGGCGCCAGGGCGTGTCGGTCCCCTGGGTGTCATCAAAGGCATCCTGAAAGGCCAGACNCGCCGAGAGGATTCCCCGGGATCCGTCCCCGAACCGGAGCTCCGCCCCGTCAAAGCCGGGGGATCTCTCCCGAAGAGCTCCCCGGGGGTGCAGGCCATCGGTGACAGAGAAGAAGAGGCCCGCCGGGTTCCCCTCCTCCCACAGCCTCTGCCGGCCCGCCGTAAGCTCCACCCCCGGGGCCAGGGTGGTCCTCAGAAAGNCCTGNTANAGCTCGTGGGAGAGCTCTGCCCGGGCGGGATTCTCCGCCCCTGTTCCCCCCGTTCCCGCTCCGGACCAGCTCCGCGGAGCGGGAAAGTAAAATATCCCGTGATCGGCAAAAAAAAGAGTGCCCTCCGANANAACCCGGTGGCGCGCCAGAATCTCCCCGGCAGAGCCCGATTCCCAGGTATCACGCTTGTCCTCATCCACCACGGCCAGGGAGTCCCGACTGTGGGCCGTCTCTCCGTAGATTCGAACCGTGGCCTCCACCGAATAGGGAGCTTCTGCCGCGAGCGGAATCACACTGCCCAGCACAAGAAACCCCGCAAGCACCCCTCTTCGCATTGATTCTCCCTCTTCAGATATGCATACTCTACCACTCTCAATGATAGGCGTCATCCTGGGGCGGTTCATGCCCCCTCACACAGGTCATCTCTACCTGGTCGATTTTGCCCGTGCCATGGTAGATCACCTCTATATTCTGGTCTGTACCCTCTCGTCGGAGCAAATCCCCGGTGAAAAACGGTTTGCCTGGATGCAGGAGCTGGCCCCTCACTCCACGGTCCTGCACATCACCCGGGAGATTCCCCAGGCACACCGGGATTCGCCCCAGGCTCCGGCCCTCTGGGCCCAGGCGATCCGCCAGGCCGTGCCGGACGAAATAACCCGCGTCTTTGCCTCCGAGAGCTACGGCCACGACCTTGCCCGGCACCTGAAGGCACAATTTATTCCCCTGGACCCCTCGCGGCACAACATTCCCGTATCGGCCTCGATGATCCGGCAGGACCCCTGGAAGCACTGGGACTATATCCCGCCCCCCGTGCGGCCCTGGTTTCTCCGACGCCTGGCCGTCCTGGGAAACCCNGCCCTGGCACGAACCCTGGCGGCCGACCTGGGCACCGTAGCGGCCCACCCCTACGAGGAGTTTCTGGGGACGACCGGCACCACCCTCTCCGGGGAAGAGTGCCGCCGTGCAAACCGGGCCACCCTGGAGGCCCTCTCCCGACAGGCCCGGCGNGTCCTCGTTCTGGATCTTCCCTCGGAGCGCTCCCTCGGGGACCTTCCCGCCGGGCACCTCCCCCACCTCGTTATCGGCGAGACCCCTCCCGGGCCCAAACCGGGGAGATCTCCCGGCACACCCTTTCTGCGAACCACCGAGGCCACGGTGCACCGGGTGGAGAGAATTCTCGCCCCGCCCGGCCCCGACCGTCTGCCCGAGGGGGACNCTTCCCGACTCGAGAACAGCTCTGTCCAGCTCGACCCAGGCCCTGCCCGCCCCGAAGAGAACTCTGCCCGGCAGAAGAATTGACATCCTGCCCCGAGACACCTAGAGTTATACCCTATGGACAGTGCAATCTGGGCAATCCTGGGCGGAGTTCTGCTCCTGGCGGAGTTTGGCTTTCCCGAGTTCATCCTGGTCTTTTTTGGCCTGGGAGCCCTNCTGAACGCCCTGGTGAT
The DNA here is from genome assembly GCF_000373545.1 of Alkalispirochaeta alkalica DSM 8900. Taxonomy (GTDB): domain Bacteria; phylum Spirochaetota; class Spirochaetia; order DSM-27196; family Alkalispirochaetaceae; genus Alkalispirochaeta; species Alkalispirochaeta alkalica. The sequence continues at coordinate 14,779 of NZ_KB891725.1, forward strand.
CGCCCTGGCTCCCCACCTTCAGGGGGCCTACCACCTGCAAATCATCCTCTGGGCAGCCACCAGTTGCCTGAGCCTCCTGGCGTTGCGCCGCTATCTTTCGGCCTGGTTTTGCGGCACCCCGGGGAATCCCCCGCCCACCCCCTTCGAGGATGATCTGGGAGCCTCGGCCGAGACGATTGAACCGATCACCCCGGAAGAGCCCGGCCGGATCCGCTTCCGGGGTACCTCCTGGCAGGCGATCTCGGCGGGCGAAACCATCCCCCGGGGAACGACTGTAACAATCCTGGGCCGTGACAACGTCACGTATCTGGTCACTCCGGAAAAGATCACTCCGGAACAGAAGGAGGAACCGGAGCACCCAGAGACAGACCCCTCGTCCTCTGCCCGCGAGGGCAGAGATCATCCACTCACGTAAGGAGCATACCATGTCCATTTTTGGCGCCTATATCAGCTCGGTACTACTACTGCTGCTGGTATTCACCATCTTCTTCAAGCTGATCCGGATNGTCCCCGAACAGCAGGCCTGGGTTGTGGAACAACTGGGAAAGTTTCACGCCATCCTCGGTCCGGGGCTCCACCTGGTTATTCCCGTAATCCAGCGGGTCTCCTACAAGCAGGTCATGAAAGAAGAAGTCATCGACGTCCCGCCCCAGCTCTGCATTACCAAAGACAACGTCCAGGTCTCGGTGGACGGCATCCTCTATCTTCAGGTGGTTGATCCGGAAAAAGCAAGCTACGGCATCGACAACTACCGCTTTGCCACGGCCCAGCTCGCCCAGACAACCATGCGTTCCGAGATAGGAAAGATCGAGCTGGACCGCAGCTTCTCCGAACGGGACCAGATCAACGACGCCATCGTCCGGAGCGTGGACCTGGCCAGCGACCCCTGGGGTATCAAGGTAACCCGCTACGAGATCCGCGACATCACGCCCTCAGCCACGGTGATGGAGGCGATGCAACAGCAGGTTCGGGCAGAACGGGAAAAACGGGCCGAGATCCTCTCGAGCGAGGGAATTCGCGAAGCCAGAATCAACAGCTCCAAGGGAGACCGGCAACAATCGATCAACCTCTCCCAGGGTGAGCGGCAGCGGCGGATCAACGAGGCCGAAGGCCGGGCCCGGGCCACGGAGATCATCGCCTCGGCCACGGCCGAAGGAATCAGCCAGGTGGCATCGGCGATCAACCTTCCCCAGGGGAAATCAGCCGTGGCGGGCCGGGTGGCCCAGCAGTTCCTCGCCGGACTGGGTGATATCCTCCGGAAAAGCGATACCGCCGTTCTCCCCGCCGATCTCGCCCAGTTGCGGGCCGTGGTCGATTCCCTTCGGTCGGGTGATCCCCTTCGATCCGGTACAAACCAGGGAGGTGCCTCGTGAATCCCCTCTTCCCCTTGCAAGTCGTCCTGGCAGCCCTCTCGCTGGTGCTGGTGGTATCTATCCTCCGCAGCATCCGGGTTGTCCCGGCAAAATCGGTTCTGGTGATCGAGCGTCTTGGAAAATACGCCAAAACCCTCCACGCCGGATTTCACATCCTGGTACCCTTTCTGGACCGCGTGGCCTACACCCACAGCCTGAAAGAACAGGCCATCGACGTTCCTACCCAGCCCTGTTTCACCTGGGATAACGTCAAGGTCGATGTGGATGGGGTCCTCTACTACCGCGTGGTAGACCCCAGGAAGGCGAGCTACGGAATCACCAATTACGAGTACGCCACGGTTCAACTCGCCCAGACCACCATGCGGTCGGTAATCGGCAAGCTGGAGCTGGACAAAACCTTCGAGGAGCGGGACAGCATTAACGCCGCCATCGTTGCCGAGGTGGACGCCGCCGGCAGCGCCTGGGGCGTGGAAGTGACCCGCTACGAGATCCAGAACATCGATGTCCCCGCCGAGATTCTGCAGGCCATGGAGGCCCAGCTCAGGGCAGAGCGGGAAAAACGCGGGCAGATCGCACGTTCCCTGGGGGAGATGGAATCAAAAATCAACCACTCCGTGGGAGAAATGGAAGAGTCCATCAACCGGTCCGAGGGCGAAAAGGAAAAATGGATTAACGAGGCCGAGGGGCAGGCAGCGGAAATTCGTGCCCTGGCCACCGCCACGGCAGCCTCGCTGCGGGAGATCGCCAAAGCCCTGGAGACTCCCGGCGGCGACGAGGCCCTCTCGCTGCAACTGGCAGAACAGTATCTGGGGGAGCTCCGTCATCTGGCACGCGGCGAAACCCGGGTCATCCTTCCCCTGGACCTGACCGATATGGAGGGCATCCTCGGATCGGTCCGGGCGCTCATCAAGTCCTGACACTCGCGGCCGCCCCGATCCAGGGGCGGCACTGCGCGGCACCGCAGAGCGGTATCAGAAATCCATCCGGTCGTCGGTCGTGGTGCCCGATCCCAGGGATTCTTCCTCGATCGTCTTTCCCTCCAACGAGAGCCCCCGACCGGGATTATCCCGGTATCCCCGGAAAAAGCAGCGAAACAAATTGCTGATTCCCCGGCGATCGAAGACCTGCTCTACCTGGTGCACCTCGAGATCCATGAAAAAGGGCTTCTTCTGGTGAATAATCTGACTCGGGTACACACTCACGTGGCCCACCACAAGGTACGCCACGGCGCACGCCACGGCGGCATAACTCCCCGTGGCGACCCCGAAGAGCTCCATGGCCATCATGATCGCGGCGATCGGGGTATTCGCTGCCGCCGCAAGAAAGGCCACCATGCCAATCGCCGAGAACATACCCACGTTTTGCCCCAGAAGTTGCGCCCAGTAGTTCCCCGAGGTGGCTCCGATAAAAAAGATCGGCCCCAGGATTCCCCCGCTTCCCCCTGACCCCAGGGTGAGGGAGGTGGTAATAATCTTGAAAAACGGAGCGATTCCCCGGAAAGCCTGCCCGTCCAGAGCCGCATCGACAACGCCCGTCCCCACCCCCAGATAATTGGTTGTTCCCGTAAGAAAGACGATCCCCACAAGAACCAGACCGGCCAGAGCACCCTTCAGGGGCTTCCAGAGAGGAATCCCCCCGATCAGGTGCTCCGTCCGGTTCAGCCCCGACACCAGGAGGATCGCCATAAGCCCCAGGAGTGCCCCGAAGCCGACCATATGGAGGAGCATAATGATCTCCGTCTCGATCTCCAGGGGCACAGTGTAGCTCAGGTGCCGGACCCCCAGCGCGCGGGTAACCATGAGAGCCGAATAGGAGGCGATCAGGGAAGGAAGAAACCGGTTATAGGAAAAGCGGCCGATATGGAGCACCTCGGCCGCAAAGAGCGCCGCCGCGATGGGCGTACCGAAGACACCGGAGAAGCCTGCACTGATCCCGCACTGGACAAAGCGCTGTCTGTCGATGGGCGTCATCCGGAGCAGCGAAGCAACACCCGAAGCAACACCCGCCCCGATCTGCGCGCTGGGCCCCTCTTTTCCGGCTGACCCGCCCAGAATCAGGGTGATCAGGGTTGCCACCATCTTCACCGGAATGACCCGGAGGCGCATCATCCCTTCCTTCTCGTGCAGGGCCTCGATCACCTTTTCCGTGCCGTGGCCCTGCGCGTCGGGCGCGAGCCAGTTAACCAGAAAACTGCTGAGAAAGAGCCCCAGGGGAACCAGAAGAAAATACCACTGCCACTGGCGCACCACCCCGGTACCAGCATCAAGGAGAATCAGGAAGGCTGCCACGGGGATCCCCACCACCACCCCGGCCAGAGCCGCCAGAATCACCCACTTACCGGTGGTAAGCAGAATCAGCGTCTGCAGTACCGCAAAACGCACCCATCGATTGATCATGATGGGGTATCATTACCCCAAAGGGGAAAAAAATCAACTCAAAGGATTGATATTCAGACAATCTGATATTTGGCCGCTGATTCGCTCAGAGACCCGCGAGACATCCCTCCGGAATCTGTGATATTCTGTGGTACCCGGAAGATTTTCACTGATGCGGAGAACCACCTTGGAACGAGTATACGTTGCAGGACACAAGAATCCTGACATGGACAGCACCTGTGCGGCCCATTGCTACGCCGCCCTCAAACAGCGGCTCAACCCGAACTTCACCTATCTGCCCATTCGCAGTGGCCCCCTGAGCGACCAGATCCAGGACGTCTTTGCCCAGGCAGAGCTTCCCGTTCCTCCCCACTACGATACAATCGCTCCCACGGTGGGTCTCGTGGCGCGCCGGAGCCCCGCCCTGATCTCCCCCGACGATCCCGTGCTGGAGGTCTTCAACGCCGTCAAGGTACGGACCATCAGCTCCGTCCCCGTTATTGACCAGGACTCCACCTTTGTCGCCATGGTGGGGGTAAACGAGATCACCTCCTACGTGGCATCGCAAAACCAGGAACACCGCCCGGTGTACACCTTCCTGGTGGAGAACTTCGAGAAGGTCCTGCCGGGGACGTTCCTTCGGCGGGGTGCTCCTGACCGCTTCGAGGCCTCCCTGGTCACCTCGGCCATGCCCGTGGAGCAGTCCCTGAAACGGCTGAAGCGCATGGAGAAGCCCCCCCTCCTGGTGGTGGGCCATATACCGGAGATCATCGCCTGCGCCGTGAAGAATCAGTTCCCTGCGATCGTTCTCACGGGAATTGACTCGCCCCGGGAGATCGAAAAACTGCTTGCGGGGTACAAGGGATCGGTCTTTCTCTCCGAAACCGACACGGCCGAATCGATCAGGATGCTTCGCCTGAGTTCACCGGTTTCCACCATTATGGATACCCGGGTACCACGCCTGGACGCCGATATGCCCTTCGACGAGGCCAAGGCGCTCCTTCTCAGCTCTTCCTACCGGGGTCTTCCCGTCTTCGAGAAAGAGGAGTTTATCGGGATCGTGAGCCGCCGCTCCTTCATAGAGCGGCCCCGCCCCAAACTGATCATGGTGGATCACAACGAGCTCTCCCAGGCCGTGGACGGTGCGGAACAGGCCGAGCTCCTGGAGATCGTCGATCACCACCGCCTCGCTCCCCCCTCCACCAACAACCCCATCGAGGTGACAACCCGCGTGGTGGGTAGCACCTGCACCCTGATCTACGAGGAGTTCTCCGCCCGGGGCTTCGCCATCGAGCCCGATATTGCCCTGCTGCTCCTGTCTGGTATTATCTCGGATACGGTAAACCTTCAGTCCCCCACCACCACCGAGGCGGACCGCCGGGCAATCCTCCGGCTCGAGACGATCACGGGCATCTCCGCCGCAGAGCACGCCCAGAAACTCTTTGCCCAGATCAAGGCCCTGGGCCAGCGGGAACCCCAGGAGATCATCCTCTCGGACTTCAAGCTCTACGAGCAGTCGGGTATTCCCTTCGGAATCGGCCAGGTCGAGGTCACCACGCTGAGCGATTCCGATTCCTACCGCGACCGCCTGCTTCAGGCGCTGGAGGATGTGGCAGGCCGGAAACGTATCGACTGGGCCATGCTGATGGTAACCGATGTGATCAAGCGGGACAGCCTGCTCCTCTCCAGCGGCTATCCTGCGGCAGAGGGGCTCCTTCCCTTCCGGAAACAGGCCGAACGAACCTTCGACCTTCCCGGGGTTCTCTCACGGAAGAAGCAGCTTCTGCCGGAGATTATGCGGGTTCTCGCGAAGGCGGGAGCAACATAACCCCCGGGCGGGGGGCTACAGCCCCACCATGCCCAGGGTCTCCATAAACATCTCCACCCCGCCCAGGAGCATCTGTACGGCCATGGTGGTGAGGATCATCCCCATGAGCCGCTCCACCGCCGCCAGCCCCCGGCGCCCCAGAACACGCCGCAGCCCCTCGGCAGANAAGAGCACCAGGGCTGCGCAGAACCAGGCAACCAGCAACGCCAGAAACCAGTCCATGATCCGGTCCGGGTGCTGCGTTGCCAGAAGAATCAGCGTGGCCATGGTGGAAGGACCGGCAATGAGGGGCACCGCCATGGGAACCACCAAAGGTTCCTCGGCGGACCGTCCCCCGGCGTCGCCCTTTCCCTCCGTAGCAGGAACTGCGTGGTGGGGAAAGATCATGCGCAGGGCGATCAGGAAGAGAATCACCCCCCCGCCGATGCTCAGGGCCGGCTGGGATATATGCATCCCCTGGAGAATATATTTCCCGAAAAAGAGAAAGGCCGAGAGAATCGCCAGGGCAATCACCATCTCGCGCAGAATGATTGCCTTTCTGCGGGCGGGGTCCACATTACTCAGAAGCCCCAGAAAGATCGGAATATTGCCCAGGGGATCCACCACCAGAAAAAGCGTCATCGCCGCTGCGTAGATACTCATAGAAACACCAGCCTATCAGAAAAGTCCGGCTCTCATGAACCCCGCAGGAACCCTGGGGGAAGCACCCTGGAAGAACCCCGCAGCGATACCCCTCAGGGCCGAAACCGCTTCCTGTCCCGGGGAAAGAGCGAAGCCTCCTTCACGTTCTGCAGACCCAGTATCTTCTGGGTGAGCCGCTCCAGACCGATCGCAAAGCCCCCGTGGGGCGGGCAGCCGTAACGGAAAACGGAACAGTAATCACCCAGCCCCTCCTCGGTGAGTCCGAACCGGGGAAGCGCCTCCAGAAGCTCCTGGTACTGGTGGATCCGCTGCCCCCCCGTGGTGATCTCCAGCCCGCGAAAGAGCAAATCGAAGCTCCGGGTTTTCATCCCCTCGGGAGAGGTATAGAAGGGCCTCTTCTTGCGGGGAAAGGCCGTGACAAAGACCGCCTCCACCCCCTTCTCGTCCAGCGCCCACAGGCAGAGTTCGCGCTCCCCCTCGGGGGTAATCTCGAAGACGCTCTTTCCCGTCCGATCCTTCAGGATCTGTCGCGCCTCGTCGTAGGTCACCCGGGGAGTTTCCTGGAACTCCTCGGCCCGGGGAACCCGGGCTCCGTAGTCTTCCAGGGTTTTCCCCTGCCGCTCTTCCAGAGACTGGAACATCTCGCCCAGAATCTCCGTCTCCAGATCCATCAAATCCGAATCGGAATCGATAAAGGCCATCTCCACGTCCAGAGAGACATATTCGTTCAGGTGGCGGGCTGTATCGTGCTTCTCGGCCCGGTAGGCCGCACCGATCTCGAAAACCCGTTCCAGACCGCTCGCAACCATCGCCTGCTTGTAGAACTGCGGACTCTGGGCAAGACAGAGGGTCTCGCCAAAATAATCCACCGGAAAGAGCCCCGTGCCGCCCTCGGTGCCGGACCCGATGAGCTTGCTCGACTTTATCTCCGTAAACCCCCGTTTTCGCAGAGCCTCCGAAAAGGAGGCCAGCAGGTCCGACTGAACCTCAAAAATCCGCCGTATCCGGGGGTTCCGCAGGGAGACGATCCGGTGGTCCAGAATCGCCTCCAGACCGACCTGGTCGAGTTCCTTATTCACGGGCAGGGGCAGCTCGGCCTGGGGAGCCCCCAGAACCTCCGTGGATTCAGCCCTGATCTCGTACCCCCCCGGAGCTTTCTCGCTGGCACCAACGGTACCGCGAACCCGCAGCACCGCCTCCTGGCCAAAAGAAGGTTCCTCGTCGTAGACCAGCTGCACCATACCCGAACGGTCGCGCAGGAGCACGAAGGTGATCCCCCCGAGGTTCCGGATTCGGTGAACCCATCCGCACAATTCCACCGACTGGCCTTCGCGGCCCGGTATATCGCAGGCTAGTTGTCTCATGGTCTTCTCCTTTTCGCGATGCTCTTATTCTTGCGCTGCCACTATTTCTTGCGGTGCCACCTGCCACCATGGTGACGACGTCACTATCTCCGCCTTCCTCAGTCCTCCATCAACGCCAGAACACGCTCTCTCCAGGCATCCCGGGACCGGGCCTCGCCCTCGCAGAGGACCTCGACCTGGGCGGTCACCAGGCGGGTGAAGGCACTTTCCGTGGTGAGCCGTCCCATGGGAACCGCTCCCTCCCGCCAGAGGGCGTGAGCCGTAACGTAGCCGGAAAAGTCCACCACCCCCTCCTGCTGGGAAGTACAGAAAAAGAGAACGCCCCGTTCGCGGCCCTGTATCAGAGCGTTCCGAAGCGAGAAGGGCCCCTCCCGAAGGCTGGCCGTTCCCCTGTCAAAGATCTCCAGGACGAAACAGCGAATCCCTGCCTCCATGAGGGTCACCAGAATATCACCCCGCATTCCAGGGTAGACCCGGACGATGCAGGTCTGCCCCAGAACCTCTTCGAGACAACGGGTCAGCTCCTCCTGCTCAACACCTCGCGCCACCGGTGCCAGGGATGAGCCGCTCCGCAGGAGCTCCTCGGGATTCCAGGTACGGAAGGAATTGCCGCCCCCCGAATCGACCCGCTCGAACTTCAGGTTCAGGGGAAGAAAGTCAGTGTCTCCGTAGACCACGTGAATACCGGCGCTCCCGCTGGCAGCGCAGAGCACGGCCCTGCGCAGATTTTCCCCCGATTCTCCCCGGGAGCCCTCCCCGGGCGGGCCCTCGCCCGCTGTGAGCACGATCGGCACCGGTGTGTCGGCGAAGAACCAGTGAACCAGACTGGCCGTGTAGGCCAGGGTATCGGTACCGTGGGCGATCACAATCCCCTGGACACCTCCCTGGTCGAGAGTCCCGGCGATCCGGACCAGGAGCGTCGCCCAGTCAGCGGGGGTAATCTCCTCGCTCAGAAACCGTCCGAGCCGGAGCTCCTCAAAGAGAATCGAATCGGGCAGCTCCGGGTCGGCCTGAAAGAGTTCGGCCAGACTCACCAGATCTCCCGGTTCGATCATCCCGTCCTCCCGACGGGTACCGGCGATGGCCCCCCCGAAGGAGAGGACCTGAACCGACGACACCCTGCGGGGAGCTTCGATCAGCTCCTGCAGGAGGGTCCGGGCTGCGGCAGGCTCTGCCCTCCCGCCGGTGGCCTTCATCACCTTCCCCATAAGAAACCCCAGGGGTCGGGTCGCGCCCTGACGAAGCTCCTCCACTGGAAGGGGGTTCTCCTCCAGCACTCTCTCCAGCACGGGCAGGAGCTCTTCCCGCGACGAGAGCTGTTTCCACCCCCGCTCGTGGATGATCGCCGAAGGGTCCCGGTCTTCCAGAAAGACCTGCTCCAGCGTTTGCTTGGCAATTTTTCCGTGAATCCTTCCCCGGGCGAGGAGGTCCAGAAGCTCTGCAAGTCGTTGCGGCGTCAGGGGCGAGGTCAGCAGATCGCCGCCACTGCGCTTCAGGAGCTTGCGCACGTCTCCCGCAAGCCAGAACAACGCCTGATCGGGGGCTCCTCCGGCAGCCACCACGGCCTCGAAGAAATCAGCCGTACTCTTCTGGTCGCAGAGAAAATCAACCTGACTCGCCGAGAAGCCCCACTGCTCGCGGAACCTGGCCCGCCGCGCCGCAGGAAGCTCCACCAGCCGTTCCTCGAGCCCCTCCAGAAAGGGCTGGTCGGCCCTGAACGGAGGCAGATCCGGTTCGGGAAAGTAGCGGTAATCGTGAGCACGCTCTTTGCTGCGCATACTCTCGGTCTGATCGCGATTCTCGTTCCAGAGGCGCGTCTCCTGCGTCACCGTACCGCCGCGATCAAGGATCTCCTGGTGCCGGGCGATCTCCCAGGTCAGAGCCTTGCGGACAAACCTCGAGCTGTTGAGGTTCTTGATCTCCACCTTCTGCCCCAGCCCCTCCCCCCGGTGATTCACCGAGACGTTGGCATCGCAGCGGAGCGAACCCTCTTCCATATTGCCGTCGGAGACCTGAAGGTACTGCACGATCCTGCGCAGTTCCTGGAGCAAGAGCTCCGCCTCTTCTCCTATCTCCAGGTCCGGCTCGGTAACGATCTCCAGAAGGGGGGTTCCGGCCCGGTTATAATCGAGCAGCGACATATCACCGGCGTGGATCATCTTTCCCGCGTCCTCTTCCAGGTGAACCTGGTGTATGCGAACCCTTTTTTTCTTCTTTCGAAACTCCAGATCGATAAACCCATCTCTCCCCAGAGGTTGATAGTACTGGGTAATCTGATAGTTCTTGGGGAGATCGGGGTAAAAGTAGTTTTTCCGGTCGAAAGAAGAAACCGGGGAAAGCCGGCAATTCAGAGCCCGGGCAAGCAGGTATCCCAGGGTGATCGCCTCTCCGTTCAGGGCGGGCAAAACACCGGGATAGCCCATACAAACGGGGCACACTCTGGTGTTCGGTTCGTCGCCAAAGGTAACGGGACAATCGCAGAACACCTTGGTCTTTGTCTGGAGCTGCACGTGGATCTCCAGACCGATAAAGGACTGATACATCAGGAACCTCCCCGGGCCGCATCGGAGCCCTGGCGCCATTCAGAAAAGGAACGGGATGTCCCGGGAAACTGCAGCGGAAAAACGGCAGAAAGATCCCGTGCCACCCGACAGAGTCTCTCCTCGGAGAAAGCCGGCCCCATGAGCTGCATCCCCGCAGGAAGCCCATCCTGGACCCCCGCCGGAAAAGCCAGAGCGGGAAGACCCGCCAGATTTGCCGTACAGGTGAAGCGATCTGCCACCTTCTGCCGGAAGGAATCCATCCCCTCTTCCTGATCCCGGAGGAAGGCCTGACAGGGAAAGACCGGCATCAGCAGGGCCTGAACCCCCTGATACACCCGGTCGAGCTCCCCGGCGATCAGGGTGCGGATCTTCTGGGCCCGCAGATAAAACTGATCCTGGAACCCGCTGCGCAGCACGAAGGTCCCCAGGAGTATCCGCAGTTTTACCTCCTCGCCCAGGGCCTCGCTCCGGGCCGAACTCATCAGTTCCCCGGGGTTCTCGGCGAAAACCGGCCGGTGACCGTAGCGAATTCCGTTGTACCGCGCCAGATTTGCGCTTGCCTCGGCCGCAGCGATGGTATAGTAGGCGGGAACGGTGTAGTCCAGGGTGGTGAGAGTTACCGGCTCCAACCGGTAGCCAAGATCGGTCAGGGCCTCCTGCGTGGCCCGGTAGCTCTTCTCCATCCCGGGAGAAAGACCCAGTTCCCCCTGAAGCACACCAATCGTTCCCGGGGGCGCATCATCGCGGGAGCCCTCCCCTTCGTCGTCCCCCCGGGGCCAGGCCCGCGAGGTCTGATCCCGGGCATCCTCACCCCGAATCACCCGGAAGACCGCTTCCAGCTCATCCAGGCGCGATCCCAGAATCCCGATCGTCTCCAGGGAAGAGGCGTAGGCCGTCAGGCCAAAGCGGGAAACGGCACCGTAGGTAGGCTTGAGGCCGTAGACACCGCAGAAGGCTGCCGGTTGGCGCACGGACCCTCCCGTATCGCTCCCCAGCGCCACGGGAACCAGCTGGTGCGCCACAGCAGCGGCGGATCCCCCGCTGGACCCCCCGGCGACCCGGGAATGGTCCCAGGGGTTCACCGTCGTACCCAGGGGCGTATTGGACGTGGAACTTCCCATGCCGAACTCGTCCATATTCGTCTTGCCCACCACCAGAGCCCCCGCCTCCACCAGTTTCTCCACAGCCGTGGCTGTGTAGGGTGCCTTCAGGGACTGGAGCATGGGTGAACCGCAGGTGAGGTGATACCCCTCGACGGCGATGTTATCCTTCACAGCCAGGGGGAGGTCGGTCAGGTGAGGGCCGTTTTCCCCGCTGCACTCACCCCGGGGAGGATCGTCCCCGGAAGCAGAACCGTTCCCCGGAGCGCAATCCCAGACCCCGGGGGCTCCTATCTCCAGAAAGGACCCTATCGCCCGATCCTGGTGCTCCAGAAACGACCGATACCTCTCGCGCGGAAGCGCTTTCGTCTTGTTGTTCATGGCAATGTTCTCTGGGCCGGTACGGGGTACCTGGCCTACAATACGTTGGGAATAGCGATCAGGCGATCCTCGAGATCGGGCGCCTGTTCCAGCACAGCGTCAGCACGGGCAACGGTATTGGCGGGATTATTATTGTGCGCCCCCTCAGGGCGCAGGCGATTGGAAGCGGCGAGAATCTGCGTGGTGGGCTCCACATTTTTCACATCAATTGCCGCCATAGTGGTAAAATACTCGAGCATCTGGTCTACCGCACCGGCCAGCGCGGCAACCCCCGATTCATCCAGCTCAACCATGGCCATGGCGGCGGTTGTTTTGAGCTCTTGGGGATCCATAGAAAAAACTATGCCGGTGTGGTATAAGCGTGTCAAGTAAATCGCAATCTTTTGTGGATATCCAGAGCGATTTGACGTATGATTCGGGATGCGATACGTTCTACCCTTTCCTTTCGGGCAGTAGCTATATTTATATAGTCGAAGCATATGGTCAGGAAGTATCATCAGGAAATTTGTGTAATCGGGATATAACAGCGTGGTCAAAAAAGAGTTTCCAACAGTACATTTTTACGATCAGGATTTTGTAGACCTCTACGAACAGACATGGGCCTGGGTGCGGGACTACTGGCGCGAACCCACCGACGGAACCGGAGAGAACCCCTTCGGAGTCCGCTTTTTTGTGGATCCCCAGGAAACACGGATCAACCAGTTTGATGCGGTCTTCTCCACCTTTTTTCTGGTCTACAGCAACCGCCTCTATCCGGTCTCGAACCAGCTGGACGGATTCTACAACCGCCAGGAAGAAAACGGAGCGATCCGCAGCGACTATAACCTGGAAACGGGGGAGCCCCTCTTCTCGCCGGAAAACCCCCAGGGAGTAGCACCGCCTCTCTTCGCCTGGGCAGAGTACAATCTCTACCACAAGGTGGGCAACAAAAAACGGATCAAGGAAATCATGCCCGTTCTGGAACGCCACTATCAGTGGCTGGAGGAGACCTTCAAGGACGAAACAGGCCTGTACCACGTTCCCCTGGCCGCAACGGGCATGGTGAACGCCCCCCGGGAAGAAGCCTACTACCCCGTGGACTTCAACACCCAACAAGCCATGAACTCCTCCTTCATGGCCGAACTGGGCCACGTTCTGAACGACAAGGACATCGAATTCCGTTACCGCAGGCAGTACTTCTCCCTCAAGACCCGCATCAACCAGCACATGTGGGACGAAGAGAGCGGCTTTTACTACGACCTTAACAAGGAGCAACAGCGGGTGGGCGTCAAGACCGCCGCCAGCTTCTGGACACTCCTCACGGACATTCCCAACGAGGTTCGTTCGAGCAGCATGATCGAGCACCTGAAGGATCCTGCGGGGTTCGCCACGGAAAATCCCTTTCCCACGGTGGCCGTCTCGGAACCCTCCTTCTCGGAAAACGGCGAGGGCTATCGCGGCTCCGTCTTTCCTCCCTACACCTTCATGATCATCAAGGGGCTGGAAAAACAGCACCAGTGGGAGCTCGCCCGGGAGTACGCCATCCGCCACCTCTACTGCATGCTGGACACCCTCCATCCCGAGGGGAACAAGCGGGGTAACGTCTACGAGGCCTACCGGCCGAACCGGGAGGGGAAAGCCTCCTGGACGGGCAACCCCGCCTTTCCCCGGGCCATGCATCTCCCCTCGGTGGGACTCTCCACAGTTGCCCTGATGATCGAGAACGTGATCGGTCTTTTGGTGAGTCTCCCCCGAAAAACCGTGCGCTGGGTCGTTCCCACCCTGGAGATCATGGGAATCGAAAACCTGAATCTCCGGCGCAACACCATCACCATCCTCAGCAAGAAGAGCGGCCGGGGGTGGGAGATCCGACACGAATCGGAAAAGCTCTATTATTTCACCCTGGATCTGCTCGATCAGGGCAAGGAAAAGACCCTTCCCATCCCTTCGGGGAAGTGTTCGATGCTGGTGGACAAGATGTAAGATTTCGGGGCGGCGCCCTGCCGCCCCCGGGGGCTGCTATTCCTGCCCGGATTCCTGCTTTGTCTTCTTGATCTTCTTCTGGAGCTGCACGATATGTTTGGCCGGGTAGACCCCCGTGGGACACACCTGGCTGCAGGCCAGATGGCGATCGCACCCCCAGACACCCCGATCAGAATCAACCCGGGGAAGCAGTTCCCCCGATCGTTCGGGGTGTTTGGTAACCTCCCGGTTATAGGCAGCAAGCCCCGCAGGGCCCATAAAATCCCGCATTGTTACCACGGGGCAGGAAGAAACGCACAGACCGCACTCGATACAGTTTTCAAACCGCTGATACCCCGTGATCTCCCCGGGAACCTCGCTCCCCTTGTTGGCCTCGCTGGGGCGCAGATAATCGGCATCGACGGGAAAATCCCGAAAGAGGCGGGCCGGATCTACCGCCAGATCACCCAGGTGATCCATGGTCTGGAGGGGACGAACCTCGATGGCAAAGGATTTTCGATCCTCTCCCGCTGCTTCGGCCTCCTCCACCAGGTCCATAACCCGGGTTGTACAAGCCAGCGCCTGTTTGTTGTTCACAATCATGCCGCAGGTTCCGCAGGACCCGTGGTGGCAGGAGTGACGGAACATCAGGGTCAGATCGATGTTGCTCTTGATCCATTCCAGGGCATCCACCAGCGTGGTGTGGCCCTTCACGGGCACCACGTACTGCCCCCACTGTTCTTCCCGCTGGGGCCGGGCAATACGGAACCGCACCATTCGTACAGGTTCACCCGAAAGAGTCTGAAACTCCTGGGGCTGATCGTTATGTCGAGAATCGTTCTGCGGAGAATCGCTCATGAGGCCGCTCCTTTCGTGACAAGATGGGGGTTGTAAAAAGCCCGGTGCTGCAAAAGAGGTGTCTCGGCGGTGCGGCAGGGTTCCTGCACACCAACAAGATCGCAAATCAGATCGACTGTTTTTTCTCCCATGGCGCGCAGTACCGTGGCCTTTCCGCCGATGATCGAGATAAACCCCTTCACCCCGTCGGAGCGACCGTGATCGATCGCGATAAAGTCCCGGGAGAGCTTTCGCCCGTCCTCAACGTTGCTGGAAGCTCCCGCCAGGGGCCTGCTCGCAGACCAGGCCGCATGAAAGGGCGTCTCCCCGAAAACCGGCATCAGTTCCGTAGCCCGGCGCGTCAGGTAGTCGATATCGGCCCGGGGAACCTCTACCGTGTCGGGATCGTCGGTCTTCCACTGGGTGGAACCGATGATGGAAAGTCCCCGCTGGGGTACGATGATGTCACCATCACCGGCGGGATGAAGGTGGCTCACCACCATATTGTTCAGCCGTTTTTTTACCGCCACCATCGTCCCCGGCGCGGGCGTAACGGGGATATGAATCCCCGCCAGGGCCGCAACCTTTTCGGCCCAGGCCCCGGTGGCGCTCACCACCAGATCGGCCGCTATGTCCGATTCTTCCTGGGTGGCGTGGTTCAGCACCCGCACTCCCGTGACCGCACCGGCCCTGCTGTGAATACCCACCACCTCTGTAAAGGTCCTGATATCGGCACCGGCAGCGCGGGCCGTGGCAAAGAAATGAAGGGGCAGACGCCAGGCATCGATGGTACCATCGGGAACCTGCAGGGCCATCTTGATCTCCGGGTTAAGGTGGGGCTCCATCCGAAAGGCCTGATCCAGGGGAATCTCCCGGACGGGAATCGTCGCCTCGCGACAGGCCTGAATGAATTCGGGAGCAAAGGCCACATCCTCGTCGGTGAGCGCCACAAACAGCCCGTAGTTCATCTCCAGCGCCTGGGGTGCGATCGCCTGCAGTATACGCACCTCCTCCATACATTCCCGGGCAATTTCCCGGTCACCCACGGCGTACCGGGCACCGGAGTGAAGCTGCCCGTGGTGCCTTCCCGTGGTGCCACTGGTGAGTTCTCCCCGCTCAACCAGGGTGGCGGTAAAACCCCGTTGTATCAAATCATGGATAATCGCGGCACCCGTTCCACCGCCGCCGATAACCACTACGTGCCCGTGTGACATGCTGGCCCTCCTCGGAAAATCTCGGGAATAATGATAACTCGACTTGTCAGCATTAGCAACTGTAAATTGTGACAGTTACATTTGTTCATCTGCTCAGAAGACGCTGGAGATCCTGGGGCGTCCCGTGGTCGCTCACAAAACGCTCTATCAACCGTCGGGCGATACTGTAGGCGTCGGGTATCTCCCGGGGCAGCTCCCCCGGTGCAAACCAGTCCGCCGAGACAATCTCCTCGTCCTGGAGGGCAATCTCCCCTCCGGCGTAGTCCGCCGTGAACGCCGCCATGAGGGCCGTGGGAAAGGGCCAGGGCTGGCTTGCCAGGTAACGCACATTTTTTATGGTGATCCCGCACTCCTCCTGGACCTCCCGGGCTGCGGCCTGCTCCAAGGTCTCTCCGGCCTCGACAAATCCGGCAAGGACGCTGTACATCTTTCCGCTGTGTCGGCGAGAATGAGCCAGAAGAAGCTTGCCCTGACGAACAACCGCCACAATCACGGCTGGCGATATCCGGGGGTAGCTCGTCGCGCCACAGGCGCTGCACTGCTTTGCCATCTCCCCGGAGATCATCTCCATGGGGGCCGCGCAGGTCCCGCAGAAGCGGGATGCCCGATCCCAGTAGGCGAGATGGAACACCCGGTTTGCCACGGTGCATTCTTCAGGGTCCATCGTATCCGGCGCGTTGCGCCGGCTGATCAGGAGAAACCGATCGCCCTCGCTGGTACGCAGGGGGCGGTCAACCAGGGGGGCAAGATACTGGCGGTCCACAAACGATGCCCTGCCCCTGAGGGAGGAACCTGAGGGAAACTCCAGGGCCGAATCGGGGGAAACGATACCCAGACTCCGAAGCTCCTCCTCCCGGGGAAGCTCGTGAAGAGGGTGTCGCGCTTGATCACGGGCAACCTCTTTTTTTTCCAGAACCAGAAGATTCCAGTTATCGGGAAAGAGCGCGAGGCGACGCTCTTCACGGGAGGTCACCGGCGTGACCTCGATTTCGCCGTGGCCATCAGAAGCAGCAATTCCAGGATAAGGAAAACCAGCACAACCATCACCAGCGCCGTATAGAGGGGCGGGCCGGGGATGAGCCAGAGACCGGTCAGATAGAGGGCACCACCGGCGCTCCAGGCCAGAGCCCAGAAGAAAACAAGCACCAGCGGATGCCGAACCGTGGCAAGATACCGGTAGGCCACGGCCCGGCGCACGGCGAGAACCGTCACAACCCAGGACACTCCCGAGAGGCCCAGAAGCACGCGGGGAACCCCGGAATCACCGATCCCGCCTCCCCGAAGGATGTACAAAACCACCAGGGCGCAGAGGAAGGAAAAGGCCCCCGTACTTACCTGAACGATCAGGGCGTACCAGTGGCACCAGGGCCCCCGGCGACCATCGTAGACCCCGTGAACGGCACTGGTGGCCAGGGCACCGAGGGGAAGGAGGAGAAAGGGCACCAGCGCCCCCATACCAGAAGAATCGAGGGACGAAAAAATAGTATCGACGGTCATGGCTCTTCCGGGTATTGTAAACGACTCTGAGAGGGCAGGCAACGGATGAATGTACATATAATCGGTCAAACAGCAGCGCTCGCCACGGCCCTGTGCTGGGCAATTACCAGTCTCTCCTTCGAAGCCGCAGGAAAGCGCGTGGGCTCCCTCCAGGTCAACCTTCTGCGGCTGGCCTTTGCCCTCCCCGTTTTCACGGCCTATCTGGTCGCCCGCCAGGGGCAGATCTTCCCCGGCGACGCCGACTGGCATATCTGGTTCTGGCTCTCATCCTCGGGGATCGTGGGGTTCTTTCTGGGAGATCTCTTTCTCTTTCAGGCCTTTGTCGACGTGGGAGCACGAATGGCCATGCTCATCTACGCCTCGGTACCGCCCATGACAGCGCTCCTGGGATGGCTCATTCTGGGGGAAGCGCTCACACCGGGCCAGTTTGGCGCCATGGCGGTCACCATGGCGGGAATTGTTCTGGTCACCACGGTACAACCTCCGGGTCCGCCAAAATCAGCGGCCCCGTCACCGGCAATTCACCACCCCGGCATTCGGGGTATCTGGTTTGCCCTGCTGGGGTCTCTGGGGCAAGCCCTCGGTCTTGTTCTGAGCCGGTTCGGCGCACCCGACTACGATCCCTTTGCAGCGACCCAGATCCGTGCCCTGGCCGGTTTCGTGGCCTTTTTGCTTTTCTTTCTGTTTACCGGCCGGCTCGGCCGGGCCCTGAAAGCGCTTCGGGATGCACCGGCCTGTCGTCACATCCTGCGGGGAGCCTTCTTCGGACCCTTTCTCGGCGTCTCTCTGGGCCTTCTGGCCGCGCAGAACACCTCCACGGCGATCGCCTCGACCATTATGGCCACGGTCCCGATTATTCTTATTCCCATCACCGTCTTTGGTTTTCGCCAGACCGTGACGCTCCGGGAACTGGCGGGAGCGCTCCTGGCGGTAGCCGGGGTGGCGCTGCTTTTTACGGGATAACCTCGGGAGGGGGTTACTCCCTCCCCGATACCTCCCCCTGGGCCCTGCGGGCGACTTCCAGAGCCACCTCCACCATCTGGTGAAAACCGGTCTGCCGGTCTTCGGCGCTCAACTCCTTTTCCTGCACCAGGCTGTCGCTTACCGTGAGAAGCGCCAGAGCTTCCCTTCCGTGACGCGCCGCCAGGGTATAGAGCTGATTTGCCTCCATCTCCACGGCAAGAACCCCGTGACGGGCCCAGACCTTCCACTGTGAGGGGTCATCATCGTAAAAGGTATCGCTCGAGAGGATACTCCCCGCGTGGAAGGGGATTCCCTGCTCTTCCACCACGGCCAGGGCCTTCCTGAAGAGACTCCAGCTGGCCGTGGCAGCGTAGTCCATTCCCCCGAAACGACTGCGGTTCATGGCAGAGTTGGTGGAGGCGCTTATGGCGAGGATAAGTTCCCGCAGAGCAATCTCGGATTGCATCGCCCCGCAGGACCCGATGCGAATCAACCGCTGAACCCCGAAAAACCGCATCAGTTCCGTAGCATAGATAGCCATGGAGGGCATCCCCATGCCCGACCCCTGGACGGAGATCCGCTCTCCCTTCCAGAGCCCGGTAAAACCCAGCATCCCCCTGACGCTGTTGTACTGATGCACCTCAGAAAGCCAGTTTTCCGCGACAAAGGCGGCCCTCAGGGGATCCCCCGGCATCAAAACCGTTTCTGCGATCTCTCCCGGTTGTGCCCCTATATGAATACTCACGAACATTTCCTCCTTCTACCCGGGGATTCTGCCACCCCTTTTTTCTTTTGTTTCCCGATCTTCTGTTTCCCGATCTTCCGTTTCCTGATCTTGTATCTCTTGAGCGTTTTATCCCTTGATCTTCTGGTCTTCCTGACCGCTCATGATCTCGTCCCAGGGCATCCCCAGAAAGGCTTCCTTCCTGAAACGTCCGGGATCGCTGCAGTGTACCATGATATCCCGGATTCTGCCCTCGTCGATCACCACCTCGGCCCGCCCCTGACCGTTCCCCGGGATATGGCCGCCCAGCTGCGCGAGAGGAACCTCCAGAACGAACTCCGGCGTGGCGCCGTATCGCCATTCCCAGGACCGCATCTTCCGGTAGTAGTTCTCAACCTCGGGAAGGACGGCCAGATCCTCCTGGTGAAGGGTCTCCTCGCTACAGGCCCCACCGTAGAAGGCAGCAAAAGCCTCCCGCAGAGCCACTCCCAGGGAATCGTGAGAGATGGTTTTGCACAGATCCCCGAGATTTGCCACGGGAGACGAGACCGATCTGGTTCCCCTGGCCCGAAGAGGCCTCTCCGAGGGACGCAGGTATTCCTGGAGCCGATCCAGGTCTGCCCTGATCAGGAGCGTTCCATGGTGAAAGCACCGCTCCCGGGTATGCTTGAAGGCGTTTCCCGAGACTTTCCGTTTTCCCCCATCGGTGGAGACCAGAAGATCGTTCCGCTCCGACCGGTACGCCTGAAGGCCAAACCAGGCCAGGGCGTCCACGAGAATCCGGAAATTATGGTCCTGCTGGTAGGAATCAGCCGGAGAGATAAAGGTAAAATTGGTGTTTCCCCGGTCGTGATACACCGTCCCACCCCCGCTCTGGCGACGCACCAGGTGAACCCCCGCAGCATTCATGGCAGGAAGATTACATTCCACCCAGGGGTTCTGGTATCGGCCGATTACCACGGAAGGATCGTTCCGCCACAGGAAAAGGGTCTGCCGTTCGGGTGGGTTTGTCCGGAAAATCCACTCTTCCAGGGCCAGATTAAACCAGGGATCACCCGAGGTTGAATGGAAGACACGCACATCAGGTCTCATGATACTCTACTTACTATGAAGCAGAGATCTCTACAACCGCCTCTTCCACGACTGGTTGTTTTCCTGGGAAATCCCGGAAAACGCTACGCTCGCAGCCGCCACAACTTCGCCTGGATGGTGATGGAATCGCTCTTCACCATCCAGGGAGGACTCAGTCAGGAGGGGTGGAAGGAAAAGTTTCACGGCCTCTTTTTGCGCCGGGACAACCAGGTGTTCCTGCAACCCCAGACGTTCATGAACCACAGCGGCAAGAGCGTCGTGGCGGCTCTCCAATTTTTCGGGTGGTCCCTGGAGGAACTTCTGGTTGTCCACGACGATCTGGAGACACCCTTCGGGACGGTTCAGTCCAGCTTCGGGGGCGGGCACCGGGGAAACAACGGCCTGCGCTCCATCATTACCCTGAGCGGCGGGAGTGATTTCTGGCGCCTGCGTCTGGGCATCGGGCGCCCGCCCCGGGGAAGGGCTCCGGGCGACTGGGTCCTGGAGCGCTTTTCCCCCCACGAGGAGGCCTGCCTTGGGGAGATAACAGAAGGATCCGCTGCCTTCCTCCTGGAGCAGTGCAGAAAGGCCACGGAAAAGACCCTGGTTTTTACGTGACAAAACCTTAAAATATGATATGCTTCGCAGACATTTTAAGATACGTTTCCGGAATTTCAATTGAAACCTGACAGGTACACTATGACGAAACACTTTTTTTCGCACTTCCTCCTGGCCTTCCCGGGAATCATCTTTCTCGTCGGAGTCATCCCTGGCCTCCCGGCGGAGGAACGGGCGATCCCGGCCGTGGAGGCCCCACACACAGCGGAGAGGACGCTTCAGGGCCCCCTGGTAATCCACGAAGTATCCTGGACTCTCCAGGGGAGGACCCGACGCTGGGTTCTGGAGCAGCTGCTTGAGATAAAAGAAGGACTCGAGTTTCCCTCGGAGGAAGCCCTGGAGGAGTTTATCCGGGAACAGCAGCAGCTCCTTACCAACCAGCGGGAGCTCCAGAGCAGCTCCATCTCCTACGAGATCCTCCCCCCCGATGCTCCCGATACCCATGACCCTCTGGCCCCCCGGCTCCTCCACGTAACGGTGGAAACCCAGGATACCTGGAACGTGATCGCCCTTCCCTATGTCCGCTACGACTCCAACGACGGATTGCTGTTGAGCTTCCGCATCAGGGACTACAATTTTTTCGGCACCCTTCAGGATCTCCGGATCGACCTGGACTACGAGTTCACCGACGACGATGAGAACATCGTAACCCTCTCGTCGGAGTTCAAGCTTCCCTTCCAGGTTTTCCAGCGGGATTGGGCCCTTGTGATGGAACAGTCCCTCTCTCTGGAGGAAGACGAGTTCGATCTTGAACTCGGCATCGGTCTGGAGTATTACTTCTCCTGGCTCAGGCGGGACTGGACCCTGGGATTCATGCAGGAATACCGCTACCTCACCGACGACGACGAGGACGACAACGACTACTTTACCAACTCCCTCACCCTGGGAACGGGGATCAATCTTCCCCTGCGGCTTCCCGGTTTCGGCCAGCTTCGTTACCTTCCCTCGGTGAAGGGTGAGGTAAAATACCGCCCTGGCGGGATCAGCGAGGAACGCAAGGGGACCACGGCGGGATTTGAACACGGTCTGCGAGCGGGCCGGGCAAACTGGGACGGGAACTACCGCCAGGGACTCACCCTGGCCCTGGAAAACGAAAACACCTACAACATCACCACCGATTCCTGGGACCAGGAGATCACCACCCGCATCTCGGGATACCGGGCCTTCCTCCGGGGAGGGCGCGATGGGTGGCCCCGGCTCGGAATCAGCGGGAGCCTCTCCTCCTTTTACCTGATCAACGGCGCCGACGATGACCAGGACGATGCCGCGAAGGATGCCCGGGGTATCATGAACGACAAGATGAATGGAGACCTGGGGATTTTCCTGAACCTCGATGTGCTTTTTACAGTCTGGACCCTCAGGCCCATCTTCGAAATGCAGATCGGTCCCTTCTTTGATATCGCCTACGTGCGGGACACCCGGGGAGATTTCCACGAGTCCTCTTCCTTCGACCGCCACCGCGATATCCAGTACAGCGCTGGCTTCTCCGTCATCGGCTTTCCCCTTTTTGCCCGCAGCCTCTTCCTCAGGGGAACCTACGGACTGGACCTGGAAGAGATTTACGACGGTACCAGCCCGCTTGACGGGAACGCCCGAGTCATCTTCATCGGGCTGGGACACCACTACTGAGAGATGGTCCTGCCGGGGCCTCTGGCCCTGGCAGGAGCGCCCCTACAACCGCTCTACAGCCGGTAGCTCTCGAGCCCCAGATTTCTGCAAATATGGATCGTTGACCAGGAATTGTTCAGCGTATAGAGGTGGACACCGGGGACATCCCGGTTCAGCAGATCGGCCACCTGGGCCGTGGCCCAGTGGGTCCCAACGCGGTTCACTCCCTGGTCATCGTGGGTTCGCTCCACCGCCCGCAGAAGGGCAGCGGGGAAACGGGCTCCCGCTGCAAGCTCGGCCATGCGCTGCATTCCCTTTCTCGTTGTGACGGGCATGATTCCCGGAACAACGGGAAGGGTGATCCCGGCAAGAGCCAGCCGCTCCACGTAATCAAAGTAATCCCGGTTATCAAAAAAGAGCTGGGTTACAATGTAATCGGCCCCGGCATCCACCTTCCGGCGCAGGTACTCGATCTCCAGAAGCCGGTTCGGTGTATCGGGGTGCCCCTCGGGGAACCCGGCAACACCGATCGATGCCTCGGGCATATAATTTCGCACAAAGGAAACCAGCTCGGCAGCACAGGAAAAATCGCTCCTCCTGCTCTCTTCGCCCCCCTGGCGGGGAAGATCTCCCCGGAGCGCCAGGATATTGCAGACCCCGGCAGCCCGGTATTGATCGAGAATTCCGGCGATCTCGGCCCGGCTGGAGCCGACGCAGGTCAGATGGGCCACCACGGTGAGGTTAAACTCGCTCTGTATCCGCGTGACCAGGCGGTGCGTGTACTCCCGGGTTGATCCGCCCGCCCCGTAGGTAACGCTCACGTAGGCCGGTTCCAGAGGTAGAAGGTCCGTCCCTATGCTGTGAAAAAGTCTGTTCCAGCCCTGCTCGGTTCGGGGCGGAAAAAACTCGAAACTGAAGAGCGTCTTTCCCCGACCCAGAAGGTCCGATACCCGTTCAATTGCCACGACGGGAACCCCTAGCCAACTGCCCGCTGAAGATCGTTCACGCGATCTGTCTGCTCCCAGGAAAACTCAGGGCGCCCAAAGTGACCGTAGGCGGCGGTTTGCGCGTATATGGGCTTCAGCAGATCCAGCGTTGCAATAATTCCCCCGGGTGTGAGATCGAAGGTCTTTTCCACAGCCCCCTCGATGACACTCTCGGGAGCAACCGCCGTGCCAAAGGTTTCAACCATAACACTCACGGGAAAGGGAACCCCGATCGCGTAGGAAAGCTGCACCTCGCACCGGTCAGCCAGACCGGCGGCAACAATATGCTTCGCCACATATCTCGCCATATAGGCTGCGCTCCGGTCAACCTTGCTGGGATCCTTGCCGCTGAAAGCGCCTCCACCGTGACGGCCCATACCCCCGTAGGTATCGACGATAATCTTTCTGCCCGTGAGACCCGAGTCTCCGTGGGGGCCACCAATGACAAAACGCCCCGTGGGATTCACCAGATAACGGGTCTTTCCGTCCAGCAATCCGGCAGGTTCCAGAACCGGTTTGATCACCTGCTCCACCAGAGTCCGGGTAATCTCCTCGTGGGAAACCTCGGGATCGTGCTGATGGCTCACCACAACGGTGTCTATTCTCCTGGGCTTCATTCCCTCGTATTCAACGGTAACCTGACTCTTGGAATCGGGCCTCATCCAGGGAATGACCCCGCCCTTTCTCAACTCTGCAGCCTTCTGAAGAATCTGATGGGAGAACATGATCGGTGCCGGCATGAACTCCGGTGTTTCCCGGCACGCATAGCCGAACATCATGCCCTGATCACCGGCACCCTGCTGCCCCTGATACTCTTTCAGCCCCGCTCCGCTCACCCCCTGGGAGATATCGGGACTCTGGGAATGGATCGCGTTCAGGACGCTCATGGATTCATAATCAAGACCGTAGGAAGGGTTGGTGTATCCAATGGACCTGGCTACTTCCCGGGCAACCTGCTGCACATCGACATAGGTCGAAGTTGTGATCTCCCCCCCCACCAGAACCAGTCCCGTGGTGGTAAAGGTCTCGCAGGCGACACGACTTCGGGGGTCATCGGCAAGACAGGCATCCAGAATTGCATCGGAAATCTGGTCCGCGAGCTTGTCGGGGTGCCCCTCGCTCACAGACTCCGAGGTAAAAAGGTACCGGCTCCTGGCCGGCACACTCTGTGGGTTCATCTCTTTTTGCTCCTTCGATCAGTACCGGTAGGCCTCGGGCTTGAAGGGCCCCGTAGGGGAAACACCGATGTACTCAGCCTGTTCCGGCGTCAGTCTGGTGAGTTCAACACCCAGCTTGTCCAGGTGTAACCGGGCAACCTCCTCATCGAGAAGTTTGTCAAGAACTCGGACACCGGGCTTGTAGTCCTCCCGGTGGTTCCACAGGTCGAGCTGCGCCAGAACCTGGTTGGTAAAACTGTTGCTCATGACAAAACTCGGGTGTCCCGTGGCGTTCCCCAAATTCACCAGCCGCCCCTCGCTCAGAAGATAGATCGAATGGGCCTTGATGGTGTTTCCCGCATCGTCCTGACCGTCTTCCCAGGTGTATTTGTCGACCTGGGGCTTGATATTTTCCCGGACCACACCGCTCGAGGCGTTCAGGCGTTCCACCTGAATCTCGTTATCGAAGTGCCCGATATTCGCTACAATAGCCTGGTCTTTCATTCCCTGCAGGTGCTCCAGGGTTATGATGTCCCGGTTTCCCGTGGTGGTTACAAAAATATCCCCCCGGGAAAGAACCGTCTCCAGCCGTTTTACCTCGTAGCCTTCCATGGAGGCCTGGAGTGCACAAATAGGATCGATCTCCGTTACGATCACCCGGGCTCCCTGATTCCGGAGACTCTGGGCGCAACCCTTGCCCACATCACCGTAACCACAGACCACAGCAACCTTTCCGGCGATCATCACATCGGTTCCCCGCTTGATTCCGTCGATCAGGCTCTCGCGGCATCCATAGAGGTTGTCAAACTTGCTCTTGGTAACGCTGTCGTTTACGTTGATCGCCGGAACCAGGAGCGTTCCTTCCTGGGCCATCCGGTATAACCGGTGGACCCCGGTGGTTGTCTCCTCGCTCACTCCGCACCACTGGGAAACCAGACGGCGGAAAAAACCGGAATCTTCCTGGTGAACCCGCTTGAGAAGGGCCTTGATCACGCCCTCCTCGTGGCTCTCCGCCGGACCCTCGACCCAGGCATCACCCGCTTCCATCTGCACACCCTTGTGAAGCAAAAGCGTGGCATCGCCTCCGTCGTCGACGATAAGCTGCGGGCCTCTGGCCGGGGAAGCGCTCCCCTCTCCGGTATCACCCTCCCCGGGAAAGGAAAGCGCCTTCAGGGTCATCTCCCAATACTCCTCCAGCGTCTCGCCCTTGAAGGCAAACACGGGAACGCCCCGGGGCTCGTCGGGGGATCCTCCCGCCTGGGGAGGTCCCACCACAACGGCTGCAGCGGCGTGATCCTGGGTGGAAAAGATATTACAACTGGCCCATCGAAGATCGGCGCCGAGCTCCGCCAGGGTCTCCACGAGAACCGCTGTCTGCACCGTCATATGGAGGGACCCCGTGATCCGAACACCTGCAAGAGGTTTCAGGGGGCCGTACTTTTCCCGGGTAGCCATGAGTCCGGGCATCTCGTGTTCGGCGATGGTGAGCTCTTTTCGCCCCCATTCGGCCAGAGAGAGATCGCGGACATGATAATCCGCCGGGGAAAGGGGTGACCTTTTCATATAGTCTCCTTGTTCGATACAGAAGAAGCGTAAAACAATACCCTCCTGCAGTCAACCGAACAAGGATGTGCCCGCTCACAGAGTCAGGAGGGTCTGGGGAAAGACTAGTCCTTCAAACCCTCGGTATAGTTCTTGTAGGCTACACTGTCCATGAGCGCTTCCATCTCAGCGGGATCATCGAGTTTCACCGTAATGATCCAGCCTGCGCCAAAAGGATCCTGGTTGATCGTTTCGGGAGCATCCTTCAGCGCCTCATTGCAGGATACCACGGTACCGCTTACGGGCATGTACAGGTCGCTCGCTGCCTTCACGCTCTCCACGACCCCCAGAGGCTGCCCCTTCTTGAGGGAAGTTCCCGCTTCGGGAAGCTCAACAAAGACCACATCCCCCAGTTCATCCTGGGCATAATCGGAAATGCCGATCCGTGCTGTCTCTCCCTCGGACCGAACCCATTCGTGGCTGTCCTGGTACCGTACCGTCTCGTCGAAGGTCATGTAGGTCTCCTATCGTTTTCCACAACTTATCCACATTCCGTGGACAAATAACTCCTCCCCCGGGGGGGGAGAATACATCAAAATATCACAAATATTTCGCTGATTTTTCTATTCTTGCAGAAATTGTGGGGCCCTTTTGCGCCTTCTTCAGGGATATCCGTGAAGGTATCCAAAAGTTATCCACAACAATTCCACAATAATTGCTTTTGCGTGAAAACCCTACTTGCTCCCTCGATAGAAAATTCGGACCTGCTTGTAGAGCCCTTCACCTTCGCTTTCGGTACCAATATCGGCAATATCGTTCAACGTGGTGTGTATCAAGCGACGTTCAAAGGGATTCATCGGTTCGAGTAGTTTGCTTCCGCGCGTCCGCTTTACCTGGTCCCCCACCTTGTGGGCAAGCTGGATCAACTGCTCTTCCCGGCGTCCCCGATACCCTTCGGTATCAAGAATAACCTTTATCTCGGAATCAACAAACCGCCCGGAAAGAACATTTGCCAAAAGCTGCAGGGCATCCAGATTTTTTCCCTTGCGTCCGATCAAAATGTTCGTATGCTCCGACTCGAGCCGGATTCCAAGTTTTTGCGGTTCCCGAAAGGAAATCGAAACCTTTGAGGGAAATCCCATTTTTTCCGTAACGGTGGTAACAAAATCAACCACGGCGTGCTCAAAATCAGTCTCGGGGTGCAGCGCCTCTCCTGTGGCACGGGTACTACCGGCTGCCCGCTGCCGGGGAGCATCGCTTTTCTTTTCCGTCTCCCGTGAGTCTTCCGTGCCGGCGTAGTGCACAGCAATACGAACTGCCTTGTTTCGTCCAAAGAGTCCGCCGCTCCGGGTCGAGACGATCTCCACCTCAAACTCGTGCGCCTCGAGGCCAAGCGCCTCCACAGCAGCGTCGATCGCGTCCTGCTCGGTGCGCCCTTCAAATTCTTGTACCATTATCTACTCCGTTGCCTGGTGTTTTCGCTTCCTTGTGATGTACGCCTGCTGCCCTACCGTGAGAACGTTCGAAAAAATCCAGTAGACCAGCAACCCGCTCGGCATATTGTAGAGGATGAAAAAGAACATCAGCGGTAAACCGTACTGCATCATTTTCATCTGACTGTTACTGGTTCCCGCAGCGGGGTTCTGCATTAGTTTACTCGATAACAGCTGACTTGCAACAAATAATATCGGCAACAAACGCAAATCGTTCCAGCCCAGAAGAGGGAGAACAAAATCCCCAAAATTCCAGATCGATTCAGGCGCCGAGAGATCGGTGATCCACCCCGCAATGAAGGTGGCTCCACGCAGATCGAAGTGGTTGTTGAAGACACCGAACATGGCGATGAAAAAGGGAAACTGCACCAGCATCGGCAGACATCCCCCAAGAGGATTTACACCCTCCTTTTTGTAGAGCTCGCCCATGGCCTGGTTCATTTTCTGGGGATTATCTTTGTGCTTTTCCCGTAACTCCTGAATCTTCGGATTCAGAAGCTGCATCTTGCTGGTGCTCTCGAAGCTTTTGTGCGTAAGGGGAAAGAGGAGAATTTTCACGATAATAGTGAGAATAATGATGGCAGCGCCGTAATTGGGAACAAACCGGTAGATGACCTGCATGGCAAACTTCAGGATATTCTCCAACCAGCCGAAAAGAAGACGCCGATCCTCGATGCGGCCGAAGTTCATGTTCTGCAGACCCAGGGCGTTACTGTCCGATCGGTCGTAACGATTCAGGATACTCGTAACTTTTGGCCCCACATAAAATCTCTGCACATCGCGGTTTGCAGAACTTCTGAAAAGAGGCCGGGAAAGATACATGGCCGCCCCGTCGTCAAGACCACGTGGTGTCTCGTTGGAGAAGGTCCAGGTGTAGTTGGCAGATCCGGGAACAGCGATAACAGCGAAATACTTGCCCGCGATCGAGGCCCAGTGGAGGCGCTCCTCTTTCTGGCTTCGATCCTCGGTGCGCAACCGTAATTCGCGCCGTCTTCCCCCGTCGTAGTAGAAAAATTTCCGGTATTCGTTCCTTCCGTCCAGTTCGGCGTAGGAAGGACCAATTTGGGGACCAAAGGAGATGGTGTAGGAAGACCCGGCGTAATCCAGGGGAATTACCTGGTTTACGGAGTTTGTTATCTCCACGGCTGTTTCGATTACATATTCCCCGGGGTAAAACCGGAAGGTTCGTTTCACTTCGAAGGGCTGACCGGGAGTTCCCTCGATATAAAAATCCCGACGAAACACCAGGGTATGCTGATCATCGGAGGGAACTTTCTCAAAGAGAGTCCTCACGGGGGGAGCTGTCTCGTTCCCAAAGTGAAACTCCAGGGCACCCCGATCGGTTCCGCCCCGCTTGATCATCTCCACCGGCCCCTCACCGTCGGTGTAGGAAAGAAGCTGGAGAGAAATAATTCGTGCTCCTGCGGGATCAAAGACTACACGCATGGTCTCGTTTTGGTAGGTTACGGGATCGCCCGAAATTCCCTCCCTGGGAACTTCTCGTACAGGATTGCCCGGAACGGGGCGTTCCGAGGGAGCAACCCCTTCCCGTGGCAGCTGTTCCTGCCCGCTTTCACCTTCCGGTCGCGACGGCGACTCGGCATCCCGGGAATCGATTCGTTCTGCGGTTCCTGCATCTGTGGTCTCTGCAAGTGATACGGGTTCCGGCGGGTACAGAATGTTCTGTACCGTGAAACCAATCGTGATAACTATGACCGACAGAACAACCGCAAGAAGGGTGTTCTTTTCCATTATTGTTCCTTAGCTCTGAGGAATCGCTTCCGCCCGGTGAAGCAGGGATTCTACCTGCGAAAACCGGTCGGAAAACTCATACAATCCGGGATACAGGACAAAGACCATATCGTAATGGCCCCGTAACTGCCCTTTTATCAGCCGGTATGCTTCGCGTACATGTCGCCGTGCCCGATTTCGGGCTACCGCTCCCCGGAACATCCGGGGCGTAGTGAATAAAACACGGCTCCATCCCAGATCATTTTCGACAATCCGAAGATGGAGCCCCTGCGTGCGATACACGACCTTACTGGCAAAAACAATTGAAATCTCCGGTTTTTTCCGAAGAATTTCCGCCTTAGTAAGGTTTTTTCTCATCTGCAACCGAAAGTTTCTTTCGTCCCTTGGCACGCCGCCGCTTGAGGACAAGCCGTCCTGCAGCGGTCTTCATGCGGGCCCGGAAGCCGAATTTTCGGTTACGTTTGACGCGACTCGGTTGATAGGTTCGCTTCATGGGGTATTCTCCTCGTCAGTTCGTAACAGGCGCGCAGTATAACGGCCGTGATCGCCCCATGTCAACGCGAATCGTCCCGTTTCCGCAAGGCCTCTTCAAGTCCCCTGAGATGACTCATGAAATCATGATCATTTTGGGCACTACCCAGCCCTTCCTGGTTCGTTTCCCCAGTCTCTTCCGGCCGAATCTCTTCCGGGGAAGATCTCTGGCCCGATTCTTTCGGGGGGGAAAAATCTGTTACCTCGCCCTCCAGGGACGACACAATCGTAAAATGGAGAGTCTTCACCCCGAGATCGGGAAATTTCCGTTGAATTGACGCAACAATTTTTCTTTGCTCCATGTGCATCCGCTGGAGCCACCCGGGGTGATCAACGCCGATACGGACAGATCCGTTCCGCACATCGAGAACGCGGGAATGGGCAGCGAAGTCGGTCCCTGCTATCCGGGGCCAGGCTGCAACGAAGGGAACTATTCCCTTCTCGTCCTTCGCTCCCAGGGAATTCACCAGCCGAAGAACCAGCTCGCGAGCGCTACTCTCGTTGAAACCTTCCATCGGCGATAGTATATACCATCGTCTCATCGGTACGGTAGTCCTGAAGGCTATTCCCGGGGAGGAAGGTAAAGATCCTCTGCTCCGCAGGAGGAAGCCTGGAAACAAACCGCTCACGCCGAAGAGGATCCAGCTCCAGCAGAACATCATCGAGAAGCAAAAGAGGCTTGCGTCCTGTTTCTTTCAAAAAAAACTTCGCCTGGGCAACACGAAGAATAAGCGAAACAAGTCGTATTTGCCCTGTAGAGGCGAGGGACAAAAAATCCCGGGAACCGTAGCGAAATAAAAACTTGTCCCGATGGGGGCCACTCGTCGTTGTACGAAGAGCTCTTTCGCGATACTGGTTTTTTTCCAGACAGGCAAGAACAGCTTCCGTTGTCTCACACCCCGTCCAGCTTTCCTGATATTCCAGGGTAAGATCCTCGGGAAGATCCGCAATGTAGCGAAATTCCTGGGAAAAAACATCGTTGAAGGAGTGTAAAACTTCAGCTCGTCGGCGTTGAAGGGAAAGTCCCGCCTCAGCGAGATGATGGTTATATACAGGAATAATATCGTATTTTTGGTCTTTTAGAAGCTGATTTCTGTTTTTCAGTATTTTTCGGTATCTTCGAAGATCATCGATATAGAGGGGATAGTTCATACTCAGGGTCTGATCTATGAACCATCGCTGTTTTTCGGGAGATCCCTTGACAAAGACCATATCATCGTGACGAAAGAGAACCGTCGGGATCAGGGAAACCATGTCTCTCCGATCCTGTATCGCCTTTCCATCGCGATAAATTGTTTTCCGCTGTTCCTCGTAACGAACCTCTATGCGAAAACGATCCTCCCGGGAGGTAAAGGAGCCGCCCAGGGACATTTCTTCCTCCCCGTGACGACATACCTCCTGGTCATAGCGAGTACGAAAACTTCCCCCATAACTCAAATAATACAGGGTCTCAAGAAAATTGCTCTTTCCTTGACCATTTTCACCTCTCAGAAATACCTGAGGAGCGGAAATATCGATCGTTCCATCGTGCAAGTTCCGAAAATGAAACAATCGAACCCATTCAAACCCCACAATCGTTTATAGTCCCTTACTGGAGCTGCATGGGCATTACAATGTGATAATACCGGTCAAGGGGTTCCGAGTAAATTGTGAGCGCCTTGTTGGGTTCTGTGAAATGAATCGATATGGTATCGGTGTTGATCACACGAAGAGGATCCACGAGATACATATAATTCAGGGCAATCGTGGTATCGGGTCCCTCAAAATCAACAGCGACGCTTTCGCGCGCTACGCCGACCTCGCTCTCTTCGCTGCGAATCTGAATTTGACCCGCCGAAATATCAAGATAGATTCTTCTCGATTTTTCTACCATCAGGGCAACCCTTTTGAGTGCCTCGGAAAAAACAGCTTTTTCCAGCTGGATGCTGTAGTGCTGCGTTTCGGGGATAACACGGCGATAATTTGGAAACTGCCCCTCAATGAGGGAAGAGGAGATATAATGGTTTTCAAAGGCAAAAAAGATGTGCTTGTCGGCAATTGCCATCTGAAGGGTTCCCTCGCCTGTTGAAAGCCGACGAACAAGATTGAGAACCTTAGGAGGAATGATAACGCCTTCGAAGTGTTCGAGACCTTCGGGTATCTCGTGAGATATGAGAGATAACCGGCGACCATCGGTGGCGACCATGATCAGCTTGTCCTCGGCAGTTTCCAGATAAACCCCGTTCATGAAAAACCTGGTTTCATCGTCAGAAACAGCAAAGGCTGTTTGGGTAACCATTTCAGCAAAATCTGCCTGGGGAAAATCAAAATACCCCGAATCGATATGGGTCTGGAGTTCGGGAAACTTGTCTGCAGGAATACTGCGAAGACGAAAATCGATCTCCTTGAACTTCGGGCGAATAACAAAATTTTCCCCCGTGGCGGCCGACCCCTGCTCGAACTCTATTTCGCCCTCCGGAAGGGAGCGCAAAATACCCTGAAGCTTGTCACAGAATACCGTGGTTATACCCGGTTCCGTGACAACCACGGGTATTCGTGTCTCAAAACTGACCTTGAGGTCAGTGGCGCGAACGATAAGTTCTCCCTCGGCTGCGTGCAACAGAACGTTGGAGAGAATTGACATGTTTGAGCGGGATGCAATGATCTCCTGCGCGATCTGTACCTCGCGAAGGATCAGGTCTTTTTCTACGGTGAACTTCACTTTCCAGAACTCCTTTCCCCATGGGGAGTATATATATATAACAGTAGTAGTAATAGCAGAGACTGTGGATTTGTGGAAAACCCCCTCAATCTCATACACCACCTGTTCTTAAGAGGGGGATAACCCGGTCATGGTTATCCCGGGTTTATCCCCTTTTCCACAGCGGGTGAGGTTTTCCCCCGGTTATCCCGAGGAAACTCCCCGGTTATCAGGCCCGACTGCCCTCCTCTTTTATCTTCCGGATCAGGGTTTGGATGATATCTTCGATGGTGGGGTCCGTTCTCATGCGACTGCTAATTCGCTGACAGGCGTGCATCACCGTTGTGTGGTCCCGCCCTCCAAATTCGAGCCCCACATCGGTCATGGAAGCTTCGGTTATCTCCCGGGTGATGTACATGGCCATTTGCCGGGGAAAGGCCACCTGGCGTGTCCGTTTCTTTCCCTTCAGCTCGTTGGAGGAGAGATTGAAATAATCGGCCACAACCCGCTGTATGATGTCTACGGTAATGTTGTTTTGGGTGGGGCTCGAGAAAAAATCCTTGAGCTGCCGCTGGGCAACCTCCAGAGAGACTTCCTTATTCACCAGTTCTGCGTAGGCGATGATCCGTGTAAGAGCAGCTTCCAGATCGCGAACGTTGGTGGTTATTTTCTGGCAGATCAGGTTGATTACATCGTTCGCCACATAGACGCCCTGTTTCTCGGCCTTCTTTTTCAGAATAGCCACGGCTGTTTCCATTTGGGGAGGCTGAAGATCAACGGTCAGACCCCGGGTGAAACGATTCTGAAGTCGTTCGGTAATATCCTTGATTTCACTCACGGGACGGTCCGAGGTGAAGATCATCTGCTTTTTCGCATCGAAGAGCGCGTTAAAGGTATGGAAGAGTTCTTCCTGGGTTTCGTGTTTCTTCTGAAGAAAGTGAATGTCGTCGATGAGGAGAACATCTGCCTTGCGGTATTTGTTCTTGAAGAGGTGAGTCTTGTTTTCCTGGATCGATCGTATGAACTCGTTGGTAAAATCCTCGGCTGTTACATAGACGATCTTTGCCTCGTCTTTCTCCTGCCAGACGGCGTTTCCGATCGACTGGAGGAGATGAGTTTTTCCCAGACCTACACCGCCGTAGATAAGGCAGGGGTTATAGGTTGTTCCGGGGTTTTTTGCGATTGCAATCGCTGCATTCGCAGCGAAGCGATTATTGTCGCCTACAACAAAGTTTGTAAAAGTATATTCTTCGTTCAGCCCCGGGGCGGGAAGGGTATTCCCCGGTTTTTTTTCCCTTTCTCTCGCTGAGGGTCCTCCGGGTGTTTCCGGAAGGTCTTCCGATGAGTCCTGACGGGATTTTTCCTGAACAAGTTCGGTCTTTGTAATACTGAAATGAATCTGAAACGATCGCCCCGAGAGTTCTCTCAGGGTCTTCATGATAAGATCGAGATACCGCTGTTTCACCTGGTCCCGGTAAAATGATGAAGGAACGGTGACGGTTATGGAATCTTCATCGGATTCGGTATATTCAATTTGCTGGAACCACATTACGTATTCCTGTTCGGAAATCTGCTGTTGTATTATTTTCAGCGCTTCGTCCCAGAATACTCTGTTACCTTGCCATTCGCTCATGCTAACCCCAAATTATCCACATATTATCCACATATTGGTACACTATTTATCCCCAATGATGAAGCCCATAATACCATAGGGAGAGAACGTTTCCAGTGGGTTGGACGGGGTTTTTCCCGGATTTTACCCTACAACTGTGGTATTTGAAGGTATTATAAAAAAGAGTCGGCTTTTTCCACAATGAGATCCACAAATTATCCACATCTTGTCCACTTCCCGGTGTATGGATTGTGGATAATATCCGGTGGTTTACGTTTACCCCATAAGTCCGTATAATGGCGGGACTTCGCGAAGGAAAAACATGCCTGGAAACTATTCTGCAGAAAATATTCAGATCCTGACGGGTCTGGATCCAGTCCGTAAGCGGCCTGGAATGTATATCGGCAGTACCGGATCAGAGGGACTGCATCACCTGGTATACGAGGTTGTCGACAACAGCATCGACGAGGCTCTGGCTGGCCACTGTGAGACGATTGCCGTGGTCATAGAGAAAAACAACGTGATCACCGTTGTGGATGATGGACGGGGGATTCCCGTTGATCATCACGCCGGAGAAAACGTGAGTGCCCTCGAAATCGTCATGACCCGCCTTCACGCGGGTGGAAAGTTCGACAAGGACACCTACAAGGTCTCGGGAGGTCTCCACGGGGTCGGTGTCTCCGTGGTGAACGCCCTGTCGGAATGGCTCGAGGTAGAGGTCTACCGGGATAATCGTATCTGGCACCAGCGCTACGAGCGGGGCATAGCCACAAAGCAGGTGGAGTCCATTGGGGAAACCCGCCTCACCGGAACCAAGGTTACCTTCAAGCCCGACGATCAGATCTTTGAGACCGTGACCTTCAGTTTTGATGTTCTGTCTCACCGGTTGCGCGAACTTGCCTTCCTGAACAAGGGTATTCGGATCACCATCGAGGATAGACGGCTTCCCCAGATCAAGAGTCACGATTTCAAGTTTGACGGAGGGCTCAAGGAATTTGTTCAGTACCTGAACAAAAACAAGACCATGATCCAGTCCGAACCGATCTGGTTTGAAGCGTCCCGGGATGAGGTGGAAGTCGAAATTTCCATGGAATACAACGACGGCTTCAACGAGATTCTCTTTGCCTTTGTGAACAACATCAATACCCGCGAGGGGGGAACCCACGTGACGGGTTTTCGCGGTGCCCTTACGCGGACCTTTAACGACTACCTGAAGCGGTCGAAGTTCGCAAAAAAAATGGATGAGAGCTTCAGTGGCGATGATGTCCGCGAGGGGCTCACGGCTGTTATCTCCGTGAAGGTGATGAACCCGCAGTTTGAGGGGCAGACCAAGGCAAAACTGGGGAACAGCGAGGTTCGGGGCATCGTGGAGAGTCTGGTCAACGAGAATCTCACGGCCTATTTTGATGAGAACCCGAAGATTATCGAGGCTATTCTCGAGAAGAGCGTTCTCGCGGCGAAGGCACGCCAGGCCGCGAGGCGTGCCAGGGATCTGACCCGACGCAAGAGCTTTCTGGAAAGCTCGGGGCTGCCCGGAAAACTCGCCGACTGCAGCGAGCGAAACCCCGAACTCGCTGAGGTTTACATTGTCGAGGGAGACTCTGCGGGAGGAAGCGCGAAGCAGGGAAGGGATCGGGAGTTTCAGGCGATTCTTCCCCTCTGGGGAAAGATGCTGAACGTTGAGAAGACCCGAATCGATAAGGTTCTCGCCAACGAAAAGCTCCAGCCGATCATCGCGTCTCTGGGAGCGGGAGTCGGAAACGAGTTCGATATTACCAAGGTGCGCTACCATAAGGTCTTCATCATGGCTGACGCCGATGTGGATGGTTCTCACATCAGGACGCTTCTGCTCACCTTCTTTTTCCGCTACATGCCGCAGCTGATCGAGGCGGGATACGTCTATATCGCCATGCCCCCTCTCTACA
This sequence comes from Alkalispirochaeta alkalica DSM 8900, assembly GCF_000373545.1. GTDB lineage: Bacteria > Spirochaetota > Spirochaetia > DSM-27196 > Alkalispirochaetaceae > Alkalispirochaeta > Alkalispirochaeta alkalica. The sequence continues at coordinate 50,536 of NZ_KB891725.1, forward strand.
AGATAAGCTACGGAAAAATGGTAGCCTACGCTTATAACGAGGCGGAACGGGCCCGAATCATCGAAGAGATAACCCGGGAGAAGGGTGCCGACGAGGGAAAGATCGGGATACAGCGCTATAAGGGTTTGGGTGAGATGAATCCCGATCAGCTCTGGGATACCACGATGAATCCCGAGACGCGGAGTATCATGCAAGTTCGCCTGGAGGATGCCGTGGAGGCAGATTCGGTCTTTACCACACTTATGGGTGAACACGTTGCACCGCGGAGAGAGTTTATCGAAGAAAATGCCCTCTCCGTGAGCAACCTTGATATATAAACAGGAGTACAAGGGTGTCTGATAAACAGGCGGCTGCGCGGATTATACCCGTTGCGATTGAGGATGAAGTAAAAGAGTCGTATCTCAATTACGCCATGTCCGTTATTGTGAGCCGGGCTCTTCCGGACGTGCGGGACGGTTTGAAGCCGGTACACCGCCGGATTCTCTACGGCATGCATTCCATGGGGCTTCGTTCTGACCGGCCATTCAAGAAAGCCGCGCGTATCGTGGGAGACGTCCTGGGAAAGTTTCATCCCCACGGTGATCAGAGTGTCTACGATGCGCTGGTGCGGCTTGCCCAGACCTTTTCGCTGCGGTATCCCGTTGTAAACGGGCAGGGTAACTTCGGGTCTGTCGACGGGGACCCGCCGGCGGCGATGCGGTATACCGAGGCCAAGCTTCACAAGGTTGCCGAAGAAATTCTTCGCGATATAAATAAAGAAACAGTAGATTTTGGCCCTAATTACGATGATTCCGATGAGGAACCGCTGGTATTGCCCGGGGCTTTTCCCTTTCTCCTGGCAAACGGAGCGTCGGGGATCGCTGTGGGAATGGCCACAAATATTCCTCCCCATAACCTGCGGGAGATTGCCCACGCCGTGGGAGCAATGCTGGACGATCCCGATATCTCCGGTGAAAAACTCTGTGAACACATAAAAGGGCCTGATTTCCCCACGGGAGGTACCATCTACGGGTACCGGGGAATCCGGTCGGCCTATCTCACCGGTAAGGGGAGGGTGGTTGTCCGGGCCTGTTTCACCATCGAGGAGAGCAAGCGGGGCCGCGATGTGATCGTGGTGAACGAGATTCCCTATATGGTGAACAAGGCGAACCTGATCACCCGAATCGCCGATCTGGTGAGAGACCGAAAGATCGACGGTATTGCCGATTTACGCGACGAGTCTGACCGGAACGGCATGCGGATCGTGATAGAGCTGAAGCGGGATTCCAATGTAAAGGTTATTCTGAACCAGCTTTTCACTCATACCCAGATGCAGGTTAACTTCAACGTGAACTCCCTGGCCCTCGTTGAGGGACGTCCCCAGGTTCTTACCCTGCGCGACATGGTCCGCCACTTCATTGCGCACCGCCACGAGGTGGTGGTGCGGCGTACCAGGTTCGATCTTCGCAAGGCCGAGGAGCGGGAACACATCCTGCTGGGTCTCAAGATCGCTCTGGACAATATCGATGAGGTTATCCGGATTATTCGGGAGGCTGCCGATGTGGAGACGGCCCGAACCTCCCTGATGGCGACCTTTGAACTCTCGGAGCGGCAGGCCCAGGCGATTCTCGATATGCGGCTGCAAAAGCTCACCAGTCTCGAAACAAAGAAGATCGTCGATGAGCTCGAAGAGGTTCGTGCCCTGATCAGGGATCTTCGGGAATTGCTCGGGAGCGAACTCAAGATTCGGGAGCTCATCAAGCGCGAAACCTACGAAATCGCGGAAAAGTTCGGCGACGAACGGCGAACCAGGATAGAGCCCCACGAGATCGAAGCGATCGATATCGAAGATCTGATTCAAAAGGAGACCATGGTGGTTCTCTTGAGTCACCGCGGGTTTATCAAGCGTCTGCCCTACAGTTCGTACAAGACCCAGGGCAGGGGGGGCCGGGGGCTCAACTCTTCGAGCAACCTTCGGGACGACGATTTCATCGAGCACGTGTTTCTTGGGTCGACCCACGATCACGTTCTGTTCTTCACCAGCGTGGGCAAGGCCTATTATCTCAAGGTTCACGAGATTCCCGAGGCCTCGCGCCACGCCAAGGGAACCCACGTGAAGGGGCTTCTGGAGATATCGGCCGACGAGGATATCGCCTCGGTTCTTCCCTTGCGGGATTTTGACCCCACAATCCATCTCTTTTTTGCCACAGCCCGGGGGCAGGTGGTCAAGATAAAGGCAAACGCCTTCATCAACGCCCGTCGGCGGGGCATTCGGGCGGTAAAGCTGGACGACGGAAATCGGCTGGTGAGTGTGCTGATCACCTCGGGCAACGATACGATTCTTCTGGTGAGCCGTCAGGGCAGAGGGCTTCGTCTGAGCGAGACCGATGTTCGGCCCATGGGACGTAACACCGGGGGTGTTCGCGGATTGAAGCTTCTTCCCCAGGATGAGATAGCCGGTGCCTGCGCTGCTCCCGACGACGGACAGGTCCTTTTGCTCACCGAGTACGGTGCGGGCAAGAGGACGGCCTGTTCCGAATTTACTCTCCATGGCCGCGGTGGTCAGGGCATGAAGGCTTTTACGGTTGTACCCGGAGGGAGCGATACCCCGGGAACGGGGGAAGTGGTTGCTGTGTTGCCCGTCTCGGAGGGGAACGAGTTTATCGCCGTCTCTTCTCAGGGTCTCACGGTACGGCTTCGGGCAGAGGATGTCTCCGTTCAGGGACGCACCGCCAGGGGCGTGAGTGTGATGAATGTGGAGCCGCCCGATTACGTGGTGGGTGTCGCCACGATCGATGCCGATGCCGAAGAGGGAGGGGATCAGCCCCAGAATCCTGACGAGCGTGCTTCTGCAGAGTCCGGGACGGTCACGGGCGAGGGTGAAGCCTAGGGTTTCTTTGGGGGAGCATCCATGGATATTCCCGTTTTTCCGGTCCGGTCGGAAACCGAGGTACGGCGGTCCCGTTTTATTACCGATCTTGAGGGTGTGGCCGATCGTTCCCGGGCGGAGGAGCTGATACGATTCCGTCGGGAACAACACCCCGGAGCAACCCACGTGGTCTACGCCTTTATTGTGGGACCCGAAGGGAGTCAGCTCTGGGGCATGAGCGATGATGGTGAGCCCAAGGGAACGGCGGGGCGTCCGGTTCTGGAGATTCTCAAGGGAAGCGGTCTCACAAACCTTCTTGTCACGGTGGTTCGGTACTACGGCGGGATAAAGCTCGGTACGGGAGGGCTCGTTCGTGCCTACGGCGATGCCCTTCGCCAGGGGTTAGCCCTGGTTGAACGCCAACCCCTCCGGTTTCTCTCCTGCCGGGATATTACCTGTTCCTACGAGTTACAAAATCCTGTTCGAATGGTTCTGGCCCGTTTTGGGGCTGAAATCAGGCAGGAAGATTTTTCCGAGACCGTTCGTTTTCGCGTGGCGGTTGACCAGGAGAAACTGGATGCGCTGTGCGGGGAACTTCGGGATGTTTCACGTGGAACAATTTTGATCGAAGACTCCGACCGATGAAGGGCCACACCACGAGGGCGCACCCCCCTTTGTTTCACGTGAAACAGTTCTGATCGAAAAGACTAGAGGTTGTGCGCCGTGCGGAAGGCCGTAACCGCCCGAAGATACCGCTGCTTGAGCTCGCTCTTTTCTGTGTCGGGAAGAAAGGTTCCATCCAGGGCGTTCATGTTGAGCGTTACCAGATCGTCTACGGTAAGGTCAAAGTAGGTGCAGGCCTTCACATAATCGTCGGTGAGGTCCGTATCCTGGATTGTGGGGTCATCGGAGTTGATCGTGACGGGAACTCCCGCCCTGAAGAGCCTTCCCAGGGGGTGGTTTTTCTCGTCCGCCCAGGAACCGGTCTGATAGTTTGAGGTGATGCACTGTTCCAGAACCACCCCTTCCTCGATGAGACGTTTTTGTAACAGGGGATCGTCGATTGTGGAGGTTCCGTGGCCGATGCGCGCTGCGTGGAGAAGCTCGATCGCGTCCCAGACCTGTTGAGCTGGGGATACTTCCCCGGCATGGATGGTAGCCCCGTAGACACCGTCGTCGCGGACAACCTGAAAGAACTCGGTGAACTGCTGAGGCGGAAAGTTTGTCTCGTCCCCCGCCAGGTCTATGCCCACGATCTCGGGGATCTGCAAGCCCCTGAGTTCCCGATAGAGGGAGATCATCTCGTACTGGTTCTGTTTTGCCCGGTTGAAGGTAATGAGATAGCGGATCAGGACACCCGTTTCTGCTGCAGCCTCATTGGCAGCATCCACGATGAGCTTCGTTACCTCGAGACGGTCGAAATTATTGTGGAAGGCGAAGTGTTCGGGGGAAAAGCGAAGTTCGATGAAAAAGAGCCCGTCCTCGGCAAAGGAGAGGACCGAGTCCCGGACGATGTCGCGTATATCCTGGTGAGACCGATACCAGTCATTTTTGAATTTTGAGAGAAAAAGGAGAAAGTCTGGTTCGGCATCGCGGGGGAACTGAACCTCTTTCTGGAACCGGGCAAAATCCTCGGGATAGGGCAGCCCGTTTCTGAGCGCGATACGATGAAGCGTGGGTAACGCAAAGGTTCCCTCTAAATGCCGATGCAACTCCACCTTCGGAAACCTTCGCAACGCAGCGCCGTCAGTTATCACCTTGTTTGCCATCGTCCTAACTCTATGGTAAAAAATTGGGATACGCAAATTTTCCCGTTTATCAACTCCTGCTGTCCTTAGACTATCGGCAGGAAAGCCTTATTTTTTTACAGGGTAAATGAAAAAAGAAATATACCTGTAGATATACCATGACAACTCCGACAGACTTGGGGTATACTGGGGCCCACGATCATGGGAACAGTTATCACCTTTGCAAACCAGAAAGGCGGTGTGGGAAAGACCACCACCGCCGTTAACCTCGGGGCTGCGATTTCGGCAATGGGGAAAAAGGTCCTCCTGATTGATTTTGATTCCCAGGGGAACCTCTCCAGCAGTGTCGGCGCTGACCGATCCCGCCCCGGGATATATCAGGTGATCAGCGGCTCCTCTTCTCCCGCCGAGGCTGTTCAGGAGACGCCCCAGGCGGGGCTTTTTATTATTGCTGGCGGGGGTGAGCTCACCGGGGCAAGCGTGGAGCTGGTGAACCAGGAACGGCGGGAGTTTTTCCTCCGCGACGCCCTGGAACCCCTGCGTCAGGACTACGACTACATTTTTGTCGATAGCCCTCCCAGTCTGGGTCTTCTCACCCTGAACGCGCTGGTGGCAGCGCAGAACGTGATTATTCCTCTCCAGTGCGAGTATTTTGCCCTGGAAGGGCTCACCCAGCTTCTCCAGAACATCAAGCGCGTCCAGGGCGGTTTCAATCAGGAGCTGGAGCTCTTTGGTATCCTCTTTACCATGTACGATTCCCGAACCCGTCTCGCCAACGATGTGGTTCAGGAAGTGATCGGCTATTTCGGAAAACGGGTCTTCCGCACCATCATTCCTCGCAATATTCGTCTCTCCGAAGCCCCCTCTCACGGGATTCCCGTTAATCTCTACGATCCCGCCTGCGTGGGATCCCGGAGCTATCAGAAGCTCGCCGAGGAGGTTGAACAACGTGTCAACGCAGCGACGACTCGGTAAGGGCATAGAGGCGCTCCTCCAGAACAACGATCTCTCCCGGGATATGCCCGAGTCCACGGCGATGGTCACGGTGCCCCTGGACCGGATACACCCCAACCCCGATCAGCCCAGAAAGACCTTTCGGCACGAGGCGTTGCAGGAACTTGCCCAATCGATCAGGGAGCGGGGGGTTATCCAGCCGATTCTGGCAGAACAGCGGGAAGACGGCGATTATGTGATTATTGCGGGAGAACGGCGGTGGAGGGCGGCTCGCCTGGCGGGCCTCGAGGAGATTCCCCTCCTGCCTGGCGTCTTTAGTTTAGAAGAAAAACTTGAAATAGCATTAATAGAAAATATCCAGCGGCAGGATCTCTCGCCCCTGGAAGAGGCTCAGGCCTACGCCGACCTTATGGAGCGAACGGGGATCAGTCAGGATCTCCTGGCCCGTCGGCTGGGAAAGAGCCGTCCGGCGATCGCCAACAGTCTGCGGCTCCTGAAATTGCCGCCCTCTGTCCAGGAGCGTGTTTCTGCGGGGGATCTCTCGGCTGGTCACGCCAGGACGCTTTTGGCTCTCTCCGGAGATCTTTCCGTGACGATCGAGGAGGCGGCCGAGAGCGCCCTGGAAGCGGGGTTTTCCGTGCGAGACCTGGAGCGCTTTGTGGGTCTTCTGAACCGGGGGATCTCCCTGAAGGAGGCGCACCGCGAGGTGACCGGGGGAGGCGGGGTCTCCGCGACCGCTGAAGAAAGGGCTTCCCGGGAGCTGGATCGGGGTGGCGAGCCTTCAGGGACGTGGTCTGCTTCGCCCCGGGACGCTTCTGCCCCCGGGGGCGCGGTAGCGGGGTCCTCCGCGTCGGGAAGGGCGCGCAAGTCCGTGGAGATGAGTCAGCTCGAGGAAAAACTCATTCAGGTTCTGGGTACGCGGGTTCTCCTGTCGGGTTCGGAACATCGGGGAAAGATCGAGATATCCTACCTTTCCATGGATGATCTGGAACGGATAGCCGAGATTATCCTCGGGGAAGGGTCCTTGCCGGGATGATTCTCTGTGGTACCGATCCCGTTTACCCTGTCAGCTCCTTTGGTATTGATGTGCCTATTACCGGTTCCAACGCCGGGAGGACGCTGAAAGCGCTTCTGGCTCAGGNCGATCTTGCCCGGAGCAGCGATCAATGGCTCCGAAGAGAACCCCTTGTCCCCCTTTCCAGGGAGGAGCTGGCTCTGGTTCACCACCCAGACTACCTGGAGCGTCTTCTTGCCGATGACGAGCGCTGCGATCGGGAGATGGAGCGGACCTTTGAACTGGTTCATTCCGATGGCTCTTTTCACCGGTACAATCCGGATCGGGCAGAACGGTCCCTGCGGGATCTGCGCGATCAGTGTCTTCGTGCCGCTGGAGGAACCCTTCAGGCGGCCCGCTACGCCGTGGCTGGACCGGAAAACTTCTGGTTTTATTGCGGCGGAGGGATGCATCACGCCCTGGCCTCCCGCGGGAGCGGATTCTGCCCTGTGAACGACGTGGTTGTGGCTCTGCGGGTTCTGCAGGCTTCGGGGCAGATTGGATCTGCCTGGGTGGTTGATGTAGACGCCCACCGGGGGGATGGGACCGCAGCGCTTACCGAGGGAGACGAGACGATCCGGACCCTGAGTGTGCACATGGCGCGGGGGTGGCCTCTGGATCAGCCCCGGGAGCTGCCCGATGGAAGAAGGCATCCTTCCTGGATACCCGGTGATTATGATCTCGCCCTGGAAGAGGGAGATGAGTCTTCCTACGTCCCGCGCCTTGCCGGGGCGCTGGAAGAGATGGAGGAACGCTTCGGGCTTCCCGATTTTGTTCTTGTCCTGGCAGGAGCTGACCCCTACGAGAGAGACCAGCTCCCCTCGGCGGAGCTGCTCAAGCTCTCGGCAGCCCAGATGCTGGAGCGTGATACCCTTCTGTACCGGTGGTTCCGGCGGAGGGGCAGGCCCGCGCTCTTTGTGATGGCAGGAAATTACGGATATCACTCCTGGGAGGTCTACACGGCCTTCCTGGAACGGCAGGTGCGGGGAGCGCTTGACGACTGAAGTGAGGAGCGCCNCGGGGTAGAGAAAGACCGGGAAGGGGGTTTCCTTTCTTGACAAGGGATCCCAGGGTTTTGTATAGTAGGGATCTCGCTGGAGAGATGTCCGAGTGGTTTAAGGAGGCGGTCTTGAAAACCGTTGTGCCCTCGCGGGTACCGTGGGTTCGAATCCCACTCTCTCCGGTCTCAGACAGTTTTGCGGGGTGGCCTCGGGGCTGTTCCGGGAAACCGACAGGTTAATCTGGAGGGGTGCGAGAGTGGTTGAATCGGGCTCCCTGCTAAGGAGTTGTGCTCTATCCGGGTACCGAGGGTTCGAATCCCTCCCCCTCCGTTGTTTGATAGTTTGAAGACGCCCTGGCGTTTTCTTTTGTGCCCATAGCTCAGTTGGATAGAGCGTTAGATTGCGGATCTAAAGGCCGGTGGTTCGAGTCCACTTGGGCACGCGTTGAACGGGAGTCGCCTCATGGAGGTGGCTCCCGTTTTTTTTCGGGTAACCCGGGTTCGGCGTCTGTGTTTCCCTCCTCCCGGAAGGGGCACGGGGCACAATCTTCCGGTGTACGGCCCGTTCCCGTTGGCCGGGGCTCTTGATTATCCCGTGGTCTTCGGGGTAGTATGGACCCTGCGTTATCGCAGGAGAGTTGCGAGAGTGGTTGAATCGGGCGGACTCGAAATCCGTTGTACAGTTCTGCTGTACCGAGGGTTCGAATCCCTCACTCTCCGGTAGCGGTTCTGCGTTCCGGAGCCGTCCACGATCCTGTTGGAGAGGTGACCGAGTGGCCGAAGGTGAACGCTTGGAAAGCGTTTGTACCCTAACCGGGTACCGAGGGTTCGAATCCCTCCCTCTCCGTTTTTGCCCCTTCAGTGATGAAGCCCGGGCCCTGTGCACGTCGTTTTCACCTAACCCCGTCAGGTCCGGAAGGAAGCAGCGGTAAGTGANAGACGGCGGTGCCGCAGACCGCTTGGGTGGAGCTGGAGGGGTTTTTTTTACCGCCAGGGGATGACCGATCATGAGCTATGAAGTAACCGCAACGCGTCGCCGCCCCCGTGGCTTTGATCAGCTGATCGGCCAGGACTTCGTGGTGGCAACACTGAAGAACAGTCTTGCTTCGGGGAGGATCGCCCCGGCCTACCTTTTTGCGGGACCTCGGGGTGTGGGAAAGACCAGCGCTGCCAGAATCCTTGCAAAGGCGCTGAATTGCCCCGAAGGCCCCGGCGCCGAAGGGTGCGATGGCTGGGAGGGAAGCGAGGAAATCGCCCGGGGTAATTCCCTGGATGTGATCGAGATCGACGGGGCGTCCAACACCAGTGTGAACGATGTCCGGCAGATCAAGGACGAAGTGCTCTTTGCCCCCAACAGTTCCCGGTATAAAATCTATATCATCGATGAGGTTCACATGCTCTCCAACAGCGCCTTCAACGCGCTCTTGAAGACCATAGAGGAACCGCCCCCCTATATNATCTTTATTTTTGCAACCACGGAAATACACAAGGTTCCTGCCACCATACGCAGCCGGTGCCAGCAGTTCAACTTCCGGCTCATTCCCCTGGAGGAGATTCGCGATTGTCTGGCCGCGACGGCTCGCGAGCTGGGAGTGCAGGTGGAGGAAGACGCTCTGGGGTGGGTGGCGCGTCAGGCCACGGGAAGTCTCCGCGATGCCTACACGCTCTTCGATCAGGTTCTGGCCTTCTCGGGCGACAAGGTAACACTGGACCTGATACACCAGAAGCTGGGGTTGCTCGGAATGGAGCGCCTCAATGCGCTTCTTCAGGCCGTTGTGAACGGTGAGGGCCAGGTTGCTCTGGAGGTTGTGGAAGATGCGCTCCTGGCGGGTGTCTCGGTTGAGCGTTTTATCCTCGATCTGGCCGATTATCTGCGAACGCTTTTGCTGATCAGAAACGGGATTGTCCGGGAGGGAATTCTCGGGATCAGCCTGGACCGTATTCCTTCGGAAGTGCGGGAGGGCCTTTCCCGGGAACAACTGGAACAGGCCAACGAGGTCGTCCTGCAACTGTACCGGGATGTGCGGTATTCCGTGAACCAGCGTTTTGATCTGGAGCTCGCCGTGAGCAGGCTCGCGAATCTTCGTGCCTACTGTACGCCCCGGGAACTGGTTGACCGNATCGAGGCGTTGCAGCACGAGCTGATTCATTCAGCTGCCCATCATCTCCGGAAGGGCAATTGTGAAATTATCGATACCCCCGGGGATCACGGNGATCGGNCCGGTGATAGACCGGCGGGGCCGTCGCGGGAAACGGTGTCGTCAGCAGAAGAGGGGACACCAGAAGAAGCTCCNACAGAGAAGCCTGCTCCTGCAGGGCAGACACCGGAAGAGCCCCGANCGGGAGGCGAGCCATCGGGCGATGGTCAGTCGATTGATCAGCGATCGAACGATGAGCCCTTGAGCGAAAAACAGGGGGAAGATTCCCGCAGCGACCGTCCTGGCGAAGGAGATTCTGGCCAGGATGAGAATAGTGGGAGTGATGGCGATGCCCCGGACGCACCGGTGGAACGGCAGGGGATATCCGAGGAGGAGACCGAGGCGATTATCGCCCGATTNCGGACCACCCGGATCAGCCTGGCAGCCTTCCTGATGCGGGTCCGTTCCTGGAGCCGCAGCGGGGAAAAACTGGTGCTGGGCTTCGGTGATAATTTTGGGGCCCATACCCTGAATCAGGATCGTGGTGAGGTCCAGGAGGCTGCCCGGGCCGTTCTTGGTGATCCCCGGTTGCAGCTCTCGATAGTGGTTCAGGGAGAGGATCCGGAGCGGGATAGCTCAGAACCGGTTGATCGGCATCTGGAAATGGTTCGGCGGGTTTTCCGCGGAGAAGTTGTGGAGGAGCAAAAATGAACCCGATGGATATGTTCAAGAATATGGGTCAGTTGCAGGAAAAAATGCTGGAAGCCCAGACGCGAATGCGAAGTATCACCGCCACGGGTAGCGCCGGTGGTGATATGGTAACAATTTCCATGAACGGCGAGTTCCAGATTCAGCAGGTGACTATCTCCCCCGAAGCGGTGGACGTGGAGGACCTCTCGCTGCTCCAGGACCTGGTCAGGGCTGCTCACAACGATGCGGTAGCGGGGGTCAAGGAGGGGCTTCGCGAGGGGTTTTCCGATATGGCGGGGGGGCTTCCCCTTTCGCCAGACCTCTTCGGCGGCGGAGCCTAGGCGACCCGTGAACAGCCTGGAGCGCCTGATTCAGGAGATTGCCCGACTCCCCGGCCTGGGAAAAAAGAGTGCAACCCGCATAGCCTACCATCTTCTGGCGGGAGAGGCCCTGGAGGCACAGCGCCTGGGAAATCTCCTGCAGGGTCTTCACGAGGCGATTCGTCCCTGCTCCCTCTGCGGGGCCTTCACCGAGGAAGATCCCTGCCCCATNTGCAGTGATCGCGGGCGGGACCACGCAACAATATGCGTNGTGGAACAGCCCCAGGACGTGGCGGTTATGGAGGCGAGCAGGGAGTTCCAGGGGATCTACCACGTTCTGGGGGGGGTGATCGCCCCGATCGAGGGTGTCGGACCGGGNGATCTCGCTATCCTTTCCCTTTTGCAGAGAGCCCGGAACGGACAAGTCCGGGAGGTGATCATTGCAACCAACCCCACCGTGGAGGGAGACACCACGGCGCTCTACGTTGCCAGGCAACTCAGGGAGCAGACAGAAGTCTCCGTAACCCGNCTTGCCCTGGGGCTTCCCGTGGGGGCGGACCTGGAGTACGCNGATCGCCTGACCCTTGCCCGGAGCCTGCGGGGGCGTACGAGCCTCGGCGANGACCCCTGAAGGGAGTTGCGCAAGGATCCAGGCCAGGATTCATGGAAGAGAGGAAAGAAAAGGGGCCCGAAAGCCACAATTTGGAAAAAAACCCTTGCCAAACAGATGAAAAGGAACCACAATGCAAATGGTTCCGGCTGTAGGAAGAATCGGATGGATACGTTGACCTGCCTTGTTTCAGATAAACTCCCCTACCGACTGATCACGACGGACCGATTATTTTATGAAGGGGTGGATGGTAGTCCCCGGCGTGCCTCAGACGCAGTTTCGTCGTGAGAATCAACCGGATTCAGTTACTGTTCTCCCAGGAGGAAGGATCCAAATGTCCAAGACATTGTACGTAGGCAACCTGAGTTTTCGCACCGAAGAAGAAGGGTTGCGAGCCGCATTCGCCAACTTTGGCACCGTGACCGATGCACGGATCGTGATGGACCGTGATACCGGCCGCAGCCGGGGTTTCGGGTTTGTGGAAATGGAAGATGATAGTGCAGCCGAGTCTGCTATCGAGCAGATGAACGGTTCCGACCTGGATGGTCGGCCCCTGCGTGTGAACGAAGCTCAGCCCCGTACCGAAGGTCGTCGCGGTGGCGGCGGTGGTGGCGGTTACGGCGGTGGCGGTGGTCGTGGCGGCTACGGCGGTGGTCGTGGCGGTTACGGCGATTACTGAGCTGAATGGCGCGTAATAACTATAGCGGGGAAAAACGCCGCCGTGAGCTGAATAAAAAACGGAAGCAGGAGCGCAAAAAGCGCGAGAAGGCCGAGAGGGTCGAGGCGGGGGGTGAGGATACTTCGTATCTGGAGTATCTGAATCCGGGTGGTCCCCAGGACGGACGTTTTATCGAGGACGATGAAGCGGACGGTGAGGAAGACGACCAGGATNGCTCTGACGAGACCTGATGCGGTCCGGGCCGGAGTACTCCGGCCCCTGGTTCCAGCCGCCGGCGGGGAGTATTTCTGCTCCCGGGCCGGCGGTTTTTTTTTGCTTCCAGATTCTTTGTGGCGGGGCTGTTTTTCCTGAACTGACGTATCACGCTCTCCCGAATCTGTGGTAAAATCCCCGGCTATGGATATCGTAATTCACTCCCTGAGCGATGTCGGGCCCGATCAGCGGAGGCGTCTCTGCGAGGGTGCCCGGGGGATCTTCTGGGATACCGCCGAGGTGAAAGACTTTTCCTCCGAAACGGAGCGGGAAGAGTTCATCTACAAATATTTCTCCTACTACATGGAACGTGAACCGGAACTCTTTTTTTGTGCTTTTTCGGATCACCAGGTCTTCGGGTATATCTGTGGCCTTGCCGATACCCGGCAGCACCAGGAACTCTACCGGTGCGCCGATCATATCCCGCTCTTTGATGACCTCTACGGGGAGTATCCGGCCCATCTTCACATCAATCTGGCTGCCGAAAGCCGGGGCAAGGGTCTTGGAGGGCGCTTGATTGAGGCTCTGGAAGGAGCCCTGCGCACTACAGGGGATGCCTGGGGGCTTCATCTGGTCACCAGTGAGGGGGCGCGGAACGCAGGGTTTTACCGCAAGAACGGGTTCACCCACGAGGTTTGCCGCGGTATTTTGCCGGAAGAGCCGCGTATGCTCTTTATGGGCAAGAAACTCTAGCCTATACTGATATTCATGGTCTCAGTTTTTGGTATTGGAAATCCCCTGATTGATCTGGTATTTCGGGTCTCCGATCAGGATCTGGCGGCACTTGGCCTGGACAAGGGTATCATGCATCTGGTCTCTCAGGAGCGACAGGAAGAGATTCTTCATTATTTTGAGGGGCTTCTGCCGGAGTATCGTCCCGGAGGATCGGCTCCCAACACCCTTCTGGCCCTGGCCGGGCTCGGTGTTCCCGCTGCGGTTTCCGGCAAGATCGGCAACGATGATTTTGGGGATATCTACCGGAGACAGGTGCTCTCCTACGGAATAACATCACGGCTTGTAGAAGGAGCGGGGCCCACGGGTTCCAGCATTATCCTGGTAACTCCNGACGGCGAACGCACAATGAACACCCATCTTGGGATGTGTCAGACCTTTTCGGTGACAGACCTGGATGAACACCTGCTGGGGCAATGCGCCGGGGCCGGAGGATATCTCTACTTTACCGGGTATATGTGGGATACGGAATCCCAGAAAGCCGCCATTCGACGGGCCATAGATATCTCCCGGGAGGCCGGGGGGCAGGTTGTCTTCGACCTGGCCGACCCCTTTGCAGTCGAGCGGTACCGTGAGGATTTCCTTGATCTGCTGGATCATTCCGTCGACGTTGTCTTTGCAAACCGCCGGGAGGCAGAAATCCTTTTTGGAGAAGATCCGGGCCAGGGAGATCCCCGGGAGATGGTTCAGGCTCTGGCGGAGAAAGTGTCTCTGGCGGCTTTGAAGACCGGGAAAGAGGGTTCTCTTGTGGCTGATGGGAATGTCCGGGCCGTCGAGGCAAAGCCTGTCCAGGCCCTGGACACAACCGGAGCCGGTGACATGTACGCCGCGGGATTTCTCGCGGGTCTGGTGGCGGGAGCAACACCGGTGGAGTGCGGAAAAATTGCGGGCTACCTGGCAGAAGAGGTGATTCAGCGGGTGGGGGCTCAGTTCAGTGTCCAGGAGATCCGGAACCTTCGGAGCTCCCTGGCTGTTTCTCCGTCGGAGTAATCCTTCTTCGGAAGAGGGTAGGTCGTTGCGGGCCAGGATGTACAAAATCGGCGTGGTAAAAAAGGGAAGGATATGACAGACGAATCGTCACAGTGTGTGTTTGACTACGAGGGTTTTCTTGTGAGGGTCATGGCCGATGAGGAGCTGGCCAGAACAATCGCCTTGGCCTTTCTGGAAGATACCCCCAGGCTGATCGGAAAGATTGCAACGGCCCTGGAGACGGGGGATTACGAGTCGATTCTGCGTCAGGCCCATACGATCAAGGGAGCCTCCGCAAATTTGGGGGGAGAGATGCTCTGTTGCGCTGCCCTGGAACTGGAACGGAGCGCACGAAAGGGAGACCACCAGAACTGTGTAGACCGTCTGGGAGCGCTCCGGGAGGCCTGGGACGCCCTGGCCGGGAGGATCCGCCAGGATATGGGCCTCGCCTGAAGCGGCCGACAGGGAAGGCTCTCCCGGAGTTTCGTCCCCCGGGGCTCCGGAGGCCCGGATTTACCGGATCAGGATCGGGGTCAGAGGTAGTCGAGCCAGTTACTGCCCTGGTGATACTCCTCAACCACGGTGGTTCTGGTCTTCCCTGCGTAGACTGCCAGAAGGGTCATGATTTCTTCCTTCAGTATTACCCCGGCGTTATCGATCAGGTCTGGCCGGTAGCCACGGTCACCCAGGAGCAGAACCTGATTGAGACAGACGATTCTTCCCAGGGCACGACCCAGNGCGACGCGTTTTCGCTGGTCCATGCCGGGCGAGGGGGTGAAATTGAGGGCTTGCCCGACTATCGGAGCAGCCGCAGCGGTAAGCGGGAAGGTCTTCAGGAACGACCCCAGCTGGTGCTCTCCCGATTTTGCTGCACTCTTGAGTACAGCGTCGGTGATCTGGTGGTAGAGAATGTCGTTGGAGCCCTCGAAAATCTGAAAGGGACGGCTATCCACCAGAGCCTGCCCGGCGATGTGGTCCCTGCGGTACCCCGTTGCTCCGAAGAGTTGCAGGAGTGACTGGGCACCCTGGTGCATCATGTCGGTTACGACGGTCTTCACGGCGTTGGCCGCGATTCCGTCGGCGGAGCAGTCCCTGCTCACGGAGGCAACTTCGGAGCTGTAGAGGCAGAGGGCCGAGGCTGTGGTGTGAAACGCCTGAAGTTTCGCAAGTCTCTCCTGGACCTGGTCGTATTGCAGGAGCGAACGTCCGCCCACGTGGCGGTTCCGGGTGTGTTCGATCGCCTCGTCCAGAAGTCTGCGGAGAAATCCCAGAGCCATGCCGGGAAACTGCAGGCGGCTTCGGTGGAGAAGATCCAGAAGCATTACCAGGCCGCTGCCCGGTGAGTGCAGCCTGTTTGGTTCGGGAATCACCGTGTCGATCAGGTTTCTCCCGTAGGGTATCATGGAAAGACCCAGATTATTATAGCGTTCTTCCACGGTGATACCCCCGAAGGAGCGCTCCCAGACAAAGAAACTGATACTCCGTTCCAGGTCCCCCCGGGGAGTTTCGCCACGGGCTGTGAGAAGCCAGAAGTCGGCTTGACCCGTGAGCCCGCCCCAGTGTTTTGTCCCCTGAATACGGAAGCCACCCTCGCCGCGGCTGAAGCGGGTTTGCATCTGAAGTGCCTCGGATCCGAAGAGGGGTTCGGTGATCATGAGCCCCCCCAGGACCGGTTCGGTCATGAATCGTGAAAAAACAGATTTCTGAACCTCGGGATCACCGTACCTGGAGAGGGGCTGCAGGAAAAGAGCCCCGTTTATCCCCAGGGTCAGCGAGAGCGGCAGCGAGTGGTACGATGCGGTTTCCAGCATGGCCAGCGTCTCTGACACCTTTTGATCTTTTTCCTCGGTCTGACTCCTTCCCCCGAACGAGGAGGGGATGAAAACCGAGAGCGGTCGCGTGTCCAGTACCGCCTCGATGAATCCCGGAGGCATTCCCGGTGTGAGAGCGGTTTTTTCGGTGTAGCTCGTTGAGAAGAGGCCCCTCAGACGGGTTTCAAAGCGGGTAATAAAATCCTGAAACGGTTCGGAGGGATTTGGTGTACTCATGGAGAAGATAATACATTATAAAAAAGATAAGGTAAAGAACGGGGGAGTCTTTCCGGCGCCACCGCCGGTGAAACCGGTCCGAAGGGGGGCTGGACCGGTTTCTGAGGGGAATCAGTTTTCTGTCTGATGGGTGACCGAGATAATCTCCACAACCCAGGTTGTATCCGGGGCCTGGCACTGCACCTTGGTCCCTGCAGACTCACCGATCAGGGCTGCACCCAGGGGGGCCAGAACCGATATGTTTCGTTTTTCTGCATCGGCTTCAACGGGAAAGACCAGGCGTGCCTTCTCGGTGGTTTTTGAGAGGGGATTGAAGTATTCCACGGTGGAGCCCATGCCAACGATGTGCTCGGGTATATGTCCCTCGGGAACGATTACCGCCTCCGAGAGTTCGGCCATCAGGGTTTTGAGGTGAAGAGCTTTCAGGTTCCCCTTGGCTTTCATGGATTTGAGAATGCCCGAGAGCTTCTGATGGTCTGTCGGCGAAAGGTGAATATTCTTGGTTGTAGTCATGTGGAACCTCCTTGCTGTCCGTATAATGGAAAAAAGCCGACCGCCGTGGCGATCGGCTCCCTCTGGGCGCGGACAATGAGCTATTAACCGGACATAGTGTAGGTCCGGAACTTCACCCATTCAACCAGCAAAAACCTTGGAATAAATCTACATGGTTTATACAAGGTTAGTGCAATGGATCATCTGTGTTGAGGGGAAAGCGCGCGTTTTCGGAGGATGTTCGGAGACGTTTCAGCTGTGGGGGGCGTGTGGGGAGTCAGGGAGATGCGCTTTCGGGCGCACCGATAACAGGGGGATCTGTCATGTTTCTGAGAAATGAGGCCAGGTGTATTCCCTCGCAGGAGATGCCGGCCTTTTTCCGGATATTATGGCGATGACGTTCCACGGTGGAACCGGTGATGCCCAGGGCCTGGGCTATCTGTTTTGTGGAAAGACCCGATGCGATCAAATGAGCAACTTCCTGCTCCCGCGGGCTCAGGTGNAGCGAAAGCTCCCGATGACGGGAACTGCGGGAGGCCCCGCATTGCAGCAGACTGTTACGGAGTGCCTCCAGGAGAGCTCTTTCTGCAGCCCCCGCGAGCAGGTGCTCCAGCCGGGAGAGGAGAGGAAAGATCCTGCTCTGCAGATCCTGCTGCAGATCGGCCTGGCTGNGCCGGTGCTGCTCCTCTATCTGGAGGAGAACCTCTGCGAGAGCTACGGTTTTCCGGTTTTCTGCGTCTATTGCTTTCCTCAGTTCGGCCTCTGTCTGGCGCTGCTCTGCGTTATGGGCCAGAAGTGCTGCCACCGATTCGGCGAGCTGCACCTCCTGGGGAAGGAGTGAAAGATCGGGCTCCCAGACTATGATAATTTCCCCGACGGCCTGATTGCCCGAGAGGATCGGCGTGATGTGACGGTTTTCAGGTTCCGGATGATCCGAAGGATACCAGGCCTCGTTGGTGTCCAGGCGGATTCCCGCAGTCATCTTTTCGGGATGGGTCAGGGCTCCGTGGAGAGAGCGGGCAACGTCGGAGAGGGTTTTTTCCAGAGGGTTTTGGAGGCCAAGACTTTGTACAACCCTGTAGATGCAGGATAGTTCCTTCTCGCGCTCCTGCAGTTCCCCGGGAAGATCCATGGTCAGAATCTAGTCCTCTCGTCTGATTCCGTCAATGCAGGATTTTTTGGGGCGTACCAGTCAAAACAACCAGGTTCGGTATAGATACCGAGTCAAAGTGTACATATGTTCTTTAAAGAACAATTTGACATCTCGGGAATTCTATCGTAGCCTGATAAAAAAGATGTGGAAGAGAACCAGGCACCAATCATGAGGAGCGTTATGGTGGAAGAGAAAGAGAAAATAAAAAAACATGCGCAAGGAATACGGCGAAGAGTCCTCGAGCATGTCGTACGGAACAATGGCGGATATTTGAGCCAAGCCTGCTCAGCAGCTGAAATTCTTTCAGCCCTGTATGTACGAGTCATGCGACTTGGTCCCAGCCAGGGAAACCTGGACCCACCCGATTTTTCTGGCGTACCCGGTTCCGGAAAAGGGGAACGGGTATCGGGGGGGAGTTACAATGGGCCAATACAGCCAGATCTGGACCGGTTCTTTCTGAGTCCGGCCCACTACGCTCTGGTTTTGTATACAGCGCTTATCGAGTTTGGAAGAATGGGAGAACAGGGACTCGACAGGTTTAATCAGGATGGAAGCACGGTAGAAATGATAGGTGCAGAACACTCACCCGGGTTTGAGCTCATGGGGGGCTGTCTTGCGCAGACACTCAGCCAGGCCGGTGGTATCGCTCTGGCCCGAAAGATCCGGGGCGAAACGGGACGGAACTGGGTTTTTCTCTCCGATGGGGAGTTCCAGGAGGGGCAGACCTGGGAGGCGATACAGACGCTTTCTCACTATGCCCTGGATAACGTGGGTGTCTACGTTGATGTGAACGGCCAGCAGTGTGATGGAACAACCAGGTCTGTCATGAACATTGAGCCCCTTGCCAGTCGCATCGAAGCATTCGGTGGAAGAGCGATTACCGTCGATGGTCACGATATCGATGCACTTGTCGAAGCGGGGTCTGCTATCGGACAGGGGAAACCTCTTTTTGTTCTCTGCTACACCGACCCTTGCAGGGGGTTTCCGCTTCTTGAAAAGAGAACACCAAAGCTTCATTATCTTCGCTTTACTTCCCAGGAAGAGAAAGACGAGTATAAATCTCTCTTGATAGGCACGGAGGAGTTATAAACATGGAAATTCTCAGTAAGGTCCACGCAAAAAATCTTGTCGCATGGGCAGATAAACACCCAGAAGTGGTAGTTCTGTCCGCTGATCTGACAGGATCTACAGAGATAGATCTGTTCCGTGATAGGTATCCCGAAAGATTTTTCTCCTTTGGTGTTGCAGAGCAGAATATGATTAGTTTTGCTGGAGGATTGGCCAGGGAGGGGTATGTCCCCTTTATTCATACTTTTTCGGTATTTATCTATAGACAGGCATTGAGCCAAATCGTCAACTCTGTGGCTTATTCGAATCTCCCGGTGAAATTTTTTGGCTTTCTTCCTGGAATAACAACCCCGGGAGGGGCGACTCATCAGGCGATCGAAGATCTGGCCGTCATGAGGGCGATCCCGAACATGACAGTTCTTGAACCTGGTGATGCGACGGAGGTCGAAACTATTCTGGATTCTGTTATTGATGATCCTGGTCCCGTTTATGTACGCATGCTCCGGGGCGAAATCCCCAGGCTTTTCAGTGCAGATGATCCCTTTGTTTTGGGAAAACCCAGAGTTCTTTCGGAAGGAGACGATGTAACGATCGTTACTTCGGGGATATGTACTGAAGAAGCCATGAGAGTAACGAGTGTTCTCAAAGAAAGAGGTCTTTCTGTTGAACATCTCCACGTTTCGACGCACAAACCCTTTGATGGGCAGGAGCTCCTTCCTTCGCTGGAAAAGGCGCGGTACGGGATCATAACTATGGAGAATCACTCGATCATCGGCGGCCTGGGGAGCGAAATATCTGAGGTTGTCGCTGAGAGCGGGGTTTCTGCAAAGGTCTCTCGGCTGGGTCTGAAAGATACCTTTGCCCACGGAGGCGGGCGATCCTATTTATCCCGTTTTTACGAAATAGATGCGCTGGCCCTGGTCGGTGCGGTAGAAAAGGTAATTGGCAAAACCCTGGAGATAACCGAGGCAGACCTGCAGGGTGCGAGAATAGAAGCTGTTCATAGTCTTGCGAAAGAGGAGGCCCTGTGATGGCAACATACCGTGTGCCTGGTTTGAGCGGAGAGCGATTTTCGGTGATATACGGAATAGCCGGAACTGAGACTGAGGCCAGGGAGAGGGCAGAGCATATACGGCACGAACAGACCGTTGAGTTTCCACCTGATCTCCTTCCGGCGGGTGATATTCCCGATGTAGTGGTGGGGCGTCTGGAAGATTTTACCCAGTCTGGACCGAACTATTACCAGGCTCTTATTAGCTATGCTGTGGAGACGGCAGGGGAAGATCTGGTTCAGTTTTTGAATGTGGTATTTGGAAATATCAGCATCAAGCCCGGTGTGCGGGTAGAGAGAATCGTTCCGCCCCTTTCATATTTGAACACGCTTCGCGGGCCCCGTTTCGGTCAGGATGGTCTGAGAGCCTTGACGGGAGTCACAGATCGGCCTCTCATCTGCACGGCTCTCAAGCCAATGGGACTGTCTGCGGAGGCAGTAGCCGAGCAAGCGTATCAATTTGCCCTGGGCGGAATAGATATCATTAAGGACGATCACGGTCTTGCGGACCAGAAATTTTGTTCCTTTGATGAGAGAGTTGCGCGGTGTTCCGATGCCGTGGCGCGGGCAAATGCGAAAACAGGATTCAAGTCCATCTACATGCCAAACGTTACAGCTCCCTACGGAGAAATCCAGAAGCGCTCTGAAAAGGCAAAGAAAGCAGGGGCCGGTGGTTTTCTTCTGTGTCCCGGGCTTGTCGGGTTAGACGTTGTGCGATATCTCTCGGAAAACGATGACTTTGCTTTGCCAATTATGGCGCATCCCGCTTTTCTGGGAAGCTATGTTACTTCGGACCAGAATGGATTGAGCCATTATGCGCTCTTTGGCCAGTTGATGAGGTTAGCCGGGGCAGATGCCACAGTCTTTCCAAATTACGGAGGGCGATTTTCGTTTAGCAAAGAGGAATGTCAGGGGATTGCTCGTGGATGTAGCGAAGCCATGGGGGAAATAAAATCAATTTTCCCGACTCCCGGGGGTGGAATGACCACTGACCGAGCGCAGGAGATGATTGAAGTATACGGAAAGGACTTCGTCCTTCTTATTGGTGGAGGGCTTCATCGCCACGGTCCTGATTTGGTCGAAAACAGCAGGTACTTCCTTCGCATGCTGGAAAACCTTTAGGAGAAAATATGCCGAGATACAGGGAAGAGCAATTATTAGCAGTGGCTCATTTTTATTATGAAAAGGGACTGACCCAGGAAGAAATCGCAAAGCGGCTTGAGGTGTCTCGTGTGTCTGTCACACGGATGCTGAAGAAGGCGAAAGATGAAGGGCTGGTTCAAATCACAATAAAAAAACCTCTTCCCGTCGATTATGAGCTCTCGCTGCAGCTGGAAAGGAAGTTTAATCTCCATACGACAAAAGTTGTGCCCACCATGGAGTCCTATGATGAAACACTGGGGGTGATCGGCAAGGCGGGGGCTGAGTTTCTCTGTATGGCAACTCGTCCCAAGTGGAGGATTGGCGTTGCCTGGAGCAGAACGGTAAACTCTATTCTTCCCCATATCAAGCAAGCTCATCCCCGGCTCGACTGCAAGATAAACGATCTGGCCGGAACGTATTTGGCTCCCCATCTTCCCTACAGCGTTAGTTGGCAGTTGGCAGAAAAGCTGAACGTGCCGCTTGAAAGTATTCCTCTGCCTGTTTTTCTGAAAAACGAAGAGGCAAGAAAAGTCATGATGAAGGAAGAACTGATCCACACAGGCCTGGCGAATGCGCTCAAGGTCGATCTCGCGCTGGTGGGAGTCGGGAATGTTTCGGAGGACTCGAGTCTGACCAAGTCAGGATACATAACGCACCTCCAGATGGAAGAGATTCGGGCCAAGGGTGCTGTGGGGGATATCCTCATGCGATATTTTGATTGTCAGGGTCAGCACGTGCCGATGTCTTTTGAGGATCAGGTCATATCCTTGAGATGGGAAGAGATCAGGCGGCTGTCCTGTATTGTGGTGATGGCTTTTGGAGAAGAAAAAAGGGTGGCCCTGCGGGGACTTCTGCGTGGAGGCGTTGTCCACGGGGTGATAACAGATAGAGAAACCGCAGAGTATCTTATTGTTTCTGACGAAAAGTGAAGCAGTTGGACAGGGGGAGGTGCAGTATGTCGGTAAAAGTTCTTGCGGTGGGAGATCCCGCTGTACACGGCTATGTTGATCCGGAGCTTGGGATACTGAGAAAGTACCAGGAGCGTCAGGGTGTTTCGGTCGACTTTGATATTTTACCCTGGGATCAGTACGCTGAGCGACTCTTTGTAGAAGTCAGGAAAGCCCGGCCGGACTATGACGTGGTAATGGTGGCCGGGCATGTATGGTTGGCAGAGTTTGTGACCAAGGGATACCTTGCGCCGCTTGATTCGTATCAGGCGCTCCGCGATCCGGCCTACGATCCGGGAGATATTCATCCCTCGGTTGCTTCTGAAATGTCCTACCAGGGCAACTCCTGGCTGGTTCCATCCTTCACCGATGGGCACCTTCTCTATGCTCGGGAAGAGGTGTCGAATTTATTGAGAAAAGAAGATCTCTGCGATCCACGACGTTATCTGGAGTTGGCAGAGCTGATACAGAAAAGTGAAAGTTCCTATCGTGCACCTTTGGCGATGAAGATCTCTCCAGGTGAGGTTTTTCTGGACTGGCTCCCCTATCTGTATGCCTTTGGAGGTGACTGTTTCAGTTCGAGCGGAGAGCCTCTTTTTGCCGATGATGCTGGGCGGAGATCGCTCGAGTATTATCTCGATTTAACAAAATATCTTTCTTCATCTCACAAACCTTTTGGAAACGAGGAGGTTGCCCGTGCCCTGCGGAGGGGTGAAGTTTCTTTTGGGTTAAGTTGGGGAGGGCAGGCTGGGGTAATTGTGACGGAGCAGCATGTGAAAGAAGAGGCCTTTTTCTTTGTGACCCCGAATCATCCCTGGAATGTTACCTGGTCTTTTGGTGTACTGGCAGGGTCCCAGAGGAAAGACGAGGCTGTTGATGTGCTCGCCTGGCTCAGTTCACGCGAGACGGATCGTCTGATTGGTGTCTATGCCGGCAGTCCTGTACGACGGTCTACCTATGGGGATGAGGACCTTCGTCGTCGATGCCCCTGGTTTCCAGCTCAGGAGCGGCTTCTGGAAAGAGCGAGGTTACTCCCTCATCTGAGTAATCTGGGAAGCTTGATGGCTCCTCTCTACAGTGAGATTACCCGGGCAATTGAGGGGGAGTGTAGTGGGTCAGACGCTCTGGCCAGGGCGGCGCAGGAAGTAATGTTGAGGAGGGATAACAAAAAAACCACATGATCAGGCAAAAAAATAAAAAATAAAAATATAATTTGACATGAAGCAAATGCCGAGTTAAAATTCACACGATAAACCGGCAATTATACAGAAAACCGGTTTTAAAACCACACAGAATCACATTGTGAAATGTGGGATACACTAAGGAGGTTTCCATGGGTCGATTAAGGAAAGCGTTAGTTGTGACCTTGTTGATTGCCGGATCGGGTCTTCTCTTTGCCGGAGGGGCCGGAGAGTCCCGACGCGGGCCGGTCACCGAAATCCCCGGGGCTCCTGCCCCTTTTGACGGAAGTACCGGGCGACAGTTGCATATTGCTCACATCAGCTATCTGCAAGAGGGTGAATTCATGCAGATGTACCGGGCAGGGGTAGAGGCTCAGGCTGCCAAACTGGGGATGCGCGTTACTCTGCTGGGGCGACATAACGATGCGCAATCTCAGGCAAACGCCGTGAGTCAGGCAATAAACCTTGGTGTGGACGGGATCGTGATTCAGCACGGTCTTACTGAAACGATGGTTGGTCCTGCCCAGCAGGCTCTGGACGCAGGAATTCCCGTTGTGGCCTTTGATGTGGATCTGGAGAATCCTCGCATTCCGCAGATTGCACAGAATGATCCGCAACACGGGCGCAACGCTATCGAAGCGATCGTGGAAGACTTTAACGGCCAGGTGGATATGGCCTACGTTCGCGTTGCGGGGATTCTTCCCCTGGACAGGCGAGATGGTCCGATTCAGGAGGTTGTAGAACGGGAGAGTGGGGTCCGGATTGTAGCGCAGACAGGAACGCTGGAATCTCCCATCTCGGTTCAGAATGCCTCTCAGGCAACGGCTGTGTTGCGGGCAAATCCGAATATTCGTGCCTACCTTGCTCCCTATGACGAATTTGCCAAAGGAATAGTTCTGGCCCTTGAAGAGATGGGGCGTGATAATGTGAAGGTCTACAGCATTGATATCTCCACTCAGGATATTGAGATCATGACTCGGCCAAACAGCCCGTGGGTAATGACCTCAGCGGTAAACCCCGCAGAGATGGGTGCCGTTTCGGTGAGGGCCCTGGCTCGGTTGATGGCAGGCGAGCGCGTACCACAGGATGTCCTGGTGGAGCCCATGATTTTCACATCGCAGATGCTGATCGAGGCTGGAGCGCAAAATATGGAGGACATCATGAAGGCTTTCCCCGCCTTTGCCACCTCAAGTGCAGCTCGTTCATCCTGGATGCCGCGTTAGAGATCTTGCGAAGATAGTCCTTATTTCGTGTATCCTGGTGTCCTGTCGAAAGAGGGGACACCAGGACTGATACAGTAACTACCAGAATAAACCAGCCGGAACATCGCCAGATCGTTATGGCGTAGTGTGCTCTTTCTGCGGGCGAACTCTCTGCACGAGATTTTGACAGATAGGGCGTAAGGAGTCTGTTATGAAAGATGGAAATGCTCTTTTTGAGGTTCAGAATATTGGCAAGAGCTTTGGAGCGACAAGGGCGCTGGATTCCGTTTCGGTGGAGTTTAAGGCTGGTGAGCTCCTTGCGGTTGTGGGGGCAAATGGTGCAGGGAAATCAACTCTCATCAAGATAATTTGCGGATATCATGCCGATTACGAGGGGAAGATACTGGTAGAAGGAAAAGAGGTGCATTTTCATACGCCAAAGGCAGCGTATGAAAACGGGATTGCCACGGTCCACCAGATTATAAATGAAGGTGTTGTCCCTTCCATGACGGTTTTTGAAAACCTGACGCTGGCAAAACTTCTCAGTCCGGAATTGCCGCTTTTCTACGACAAGGACAAGCTTCGCGATGAAGCTCGCCAGATTGCAACCACCATGGGACTCGAGATCGATCTTGAGAAAACTGTGAGTGATCTTTCCCAGTCTGAGAGACAGATGATAGCTATTGCCAGGGCACTTGCCAACAAGCCCAAGCTTCTGATTCTGGATGAACCAACATCGTCACTCTCCGAGAGAGAGGCGGGGAGACTTTTTGCCATGCTTGGGCGTCTCAAGGAGATGGGGGTTTCCATTCTCTATGTCTCGCATCGTTTGCATGAAATAAACCAGCTGGCTGATCGGGTTATTGTCATTCGTGATGGAAAGATGGCAAAGACGTTACATCGACCATTCCTCGTCAAGGACATGGTTACTGCCATGGTTGGGGAGATTCCCAAGCACAGTGCCTTGGCCGAACGAGACAGGGAGTTGAAAGAAACAAACCTGCAGTTGGAACTGAGAGAATTGGTAGTTGCCGAGGGAATTCCCCCGCTCAATCTGAAGATTCGCAAGGGAGAGATCTTGGGGCTCACTGGTTTGATCGGAGCGGGGAAGACAGAACTTGCTCAAGTGCTTTTCGGAATAAAGCAGCCCGTTTCAGGAGAGATTCGTTTATCGGGTAAGGTGGTTAATCCCCGGACGATCTATGAGGCTGTGCGCGCGGGGATTTTCTATGTTCCTGAGGATAGGGCAGAAAATGCAGTGATTCCGCTCTTTAACATTCGCCAAAATATGACGCTTCCGTTTCTTGGAATATTTGAAAAAATCGGAATTGTTAGTACTAAAGCAGAAAAAGTAAAAGTAAAATCGATGATAAAATCCATGGGGATAAAGTGCGAGGGGACAGAGTCAGAAATATCAAGTCTTTCTGGTGGAAATCAGCAGAAAGTTGTTGTTGCGCGGTGGTTGCTTGAAAAATATAATCTCGTAATTTTTGATGAGCCCTTTCAGGGTGTTGATATACGTTCTCGCCACGATATAGGCGAGTATGTGCGAGAAAACATCGGTGATAAGGCTGCGATCATCATTGCGACAGATATAGACGAGTTGATAGAAATAGCTGATCGGATAGTTGTGATGAACAAGGGGGTTATTGTTGGAGAACAGGAATATGAAAAAATAAATCGCGATGAATTACTCCATCTTGTAGCACAAGAGACAAATGAAAACACGTACAAGGAGTCCATAAAATGAGTTCATATATCGATCAGGACAAAATGATCCAATCAAAATCCGAATTTTTCAAGCGTTTTGCCATTCGATACGGTTTCTTGATAGTAATGGCGATGCTGTTTGCTTTTTTTAGTTGGTGGAATCCTGTTTTCTTGCGTCCAGTGAATTTATTTTCAATATTACTTGGAGCGACGATCTACGCGATTCTCGCTCTTGGTGTGACGTTTCCCCTGGTGATCGATGGTCTTGATCTAAGCATCGGATCGGTTGCTGCGCTGTCGGTTATGATCTCCGCCTATGTCATGGTCGTTCTCGATGCAAGCGGTGTTCTGGCTATTCTTGTGTGTCTTGCTCTGGGGGCAGGAATCGGGGCGATCAACGGATTTCTTATTGTTCGCGTAAAGATACCCGATCTCCTGGCGACGTTGGGAATGATGTTCCTGGTGCAGGGAGTTCAGCTTATTCCGTCGGGTGGTCGCTCAATCGGGCGGGGTGCCGTTCTCGCCGGTGGTGTTGTAGCTCCCGGAAGGTTTTCTGACTACTTTCTGTTTCTCGGTCAGGGGCGTATTTTTGGTATCGTTCCCACGGCTGTTGCCATCATGATTGCTGTTGCAATAGTCGTGTTTGTTGTTCTCTCACTCACGCGATGGGGTCGGGTTTTTTATGCCATCGGGAGTAACGCAGAGGCTGCCCGTCTGGTGGGCGCCAAGGTTGATACGTATCGCGTAATGGCCTACGTCATTTCCGGAACCGTGGCAGCTCTGGGAGGAATTGTGCTGGCCGCCCGGGTTGGTCGCGGTGATGTAAGCTCGGGTGGAACTCTCTTGATGGATGCCATCGGTTCCGCTCTGATCGGTTTTGCGGTGCTGGGGGTTCGTCGTCCCAACCCCTTCGGTACTATCGTGGGAGCCATCTTTATCAGTATGCTCATGAACGGACTTTCGATGATGAACATGCCTTACTATGTTCAGGATTTTGTAAAGGGTAGTGTCCTGGTAGCAGCGCTGGCTTTTACTTTCGGGCTCTCCAAGGGAAGAACCTAGGGCAATCTCGCAGCCTGCTCGATCATGTTGATTAGTGTGTGATTTTGTTGACACCGGGCAGGCATAGAGCTAAACTCGCTTCAGGAGCAAATGAATGAATCTGGCACGTGTTACCGGCACCGTTGTGGCAACCCAGAAAAGTGAGGCCCTGGTCGGTGCAAAGCTTCTGGTTCTTGAGCGTCTGAATGAACGATTGAAGCCCTTGGGTGAGTATACCGTGGCAGTTGATGCGGTCGGGGCTGGCGAAGAGGAAATCGTGCTCTATACATCGGGGTCCTCTGCGCGCCAGACTTCGCAAACAAAGGATAGTCCAGTGGACGCGGTTATTGTCGCTATTGTGGATTCTTGCACAATCGGTAACGAGACGGTTTTTCAAAGATAAGAGACAGGGGGGGACCGTGTTTCTCGGCCGGGTCATCGGGTTTGTAACGGCTACCATAAAAATTCCCGAGTTTGAGGGATTAAAGCTTCTCTGGGTGCAGCCGATTTGCCGGAACGGATCGCCTTCAGGCAAGGCGATTGTTGCGTGCGATGCTACACAGGCGGGGATTGGTGATCGGGTTTTTGTTGTTGATAGCAGAGAAGCTGCTTTTGCATTGCCCGATCACGCCACGCCCACCGATGCTACCATTGCGGGAATCGTGGAATATCTTGAACCGTCGACAGATCTGGAGTCTGCAAAATGAAGATCGGGTGTGTTCGTGCAACGGTAACAGCAACCATAAAGCATCCCGTCTACGAAGCGCGGTCTCTCATGGTTGTTGAGTTATGCAATCCTGATTTCACTCCAACAGGGGCCGAGATTCTGGCGGTTGATACTGTTCAAGCCGGGATTGGAGATTATGTCCTGGTTCTTAAGGAAGGTAATTCGGCTGCTGCCATATTAGGCACCAAGAATCCCCCGCTACAGGAGCTTATTGTAGGGATCATCGATTCGGTCTCCATGCACGCAGGGGTAACAGTGCCCAGTCAGAATGATTCCGATACATAGCAACGATGCAAGGCAAGAGGTGAGAACATGGTCATCGGCGAACTTGAAGCTCGGAAACAGATTGTCTATTACAGCAGGAAAACGCACGCCCAAGGGTTGGTATGTGCAACCGATGGGAACCTGTCGGTCCGTCTTTCAAAGGAGAGATTTCTGATTACTCCATCAGGAATACGAAAGGAAGATGTCACGATCGATGATTTACTGGTGATTGATTCTGACGGAAATCCTGTGGGAGATACGCGAAGGCCTTCAACCGAGTATAAAGTGCATCTTGAGGCGTATCGTCGGCGTGATGATATAAGCGCGGTCATTCACGCACATCCTCCCAAGTCGATTGCCTTTACGCTTACGAAAACACCTCTCGATACCTGTATTCTCCCCGAGGTGGTGGTGACGCTGGGTGATGTGCCGGTTGCTCCCTATGCAACCCCCAGTACAGATGATTTGCCTGGCTCGATGAGTGATCTTATTGCCGTGAGTGATGTGGTGATGCTTGCCCGGCACGGAAGTGTCACGGTGGGGGCCACTATGGCCGAGGCCTTCAAGAAACTCGAGAAGCTCGAGCATAACGCAGAGATCCTGATCTACGCCCATATGCTGGGGGGAGCGCAACCCTTTTCCCATCAGGAGATTCACCGGTTGCAGGGGCTACGGGATTTCTACGGGATACAGACGAAAGTTCGGGGGTGCGGGTGTCGTCCGGAATGGAATGACTCGAAAGCGGCCTGTTCCGGTGGAGAGGGTGAATGCCGATCACCAGGAGAGAATCCCGAGGCTCTGTCGCCGGCAGATTTGGAAACCCTGGTTGATGAAATTGTCAGACGGGTCCGTGAAGCTCTGTGAGCCGCAGGTGTGCTTCCGCCCCTGATGAGCGATCAGTGAAGGAATTCAGCCGCAGCGGATTTGTTGCGGTCCTGTTATGACCGGGAATGGCGCTGCAGGGATCCCCCCGGGCTCTTCCTATTGAACAAACACAAAACCACAAAAATCAATAAAAAAACTTTGACTTGCAAGAATAACAGTGCTATTATGGTATTATATTGACCGTTTTGTTGGTTTTCTGAAGAATTCAGAAGCCAGGAATGTCCTATACGTGATTCGCGTAGTTTACGAGGAGGTAGATCATAATGGGTTACGAAACGCTTAATGAGCAAACTGCAGCGGAGTATGTTCAGTCGAAGACGTCGCTGTTTCCAAAAGGAGCAGACCTTGACTGCCGTGAAATTGGGGACGGAAATCTTAATATGGTTTTCCGCGTGTGGCAAAAGGATGCCGCCAAACAGAGTGTTATCATAAAGCAGTCTTTGCCGCACGCCAGAATCGATGAGAGTATTGTGGCTCCCCTGGAGCGGGCGCGGATCGAGAGCGAGATGCTGGTGTTGCACGACACACACTGTCCTGGTTTGGCACCCAAGATATTTGATTACGACAGAGAGATGTACGCTATCATCATGGAAGATCTCTCTGACCACGTTGTTCTGCGGAAAGGGCTGATCGCCGGTACGGTCTATCCAAAACTCGGTGAGCATCTGGGGATTTTCCTCGCACGATCGCTCTTTTTCACGTCTGATCTTGGAATGGATCCGCTCAAGAAAAAGGAACTTCAGAAGAGTTTTGTCAATCCGGATCTTTGCAAGATTACGGAAGATCTCGTTTTCTCGAACCCCTATTTTAATGCGGAGAATAATAAAATAGATCCCGAAATTCGGGAACGGGCCGAGCGCAACTGGAGGGATGCTCTCCTCAAGAGGGAGGTTGCAAAACTCAAGGAAAAATTCATGACCCAGGGGCAGGCACTGGTTCATGGTGATCTCCACACGGGAAGTGTTTTTGTGACACAGGATTCGACCAAGGCCTTTGATCCCGAATTTGCTTTCTACGGACCCATGGGGTTTGATGTGGGCGCGATCATCGGGAACCTTGTGCTGAATCATGCTGCCCAGGTCTGGCACAAACAGGATCTCTCCGATCGCAAGAAATTTCAGGGCTATCTGCTCGAAACAATTCGTGAAATCTGGCGTGTCTTTGATAAGGAGTTCCGCAACCTGTGGAACGAGCACGTTCACACACCTCTCGAGAGCGCTCCCGAGTATCGGGATGACTACATGAAGAGGCTTTTGTCAGACTCGATTGGGTATGCTGGTTGCAAGATGACTCGTCGTATTGTCGGGCTGGCTCAGGTTGAAGATATCCGGTCGATCAAGGATGTCAATGTCAGGAGAGATGCCCAGATTGCGGTCCTCGACACGGCGAGGGAGTTTATTCTGCATCGAGAACAGTTGACTTCCATAGACGATGTACTGGAAGTAATACAGAAGTTCGCCATGCCATGAGATCCGCCTTTCCGGCGGTGGTTTCTGTGGGGGCTCTTCCCAGGAGAAGAGCTCCCCAGGGAGATGGGGATGTGTAACATCGGAACAGCAGGAGATAAACAGTGCTGGCGGTAGAGCGAAGACAGATGATTATTGAGCTCTTGCAAGAGTCGGGTAGCGTATTGGTGGCTGAACTGTCCCGGCGGTTTGAGGTGAGCGAAGAAACGATTCGACGGGATCTCACAAAAATGGAGAGTAACGGACTCCTGTGCAAGACCTACGGAGGGGCTTTCATCAATGCAGGGAAGCACCGCGAGGTTCCTGTCAGCATGCGAAATACCGTCTATCTCGAGGCAAAGGATGCGATAGCGGCTTTTGCGGCAGAATCTGTTCAAAACGGGGATACCATTTTTCTGGACGGAAGCTCCACGGCCATACATATCGCGGAGCATCTTTGCGAAAAGAAGAATTTGATTGTGATCACCAACGCCCTCAAAGTTGCTGAAGCTTTGGCACGATCACGAGACGTAAAGGTAATTTGTGTTGGGGGAACGCTTCGCGCAACGTCGCTTACCGTAGTTGGAAGGACGGCGGAGGCTGAAATCGAGAAGTACTTTGCGGACAAGGCTTTTATTTGCTGCGATGGATTGCACCAGTCCCGTGGAGTTACCGATGCGAACGAGCGGGAAGCAGAAGTCCGTCGGCAGATGATGTGCCAGGCGGAGAGTTCGATTCTTGTCGCTGACGCATCGAAGTTTGATGTCACTTCCTTCGTGCATATCGCTGAATTTGATGACTTTGATCTCTTGATCACGGACAAGGAACCTTCCGACGAATGGAAGAAGACCCTGGCAGATCACGATCTTGCGTTCAAGTTTCAGGATGCGGGCACGGGAAAGTAAAAATTTTTCAGAAAAATCGGAAGGAAGAACAATAGTGGACAACGCAAGCGTAAAGAGCATCACCTGGAAGGACGAGCGGCTTTTCTTTCTGGATCAGACGCTCCTGCCCGGGGAAATCAAAATCGAAGAGCAGCGGTCGGTGGAACAGGTCTGGGATGCGATAAAGCAACTCAAGGTTCGTGGAGCTCCCGCTATCGGTGTTGCAGGGGCCTACGGGCTCGTTGTCGCCATGCGGGGGAAGATCAGCCTCGATCGCGGGGATTTTATTCAGGAGCTGGAAAAGCAGGCGGAGTATCTGGATAGTTCCCGTCCCACGGCTGTTAATCTTCATTGGGCCCTCACCCGTGTTGTCGATACCCTGAAGGCGTCGAACGCCCGGAGCGGTGATGAATTGTTCAATCTGCTGAAACAGACCGCCGAGGGGATACACGCAGAGGATGTTGAGTTATGCCGGAGCATCGGAGAGCACGGGGTTTCGCTGATTCGTGAGGGCATGGGCGTTCTGACGCATTGTAATGCCGGGCGTCTCGCCACGTCGGATTACGGGACGGCCACTGCTCCCATGTATCTGGCCCACGAGCGTGGTATCGGCTTCCGGGTATATTCCGATGAGAGCCGTCCCCTGCTTCAGGGATCGCGTCTGACGGCTTGGGAACTGCAGCAGGCGGGGGTTGATGTCACCACTATTACCGATAACATGGCTGCCTTTGTGATGCAGCAGGGGTTGGTAGATATGGTAATCGTGGGAACCGACCGCGTGGCGGCAAACGGGGACGTGGCGAACAAGATAGGAACGCTTGGTGTGGCGATCATGGCACAGTATTTCAGGATACCGGTGTATGTTGCCTGCCCCGCCTCCACGGTTGACCTTTCTACCGCAACGGGCGCGCAGATCGTGATTGAAGAGAGGGAGGCCGAAGAGGTTACCCATTTCGGGTTGCGACGCACCGCTCCCGAGGGGATCCAGGTGAGGAATCCCGCCTTCGATGTTACCCCCCACGAGTTGATCACGGGGATCATTACGGATCGGGGAATAATCACTCCTCCCTTCGCGGAGAGTCTTAAGGCTGCTTTTTCCGGGTGAGTGCTTTCTCTCTCCTCGGGTGAGGCCTTACTGGAAGGGCCGCTCCTAACGCCGGCACTCCTGGAGAAAGGCCCGGAAAAGACGCTGCGAGGGTAGGTCTTTTTCGGCCATCATCTCGGGGTGCCACTGAATGCCTGCGATAAAGCGCTCTCCCGGGGCTTCAATCGCCTCGATCACCCCGTCGGGGGCGTGGGCGGTGGCCCGGAAGGCGGGAGAGAGCTCCTTGATTGCCTGGTGATGAAAGCTGTTCACTGCTATCTCGGAGGTCTGAAAGATCTCTTCCAGGTGGCTTCCCGGGAGGAGGGTGACGCTATGAGCCGGTGCATCGAAGGGATAGATGCCAAAGAGCATATGCCTGAATGTTCCCGGCTGTTCCCGTTCCAGGTCCTGATAGCAGGAGCCCCCTGCGTGGACATTCAGCAACTGCATTCCCCGGCAGATTCCCAGCACCGGGATCGACGAAGCGCCGAGGACGTAGTCCAGGAGGGCCAGTTCGTGTTTGTCCCGCCCGGGGATGGTCTCTTCCAGCCCTGGCCGGGGGGGCTCGTTATAGCTGGAGGGGGTTATATCGGCGCCACCCGAGAGAATCAGGCCGTGCATGGTGGCGAGGACGGACCGCAGGGGCTTGAGTTCCCGCACAATGGGGATGATCAGGGGCGACCCTCCCGCATCGGCCACGGCCTGGGCGTAGCCGTCGATGAAGCCCGCGCGATTTGTGTTCGTTATTCCTATGACAGGTCTCATTGTTCCTCCCGGATGCATCGTACAGGTCGGTTTGAAGCGCTCGTGAGCAGTTCCACAGGGCGCCGGCACTGGTCCATAGCTTTGGGACAGCGCCCGTAAAACCGGCAGATCGGCGGCGGATCCACGGGGGTTGGCACGTCACCCTGGAGAATAATTCTCGTGCGGGTTCCCCGGTTTTTTACGCGCGGGATCGCCGAGACCAGCGCTTCCGTGTAGGGGTGGCGGGGATCGCGAATCACCTCGTCGGCAGATCCCGTTTCCACGATTTCTCCCATATACATCACCGCTATCCTGGTGCTTACGTGGTGAACCACCGAGAGATCGTGGGCGATAAACAGATAGGTCAGGGAGAGTTCCTGCTGGAGCGTTTGGAAGAGGTTTATGATCTGCGCCTGGATGGAGACGTCCAGGGCCGAAACCGGTTCGTCCAGGACAAGAAACTCCGGGTCCAGCGCCAGGGCCCGGGCGATTCCCACCCGTTGGCGTCGGCCCCCGTCCAGTTCGTGGGGGTAGGAGTTGATCAGGCGCCCGGCGATCCCGGCGTAGTCCATGAGCTGCCGTATTCGCTGCTGTCGCTCCCGGCGGGCGGGAAAGAGGCGATGCACGCGTAGGGGCTCTTCGATGATCTCCCCCACGCTCATGCGGGGGTCCAGGGAGGAGTAGGGATCCTGAAAGACCATCTGGACCGTTCGGGAGAATTTTCGGGATTCCTCCGGTGTTTTCAGGGAGGTAATATCGCGTCCGCGGTAGCGTATCTGTCCGGCTGTGGGATCGAGGAGCCG
Source organism: Alkalispirochaeta alkalica DSM 8900 (assembly GCF_000373545.1). Lineage (GTDB taxonomy): Bacteria > Spirochaetota > Spirochaetia > DSM-27196 > Alkalispirochaetaceae > Alkalispirochaeta > Alkalispirochaeta alkalica. The sequence continues at coordinate 84,402 of NZ_KB891725.1, forward strand.
GACCAGCAGTTTCCCCGTGGTGGATTTTCCGCACCCGCTTTCGCCTACCAGCCCCAGGGTCTCACCCTGGTGGATCTGGAGCGATACCCCGTCCACCGCCTTGAGTATTCCCTCTTTGGCAGGAAAATATTTCTGGAGTCCCACGAGCTCAACCAGGGGAGCGGTCATGGTTGGCCCCCGGTCTGGTGGTAGAGAAAACAGCGCACTCCCCGGCCCTGGTCGGGAGAAAAGACGGGAGGTTTCTGCTCCTCACATACCGGCATGACCCGGGGGCATCGGGGGGCAAAGCTGCACCCCCGGGGAAGCTCCATGGGGTCGGGCATGAGGCCCGTGATGGGCTGCAACGACTCTCCTCGCGGAGCATCGATATCGGGCAGGGAGTTCAGGAGACCGATTGTGTAGGGGTGACGGGGTTCCTCAAAAACCTGTCCCACGCTACCGGTCTCCACGATGTCTCCGGCGTACATCACGGCGACCCGGTCGGCTACCTCGGCCACCACTCCCAGATCGTGGCTGATCATGAGGAGGGAGAGGCCGAAGTCTTCCTTGAGGTCCCGCAGGATTTCCAGAATCTGCGCCTGGATTGTAACATCCAGGGCCGTGGTGGGTTCGTCGGCGATCAGCAGGGCCGGGTTGCAGGCCAGGGCCATGGCGATGACCACGCGCTGCTTCATGCCTCCCGAGAACTCGTGGGGGTAATTGCCGCTTCGCGAGGCGGGGATGCCCACCCGGGCCAGAAGTTCACCCGCTTTTTTGAGGGCCTCCCGTGGCGGGAGATTCTGGTGGAGGGTAAGGTTTTCGGCGATCTGTTTTCCCGCAGGAAACAGGGGGTTCAGGGAGGTCATGGGATCCTGGAAGATGATCGAGATGCGGTTTCCCCGAAGGCGGCGCAGCTCTTTCCCGCTTTTTTCAAGGAGATTTTCTCCCTGAAAGAGAATCCTCCCCCCCGTAATTTTCCCGGGAGGATGAGGAACGAGGCCCAGCAGGGCCAGGGCGGTGGTGGTTTTTCCCGCGCCGGTCTCGCCCACCAGTCCCAGGGTCTCCCCCCGGTGAATGGAAAAATCGATTCCATTCACGGCCCGGGCCGTTCCGTCGTCGGTTTTGTAATGAACGTGGAGGTCCTGCACCTCCAGAAGGGGTCTCTCCATGACAGGATGTCCTTTCTCGTGATCCTTCACGATTTCAGCCGGGGGTCCAGGGCGTCCCGCAGACCGTCTCCTACGAGATTGAAGGCCAGAACGGTTATCATGATGGCGATGCCCGGGAAGGTGGCCATCCACCAGGCGTCGCGGAGGTATTGCCGTCCCGCCGAGAGCATTGCGCCCCATTCGGGAAGGGGCGGTTGGGCGCCGAGTCCCAGGAAGCTGAGTCCTGCGGCGATGATGATCGTGTCACCGATTCGCAGGGTTGCCTGCACGAGGATGGGGGCAAAGGCGTTGGGGATAACGTGTCGCGCGATGATCCACCCGTTACTGCAACCGATGACCCGGGCTGCCTGGATGTATTCTTCCTCTTTCACCGAGAGGACCGAGGAGCGGATGATTCTGGCAAAGTAGGGGATGGAGTTCAGGCCCACGGCGATCATCAGGTTCAGAAGGTTTGGTCCCAGGGCCGTGACCAGGGCCACGGCAAAGATGAATCCCGGTATGGCCAGGATGATATCCATGAACCGCATGATTACCTGGTCCCTGTGGCCACCGTAGTAGCCCGCGATCGCCCCCAGGGAGCCTCCCGCCACGAGACCGATCGAGGTGGTGATGAAGCCGATGGAAAGTGAGAGCCGTGATCCGTGGATGATCCGGGAGAGGATATCGCGACCCAGGTTATCTGTTCCCAGGATATTCTCCCGCGAGGGTGGCTGAAACCGCCGTCCCAGATGCTGGTCGTCCAGCCCTTCCGGGGCGGCCAGGGGAGCTGCCAGGGCGAGGGTCGCCAGGAAGACCAGAAGGGTTGTGCCGACGATGGCTCCCTGATTTTTACGGAACTGACGCCAGGTCTCCTCGAAGCGGGTGCGACGCCGGATTATTTTTGCTGCAGTTTTGTTCTCTGTTATACTCATGGATGTGTACTCACCGATGTATACTCACGGGCGGGTTCTCCGGCATCACCGGTATTGACTCCGGATTCGGGGATCTACCAGCCCGTAGATGAGATCGACTCCCAGGGTTACCAGACTGAAAATGATCGCGTAGGTAAGGATAATTCCCTGGACCACAGCGTAATCCTGGGCACGGACCGCGTCGATCAGGAGTCGCCCGATGCCGGGCCAGGCGAAGATGCGCTCTGTTACCACAGAGCCGCCCAGCAAAACGCCGAAGCGGAGCCCCACGATGGTGACCACCGGCAACAGGGCGTTTCGCAGGGCGTGGATTGCCACAACCCGAAAGGGGCTGAGCCCCTTGGCCCGGGCCATTCGGATGTAGTCCTGACGAAGAACTTCCAGCATGGAAGAACGGGTGATCCGGGTGACGAAGGCGGCGTGGGCCGTGCCGAGGACGATGGCGGGCATGATCATGTGCTGAATGGTGCCGTACCCCGAGGCGGGCAGGAGCACACTGCCAAATCGCCCGGCCCAGAAAACAGAGAAAAAGAGAATCAGCATAAGGCCCAGCCAGAAATTGGGCATGGACACCCCCAGCAAGGCCGTTACCATGGCGCCGCCGTCCCAGAGGGTATATTGCCGGACGGCGGCGACGATTCCTGCCACCAGGCCGATAATGATAGCCACAATGAGGGATGCCGCGGCGAGCTGCATCGTAGCGGGAAGGCGGGACATGATCAGTCCTGCCACGGGTTGCCCACTGCGGAAGGAGGTTCCCAGATCCCCCCGGAGAATTCCCTGCAGGAAAGATCCGTACTGGACCAGAAAAGGCCGGTTCAGCCCCAGGCTTTCGCGCATCACGGCGATATCCTCGGCCGATGCATCCTGGGGCAGGAGAAGCACCGCCGGGTCGCCGGGGGTGAGATGCATGATCGAAAAGACGATGAACGAAGCCCCCAGCAGGACCGGTACCAGCGCCAGAAGACGCTTGAGTAAAAAGGAGGTCATCTCTCGTCGGGCCTCCCGGTGCTTCTCTGTATGCCGGGCGTTATGCCGGGCCTGGTGTTATTCGGCAAAGCCCACTCCGTGAAAGAGGTGATACCCCGAGGGGGAGGGAATGAAGCCCCGAAGATTCGCCCTGATTCCCACGGCTTCGCGGTCATCCGAGACGGGAATGATCGGTGCGTGGCGTGCGATTATCTCCTGAGCCTCCCGGTAGATCTGAAGACGCGCCTCGGTGTCCCCCTCGGTTACCCCTGCCTGGAGCAGGGCGTCCAGCTCGGGAAGATTGGTGTGGGAGCGGTTTGCTGCCCCGATGTTCCGCGAGTGGTAGTTGGGATAGAGCGCGTGGTGGGGGTCACCCGTGCTGGCGAGCCAGGCGAGCTGCGCCATCTGGTGTTCCCCTGCAGCGGTCCGCTGGAGATAGGCACCCCATTCCATAATCTCGATGCTCATGGTGATGCCCAGCTCGCGCAGCTGGTTTCCCAGGATCTCGGCCAGGGTTCGCCGGGCAGGGTTGTCGTCGATCGTCATGGTCACCGCGAAACCGTCGCCGTACCCGGCCTGCTCCAGGAGCTGCCGTGCCTTTTCCAGGTCCTGGTCGTAGCGGTAGACGTCGGGGTTGAAGGCCCAGATGGAGCTGTTCATGTACCCCCGGGCGGGGATGCCGGAATCGCCGTAGGCGACCTGGGCCAGCAGGTCCGTATCCAGGGCGTAGCTGATCGCCTGACGCACCCGGAGATCGTCGAAGGGGGGCCGCTGGGTGTTGAAGAGGATATAGTTGAGCCGCATGGCAGCGTATTCGTGAAGGACCGTATCGGAGTTCTCCCGAATTCTGCGGAGATCCGTCTCGGGGATGCGCTGCGCCACGTGGACGCCCCCCGTTTCGAGCTCGATGGTACGGCTGGAGTCTTCGGGTATTCCCCGGAAGGTGAGTTTTTCCACCTGGGCGGGGCCGCGCCAGTGCTGGTCGAACCGTTCCAGGTGAACTGCTGTGCCCCGATCCCAGCGAGAGAGCTTGAAGGGTCCCGTTCCCACGGGGTTTGCTCCGAAGTTTCTTCCCTCTTCCTCGGCGGCAGCCTTGTTAATGATCAGGGCCGAGCTGTGGGCAAGGTAGGTGAGAATCGCGGCGAAGGGTTCCCGCGTGGGAATCCGGATTGTGTAGTCGTCGATGACCTCGATTCCTGCCACGTCGATCATGGCGAGTCTGGATCGTCCGGCGAAGCCTGCTTCCGGGTCCAGCAGGGTCTCGAGGGTGTACTGCACATCCCGGGCGGTGAACTCCTCTCCGTTATGGAAGAGAACCCCCTGGCGGAGCTGGAACTCCAGGGTCCGGTCGTCCAGAAAGGTCCAGCTCTCTGCCAGGGCGGGCTGGACGCCCCTGTCGTCGGTGCGTTGCACCAGGCCGTCGTAGATCTGGTTGTTGATCCAGTGGGAGGCGATATCTTCTACGGCCCGGGGGTCCATGGTCTGGGTTTCGGCAAAGTTTGCCACGATGATGTGGTTTCCGGCGGAGGCCTCTTCCCTGCCTGATGACCCGCAGGAGAAGAGAACCAGCGATGCCGTGAGAGCTGCCAGGGCGAGGGCCGGAAGAGAGCGGGGGCTCCTCTTTTTGTGTGCGATCATAGTATTCCTCCTGCAGTGTAGAACCAGGCAGATCTCCGGATTTCCCGGAGTCTCCCTATGATATCGGGTAATAGTAAGAGTACCAAATCGGGAGACGTTTCGGCGAGAGGTTCGGGATAAAAAATGACAGTTTTTGAAAGGTTTTCGCTGCCCTAGTTCCAGAGCTGGCCGCCCCAGAAGATCAGCGTCCCCCTGTGGTGGGAATAGAGGGTAATAAGGACAACTCCCGAGGCCAGGGCGACCACATAGAGGAGATCCCTGAAGCCGATGCGGGTTTGACGGTACCAGCTCCGGTTCCGGCCGGTGAAGGCCCGGGCTTCCATGGCGTCGGCGACACGACCGGCGCGGCGAAGGCCGCTCACTAGGAGGGGGATGGTGAAGCGGTAACTTTTCCGGAAAAAGCCGCCCGGACCGGAACCCTCCCGGGTGCCCCGTACCTGGTGGGCGTTGCGGATCATGGTGATCTCGGAGTGGAGGGTTGGCAGGTACCGGTAGGCGGCGAGGGCGCTGTAGGCGAGACGGGGAGGAAGCCGCACCTGGTGGACCAGACTCAGGATAAAATCTGTGGGATTTGTGGTTGCCACAAAGAGGAGGGAGTATACTCCGAACCCCAGGGAACGGATGCCAAAGCTGACCCCGTTGATCACCCCGGTGCGGTGGAACCCCAGGGGGCCCAAGGAGAAGAGCAGCTCCTCCCCGGTTCCCGCTCCGGAGGTGACGCGCGGCATGAGGGCGTTCATCCAGAAGAATCCTGCCCCGAAGAGAAGAAAGGGGATGAGCCCCCGCAGAACCAGGGTGGGTGGAACCCTGCCCGGGCCCAGGGTGAGGGCCAGACCGAAGAGGGTGATCGCCGCCAGGGTGAAGGGGTCAAAGATGAGGGAGGTAAAGATCATCACCACCAGGCTGGAGATCAGCTTGACGGCGGGGTTGAGGTGGTGCAGGGGTGATCGCTCCTGGTAATACTCAAAGAGGGCATGGTTCACGACGGTGACTCCTTCGGGTGAGGGCTCTGTGGAGGTGGTAGCGCGGGGGAGGGATGAGGCCACCCCGATGGAGCAGTTCTTCCCGGGCGAAGACCTCTGTTGGTGGTCCCTCCAGGGCGATGGCTCCATCCAGAAGCAGGGCAACCCGGTGCGCCCGGGACCAGATCAGGTCCATGTCGTGGGTGATGATCAGCACCGCTGTCTTCCGCGCTGCCAGCAGGTCCAGCAGATTCAGAAGCTCCTCCAGAGCTGCCGGGTCCTGACCGAAGGTTGGTTCGTCAAAGATCAGGAGCTTCCGTTCTGCCACCATCATGGAGGCCGCCGAGAGCCGTCGCTTTTGCCCGAAGCTCAGGGAGAAGGGGTTGCGCCCGGCCAGATGTCCCAGGCCCAGGGTTTCCAGGGTCACTTCGGTGCGTTCCCGGATCTCCCCGTCGCTGAACTCCTGCTGACGCAGGGTGAAGGCCACTTCCTGAAAGACCGAATCGGTCACGAATTGGTGTTCGGGGTTCTGAAAGACAAAGCCCGCCTGGCGGGAGCGTTCGCGCAGGGGAATGTTCGCGAGGTCACGGCCCTCCAGAAGGACCCGGCCCGTTTGGGGCGCGATCAGTCCCATGGCGGTGGCGGCCAGGGTGCTTTTTCCGCTGCCGTTGGGGCCTGCCAGGGCGCAGATCTCCCCCGCTGCCAGAGAAAAGGAGAGATTCTTCAAAACCGGTTCGGGCGAGGGGGTTCGGGGATAGCTCAGGGTGATATTTTCCAGGGAGAGCACGGGGCCGGGTGTTTCGGAGCCGCAGGGGTGAGGGTCCCCCGGGGTTGGGTCAGCAGGCTGGCACCATTCCAGGAGGCAGTCCCTGCGGGGTTGGTCCTGATTGAGGGAAGCCGCCAGTTTTTCCAGCTCCTCCGGGGCTGCCTGGCCCGGGGGGGCGTCGAAGGCGGGGGGTATCCCCGCCTGGAGAGCTGCAGCACTCCCGGTGGGAAGCCAGACCTGGTGGCGGCGGAGTGTCCCGGCCCGGGGGCCGAAGGCTTCCCGGGCCGGGAGGTCCAGGACAAGGCGTCCCGCGGAATCGAGGAGAAGCACCCGGGTTGCCAGGGGTGCCATCTCGTCCAGGCGGTGTTCCACCAGGAGGATCGCCAGCTCCCGGCGGCGCCGTGAAATGTCCAGAAGAAGGTGACTTATCTCCCGGGCGGCCCGGGGATCGAGGTTTGCCGTGGGTTCATCCAGGACCAGCAGCTCCGGCTCCATGGCAAGAATTGCACCGATCACCAGCCGTTGCTTCATTCCCCCCGAGAGACGGTCCACCCGGGAGGTCCGGTATCTCCCCAGTCCAACCTGGTGGAGGGCATCCAGGATGCGCTGGTCCATTTCTTCGGGAGGTATCCCCAGATTTTCCAGGCCAAAGGCGATCTCTTCTTCCACGGTGAGCATCGTGAGCTGGCTGTCCGGGTCCTGGAAGACCATCCCGACCCTCCGGGAGAGTTGCCCCGGGGAAGAGTGAACCGTGGCGAGACCCTGTACCGAGAGAGACCCCTGGAGCTCCGCCTCGTGGCTGTGGGGGATGAGACCGATCAGGGACGCCAGGAGCGTGCTTTTCCCGCTCCCCCCGGGACCGAGAAGGAGCACCCGCTCCCCCGGTCCCAGGCTGAAGGAGATATCCCGGAGGACCTGGTCGGGCTCACCCTCGTAGCGGACCCCGAAGGATCGGGCCTCAATCACCGGAAACCCGGGATCCGGCAGATCGAGAGACGGTAAGTCCCGCAGTGACACCCGTTTTTACCACCGCCCGGGCCAGGAACCAGGCAACGACACCCCCCAGAAGGGCTCCNCTGATCACCCTGATCACCAGCATGGTCAGCACCAGCGAGGGGGCCAGCTGGTGATAGCTGAAACGGAACCAGGTATAGACAAAACTGAAGAGGGCCGTGGAGATCCCGCAGGCGATCATCACGGGCAGGGAGTACCGTTTCCATCTGGTCATGGCCAGGGGAACCTCGCAGCCAGCCCCCTGAACCAGCCCCGTGAGGAGCATGATCGCTCCCGAGGGGTTTCCTGCCAGGATCTGGACGGTCACGGAGAGGAGGGCCGTCACCAGGCCGGCGAAGGGTTTTCGCAGGATATAGGCGGCGAAGATGGAGCTGCTGTACCAGAATCCCATGACGATATCCATGGCCAGGGGACCAATAAAGGCCTGGAGAATGAGCCAGACCTGTATCCAGGCCAGGTGAAGAAAGGCAAAGACCACGCTTATCACGGCCAGGACGACGGTTTCGCGCATGGTCCAGGATGGTCTGGTCAGGGCGGGAGGGTGTTCAGCTGTTTTCACGGGATGACTCCTGATTCTGGTTGTCGGGATGGGGATTTTCTTTTTGCACCGGCTGTTTCTGCACCGGTTTTTTTGAGGGACTCCCCTTGGAGGCGGTCAGATGGAGGACCACGTGGGGGGTATCGGCGGTGACGGATTCAAAGGTCTTGAGAATCGACGCGAAGACCCGCGAGATATCCCCCTCCAGGCGGGTGCAGAAATGGCTGGCCCCGCCGAAGACCCCGTCGTCCTGCACCGAGGTGATCGCCCGGGCGATGGTCGCCATGTAGCCGGGATCGCCCAGGGGATAGAGGGAAAAATGGGCGCTCACGGGGATGCCCTCTTCCGGGGGCGGGGCCTGGACCTCCCCGGCCAGGGAGGGGGCGCGATCGGGGGGAGTGCACAGGGGGTCTCCCGGTTCGCCGGGGCATCCCCGGGAAAAGAGCGCCGAGAGCGTCACGTGCCCGCCCCGGCGGCAGGCCTCGGCGTAGACCCCCTGGACGGCCTGGAAGACTCGCCGGGGCGGGCCGATGAGGAGCGTCGAGAGATCGTCGGTCTCGATGCGAAGATCCCCGGGCTTTCCCAGGGTCTCGATGGCGCCCAGGATCACGGGAACGAAGTCATCGCTCATGACGGAGAGCGAGAACCGGCAGCCGGAAAAGGACTGGCGCTCCGAGGGCGAAGATGAGTCAGAAATCATTGGTACCTCCCTGCACGGAACGTGCGTACATGTGATTACGTCGGGAGAGATAAAAAAAGGCGTCCCCTCCCGGAGACGCCTCGCTGTTTTACCGGGACACACGGCCCCGGTATCGTCTCCCTACGCCGGCATTACCCGGATCAGGTTCTTCGGGTCGAGGGGTTTGCCCCCCTCATCTCAGCTCGCGGCATTTTGCGAGCCCCCCGTTGTGTCTGTCGGACCCAAGCTACTGCCGATGGTCCGGGAGCGTCAAGTCACCCTCAGGCGCTTCGCCAGTTGCGTGGCTCCTTGGGGCGATTCTGGAGGATCTCCTCGATTGTATCGATCACGCCCTGATCGAGTTTGGGGAGGATCTCCAGGGCCTTCATGTTCTCCGTGACCTGTTCAGGCCGGGATGCTCCGGTGATAACCGTGCTGACCCGGGGATTTTTCAGGGTCCAGGCGATCGCCAGCTGCGCCAGGGTTGCTCCCAGATCGGCTGCGACGGGGCGCAACTTCTCCACCTTTTCTATTCGTGATCGTCCCTCGTCGGATTCGTAGATTTTCCGGAGCCACTCGTAGCCGGGGAGGGTGAGGCGGCCATCGGTTATTCCCTGACCGTATTTCCCCGTGAGGACCCCCGAAGCGAGGGGACTCCAGATGGTGGTTCCCAACCCGAAGTCCCGGTAGAGGGGGGCGTATTCGACTTCCACCCGTTCCCGGTGGAACATGTTGTACTCGGGCTGTTCCATGGTGGGGGGGGTGAGCCCCAGGCGGTGAGCCACCTCCCAGGCCTGCCGAATCTGCTCGCTGCTCCACTCGCTCGTTCCCCAGTAGAGAGCCCAGCCCCGGTCGATCACGTGGTGCATGGCCCGAACCGTCTCCTCGATGGGGGTCTCCGGATCGGGGCGATGGCAGAAGATGAGGTCCACGTACTCTACCTGGAGCCGCTCCAGAGCTGCCCGGGTTCCTTCCAGGATATGTTTTCGCGAGAGGCCCTGATCGTTTGGACCGGGGCCACCCCAGAAAATCTTGGTGGAAACGAGATAGTCCTTTCTGACCAGCCCCAGCTTTTTGATTGCCTGACCCATGACGATCTCGGATTGTCCGTTTTCGTAAACCTCGGCGTTGTCGAAGAAGTTCACTCCCTGATCCAGGGCGGCCTTCATCTCCTCAGCGGCCAGGTCGATATCAACCTGCTTGCCGAAGGTTACCCAGGAGCCGAAGGAGAGGGCCGATACCTTCAGCCCCGATGATCCCAAACGTCGATATTCCATAGCGCGAACCCCTTTCGTACGGTAGTGGTGAGATTACGTATCATAACATACTGCCCCGACACTCCCGAGGCTACCGGCAGAAGGGGAGAGACGGAGAAACGGGATTGACGGACCCTTCTCCCGGGGGATAATATATGAACAGGTGATCATATGAATGAAATTACAACCTTTCGCGTGGCGGGTTTGTCCTGCGCCAGTTGTGCTGCCCGAATAGAAGAGGCAGCGGGAAGGCTTCCCGGGGTGGCTGCCGCCTCGGTTCATCTCGGTACGGGAGTGATCCGTCTGGAGTACGGCGACGGGGGATCAGGCGACGTTGACCACAGGGAGAGCCTGAACCGGCTGGTCCGCTCCATAGAGCCGGGGGCCTCCCTCGTGACCTCTCCCGGGGGGGAGGGAAGAACCCCCGAAAGGACGGGAGCGGGAGATCGGGCCGGGAGGAAGGGGTTCTCCTTGAGCTCCCTGGACAGGCAGAGCCGCCAGCGGGTTCTCCGTACCGCAGGTGCCCTGGTCGCTTTTCTGCTGGGGCTTCTGACAGATCAGTCGCTTCTTGTTGGCCTTGCCTACGGTCTTGCGGGGTTTCCCGTGATCCTGCGGGCGGGTCGAACCGTGCTGGCGGGGCGTCCCCTGGACGAGAGTATGCTCATGACCGTGGCGACTTTGGGGGCCTGGTTCCTGGGCGAGGGGGCCGAAGCGGCGGCGGTGATGGTCTTTTATCAGGTGGGTGATACCCTGCAGTCCGCTGCGGTACAGCGGAGCCGGGGCGCGGTGAAGGCCCTTCTGGACCTTCGGCCTGCTACGGCTCGTCTGCTCCAGGGCGATGAGGAGCGGGTTGTGGCGGCTGCCTCCCTTCGGGAGGGGGACCTTCTGGTATGCCTTCCCGGTGAGGGGGTTCCTGTGGACGGGGTGATAGAGCGGGGAGGGTGCGCCGTGGATACCTCGGCGATCACCGGTGAGTCCCTGCCCCGGCGTCTCGATCAGGGCGATCCTGTCAGGGCCGGTTCGATTGTGGTGGATGCCCGGGTGGTGATCAGGGCCACCGCCGGGGAGGGGGAATCCACCGTGGCCAGGATGATCGAGCTGGTGGAGGAGGCTGCATCGCGAAAGGCCCGGACGGAGCAGATCATGACGCGTCTTGCCCGGGTCTATACGCCCCTGGTGGTGGCGGGGGCGGTGGTGCTGGCTCTGGTTCCCCCGTTGGCGGGGTTTGGGTCCTTTTCTCTCTGGGGATACCGGGCGATGGTTTTTCTGGTGGTTTCCTGTCCCTGCGCGCTGGTCGTTTCCATTCCCCTGGCCTATTTTGCGGGGATCGGCGCGGCCTCGCGGCGGGGTATCCTGATAAAGGGTAGCTCCTTCCTGGATGTGCTCACCGGTATTTCCCGGGTGGTTTTCGACAAGACCGGGACCGTTACCACCGGGGCCTTCGGGGTGGATCGGGTCGTTCCTGCCCGGGGAGTTGGCCCTGGGGAGTTGCTCGAAGCGGCTTTCCGGGCGGCCCGGTCCTCGAACCATCCCGTTTCCCGGGGGGTTGTGGCCTCTGTGCGGGGCCAGGAGGGTCTGGGGGAGCCCGAGGGCGGGGTGCCCGACCAGGGGTGGCTCGAGGGGGTCGAGTATCGGGCTCGGCACGACGAGGTCCGGGAAATCCCGGGCCGGGGTACGGTGGTCTTTCCCGGGGGAAGCGACGATCCCGCCGAAATGATCCGGGGCGGCTCGGCTCGTTACCTGACGGATGAGGCGGGGGTGAATCGGGAAGAGGGGGTGTTCCTTCAGGTTCAGGATCAGGCCCGGGCTCTCGGGGGTACACCCTTCCACCTGGCCCGGGGATCGCGCTATCTGGGGTGTCTGATTCTGAGGGATGAGGTGCGGCCCGGTGTGGTCGAGGCGGTGAAGCGTTTGCGTCTTCAGGGGGTTCGGGAGATTTTCCTCTTCAGCGGTGACAGCCGCGAAGCTGTGGAACGCGTCGGGTCCCTGCTGGGGGCCGATCGCTCTGCGGGAGCGCTTCTTCCTCACGAGAAGGTTCGGGAGATGGAGCTCCTGGCGGGGGATGGAACCCCCGGGGGGATCGCCTTTTTGGGTGACGGAATCAACGACGCCGCGGTGATAGCCCGGGCGGACCTGGGTGTCTCCCTGGGCGGGGCGGGGAGCGATGCCGCCGTGGAGGCGGCCGATCTGGTGCTCATGGGGGACGACCCGGGGCTCTTGCCCGAGGGAATTGCGATAGCCCGCCGTACCCGGAGGGTGGTGCTCCAGAACATCGCGGCGGCCCTGGGGATCAAGGTCGCCGTGATGGTGGCTGCCGCTCTGGGAATGGCCTCGCTCTGGATGGCGGTCTTCGCCGATGTGGGTGTCACGGTACTCACCGTCCTGAACACCCTTCGTATTCTGGTCAGGCCACGCCGTTGACGTACATGGTGCGGGCTATCTCGTTGACCACCGTTTCTACGGTGGTAACGGTCTCTTCCAGGACTTCGGCCTGCCGGGAGATCCCCCCGGTTCGTTCCTGAAGAGCCCGGGTGGAGGCGTCGATCCCCTGGATCGCTTCTACCATGCGGGCCCGCCCCTCGTTCATCTCCCGGGAGGCTCCCGAGACTTCGTCGGTGATCGTCACCATGTGGTGCAGCGCCTTGGTAACCTCGGTGCTGCCCGCAGCCTGTTCGCTCATGGCTCCGTTTATCTCCTGCTCCCGGTTCCTCACCTCCTGGATCAGTTCGTCCAGGCGCAGGATCGTCTCCCGGGCCTTGCCGCTGGTGTCAACGCAGTGTTCGATCTTTGATCGAACCGATTTGAGGCGCCCCGAGATGGTTTTTGCCTGGGCCGCAGAGTTTTCGGCCAGTTTGCGTATCTCGCCCGCCACTACGGAGAAGCCCTGGCCGAACTCACCGGCGTGGGCTGCCTCGATGGCGGCGTTCATCGCCAGAAGATTTGTCTGGGAGGCGATGGCCGCGATGATCCCGTTGGCTTCGTTTAGGGCAATGGAGTCGCTCGATATCTCCTCTACGATGGTAACCACCTCCTGCATCATGGTGTTCCCTGCCTTGGACCGCTGATCCAGCTCGGAAAACCGTTCCGCGTTGGAGGCGAGGAGCTTTTGCAGCGAGAGGATGTTGGCAACCATCTCCTCTATGGCGGCCGAGGCCTCCTCTACCATGGTTGACTGATCCTGAATCCGGGAGGAGAGGGATTCGATGGAGCGGCTCATCTGTTCCACGGCGCTCACGGCTTCCCTGGTGTCGGTTCCCTGGGTTTCCGTAGCTTCGATCATGGCGGTGACCGCCTCGGAGATATACTCTGTGACAGCCCGGGTTTTTTCCACGTTTGCCTCGAGCTGGGTTCGGGAGGAGAGAAGTTCCCTGAGAGAGGCGAGCATTTCCCGCATGTTGCTCTCGGCGGCGTAGACGCTCTGGCGGATTTCCGTGAGATCCCTGGTGGCGGGGTTCTGGGGATCTACCACCAGGGGAAGGCTGGGGGGAAGGTCCAGCAGGTTGGGAAAGATCTTTCGAGTGGTTCGAAGCCGGATATCCACCCCGCAGACCCCGATGATTTCCTCATCGCGGAAGATGGGGGTTGCTACGGTGGTCATAAGGACCATCTCGCCCTTGAGGTCGTACTCGAAGGGTTCCAGCAGCTCCAGGTGGCCGCTCTTCTGGGGGAGGATAAAGAAGTGCTCGCTCTCGATGTTGGGAAGCTGCATCTCCTGGATTTCTTCTCCCTCGCGGTAGAGGTAGGGGCAGTGGTGGGCCTGGGGGACGTCCCGGAGCGCTCCCGGTTTGAGGGCAACCCAGACACCGAAGAAGCTGGAGTTCGAGAGGAGCATCGTCTCCAGATGCTTTCTGATCTGTCCCGTGGAGGTATCGCTGCTCCAGGCCCGGGCCTCCTCCTGGAGAAGGCCGGTTCTGGTTACGGCCGTGCTGATCACCCCGTAATCGGGGATAAGATTGTCCCTGATGAAGGAGGCGATCTCCCTGAACTCATTCCGGTGAGCCCGCCTGGTGCGAAGGCAAAGAGCGAGGAGAAGCAGAGCAAGCGCGAGCGACACCGCAGCAACCAGAAAGGCAGATATAGTTACGAAAGTCATTGGGTTGTACCTCCCGATAAAGTATGGAGCCATCCGGAAAATTGTGCCAGTTCCGGAAGACCCAGGCCCGGAAAAAAATTGCAGGCCCAGGCCCAGGCCCCGAAAAGCCAGGTCGGGGAGGAAGAACTGGATGGCCGCGATCCTTCTTGCTAGAATGCGCCACATGAACCGCATGAAAGAGATAGGCTGGGTTGGTACGGGGATCATGGGGGCCAGTATGGCCCGGCGGATTTTGCAGGCGGGTTACGGCCTGGCGGTGTACAGTCGGACACGGGCCAGGGCCGAGGATCTTCTCCGGGATGGTGCGGTCTGGTGCGAGACACCCCGGGAGGTGGCCCGCCGGAGCGACTGCGTTTTCTCCATTGTGGGGTATCCCGCAGACGTGGAAGAGGTTGTTCTGGGGGAAGAAGGCACCCTGGCAGGCGCCCGGGACCGGATCGCTGCGGGTGAGGTTGCGCCCGTTCTGGTGGATATGACCACCTCCCGGCCTACCCTCGCCCGGGAGATCGCCCAGGTGGCAGCCCGGCAGGGGATATCCTCCCTGGATGCTCCCGTTTCCGGAGGCGATGTGGGTGCCCGGGAGGGAACCCTGGCGATTATGGTGGGGGGTGAGCGGGACGTGTTTGAACGGCTCCTGCCCCTCTTCGGTGTGATGGGAAAACATATCCGCTGGATGGGGCCCGCCGGAGCGGGGCAACACACCAAGGCGATCAACCAGACCCTGATCGCCTCCACCATGATCGGGACGGTGGAGGGGCTCCTCTACGCCGAGCGGGCCGGCCTGGACCTGGAAGAGGTGATCCGTGTGGTGGGAAGCGGGGCGGCCTCGAGCTGGTCCGTGAACAACCTGGGCCTGCGTATTGCATCGGGCGACATGGCCCCGGGGTTTCTGATCCGCCATTTTGTGAAAGACCTGGGGATCGCCCTGGACGAGGCCCAGCGACTGGGACTGGCTCTGCCCGGGCTCGCCCTGGCTCGGCAGTTCTACCAGGCCGCCCTGGCCGAAGGGCTTGCCGACGCGGGAACCCAGGCGCTCTACCGGGTCTTTCAGCGATTGAACAGCCCTCCCGGGGAATCCCCATGAGCTGTCGATGCCCTTTCGGCAGGCCCGGGTAGCGCCCGGGACTCTTCTGCTCTGTTCCGGCTACCGCAGACGCTGAAACCGGACGGTGGGAGCGTACTGCCAGCGATCCCTGGCGGGGTCTGCCCGCAGCAGGGTAAGGAAGACCTCGCTCGTCGGGGGGACCTCAATCTCCAGAGGGAGGGCCGCCTCGGCCCGCATATGGACCAGGTTGAATCCCACAGTGGCGCGGATCGCCTCGGGGAAGCCGTTTTGCAGGTAAACCGCGTGGGTCAGGTCGTGTTCCTCGGTCCTGAAGGAGACACTGTTCGTGAGGGGCACCTCCTCCAGGTGGTCGGCGAAGTCCTCGTTGCTGAGATCCTCGCCAAAGACTGCGGGAAAGTCTTCCCCGCCGGGGTGGCTGGCGTAGTAGAAGTGCCCCTCCCGGGGGGGAACGGGTTCTCCCTGAAGGCCACGAAACAGAAAGGGGACGGACTGCATCGACCCGTCCCTCTGGGGGAGGCGCACGTCGAAATGAAGGTGCGGCCCGCTGGAGATTCCCGTGTTTCCGCTGTAGCCGATGTGATCTCCCGCTGAAACGGTATCTCCCGGTTGTACCAGGGAGCCCCGGAAGCGCAGGTGCACGTAGTTGCCAAAACTTCCGTCGTCGTGGGCGATAACGATCACGTTGCCGTGATCGGCGTAGGCCGGAGAGGGGCCGCCTGCCCGGCCGTCCTGCTTGACGTGGACCACCCGTCCGCCCCGTGCCGCGTGGACGGGTGTCCCTTCGGGCATATCGAAGTCCACGGCGTAGCGGTTTTCCCCAAAGTGGGAGAAGGAGCCCCCGAAGCCCTGGCTGAGACGCCGTTTTGTTCCGTGGCCGAAGGGAAAGAGATAGAGGTGATCGTCCTGGTGCCGGGCCGTGGCGGGGTCTCCCAGGGCGGCCTGGTACCGCAGGCTGTAGCCAATCCGGCCTCGCTGTGCCCTGGGTGCGAGCGAGAAGAGATGTCGGGGTTCCTCTCCCGGGGGGATAGCGCCCTGCCAGGGAAGGGTGGTATCGGGGGCAAGGTTGACGAGCTGATCAAAATCGACGCTAATGTAGATCGGGATGAAGTGATCGTTGCGGGCAAAGAGGTCGAAGCTGTTATCGTCGTTCTGAACGGCGTAGACCTCGAGGTGCGCCGCAGCTCCCGAGGTCTGGGCCGTGACGGGTAGCGGGGCATTCCCCAGGAAGAGCGCTCCCAGGGAGAGAAGCAGGGCACACAGACGCAGAACACCAGGGATAGGGGGGGCTGATCGTTTCATCACTCCCAGAATATAGTTCTTTTTCCGTGTTTCCGGCAGGCGGTGCGAGCCAGGAATGCGAAAAAACACGCCCGGAGCTGCAGGATCGTGCAAGATCGCAGGTACAGAACAGCGCGCGGCAAGAAAAGGAGAAACCACGATGGCACACGAGATAGTTCCGGCGGCGGAGGAGATCCTGGACCAGGCCTTTCCCGTTCTCGATCACGGCTTTGTCCGGTTGGTGGACTATTGCGGGGGAGATCAGCGGATCGTCCAGGCCGCCCGGGTTTCCTACGGGGCGGGCACAAAATCCTACCGCCAGGACCGGGGTCTCATCCATTATTTATATCGAAACCTCCATACCTCGCCCTTCGAGCAGGTCTCTCTCACCTTTCACGCCAAAATGCCCATCTTTGTGGCGCGCCAGTGGGTTCGCCACCGCACGGCCCGGCTCAACGAGATCAGTGGCCGCTACAGCGTGATGAAGGACGAGTTTTATCAGCCCCGGGGCGATGTAATCGCGCCCCAGGCGCAGGACAACAAACAGGGGCGTTCGGCCCAGGGGTTTTCGGAAGAGGAGCAACAGGAGATTCAGGAGGCCCTGGCCCGGGAGCAGGGCCGTTCCTACCAGGCCTATCAGGACCTTCTTTCACAGGATGTGGCCCGCGAGCTGGCGCGGATCAACCTCCCTCTGAGTACCTACACCGAATGGTACTGGCAGATCGATCTGCACAATCTTTTTCATTTTCTGGCGCTCCGCCTGGACAGCCACGCCCAGTACGAGATCAGGGCCTACGCCGAGGTCCTGCTCGATCTCACCAGCCGGGTCTGCCCTCTGGCAACCGAGGCTTTTCGGGAGCATCGGCTGGGAGGAGTCCGCTTTTCCGGGAGCGAGTTCGCGGCGCTGCGGGCGCTTCTGGATGAAGCAGCGGTTACGCCCGGACAGCTCCAGGAGGCGGCCGGGAAGGTGGGGCTGGAGGGCCGCGATGCGGAACGGTTTGTGGAGAAGGTCCAGAAGGGAATCATGCGCTAGACTTCGTCGGGAATTTGCACGGTTCTGCCCGGTGGATTACTATAGGACACAGAGAGGTGTGCCATGAGTGACGACGTTCAGAGAGACGAACGAAACGAGTATCTGACCTTTACCCTGGCCGATGAGCAGTACGCCGTTGGGGTCTACGATGTAAAGGAAGTCCTGGAATACACCACAGTTACGCGGGTTCCCCGAACGCAGGATTTCATGCGCGGTGTGATCAACCTGCGGGGCAGCGTTGTCCCCGTGATCGACCTGCGGCTCAAGTTCGGGATGGAGGCCACGGAACGGACGATCGACACCAGTATTGTGGTGCTCGAGGTGGAACTGGGGGGTTCCGTTGTGACCGTGGGAGCCCTGGCCGACAGTGTCCAGGAGGTGATCAGTCTGGAGCCGGAGAATATAGAGCCCCCGCCCCGGATCGGCACGCGGATCAATACCGATTTTATCCGGGGGATCGGCAAGCAGGACGAGAAGTTCATTATTATCCTCGATATCAACAGGGTTTTTTCGGAAGAAGAGCTCGCTGCGGTAGCCGAAGAAGCGGAGGCCCGGTAGACTCCGGGCTATGCAGCAGCGACAGGATCACTGGTTTAGACCCGCCGCGCCCCATTCCGATCTGGCGTGGCAGCAATCGGCTGACGGGTGGTTACGCCTGGCGGTCACCCTGGACGGTACGACCCGGAGCGGCCGGAGCTCGGCCCTGGACCCGGATACCGCACCGATGCGGGAGTGGTACGACGCAGCCCCGGTACCCCCCGGAGGAAGTGGCCCGGAGTTCTTCTCTGATCGTATTCATCGTCTGAACGATCTGGCCACCCAGGGAGTTGCGGCCAACGACAATCCCCACGAGGACACGCGGGGTCTTGAGGCAGTTCCTGTGGAGGGCCTCCGCTACGGTTTGCCCTCGGGTTTTCCGGCCACCCTGGGGGTTTCCCGTTCCCGTGACGGAATCCTTCTGGACATTCCGCTCTCGACACCCCGGGGCGAGGCGGTTCGTGTCATGGGGCTGGGCGAGAAAACCGGCAGCCTGGACAAGCGGGGCCGGACCTGGGTGATGTGGAACTGCGACGAGCCCGTCCACAGCCCTGAAAAAAGCGCCCTCTACCAGGCCCATCCCGTGGTGTACCTCTGGACGCCTGGCGGCACGGTTACGCTCTTTATCGACACCATGGCCACGGTCTGGTTCGATGTGGGTGAGGCTGAACCGGACCGCCTTCTGATCGAGATCTACGATAACCGCTTTGACTGTTACCTCCGTACCGATGAGTCCCTGCCCGAAGCAGTAGAGAGCTACAGCGCGCTCACGGGCAGGATACCCCTGCCGCCGGAATGGGCCCTGGGGTTTCAGCAGTGCCGCTACAGCTATTTCCCCGAGGAGCGGGTTCTGGAGGTGGCGCAGAAGTTCCGGGAGGAGCGTGTCCCCTGCGATGTCCTCTACCTGGATATCCATTATATGGACGGCTACCGTGTCTTTACCTGGGATCACCGGCGCTTTCCCGAGCCCGACCGGATGGTGCAGGGCCTTCGGGACCAGGGGTTCCGGGTTGTCACGATCGTCGACCCCGGGGTCAAGACCGATGTGGACTACCCCGTTTTTTCCTCGGGGCTGGAGAAGCAGGCCTTCCTGACCCGTCCCGGGGGGGAACTCTACGTGGGCAAGGTCTGGCCCGGTGATGCGGCCTTTCCCGACTTTTCCCGTCCCGCCACGCGGGAATGGTGGGCCCGGTGGCACAAGACTCTCTTTGACGCCGGGGTTGCGGGAATCTGGAACGACATGAACGAACCTGCCGATTTCACCGGTGACGAGGTGCTCCGCGTGAATTTCACCGTTCCCGATGATCTGGTGGCCCACAACGAGGGCGAACCGGTGAGCTTTGGCCGGGTTCACAACGAGTACGCCAACGGCATGAACCGGGCGACCCGCGATGCCTTCCTGCAGTACCGGCCGGAGGAACGGGGCTTTGTCCTGACCCGGTCCGGCGGAACGGGGGTGCAGCGCTATGCAGCGATCTGGACGGGTGACAACCACAGCTGGTGGGAACACCTGACCATGATGGTCCCCATGTTTCTGAACGTGGGGCTCAGCGGGGCTCCCTTTGTGGGAGGCGACGCCGGGGGGTTCCAGCTCAACGCCGATGCCGAACTCTACCGGCGGTGGATCGCGGCGGCGGCCTTCACGCCCTTCTTTCGGGCTCATTCTGCCCTGGATACCCGCGATCACGAGCCCTGGAGTTTCGGGCCCGAGGCGCTGGAGACGGCCCGGCGCTTTATCGGGATTCGCTACCGCCTGCTGCCGTACCTTTATACGCTCTTTGAGGAAGCCTCCCGGCGGGGGACGCCCGTGATGCGGCCCCTGCTCTGGGAGTTCCCCCAGGACCCCCGGGTCGCCTCCCGGGCCGACAGTTTTCTTCTGGGGAATGCGCTGCTGGTGGCCCCCGTGCGCGAACCGGGCGTTCAGGAACGGAGTGTCTACCTGCCCGCCGGAGTCTGGTACGATTTCTGGAGCGGTGAACGGATCGATGTTCCCCGACAGCCCGACGGGAGCGGCGCCGTGGTGGTGGGGAACGCTCCCCTGGACAGAATTCCCCTCTACCTCCGGGGGGGCACCATCCTCCCCCACGAGGGGCTCCGGCAGCACACCGGCGAGACCGGTGACGGAGTGTTGCGATTACTGATCGCTCCCGATGCCGAGGGGCGTGCGCAGGGAACCTTCTACGGCGACGCCGGAGAGGGCTTTGGCTATTGCGCGGGGCGTTTCTGGCGGGGGAGCTTCTCCTGGGACGGGTCTGGTCTTCGGACAGAATCCCGGGCCGGTGAGAGCGGAGAGGATCTGCGCTGGACCAGTCTGGCCACGGCAGTGTGCCCGGGGACTTCGGGGGAGCTGAATCCGGAAGCGGAATCTCTTCTGGATCTTCCCCACGGGGAATCCCGGTTGTCCCTGCCCTGGGCCTGAAAAATTCGGGGGGAAGGAAGAAAAAATGACCGATAACCAAATGCGTCTGGCCGTGCTGATCGATGCGGACAACTCCCAGCCTGCGATTATGGAGGGCCTCCTGGAGGAGGTGGCAAACTACGGGATCGCCAGCATCAAGCGGATCTATGGAGACTGGTCCAGCGATTCCATGCGGGGCTGGAAGGAGATACTCCTGGATTATTCGATCCAGCCCGTACAGCAGTATCCCTACACGAAGGGAAAGAACGCCACGGACATGAAGATGATCATCGACGCCATGGATATTCTCTACTCCGAGAAGATGGATGGCTTCTGTCTGGTCTCGAGCGACAGTGATTTTACCCCCCTGGCGCAGCGGGTGCGGCAGCAGGGGCTCACGGTCTTCGGTTTTGGCGAGCAGAAAACGCCCAAGGCCTTTGTCCGGGCCTGCGACCGGTTTATCTACAACGACGTGCTTCGGCGGCAGCACGCTCCCGACACCAAGGATACCTCTTCCTCGGGGAGCACCCGTCGGCTGGAAGCCAAGGAACTCAAGCAGGATACCAAACTGGTAACGATGGTTCGCAACGGGATCGAGGATGCCGCCGACGATACGGGCTGGGCCTCCCTGGGGGTGGTGGGGCAGAAGGTTGCCAATAGCAATCCCGATTTCGATCCCCGCAACTACGGCTATAAAAAGCTCGGGGAGCTTATCCGGGCGATGCAGCTCTTCGAGGTGGACGAGCGGCCCATGGAAAACAGTCCGGCCCACAATATCTATATCCGTGACAAAAAGCGGAAGGGCTAGAAGGTTTCCCCGGGGGGGCTCCCGCTGGCTGCGGTTGATCCGGCTCCTGCGGCCCGGGGATCTTCTGATTTTTGCTGTGGCGGCCGCCGTGGTGACTGGCTTTGTGGTCTTTGCCGCCGACCGGGGCGGTGTGCCGGCCACGGTGGAGATTCGCAGCCTCCAGGGAGATCTGGTCTATCCCCTTGCGCAGGATCGGGAAATCCTGGTACCCGGTCCCCTGGGTGAGACCCTGGTGGAAATCAGGGACGGACAGGTCCGCTTTGTCTCCTCCCCCTGTCGGGACAAGATTTGTGTCTACGCCTCGTTCCTCTCGCGCCGGGGGCAGTGGGCGGCCTGTTTGCCGAATGGGGTCTTTGTGACGATTACCGGAGAGGATGCCACCGGTGATGGTCCTGGTGTGGACGCAAGTACGTTCTGATAGTCAGGGCGGGTGCTCTTCGGCCTGCCTCGAGTCCGGCCTGCCGGTGAATCAGTGAGGCCTCGGGCTGGACTCTCGCTACCCCGCAGGTTGGATCAGCAAACCCGGGCTGGACTCGCTACCCCGCCTGGATCAACCGCTAGTAGAGGCGCCGGGCCTCGCGAAAGAGATGACTCGAGAGCCAGCGCGCTCCCTGGGGGTCGCGCTGGCCACGCATGCGCATGGCGCTGTTCACAGTTGTGTCGTGGGGACGCTGGAGGTTCATCTTCTCCTCCACAATTCCCCGGCGGTAGTTGTGATGAACGTAGAAGATCGTTCCTTCTCCGTCTATGGCCGAGACGATCCCTGCGTGGGTGAGCTCGTCGTCCCAGAGGTTATTCCGGTTCCGGTCGTAGGTGTTATCCCAGAAAATAATGTCCCCCGGGGCGATCTCCGATTCCGCCACGGGCGTTCCCATCTTCCAGAGCCGCTTTACTCCGTTTCCCGTCTCCTCTGCGAAGGCAGGGGTGAGATCAAGCCCGGCCTGATAGAAGATCGCCAGGATAAGGCCGCTGCAGTCCAGGGGAAAGACCCGGCCCCGGATTCGCAGGGACCTGCGTCCCACCAGGGATCGGGCCGCTGCGGCCACAGCAGCACCTTCGGCGGGTTCTCCCGGGCGCGCCACCGGATCCGACGGCGGGGGCGGTTCGGCGATGAAGACCGGCAGGGATCCGCAACTTGCAAGAATGACACCGATTACGAACAACAGGGGTGATTTCACAAGGATACAGATACCACGGTGGTGCGGGAAAAACAGGTTATCCCTCCGATCCCGGGAGCAGTTCTTCGTGACGTTGGGGAAATATCAGCTCGAACACCCCTGGTTCGGCCGGTTCCCGGGGGCGTTCTCCACCCAGCTGCTCGATCAGGCCCTTGACGAGGTCTCGCCCCAGGGAATCGCGGGCGCAGATCGTCTTGCCCCGGGGAATGGTGACGCCCGGAGCAGCGATGGCGAGGGCGATGCCCCGGGGCGGGGTCCCCTGAATCCGGATCGTGATAGTGTTCTGGCCCTGGCCGGGAGCGCTCCAGCGGAGGCAGTTGGAGATGATCTCGTTCAGGAGTAACGCCGCCGGGACAGCCTGGGAAAGGGAGATGGTCAGGGAATCCACTGCGAGCTCTATTCGAGAGGGGCTCTCTCCGGTGCAATAGGTGCCCAGAAGATGATCCGCCAGACGGCGGACATAGACGCCGATATCGATCTGGTCGAAGTGATCGCTCTGGTAGAGGTACTCGTGGATCAGCGCCATGGACTGGATCTGGTTCTGGACGTCGGTGAAGCGGCAGAGGGCCTGGGGGTTCGAGATCGCCCCCGCCTGGAGATTGAGAAGACTCGATATGACCTGGAGGTTATTTTTTACCCGATGGTGTACCTCCGAGAGGAGGGCCTCTTTTTCCTCCAGACCCTGGCGGAGGAGCTGATCCGTCTCTACCCGGTGGGTCACATCGCGGATGATGCCCACCGTGCCCGGGTGGTGGGGTGGTTCCTCGGGGGAGAGGAAGCCTGCGGCGTTGATCTCCCCGTAGGCGGTGACGGTGCCGTAGAGGGGTTTCCCGTTTTNCCTGTTCCGGTGGGGCAGCCGGATTTCCAGGTTCTGTGTGCGCCGTTCCCCTGTGCGGCGCTCGTCAAACAGTTTCGGTGCTCCCTCGGGGCCGGTGTTTTTTCCGGTCAGGGAGGGTAAGACGTGATCGCGACTGACCCGGCGAACCTCGGAGGGATCNAGCAGGACGGAAAAATGCTTTCCCAGGAGTTCTTCCGGTTTCCACCCCGTGACGGTAATGGAGTTGTTCACGAAGGTGATCCGCCCCTGACTGTCCAGGGAATAGACGATGTCCGGTAGCGCCTGGACCAGATTGTAGAACCGCTGTTCGGTGGTGCGCAGGGTCAGATTATGCTGCTCCAGCGATTCCCGGGTGTTGAGAACCTTGCGCACCAGGAAGGGAAGGGCGCGAAGGTATTCTCCGGTGTCGGCTGTGCGAAAGAGAATGTCCGTGGTGAGCCCCTGTGGCCTCTCGGTGAGCACCGCCAGGCTGGCACGATCGACCAGGATCACCGTGGGGTAATCCCAGAGCGAGAGCTCCTCCAGGAGGGCTCCCCCGTTATAGGCGATGTCCGTTACGGCCACGTGGACCGTCCCCGNNGCGACCAGCGAAGAGGCTTCGCCGGGGTTCTCCGGGATATAGAGGTTCCACGGAAGCTTNGTTTCCAGCATGTGCCGGCGCAGGGTCTCCCACTCCACGGGACGGGTGGAGGCAAAGAGCACGTTGGTCATCACACCTTTAAACCTACACGCTCCCCGTGCCCTTTGCAACGGCACGGGGCCTTTTCTGCAATAATACATCGGGAATGATCCGCCCCGGCATGGTTCACTGCGGGCCCGCCCAGGGGGCCGCTGCGTGGGGGAAGACCTATTTTTTGAACGGTTTTTTTGGTGACGAAGGGCGGCTTTGTGGATACAATGATCTTCGTCATGATCGATACAAAAACGTCGCTGGCCCAGAAGGTGGCCGTTCTCTTTGTGGTTATGTTGCTGGTTCTGCTGGCGGTGATCGGCCTTCTTGTTTCGCGCGGGTTGGCGCGGGCCTCACGGAGTGCCCTGGAGTACAATCTGCAGGGCCAGGCCGCGCTGGCGGGCAAGCTGACCCAGGAGCTGGGCGAGAAGGCCCTGCAGGTCGCCACGGTGGTAGCCCTGCAGGAGGAGGTCCGCCAGGCCTACGGTGATCCCGACGGCGAGGCCGGGCGTCGGCGCCTTCAGGAGTACGCCCGTCCCCTGGCGGCGTCTCTGGCCAGGGCGGTGGGCCAGGAGGAGTTCCGGCTGCACTTTCACAAGCCTCCGGCGGTGAGTTTTCTCCGGACCTGGACGGACGAGACGGGGGATGATCTGGCCGATTTTCGCGCCACAATTCTTGAGGTGGCTCGCACCAGGCGACCCCTCATCGCGGTCGAGTACGGCCGGGGCGGTTTTGTGGTGCGCGGGATCGCTCCCATCATGGAGGGGGACACGTATCTGGGGAGTGTCGAGGCCTATTACCCGGCGGCGTCGATCGTCTCCTTTCTCGATTCGGCCCTGCGCACGGGGGTAATCCTCCTGGTCAATGCCGATGCTGCCGACGTACGCGCCCTGGCGGGAGATGGTGCAGATCGCGCTCGGGTGGGAGAGAGCCTGGTGGTGGCCGTCACCGACGACTGGCTCGACCCGGAGGGGATGATCGATCCCGTACTTCTCGAGGAGGTGAGTGAGAGCGGTGAGACCAGGGTTGCCTTCAGGGGGCACCACGAGTTTGCCTACAGTCCGATCCGGGATTTTGCGGGTAACACCACGGGCCATGTGGTGACCGTGGTGGACGTGCTGCCCCTTCGCCAGGCGGCGCGGCAGCAGGGGCTTCGCCTGATTCTGATCGCCCTCGTCTTGGGGTGTGCGGGAGCGCTCTTCATCCTGGTGGTGACCAGGATGGTGATCTCCGCTCCCCTGACGGCTACGGCGGACCGGTTGAAGGAGATCGCCGTGGGTGACGGTGACCTGCGTGCTCGCCTTCCCGAGGACCGGCGCGACGAGATCGGTCGGGTGGCGCGGTACTTCAACAGTTTTGCCGGGAAACTCGCCGAGACGGTGAACCACATACAGGGTGCGACCGCCTCCATGGAGGAGAACGCCCGGGAGCTGGACAAGAGTACGGGGAACGCCACGGCTTCGGTGGATTCCATCGCGAAGGTGGTTTCCCGGGTGGCTCAGGAGATCGTCAGTCAGGACGCGAGTATCGGTGAATCTTCCTCGTCGGTGGAGCAGATCACGGGGAACATTTCCTCGCTGGAGCAGGTGATTCAGCAACTCACCACCAGCATCGACGATTCCGCCGCTGCCGTGGAGGAGATGGCCGCCAATATATCCTCGATCACGCGCAATCTGGAACACGTGGATCAGTATGTGGATAAGCTGGTGGACGCCTCTGATCACGGACGAAACACCCTTTCCCGGGTAACGGAGCGCGTGACCGAGGTGGTGGATCAGTCGGAACAGCTCCAGAAAGCGAACCAGCTGATCGCCTCGGTCTCGGCCCAGACCAATCTGCTGGCGATGAACGCCGCCATTGAGGCTGCCCACGCCGGTGAGTACGGCCGGGGCTTTGCCGTGGTGGCCGAAGAGATTCGCAGCCTTGCCGAGAACTCGGCGAAGCAGAGCAAGATTATCTCGGGAGAGTTGAAGAAGACCCGCGAGTACGTCACAAACGCCGCCCAGGCCTCGGCTCAGGCCGACGAGGCCTTCACCTCCATGCGGGAGATGGTGGATACCGTGAACGATCTCGAGACGAGTGTCCGGGATTCCCTGCGCGAGCAGGAGGAGGGCGGAAAGGCGGTGCTGGGCAATCTCCAGGAGATGCGTCAGCTGGGGCTCCAGGTAAACGGGGGAATCGGCGAGATATCGGCGGGCTCCCGGACCATTCTGGAAGAGATGGGGAAGCTCGTCGAGATCAGCCGCCACGTGAACGCCCTTATGCAGGATATTTCCGCCGGAACCGCTGTGATCGGCAAAGAGGTCGCCAGTATTCACGAGCTGAGCGGCCGAAACGAGGAGATGTCGCGGTCGGTNCGGGAGGCTTCGGACCGGTTCCGGACGTGATCGTTTCGGGCGGTTCTCAGGAGCGGGGACTTCTCCTCCAGGGTGCNGCCTCCAGCCATTCCAGGGTGGTTCCTCCCAGTCGGAAGTAGACGGTCCAGTCCTCGTCGGTCTCGCTCCCGGGGTGGGGCAGGCGGCGCGCTGCNCCCAGGGTGAGGCGCAGGGGAATCANGTTGAAGACAACGTCGGCGGTAAAATCTGCTCCCACCACGGAGGATGCCGTAGGCGACACCCCGCTGCAGGAGAGGGCNGCNCCCTGTTCCAGATAGAGGGCCAGCCCCGACCCCATGGTGCCGATTCCCCGCCAGGCTGCATCGGCGATGCGCAATGGCAGAAGTATTTCGGCCCGGGCCAGGACGGCTGTGTCGTGGCTGTCGGTACGTGCCCTGCTGCCGGTGGTTCGGCGGTCGTCAAACCCCCCGGAGCGGTAGGGAAGTCGCCCCAGGGCGTCTCCGTCGGTGCTGGTTGTGATATACCCCGCAGGAGCGAGCTGGATCGCCCCGATCATGCCGGAGACCCTCCGCAGGGGTTGCACCCGAAGGTGCGCCAGGGAGGTGCTCTCCAGGCGGGCCGGATCGGCGTCGAGGAGATCGGGCACCAGCGAGAGTTCCGTGGCGATCAGGACCTTGGGNGGGCCAAAAAGATCCCGCGAGGCTCCCGGTCCCGTTCTGAGATACTGAAGGCCCAGAATACCCTCTATCTCTCTTGTGGTGGTGGTTGAATCGGGCCGCTCTTCCTCTTCCAGCTGGTATCCCAGACCGATTTCCCCGGTGAGGACCCGCACCGATCCCGGAGCGCGATGGACCCCGAGGAGCCGGCCGGCCCGGCCGGTTATTTCGGTGGTGCGGAGAAGGGTCNCCTCCGTGTCCAGTTCGTACTGACGGTCGGTCTCGAGGGTCCACCGTGAGACCCCCGGGGAGAAGGTGTAGGAAAGACCTCCCGATGGTTCCTGCTCGTCGGGGTTGTAGAGGGCGTAGCCCTGCAGGGTGTGGCGCCCCAGATTGCTGGCGGCGAGAANAAACACTCCCAGGTCCAGGGAATCCCCCCGATCCCCGCCGCTTTGGGCCGATGCCAGGGGCGTCCAGAGAAGGGGCCGAAGGGTATCGCGGTAGGATTTTGGGGAAGAGGAGGCGACCCGCCCGGCCGGGGTGGTCCCGGANCCGGTCCAGGGAGGNGGCAGGGTCTCGGCCGGTTCCTCGGCCTGGAGCTCGCCCAGCCTGATTCCCTGGCCGTCCGATGAATAACTCCCGTAGAGGATTCTCGTCTCTTCCCNGGGGGCTTCACTGGATGGGGAGGCCTCCCTGGACGTGGAGAGCGGGAAGCCGCCCCAGGCGCCTACCTGATCGCGGAGCATCCGCTGGGGCGGGGTGAGGCCCTGGCTGGAGAGGACGCTTCGGTAGAGCGAGAGAAACCCCTCGGCGTCTCCACCGAACCATATTTCCAGGGGAGGGGTCTGGCGGGGGGCGCCTTCCCGGGAGANNTGCNCCGGGGGTTGGTAGAACCGGGGATAGTAGACCGCAGCTCCGGGAACGCGGGAGAAGATCATCCGGTCTTCCACGATCGCCCCCGAGGGGTAGGCCACCACCAGGAGCCGCTGTTGTCCCCGGTGGTTTGCCGTCAGCACGAGCAGGGACCCGTCGGGNGAGAAGGAGGGNGTTCGAAGCATCTCTTCGGGGGCTTCAACCAGGGGAGTGATCGCTCCCGAGGCGATATCAACCGAAACGAGCCTGCTGAAAGATCCCCGGCGCTCGATCGCCACCAGGTGTGATCCGTCGGGAGAGAGGGCCGGGTGGTAGAGCCGTTCCCGGTGGGTGATCCTCCGCGCCTGGGGAGGNTGAAACCAGTCGCGGCTCCCGCAGCGCGCCGAGAGGTCCAGCAAAAAGAGATCGGAGTAGGCCACCCCCGTGGCAGGGGCTATGCCCTGTCGGTAGGGATGGGTTGTTATGGTGGCCACCACGGCCCGGGTGCCCCGGGCGTCGACCGTCCAGGACTCGCAGGGTGCTACTTCGGTTCGGGCCAGGAGGCGCCAGGGTTCTCCCGGGGTGCTTTGCAGGTACAGGCCAGGTCCCCGGTCAAAGTGATTTCCCCAGGTAAGGAGTCCCCGCTCGGTGGGTACGGGCAGGTCCCAGTTTCCCGGTCCCTTCGGCGAGAGGGCTTCGCCCCGGGGAAGGTCCCTCCGGTGATCGTAGCGGTCCTGCAGGTCTGCCACCATGGATCGGTAGAGATCCCGGGCCGTTACCCCCGTGGTCCGGCGGATCGCCCGGCGCATACCCAGAAAGGGTGCNCGCTGGAATGAGCGGTTCAGGCGAATAAAGATATCCTCACCGTAGGTTTCCGTGAGGTAGTCCACCATGAGGTATCCTGCGGTGTAGATTCTGCCCCGGGGAGCGTAGGCGTGGTGGTTGAAGGCCGCCTGATCGTAGGAGTACATCCGGTCTTCCAGGATCGGCGCCAGGGCCTGCATCTCGAAGAAGGGGTTATCTCCCCGNCCTCCCGGGGCGAGGGTGCTCTCACCGTAGACCGTTACCCCTTCGATCGCCCATCCCGGGGCAAAGAGCATGCTCGCCGAGGCCAGCAGGGGGCCAAAGAAACGGGAGGGAAATCCAAAGAATCCCACGGGCCGCGTAATGTGCAGGTAGTGAATCAGTTCGTGGATGAAGAGTGTTTCCAGCCAGTCTTCCGTGCGGGCTCCCATCCAGGGTCCAACCGGACTGGCCACAAAGAGGCNGATATGCCCCGGAAAGGGTGAGAAGAACCCGTTGGCCNGGGCGGTATCGCCGTAGATCACCACGGGNACCCGTTCTGTGGGCCGGTAGTCCAGGTAGGATGTGGTTTTCCGGTATACGTCGTCGGCAAGGCTCAGGACTTCTTCAGCTGCTGCCCGGTCCTTCTCCTGAAAAATGATGCGAAACTGATCGGTTTCTATCTGATGCCACCGGAAGGGCGCGGGTCCGGCAGCTGGCTGGAGCAGGGGGAGAAAAAAAAGAAACAGAACGAGTCTCTTCATTGGGGGTGTCTCCATGGAGAAGTGATGTGGCCAGGCGTCTCACTGCACTGTCGAAGCGACGGTGCGCGTGCTGCCTGGAGATACTGGCTTATTACTGTATTACGCTATATTGAGTCAACGGGGTGACCGGAGGGGCCAGGAAAAGAGTCAGAACAGACGATACTCCGTCAGCTCCCGAACTTCCAGGACGATCGTTACGGTGGCCTCGTAATATCCCGAAACGGTGCGGAACCGGGGCGGGCGGGAGAGGATCAGGCTTCCCTGGACCTGGCGGGGTCTGTTGGGGTGACGCGGGCGCAGATGATCCCGGACCGCCCGGTGCAGAGCGCGCTCCAGGGCGGTGATCTTTCCCTGATACCCCTCCAGGAGATCTCCCCTGGCNGTCGCGCTGCTGTGATGCGAGGCAAAGGAATCCCATTGGGAACGATGGGCCTGCGCCTCCGGCGGGAGCCGGTAATCGAACTGCCCGTAGCGGGTTCCCTCGTGGCTTCCGGTCTCCCGGAGCCGGAGTGCCGGGTCTCCCCAGGCAACGGACCCCAGGGGTTCCAGCTCAAAGAG
Organism: Alkalispirochaeta alkalica DSM 8900; assembly: GCF_000373545.1. Classification (GTDB taxonomy): domain Bacteria; phylum Spirochaetota; class Spirochaetia; order DSM-27196; family Alkalispirochaetaceae; genus Alkalispirochaeta; species Alkalispirochaeta alkalica. Next base: position 114,131 of record NZ_KB891725.1, read on the forward strand.
TTCTTCCACCTGCCGCAGAGGGTCCGCCGGTGTGTAGGTGAAATCCCAGCCGTAGATCATTCCCGAGAGGGTATACCGGGCTTCCCGAAGGAGCCGCTCCTCGGGCGAGGACCCGTCCTGGTGGATCAGGGTATCCTCGATGGTCCAGAGTTCGAGGGTGATCGTGTCCCGGGAGCCGGGACTTCGGGCCACCGCGTCCTGGAGTGGCCCGCCGAGGGCGAAGAGCAGGGTCAGCGAAAGAAGCGCTGCCACGGACTGATTCGCAGGCGGATGACAAAGTAGAGGTAGGCGAAGCCAAACCCCGCCAGGTGTGTCATGTGAGCCACGTTGCTGCCGCCCCGGCTGTGGGAAAAGAGTTCGATCAGGGTGTATCCCACCACCAGCATGGAGGCCCGGACGGGAATGAGTCCGAAGATGAAAATCTGGGCGTTGGGGTAGAAGGTTGCGAAGGCCAGCAGAACGGCGAAGACCGCTCCCGAGGCTCCCAGGAGAAAGACCATGTAGGTTCCGGTGAACCAGTACATGGCCAGAGAGAAAAATCCCGCCAGAACACCCGTGAGCAGGTAAAAGAGGAGGAACTCGTAGCTTCCCAGTTCGCGCTCCACCTGGGTGCCAAAGAAGAAGAGCCCCATCATATTGAAGAGGAGGTGGCGCATCCCGGAATGGGCGAACATGTAGGTGAAGGGTTGCCACCAGAACCCGCGTGCCACCGTCAGAATCGGGTTCATCGCCAGAAGCGTCGCCAGATTATGGTTCATGGTGGTCAGGAAGAAGACGGCCATGTTGATGCCGATCAGAACGAACGTTACATTGCCCTCGCGGTAGGGCAGGGGTTGGCGCCATAGTGGTTGGTGTCTCACGGCACAACGGTATTGCCTTTACCGGGGGATCGTCAAGTCGTGAAGATATGACGATCTGCAGGGGGAATGGAGACAGGGAGGTTCGGGGAGGTCTGTCGACCGGGATGACTGGTGTCGGGACGCGTGATCTGGTACCTTTGGCCTATGGCAAAAACCGGAGGTCGGCGTCAGGATCATCTGGCCCGGAAGGCCCAGGCTCAGGGCTATCACGCCCGGAGCGTGTACAAACTGGAAGCGATCCAGAAGAAATACCGTCTTCTTGCCTCGGGGGGAATGGTCCTCGATCTTGGGGCAGCGCCCGGTTCGTGGACGCAGTACGCCCTGGAGATAGCCGGGCCGGGGCAGGTTCTCGCCGTGGATCTCCAGGAGATGTCTCTGGCGGGGGCGATCTGCCTCCAGGGCGATTTTACCGGCCCTGATCTGGCTGAGACGATCGCTGGCCGGGGTCCCTTTCAGACGGTTCTCAGCGATGCCGCACCGGCCACAACGGGGAACCGGCTGATCGACACGGGGCGTTCCGAGGCGCTGGTGGAGTCGATCCTGGACTATCTGCCACGGTGGTTGTCGCCCGGAGGGAGCTTTGCGGCGAAGATCTTCCAGGGCGGGGGCGAACAGGCTTTGCTGGGGCAGCTCCGGCAAGGCTTTTCCTCGGCTGCTCTCTACCGCCCCGAGGCGGTGCGGCGTGAATCCTTCGAGGCCTATCTGATCGGCCGGGGGTACGGGGGAAGCCGGTGATCTTCGCGGTGCAGAAAATTATTGCCCGGCTCTTTTTTCCGGTGCCGCTCTTTTTCTGGATCTCCCTGGCCGCCTGGATCTCCCTGCGGGGCGGGAGGCGACGGCTTGCCCGCGGTCTCACCGTCGGCGCAGTGGTCTGGATCTTCCTGATTTCCTGGAGCCCTGTCAGCGACAGCCTGGCGGGAGCTCTGGAGCGGCCCTTCGATACCCTGGCAGAGCTGCCCCCCGACACGCGGTACGTGGTGGTGCTGGGGGGCGGCCTTCACCGCCACGAGGAACGGCAGGGTGCGGCGCGATTGACCAGGAGTTCCCAGGGGCGGGTGCTCGAGGGAGTCCGCCTTGTTCGCTCCCTTCCCCCGGAAGCGGAGCCACCGCTGCTGATCTTCACGGGGGATTCCCCCGGTGCCGGTCCCGCCATGGCCTCCGTGGCGGGAGAGACCGCTCGTTCCCTGGCCGTTCCCGGGGAACAGGTGATTATGCTCGGGAAAACGTATAATACCAGTCAGGAGGCCCGGGCTGTTCGCCNCTTCATCGAGACCTCGGCCGGGGGGATGCCCCAGGGAGGGGAGTCTCCCGAGGGGGTTGTTCTGGTGACCTGTGCGACTCATATGCTCAGGGCCAGGGCGCTCTTCCGGCGTCAGGGGATCGATCCNCTCCCCGCTCCGGCCCAGTACCTGACGGACCGGGGGCCGCGGAGCGCCTGGGATTTTCTGCCCTCTGCCTCGGCCCTGGAAAGAACGGAGCGGTTTTTCTACGAGATCCTGGGGCTGTTGTGGATGAGGCTCCGGGGCACATGAGGATTCGGGGGTACATGAGGTCCCCACAAGAACCGTACAAACTGTCCGAAACTATCCGGATGAAAGCGAGAATACCATGAAGACCGATGAGACGAACCCGATAAGGCAGATCCTTTCCCTCCTCTCCCCGAAAGAGCGGCAGCGGTTGCTATTCCTGTGCTGCGGTATTGTGTTCCTTGCACTTGTTGAAGTTGTGGGTGTCGGATCTATCGGCCCCTTCCTGGCGGTTGTCACGAATCCCCCCATGATTCATTCCAACCCCTATCTGCTGTGGGCCTACGAGACCTTCGGGTTTTCCAGTGAGGCCCAGTTCGTGATCGCNCTGGGATGCGCGGTGATAGTCTTCACCGTCTTGCGGAATATTGTGGCTGCCGTGGTGCGTTACGCCGAGATCCGCTTTGGCCAGATGCGAGCCCACTCCATATCAACCCGACTGCTGGCGCGGTACCTGTCACAGCCCTATGCATTTTTCCTGAACAGGAACTCCTCGGAGCTGACGCGAAACATTCTGGGGGAGGTCCAGGAAACGGTCAAGCACTACCTTATTCCCCTGCTGGAGTGTCTCACCAAATCGGTGATTACCCTCTCGATCCTGATCTTCCTGATAGCTCTTGACCCCCTGGTTGCCGCCGTGATGACCCTTGCTCTGGGGGGTGTCTACGGGAGTGTCTATGCCGTGACCCGGATGCGACTGTTCAAAATCGGGCGGTTGCGTCTGGAGGCGAACAAGCGGCGGTTCCAGGTGGTGAGCGAGGTTCTGGGCGGAATCAAGGATGCAAAGCTCATGGGAAAGGAGAACGTTTTTCTTGAGGAATACAAGAAACCTTCCCGAAAGATCGCGCGCTATGTAACGCTGAAAACTGTTTACGGGAGACTGCCGAAATACGTGCTGGACAGCATCGTTTTTTCCATGATCATTCTGGTGGTGCTCTGGTTTATTCACGATTCGGGAGATCTCGGAGGTGCCGTTGCCATGGTCAGTATTTACGCCGTGGCCGGGTACCGCCTGATGCCGACGCTGGATGCCCTGTACAAGAACATTGCCAAGTTACGGGGAAGTCAGCCGGCGGTGGAGTTGATCTATCGGGAACTCATGAGCAACCCCGATGCGGGCTTTCTGGGTCCCAAAACGGCGCCTCCCCGGATGAATCTGGACGAGGCGATCTCGCTGGAAAAGGTCTCCTTTTCCTATCCCGGGGCGGAGACAGAGGTGATAAGGGACCTCACAATCAGGATAGAGAAAAATACCACCGTTGGTTTTGTGGGGCCCACGGGGTGCGGAAAGACAACTACCGTCGATATCATTCTGGGGCTNCTCTCGCCCCTCTCGGGAGATCTCTGTATCGATGGTGTTCCCGTTACCACCGAAAATGTCCGGAACTGGCAGGCCGGCGTGGGCTATGTTCCCCAGCATATTTATCTGAGNGACGATACAATTGCCCGAAACATCGCCTTCGGTGTGCCTCACAAGCAGATTGATCCCGACCGGCTTCGCCGGGCAGCAGAGACGGCAAATCTTCTGAGTTTTATCGAACAGGAACTACCCCAGGGATTTGATACACTTGTGGGTGAACGGGGAGTCCGTCTCTCGGGAGGTCAGCGGCAACGGATCGGAATTGCCCGGGCGGTCTATCACGATCCGGCAGTACTGGTGATGGACGAGGCAACAAGCGCTCTCGATAACGTGACGGAAGCACAGGTGATGACGGCGATCGATAATCTTTCACATAAAAAGACCATTCTCCTGATCGCGCATCGCATAAGCACCGTCAAAAATTGCGACAATATTATCCTGCTGGATAAGGGTTCGGTGGCGGCCCAGGGTACCTACGAGAGCCTTCTGGCAACGAGTCCGGAGTTCCTGAAGATTGTGGAAGCCAGGACGTGATCGGCAGGGATAGAGGGGCGTGCCGGAAGACCGGGCCTGGAGAGAGCTGAAAAAGGAGAGACTGTGTACATCACCCTGGCGATTCTGGTACTGATTTTTCTGCTCCTGGCGTTCGATGTGGCCGGGGCCGATATGGTTTTCGGTGCGGCTCTGATCCTGCTTCTCTTTGCGGGAGTTCTTGCGCCCCGGGAGGCTCTGGCGGGATTTTCCAACAAGGGCATGGCAACGGTGGGGCTGCTCTTCATCGTGAGCCGTGCCGTGGAAAACACCGGGGTTTTTCAGGCGATCGCGCAGTGGTTCCTCTCGGAGAAAAGAAGCTCCCGGCAGGAGAACCCCCTCAGGCCGGGGCGATTCTCGGGTTCTCTGCCGGTCCTGATGATGAAGATGATGGTTCCCGTGACTTTCCTCTCGGCTTTTTTGAACAATACTCCGATTGTGACGATTTTTGCCCCCACCATAAAGAACTGGGCTGCGGCGCGCCGCCTCCCGGTGAGCAAGTTCCTGATTCCCCTCTCCTACGCGTCTATCTTCGGGGGGATCTGCACGCTGATCGGGACCAGCACAAACCTGGTGGTTCACGGGATGATGCTCCAGAATGGCCTTGAGGGGTTCGGTTTTTTTGAGGTTGCCCGGGCAGGGATTCCTGTGGCGGTGGTGGGATATGTCTATCTGTTTTTTCTGGGGCAGCGTCTCTTGCCCCATCGGCAGGATGTACTCACCGGGCTGGACGAGGATCCCCGGGAGTATTTTATCGAGATGATCGTTCCTCCCGACTCGCCCCTGATCGGAAAAACAATCGAACAGGCCCGGCTCAGGAGTCTCCAGGGGGTATATCTTACCAGTATCGAGCGGGCCGGGACCTACCTGGCTCCGATTACTCCCGACCGGCGTCTTGCGCCGGGGGACCGGCTCTTCTTTGCGGGAAGGACCGATGGTGTCTCCGACCTGATGACGCGTGGGGGACTGCTGCCGGTGGACCAGGAGACCCTGGCCGCCGATACCCGGGCGATCAGACAGCATCTGGTCGAGGTGGTTGTCTCCGGCACCTCGCCTGTTCTGGGCCGTTCCGTGAGAGACGCCAATTTCCGGAGTCGCTACGATGCTGCCGTGGTGGCCGTGACCAGGAAAGGGGAGCGGGTGAATACCCGCCTGGGGGATGTGACGCTCCATTCCGGAGACACCCTGGTATTGCTCGCCCGGGGAGGGTTTGTGCGGCGCTATCGCTTTTCCCGGGATTTCTTTCTGGTGAGTCCCGTGGAGAAGATCGTTCCCCGGGCGGGCAGAAAGGGTGTTTTTGCCCTGGTTACGGTGACGGTGATGATCCTTCTCTCGGCCTTTGGAGGGTTTTTGCCGGAGCTGGGCGGGAACCGGATCGACATGTTCTACGCAGCCGCCGGGGCGGCGCTGGTCCTGGTGGCGGGGAAGGTGATTTCTCCCGACGAGGCTCGTGAAGCAATACGCTGGGATGTACTGATCACGATCGGGGCCGCCTTCGGTGTGAGCCAGGCGCTGATAAACAGCGGCGCCGCCGGGATGATCAGCCGGGGGATGGTGAATCTTTTTGCTCCCTTTGGTACAGTGGGTGCCCTGATGGCGGTCTACCTCGTGACCTGCCTCTTCACGGAGTTGATTACCAATAATGCTGCAGCGGCCCTGGTGGTTCCGATCGCCTTTGAGGCGGCCCGGCAGACGGGATTGTCTCCGGTACCCTTTATGATGGCCGTTGCCATGGGTGCCAGTGCGAGCTTTGCCACTCCCATCGGGTATCAGACCAATCTGATCGTCCAGGGGCCGGGNGGGTACCGGTTTCTGGATTTCTTGAGGGTGGGAATTCCCCTGAGCATTCTCACGGCGGTAACGGGTATCACGGCAATTGCCGTGTGGTACGGGCTATGATTGAGGTGCAGCGAGGATGAAATCCGTGCCTCCGGGGGGCTGTCGCCCGGGGCAGAGACCGGAGAGAGAAGAACCGGGAAGGAGAAGAACGGTGATGATACCGGAACGACCGCTCCGGGAAGCGGCCCTGCGGGCGGCCCTGGAAGCGGGACAGGAGATACTGGAGGTTTACGGCGGGGACTTTTCCGTTACGACGAAGCGCGACGCGTCCCCTCTTACCGAGGCTGACACGCGGGCGCAGAGGGTCATCGTCCGGCGTCTCCAGGAGGCGGATCCGGCCATCCCCATCCTGAGCGAAGAGGGGCGGCATCAGCCCCATCAGGAACGATCCCGCTGGAACCGGTTCTGGGTGGTGGATCCCCTGGACGGGACCAAGGAGTTCATCAAGAAGAATGATGAGTTCACCGTGAACATCGCCCTGTTTTGCCGGTCCGGGACGGGGGACGCGCTTCCCGTGCTGGGGGTTGTGGTTGCTCCTGCCCTGGCGGTGGCCTACCTGGGGGTGCCTGGGGAGGGAGCTTGGCGCGGGTCCACCGATTCCTGGCGGGGTGATCTGGAGGGCTTTCTCTCCCGGAGCAGGACCCTTCCCGATGACGGGGCCTGCCGGGACCGGCCCTACCGGATTGTGGCCAGCCGATCCCACATGAGCGACGAAACTGCGGCGTTCGTTGAGGAGCGCCGTCGGGAGCATCCTCTCCTGGAGCTTGTTTCATCGGGGAGTTCCCTGAAAATATGTCGGGTCGCCGAGGGCTCGGCCGACGAGTATCCCCGGTTTGCCCCCACCATGGAATGGGACACCGCTGCCGGAGACGCTCTGGCCCGGGCCGCCGGGTGCGAGGTTCTGCGGTGGGAGGAGGGAAGTCCTGCGGGACCGCTACGCTATAACAAGGAAGATCTTCTGAATCCCTGGTTTCTGGTGAGGAGAACGAGGTCCGGATCCGCCCGACAGGAAGGGTCCGGCCAGGGAGAGGAGAGAAAGGAATAAACTATGGCTTCCAACACGTACCAGCGCAATACGCTGGATATCCTCGAGTCCGAGGCAATTTATGTTATCCGCGAGGTGGCCGCCCAGTTCGAACGGCCGGTGATGCTCTTTTCCGGAGGAAAGGACTCGATCGTCATGTCNTGGCTCGCCCGGAAGGCCTTTTTCCCCGGGAAAATACCCTTTCCCCTGATGCACATCGACACGGGCCACAACTTTCAGGAGACCCTGCGNTATCGCGACTGGTGGATGACCAGGATCGATGCCCGGATCATTGTTCGCTCCGTGGAGGATTCGATCCGCCAGGGGCGGGCAAAAGAAGAAGAGGGGCCCAACCCCAGCAGAAATGGCCTGCAAACGGTGACCCTGCTGGATGCCCTGAATGAGTTCAAGTTTGATTGCGCCCTGGGAGGCGCCCGGCGGGACGAGGAAAAGGCCCGGGCCAAGGAGCGGTTTTTCAGTTTTCGTGATCGTTTTGGCCAGTGGGATCCCAAGAACCAGCGCCCCGAGTTATGGAACCTCTATAACGGCATGAAACGCCCCGGGGAGCACCTGCGGGCCTTTCCCATAAGCAACTGGACGGAGCTGGACGTGTGGCANTATATCCAGCGCGAGGCGATCGACCTGCCGACCCTCTATTTTACTCATCAGCGGGAGATTGTCCGTCGCGACGGGGTTATCCTCGCCGTGGGAGACTACAACCAGCCCGTTGAAGGCGAAGAGGCCGAGACCGCCTGGGTGCGGTTCCGAACGATCGGCGATATGACCTGCACGGGAGCCACCGAGAGCAGAGCCAATACGCTCGATGATATTGTCAACGAGATCGCCGCAACCCGGGTAACCGAGCGGGGCGGNCGGGCTGACGACCGCCGCAGCGAGGCAGCTATGGAAGATCGAAAGAAACAGGGGTATTTCTGATGAGCACCACCCAGATTGTCAAAGAGCGGGATCTTCTTCGCTTCACCACCGCCGGCAGTGTGGATGACGGCAAAAGTACGTTGATCGGACGGATTCTCTACGATTCAAAGCAGATATTCCAGGATCAGATGGATCAGCTTGAGCACTCCAGCAAGCTCCGGGGAGAGGAGTCGGTGAATCTCGCACTCCTGACGGACGGGCTTCGGGCGGAGCGGGAGCAGGGAATCACCATCGACGTGGCGTACCGCTATTTTTCCACGGCGCAGCGCAAGTTTATCATCGCCGATACTCCCGGTCACGAGCAGTATACCCGCAACATGGTCACCGGTGCGTCCACGGCGGATCTGGCGATCATTCTGATCGACGCGCGCCACGGGGTGCTCACCCAGAGTCGCCGTCACGGTATTATCGCCAGTTTGCTGGGAATTCCCCATATCGTGGTCTGCGTGAACAAGATGGACCTGGTGGATTACTCGCAGGAGCGATTTCAGGAGATCGTTGCGGAGTACCAGGAGTTTGTTCAGAAGTTGCAGCTTCGGGATATCACCTTCATTCCCGTATCGGCCCTGGTGGGCGATAACGTGGTTAACCGCAGCGAGAAGACCCCCTGGTACAAGGGGGCTCCCTTGCTGGAGTTCCTGGAAACAGTCACGATCAGCAGCGACCGGAATCTGGTTGATTTCCGCTTTCCCGTGCAGTACGTGGTTCGTCCGCACCAGGATTTTCGGGGTTTTTCAGGGCAGATTGTCTCGGGGACGATCGCTCCGGGCGAGGAAGTGGTGGTTCTGCCGAGCATGCACCATTCCCGGGTCAGGAGTATCCATTTCTACGAGCAGGAGCTGACCGAGGCCGCCGAGGGCGAGTCGGTGATCATCACCCTGGAGGACGAGATCGATATCAGCCGGGGGGATATGATCGTGCGGCGCCGCAATATCCCCGAGGTATCCCAGGAGTTCGAGGCGACCCTGGCCTGGATGGACGAGCGGGCCCCCCTGGCGGTAGGTACCCCCTATATCATTCAGCACACCACGCGGCGGACCCAGGCGATGGTGGACGATGTGCTGTATCAGCTCGATGTGAACAGTTTGCACCGGAACGAGTCCGAAACGCTGGCCCTCAATGAGATCGGCCGGGTTAAGATCACGGCGGCTTCGGAGCTTTTCTTTGATCCCTACGAGCGGAACCGCAGCACCGGGGGATTCATCCTGATCGATCCCAACGATTTCCGCACCGTTGGAGCGGGCATGATCCGCTACTCCTCGAGGAGTACCATCGAAGAGCTCAAGCGGGAAGAACGAAAGCATCGGCTCGAGCCCCGGCAGTCCACGGATATTGTCTGGGATCCCGGCCTGGTGGGCCCCCGGGACAGGGTCCGCAGGAACGGCCACGAACCGCAGTGTCTCTGGTTTACCGGTCTCTCCGGGGCCGGCAAGAGCACGATCGCCAAGGAGGTGGAGAAGCGGCTCTTTGATCAGGGTCTCCAGGTGGTTCGGCTGGATGGCGATAATGTCCGTCACGGACTGAACGGCGATCTGGGTTTCACCCGGGCCGACAGGCGGGAGAATATCCGCCGTGTTGGTCATGTGGCCCGGCTTTTCTACGATACGGGGCATATTGTGCTCTGTACCTTCATCTCTCCCTACCGGGAGGAGCGGGCCTTTGTGCGGAGTCTCTTCCCCGAGGGTGGGTTCGTGGAGGTTCATGTGGATGCACCGGCCGCTGAGGCGGAGCGGCGGGACCCCAAGGGGCTCTACCGACGGGCCCGGGCCGGGGAGATTCCCGGTTTCACCGGCGTGGACGCCCCCTACGAGGCTCCCGGAGAGGAGTGCGAACTGCTGGTGGACACTCACCTCCTCTCGGTGGAGGAGGCGGTGGATCGGGTGATGGCGATTCTGGGAAGGGCCTGAGGCCCGCCCGGTCTCCCGGGGTGCCCCGGGCCGGGTAGGGTGCAGCAGACCGGTCGCCCCGGCCCGGAGCTGGCGGGGATCAGAGCCGGGCGGCTCCGAAGAGGACCGCCTTGTCCCAGAGTTCTGCCCGCTCCAGGGGAACATCCCGGAGTTCCGGTATGGAGAGGGCCTCCCGGACCCGTTCGCGGATGGGGTCTACCAGCCAGCGGCTCTCGGTGCAGAGCCCCCCTCCGATGACGATCACCTCGGGGGCGACGATGGTGAGAACGCTCACCAGGAGCCCTGCCACGGCGTCCCGGGCCGATCGCGCGACCTCCTGCGCCAGGGGATCTCCCCGGTCCAGGGCGGCGAAGAGGGCGTAGGTATCGAGGGATTCCTCCTGGAGCGATGAGGCCATGCCCGTTGCCAGGAGGCGCCGGGCAGCGCGTACCATGCCGGGGCCGGAGGCGCGCTCGATGATGGTTTCTCCCGTTTCCCCGCCGAAGAAGGTCCCCGGATCCAGGGCGTGAACCTCACCTGCCAGTCCCCGATAGCCGGGGAAGATTGTTCCGTCGATGATCAGCCCCGCGCCGACCCCGGTACTGAGGGTAATATAGAACATGGACCGGTAGGATCTGCCCTTGCCGTAGAGCGCTTCTCCCAGCGCACCCGCCGTGGCGTCGTTTTCGAACCGGACGGGAGCGCCCGTCGCCTCCTCCAGAGCTTCCACAAAGGGGAACCCCTCCCATTCGGGGAGGTTGGGGAGTTTCAGAAAGCGGCCCGCCTGTGCGTCCAGGGGACCCGGTGCTCCCACGCCTACACGATCGATGGCGGTTCCCGTGAGTGAGGCTTTCCGGAGGGTCGCGGTGATCTCGTCGACCATGTGCCGGGGGTTTCGGGGTGTGGGGAACCGCGCGATCTGCTGGACCTGGTGGTTTTCGAAGCGGGCCACCACTGTTTTTGTGGCGCCGATATCTACTGCTGCGACGGGCTTCTCTGCCCCCTGGGGTGTTTTGGTGGTGCTATCAGCCACGTGGTACTCCTTCGGCCCTCACCAGCGCGGCCAGGGCCTCTACCTCCGGTTCCGGCAGGGGGGCGGTATGGTCCGCGTAGGGATAGGGCTGTCCCAGCATCCGGTACTTGCCCGACGCCAGGGGATTAAAGTTGATCAACTCGAGAGAGTAGTTCCCGGGCAGGGATTTTACAAATCGGGCGATCCTGCTGATATTATCATGAGATGTGGTTGTTTGGGGAATGAGGGGGAGGCGAAAGAGGATCGGTGCCTTCCGGTCTGCCAGAAAGCGGGCGTTCTCAAGAATCTGCTGGTTCGCCACCCCCGTGAACCGGCGGTGTTCTTCCGGGTCGGCCAGTTTGAGGTCCGCCAGGAAGAGTCGTGTCAGGGGCAGGACCCGTTCCAGCACGGCCCGGCTCGTCTGGAGGGTTGTCTCCAGAGCGGTGTGGAGGCCCTCGGTGTGGCATCGTTCCAGCAGGGCCTGGACAAACTCGGGTTGGGCCAGGGGTTCTCCCCCCGAGAGGGTGATGCCCCCGCCGGAGGAATCAAAGAAGACCCGGTCTTTCTGCAGCTCCTGAAAGAGTTCCTCCACCGTGTAGAGGGTGCTGTCCCAGGTGAGGGCTCTGGTGGGACAGGCCTCGATGCACTGGCCACAGCCCCGGCAGAGGGAGCGGTCAATCGTGATGAAATCTGTTCTGGCGCCCTGGTCGTCGGTGTCACTGGTATTTCTGGTATCGCCGGCGCCCCCGGAGTGTTCTTCCCGGGCCGAGAGGGCTCCCTCGGGGCAGACCCCGATGCAGCGGCGACACCGGATACACTGTTCGCGGTGGTAGAAGAGGAGGGGATCCCGGGGTATCCCCTCGGGATTCTGGCACCACCGGCACGCCAGGGGGCACCCCTTGAGAAAGGCCGTGGTCCGTATGCCGGGGCCGTCGTGCAGGGCGAAGCGCTTGATGTCAAAGACGCGGCCCGTGATCGTTCCTGTTTCTCCCCGGTGTGGGCTCGTCCCGTTCCGTGCCTGGTTTGGTGCTGGTGCGTTCATAGGGGCGTCTCTCCGTAGGTTGTGCGCGTGATGATCTCCTCCTGCAGGTCCGGCGCGAGCTCCACAAAGTAGGCGGTGTAGCCGGCAACGCGGATCGTGAGGTTCTCGTGTTCGTCGGGACGGGCCTGGGCCTCGCGGAGGGTCTTCTCGTCCACCACGTTGCATTGCAGGTGGTGGATGCCCAGAAGGAGCATGGCGTAGAGGAGGGCCACAAACTTTTCCCGTTCCTCGGGGTTTGTGAAGGTCCGGGGCAGGAACTTTATGTTCAGCAGGGTGCCGTTCCCCGCCTTGGAAAAGGGCAACCGTCCCAGGGAACGCAGCAACGCCGTGGGTCCTGCGGTGTCCCGGCCGTACATGGCTGAGACCCCGCCGTCGGCCAGGGGTTCCCGGGCACGGCGTCCGTCGGGGGTGGCCCCCACGTTTTTCCCCATGGGAACGTGGGCCGAGACGGTGTAGAGGCCCATCTGGTAGGCCCCTCCCCGGGCGTTGGTGAAGTTCTGCAGACGGTCGGCGAAGTATTCCACCCAGCGAGCCCCCAGGAGATCTACCCATTCCTGGTCGTTCCCGTACTTGGGTACCCGGGAGATCAGGTTTTTCCGGAGCTCCTCGTCGCCGACGAAGTTCTCCCGGAGCGCGCTCAGCACGCGTGCGGCCGGGATCTGGTGTGTATCGTAGACCAGGTGTTTCAGCGCGGCCAGGCTGTCGGCCACGTTGGCCACCTGGATTGCCTGGATTCCCGAGAGATTGTAACGGGCGCCCCCGGCGGTGACATCCCGTCCCGATTCCAGGCAGGAGTCCACCAGGGCCGAGAGGAAAGGCGAGGGAAGGAACTCGGCGTGCATCCGGTCTACGGCGTCGCAGAGGGGGATCATGCGGTCCATGAAATAGTCGATCTGCCGACGGAACCCCTCCTGGAGCGCCTCAAAGGAGGGATAGTCTTCCAGGGTTCCCGTGGCCGGGCCAAGGCGCTCTCCCGTGAGGAGGCACACCCCGTCGTTCAGGGCCAGTTCCAGGGCCTTCACGAGGTTGAACATGGCGGCGTCGCTCCAGCCCAGGCTGTTCCCCGAGGGCGAGAGTTCCACGCACCCCACCACGGCGTAGTCCCGGGCATCGTCCCGGTCGATCCCCAGAGATTCCAGGGCAGGAATAATGCTCTCGTCGTTCACGATCTGGGGCATACCGCTTCCCAGACCGATTACGCGCGCGCACTGGTCAATAAACTCCCGGGGCGATCCCCTCCAGAGGCGAGCGCTCAGGTTGGGCTGGGGGAGCCCCAGGTGTTCCTGGGCCTTCAGAAAGATCCAGGAGAGGATATTGGTTCCATCGGAGCCATCGCGTTTCATCCCCCCGATCGCCACGTTGAACCCGATGGGGAACCCGGCGAAATATTCGGCCGAACTGGCGTTTCGCATATAGACAATCTGGTTGAATTTTATCCAGAGAGCTTCCGTAAGCTCCAGCGCCCCGGCGATGGTGAGGGTTTCCTTCCGGAGATCCTCCTCGAGGAAGGGCAGCAGGTACTGATCCATCCTGCCCGGGGAAAAGGACGAGGCGTTCGATTCCATCTGGAGAATCACAAAGAGAAACCACACCGACTGAAGCGCCTCGTGGTAGCTCCGGGGAGGACGTCGGGTCAGGGCCGAGCAGATATCCCCTGCCGGGGTCCCCCGGACGAGCTCGCTGTAGCGAGTGATAAAATCGAGGGCCCCCTCCATGACCACCACCACCGCCTGGAGGAAGGGTTGTTCCTCGTCGGGGGCATCCCGGAGTCGCAGCTCAGCCTCCTCCTGAATCCCCCGGGGTCCCAGAGAGAGCCAGCGCGGAACGTTGGGGCAGATATGGCCCTGGGCGTGGTCGGTCTGGTTAATTTTTACCACCCTCCTGATCGCCTCGATTTCCCGGCCGAGCCGTTCCTCCACGGCCTCCTCCAGAGTTTTTCCCCGCCAGAAGGGGCGGATCTCTTCGGTAAAGCGTCGGGCATCGTCGGGGCGAACTGCGAAGGGATCCTGGGGGCGGTCTTCCAGGGTGGCCAGCTCACGCTCGATCCAGGAGATCCCCGCTTCGGGAGTGACGACTCCGGCCCTGATCGAGGGCGTTCGGTTCCCCAGGATCATCTCGTCGGGGTCTATCCTGAGGGGAATCTCCCGCAGGGCTCGCGCCAGAGCGTGGGCCCGCTGAAGCACCCGGGGTTCACCCCGGTGATCCCGATAGCTCTCGGTGATGATCAGGGCCTGGTCGATGGAGAAGAGGCGTTGCTCCCCACGGGTGGCCTCCCTGAGACGGGCGATCCGGTCGGTCATGGTCAGGTGGAGCAACTCCCGGGGAGGTGTTTTCATGGGAGCCTCCCCGAGGGCGCCTCGTGGCCACTCAGGCTATGATCGAGTACCACCGTGACTCCTCCCGCTGCGGCTGATCGCTCGGCTCCATCCAGGATCGCCTGAACGGCCAGACCATCGGCGATTCCCGGCGAGGGTTCCCTGCCCGATGTCACGGCCGCGAGAAAGGCAACCTGGTTTTCCGTGTGTGCCCGGTCCCAGCCCAGGGGCGATCGGGCTGGTGGGGTGAGGGCTCCCGGGTAGTGCTGGACGGTCTGGAGCATCTGCCAGCCCCGGTGGCCACCGTGGTCGCCTCCGGGGTTGTTCTCGTCGAACCAGGCCAGGTAGTTGGGGTTCATCAGGTCAAAATGAAGGGCCCCTCCCTCGCCGTAGATCCAGAAACGCAGGTCATCGAGGGTTCCCGTGGCGAAGCGGGAGGCCTCGATCGTGCCCAGGGCTCCGCTGGCCAGGCGGACCCGGAGCCAGGCCGCGTCATCCACGGTGACCTCGCCCAGATCGGTTCCCCCCCGGGTGAGGGGGCGGCGGGGGATGAACCGTTCCAGGTGAGCCTGGAGGCTCTCGAAATCTCCCAGCAGGTATCGCATCAGGTCGATTACGTGGGAGCCCAGGTCACCCAGTGCACCCGATCCGCCGGCCTCGCGCTTCATTCGCCAGGTGAGAGGGCGCTGGGGGTCCTGGTAGCCGCTGTGGAGGTATTCTGCGCGGAAACTGAAGATTCTTCCGAGCGCTCCCTGCTGGAGCAGTTCCCGTGCGCGCAGGACCGCCGGGATGAAGCGATACTGGAAGACCATGCCGAAAGTGCCTGGTCCCTCCTCTGCGGCGGCCTGGATTGCCAGGGCGTCTTCCAGCGTCCCCGCCAGGGGTTTCTCGCAGTAGACGTGTTTTCCCGCTGCCAGGGCCGCCCTGGCCACGGGAAGGTGCAGGTTATTGGGGAGGGCGATGTCCACCACCTGGACCAGGGGGTCTTCCAGAAGGCGCTCGATATCCGTTGTGGCGGTGATGAAGCCCGCCTCGGCCTGGGCGGCCCGGGCTGACGATTCCCGGGCGGTGCAGACGCCGCGCAGCTCAAGTTCCGGCAGGCGTCCGGGGTAGATAAAGGGAATGTGTCGATAGTTCATGGCGTGGAGGCGGCCGATCATGCCGTATCCGGCCAGGGCGATGCCCAGTTTTTTCTGTTCCATTCTGGCAGAGACTCCTTCTGGGGCAGTTCGCTCGGGAACGATCCCGGGCAAGACCTTGATTTGAAGATACCATAACTTTCAAACGAAAGCGAGTGCGACGGGAGCGCCTTTCGAAATCGCCCCAGGTGCAGATGAATCAGGCACGGGTGCACCAGGCGCAGGTGCCACACGCGCGGGTACCGCAGGGGATCCTGTACCGGGGATCGTACACCAAGGAGTGTACACCAGGGAGCGATCACCGGGAACGGTCCGCCCGATGCGAGGCCCCCGGTGCCCCGGTGCCGAAAGAGTCCGGCCCGCAGCGACCAGCCCGGGTACTGCGTTCCGTGGCTCAGGGGACGCGGGCGCGCAGGACCGCCTGCATATGCGAGCGGTGGCTGATCTCGACCCCCCTGAAACCGATCGCTTCAAGATGCTCCAGGGTTTCGTCGGCGAACATGGCGTACCGGGGAGACTGATCCGAGATGTTGTGCAAGACCCACTTTTGAAGAATTTCCAGCTTTCCCCGGGGTACAAAGGCCTGGAAGAAGCGCTCGATCTGGTAGGCCAGGGCGTCGAACTGTTCCTGTCCCCGCGGAGCGTATTTGTCGGCGTTGGTGAAGAGCCCCCCGGGGCGCAGGACGCGGAAGATCTGCCGTTCCACCTCCCTTCGGTAGCCCGTTTCGAGGTTGTGCAAGGTGAAGGCCGTGGCCACCACGTCGAAGCTCTCGCCGGGGGAATCCTGGAGGTAGGCCAGGGCGTCGGACTCCCGGAGATGAACGTGGCCGCTCCCGATCTCCTCCCGCAGGTGTTCCCGGGCCTTGGAGAGCTGGTTCGGGTCGTTATCGATGGTGGTGATCAGCCCCTTTCCGGGGGCCTTGAGGAGGGCCTGAACCAGGCGGGTTGTGGTAAAGCCGTCGCCCGTGCCGATCTCCAGGAGGTGGAAGGGTACATCCCGTTCCGTTCCGGCGGAGCTGAAATCGATACCCTCGATCATCTGATGCTGGAAGGCCTCAAAATCGGGGTACGCCAGGGTGATTAACTCGTACTCCTGGGCGAGATCGCCCGTGAACCGATGTTCACCGCTTGTTCTGCTCATACCTTAAGAGTAGTGCATTCCCGCGCGGGATGCCACAAAAACCCGCCGGGGAAATTCCGGGAGCGCGTCCCGGGGCCATCCCCGGAGCGATGCCCTGGAGAAGAGAAAGCCGCGCGATCTCCGGGAAGACGGCGCGGCTCTGGGTCCGGAGGAGGAGTCCCCCCCCGCTGCAGCTACGTGGTTACCTTGATCGATACACCGGTGCCGTTGACCAGGTTGTCGCTCACGGGGCAGCGGGATTCCACGGTGGTCCGCCACTTCTCCAGGGTTGCCTCGTCGGCGCTGGAGGAGACCTTCATCTCCACGGTGATCCCCTTGAACCCCGCCCGGTCGGCGTCGCTTTGGCCCATGAATTTGGCGGGGTTCAGAGCCCCCGAGAGGGTCATGGTGAGGCTCTCGATGGATATGCCCATCTCCCGGGCAACGACGTGGCCCGTCACGTTCAGACAACCCGCCAGGGAGGCCAGTTCGTACTCAACGGGGTTGGGGCCCGAGTCGGTCCCGCCCAGCGAAGGGGGTTCATCCAGGACAAGGGAGAAATTTCGTGCCTGCACATCGGTGCGTGTGGGTGAGGCCGCCGTGGCCGTCACGGAAAATGTTATATCACTCATGGGAGAAAGATCATAAAACACGGTAAAATAGTCAAGTTTTGCGCGAGACCGGCCAGCCAGCGGGCAAACTGATTTCAGGACCGGCCAGCCAGCGGGCCGATCGACGCATCGCCGGACCGGCCAGCCATCAGGTCGATCACCTGACCGCGGGACCGCCGGGTGGTCCACGGAGCACGCTCCGGCAACGGCGGGANCGCCGGGTGGCCCACGGAGCCACCCTCGGGTCTACCGCCAGGATTCAGAAGTCAGCGGTAAATTTCAGAGGTCTGCGCCCAGGGTCTGAAGATAATCGCGCAGAGCCTCCCGGGCACGCTCCTCGCCCTGGCGAGCCTCCTGGAGGGTNTCCTGGAGCCGCCGGAGTTCCTCCTCCTGATGGGTCAGGGCCCGGGTGTACTCCCGGTAGAGCGATGAGGTGCGCTCCAGCTGGGCCATGTTGGTGCTGATACGCTGCTGGTCGGTGAAGATCTCGTCCCGGCGCGCTTCCCGATTNTGCCGGGTCCGGCGATTCTCTTCCAGGGAGCTCCGCAGGGCGGCAATATTCTGGAGAGTNCGGCGCACCGTGGGGTCGATGAGCCGGTTGCTGCTGAACTGGGCCAGCAGCTCCTGGTCCAGTTCAGTCAGGGAGTAGCGTTGCTGTCGGAGCTGCTCT
Organism: Alkalispirochaeta alkalica DSM 8900; assembly: GCF_000373545.1. Taxonomy (GTDB): domain Bacteria; phylum Spirochaetota; class Spirochaetia; order DSM-27196; family Alkalispirochaetaceae; genus Alkalispirochaeta; species Alkalispirochaeta alkalica. The sequence goes on from NZ_KB891725.1 coordinate 132,002, forward strand.
TCCATGACCGTGACAGAACTCCCCCGCAGGGGTACCAGAACGTTCTGCCCCTGGAGGGTGTGATCGGCGGGAGCGACCACCTCCCACCCCTCCCTCCGGCGGTGGGAGATCACCACGGGCGTATCGGACCGGTCCGTTCCCAGGGAACGAACCTCGTAGGTGGTGCGTATCCGGGCCCGGCGTTCCTCAATCAGAATGCCCTCGGCCAGGGTGAGGGTGGATATCTCCTCCTCGACCCCGTCGGACCGGGAGGTGACTTCCAGATGGGGATCCACNGCGTAGGTCACGATCGTCTCGCCCCGGGAGGGCANGAGGGGGATCGAACCGTCGCCGACGTAACGCGGGCCCTCGTAGACCGTGAGGGGACCCGGGGGAAGAACATCGTCGCTCTCGTTGGTGAAACGCACCGCTGCCCGGGGGCGGCCGTGGTCCTGGTCGGGAGAGATGTACCGCACCGGTTCGGCCGGCACGGAGGTGTTCACCACGGGCACCATCACGGAGCGTCCCCGGGGAATCGTCACCGGAGAAGGAAGGGTGAAGGTCATCCCCGTGAGCAGCTCTTCCCGGGAGAGCTCGGGGGGCGCTGCGGCGAAGGTGAGCTGGTCGGCGCTGCGGGCCATCCGGGCGATGCGGGGTTCTTCGGGAGCCCCGAAGAGCGGTCGCTGCACGTAGCGGGGACGGTAGAGATCGAACCGGTAGGTTCTGGGGTTCGCCGCCGTGAGGGTCAGCTCGACCCCCTCCCAGTCCAGATCGGTGGTGTTGTCGATGTGGGCCCATCCCTGGAGGAGCCCGCTGCGGTCTTCCGGGTCCAGGACGATCCGGTAGGTGGTGTTCCAGAGGGGCATTTCCCGGAGATAGCGGATCTCCAGGGTCCGTTCCCCCCTGCCCGAGTAGGAGAGCGTGACCTCCCGGCGGTCCTTCTCCCGGGCGGTTCGGGCAAGCGATGCCAGGGCCGTATCGAGCGATTCCTGCACCGCCCGATCGGTACTGCGGAGAATCGCCACCCGGGAGAGCGGTATTTCCCGGAAAGCCTGGTCCCGGGCGAGGAGAATCGTCTCCGCGCCGGAGCCGACCAGGGTGCCCGCTACAGAATCGGGNGCGTCCTGGTGAGACTCCTCCCGGTGCAGGACCACCTCCAGGGGTGTTCCCCGGAGCTGGCGCAGCAGGTCGGCCAGCTTCTGGACGTCCTGAAGTTTCTGGTCGCTCCCCGTGGGGTATTCTGCCAGGTCGAGGGTTCCCCCATCGTGGTCAATCAGGGTGAGGGAGCGCAGAAAATCGCTCATCTCCTCCCGGGCCACGGAGAAAGTGAGCGTCCCCGAGCCCGAAACAGTCCCCCGGTGAACAAACTCTCCTACGCCGCTGGTGAGAAGGGTCACCGACCGGAGGGGAAGGGCNGTCAGGGGGAGAAGGCCGCCAGGAAAAAAGAAAAGCGCCAGGGCCACAGCGAGGCACCCCCCTGCGGGGGCACGGCCAGAACGGGGTGATCGTCGTACCATNCCCTATTGTGCATCCCCTTCCNGAGATAGGCAAGACGGTTTCTCCTCTCTGGAATAGGGTACCCCCCGAGGGTACTTGACCGGGAGGGTNGGGAGCGGTAGCCTGTGTTTTCAGGAGGATTGCCATGGGATTTTTCGGAGTATCGCGGGGGTCGGTGGAGTATCTGGTTCCTGCCATGAATTGCGGGCACTGTGAGGCCAAGGTGACGGGAGCGGTCCGGGGGGTAGCGGGGGTGAGGAAAGCCCGGGCCTCGGCAGCTGAAAAGCGGCTGGTCCTGGAGTATCGTGGCGCGGACGCTCCCGATCTTGCTGCGGTGAACGCCGTCCTGAAACCGCTCGGTTTCGAGGCGCAGCCCCTGGAGGATCGCTAACCCGGGGATCGGCTGCTGTTGACACGGGTCCCCCCGGCGGGCAGGATCGTCTCATGACAGGGGAAGCGATGATTCTGCCCGTTCTGATCGCTCTGGGCGCCTCGGCGGTGACGGCCCTGGTGGTTCGGGCCCTCCAGGTCTCGCGCAGCGCGTCCATGAGGGCCGAGCTCGAGCAGTTGCGGCGCCGGAGCGAGGAGCTCCTGCAGGAGCGAAACCAGGAACGACTCCGCACGGAGGGGCTGNTCGCCCGGGTGTCGGAGCTCGAGGCGCGCCAGGCCGCCGACCAGGAGCGCCTTCAGTGGCTCGCCCGCGCCGAGGCCTCGCTGCGGGAGACCTTCGAATCCCTGGCAGGGCGAACCCTTCGCGAGAGTACCACCTCGCTCCTGGAACAGAGCCAGGCCCAGCTTGAACAATTTTCCCGGTTTCTCAAAAGCGATTGGGGTGCCCGAACGCAGGAACTCCGGGGGGTGGTGAACCCCCTGACAGAGGAACTGAAAAAACTTGATACCCAGGTGCGCACCCTGGAAGAGCGGCGTCAGGGAGCGTACCAGGGGCTCACCGAGCAGGTTCGCACGATCGGTGAGCAATACCGGCTGCTTCACCAGGCCACAACCTCGCTGGACCAGGCCCTGCGNGCNCCCCAGGTGCGCGGCAAGTGGGGCGAGATCCAGCTTCGGCGNCTGGTGGAAATGGCGGGTATGGTGGATCACGTGGATTTCCAGGAGCAGACCGGCGGCGGTGAGGAGGTTCGGAAAACCTCGGGGGACCGGTCCGGAGCGTCCCGGGGTCGCCCGGACATGATTATCCGCATGCCCTCGGAGGGCGTCCTCCCTGTGGATGCCAAGGCGCCCATGAGCGCCTACCTGGATGCCCAGGAAGCAGCCACGCCGGAGCTGGCCTCGCAGGCGCTGCGTCGTCACGCCCAGGCCATGCGCGGCCATATCCAGGCGCTCGCCCAGAAATCCTACTGGAGCCAGTTTGAACGAACCCCCGATTTCGTGGTGATGGTGGTTCCCTACGAGAGCGGGCTCACGGCGGCCTTCACCACAGACCCGGACCTTCTGGAATACGCGCTGGCGAACAAGGTTGTTATCTCTGCTCCCGCCAGTTTCCTGGCCCTCCTGCGGGTGATCGCCTACGGCTGGATGCAGGTGGATCTCTCGCGGAACGCCCGGGAGATCGCTGCCGGGGGCCGGGAACTCCTGGAGCGGCTCCAGCCCTTTGCCAGCCACATGAACCGCCTTGGGGGGGCGCTCCACCAGGCGGTGGAGCGCTTTAACGAGAGCGCCGGCTCCTTCGAGCGAAGGGTTCTTCCCACGGCCAGGAAACTTCAGGACCTGGGAGCGGGCCGTGAAGCTCCCCAGGCGCTTACCCCTCTCGATGCCCGTCCGCGCAGCCTTGCCGAGGACCCTCCCCGGGAGGAGTCTTCGTCCACAGAAGCCCGCAGGCAGCGTTGATGTCTTCGCCCCGGGATCGGCGCACAAAGGTGGCCATTCCCTTCTCCCGAAGTTCCCGGGCGAACTCCTGGATCCGTCCGGCCGGTGTGGGCCGCAGGGGAGAGCCCTCGATGGAGTGATAGGGGATCAGGTTGATTCTGAGCCTGAGACCGTTCAGCAACCTGGCGATCCCCTCGACGTGAGCGGGGGTATCGTTGATCCCCTCCAGGAGGGTGTACTCGAAGGAAATCCGCCGGGTTCGATCCTGACGGTCCCGGCGAATCAGCCGAAGTGTTTCCTCGATGGGGTGGTCCCTTTCCACGGGCATGAGNTGCTGGCGCTCCCGGGGAAAGGGATTATGGAGGCTTATGGCGAGCCCCACGGAGGTGCGGGCAAAGAATTCCTCCAGCGGGGGGTGAATCCCCACGGTGGAGAGGGTGATTTTCCGNGCGGGGAGGCCGTACCCCCGGGGATCGGTGAAGCGCTCCAGGGCCCGGAAGGTGGCGTCGCTGTTATCCAGGGGTTCCCCCATCCCCATGAAGACGATATTGGTGATCCTGTTTCGCTCGGGGATCGAGTGATACTGGTTCAGTATTTCCGGGACGGTGAGGTTGCCCTGGAATCCCTGACGCCCCGTCTGGCAGAAGGCACATCGACGAAAACAGCCTACCTGGGTCGAGAGACAGAGGGTCAGACGGGCCCCTTCGGGAATGAGAGCCGCCTCCACGGATCCTCCCGCCACGGGGAAGAGGTATTTTCTGGTTCCGTCCGCAGACTGCAGCTCCCGGAGGGGGGCGGCTGCCTCCAGGGGCAGGGCCTGGCCGAGATCCTGGCGTAACTGCCGGGGCAGATTGGTCATCTCTTCCAGGGAGCGGACCCCCCGACGATAAATCCACTGGTATATCTGATCTGCCCGGTAGGGCTGGTGCCCCAGGCGGGAAACGGCGAGGCCGATCTCTTCGAGCGACATTCCCAGGAGGGAGCTGGACTGACTCATCGCTCTAGGGTGTACCCGGGGGCGCCCCCGGTGTCAAGTCGCGGTCCCGGGCGCTCATCCCGGCAGGAGGAGAAAGCCACCCCAGGCAAGGCCGATGGTGATCAGCACCACCAGGGTGAGCCCCAGACCGCGCAGGGTCAGGACGAAGGCCAGGGCCACCACGGTGGCGGCGATCAGGGGCGGGCTGCCCAGAAGGGAATCGGGAAACAGGAGCGCTCCCAGGGCCGCCGCGGGAACCACCTCCAGGAAACGCGCCACCGGCTCCGGGAGCGATTCCATCCGGGAGAACCAGAAGGGGAGGGCCCGGCCCAGATAGGTTCCGAAAAAGAGACCGAGGCACACAAAAATCCAGGGAAGGGTCAGATCGGTCACGGCAGGACCTCCTTTTTCTGCGAGGAAAAAGAGTTACGCCCGGAAAACGAGCTCTGCGCAGAGGAGGAGTTCCGTGAAGACCCGCCACCCTGGCCGGCAGGACGGGAAAGATACCACCCCACGAGGGCGCCCCCGATCATGGCCAGAGGGAAGGCTGCCCCCGGGCCCAGCGAGAGCGGCCCCCGCAACAGAACGTTCAGAGCCGCCCCGGAGATGGCTGCTCCCGCCACGGGCCCGGGTCTGCGGGAACGGACCTGACCCGCCAGGAGCGCTGCAAAGAGCGCGTAGAGGGCGAGGCCCATGGCAGCCCGCAAGGAAGGGGGCAGAACCTCCCCCAGCGAGGCCCCCAGGGCGGTTCCCCCCACCCAGGCCGAGTAGGATGCAGCCTCCAGCCCCAGAAGAAAGGCCGGCCTGAGGGGGCCCTCCCGGGCGATGCGCCAGGTAGCTACTCCAAAGACCTCGTCGGTGAGCCCAAAAGCCAGGAGACTGCGCCGTGAGAGCGACGGCGAGCCTGCCACATTGGGCGCCACCACGGAACTCATCAGAAGATGACGGAGGTTGAGGAGCCACCCGGCCAGGACGATCTGAAGGCCCGCCGCCAGAGAGAGCCCTCCCGGGAGCGCCCCCGCAGCAGAGACGGCAGTCGCGTACATTCCCGCAGCCATGAACTGGGCCGCCCCGGCAAAGGCCAGGGCCGAGGCCAGAACCGCATCCAGAAAGGAGAGCCCGCTGTTCACCACCAGAATGCCGAAGGTGATCGCCACGGGGATGTAGCCCGTGGCGATGGGGAGCGCCGAGGCGGCCCCCGAGAAAAAAAGGCCCAGGGCCGACGCGGTCTCCCGGCCCGGAGCGTTCGCACGTTGGATCATAGACCGGGAGAATACCCCGAAAGGGCAGATCAGCGCTATCGGGGGAGCCGGGGGATTCCCTCAGAAGAGCTGATCACCAGAGGGTCCACAGGACGACCACCAGGGGTTGACCATAGAAGGCTATGCCCATATATTTGAGTCATCAAAATAAATTTTTTGATTGCTGGCTTATATACAGGAGAGGACGAACATGACCAATCGTGAGACCCGACGGATCCCTGCCCCGGTGGGTGTACTCTTTCTGGTGGCGATGCTCGTGCTGGTGGCGGGAACCGCCCTCGCCGGAGGCCGCGCAGAACGAAGCGAACGGGACCGGCCCCTGGTTGTGACAAGTTTTACCGTTCTGGAAGACCTGGTCCGTTCCGTAGCGGGAGACGATCTGGAGGTACGGACGATCGTTCCCGCAGGGGCCGAACTCCACGAGTGGGAGCTGACCCCCCGGAACTTTGCCGACCTCGAGGAGGCGAACCTCTTTCTCTATAACGGGTATCAGATCGAGACCTGGCTTCCCCAGGCCGGGCGGATTCTCCCCGCTGCAGTCACTTCCGTGGCCGTGGCTGAGGCGATTCAGGCCGAGACGATACCCGTTGCCCTGGGAGACCTGGCGGGTGACCCCGACCCGCACCTCTGGATGGACCCCCGCCTCGCAGCGCGCTACCTGGAGGTGATTCGGGATCAGCTGATAGAGCTCGACCGGGAGAACGCCCAGAGCTACACCGCCCGGGCCGCCCAGGCGATGGGAGAGATGGAAGCTCTGTACCGGGAGATCGTGGAAAAGCTCTCCCCTGTGCCTGCCGGGCGGCGGAACCTCGTGACCAGCGAGGCGGCCTTCCTCTACTTTTCGCGGGCCTTCTCCCTGGATCACGACGGCATCTGGGGCAGCAACTCCGAGGAGGAAGGAACACCCCGGCAACTGGCCCGAATTGTGGACCTCATCAGGCGCGATGGAATCGAAACCATATTTTACGAGAGCACCATCAGCGACCGGCACGTCCGTAGCGTAGCCGAAGAGACGGGAGCCCGCGTGGCGGGGCCGCTCTACGTGGATTCCCTGGGGACCGCTGAAACGGGGGTGACCACCTACGCAGCCATGATGCGCGCCAACGCAGAACTGCTTCTCCAGGAGCTGAAAAAATGAGTACCCTTACGGCGATGAGACAGATCTGCACAAAAACCCGCGACACCAGCGCCGCCTCGTCGCCGGGCGACCCCGGGAAGACCCCTTCCCGGCGTTGCGTTTCCGGGGAATCCCTCCCCGGGGGAGGCCCCTTCTCGATCTCCCTGCGGGGTGTAGGCGCCGATTACAGCGGTGTTTCTGCGCTGGAGGGGGTCGATCTGGACCTGCCCCTGGAGCGGTTTATCGCCCTGGTCGGGCCCAACGGTGCGGGGAAATCGACTCTTCTGAAGCTGTTGACGGGTGTAAAGCGAAGCAACCGCGGGTCAATCGAGATCTGCGGCACCACCCTGAATCAGGCCCGGCGAGACAACCTGGTGGGCTACATCCCCCAGGAGGCGGAGATCGAGTGGGACTTCCCCCTCTCGGTCTACGATGTGGTTCTGGGCGGACGTTACGGTCACGCCCGCCGCGAGAGGGGAATCCGCCGGTTCCTGCCGCCCCGCTTTCTCGGGGAAGCCCACCATCAGGCGGTTCATCGGGCCCTGGAAGCGGTGGGCATGGAGTCCTTCGCCCGCCGGCCCATCGGGGCGCTCTCGGGGGGGCAAAAGAAGCGGGTCTTTCTTGCCCGTACCCTGGCGCAGAACCCCCGGGTCCTCCTGCTGGACGAACCTCTGGCGGGGGTCGACCGCGCTTCGGAGGCGCTGATTCTCAAGGTGTTGCGCCAGGCCTGCGGTGAGGGCAAGACTATCATCATGGTTACCCACGATCTTCCCACGGCGCGCGAACAGGCCGACCTGGTGGTTCTGATAAATCACGGTGTCATGGGAGTGGGAACACCCCGGGAGATGCTCTCCAACGACGCGCTGGAGAGGTGCTACCACCGTCAGGGAGGAAGGGCATGACGGTTTTCTACAACGGACTTTACCACGGGATCTACACCTCGATAGTGACGGTCATCGAGATGCTCACGGCGCTTCTGATGGTCCTCATCGGTTTTCTGCCAGCCGCCGTAGCCGAGCCCTTTTCCTATCTCTTCATGCAGCGCGCGCTCATGACCTCCCTGGTGGTGGGCACCGTCTGCGGTGTTCTCTCCTGCTTTGTCGTGCTCAAGCGCTGGGCGCTTCTGGGAGACGCCATCAGCCACGCCGTGCTCCCCGGAGTCGCCCTGGCCTACCTTGCAGGAATCCCCGTGATCGTCGGGGCCTTTCTCAGCGGTGCCCTCACCTCCCTGGGAATCGGCTTTGTCCAGCGCAACACCTCGATCAAGGAAGATTCGGCCATGGGACTCATGTTCACCGCCGCCTTCGCCTTGGGGGTGGTGATCATCTCCCGGATCGCAACCTCGACGCATCTGATGCACGTGCTTTTTGGAAACGTCCTGGGCGTGGACATGCCCATGCTGGCCACCACCTTCACGGCGGGGTTCATCGCCCTGGTACTGGTCTTCTTCTTTTACAAGGAGTTTGTCCTCTACGCCTTCGATGCGGTTCACGCCAGCGCGATCGGCCTTTCTACCACGGCGATCCACTACGGGTTGATGCTTCTGCTCACCCTGACCATCGTAACGAGCCTGGAGACGGTGGGGGTTATCCTGGTGGTGGCCATGCTGATCGTTCCGGGGGCTACGGCGTCGCTTCTGACCCGGCACCTGCCCTCGATGATCGCGATATCCGTGGCCGTGGGAGTAACCTCGGCCACGGTGGGACTCTATCTCTCCTTCGTGATGAACGTCGCCTCGGGGGGAACGATCGTCCTGGTGGGGTTTTGTCTCTTTGTGGTGGCCGCTCTGGTGGCCCCGGCGGGGCCCCTTCGCAGCTGGTTGCGCCGGGCACGCACCGCCCCGGGGGTCCCCGCCTAGGAATCCCTGCGCCGGGTGATCTCCCCCTGAATGCGCATGCGCTGACGGGGGAGTGCCCCGGGCTGGGTCTCTCCGAGCCATCGGATAAGCCGTTCCCTCAGGTCGCAGCGCAGGTCCCAGGCCTTGGGTGAGCTGGAAGCACTCATGAGCGAGCGGATCAGCACGGTCCGATCGGTGGTATCCGTTACCTGGACCACATCGACCTCGCCGTCCCACAGCGGGTGCTGAGCCAGAATTGTCGACTGCTCCTTCCTCAGGGCCTCCACGTCCACGGAGTAGTCGGCGTGGATCGTGACGGCGCCAATGACCGAAGAAGTGGTGCGGGTCCAGTTCTGGAAGGGCTTCTGCAGAAGGTAGCTGATGGGAACAACCAGGCGTCGCCGGTCCCAGATGCGGACCACCACGTAGGTCAGGGTGATCTCCTCGACCCACCCCCATTCTCCGTCGATCACCACGGCGTCGTCGATTCGCAGAGGCTGGGTGATGGCGATCTGGATTCCCGCCAGGACGTTCGCGATCGATTGTTGCGCCGCCAGACCGATCACCAGACCGGCCACCCCCGCCGAGGCGAGAAGGGAGGCNCCGAAGCGCTGAATCCCGGGAATCGTCATGAGCAGGGCCGCAATTGTCAGGACCACCACGGAGATCAGGGCGATCCGCTCCAGCACGATGATTTGGGTGGTGGCCCGCCGGGCGCGGAGGTTATCGGGGGTGGAGAGATCGAACTGGCGACGAAGAAAGATGAAGAGCGTCCCCGTGGCCCGGTGAAGCAGCATCCCCGAAGCGGCCACGATGAGCAGAGGCGGAAGGCGAGGCCCCGCCAGGCCGGGCGCTCCCCAGGAGAGGAGGAGCGTCGCCAGAATGAGCTGCACGGGAAGCCTGGTCTGGACCAGAAAGATGCGTACAGCCTGGCGTGACCCGGAGGCGACCAGGTAGGGCAGCAACCGGGAGACTCCCGCGTAGACCCACCACCCCAGGAGGGGGACCAGAAAGGCCAGGGCCTCCAGGGGAATTCCCCGGAGGTAGGGCAGGTCCTGGAGCAGGCCATGCCAGATCAGGAGCCGGTCTTCCAGGAGAATCGTCAGGCCTCCCGATCGTTCCCGTCCGGGGCTTTCCCCTCTGGATCTTTTCCAGGTGTGTCCCCCCCGGCGGGGCCGTTCCCGGTGTTCCGGGGAGCCAGCATGAGCCCCAGCTCGGCCAGCTGTTTTTCCTCCACAGGGCCGGGGCAGCTATCCATGGGAGAGACCCCCGTGGCGGTCTTGGGAAAGGCGATCACCTCCCGGATCGACTCCTCCCCGGCCATGATCATCACCAGCCGGTCGAGTCCCGGTGCAATTCCCCCGTGGGGGGGCGCCCCGTAGCGGAAGGCCTCCAGGAGAAATCCGAAGCGGCGACGGGCCTCGTCGGGATCGAACCCGACGATCTGGAAAACCCGCTGTTGCAGGGCCGGATCGTGAATACGGATGGACCCCGAGGCGAGCTCGAAGCCGTTGCATACCAGGTCGTAGAGGTCGCCCTTGACCGAGCCGGGGTCGCTCTCCAGCGTCTCCAGGTACTGCGCCTGGGGCATGGAGAACAGATGGTGCGCCGCAGTCCAGCGGTCCTCGTCCTGATCGTACTCGAAGAGGGGGAAATCCACGATCCAGGCAAAGCGGAAGGTCCCCTCCTCTATCAGTTTCAGGTTATGACCCAGGCGGGAGCGGACCGCTCCCAGAGCGGTGACCGCCACCTTCCACTGATCTGCCACGAAGAGCAGGAGGTCGCCTTCGCCCGCGCCCAGGGCTGCGGCGATATCCCCCGCCCGGGGGGCAAAAAACTTGGCGATTCCCCCCTCGAAGGTGATCGAACCGGAGTCGTCCCGGGTAACCTTTGTCCAGGCCAGCCCCCTGGCTCCGTAGGTCCTGGCGGTCTCCTCCAGATCGGTGATCTGCTTGCGGCTGAACCCCGCCTGGCCGGGCACAACCAGAGCCTTAACGGCGCCTCCCGCAGCGAGGGCGTTCTCGAAGACCCCAAACCCGCTCCCGGCCACAAAGGCGGCAAAATCCTGGAGCTCCAGGTCAAAGCGAAGGTCCGGCTTGTCAGACCCGTAGCGGTTCATGGCATCGTCGTAGGGTATCCGGGGGAAGGGCGTCTCCAGATCGACCCCGAGGCCTTTGTGGAAGACCCGGGTCATCATGCCCTCGATAACGGCGAAGACCTCGTCCTTCCCCACAAAGCTCATCTCCAGGTCGATCTGGGAATGTTCCAGCTGGCGGTCTCCCCGGGCATCCTCGTCGCGAAAGCAGTGGGCGATCTGAAAATAGCGGTCGAAGCCACTGGCCATGAGAATCTGCTTGTAGAGCTGCGGGCTCTGGGGCATGGCGTAGAACTGCCCCGGATGGAGCCGCGAGGGAATCAGGAAGTCCCGGGCCCCCTCGGGGGTAGACTTGATCATGGTGGGCGTCTCGATCTCGATGAAATCGAGGGAGGACAGATACTCCCGGACGGTCTGCATCACGGTATGGCGCAGGGCGATCTTCCGCTGCATCGAGAAGGAGCGGAGATCCAGGTAGCGATAGGTGAGGCGCACATCGTCACGGGCGTCGGAGCGCTCGTCGATGGTAAAGGGCACGGCCTCGCTGGTGTTGAGAATCTCGATCCGGGTAGCCGAAACCTCGATCTCCCCCGTGACCATGGAGGGGTTTTTCATCGCCTGGGGCCGTTCCAGGACGACCCCCTCCAGGGCGATGCAATATTCCATGCGCAGGGACGCTGCCAGGGCGCGCAGCGCTTCGGGGGCCTCCTCGCCGATGACAACCTGGGTAATGCCATAACGATCGCGGAGGTTCAGAAAATGAACACCTCCGTGATCGCGGGTCCGGTGGACCCAGCCGTTAAGCCGAACGGTCTTTCCGGTATCGGCTACCCCGAGGGCGCCGCAAGTATGGGTGCGCTTCATCTGTTCCATGGCGCGACTCTACTACGAGGAGGGCTCCGGTTTCCAGCGGGGTCACCAGACTCCGTGTTCCACCAGGGATCCTCCTGCGTCGAGGATCTCCTGCAGGGCCCGGTCACCGTCGCCGGGGGAGACCTCCACGGGGAGTGTCCCGTCCTCGACCACCACCGTCTCGAAGCCCAGACGCAGGGCGTCCAGAGCTGTGAACTTCACGCAGTAGTCCTGGGCCAGGCCGCAGACGATCACCCTCGTGACCGCCCGGTCGCGCAGGAGGCGTTCCAGGCCCGTGGGGTTTGCCCCTCCGTTATCAAAGAATCCGGAGTAGCTGTCTATGGAGGGGTTGGAACCCTTGCGAACGACCCCGTGGAAGCCCGCCACGTCGAGTCCCGAGGCAAAGGAAGCACCAGGGGTATTCTGGACACAGTGATCGGGCCAGAGAATCTGCTGAAGCCCCTCGAGCTGGATAATCTCCCCCGGTGATCGGCCGGGGTGGTTCGAGGCGAAACTCCCGTGATCGGCCGGGTGCCAGTCCTGGGTAGCGATCACCAGGGAAAAGTGCGGCATGATACGGTTGATCACCGGTATTATCTGATCCCCCCGGGGAACAGCCAGGGCGCCGCCGGGAAGAAAATCGTTCTGCACATCCACTACGAGTAAGGCATCCATGGCTATCAGCATAGCCTATGAAGGGGCTCCTGACCACCGGAAAAAGCCGGAGAAACGTCGGGGAAACACCGGGAACGCCCTGACGGGAGATCAGGGGAACGCCCCCTGGAAGGTTCCCGGAAGCCCGCGGTCTCGATCCCGGGGATGGCCCGGGGCACCCCGGAGATCACCCCGGAGGCCAGGAGAGGCGGCGTCCCCCCAGAATATGGGCGTGGATATAGGGCACCGTCTGGAGGGCATCCTTCCCGGTATTGAAAACCACCCGGTACCCCCCCTCTTCGAGCCCCAGAGCCTTCGCTGTCTCGGCGATGGCCTGAACAAAGCAGCCCAGCTCCCGAGGGTCCTGTTCCGGCGCCTCGGCGATACTCCTCATGCGGGTCCGGGGAACCACCAGCACGTGCACCGGAGCCTGGGGATTGATGTCCCTGAAGGCCAGGGCGTGGTCGTTCTCGAAGACGATGTCTGCCGGGATCTCCCCTGCGATAATTCTGTCAAAGAGTGTTTCTTCCATGGACGGATCCTCCCTGGACCGATCCTATCCCATCCGGCGCGGATCGGGCCAGCCCGGAGGGGGCCAGCCAGGGCCCCTCTGGATCAGCCAGAGGCTCCGTCAGAGCCAGTCAGGACCTCAGCCGGGGCATCAGCCGGGGCGACTTCCCCCGGCGGGGTCTTTCCGGCAGGCCGTGCATCCCAGAACGCGCAGATGTTTCTTGTCGTGGCGCGCGAACATCCGGGCGATCACGTACCCCTCGGCGGGGACAGGGCCCTTGCAGACGGGGCAGGTCCGCTCGCAGCTTCCGCCGGGGGGCCTGCAGTGGAGACAGCCGAACATATGGACCAGGGATTCCTCCAGCCCCTCCGTGGGGGAGGAGCCGTGGGTAACGGCCGTGAAGACCCGGGTCTGGACCCGCTCCCCCCGCTTCAGGAGCGAACCGCAGAGCGGGCAGGGTTTGTACCGCTCCCCCGGTAGTGCTGCCGGGGCATCTCCGGCTGAAGGATCGCCCCTGCGGGAGGCCTCTCCCCGGCCCGAGAAGCGGATCAGGCTGGCCAGAAGCAGAAAAATCAGGAGCGCCAGGGCAAAGAGAAGCGTAAACTGAATGGTCTAATCCTCCCGTCTCTTGTACACTGGTCATTCTATGGCGGAACTCTTCGTTGTCGCAACGCCCATCGGAAACCTGGGGGACATCACCTTCCGGGCCGTGGAGGTTCTCCGGCGCTGTCATACNATCGCCTGCGAGGACACCCGGCACAGCCGAAAACTTCTCTCCCATCTGGGCATATCGGCACCCCTCCTGAGTTGCCGGGGGCAGAACACCCAGCGGGCCCTCCCGGGAATTCTGAAAATCCTCGAGGAGGGGCAGGACGTGGCCTACATCAGCGATGCGGGCACCCCCGGGGTGAGCGATCCCGGCAGCGCGCTCGTCCGGGGGGTTCGCCAGGCCGGCTTTTCCGTGGTCCCCCTGCCCGGCGCGAGCGCCGTAACCGCCCTGATCTCGGTGAGCGGTGTAGCCGGGAGGGGATGGTACTTCGAGGGCTTCCTGCCACCCAAGGGCGAAAAGCGGCTGAAACGGATCAGGGAACTCTTCCAGCGGGGTGATCCCGTACTCTTCTACGAGTCGCCCCACCGGATCGTGCGGTTTCTGGAGGAGCTGCGCCAGGGTGCACCGGGCGGGCAGGTTGTGCTGGGGCGGGAGCTCACCAAACTCCACGAGGAAATCCGGACGGGGACTGTAGAGGAAGTGGCATTTCTTGTTGAATCCGGCGCCATTCCCGCGCGGGGAGAGTTTGTTCTCCTTGTATGGACCGACAAAAGCCGTTAAAATTATGGGGTAAGGGGCCGATAATGTTGATGAAAGGATGGATCAATCGATGACGATTGAACGGCTGGGGCCGATTGACCCGATTCAGAGATATCACAAAACTGAAAAGACCGCACGTTCGGCGGGTGCGCAGTCGGGTGACGCGATCTCCCTCTCCGACGAAGCCCGGGCCCGTTCAGAATTCCTGCAGGCCCTGGAGCAGGTGCGGGACCTCCCCGATATCCGTCAGGATCGGGTGGAGGAAGTGCGCCGGAAGCTTGAAGATCCATCCTATATCTCGGAGAAGGTCGTCGAGGCCGTGGCAGATGAGATTCTCTCGGTCTTCGATCTTGGCTGAGCGCCCCTCCTTCCGGCTCCAACGGCAGTACTTCCCCCGGGAGGTGCTGCTTTTTTTTGATTCTGCGTGAAATAATTCCCAAAGACGATTATGATTACCAGTGTTTGAGATTATCCGTGTATGAGATTGCCTGTGTGTGAATCCGTCGCCTTCCCCGCTCTGCCAGTGATGCGGGTCTGGTGGCGTCCTGAACCGCCCGGTGTTCCGGGATGGTACGTTTTTGGATCTATCCTCTGGTCCGGGCCGTGGCCGGGGTCGGTTGATTGTGAGTAAACGATAACGTGATATTTGGAATGTAAAGCCCATGCGTAGTATATCTCTCAGGTTGCCCTCGACGGTTGTCTTCGGCAAGGATGTGTTGACCCAGACCGGCTCCCTGGCGCGCGAGCGGGGAACCCGGGCGCTGGTGGTTACCGAGGGTGTTCTCCACGAGGGGGGGCACATCGATCGTGTTGCCGAGATACTGCGGCGGTCGGGTCTGGACGTCATGGTCTACGACGAACTGATGCCGAGTTCGGCCTCCTCCCGGGTGGACGAGATCGCCTCGCTGGCNCGGGCCAGCAAGACCCAGGTCGTCCTCGGCCTGGGGGGAATGAGGGTCCTCTCGGTGGCCCGGTGCGTGGCCAACTGCGCCGCCTCGGGCCTCACCGTTCGGGACCTCCTGGAGGGAAAGGTCGCCCGGGAATCGNTCTCCTACATCGAAGTGCCCTCGTCGTTCCGGAACCACCTCCTCATGCGGGACGAGGCGCTTCTGCGCGATTCCGGAGCTGAGCGGGCCCGAATGGTGAAGACCTGCCCCGGCACGGTGGAGGCGGTGGTTCTGGAGACGGAGTTTTCCCAGACCCTCTCGGCCAAGTACGCGCTGGCAGCGGTGATGGATACCCTTCTGGCTGCCATCGAGGGGTTCTTCTCCACCCGCTCGTCCCTCTATTCCGATACGTTGCTGGAGCGGGCCGTTCACGAACTTCATGGAGCGGCCCTGACGGCGGTTAAAAATCCCCTGGACGGGCGGTTTCGGGAACGGGCCGCCGAGGCGGGGCTTATGACCGCCCTGGCTCTGGCCGTGACGGGTCAGGGTGCAGGCGGCGCCCTGGCCTACGGAATCAACGCCCGGTTCAGTCTCCCCAAGTCCTGGGTGGCCAGCATCTTTCTCCCCCACGTTGTGGAATCGCTCAGCACCCAGAACGTGGAGAAGGCGGCCCGCATCGCTGCCGCCCTGGGGGAACCCCTGGAGGGGATCTCTCCCGCCGGTGACGCTCCCCGGGCTGCACGGGGNATTCGCAAGCTCGTGAGTCACCTCGACCTGCCCGCACGGCTCCGGGATCTCGATGTGACCCTGGACGAGCTCTCCCACTGCGCGGAACAGGTGGCCGAGTTTGATATGCTGGCCCATGTGCCCGGGGGGGCCGGNGTCCAGGAGCTGCAGCGGCTGGTCTCGGCCGCCTACTGATGCGGCTGGCCCCTTCCCGGATACCCGCCCTGGGGTGCCGGGGGCTGCGACGGGTTCTGGGAGGGCTCTTTTCCCTGGATCGGGACGGGGGCGTGCGGGTGCTCTGCGACGCCCGCTATCTGGCCCGGATCCTGGTTGCGGTGCGGGACGACCCCGGACGAAGCCTTCCGCTGCGGGAGGCGGCGGCGGGGGCCGCAGCCCGACTGGCCGGGGAAGCGGGCTGCGGAGACCGCTCCTTTCTGGTGCTGCAGGATGTTCTCGACCGCGAGGCGGGGGTCATGGTCGAGGAGGATCCCTCCCGGGGGCAGGCCCCCGAGGGCGGGGCGTATCACCCCCTGCCGCTGGTGCTCTATCTGGAGCACCTTCGCTCCCCCTTTAACGCGGGAAACATCCTCCGAAGCGCCGCAGCCTTCGGGGTTGCCGGGGTTGTGCTTGGTTCGGGGTGTCCCGCCCTGGACCATCCCCGGCTTGTCCGGGCTGCCATGGGGGCCGAGAGGATGATTCCCTGTCTGGCCGGGACGGAGGAGGACGGGCTGGCCCTGCTCGGGGAACGGTTCGGTTCTGCCGCGCGGGAGGCTGCCCGGCTCTACGCGCTTGAAACGGGGGGGACACCCCTCGTGCACGCCGGGGTGGGGCTGCCCGCTGTGGTTATTCTGGGTCACGAAGAACAGGGGATCTCGCAGCCCCTGCTGGAGGCGGCCCGCTCGTCGGGAGGGATTCTGACGATTCCCCACGGGGGACCCAAGGGGTCCCTGAATGTGGGAGTCGCCGCAGGCATACTCCTGAACCACCTGAACACCCTGAACCACCCCGCTCTGCCGGAGTAGTACCCGGGCAGGATCGCTGAATTCAGCGGAGGCAGGTGACGGGCAGCCTCCGGCCCGGAGCCCGCCCCTCTGAAAGGCCTGACAGGCCTGTCAGACCCGACAAACCTTTCAGACCCGTCAGAGCGGCTCGGGGTTGCAGAGAATCCGGTGGGTTATGGTTCCCACGCCCCGCAGGGTAGCGGCCACCCCGCAGTACTTTTCCTGGGAGAGTTCCACCGCCTTTTGGAGCTTGCTCTCGTCCAAATTTTCTCCCCAGAAGGAGTAGACCAGCTCCACATCCTGATAGACCTTGGGGTGTTCTGCCGAGTTTTCTCCGGCCACGGAGATTTCCAGCCGTTCCAGGGGAACCTTCATCTTTTTCAGGATCGAGACAACATCCATACCGGTGCATCCCGCCAGGGCACTCAGGAGGAGAGCCTTCGGGCGGGGACCCTGGTTTGCCCCTCCCACGGACTCATCGGCATCGACGATAAAGGAGTGGCCCTGCAATTCGATATCGAAGGACATGTCTCCCCGCCAGCGCGCTCTTGTTTCTGCTGCCATAGTGTGGTCTCCTTCTCTGTGCGAGCACAGGCGTTTCTGCACGCCTGCTTTCAGCTATATGCGTCTTTCCTCGCAGGCCTGTGTGAGTGCGTTCGCACAGGGCGGCGCACGTACCTCCAGGAGCAACGCCCCGGGGGATCGCCCGGGGTCAGGGAAGAAGATGCGTTCTTTTTGGCGGGCGGTCAAGAAAAACCGGGGTGCCCGACTCAGGAAGCGCTGTCCCGGCGCCGCTCCAGGTGGGCGTACTCGGTGTCGTACTGCTCCTGGAGACGCTGGTGGATCAGGCGAAGCCGCTCGGGCGATTCCACACCCAGGAGCCGCAGTACCCGCCCGTCCAGGAGCTCGTACTCGCCGGTATCCATGTTGGCCAGAGCGTTTGCAAGAAAAACCGTGGCTACCACATCCCGATACTGGGGGGGAGCCTTCAGGGGCGCGTGGTGGTGCCGGATCGTCTCGATCAGCACGTCGGGGAAGTTCCAGCGCTGGGCCAGTTGGGCTCCCACCTCGGCGTGGGCGATCCCCTCGCTCATCTCCTCGAAGACCGACGAGGGGATTCCCTTTTTGCGGGAGAAGGCCGTGATTTTCTCCACCGTGTCGGGGTGAATGTTCGAGAAAACGATTTTGCCCATGTCGTGGAGGATCGCTCCCACGTAGACGTCGTCCAGAATATCCTTCCGCTTGCTCACGTGACGGGTTATGCCGTAGGCGTAGAAGGCCACGCGCTGGCTGTGCTCCCAGAGAGCTCGCGAGACGGTGTTATCCGAGCCGTCCCCCAACACGCGCTGTGTTCCGTAGCTGAAGAGCATCTGCTTGAGCCCCCGGAGCCCCACCACCTTTACCGCCTCCACGACGTTGTCCATCTTGCGGGGAAGCATATAGCGGGCGCTGTTCACCGTCCTGAGGAGATCCGCCGTGAGGGCCGGGTCCTGGCCCAGGGTTCTGGCGATCTCGGCAACCTCGGCGTCGGGGTCGTCCAGGAGCGCGCGGAGCTGCATGATGCTTTCGGGGAACTGGGGGAGCGACTGAATATGGGTGGTGAGTTCCTGGGACATATGGGTCAGATGGTCACCCTTGGTCTCGTCCATGGGAATAACCAGTCGGGCCACGGTCTCGTTGTTCTCCACGTCGATATCGAAGGCCTCCTCGTCGAGGCCCAGTTTCTTGAGCATCAGCACCAGAATGACGATCCCCAGCCCCGCTCCCTCGCTGTCGTCCAGGACGGCCGTCATCGCCTCCTCGAGGCTCCGGAAGGCCCGGGAGCGGGCGATACGGTCGTAGATCCGGATCTGCTCCTTCCGGGTGATCCTGGTATTGTTGGCTACACGGATATGGAGCTCCCTGCCCTGAATCTGGAAACTTACCCGCACGTAGAGGCCGGCGGCTTCCTGCTTTTCCAGCCAGTAGCCGATGTTGTCCAGGGTCTCCTGCTTGAAGGTCAGCATGCCCTGGCGGTAGTCCTCGTCGCAGGAGAGATCCAGCTCCTTTTCCTCGAAGTAGACGCGCTTGGTATTCGCTTTTTTTGCGTTTGTCGTGAGTTCCCGCAGACAGTAAGCCAGAGAGTCCTTCAGAACGTCCCGGTTAAGCTCCTTCAGGAATGCCCCCAGGACCTCCTCGATCTGCATCTCCGTCTGGGGTGGCAGGGTATAACTCTTGATCGAGATCGGTTTGTGCGCGCGGGCAGCCGCGCGGACTTTTTGAATCAGTGATGGTGCCTTCTCGCCGCTCATAAAAACAAGTATAGACCGGCCCGGGTGAGGTCGCAACATATGTAATCGATTCCAGCCCGATGCGACAGGTCAGGAGCGGGGGACCGCCCCTGACCGCCGGGAGAAGATCAGGAGAAGTCCTTCACCTGCTCTGCCATCTGTCGCAGGCGTCGTTCCACCCTGCCGTTCACGGTTTGCTTGGGAAAGTGCCCGTCGTTCCCGCGCGCTCCGGCGGGAAGCCCCGTGAGGATTTCGATCCCCTCGTCCACCGTGTCGATGGCGTAGATGTGAAACCCTCCCCGGGTGATCGCCTCCTGAACCTCCCGGGAGAGTATCAGGTTCTGGATATTGGTCCGCGGGATGAGCACCCCCTGATCACCGGTGAGACCCATGAGCCGACAGGTAGCGAAAAAGCCCTCGATCTTTTCGCTTATGCCACCCACGGGCTGGATCTGGCCGAACTGGTTCACGCTGCCCGTGACAGCGATATCCTGGCGCAGGGGAATATCCCCGATCGCCGAGAGGAGAACGTAGATCTCGGTGGAAGAGGCGGAATCGCCGTCAACCTCGACGTAACTCTGTTCAAAACCGATGCTGGCGTTGATCGAGAGGGGAAAGGTGGTGGCGTAGGTGGCCTGGAGGAATCCCTGGATGATGTAGATCCCCTTGTCGTGGATCTCTCCCGAAAGGCCGCTCTCCCGTTCGATATTGATGATGCCGTCCGATCCCGGGGCAACCCGGGCGGTGATGAGCATGGGGCGGCCGAAGGCGTAGTACCCCCGGTCGAGAACGGAGAGGCCGTTGATCGCCCCTATCCGGTGCCCCGTGACCTGAAGGATCATTTCCCCCGAGGAAAGCTGCTCGTCAAACTTCTCTTCCGGCAAGTTGTGGAGGAAGCGCCGCATGTCCCGAGCCTTCTCTACCGCCCCGCGTCCGATCGTATCGGCCTGGTCCAGTCGGGCCCAGTGGTTCGATTCGCGGATCAGGTCCGCAATAAGGGAAAAGCGGGTGCTGAGTTTGTCCCGAAACTCGCTGAGTCGCACACCGTACTCGACGATGGCAGCCTTTCCCCCGGGATCCAGCGGCAGGAGCCGCTCCTCCTCGCAGATCATCTCCATAAAATCCAGATAGGCCGTGCGCGTCTCGGTGCTGTTGGCCATGACCGAGTCAAACTCGCTCAGAACCTTAAAGAGTTTTCCGAACTCTTCGTCCTGGTGAAAGAGAATCTCGTAGACCTGCTCGCTCCCCATAAGAATCACCTTCAGGTCGAGTTCGATCGGCTCGGGCTTCAGGTTTTGCTGGGGTCCCCCAAAGGGCGAGGGGGGCGTGCGGATCTCGGTGATGCCGTCCTGGAGCGCCCGTTTGAGGCTCGCCCAGATCTCGTCGTGGCTGAGCACATCTTCGGCCCGAAGGACCAGGTAGCCCCCCGAGGCCGCGATAAGGCTGCCGCCGCGGAGGGTGAGAAACCCCTGGGTTCCATCGGAGTCGGGCAGGCTGTCCTGGGAGCCGAAGAGTTTCTGGTAATCGGGGTGGCTCTCGAAGATGACAGGCTTCTGCCGGGTATTGCTGTGGTCCAGGACGATATTGATGTTGTAGCGCTGAAGTTCCTGCTGGATCTCCTGGTCCCGGGAAAGGTCCTGGGGAATAAAGAGTTCCAGATTTTCGAGGATATCCTCCTTGAGTTCTTCCAGGTGGCGGTGGATCTTTTCGCCCTGGAAGACATCGGTCACCTCCGAGACCAGGCGGTCCAGAAGTGGCTGAATCGTCTCGCGCTGGAGGGTCCGGAGTTTTTTCTCCGCCACCAGCCGCTCCCCCCGGAGGGAGAGAAAGATCTGGTTCATCTGGTCCATGAGCTGGTAGTAGCGTCGGCGCAGGGACTCGGCCCGGGCGGGATCGAGCGCCCCCCGGGCTACCTGCTTCTGGAGGTCCTCCATCGGAACAGGGGTTCCCTCGATGACGGGGCTGATATCGCTGCGCTGTTCCTGTTCTTCCTGGATCTGAACGATGGTGAACCCTTCACGGGAGAGGTCGTTTTCGAAGGACTGGAGCGCCGAAGCCTCGTGCTCCTCCGTTTCGAGCATGATGTGATCCCGCTCTTCCCGGAACCCGCTTTTCTCGAGGACCGTAGGGAGCCGTTCTTTCAGGGTCTCCACCAGATCGTGCACCTTCCGGCGAAACCGGAGGGCATCGCCCGGCGAGAAGGAGAGAACCCGGGGACGATCGGGCTGGTGGAAGTTGTTGACATAGGCGATATCCCGCAACTGGTGCGGGTCAAAGGGCTGATCCTTGAGGATGCGCATCACGGCGGTACGCTTGCCGGTCCCCGCCTGGCCTGCTACGAAGACGTTGTAGCCCTTTGCGGGAATCGCCAGCGCCAGGTTCAGGGCCTCCACCGCCCGGGGCTGTCCGATGATACGGTGGTGAATATAGCTGGGACGGATTCCGGCGAGCTCTTCCTCGGAGACGGTATACCGGACAAGCGCCGGGTCCAGGCGAAATCGATCTGAAGACTTTTGCATTGCCAGAGAGTATAGCTGTCTCTGTGCAGGCGGACAAGTTGGACCGGTGACAAGTTGGACCGGTGGACACGTTAGACCGAAGAAGATTGCCAGGTGCGAAGGACGGGAGGTATACCGGCAGGGGCCCGTCCCGGTAACGGAATTATTGACAACTCTGGGAAAGGTCTGATGAAGTGATATACTGGCCTGCACAAGGCAGTATTTTTTTCTGTTGCAAACGTTCAGAGGTGTGATTACAATGATCAAACAAATATTATGAATACCGAAGACCGAATTTATCAGGAAGCTCTCAGCGTAGCGACCATGTACTACTACCAGGGGCTGACCACCGAGGCCATCGCCCGGGAGATGAACTTCTCCCGGCCCAAAGTGAGCCGACTCCTCTCCCACGCCCGTTCCTCGGGGATGGTGGAGATCAAGATTGTGAATGTCCAGAAGGCCCTCTCTCCCCTGGAACGGCAGATCCGGGATACCTTCGGTCTCGATGCAGTCCACATTGTGCCGGCGCCGGAACTGATGGGCGAGGTGGTCTGGTTGGAGCGGGTTGCCAGGTACACCGCCAACTACCTGAACAGCGTGCTCTCCGGTGGTGACATTCTGGCCATCGCCTGGGGTACAACGATCAGCGAGATCGCCTCAAACCTGATCCCCCACCGGGTCCCGGAACTGAGGGTTGTCCAGCTGAACGGTTCCGGCAATACCTTCACCCCCGATAACCGCTACGCCGCGAACATTCTGCACCACTTTGCCCAGAACTACGAGGCCAACGTGATGCTCTTCCCGGTTCCCACCTTCTTTGATTACCGGGAGACCAAGGCGGCCATGTGGCAGGAACGGAGCATCAGGCGGATTATCGACCTCCAGCAGGAGGCCAGTGTGCTGCTCTACAGCATTGGCTCGGTTAACGCCGGGGTTCCCAGCCACGTCTATTCCACGGGGTATCTGGACCCCGAGGATATGGAGGAGCTCGAGCGGGAGCAGGTCATTGGTGATCTGGCTACGGTCTTTTTCCGCGAGGACGGGAGCTGGGATGATATCCCCCTGAACAGCCGGGCCAGCGGGCCTCCGCTCTCGCTCTACCGGAAGGCCCGGCGGGCTATCTGTGTTGTGAGCGGTCGGAACAAGGTCCCCGGGCTGCGGGCTGCCCTCAAGGCGCGTCTCATGAGCGAGCTCATTCTGGATGAACCCACGGCACGGCTTCTCTGCCGGTCCGGCGATTGCGGGGAGGTCGAACAGTGATGACCCTGGAGGAGCTGGATGCCTATTTCCACGAGATCCTGCCGATCGACGAGTTTGCCGGAATAGATTCGTCGCGAAACGGCCTGCAAGTATCCCGCCAGTCCCGAAAGGTGGCGCGCGTGGCCTTCGCCGTCGACGCCGCCCTGCAGGTCTTCGACGAGGCTTGTGCCTGGGGAGCCGATCTGCTCTTTGTTCATCACGGTCTCTTCTGGGGGCGCGAGGAGGTGCTCCGGGGGCCACACTATCAGAGAATCCATACGCTCATCCAGAATGATCTGGCCCTGTACGCCGTACATCTGCCCCTGGACGCGCATCTCTCGCTGGGCAACAACGCCCGCATGGCCGCCGTGCTGGGTCTGGCCGAGGTAGAACCCTTTGGCCTGGTGCGCAACGTGCCGATCGGTGTCTCGGGACGTCTCGCGCATCCCCTGAGCCTGGAGGAGGTTCAGGAGCGGCTCTTCGGGCCCGCCTTCTCTCCTCTGGCGGTTCTCCCCTTCGGCACGCCCCGGGTCGAGTCGGTGGGGATCATCTCCGGGGGTGCTCCCCTGGAGGTCGAACAGGCGATCAGCCAGGGTCTGGACCTGTATATAACGGGTGATGCCAACCATGTGGCGTACCACCGTTGCAGGGAGTCGGGGATTAATGCTATTTTCGCAGGGCATTACGCTACTGAGACGTGGGGGGTACGGGCCGTTGCGGAAAAGCTTGCTGTTGATACGGGGATCGAGACGACCTTTCTCGATCTTCCCACGGGGTTGTGAGGTTTCTCTTTGACCAGGTCCTACAAGACAACTCTGGGTGAACCTTCCCGGGAGGATCTGTGGAGGCCTCTGATCCTCATGGCTCTCGTTGTGGTCCTGGACCAGATCACGAAGGCTCTCATTGTAGCCACGATTCCACTCTACTACGAGGCCGGCTACGTCCTGCCCGTGGCGGGGGACTTCTTCAGGATCATTCACGTGCGAAATCTGGGGATCGCCTTCAGTATCGGCCAGGGGTTGCCGCCCCTGGTACGGCAGGGCGCGTTCATTCTTCTGCCCGTGGTTGTACTGGGGGTTCTCTTCTGGACCTTCTACCTGAGCAGCGATCTGCCCCAGCGTCAGCGCTGGTGCGTCGCCGCGATCATGGGCGGGGGAGTGGGCAATCTGATCGACAGGATCTTCCGGCCCCTGGGGGTTGTTGATTTTCTCGATGTTAAATTTTACGGCCTTCTGGGCATGGATCGGTGGCCGGCCTTCAACGTGGCCGACGCTGCCGTTGTGACGGGGGGGATCATGCTGGTCCTCTTTGTCGTCTTGACGCCAGGGGGGGACCGCCCTCCAGGAGGGGAGGAACGATGAACAAGCGGGTGAACACCCTTCTCTTTATTCTGGCCGCCACGGTGGCGAACATCCTGACGATGATGGTTCTCTTTGTGTTATTCCTGGTGGTCTTTGCCCGTTTCGTGGCGCCCTCGCTCCCTCCCCAGGTGAACCAGATTATGCTGATGGTGCTCTTTCTCGGATCGGTGATCTCCACGTATCTGCTCTATCACCGGCTCATGCGCTGGGCTTCAAAAACCTGGGATCTCCAGAAGTATTTTGGGCCGCTCTTCGGAAAAGAGCGACGGTCGCCGGAGTAACCCCGATACCCGGGGCTCCGGGGGCTCCCTTCAGTACCCCACCGACATGGCGCGATTCTGGTCCTTCTTGTACAGGTCCTGGTAGACAAAGCCCCTGTTTTTCAGGGTGTCCTTTACTTCCTGGGGAAAGGGGATGTAGCGCCAGAAGATATCCCGCACCTCCCGGGAGAGCTTCTGGGTTCCGTTGCTCTCCCGGGTAATCCAGAGAATGTAATCCTGGATGAACTGGTCCTTTACGTCGCCCTTCATGCGCTGCTCCGAGAACCACTGATAGTACCACCCCGTGAGCCCCTCTTCCATCCAGTAGTGTGCAGCGCGTTCCTTTGCGACCTGCCACCGGAGGTCTCCCAGGGCGGCGATCACCGCCGTGGTCAGATCCTTGCTGTACATGGGGATTGCCAGCCGTCCCCGGCTGGTGGCGCGGTTGTAGCGCTCGAAGGGTTCCCAGCAAATTCCCAGGTCCCCGTAGCAGGGGATCAGGATGATATTTGGAACGATTCTGGTGGTCTTTTGCTTGAAGGTCCGCAGAAAGAGGCCCTGATCGAGATACTCCACGTCGGCCAGCACGTTGTGAACGTTTTCCCTGGTTCCCACTGCGGCCAGGCCTCCGCGAAAATACTGGCGGGAGAGGAGGGGGAAATGGTTGCCCTGGCGACCAACGCAGAGTTTTGCCATCTGGCGGATCGTCCCCATCTCCTCCAGGGCGGCTTTGGTGTCGACGGCGTCGATGTTTTCTCCGGCCTGCTCGGCCTGCCGCTTGAGATCAGCCAGAGCGTCCTGGTAGCGCTCGAGTTCCAGGTAGGCCCGGCCCATCTCGCGTCCCTGGTGGCTCAGCCGGCGGAGATCGGCCGATATGTCGGCAAAGATCGTTCGCTGGGCATCGGTGTAGGGGCCCTTCTGTTGCGTTTCGTAGCGAACCTCCCGTTCTGTCAGTTCTGCCACCAGGCGGCGCAGCGATGATTCGATCGATTCCATCTCCTCGTTCCGCGTCCTGATGAGGGTCATCTGGGCCTCGACCTTGCCCCGGGCGGTCTCGACCTGGCGGGCGAGGCGGGATACCTGCTGGCCCGTAGGTGCTTTGGTCTCGTCCGTGGCAGAAAGGGAAAAGCTCCCCGAGGCGATTCCCTTCAGCCATTCATCGACGTAGTGGATCGGCTCTCCCCAGCGATTGTCCTGGATGATCTGGGCGATCATGAGTCGCTGGTCCTTGTCGAGCATGGTAGGAAGAAGAACGCCGAAGCGAAGAAGCAGCATCTTGGGTTCGGGCATCGTCCCGTAGGCCTTGAGCGCCAGGGACCGGGCCAGATCCCAGTAGACGGGGATGAGGCGGTTTCGGTAGAGCGATCTATCCTCGGGGTTGTCGGCCTTGAGGAACTGCGCCAGGGTGCTGTGGAGGCGTTTGGCTATCTCTCCCTCGCCGGTGAGCGCCTCCTGATAAAAGTTGGCGTTCCGGAAGTAGGGCTTGGGGTCCTCCGAGAGGGTCTCGATTTTCTGCATTCGCTCCCGGGTTGCCGATTGCTCTTCGGGTTCGGTGTCATCCAGGAAATCCTCGGAACGGGGCTCGTCAAAGAGGTCCTCAAAGCTGGGGGAGTCGTCGTCTTTTTCCGGAGCCCCGGGGGAGACAAAAAGGTTATCGCTTGTGTCAAAAGAGGAACTCATACCTCACAGTGTATACCATTTCATTTCGCAGGTCATGGGTGCGGAAGAGAAAGTGCGGAAGGCTGCGGGCCAATCAGGTGGTGTGTGGTGATTCCCGGCCCGGTACCCTTGTGGAGGCGTCCTGGGGCAAAAACTGTCCGGGGATCACCTTGTCCGGGGGGGAACAAAATAAAAACCCGCCACAGGGCGGGTCTTGATCAGGGTTTCCAAACGATTGGAGGTGACGGGAGTCGAACCCGTGACCCCTTGAATGCCATTCAAGTACTCTAGCCAGCTGAGCTACACCCCCAGATCAATGTGACCCTGTTGTACCCCGATGACGGGTCCTGTGTCAAGCCCGCTCCCTCTTTTTGAACCCCCTGGAGGTTATGTTTTAGAACCCCATGGAGTTTATGGGGCTCCCCCCTCCGAAGGGGCTTCCGGCTCCCTCGGGGAGGCCGCCAAAGCTGCGCTGTTCTATTACCCGGTAGAGGCGGAAGACCGTACGCACCTCCCCAAGCTGGCGCCGGAGATTCTGCTCCACCCGGGAGAATCGGGTGAAGAAGTCACCCGACCGTACCCCGTCGATGGTGGTTTCCCCGATCCCCTGATCGTGAAAGCGAGCCAGTTCCTCCAGGCGGTAGAGGGCGTTCTCGAAAAGTGGCAGGATGCTGCGCATCTTGATGAGGGCGGGGCTCACCTCGGTACGGAGGCGCATGTCTCCCCCGAGGGATGTTCCGGTGCGGGCGGCCTCTCTCTCCAGGCGGTCCCGGTGTGCCATGAGTTCCCGATAGGCTCTCTGGAACTCCGGTTCCGTGTCGTTAAAGCGGCGCACGTAGGCCTTGATGAAGGTGGGCGCGCCACTTCGGAAGGCCTGGAGTCGCGCTTCGGTCCAGAGGGAATAGAACCGGTCAAAATCACCATCGGGGACGGTTTGAGACTGGGGAGGGCGGTTCTGTTGTACTTCTGCCGCTGATCCGCCCTCGACCATGGCCCGTTGCCCGCCCGAGGCAACCTCTACACGGCCCGTTCGTACTCCGGCGAGGGTGCTCTCGTCGGGGGCCGTGAGAACGTCAAACTCTGTTCCCCGGACGCCCAGTACAGCCGACCGGGTTTCCACATTCACCTGGGAGTCCCGTGAGATATTCTGGACCGCCATCTCCACGGATCCCGTGAGGAGGCGCAGGCGGGTGTTCTCGCCACCCCCGGTCTGGGGTTCCACCTCGATATAATAGGCTGTGTTCTCCTGTATTCGCACGGTNGATCGTCCTCCGACGGTGAGGAGGACCTCGGCGTAGCCGTCAAACCCCGTCTGGATCACATCCATCTCCAGCAGGGGATCCCCCGGATTGATCTGGAACTCGTCGAGGATATCTCCGTCCCTGATGAGGGAGACATCGCCCTCGATGTACTCGATCCGGCCGATCCCCTCGGCGANGATCGCCGGAGAGAAGAGGAGGATTGCTCCCAGGAGAAGTCCCGGAACAAGAAGCGATCTGCCCGGGAAGGACCTGGCCCCGGGACCGGTTACGGGACCGGGGGAGGCTCCCGGGGGGAGGCACCTGGGGAGAGGAAGGAAAGCGAAGAACCACGATGAAGGTCTGGTCTGTTTCATGGGAGACTCCTTGAAATCGGGCAGATTTTTTTGTCTATTGCCCTGGATCTTCCCGGGCCACCACGAGGCTGTAGAAATATCTGCCGTCGGCCGAGGTGTGGCGGGCGAGCACGAGAAACTGGCTGAGTACAGCCGATGCCTCCTGGGCTCCGATGGTTTGCTCGAAGGTTCCAACCCGGTCTACGTCGCGCCGGTCCTCCAGGGTGCGGACGCTGGCCCCGGAGAGCAGAAGAATATCCTTGAGTGCATCCTGATCGGCGGTGTCGATGCTGTTTCGCAGGCGGTGGCTCCTGAGGGTTGTTCCCACGGTGACGAGAAATCCCGGGATTGCGGGGGGCCGATTGACCCATTCGGGTTCACCATCGCGTGCCGATCCTCCAAGTTGTACCTGTGGGGCCGGAGGAACCTGGGAAACGGCCGCTACGATGTAGGTGCCCTGATGGTCCTGGAAGCTCTGGAGGACCTCCACGTGCTCTACCAGGGTCTCGGCGTAATCGGGGTCCCAGTCGGTGATAATGTCATCCAGGAGGTCCGCTGACCGCCCCCCCCTCTGGGTGACAAGGCGGTACCTGGCGGCCAGGCGGGTGTAACGGGAGGCCTGCTCCGCCACGTGGAGGATCGCCCGGTCTTCCTCCTCGTCGCGGTCGCGCAGGCGCGGTGAAATCCCCAAAAAGACAGGCCTGCTGTCCCGGGGGGTGAGGTCGCTCATGAGCGAATCGAGAGAAGTTGCCACGGTCCGCTCCCGGGAGACTTCCCGGGGCTTCTCCTCCGGTTGGGATGCGCAGCCGAGAACCAGGAGAAAGATCCCTGCAATAATTCCGAAATTCAACTTTGCCATTACTCTCAACTATAGGGGCAGGAATCGGGAAAATCAACCGATTCATTGACAAAGGGTATACCGGAACCTACACTTCAGACTAGATACACACGTGCTGGAGGAAACGAAGGATGAAAAGGATATTAGGACTCGTGCTGGTTGGGGGGGCTCTGGTTCTGGNGGGCTGTTCGACGCCGAGCCGTACCGTTGAGCGTACTGCAGCCGATGCCCAGATCGACTTGAGCGGACGCTGGAACGATACCGACGCACGGCTCGTGGCAGAGGAGATGATCGACGATGTTCTGGCCCGACCCTGGCTGAACAGGTTCTCGGCGGATCAGGGCCGCCCCCCCGTGGTGGTGGTGGGTGATGTCCGGAACCTCAGTTCCGAGCATATCGATACAACGCCCTTTATCCGCGATATCGAGCGGGAGCTGATAAACAGCGGCATGGTTCGCTTTGTTGCAGGAGAACAGGCCCGCCAGCAGATCAGGGCCGAGCGGATGGACCAGCAGACCCAGGCCCGGGAAGAGACCGTGGCGCGTCTCGGTGCCGAGACGGGTGCTGATTTCATGCTGCGCGGAACGATCTCTTCCACCGTGGATGCCATCGAGGGGATGCGGGCGATCGCCTACGCTGTCAATATGGAACTCATCCACATTGAGAGCAACGAGATCGTCTGGATCGGGAACAAGGAAATAAAAAAGTTGATTGAGCAGCGGCGTTCGCGCTGGTGAGTGCGGTGAGGTCTGTTCAGTCCGAAGGAGGACCAGTTATGTATAGTCCTGCCGGAGTCGTAAGGAGGGCCCTCGCGGGGGTCCTCTTNGTCCTGTTTCTGTCGGGTTGTGCCTCAACGAGGAATACCCTCTTTATCGAGGCCGACCAGGCGACGCAGCAGGGTGATTTTGCCCGGGCAGCCCAGATCATAGAGGATAACGTGGATACCCTCTACGGCCGACGCGACGGCGTGCTCTTCTACCTCGATTCGGGGATGCTGCTTCACTACGCCGATTCTCCTGTGGAGAGTTCGCAACGGTTGAGCGAGGCCGAGCGTCTTATCGAGGAGTATTTCACGCGCAGCATCAGCCAGGCCGCCGCGACCTTCCTGATCAACGATACCATGCGCGATTACGCCGGGGAAGATTTCGAGGACATCTATCTGAACGTCTTCAAGGCGCTCAATTTCAACGCCCTGGGTCAGACCGACGGTGCGCTGGTGGAAGCCCGAAGGATCAACATCAAGCTGAACCTCCTCGAGGACAAGTATCAGTCTCTGGCCAAGGGGTACGCCCAGGCCGACGAGGCTGACGGCCCCGAGATCCAGCCCGGCGAGAGTCGGTTCTACAACAGCGCCCTGGCGCGGTACCTCAGTCTGGTCCTGCGTCGTGGCGATGGTGACATGGACGGCGTCCGAATCGACTGGGAGCTGCTTCAGGAAGCTTTCCGCGAGCAGTCGAACCTCTATGATTTTCCCCTTCCTCTCACCGAGGCTGTGATGCAACGCCCCGACGATGCCAGGATCAGCGTGTTGGTCTTTACGGGTCGCTCGCCCATCAAGGTGGCCCAGACCCTCTGGGTTATTACTCGTGATGGCGCAGTCGATATTATCCATGCCGAGGAGGACGAGCACCTGGGGCGGGTTATAGAAGGGTATCGGAGTTTCTCCTTCCCCGGTGTCCAGAGTGGCTACCGCTTCAAGTTTGAGTTGCCCCGTATGCAGTTGCGGGGCTCCGAGATCACCCGGGTGCGGGTTATGGCCAACGGAAGACCCCTGGGGGACGTCCAGCTTCTGGAGAACATGGAGCAGATCGCTCTTGATACCTTCCAGATCAGGGAGCCGATCATCTTCCTGAAGACCGTTACGCGAACGATCATAAAGGGGATCGCCGGTCAGCAGGCGGGCCAGGCCATGCGCGAGGCCGGGTCGGGATCGCTCTTCGGAATGGCGGCGGGTCTTGCCGGGTCCATTGCCACCGACATAGCCCTGGACGCGAGCGAGCAGGCCGATCTTCGCATTTCCCGGTATTTCCCGGCCTACGCCCACGTTGGCGAGTGGGATCTGCCGGCAGGCGAGTACGAGATCGCCGTGGAGTATTACCAGGGCACATCCCGGGTACACGTTGACCAGATCGGCACCGTGAAGGTGGACAGGAACTCACCAAACCTGATCTCCTCCTTCCTGATTCGCTGAGTCGCTGAGTCGCTGAGTCGCTGAGTCGCTGAGTCGCAAAAAACTGGTTCGTAAAAACTGGTTTGCCAAAAAGGAGTTGATGAAAATTATGATGAATGGAAAAAGACGAACGGTGCTGTGGGCTAGCCTCTGCGTGGCGATGGGGCTTCTCATCTTCGCGGGGTGCTCGAGTTCCCCCAAGCCGGCACGGCCCGATTCCAGAAGGGCTGACCTTCCCGAGTGGTACCTGAATCCTTCGGCGGTCTACCCCGAGGAGGTCTATCTGACGGCGGTGGGAACGGGTGATACCCGAAGGGCTGCAGAACAGCAGGCCATGGCGGGTCTTTCCCAGATCTTCGAGGCCAACATTCAGGTGGACATGACCACCCAGGAGCGGTATCGGGATATCGTCACCGCCCAAGGGGATTTTTCGGAAGCCGAGGTAGAGCTTGCCCAGACCACCTCGGTTCAGTCGGCCCAGCGGCTTACCAACGTTCAGATGGGTGAGGCCGCTGTGGACGAGTCGGGACGGGTCCACGCGATCGCCTACATCGAGCGTCTTCCTACGGGTCGTCTCTACGTGGACCTGATCGAGAAGAACGCAGACCAGGTTGCTTCCTTCCTGGCCCAGGCCGATGCAAGCGATAACCTGATTCGGGAGTACGCCTACGTGAGCGCGGCCTGGATCATCGCCTCGGGGAACGAGGTCCTGCGGGACCAGTTGCGGATCATCGCTCCCTCCATGGGCCAGATGGTGCAGCTTCCCTACTCCTACGATTCCCTGATCCAGCGGCGTACCGATATCGCCTCGGATATGCGTGTCTCCGTAACCATCACCGGTGATACCGGTGACCGTGTGGGGGGNGTGGTTCGCCAGGCGTTGGCAGAAGAGCGGTTTCCCGTTTCCGCCACGGATCCGGTTCTCCGGATTACCGGGAGAGTCCAGGTCGAGCCGATCGATCTCTCCGCAGATTTTGAGTCGGCACGTTGGGTGCTGAACCTCGATGTGGCCGGTCCCGACGGGACCTCNATCGTCTCCTACGACGACCAGGGCCGTTCATCGGCGGTCACCACGGAGTCGGCCATAGCCTTTGCGTATCGCGATATCCAGGCTGCGGTGCAGCGGAACTTTGTCTCCCGCCTGCGCGGGTACTTTGACGGGCTGGTCCTGGGAGACTAGGGCGAGCCGTGCCGGGGATCACCCCGGGGGGATGATTTTCCCTTCGGGGTGTCTTGGGAGGAGTGCGTCAGGTGAGCTGGCGCGACCACGTCCAGGCAGGTGCGCCCGGCTCGCGGTCCGGTTTCAGGGCNGGCCTAGCGGGCGGGCCGCGCCAGTTTCGTCTTGAGAAAAGCCAGAAAGATATCAAAAAGAATGGGGTCTATCTTGGGACTCTTCACGATGAATTCGTCCTTGATCATTGCCAGGGCCTCGGTTGGCCGCAGGGGAGACCGGTAGCGCCTGTTCGGGTCGGTGAGTGAGTCGTAGACGTCGACGATTTCCAGCATCTTGGCCGGGAAGTAGGCCAGGACCTGATAGTCGATGAGGGGTTCCATGGTGTAGGACATGATGTAATCCTGGGTGGCCTCGGGGCGTGCCTCCTTATAGGCGTTCAGAAACTCCCGGAAGTAGCCGTAGCCCTGGGCGTGGCCGTAATACTCGTGATGGTAACCCGTGATGAGCGCCGCTTCCCGGGGGTAGGTGGTCTTCTCCATGACCGCCTTGTAGCCGATCTTCACGTGACGTTCCACCGTGGCCCGGTCGAAACCGGCCTCTCCCTCGTGGTACTCNATGTCGTCGGCCTTGCCCACGTCGTGCACCAGGAATCCNGTGGCAAAGGCGTGTATCTCTGCATCGTCGAGGGATTTCATGCCGCCGTAAAAGACGTGTTCCAGCGTCACCTGCTCCTCGTGAAGATGGGGCAAAAGAGAGCGGTAAAANGGCCGGTAGGCAGTGCGGAAGCGGACGCGGATCTTGCTGGCGATACCGCGCATGATCACCTGTCTGTTGTAGAAGAGNAGAAACTCCAGGCCCATCAGAAAGACCCGGGTCATGTGCTGAACCACGGTGCCATTGGATTTCTCGATGACCTGGCGGACCAGTTCGTCGTTGTAGACTGCCGAATCAACGAGGCGGACCGTTGATTTCACCATCTCCCGCGTCTCTGTGACCATCTGCTGTGTATACGTCCGGGCCTGGTCGTTGCCCTGGCGGAGCGCCTCCATGAGGGTTGCCCGGTTTGCCAGGGTGGCATCCTGAGTCGCGCTGACCAGCGCCTCGGCAACCTCCTGCTGCGGAGCATCGTCCTGCTCGAGGAGCGTATCCAGGAGGTCCCGGGATCTTTTGAGAAGACCACACCGCTCCTGGGGCGGCATCCGGGCGTACTCTTCGGCGAGACCGCCGAAGTTGCTCCTGTTGCTCCGGGGGGCGGGTTGTTCGGGCTCCGGGCCGGGCGACTCCGGAGGGGCCGGGGGGGCATCCTNCGCAGTGNCTGTGGCCTGGAGGNTTCGGGAGTCTTTGGTCAGCGTCTCGATATGGCGATCGGCGATGCTCCGGTCCAGAAAAAATTCCCAGGCCCCGGAGGTCTCCCAGAAGCGGGGGTTGTTCTGATGGAGCGCCCGGAGCTGGACCTTCCTGATCTTCCCCGAGGAACGGTTGCGACACAGCAGGTTTTCCCGATCCCGGAGGAGGAGGGCCATCGCCTGGGGATAGCGACGGATAAACTGGTGAAAGGGTACGACTTTTGCTGTTTCCACAGGTACATCCAGCTTACGACAGTTGGAAGGGCTCTGCAAGCGCGCCATCAAGGTCTCCCTGGTGGCGCGCTGTCGCCTGTCTTCAGGGCATCAGGTCCAGGTTATCAGGGTTCCACCGTAGGTAAGGCCCGANCCGAAGCCCACGCAGAGAACCCGATCCCCCGGTGCCAGGAGTCCCTTNCGGTCNATCTCCTCCAGGGCCAGGGGGATNGAGGCTGCCGAGGTATTGGCGTATTCCTCAATGTTCATGTAGAACCGCTCCGGGTCCCACCCTCCGCGTTTTGCCGCGGCGGCGATGATCCTGGTGT
Organism: Alkalispirochaeta alkalica DSM 8900; assembly: GCF_000373545.1. Taxonomy (GTDB): domain Bacteria; phylum Spirochaetota; class Spirochaetia; order DSM-27196; family Alkalispirochaetaceae; genus Alkalispirochaeta; species Alkalispirochaeta alkalica. The sequence continues at coordinate 165,483 of NZ_KB891725.1, forward strand.
TTGCCTGATGGGGAACCACGTAGGCAAGATCGGAAAAGGCCAGGCCGTTCTGCTCCAGCAGATCCTGGATGACCTGAACGATCACTGCCACGGCGAAGGTGTAGACCTTCTTGCCATCCATCTGCAGGAGAAGCGCCTCGGGGGGGGTTACTCCGGGTACGTAGGGGTGGCGGGTTCCGCCGTGAAGGCGACAGAGCGATTCTGCCCCGCTGCCCCGGCTGCCCAGAATGGCGGGAGCTATGCGGTTCTCGCCTTCGGCGCAGGCGCTCACCACGACGGCCCCGGCACCATCGCCGAAGAGGACGCTGCTGCCCCGATCCTCCCAGTTGACGATCCTGCTGTAGATCTCGGTGCCCACCACCAGAACGTGCCGGGCCGCTCCGGCGGCGACAAAGGTTCGGGCCGTCTCCAGGCCGTAGATAAAGCCGGAGCAGGCAGCGACCAGGTCCATGGCTCCCGCCCCGGGAATCTTCAGCTTCTCCTGAAGGACACAGGCTGTCGAGGGTAACCCCGGGTAGTCGGGGGTGCTCGTGGCGACCAGGAGCAGGTCGATATCGTCGGGGGAGACCCCGGCGCGCCGCAGGGCCTGTTCTGCGGCGGGTACGGCCAGATCGCTGGCGGCCAGATCATCGCCGGCGATATGACGGTAGCGAATTCCCGTATGAGAGAAGATCCATTCGTCGGAGGTATCCACAAGCCGGGCGAGCTCGTCGTTGTGGACACGCCGTTCCGGGGCAAAAGCCCCCACTCCGGTGACCGCTGCGGGTCTCAGTATGGTAGTCACAGGAAAATCTTACCAGAACATCCGCGAAAGGGGGAAGAGAAAATGAGATATTTTGTCGGTTCCGGGCCGACTAACTTGATCGTTCCCGTCACACGTGGTACTATATAGCCCATGAATATTGCCTATCTTTTTCCCGGACAGGGAGCCCAGTACACAGGAATGGGGAAGGATCTCTTTGATTACAGCCCTGCCGTGCGCGAACTCTTCGAGATCGGTTCCGATGCAGGGAAGCTCGATCTTGCGGCGCTTCTCTTTTCGGGAAGCGAAGAGAGCCTCCGAAAAACCGATAATACCCAGATCGCCGTGACCCTGGTGAATCTCGCTGCTGCCCAGGTTCTGGCGGATTTCGGCGTCCGCAGTACCGTCTCGGCGGGGTTCAGTCTGGGTGAGTACTCGGCTCTGGTCGATGCGGGCGTCCTCTCCCGGAACGACGCGCTCACCCTGGTTGTGCAACGGGGACAGATCATGGAGCGGGTCAGCCGCCATCTGGATGGAGCCGAAGGGCCCGCCGGCATGATGGCCGTCATGGGCCAGGAGGCCGAAGCGGTACGAAAAATTCTTGCCGATGCCTCGGTGGAGGAGGCCTATCCCTCCCTGGCAAACAGTCCTGTCCAGACCGTCATTGGCGGAAGTGCCCGGGGGCTTGCCGCTGCCCGGGAGGCGCTGAAGGCGGCGGGGGTCAGGAAGATGATTCCCCTCAAGGTGTCGGGGCCCTTTCATACTCCCCTGATGGCCGAGGCCCGGGAGGACTTTTCCCGGATTCTGGAGAGAGTAACCTTCTCCGAGCCGGCGCAACCCGTCTACTCCAACGTCACGGGCTCGCGGATCATGAGCAGCCACGAGGCGCGCCAGATGTGTCTCGATCAGCTGGTAACCACCGTTTCCTGGGTCCAGGAACAGCGGCAGATTCTTGCCGACGGTGCCGATGTGGTTCTCGAGGTGGGGCCGGGGAAAGTCCTGCAGGGGCTCTGGTCTGCCCTGGGCAAGGCCGACCCCGAGTGGCCTGTGGAACGGTGTCACACGGCGGGAACCCTGGAAGAGATCGAGAAGATTGCCCTGATGCTTCAGAAAGAGGAACAGCGTGTTGGATAAAGCCTTGTTACAGGGAAAGACAGCGGTCGTTACGGGAGGATCCCGGGGAATCGGTCGGGCTATCGTCGAGCAGTTTCTGCTGAACGGGGCGGTGGTCCATTACCTCTCGCGCACCGAGGGGGGCTCGCTCGAGTATTTCCGCACCCGGGTTCCCGGGGCTGATGTGACGCATCACGAGGTAGACGTGAGCGACGAGGCCGCCCTTCAGGCCGCTTTCGAGGAGATTTTCACCTTGAGAGAAGGTATCGATATCCTGGTGAACAACGCCGGGATTACCCGGGACGGGCTGATCATGCGCATGTCCCTGGAGGACTGGGAGACCGTTCAGACCGTTAATCTGACGAGCGCCTTTCTGGCCAGCCGGGCCGTGGCGCGGCACATGATCAAGCGCAAGGCCGGTTCGATCATAAATATCACCTCCGTGGTGGGAAAGATCGGCAACGCAGGGCAGGCAAACTACGCAGCCAGCAAGGCGGGGCTCATCGGCTTTACCAAGAGNCTGGCCAGGGAAACGGCGAGCCGTGGTGTTCGGGTGAACGCCGTTGCTCCCGGGTTTATCGCCACGGAGATGACGGAAAAGCTCTCCGCCCAGCAGCAGGAGTTGCTNACCCAGCAGATTCCTCTGGGCAGAATCGGCGAGCCCGCTGATGTGGCCGGGGCGTGTCTCTTCCTCGCCTCCGATATGTCGTCCTACATCACCGGTGAGGTCATCACCGTGGGTGGCGGCCTTGCAATGTGAGGTCCCCCAGGGGGGCTCGGGGAGAATAATATGAAACGCGTTGTGGTAACCGGAATGGGGGTGGTGAGCCCCGTAGGAAACTCCCTGTCAGATTTCTGGCTCTCTCTTCGGGAGGGCAGAAGCGGNGCTGGTCCGATCACGCGGTTCGACACGACGGGTTTTGTGACGAACTACGCAGCCGAGGTGAAGGATTTTGACCCTTCCCGGCGGATAGACCGGCGTGACGCCCGNAAGATGGATCGCTTTTCCCAGTACGCCGTCTACGCCNCTACCGAGGCCTGGGAGGACGCGGGCTTTGCCGGAGAGGGCACGCCCGCATCGCTGGACCCGGAGCGTCTTGGTGTGGTGCTCGGTGTAGGGATCGGCGGCTTCGAGACCACCGAAGAGTCCCTGCGGGCGNTGCACGAGAAGGGTCCCTCCCGGGTTCCTCCCATGACAATTCCGAAGCTGATCGCCAACATCGGTCCTGCCCACGTGGCGATCGCCCTGGGGGCTCTGGGGCCGGTCTATTCCNTGGCCACGGCCTGCGCCAGTGCCACCGACGCGATCGGTAACGCNCTGCGGNATCTGCGGGATGGTTCCCTGGATGTTGTGGTGACCGGGGGTGCCGAGGCGTGTATTACTCCCCTGGGAATCGCCGGGTTTAATGTGATTCAGGCCCTGAGTTCGTCCTTTGCCGATGATCCCCGGCGNGCCTCCCGGCCTTTCGATGCCGACCGCGACGGTTTTGTCATGGGCGAGGGGGCTGGTATCCTGGTTCTGGAGAGTCTCGATCACGCCCTGGCGCGGGGCGCACGGATTTACGCCGAGGTTGCCGGCAGCGCGATGACCGATGACGCGTATCACCTCACGGCACCGCACCCCGATGGTACCGGTGCGGCCCGGGCGATCAAGGCTGCTCTGGCCGACGGGGGGATGGCTCCGGACGAGATCGACTACATCAACGCCCACGGAACATCGACACCGGTGAACGACCCCACCGAGACCCGGGCGATCAGGACCGCCTTTGGGGCTCACGCCGAAAAACTGGCCGTGTCCTCCACAAAATCGATGACCGGTCACTGTATCGGTGCGGCCGGAGGGGTCGAGGCGATCGCCTCGATTATGGCGATTCACGAGAGCTTCATCCCGCCCACGATCAATCTGGAGACGCCCGGCGAGGGGTGTGATCTGGATTATGTTCCCGGTACGGGGCGGTCGCAGCCGGTGAGGGCTGCCCTGAGCACGTCCCTGGGGTTCGGGGGGCACAACGGCGTGGTCATCTTTCGGAAGTACGGTTAAGGGCCCCGCAGGGGGTACAGAAGGGATCGCTCCCGGGTGTCCCGGGAGCGCTGGCCGAACCGGGGAGGGTCCGGTGACCCCGGCCAGGGGCCGGGGAAAGAGTGCTCAGTCCTCGAGGGGGCTGAACTCGTCCTTGTCGGCTCCACAGACGGGGCAGACCCAGTCTTCGGGAAGATCCTCAAAGGATGTTCCCGCCGCGATGTCGCTGTCGGAATCCCCTTCGGCCGGGTCGTAGATGTAACCGCAGAGGTCACAGACGTACTTCTTCATGGTTGCTCCTTTCTGGTGCTTGTGTTGCTCACCCCGGGGATGGCCCCGGACTGGCTGAATTGTANCCTTTTATGGAGTTTATGCAACAATTTTCTGACGATCCTGTTTCTGGCGACCCTGCCTGCCGAAGCAGGCAGGATCATTCCCCCCCCCCCCCGGGCTCGCTCGTGGGTCAGACCGTGGAGATCAGGAGGTGAGGATAGGGGCTCTGCTGAACCAGATGGAGCCGTATCCGCGGGGGTGTTCCCATCTTTTCGACAGCCTTGCGGCTTATTTCCACGTTACCCATGGCGCACTCGTTTTTTTGCCGTATGGTGCCGTGGATCGGCCGTGTTTCGGAGCCATCGATGGTGGCGGGGCTCTCTCCGTAGTAAAAGACAGCTGTCGTGTCTGATGTGAGCAGACCGAGATCGAAGCCGTCGTTGGGGTTGATCACGATCTGGTTCTCGGGGAAGGAGAAGTCAGCCAGCACCTTCAGGTAACCTGTTTCTTTGACATCCATGGCGATACTTTATACCATTTTTCCCGGATCGAGCAAATTCAGAATTTCTTCCTCCCCGAGAAGGCCGCTTTCGCGGACAACATCGCGGATCTTCCGCTTTTCCTGGTAGGCTTGGTAGGCAAGGCGCGCTGCCGCGTCGTAACCGATCTCCCTGGCCAGGGGGGTCACCAGCGCCAGGGACCATTCTATCCAGTGAGAGAGCCGCTCGGGGTCGGCCTCGATGCCCTCGATCGCCCGCTCGGCCAAGACCCGGCAGGTCCGGGTGAGCAGCTTCTGGGACGAGATCGTCTCGTGGGCGATCAGGGGATGCATCATGTTCAGTTCCAGGGGGCCGTGCTGGCCCGCGATGGTGACGCTCAGGGCTTTTCCGTTGACGTAGGCCGCCACCTGGATGACCATTTCGGGGATTACGGGGTTAACCTTGCCGGGCATGATGGAGCTCCCCGGTTGCAGGGCGGGGAGAATGATCTCCCCCAGGCATCCCCGGGGGCCGCTGGCAAGAAGACGCAGGTCGTTGGCGATCTTCATGAGGCTCGTTGCCAGGGTATTGAGCGCTCCCATGAGCGCTACCTGGGCGTCCCGCGAGGCGATCGCTTCGAACTTGTTGGGGGCGCTCCGGAAGGGGAGGCCCGTCTCTTCGGCGATTGTCCTGGCCACGGTCTCGGCAAAGCCCGGCTCGCAGTTGAGGCCCGTTCCCAGGGCAGTTCCACCCAGGGCGAGCTCTTCCAGGTCCGGGGCTGTGGCCTTGATCCGTTCCCGGGCTTTCTCGATCTGTACGGCGAAGCCGGAAAACTCCTGGCCCAGCGTCATGGGGACGGCATCCTGCAGGTGCGTTCGGCCCAGCTTTATCAGGGAGGAGAAGGCCCGTTCCTTCTTCCGCAGACTCTCTGCCAGAACCTGGAGGCTCTCCAGCAGATCCACCAGGGCGATGCGGTTGGCCAGGTGAATCGCCGTGGGGATCACATCGTTCGAGGACTGCCCACGGTTCACGTGGTCGTTGGGGTGTACCGGGGTCTTGCTCCCCCGGCTTCCCCCGAGGAGCTCGTTGGCCCGGTTGGAGATCACCTCGTTGATATTCATGTTCCAGCTGGTGCCGCTGCCGGTCTGAAAGACGTCCAGGGGAAAATGCTCGTTCCAGGCGCCGGCGATAACCTCGTCGGCCGCGCTGGCGATCGCCTCGGCGAGGGGGTGATCCAGGCACCCGAGTCCGGCGTTGGCCCGGGCGGCGTGCTTCTTGATCAGCCCCAGGGCGACTATCATTTCCCGGGGAATCCTGAGGGGGGAGACATCGAAGTTTTCCCGGGCCCGTTCGGTCTGGGCACCCCAGAGCGCCCAGGCGGGGAGGGTTACCTCGCCCATGGTATCGGCTTCGACCCTGGAGGCCTGGAGATCCTGGTCCCGGGAGGTCATGGCTTCACCTCCCCCGGAAGGTCCTGGAGCTGAAAGATCCGGTAGACCTCGTAGGCCGGCTCCTCGTAGGGGTGGGCCTCCAGAAGGGCCTTCACTGCGGGCAGAGCCGCTCCGTCGGGCAGGAGGATTTCCACGCGCGCCTCGGGCACCCGCTCCAGCTCTCCGGCCCGGCCGACGCCGGGTTTCCCGATGAAGGGATCGCTTCCGGCCAGGGGGCGAAACTGGCCGGTTCCTTCTGTCTGCCACGAGCACCGGTCGTATTTTTCGTAGGAACCACCGCCGGCCCGAAAAACCGCCTCCTTCACCGCTTCAGCGTGGTCGGGAGGGACAAAGAATACCAGTTTGAACATGTCAAAACTGTAATGATATTGAAAGAAAGGGGAAAGAGCCGTGCCCCATATTCTGATCGTGAAAACAGGAGGAACAGCTATGAAAAAGCAGCGTCTGCTTGTTGTGACATGCCTCGTTCTGGCCCTCTTGCCCGGTGCCGTGGCGAGCCAGCAGCGACTGGACCCCATGACCGTCATGGAGGCTCAGCAGGAAACGCTCCGGCGTGTCTCCCGGGATGTGCTTCCCGTGGTGGTAGAGGTCGAAGTGGTTCAGCGGGTAACGAGAAGAACGGTTCCGCGCATGTCTCCCTTCGATTTTTTCTTCGGCCGCCCCGATCCGGATAATCGGGAGCAGCAGCGGGAGTTCGAGCAACGGGGAATCGGCTCGGGGATCATCGTTCGCCGCGTCGACGATAACGTATACGTTCTCAGTAACGACCACGTGATCGGAACGGCTGAAGAGATAAAGATCACGCTCCACGACGGCAGGACCTTCATGGCAACCCGGGTCGGTTCCGACCCCAACACCGATCTTGCCCTGGCGGTCTTTGAGACCGATCAGGAGGTGCCCGTGGCCGTTCTGGGTGATTCCGACGAGGTGCAGGTGGGTGATTTTGCCCTGGCCGTGGGAAACCCTCTGGGATTTGAGTCGACAGTAACCAGCGGGATCATCAGCGCCGTGGGCCGCCAGGGCCCCCAGGGGCGGCGCATTCCGATGCTCACCGATTATATCCAGACCGACGCCGCCATCAACCGGGGTAATTCCGGGGGGCCTCTTGTCAATCTTCGGGGAGAGGTTGTCGGAATAAATACCTGGATCGCCTCCCAGACGGGGGGGAGTATCGGTCTCGGGTTTGCCATTCCCGTAAATGTAGCGCGCAGGGCGATCGATCAGTTCATCGAGACCGGCAGCGCCCACCACGGCTGGCTCGGGGTCAATATGGCCGATCCACCCGAGAGCCCCTCCAATTCGCTGCGCGAATCCGAGGGCGGAGCGATCGTGTACAATCTGTACACCGGGTCTCCCGCAGAAGCAGCCGGGATCCGGCCTGGTGACATCATTGTGAGCGTTGGCGACGAGACGATTCGCAACAGTAACGATCTGTTGCGGGCTGTGACCCGCCTCGACCCGGGAGCGCGGACGCGCTTCGGTGTTATCCGCGAGGGATCCCGGCGGGATATCTTCGTCAGAACCGGCTCCCGGCCCGGCGACGGCGATGCCACGGCTCCGGCCAATCTCTGGCCCGGCATGTCCGTGGTGGAGATGACCGATTCGATCCGGGAGAATCTGGATCTGTCGAGTCGTGATGGCGCGGTCATCATCGGGCAGGTCTCTTCGGGCTCTCCCGCTGCAATGGCGGGTCTTCGGAGTGGCGACATTATTTTGCGGGTGAATAACACCGGGGTTTCCACGCTCCGGGAGTTCTACCGCGAGTTGAACAGGGCCTCGGCTGCGGAAGACGAAGTTCTCTTCCGGGTGAGGCGCAACGATACCAACCTGATTATCGGGCTGGTTCGATAGTATTGGGATTCCTCCTCTTGTGTTTTGGTCCGTCCGAGGCTTCCTGGGAGCAACGCCCCCGCACCCTTGAAGCCGAGGGCGGACCTTTTTTCGTCTTCTCCTGACGGGTTTGTGCAGGTTCGCTTTGTGCGGGTCCGCTTTGTGCTGGTCTGCATCCCCATCCGTTTTTGGCGTTCATAATTGTTTTCCCGCCCATAATTGAGGCTCTTTGTTTACAGACAGCCCGGGGGCCGGGTAGGCTCCTGGTTCATGAACAATCTTCATATTGTGGCGGGAGCCCTGGCGCTTCTCGNTCTGGGAGTGGTGCAGCGTCGGCGCGGACTGGCCCGGAACCCCGCCCCCCTGGACACGGTGCTCACGGCTATCGAAGAGGGAGCCCTGGTGGTTGATGTGCGATCCCCCGAAGCATTTCGCGAGGACCACTATCCCGGGGCGATAAATCTGCCCCTGGAAGAACTCTCCCGAAGGGTTCAGGAGCTCAGCGGCCAGGACCGATCGATCGTGCTTTACTGCAGGTCGGGCTATTCCAGCGGTCTGGCGCAGCGGCTTCTGGCCCGCCGGNTATCCTCGCCCGTTCTGAACGCCGGGGGCCTGGATCGCCTGAGGGGACACTAGGGCCGTGGAGCAGACCGGGTCTCTTCTGTCGGTGATTATCCCCGTCTACAACAGGGAGTCTCTGGTGGGTCGGGCGATTCGTTCCGTCCTGGATCAGGCTCTTCCTCCGGGGTGGGATNTGGANCTCCGTGTGGTGGACGACGGGTCCCGGGACGGCACCCCCCGGGCAGCCCGGGATGCCTGCGGGGATGATTCCCGGGGTCGGGTTATCACCAGAAACCACGGCGGGACGCCCGGGGGGGCGCGAAACTTCGGGGTTCACGGCGCATCGGGCTCGGTTCTGGCGTTTCTGGATTCCGATGATGCCTGGCTCCCGGGAAAACTCCTCCGGCAGATCCCCCTGCACCATCCCGGGGGCGNGCTCCTTTCACACACCCGGGAGCGATGGATCAGGAAGGGCCGGGAGATCTCCCAGGAGGGCCGCCGTTTTTCTGTCTACCGTCGTTCGGGGGATCTTCTGGAAGATTCCCTGGTGAAGTGCATCATCGGCCCCTCCACGGTGATGATCTCCCGGTCGCTCTGGGAGCGAACAGCGGGGTTTCGGGAGGATCTGGAGGTCGCCGAGGATTACGAATACTGGCTGCGTCTGACCAGCCTTGTCGATGTTGCCTACCTGGAAGAACCCTTTACGGTAAAATATGCCGGCCATGGCGATCAGCTTTCGGAAAAGTACGGTCACATCGAGCTCTTTCGCCTGCAGGGGCTCCGCGATCTGGTGGAACGGGGCTGGTTTCTTGAGAACAGGGGAATTCCTGCCCAGGAACTGGCAGAGCAGGAGTTGGGCCGAAAGGCCCTGATCTACGCCCGGGGTGCCTTCAAGCGGGGACGGGATCAGGAGGGTCGGGAGTATCTGGATCTGGCGCGGCGGTACGGCCCTGCGGATTGTGGTATACTTGGAGAATCATGAGAGAGCGAGGATCGTTTCGAGGGGGGGCGGGCTCCCTTCCGGCCATGGTGGCGCTGGGAGTTCTGTTCCTGGCTGCGTCGGGGTGCAGCGTGCACCAGGAGATATCACTCCGTCCCGACGGGTCCGGTCGGGCCGATATCAGGATCGTTCTGGATCCTGCCTTTACCGAGTACATCCAGGACCTGAGCGCTACCCTGGGGAGCGATGAGGGTTCCGGGGAGGGCGTCTCCGATCAGGTTTTCCAGATCCCCCTGCTGGAGCAGGCCTTTGCCGAGGAACCCGGGTTGTACCTGGTGGAGGCATCATCGCCGCAGCCCGAGGAGCTGAACCTCCTGGTGGATTTTGACTCCCTGGCCCGTCTTGTGACGATGCGGAGCAGCCGCCTGGCGGGGGTTGTCCGTTTTGAACGGACCGATCTCTTCCGGCGTCTGGCGGTGCGTCTGGACCGGAGGGGGATCGAGCAGCTCATCGCGCTGGTGGGGGTGGACCCCTTTATCACGGAGACGCTGCTGCCNCCCGAGGGTGACATGTCTGAAGAGGAGTACCGGGACTATCTCGCCTGGGCCCTGGACGAATACGCCCAGGGGAGATCGATCGCCACCGTTCTGGATGAATCCCGCATCGAGACCCTGGTGGCTCCCCAGGGACAGATCACCCAGATTCGGGGCGGGACGGCGGAGGATGGGGGCGTCCGCTTTGTGACGCCCCTCCTGCGGGCCCTGACCACCCGGGTTCCCCTGGAATACTCGCTGATCTTTCAGCCCCGTAACTAGCGCAGAGGGCCTGGTGGCCGGGGGGATGCGCCCCCCGGGGAGGGCTATTTCTCGGAGAAGCTGGCCATTTCCCGCATCTGATGGGCCGGTCCCTCGTCCAGATCGCGGTACTTGTGTACCAGAGCCTGAACACCCGTGGCAAGACCATAGAGGTTGATGAACCCCGTGGCGTCGTTGTGGTTGTAGCTGCTCTCTCCGAAACTGGCGAGGTCCTCGATGTAGAGCGAGTAGGGGGATCTCCTGCCGGCGATGATAATGTTCCCCTTGTAGAGTACCACCCGAACGGAGCCGGTCATGTACTTTGCTGCGGTCTCCATGTAGGCGTCCAGGGATTCCCTGAAGTGGGTGTACCACTTGCCCGCGTAGATCAGGCTGGCGTAGCGCAGGGCCAGCTGGTTCTTGATTTCCAGGGTGTCGAAATCGAGGGTGATCATCTCCAGCTCGCGCAGGGCCTGGAAGAGTATTGTCCCCGCCGGGGTCTCGTAGACACCGCGGCTCTTCATTCCCACCAGACGGGTCTCTACCAAGTCCGCCCGGCCGATTCCGTTCTCGCCCCCCACCTTGTTCAGGTAGGAGAGAATCTCCAGGGGAGCCATGGCGGTTCCGTTGATTCCCGTGGGGATCCCCTTGGTGAAGTCCAGGACCAGTTCGGTTTCCTTGTCGGGGGCATCCTTGGGTGAGCACGAGAGCTGGAGCATCTCTTCCTTCGGGCGGTTCCAGGGGTTCTCCAGGTCCCCGCCCTCGTGGCTCATGTGCCAGATGTTCCAGTCCCGGGAGTAGATGTTTTTCTCGCTGATATTTCCCAGGGGGATGTTGTTGTTCCGGGCGTAGGCGATCGCCTCTTCCCGGCTGGTGATCTCCCAGGTGCGCCAGGGAGCGATTACCTCCAGGTGCGGAGCCAGGGCTTTGTAGGTGAGTTCGAACCGGACCTGGTCGTTCCCCTTGCCGGTGCAGCCGTGAGCGACGGCCTCGGCGCCTTCGGCCAGGGCCAGATCAACCTGGTGTTTCGCCTGGAGAGGCCGGGCGATGGAGGTGCCCAGGAGATATTTCCCCTCGTAGATCGCACCGGCCCGGAGCATGGGAAAGAGAAAATCCCGGGCAAACTCCTCGCGGATGTCCTGGATGACCAGCTTGGATGCTCCCGAGGCGAGGGCTTTCGCCTCCATCCCCTCCCAGTCCTCGTCCTGACCCACGTTTGTGCAGATCCCGATGATCTCCGCTCCGGGGTGCTGTTCCTTTAACCAGGGGATGATGATAGAGGTATCCAGCCCACCGGAGTAGGCGAGGACGATTTTGTTGATTTCCCGTTCCTGTGCGGGATGCGTCGATTGTGTCATTGGTGCCTCCTGGCAGAAATAGTGTGAAAAACGGTATCGAGGATCGCGAGACCCCGTTGCAGATCGCGTGGAGAGATGATCAGGGGAGGGGCTATTCTGATTACGTTGCTCCCTGACCGGAGGATCAGCAGCCCCCGTTCCAGGGCCGCCGGCAGGATGGCGGGGAAGAGCTCCTCCTGATCGGGGCCCAGATCGATGCGCAGGCCCCGCAGGAGCCCCCGCCCGGGGAGATCGGTGATCCAGGGATGGTTCTTCCGGAGTTCCTCCAGGCCCTGGTCGAGCTGGTTTGCCCGCTGGCGGACCTGTTTCATGAAACCCGGTGCGGTGATCCTCTCCAGAACGTAGCGGCCCGCCTCGGTTGTGACCGGCCCCCCGCCAAAGGTTGTTCCGTGATCGCCCGGCTGCAGTAGCTCGTTTATCGCCGGGGGGATCAGTGTCGCCGAGAGGGGGAGCCCTCCGGCAAGGGGCTTCGAGAGGGTGATGATGTCGGGGGTGAGGCCGATCAGGGTGCTTCCGAAGAGTTCTCCCAGGCGGCCCAGGCCGGTCTGGATCTCGTCGGCGATGACCAGCACCCCCCGTTCGGCGCTGATCCGGTTGAGTAGCTCCACCATCTCCGGCGAAGGGCTCTCCAGCCCCCCCTCGCCCTGGAGCGGTTCCAGGATCACCGCTGCGGTCTCCTCCGTCACGGCCTGGTCCAGCCGGGCCAGGTCGTTCAGGGGCAGGAAGGTAAAGCCCGGCAGGAGGGGCTCAAACTTTTTCCGGTACGCCTCGTTGGGGGTTGCCGAGAGCGCCCCCAGGGTCCTGCCGTGAAAGGCCTTCTCGAAGGCCACGATGGTGTTGTGATGGCCCGGACCCTTGAGATGATGCGCCCGGAGGCGGGCGTATTTTATGGCTGCTTCGTTTGCCTCGGCCCCGCTGTTCCCGAAATGGACCGCCTGAAAGGGGGTTCTCCCGGCGGGGGATGCGAGCTGGAGCAGTTCCTCCGCCAGAGCCAGCGAGGGCGGGGTTGCGTAGAGGTTCGAGACGTGGACCAGTTTCCGCATCTGCCGGGCAACCCGTCGGGCAAGACCGCGGTCACCGTAGCCCAGGGCGTTTACGGCGATCCCCGACCCGAAGTCCAGGTAGGAGTTCCCCCGGGTATCTTTCACCCGGCAGCCCCGGCCGCTGGCGATCTCCAGAACCTCCCGGGCGTAGTTCCTGGCAAAGGGGGTCTCCCCGGTCAGGGCAGGGGTGATGAGGGGGATATCTTTCATCGGGGCCCTCCTTTTGCAGCTCTCCCCGAGGCGGGGATCCCCGGCCCGGCTGTCCCCGGGACGATGGAGGTCCCGCGCTCTCCCTGAAGAAGGCGCGATATATCGCCTGCCTGCTCGTAGCTGCCCACCACGACCCGGGTGACTCCCGCTTCCAGGGCAGCACCGCAGGAGCGAATCTTGGCGGCCATGCCGTCCCGCACCGTTCCTGCAGCGATAAGATCCTCTATGGCGGAGCGGGGTATTTCCGGAATGATCCTCCCCTGGTCGTCCAGAACTCCTGCTGTATCGGAGATGAAGCAGAGCTGTACCGGGGGAGTGTCCCGTCCGGCGCGTCTGGCAGCAGCGCAGGCGATCGCCTGGGCCGCCTCGTCGGCGTTGATGTTGACGGCCTGGCCGTCCTCGCCGGTGCCCACCGTGGCGATTACGGGGAGGAAGCCCTCCTTCAGAAGCAGTTCCGGGACCGCCAGATTTACCGAGGAGACCCGGGCCGTACGCCCCCGGCCGGGAAAGAGGAGGGTTCCCGTGAGGAGCTCCCCGTCCGAGCCGGTGAGGCCCACGGCAGCGACTCCCGCGCGCCGGGCCAGGCGGACCAGCTCGGTGTTGGTCTCGCCGGCCAGCACCATGTCCACCAGGGCCATCTCCTCGGGCTGGGTGATCCGCACCCCCTCGTGAAAGGCCGAGGTGATCCCCAGGCGCGCTGCCAGGTCGGTTACGGCCGCACCGCCGCCGTGGACAAGAACCGAGGGGAGACGGAGCGACGCGAGGTCCTGAAAGAGCGAGGCCATGGCCTGCTGATCGGCGGCCACGCGGCCGCCCGTTTTTACGACTAGTTCCATTCGTTTGTTCCTGTAACGGGTCTGTCCTGCAGGGGATCTTCCTGTGACGGAGCAGATCGTCTAGAGATCTGCCTCCTGGTGAAGCCCTTCGGTCTCGTCAAAACCAAAACGGATATTCATGTTCTGGACGGCCTGCCCTGCCGCGCCTTTCCAGAGGTTGTCGATCGCCGAGACCAGAATGAGCGATGATCCCTCGATCTGCCAACCGATCCGGACATGGTTTGTTCCCCGCACGTGGCGTGTCTCGGGCATGGTCGATCCCGTGAGAGTGATGAAGGGCTCTGAACGGTAGCGTTCTTCCAGGGCCGCCACAGCGGCCTGGCCATCCCTGACGGAGAGGGTCGTGGTGACCAGCATCCCCTGTTTTACCGGAATCAGGTGGGGAGAGAAGAGGATCTGCCCCGCTCCGAGCTGTTCCTCGATCTCGCCGGTGTGACGGTGTTGCCGGCCCACGCTGTAGGCCGTGGCGTTCTCCGTTCGCTCTGCGTAGAGAAGAGTGGTTTTTTCCTTTTTCCCCGCTCCCGTGATTCCGCTCAGGGCGTTTACCACCAGGGGTGTCCCCGGGAGGATCTCTTCCCGCAGGGGGAGCAGCGGCATAAGGGTGGCCGTGGGGTAGCAACCGGGGTTTGCGATGATCTCTGCGGTCTTCAGGGCTTCCCGGTTCCATTCGGAGAGACCGTAGACTGAGCGGTTCTGGAAGGCCTCCTGGGGAGGCGGTGTCCCGTAGGAGGCTGTGAAGTTCCGGGGATCGCCAAAGCGAAAGTCCGCCGAGAGATCGATCACCGGTACGCGGCCCAGGGCGGGGGCGCAGGCATCGGCCGAAGCCCCGTGGGGGAGGGCCGAGAAGATCACCTCTCCGGGAGACTCCAGGGCCTCCGAGGGCGAGCGAACCAGGGGATCCAGGCGGCCCGCTTCCAGAACGCTTCGCGAGAGGCCGGGGTCCGCTTCGGACAGGGGGCGTCCCGCCATGGTTCTGCTCGAGGCTGTGATGGCGGTAATGCGGGGGTGATGCGCCAGAATGCGCAACAACACCATGCCTGTGTATCCTGTGGCGCCGAGAATTGTTGCTTTCATGTTATTCCTCAAACTCGGGGAACCGTTCCCGGAGGTTTTCGATAAAGGTATCCTCGGTGGTGCCGTCCCTGAGCGCCACGAAAACCGTGTCGTCTCCGGCAACGGTGCCGAGAAGGGGTTCGATGTCGAGGTTTTCCAGGGCGATCGCCACGCTGTTGGCGTGGCCGTTCAGGGTACGGATGATCGCCAGGGATCCCGAGAAGTTCAGCGAGACGTAGCCCCGGGCGAAATCCTCCACGTAGCTGCGGTGCTGTTCGCGCCGGAGTTCCTCCGAGGGGAGGGTGTAATAGCTCCCGCTGGTACCCCGGGCCTGCTTGCCCACCTTGAGCAGTTTCAGGTCCCGCGAGAGCGTCGCCTGGGTTACCCGGTAGCCCTTCTGGGCCAGGAGGTGCAGCAGCTGCTCCTGACTCTCGATCCGGTGGTTCCGGATTATCTTTTTTACGACCCGCAGTCGTTCCTGCCGTTCGCGCACGTTCTACCCTCTTTGTTCAGGTTCACTGTTTGCATAAATACGCATTGCATAAATATACGGTGAGAGCATAAATCTACGGTAATGCGCCGTTTGTTTCAATGCCCGGACGAGAGGAAACGGCCCCCCCGGAGTTGCCCCCCGAGGCGAATCCCGAAGCCCGGGATTGGATGGTGAAGGGGCCCTTCGGTTGCGTGTACGCCGGGAAGGAAGTACACTGAACTTCTGAAAGAGCAGGAGCAATGGATCGCGACGGGTATATTGAGCTGACCATAGCCGAGGACGCCATGTTGGTGCTGGGGGATTTCTTCCCTGCCCTGGGAGGGGGGAGGATGCTCTCTCCGGATTATCTCGCCACGGTTCTAGAATCGCAGAACGTCGTCCACGGTGTGCGCTCCGGGGAGCTGGAAGAGATCATGCTGGAGGTGAACACCAGTCGGCACGCCCGGCGCGGGGTTCCGGTTGCCCGGGGAACGGAGCCCGTCTCCATGCGGCCTCCCTTTTTCCGGGTCCTCCAGAAGACCGCCGAAGTTGCCGGCGATTTCACCCATGACGCAGGCCAAATCGATTACAAGCAGGTAACCCGTCTTCCCGTGGTCCGCAGAGGCCAGGTGATCGCCCGGAGAGTCCCCCTCCAGGAGGGGGTTCCGGGGACGAACGTTCACGGGGAAGAGGTTCCCTTCGGGACGATTCCCGTGGATACAGTGGTTCCCGGAAAAAACACCCTCCAGCGCGACGATGTGGTGGTGGCCGGGATCGGCGGGCAGCTCCAGACCAGGGACGGCCAGTTCTTTGTGGAGGATCGCCTGGAGATCGGTGGTAATGTAGACTATCAGACAGGGAGTATCGAGTTTCCCGGCGATGTGATCCTCAAGGGTGAGGTGAAGGACGGGTTCCACGTCTGGGCTGGTGGCGCCATCATCGCCGCAGGCACGGTGGATGTGTCCGAGATTTACTGCCGGAAGGATTTCTCTGCCCGGGGCGGGCTGGTGGGGCGCGGACGCGCCCTGTTGCGGTGTGGCGGACGGGTTCAGGCCCGGTTTGTCGGGAACTGCCACGTGGAGAGCAAATCCTCGGTCTTTGTGAAGCAATACGTCTATCAGGCTCATATCGGGTCCCTCGATCGTCTGGCCCTGGGACCCCGGGGGAGGATTATCGGTGGTGTTACCACCGCAGCCCAGGGGGTGCGGTGCTATACCCTGGGAAACAGCGCGCACGTTCCTACCCTGGTTCGGGTGGGGTTGAACTTTATCGCAGAGCGAAAACTGGACATCTCTTCCCGGCGCCACCAGATCGTGACGCTCCGTCTCCAGAAGTTGCTGGAGCGTACCCCCGAGAACCCCACAGATCGTCAGCTGAACGTATTGCACCAGCTCGAGGAAGAGCGTCAGAAATTGTCAGCCCAGATGGGCGATCTGGCGGGGGAACTGGATCGCTACGAAGACGCCGATGTGGTGGTAGACGGCGTGGTCTATCCCGGAGTGCAGATTCAGATATGCCGTGCCGTGATGGTGGTGGAAGAGGAGCTGAAGAAGGTTCGCTTCTCCCTGGACAAGGTCGTTGGCCGCGTTGTGGTTTCGTCGCTCACCGCAGGAGCCCCTCCATCGTGAGTCTGGAGTCCCTGAGAGAGTACTACTACGGCGTGGTTGACTCTACCATGAACCGGGCCCGGGAGATCGGGGCCGACCTGCCCCGGGGAACAGGGGGATTCTGGGTTCGGGCCGGGCACCAGAGAGCGGGCCGGGGCCGCCGGGGCAAGCGCTGGGAGGATTGCAGCGGGTCGGCCCTGATGGTCACGCTGGCCGTGGAGCGGGGCGGGCCCTGGGATCCCGCCGACTCCCTCCCGGGAACGCTGGCGCTGCGGACAGCTGCGGCGGTTTGGGAGACGCTGGAGTTTTTTCTTCCCTCCCGGGAACTTTGCATAAAATGGCCCAACGATATTCTCGCTCGGGGGCGGAAGGTCTGCGGTATCCTGATCGAGGCCGACCAGCGGTGGTTCCTGATTGGAATCGGAATAAATATTCACGGGGCTCCCCTGGTGAAGGAAGAACTCCCGGCGGCATCCCTGAACGAGATGGCCGGGGAGCGTTTCTGGTCGGGCCGTGATGTAACAGAACCGCTCTTTCTGCGCCTGAGGCGAGGCATGGCGGAACACCTCCGGGGTGACCGCTGGTTCTCCCTGGTGGAGGAGTGCCTGGCCTGGCGGGACGAGCTGGTGGTTGCCGGGGATGTCGAGGGTGTCCTCTCCGGGATCGATCCCGAGGGGGCGCTGCTTTTGAGGGAGGAGGGCGCGCCCGGGGAGTTCCGGAAAATCTACTCCGGTACGGTGCGGCTGAAACGGTAGAGCGGCGTTTTCTCGTCGGGTGGGATAACCAGCTGCTCCAGGGGGGTATCCCCCCGAGCGAAGAGCAGGGTGCCCGCCAGACCGGTTCCTGCCAGGTTTCGCGGGAGCTGGCCCTGGTGGCGAAAAATCGGGTCCACCGTCAGGAGCGCCCCCCGGGTGGTAGGCACGATCTCAATCTCGAAGGCCGTGGCGATTCTCTGGCCCGGTTCGGCCGCGCCAATCAGGAGGGACTCGTCACGCGAGAGGGGGACCCGCAGAAACCAGGCCACCAGGGTGGTTCGTCCCGGATTTGACGACAGGTTGACCGCCAGGGACTCTCCCTCGGGGGAGACAGCCTCTACCTGAAAGGCCGTTTCCGGCGCCGGATTCCGGTCAGAACGGGGTCTGCGGTTCCTGCTCCCCTCGGGAGAAGGCCCGGCGCGGTGGTTCCCGGGAAGATACACCAGGGGAATCTGGAAGAGGCTNATCGAGCACGGGCCGGCNGGCAGCGTCTCGGGAAAGTTGGCCAGGAAGCTCAGGGTGAGACCTGGCTTCCCCGTGCGCAGGGCTGCCGAGGTGTGAAACTCCAGGGACGTTCCGCCAAGATCCATCCGGGCCACCTCTTCCACGCCCCGGGCTGTCTCTCCCGAAAACCACGCGGCGTGACGGGTTTGCAAGTATGTCACGGTGGGGGTGCGGCCCGCCTGTTCCAGACAGAACCCCTGGGCCCGGCGCGGGACCGTCGTCAGGGGTGGGGTCGAGGTGGGGGCGTTCCAGGTGATCCCCGCCAGCCGCCCCGAGGCAAACCGGAAGGTCAGGGAGTCTTCCTCCATCATCAGGTGTCCCTCGGTGGTGCTCTGAAAATCTCCCGGTGGCAGGTGCTTCCGGGCAATCGGGGTTCTTCTCGCCGGAGGGCGGGGTGATTCCCCGTAGGGAGAGAGGCTGAGCAGGACCTTTTCGGGATTCCCCGGGGTCTGGCTGGACCAGCCTCTCCAGAAAGCCGCCGTTCCTGCGGCGAGGAAGAGGTCGGCCTGCCCCGAGAGGGGGAGGGGGTCNGCAAAAAATGAGGGCAGGAGACCGGCCCTGGGGGGCTCCTGCCCCGAGGCGGGCTCGTCCCGGCGGGGTTCTTCCGTCGGGACCGCGCCGGGCGACGGCAGGACCGCCTCGGGAAGGTGCAGGACCGCCTGGAGGGCGCGGGCCGGATCGGAGGCGGACCGGGGAAGGTCTCCCGGCCCGAGAACCAGATGGACCAGGGGCGGGCTGCTCCCNCCGGGCACCGGCCCGAGAGGTGCGGGCAGCGGACGGCCGGGGTCCAGGACCAGGGANGGCCTCCAGGTCCAGCGGGAATCGCCGAAGAACCACAGCGGTGNCACCTCGCCCTGGAGGGGCCNCTGCCGGTAGCCCCCGCAGAACAGCGCTCCCCGCTCTCTGCCGAGATCCTCCACCTGAAGAGGCGTGAGGCCGCGNAGAAAAAAGACCCGGGGAGGCAGGGGGAAGAGCGCTGCCAGCCCCGCAGTTTCTGGCCCGGAGGCCCCGCCCGTGCGGGGTTCCGGCTCAAGCTCCCCCTCCAGCTCCCGGCGCGAGAGGAACGCCCCGGGGGCTCCGCTCCATCCGCCTGACCAGAGCAGAAG
>NZ_KB891726.1 GCF_000373545.1 Alkalispirochaeta alkalica DSM 8900
GATCTCCCAGATCAAAGAAGACCCGCTGCAGGGGGCCTTCTGTCTCGGTCACCACCGAGGCCTCGCGGATCCCCGAGACCATGCCGGACCCCCGGATGGTTCGGACCAGGGGGGCCTCTTCCACGGCCACGACCAGCACGGGCCGGGGTTCCTGCTCCGGGGGNTGTTCCGGGTCTTGCGCGGAACCTCGCGGGGGGCCGGGGCGGCAGGCTGCCAGGGAGATGCCTGCCAGGGCCACGACCAGGGCCCGGAGAAGGGGGCGAAGGGGATGGTGGTGTGTCGGCATGATCGTCCTCCCTGATGGTGCTCCGTGTTTTTTATCTCGTGCCCTCAAGTATACGCACCGAGGCCGGGAAAGGTCGAGGAAATGTTCGGGGGCGGGGTCAGTCGAGACGGAAGGTAACCCTGTGAATGGTGGTGGTGTTGGCGTGGGCCCGGTCAAAACGCCAGAGACGCACCGCACGCAGGGCTTCCCTATCGAGTATGTCGGAACCACTCGTCTCGCGTATGTGGATATTGCCAACTCTTCCCCGGTTGTTAATGGAGATCTCCAGAACTACCGTGCCCTCAATCGCGTTTCTTCGGGCCGCCTCGGGGTATTGGGGCTCCACGTACCGGGTAGGATCGATGGTTGGTGCAGAGGGAGTCTGGCGGAGAGGGCCCGTCGGGAGGGTCTCCCCCGGGGGGGAGGAGGGTTGCGCCGTGGAGGCGCCCTGTCTGGTCTCGGGAGCGGCCTGATCGGCGAGCGATGGTACTTTGGTCCTCTCCCGGGGTTCAGGTTCGGGGAGGGGTTCCGGGAGCGGGTTTTCCGGTGTGGTTGTGCTACGAGGCGCGGGTTCTGACGGTGGTTTTTTATCCGGCTCCGGCTCTGGTTCTGGTTCCGGCTCCGGAGGCGACGTGTGGCTGGTTTCGCTCTGCTGTCGGGAAGGTTTGGGTGATGCCTCTGGTATTTTGGGTATTTCCACCGTTTCCGATATACCCGGTGGAGCGGGTTCGGTGTGACGGATTTCCAGTTCGACCGCAATCGTCCGGACCGGAGGCTCTCCCTTCACCGGGCGAAAGAACTCGAAGAGACCGAATCCCAGCAGGTGCAGAAAAACCGCTGCGGTGCCGGCTGCGAGAAGTCGTTTTGCTTCGTCCTGAGGGAAAATCACGGCTGCTACTCCGTGGTGTCACTCCTCACCAGAAGGGCGATGGGGCCATCGGAGACGGAGCGCTCCTCCACAAGGGTGAGCTCTTCCCCTCCATCATGCCGGAACCGAAGAATCTTGTTTCTTCCGAAGTCTGCCACATAGAGGGCATTGTGCCACGCAACGACATCGGACAGGAAGGGGAGTCCCCCCTGGGCGGTGTAGACAGAAGTGCTTTCCTGGCTCCATTCTTTTTCCTGGGAGCGTGTTATTGATTGTATCCCCGTGGTACCCACAAGAAAAAGAACATGACCTCCGGTGTCGAGGGGGAGGACAGCCACAGCTCCGGGAGAGCCCCCCACAGAAATCCGCTGGATTACTTCCAGTGTTTCCCTGTTCAGAACCAGGACAGTCCCATCGTCATCTCCCGTTCCGCTGGAACCGAGATTTCTTCCCGATCCCACCACGACGATTTCATCGATTGTCTCGTCGTGGAGTTTCATATCTACCAGGGCCACGGGATTGAGCCCCGGGTCGGTGTCGGGGTCATGGGTATCCTTCTCCAAGTCTATGTCCTGGGTCTCCACCAGTTGAACATTGTCTTTTTCCTGGAAGGAGAGGGTAAAGACCGTGAGCGATGCCGGGCCAAAGGGATTCTCCGAAGGACGGGCGCTGCTGTAGGCGGTGTTTGCGACGATGAGGCGGACGCTATTGGGCCCATCGGGAAGGACCAGCACTGCCTGGGGGGACTGGCCCGTTTTCATGGCGCCTGCTATGTCCTGGTCCGTGCCTGCCCTGCTGTAGAGATGTATTCGGGATGTGAAGAGGCCCGAGGTGGCAAAGATCGACTGCCCTGGGTCGGGAGTGCCGGAATTCAGCACTGCAGTCCGCATGGGGTTTACGTTGTATCCAAAGTCTATCGAATCGCGCCGGAACAGCCGCTCCTTGTCCAGAAAAAGAAGACGATTCTCTCCCGAGAGGGTGATCGCCAGTTCGTACCCAACGGATATGATCTCGTTCGGAACGGCCCCGAGTCGGACCAGATCATTCTGCTGTGACAGGAATGCCCCATCCTCGCCCAGATGAAGGGAGCTGAGCGTCTCTGCGAGGCTGTGAACGACGAGCAGTTCCTGTTTTGGTGCCCGGGACCTTCCCTCGGCCTCGTCCGGGGCAAACCAGAAGGAGCAGGACAACAGTGAGATACAGAGGATCAGGGAAGTGAAGAAGAGTTGTGCCCATGGAGGTCTTTTCCCGGTTTTCACCAGCGCACCTCCAGGGAGATACGGACTTCCCGCCCCGGGTTGGGGTAGAAGCGGGTTTCAATATACTCCTCATCCAGAGCGTTTCGCAGGGAGATCCCGAGGTAGGCCCTGTGCGGGCGCAACGCAACGGTGCAGGAGGCATCGATGCTGATATAGGGATCGAGCCAGACGGTGTTTTGCCGCGTCACGGGACGGGCTCCCCGGCTCGTGGCAGAGAGGGAAAAGCGATGTCCCATCATGTGAGCCAGCCCCGCCGAGGAATTGAAGGATAGTTCCGACCGATAGGGCAACTGTTTATTGTAGGTTACGCCGGTATTTCTGTCCAAAGCCTGGAGGAGTTCGCCTCCCAGCTCTCCTTCAAATGTCCAGGCGCTGAGCCCCAGGGGAACCTGGCAGGAGAGATCCACCTCTCCACCGTAGATCAGGGCTGAACCGGTATTGCGGGGACGCCAGAAACCGTTCGGATCCGGGAGCCACTGGATCAGATCCTCGTAGGTTGTCCGGTGGAGAGCTATTCTGACCCCTGTTTTGGAGCTGAGGGGGCCGAGGGGGGCGCCCTTCTCGGCAGAACGGGCGGCCAGACCACCCCAACGCAGTTCCGCCTCTACCGATTGACTGCGCTCCGGGTCCAGGTGGGGGTTTCCCACGGCAAAGGCTGATTGTTCAAGAAAGAGCTCGGAGAAATCGGGGAGCCGGTATCCGCGGGAGAGAGAGACTCCTATCCACAGCGGCCGGGCAGCAGCATTCCACCCTCCAGCGGCACGGAAACTGGGGAGCAGGTGCTCATCTTCCTGCGATGACAGCTCGGCTCGCGCCTGAAGATTGAGGTTGACCTCGCTCCGATTCTTCAGGATCAGGACCGTTTCCAGAGAAGGTCCTGCACCCAGGAGGGTCCGGTCCCGCTCCCCCAGAGCCGTATCATCGAGAAACTCCCAGCGGCCCATCAGGGGGAGTCCCAGTGATACCGGCCCAAGTGGGGTGGCAAGGGTGATGGAGCCGTGCAGAAGGGTGAGGCTGGAATCGCTCTTCAGAGCGCCCAGGGGGTAATCCCTGTCCTGGTATGTCCGGTCCGAGCGGGAGAGGCCTGCGTCGCCCGTGATACTCCATCGCCGGGAGTTCTTGCTGCCGTCTTCGGATATTTTCCCATGAACTCTGAGAGAGGTCTGGTCTTCTTGCAGCTCAGCTGAAACGGCGGGGAACTCGATGGTTCCGGGCAGGCCCCTGCTGAAATGCGAGAAACTCGTCTCAATGCCAATGTGGTGACGTTTTCCTTGTTGTTTCACCTGGAGTCGTAGCGATCCCTCTTCGCCCCCGGCGTTTTCCCGTGTCTCCTCGGACCCGGCCCGGGTATAGCTGTAGCTGTTCTCGGCGTAGGTTCCTGCGGCAGCGACAGTGTAGGTAATTCGCCCCGTATCGGTCTCCTGGATTCGCGAAGCCTCCGTTTCAAGACGATACTCGCCAAAACTCCCCCATATTCCTCGGGTGGTGCCCTGAATTCCCGGGGGTTCTCCCGAGGAGTCGGCAGAGATAAGGTTGATAGCTCCCGCAGCGCCTCCGACTCCGTAGAGGGCGGTAGCTGGCCCGAGGATGATCTCGATCCGCTCTATTCCCTCCAGCGATATTCTGCTGAGATCGGCAAGGGAAGTTCGTCCATCCAGGATCGGGCGTCCGTCCCTCAGGAGGATCACCTGTTCGCTGTCGGAACCTCGTATTCGTACCGAGGAACTTTCAAAGCCCGAGCCCTGGCGTTGGAGGATTACACCGGGGACTCGTCGGACCACGTCAGCGGCCGTGACCGCTCCTTCCTGGCGGTGTTTTTCAAGCTCCAGAACAACTACCCCGGGTGTCTGACGCCGGTCTGAATCGGGAGCGCGGGCGGTAACGATAGTCTCCGAGGGTGGATCTCCTCCGTTTGAGTTCTGGCGAGTCTCGCTTGCCCTCGGGGGGGGGGCACCGGCAGCCAGGCCGAGGAGCACACAGGTGGCCAGGGCGCGGGTGGCGCAGGCTCGTGTCACGGGTTCCCCAGGACCGCCACTCCATCCAGGTCGAACCCGGCAGTGTTGCCGGTGATGTTGGGGTTGTAGGTAGGGTAGGGGTCATAGATCTTCCGGGGCGGGTCGCTGTCGTCCCTTTGGCTGCCATTGCCGATTACGTCGATGATCCGGATGTAGCGGATCGCCGAGAGGTCCACCGTGCCGTCCTTGACGAGGTCGTGCTCCGCCAGTTCCTGCAGATCAAAAGCGGTACCCGTGCCTGCGGGGTGAACGCCGGCAAAACCTCTGTACTGATCAGGATCGATCTGCTCAAAGGGCCCTACCGGTTCGGTTCGCGTGGTGGTAGCGGGAAAGCGGGCGAACTCCTGGTCTGTTGCGCTTTCCCGTGATGCCACGGCTACCCAGGCCAGTTCAGCGAAGACGGTTCCGGCAGAGGGATTTGAGATACCGTTCTCGTACACCGCGAAGTCGGCATATCCGGGAGCATTTACGATGGGTGCGGCGAAGGCCAGAGTCACCTGACCGCCGTCGCCCAGGACCAGCACGTCCGTGGAGATGCCGGAGGCGGGCCCCAGGGCCTGCTCCGGATTGGTGTACGCTTCCGCCCCAACCCCTGGGTCGTAGCCTCCGGGGCCGAGGCCGGTGGCCCAGCCGATAATCGCCGGACTTCCTCGATGCACGCCTTCACCGTGCAGGAAGGGACCGGGATCTGGAAGGGGAGCGGTTGTTCCATCCCCTCCTGCACCGGTGCTGTCGCAACCCGCAAGCAGGAGAACCAACGGTATGATCAGGAGCGGAGCGTAGCGTTGCATTGATACCGGCTATTGTTGGCGACCAGCGCCCTCTGAAGCGCCAGCGAAATAGTCTTCAGTGGTGGCGCCAGCTTCTGCCTCGTTGGCGGTTGCAAAGACACCGTTAACGTTATCCGGCCAGTCGGAACCAATGTTTTTATACCCCTGCGTAAAATCCCGCAGTGTGTTGTTGTCGTTGTTGTCCGCCCAGCGGAAGACGTTGAACTTCCCCACTTCGCCCGTCCCCGCGCCGTCGACTTCGGTATACTCGATCACCGCAAAACCGGGGTTAGTGGTATCTCCTTGCCGACTCGCGGTAAGCGCGGTATCCTCGGCATTCAGCCGTCCATTGACAAATTTGACGATTGTTGCTTGGTATGTTGTGGAGAACGTCTCGCCATCGGATGAGGATTTGTAGTGAATCGAGTTATCCGTGATAATCCATTTCTCGATATACGGTCCAAATTCGCTGGACAAATCGAGTTCCCACACTCCCGCAACGGCGATTGACGATGAACCACTGCTTGAAGAACTGGAGAACGGGTTATCACACCCGGTAAAAACCAGCGTTGCCGAAGCGAGCAGGACTGCTACGGACAGTACCCGGGCAAAGCCCCTCTTCCACTGTCTTGTTCCTTCTGATCTTTTTGAAAAACCCATAGAAAACCTCCTGTGTGCGGAGGCTTGCCTGTACGGAGGGACACGTGTCGGGGACAGGGTCCTACGTATCTGCAAGCTCTTCTCGCGAAGCTTGGATACCAGATCATCTGTCAAAGTTTCCTGACTTACGGCGCTGCAACGATGCCGCCTTCCCAAGCGTTTCAGCTCAGTGGCCCCCAGGCTCGTTGTAACCGATTACAGTGGCGCGTCCGTGAGAGAATTTCACTCTCTTCCTTTGAAACAGACAATATCTTGTTCATGAGAGTATTTTCCGGCCCATAGAATTTGTCAAGCCGAAAATGCCCAGGCCTGGCTCCCGATCCCCGGGGAACTCAGGATCGCCAGCTTCCCTGACGCGAGCGGGCTTTAGTTGTCTTGAGCTGAACCACCGTCCCGGCAGCTCCCAGGAGCACCCAGCTCCCCATCAGCAGATAGAGCAACCTCTGGTCCAGCCGGAAGAGCCCCTCCATATCGGCGGGATTGACCCGGCCCGTGACAAAATAGGCCGATCCGATGACCATGCTCCAGGAACCGGCAAAGCTGGTGGAAAGAATGATCATGATCCGCTGGAGCAGGAGTGCTGCGATACCCGTGGCGGCGGCCAGGACAAGCAGAACCACCGGTTCCGGCGCAACCCCTCCCAGGGCAGAAAAGGCAACCCCCAGGACGGCCCCCAGAAGAGCGCCAATAAAGAAGACCCC
>NZ_KB891727.1 GCF_000373545.1 Alkalispirochaeta alkalica DSM 8900
ATTTTCGAGAACCGCGAGTTCGGCTTCCTCAAAGTTACGGTGGAGCGCCCCCTGCGCATGAACTTTGAAGCCTCGCCGGAGCGCATCGCCCGGCTGGATGAACAAACTGCCTTTGCCAACCTGGCCACCTCAAAGAAGCGCAAGAACGAGGCCGCAGCCGCTAAGGAAATTGCGGAAGGGCAACAGCAGCAGGAGGCCATTCGCACTCTGTTGGCGAGTCTGGCGCCCAAAGGGCAGTACACCGACCGCGCCGTTTTCGAAGCGGATCTGAATGCCGCTACCAAGGTGGCTGGCGTCAAACTCCCGGCACCGATCAAAAAAGCCATCTTCACCGCCCTCGGCGAACGCGACCCCAACGCGGAAATCTGCCGCGGCGCCAAGGGCAGACCAGAACCGGACAGCGAACTCCGCGACACCGAAAACATCGCCCTGCCTCCGGGCACCGAGCTGCCGCTACCCATGCCCTTCGGCCCGGACAAGCCCAATGATGAACTTGTGGCCGCCTTCCGGGATGATATCGACGCCTACATGGTCCGCGAGGTGCTGCCCCATGTGCCCGATGCCTGGGTGGACTACAGCAAGACCAAGGTGGGTTATGAAATCCCCATCAACCGGCATTTCTACGTTTATAAGCCGCCGCGCCCGCTGGATGTGATCGAGGAGGAGATTGCCGAGTTGGAAGGGGAGATTGCCGGATTGTTGAAGAGGTTGGTGAAATGATGTCCAGCATTAAGTATCCAGCAGGGTGGACTTCAAAAAGGCTGAAGTATTTGGCAAGTTACAATGACGAAGTGTTGTCCGAAAATACAGATGATTTGACTGAAATTGATTACGTTGAGATCTCTGGTGTTTCTCTTTCGGGGGGTGTTGAGGAGATTAACCGCATGACCTTCTTCGAAGCGCCCTCCAGGGCGCGCCGGAAAGTCCGCAGTGGCGACATCCTTGTCTCGACCGTCCGAACGTACTTGAGAGCCATCGCTGCCGTTGATGAGGCTTCTGACGACTTGATTGCCTCAACTGGATTTTGCGTCATACGACCTCAAGAGCAAGCAGATTCTCCATTTCTTGGATGGGTGGCAAAATCAGAACCGTTCATTTCAGAGGTGGTCACTCGCTCTGTTGGCGTGAGCTACCCAGCAATTAACGCCAGCGAGTTGGTAACAATAAATGTTCCACGCCCTCCCCTCGAAACTCAACGCCGCATCGCGCAGTTTCTGGATGAAAAGACCGCCCGCATCGACGGCCTGATCGAGAAAAAACGCGCCCTGCTAGACCGTCTGGCCGAAAAACGCCAAGCCCTGATCACCCGCGCCGTCACCAAGGGCCTCAACCCCGACGCCCCCATGAAACCTTCCGGCATCGACTGGCTGGGGGATATTCCGGCGCATTGGGAGGTGAAACGGTTTCGTTTTATAGCAAAATTGATCTCTGGTTCAACACCCACTACCTCGGTTTCAGAGTATTGGAACGGTGATATTCCCTGGATTTCTCCCAAGGACATGAAGTCCGATGAGCTATTTACTTCTGAAGACAAAGTCACCGAGTATGCTGTTAATGATTATCGGCTTCGCCTTCATGAACAGGACAATGCTGTTATCGTCATTAGAGGGATGATACTTGCTCGAAAAGTTCCCGTAGCTGTAGCTAAAGGCCGCTACACGATTAACCAGGACATGAAAGTTATTCATTCCAAGGGTGATGTCATACCTGCTTTTATTCAGATGTACTTATCGTCCATAGAGTCATTCCTTTTTACTCTCATTGCAGAGGCAGGACACGGAACCAAAGCCTTGCGAACCGATGTCCTTTTGGACATACCTTTTCTTGCTCCTCCGTTATCCGAGCAGTATTTTCTGATAGATCATTTGGCAAACAATAGAAAACAAACTGATCAAACAATAGAAAAAATCTCAGAATCTGTCTCACTTCTAAAAGAATACCGCGCCGCCCTCATCACCGCCGCCGTCACCGGCCAGTTGGAGGTTGCCTGATGTCCGGGTCTGTCCGCATGAACCGGGTTCCCGTCAGCCCCTCTGTGGTGCAATGGGCGCGAGAGCGGGCGCATTTAGACATTGAGGGATTGATGAACAGGTTCCCCAAGCTTCCGCAGTGGGAACGGGGGGAGGTGCAGCCGACGTTCAAGCAATTGGAAGACTTTGCCAAGGCAACCCATGTTCCCTTCGGCTTTCTGTTCCTGCCCGAGCCGCCGCGCATCTCCTTGCCCATTGCCGACTTCCGCACCCTGGGCCATGCGTATGCCGGTTCGGCCAGCCCGGAGCTGCTGGATACGATTTATGCCATGCAGCGCCGTCAGGCTTGGCTGCGGGAAACCCGAATGGAGTGCGAGGCGGAGTCTTTGACCTTTGTCGGCAGCGCCCGTCTGACCGACGACCCTGCGGCCATCGGCCGGGAGATGCGCCGGTTCCTGGACCTTGAGGACGGCTGGGCGAACAGGGTGCGTACGTGGCAAGAGGCTGTCAGCGCCCTGCGCGGCATGATTGAGGCCCAAGGCGTGTTGGCGGTGATCAACGGCGTGGTGGGCAACAATACCTCTCGCAAGCTGAATGTCGCGGAGTTCCGGGGGTTCGCGCTGTGTGATGACCAGGCTCCGTTGATTTTCGTCAATGGCGCAGACGCCAAGTCTGCGCAAATGTTCACGCTGGCCCATGAACTGGCCCACCTCTGGCTAGGCGCTAATGGCTCCGGCCTCTCCGGTTTCTCCGGTATTTTTCCCGAAGATAGTGCAATTGAGACGTTTTGTGACAAGGCCGCAGCGGAGTTTCTGGTGCCGGAGGCGGAGCTGCGGGCCCGGTGGCCCGATGTTCGGCGCGAAACTGCGCCTTTCGAAACATTGGCACGGAGGTTCAAGGTTAGCCCTGTTGTGATTGGGCGACGGGCCATGGATCTGCGCCTTGTGGATCGCCAATACTTTTTCGATTTCTACGAAACATATACCCGCCAGGAGCGAAAGCAAAACCAGGCAGGCAGGGGTGGAGGAAATTTCTACAACAACCAAAATGCCCGGGTCGGCGGCAAATTTGCGGTACAGGTGATTCGTGCGGCCAAAGAGGGGCGCATTGGGTTCAAGCAGGCTTATGATCTGACCGGATTGCAGGGAGGTGCATTCCAGGAGTATGCCCGTCGCCTGGGAATGGAGCTGCCCCGATGAATTTTATCATTGATTCGGATGTGCTGATTACCGCCAAGAACAGTTACTATGCGTTCGACCTGTGCCCCGGTTTCTGGGAAAGTCTATTGAGTAACCATGAAGCCGGTTTAGTCCATAGTTTAGACCGGAATCGCATGGAGTTGCTTCAAGGCCGAGATGATGACGAGTTGGTGAAATGGATTCATGAATCAGTGCCAGAGGCCTTCTTCCGAAGTACGCATGAGGCTGCTGTGGTCGACGCCTACAGTGAAATCATGCTCTGGGCCCAACGCAACCCGCAGTATTTCGATAACGCCAAGTCTAAATTTGCCACGGGGGCGGATGGCTGGATGGTGGCATATGCGAGCGTTCATGGCTGTATTGTGGTAACGCTGGAAGAGTCGCGGCCCGAATCACGGAATCAGATAAAATTGCCTGATGTCTGCATCAAATTCGATGTGCCTTATGAGGATGTCTTCAATGTGCTCAGGTCATTGAGGGTCCAGTTTAATTGATCACTACAGGAGTGCGACATGTCCGGCCATACCGAGCGAGATTTCGAGAAAGCTATTGAAGCGGAGTTAATCAAGGCCGGAGGCTATGAGAAGCGCGATGCGTCGGCCTATGACGAGGCGGTCGCACTGTTTCCCGATGACGTCATCGGGTTCTTGCGGAACAGCCAGCCGGCCAAGTGGAGCCAGCTGGAATCTTTGCTGGGTGACAAGACTCGCGCCACGGTGCTGGACGGCCTAGCCAAAGAACTGGAGATCAAAGGAACACTGCATGTGCTCCGCTATGGATTTAAGTGTTACGGCAAAACATTCCGGCTGGCGCATTTTCGTCCTAATTCTGGTATGAACCCGGAGGCCTCCGCCGCCTACGCCCTGAACAATCTGACGGTAACCCGACAGGTTGCCTTTACTTCGGTGATGAAAAAGGCCGATGGCAAGAATCGTCGCTGCATTATTGATGTCACCCTGAGTTTGAACGGTTTACCGGTGGTCACCGCCGAATTGAAAAACCCACTCACCGGCCAGCGAGCGGCGGATGCGGTCAAGCAATACAAGCAGGACCGCGATGAACGCGATCTGTTGTTTTCCTTCAAGAAGCGTGCCTTGGTGCATTTCGCCGTGGATCCGGACGAGGCGTGGATGACCACATGCTTGAAGGGCAAGGAGACGGTGTTTCTGCCCTTCAATCGCGGGTATGATCATGGCTCAGGTAACCCCCCGGTGGAGAACAACTGGAAGACTCACTACCTGTGGGATGAGGTTCTGGCCAAGGACAGCCTGATGGATATTCTGCAGCGCTTCATGCATCTGGAGGTGAAGGAGCGACAGGTGAAATCCGATAAAGGTGCGCGCACCGTCCGCAAGGAGACTATGATCTTTCCTCGCTATCACCAGCTCGATGCGGTACGCAAGCTGGTTGATCATGCGTGCGTCAACGGCTCGGGCCATAACTATCTAGTACAACACTCAGCGGGGTCGGGCAAGTCCAATTCCATCGCATGGCTGGCGCACCGGTTGGCCAGTCTCCACGACGCGAACGATCAGAAGGTGTTCCACTCGGTGGTGGTTGTTACTGATCGGCGGGTACTGGATCAGCAGTTACAGAACACTATCTACCAGTTTGAGCACAAAACCGGAGTGGTGGAAAAGATCGACGAGAACACCCAGCAACTGGCCCAGGCACTGTCCGGCGGAACGCCAATCATTATCACCACCTTGCAGAAGTTCCCCTTCATCTCCCAGGCGCTTTCCACGCTCGAAAAGAAGGGCTCAGGGGTGAAAATTAGCACCGCAGGCAAGAGATTTGCCGTGATTGTGGACGAAGCGCATTCCTCGCAGAGCGGCGAGACAGCCTCTGAATTGCGGGGCATGCTAAACAAGGATGGCATTGAGGCGGCCATTGCCGCCCAGTTGTCTGACGAAGAAGACGATACCCTGTCCGATGAGGTGAAGGCAGCGATCCTGCGGGATTCGTTGAGGCGAGCACGACAGCCAAACCTCAGTTTTTTTGCCTTTACTGCCACGCCCAAGTTTAAAACCAAGGTCCTATTTGATGAGCCAGGCCCCTCCGGTACTTCCCCATTTCACGAGTACTCTATGCGGCAGGCCATTGAAGAAGGCTTCATCATGGATGTCTTGCAAAACTACACCACCTACAAGCGCTTCTTCGGCCTGATCAAGCAGGTGGAGAATGACCCGGAAGTGCCGCGCAAGAAAGCCGCCAAGACTCTGAACCGCTATCTGGAGTTGCATCCGGTCAATATTGATCAGGTGGTCTCAGTGATAGTCGAGCACTTCCGGCTGCATGTGATGAGTGAAATAGGTGGCCGCGCCAAAGCCATGGTGGTTACTGGATCGCGATTGGCTGCAGTGAAATACAAGCTGGCCTTTGACCGCTATATCAAGGACAACGGTTACAGCGGTATCCGCTCCTTAGTGGCCTTCTCCGGCACGGTGGAAGACCCGGACGACTCTGATTCTTCCTACACCGAGGTGGCGATGAATGACGGCTTAGCCGAGAGCGAGCTGCCGGAAACGTTCGAGCGAGATGATTACCGTGTACTACTCGTGGCGGAGAAGTATCAGACTGGCTTTGACCAGCCACTATTGCAGACCATGTACGTAGTAAAAAAGCTGGCAGGCGTGCAGGCGGTACAAACGCTGTCGCGACTCAATCGCGTAGCGCCAGGTAAGGTGCGAACCTTTGTGCTCGATTTCGCCAACAAGGACGGCGACATCTATGAGGCCTTCAAACCATACTACGAGGCTACGCCGATCGGGGAGAATGCTGATCCTCAAAGGCTGTCTGAATTACAACATAAGCTTCTGAACTTGGCAATATTTACCCATGACGACGTGACTTCCTTCACAGAGGTCTGGTACCGAAGCAAGCGGAAACACTCCAATTCTGATCATCGATCGATGAATGCCGTCCTGGACGTTGTTGTTGAGCGATTCTGCAGGCACCACGAAACAGTGCAGGAGGAGGTCTGGGGACAGCTGGTGGCATACCGAAATCTCTATGCATTCCTGTCTCAAATCATTCCTTATCAAGATAGTGATTTGGAAAAGTTCTACTCATTCGTGCGGAACCTGCTGTTAAAATTACCATCGCCAAATGATCCCTCTGCTATTCAGCTCGATGATGAGGTTTCTCTGCGTTTTTTCCGACTACAGCAGATGAGAGAGGGGGGCATAGATCTAAATTCAGGAGATGCAGAACCCCTGAAGGGGCCTACTGATATAGGAACTGG
>NZ_KB891728.1 GCF_000373545.1 Alkalispirochaeta alkalica DSM 8900
GTTGTAAAATGTCGCGTCGCTGATGCGGTGCTCGCGACAAACGTCTTTGACCGACTTGCCTGCTTCGACCTCGTTGAGGATGCCAATAATCTGTGTCTCCGTAAATCGGGACTTGCGCATGAAAACTCCTTCTCCGCTGGTATTATAACCGGCGACACGAAGTTATGCGCTGTACTGCTGACGGGGATGATTACAGCCTGATGATATTACCACGGATAAGCTTCATAACACAGGCAGAATTACACCGGTCGGCAAAAATTCGTGACCGAGTCGAGTTCACCTTACAATGAACTAAAAAACTGACACGTTTTTTATCGAATACCTTTACTCGCTTCAGAAAAATGGAAGTCGCTCCATAAAATTACTCTGGCCGACTGATTGTCGGGGCTGAATGGTGATTACTCAAACAGCCATGGGGTTTCAACCGGTGTGCATTATGATGATCGGGCGATGGAAGGACGTTTCCCCCAGAATGAGTGTCCGGGGGAGACGGAGAAGTTTAAGCCCTCGTTAAGGGGTCTTAACCAAGGAGTCCACTGTAGTACGCCCTTTTTCTATCCACCAAGTTTTATAGTATTCCGATCGACAAAGTCTTTCCACTTGCTCAATAGACTATCCGATTTTGGAAGGAGCATAGAGCCATGGTCGGCGTTACCGAGTAAAATCACCTCATTACTGCCCTTCAGCCATAACTCCCCAAGAACCCACGCGACAAAGGCATCCATCTTGTCATCGGAGTTGCCTAACTCTTGCTCTATTCGACCTTTGCTAATCTTGTTGCAATCTATAAGTGACGAAATAGACTCAATCTCCAGGAGTTTGGAAACGATTTCTTCACGATTTCTCTTTCGAGTCGTCGTGTCGGTGGCACCTTTGTACTTCCACTTGGAATTCCTTTCGTCTTCCGATTCGCTGTCTCTTTTCAGCCAGAGCCAGATTGCGACCGCAGGATGCACCTCTATGATGTAATTTCCCGGTAGTAGCGAGCTTATTTCCGTATTTTCCGTTATCAGCGTGAACGGTAACTCATGTGTTGATCGATCGAACTTTCCGGTAACCGGCAGACCCACAAGTGCTCGCGTTATAGCCCAGTGGCTGCAACCGGAGTAGGGTTGTACAGATATTCCGGGTGGTGCCTTGTGCTCGTAATCTTTGGTAGAAAAAAATCTCTCAATTGCGCGTTGCGCAAAGGGATTCACACGAGGTTTATCAGTTCGGACGCTACGCAGTGTGCGTTCTGCATATACTGCTGGAGGGCCGGTCAGCGGGGCATCCCAGCAAAGGAGATTGATTGAGTTTACAATCTTGGTGTTTTCGATCTCCTCAATCATCTCGAAGGCGCGAGCCGTCGGATTTGGAACTCTCTCCGGCTTATGACCACAGCTGTCAAAACATCCCGCGGTGAAACAACACAACCCCTTCGCCGGAGCCACATCTATGCCGTAAACGGTGGTGTTATGCACGGTCAGCATCCAGAACTGTTGACACAAGATGCACAGTGGATCGATAGACCTTCTCATGCCGGTATCGTAGGCGGGAGTCGATGCGGACGATCCGTTGAGTGATTGCGCGAACTCTCATGGGCATGAGTATAAGGTATTTATATGATCTTTTCAAAAATCCATGAAAGCAACACCAGAGCATCGAGAACGGTGGCAGAAAATCTGCCGAGACTTTCGTGACAGTGGCATGAGCCAACGGGGATACTGCAGGGCACAGGGAATATCGGTGAGCTCCATGAGCTACTGGCTTCGGCAGGAGCGGAGCGCTTTGGAGGAACCAGGCCACCCAAAACCAGCCGATGCAGGGATGATACCAGTAGGCACGCTATTTCAGGGAATTGGCCCGGTTCTGCGGATCCGGATCGGTGGCGACCTGGTAGCCGAAGTGAACCTGCCGGCCGATGAAGACACCCTACGCACCGTACTGCGGGCAGCGCGATCCCTGTGAGCATCTTCAATCTCCGCCAGGTTCGAGTCTACGTGGCCCCGGCCCAACGTGTAATCATCGTTGCCGACCAGATGGAACTGGATCCGTCATCGGGATCGCTCTTCCTCTTCTATAATCGGCAACGGTCCATTCTGAAAGGGCTGCTGTGGGATCGAAACGGATTCTTACTCCTGCAAAATGTCTTGAGGGCCGGGACAAGATCCCCTGGCCAGATAGCCAGCGGCCCTCCCTCCGGAAAGAGTGTCCGGCTTCTCCCGGAATCACGGACCCAAATCATCGATATAACCACCCACAAAAAAACTTCTGAAAAACTCCCCCTCCCCGGACAAGCAGCAGACCTCACCGCCTCCTCTTGAGGGGTGTGAAGTACTACAACGAAGCAGAGTTATCGGAACTGGGAATCGTGGTGATGCCGGGGCGGTATCTTGTTAACCTGAATCCGCTGGTCATCTATGAGCAGGACAGCACCCCGCTACCCGGCATGCTTGAAGCTGGGGCGCTCCAGGAGAGCGAGAGGAGGGGCCTGCGCGGGGAGACTCCCCTGGGATGCCTGCCCCTGCGGTATCCGTAGGAGTAGGGGATGGAGTCGCCAGGTGGGGCTGTGCCCTGCCTGGTGATTTTTTTGGGGGGGTGGGACAGTTTTTGTCGCGCCCCCTTGTAATAATTGGGTGAGAGGGTTTGGCGGAGAAGCCACTGCTTCTCGGGCGGTGTTTTTCTGGCTCTGGGAGGAGAATCGTGGTAGGATTCTTGGATTGTTATGAGCGGGAATTTTTGGGGATTAGGTGGGTTGATTTGTGGGCATGACAGATTATCCGGGTCTGTCAAATTGTTTTTATGCAGAAACAAGCTGTAAAAACTAAATTTGAATAATCACAATAAAGGAATATAAAATGAACAGTGGATTAATGACAATATCAGATTTATTTGACGGAACCAAGAAATTCATTATACCAAAATATCAAAGAGCGTATGCTTGGGAAGATGAACAAATTGAAGACTTCTTTGATGACTTATACTATCATATTTCTGCTAAAAAATATTTTCTTGGAACTATATTACTTAAAGAATCAAAAAAAATAGATGATTTCGAACATCTTGAAGTTGTAGATGGTCAACAACGCATAACAACAATTGTTTTATTTATTAATCAGGTAATAAAAAAACTTGAAAATAGTCTAAAAAATAACAAAATTTCTATAAAAATAGATAAATACATTAAATATTACGATCAATATAAATTGCGATTGATTGAAAATGATAATGATTTCTTTCAAACATATATTATTGAAAATAAAGGGAATCATAACTCAAAATTTACAACCCCATCTCAGAAAAGACTTTTTGAGGCAAATAATAACTTTAGAGAATGGCTAGAAGACATCAACATTGAAGAAGTTGAAAAAATGTTATCAGCACTAGAGTCTGCAGAGATATTAATTTATTCTGTAAAAGATTCGGCAGAAGCTTCTTTGATATTTGAAACTACTAATGACAGGGGTAAAGGATTAACAAATCTTGAAAAAATTAAAAGTCATTTGATGTATAAAGCTTATATTGCTGGAGGAGAAAAGTCTAATGACTTAATTGATAATATATTTTCTCGTTTTGGAGAGATTTATCAAGTAATTGAAAGATTAAATAATGTTTTTGAACATAAAAACTTGAATTTTGTTTCAGAAGATCAAATTTGCCAATATCATTTTATAGCATTTCAAGACTGGACACAGAAAAAAGAGTACCAAAATTATTTTGATACATTAAAGGAAATAGTAAATAGTTATATTCAAAAAAATGAAAATGACAATCTTTTATATTTTATAGATGAATACAGTATCTCGTTGAAAGAATTCTTTCAATCATATGAGGCTGTTTTAAATTTAAATAATATTCACTTAAATAGTATTTTCTATTTGGAATACATATCAGGTTTTTATCCATTAATTGTTAAGGCTTTTATACTAGATAAGAGTACTAACAAACAGGATTTCAATAAGATTTTAATTGCTATCGAGAAATTTAGTTTCAGAGTTCTGGCTATGAAATTTAAAAGAAGCAATGACATTGACATGACACTTAATAGAGCAGTTAGGGATTTTACTGGTGATTTCTCTGATGTATTATATTTTTTAACTGATAAGATTTCTGAATATAGTCCTAAGAAAGTGTTTTTAAGCAAATTAAAATCAAAATATTTTTACTATGACTACTCTAATAGAGCCAAAAACTATATTTTTTGGAAATACGAAAACCTTCTAAGAAATAATTATCAACCAAAAGTAGCTTTAATGCCTTTTGAAGAACTAAATGATAAAACTGAGAAATATAAAATTACTATAGAGCATATTACTTCGCAAACACCAAAAAATGGACTGAGCTTTGACGAAATTACAGAAAATTTTGAAGAAACATATTTACATTCCTTAGGTAATCTAACAATTGATCCAAAATCTTCTAATTCAAGCAAGGGAAATGATATTTGGGATAATAAAAATAAGTATTATTTTGAAAAGGCTCCATTTAAATCACAACTAGAACTATCATCGTTTATAAAAAAAACAGAAAAAACATGGGGTGTATACTCAATCAAGAAGAGAAGCAAGCAAATAATTGATCTAATCCAAGATATATGGGACTAATTTAAAATGAATAGATAATTCGTGCATAACAATCGCATGCAACTGACAATTTTTTTGTCATAGTTTTTGAAGTCGCTTCGCTCATTTCAAAAACTACGCTAACCCTTCGGGACAAAATTGCAGCTCATGCGAACGTTATGCCTAGGTCATTTAAAATGAGGCAAAACTTTGAATAAATGGAATATTCCAGAATATCTAGAAAATTAAATTCGTAAACGTGATAAGACGTGTGTTTATTGCGGGGTTGCAATGAAAGAATCAGTTCCCAAAGGAGCTTCACGAAAAGAAGTAGCAACCTGGGAACATATAATAAATGATGAAACAATTATCACGCGAGAAAACATTGCTCGATGTTGTTCGAGTTGCAATTCCAGCAAAGGAGTAAAACGATTGTCTGTATGGATAAATTCTGATTTTTGCAAACGAAGGAATATAAATTATAATTCTGTTTCTGAAGTGGTAAGAAAAGCTTTAGATAAAGAACTTTGAAATTGAAAATACCAACATATGATTCGATGATGAATGCATTGCTACATGCGCTTCATGAATAACGAAAATCGGGGGGATATGGAAATCGAAAAAGCAGTTGTGGATGAATCCCTATTCTACCTTGAAGAGGGTGGAGAGGAGATTCGGTGTCCACTCTGTGGCGTTGCCTGGTTTGAGGGTGAGGCATACAGCAGCAAGTTCTGCGAACACCTGCGCTTCATTCTCTGTACGTACGATCAACCTGATTTTCTGTATACGTGTACCGATGATCGAGTCACCCACTTTTTTGCCGATACAATGCGCTGGATCGATACGTTACTGACGCGGCAAATAGAAGACGATTGCAACATTGATATTGACGGTAGTCTTCTGGAGCACATGGCGAAGTATGGTGATGGGCCGGCGTCACACTGCCTCGTCGTGGAGTACGAGCCGGAACCGCCGGAGTTTCACTCATTCATTACCGTGTACGGTTACCAACGCAGCGACCAGAAAGTGCGGCGTACCCGATGATGCACCGTCAGATCTCATGATCCTCTTGCCGTAAAGCGGGTCACGTCTACTGTGTCGAAGCGCGATGATTGTTTTGTGCAACCCTGGCTTCCCCGGAAATGCGACGAGAATTCCCTAGGGGGGCGGGTGGGGAATATACTTGGCCCCACCGCCGAATTTGTGGGGATTATGCCTGGCCCGCGACAACGCTCAACCTGACAAATCCTTTGTTACGGTTTGTGCATTTGTATACACCGCACCGGCTCAAACCGGACACGCTTTCTGGCGGAAAGCGGACAGTTTTTCCGGAGCTCCGGAATCAATTCAGCCTGATGGTAGCGCGATCCCTGTGAGCATCTTCAATCTCCGCCAGGTTCGAGTCTACGTGGCCCCGGCCCAACGTGTAATCATCGTTGCCGACCAGATGGAACT
>NZ_KB891729.1 GCF_000373545.1 Alkalispirochaeta alkalica DSM 8900
AGAACGGGAAAGTGCTTCACCACCAGACAGATTCTGAGGGGAGCAGAGGTGCCGGTGCTCATGGCTGTGCCAGCCCCAGGCGGGAGGCCCGGTTCTGTGAATACATATCAGCGCAACTTTCTCCGCAGGGCGTGGATCAAGTACTGAATCAGGCCTTCTTTTTTCATACGTGCTTCTATTCGCTTTGCTATGAACTCCTGCGCCGTCTCTTCATTTCCAAAGGGACCGTTCCGATCAACCAGATCATCGTAGTGGAGCATCTTTTTCCGAGCCTCAGGGACGATTCGGGAGCCATAATGATAAACGCGGACGGCATGATCTCCTTCATTCTTGCGTGGTGCGAAACTCGCGTTCCACCTGTTATCAAGCGAAAGCAGGCGACAATCTGAGCGAAAGATAGCATCGACCAGAGAGACCTGGTCCACCGGTATACCGTAGTCCTGATAGTACCTGTTCCAGAGGTGGAAAAAATTTCTGGTTTTCTCATTTTTCCTGAACATGAAGACCCCGCCATTCCAGTGGGGCAGTTCCGCAACGCGAAATGTCTTATCCAGGACTGTGCAGGCACCCCATTTCGGAGAACGCTGTCCACGTCGCTGTGGTTTCACGCAAATGTCAAAATAGTCGAGGTATTTTTCTGCTACAGCAATGTCTTCCCATACCAGGATATCACAATCAAGGTATAACGTTTTGTCGAAGGGAGAAAACATATCAAGCCCGGTTTTGTACAGGCGATTTTTTTTGCTTTCTTCGGGATAGTAGGACCAGATATCCTTTGTGTTGTCCCAAAAAGAGAGTTCTGGAACACGATCTGTTACATTTGTCATCATGCAACAAGGAACATTGGGTGAATGTTTCTTGAGAGTTTCCAGAGATGCCAGGGCCATCGCCAGATAGGGTCGCCCAAAGGCTACGTAGGTTACACCAAAAGAGTTTACTTCCATATCAGATAGCTCCTTCACGCTTTATGTCTCGATAGACGAGGAAAAAACATTTTATTCACACAGAATGGAATTCGGAACTGTGTCCAGCTGTCAAGACAAAATTTTCATCTAGTCGAGGAAATTTCTTCCTCAGTGGGATATAACCTACCAACGGCAGGGCTTCAATCAAAATAATCGTTATAAAAAACTAAAGCTCGCTTTCTATCAATTCTAGCCATAATTTGTATATTTCTTCTGGCTTAAACTTGGACATCGACGATGAAGCATTTTCACCCAAAACAACTCTTTGATCTTCATCGGACAACAACTTTTCCAACGCCAAGGAAAATTTTTCGGCGGTATCATCAACTAAATAGCCACAATCGCCCCCAGATAATAATCTAGCGGAGCCAATACATTTCTCTAAGGCAACAGAAGGCAATCCATAAGCCATAGCTTCTGAATGTGCTCGGGAAAAGCCTTCTACAACAGAAGGGAAAGCAAAAACCGCTGCATCACGATAAACTTCATCCATATCTTTCGTAGTACCCATTAGAAAAACTTTATCCGATAACCCAAGATTATTAATCAAATTATTAAGACTATCTCTCTCAGGCCCGTCACCATAAATTTTGACAACCCAGCCTGGGTATTTATTGTGTATCATATAAAAAGACCTAATTAACAAGGACTGATTTTTCTGCTCGTGCAACCTGCCTACATTCAGAATAACACGATTATTCTGAATTATTTCACAATTATTCGGAATAACTTTATTGACTACATTAGGTATAACCATAACCCTATTATTGTTGAGAAATGGATATTTATATTCATCAAACTGAACTACATGAAATTTCGCCAATTTGAATGCAGAATTCAAGGTTTTACGATAAATATTTTTTATTTTTGCCTTGCTTAATAAGTAATCAATCTTCACTGCGGGATCATTCCGATGACAAATAACAAACGGAATACCAGTATTTTTTATTGCTTTGTAGTTCAAGAGAACCTTTTCAATTGTAAAACAAAAAACCGCATCCGGGTTATGTTTTAAAAAAAGATGTTTCATGCGTTTAATTCGAAATTTATCGCTTTTTTTGTGCTTACACTTAAAACCGTCTTCTTTCCAAGGAAATACATTTTCAATAAAAATTTTATTACTGATTTGATAATAAGGCTTTTTAAATTTTGATACATCTGGCTCAATGATTATCAATACGATTTCAAAACCTTCTTCTGCCAAGTAACTAATAATTTCTGCTAGTGATTTCTCTGCACCACCAGCATAATTCATAAATTTCCCGATGGTAAAAACAAGTTTAGCATTTCTTTTTTTGCACATCTGATGCCCTTTCAGGCCCTAATTTTTCAAGAAAATCAGGGTCATCGCTGATCAGGGAGATAAAAAATTGCAAGACGATGTTTCGTCCTGTAGAATCCATAAATACTATATCCCAGGGTATCAATAGGTAAATTAATACCGTGTCCGCCAATTTTTAAAAATTTGTTCCCCCTTCGTTCTATAATAGTGCGTCTTGATATCTGCTAGTAGCTCACCAAGGAGCCCTTCCCCAGGTTCATCCATGAGCAACTTGTGGAACCACCTGAAGATGAATCCGCAGGGTTTGCCCAAGAAATTGTTTCATCTGCTGGTATTTTATGCATGCTATAGATGAGGGAAAAACATTTTAACTATGATAAGGCGGTCCTATTCGGTTTTTCTTTCACAAAAAAATTTGCTATTTTATTACCTTTTTTATTAGATGTTTTATGTGTTTTTTTCAATTCTGCAGATATATTTACAAGTTCTCTAATTATAAAATGAAACATGTCACGGTCATCGAAGAGAAAATTATTCTGCAAAGGTCTTTTTTCTTCCAGAGAGAGATTTTTTATTTCCTCTTCAATCAAATCATTATACTCACTCTTTGCATTTATTGATACATTTCCATCATAGGATTCACCAGCCAAAAATCCAGCAACAGCCACTTTGAAATCCTCGTCTTCAATGGATTTTTTTTTCCATTTTGGTAAAATTCTATTTACTCTTTTTTTGTGCTTTTTTGCTTGAATAAAGCATTTTCGGTAAATATCACGATAATATTGCTCAAAATCATGAATTCCCAACAAAATATTGCTTTTTACGAAATCACAGCCATTTTCTTGCATTTTTTTGCGTACATATGTTTCTGGTCGGATGGCATCATAGGGGTGAGGAATAAACTTTAAAGCCTTCGAAAGAAAATTCGTTCGATAAAGATGAACTCCAGCTGGTCTTGGGCTATCCAAAAATTTATCAATAATTAAACCTTCTACTTTAAAAACATTTTC
This sequence comes from Alkalispirochaeta alkalica DSM 8900, assembly GCF_000373545.1. GTDB lineage: Bacteria > Spirochaetota > Spirochaetia > DSM-27196 > Alkalispirochaetaceae > Alkalispirochaeta > Alkalispirochaeta alkalica. Next base: position 3,258 of record NZ_KB891729.1, read on the forward strand.
GTTTGTTCTTTCAGAAAATTTCAAAAACTCACACAAAGAATCTGGCTTCATCAGCACATCTGCATCAACTATTAATGTCCATTTGCGATCTTTTTCCAGCGATAATTCAAAACTTTTTTTGATAGATTCAGTAAAAGGACATTCATTGACAAAATGAATGTTTCTTTCATTAATTTGTTTTAATAGCAATTTATAACATGAATCAGTAGTTCGCTCATTTACTGTACGCACAATTACTGTTAAATTTTCTTCAATATATTTTCTATTTATCACAGATTAATCCATTTTGCTAATAATCATGTAGGATTGGCTGATTGTCGATTAGTGGGGAATAAAGAAGCAGCTAGTCGGTGATCACCGTGCAAGCACTTATATGGACATCGTGCTTCTGCAAGGCTGGTGAGATGGATGCAGCCAGTCGTTTTCGACACGATTCGGCCCAACGAAAGGTTATCAAAGGTTCACGATGACTTCTCCTTCGTAACAGGAAAACAATCAGTAGTGAGAAGGGACAAAACATCGTGATGAGCTACTTTCCATGAACAAAGAGATCGCTACGATGTACATCATGAAAGAGGATCTCAATCATCTGTGGTCTTATACCGACCCATAGTTCGCACGGACCTGGTGGTATCAGTGGTTCGCCTGGCAACTGATAGCGGGATGGACACGCTGATCCGGTTTGCGGAAAACCTATCGGTGCACATTCAGGGAACATTGTCGTTTATTCGGTACCATCTTACCACGGGTAATCCTCGAAGGGAAAAACAAGGTATCAAGCGCGTTTTCTATGATTTCCGGGATAACGAATACTTTTTCCTCCGCATCCATTCTGCATTCCCCGGAAATTAACGATGAATCAAAAAACGAAAAAGTTTTAATTTCCAGGTTTTTTCCAGTAATTCTTTTTTAATTCCCACTTTGAACCGAGTTCATAGTCAAATTCCAAAGGGCTAAATTTTCCCATACCGCTGTCTGGATAATTTGTCATTTCGCCAAATAAAACTTTTTCCCCAATCGTGTATAAGTCTATGCGAATAAAATCAAAACCACTCCCCAGACTCTCTGCGATAGAAAGCATTTCTTTGTAATTTTTTGGCTTCGGTAAATATTTGCTTTTATTGTATTTTATGCCATAGGGCAAAAGCTCCCATTCATGCGGATCGAACAAACCCCTCTTGTGATCTATGTGACGATCAATATCAACCTGCACCAGGGCACATACTCCATTTATAACAAAAAACTTATAATCCTTTGGTAACAGACCTTTTTCATCTTTAACCAACTTTTCGATAATTATTTTTCTTGGAATTTTCTGATATGCCCACTCTTGCTTAAAAAATCCATAATCCTCCTCGATCCATTTTTTGCAAGAATCAATAATAAACTCTTTATCGATTTTTTTCCCTTTTTCAACTATGAAATTAGTTCCACTGCCGTGATTTGCCTTGATAATATATTCATCAGGTAGATCATCAAAGGGAATTGTTTCAGGATCTTCAGTTACATGCAGGAGTGGTATTAATACCTCATTCGCTTTCTCTTCACCAAGCACGTCTTTCAAATAACCTCTAACTCTGTATTTGTCAGCTACTATTGGCAGGAGAGGGTTACGATCATGTATTTTTTTCCAATTAATTTTTTCATTGAAACTTTTTGGTGATTTCAGATTTAATGTGTAACCAGTTCTTTTTTTGAATTTTCTTTTTAACTGGGGGTAGCCAAAAATTTTTTCTTTTATTAAAGAAAATGTGTTTTTGTATTTTGTTCTTAAATTCATCTATACCTCAAATTCATGCGCTTATTTTCCGATGATATTCTGCAGACATACAGACATGGCTATCCACGTGTTTCCAGCTGTGTGAAACAATCATTTTCAAAACTTACACCCCATAAAACCCGCGATACCAGGCCACAAAGGCGGCAATACCCTGACGAACTTCCGTGACGGGACGGTAGCCCGTGTCCCGCTCCAGGGC
>NZ_KB891730.1 GCF_000373545.1 Alkalispirochaeta alkalica DSM 8900
GCTACGAGGCGAGTGCCGATGGGCGCGGCTGCATCCCAGGCGGCGTGGGGGTGGGTCCTCCGGTCCTCCGGCAGGCTCAAAGGCCGGGACTGCCAGTGTTCAGCGGTCAAAATGTAGCGGTCTTGAATTGGAAATAGCACGGCTCCCCTCCCAAGGTCGTGCAATGCGGGGTACTCTGCCGGCCCCGCTCGGCCCGGATCACTCGGGTTCTATCGCCGGGGCCTCCTCATCAGGGTCGCGGATCACCCCCGCCTGGATCAGATCCTCCAGTTCCTGCGGGGTGATCTCTGCGTCCCCCAGGTCCTCGCCCTCCAGGGGCGTCCAGTCGGGCTCCACCGGGGCCAGGAGAAGCTCGCTGTAGTACCGCTGCTGCTCCGGGGTCAGATCACGGATCAGCTTCCCCTCGGTTCCCTCGCTGTCGGCCCAGGCCTTTAGGGCCTGGCGGTAGTCGTCAAGGTGCACGGCTATTTTCCTGCTCATGGTCCGGACGGTCAGCGCCGTTCGTGCCGGGAGCTTTATCTCCTGGATCGCTTTAATTCCCTTCTCTGCTTCCAGGAGGGTCGCTATTGTCAGGGGTTTCGTCTGGGTCTTCGTCATGGGGGCCCTCGCTTTCTGGTTTTGGTGTGGGGGCGATCTCTTTCTTGACCGCCTCGCGGAATGCCTCGGTGAAAAAATCTCCGGCCGGGATATCCTCGGGGAGAATGTGCGCTTCTGCATCCATCCGTGCTTGCCGGGAGAAGGCCTCGTACAGGATCGTCAGAATCGCTGCCGTCTCCGACGGGGTGAGCGCCAGTGAATGGTAGCTCTGATCTACCGGGGAGGCTCCCGATTTCCTCGCCTCGTAGGTGATATAACTCCCCGCCACGGCTGATACGTCCGCCCATGAGCTCCCCAGATCAATCCCGATAGATGTTAGCCGGTGGTACGATGTAACCACCCCGGATTTCTGCTGGATTTCTTTTTCTAGTCCCATTTTCATCTCCTGCTTTATGAGTACGAGCCGTTTGTGACAAGGAAAAACACTACAAGGTTGGCCCCCAGCAGATTGCTGACATTTCGTACATCGAGTACGGCTCCTTGACCCGTAATGTCGGCCCGCTTAAAATACACTGCAAAAGCCCTGCCACTGCTTCTGATAACTTCCGCCACTGCCCCAGAATCATTCCCATAACTCCAGAGGCAAGAAACCAGAATCCTGTTTCCTGGTGGCGTTCGGTCATGAAAAAAATTAAGCACGTCCCGTCGTTCGGTGGTTAATCCAGAAAAATACATATAGTGCATTTTATCAAGAATGTTTACATGAAAGTGCCTGCTGGTTTTTGCGTGCGCGCCGAGGGCGACGGAATTTCCGAGGAGAGCCTCTGCACCGTCTCCTCCGGCGAATCCGTCACGCACCTGCGCGTTTCTTCCGACAGCGCCACCGCCAGTAATTGCTGCAGCCCCGTTACCTATAGCGCCCCCGTTTGTGCCTCGCAGCCTGAAACTGTCAGCCTCAAGACTCCCGTCAATTCTGGTATCCCCGTTGACGTGGAGTTTCGTCTCGGGAGAGTGCGTGCCGATGCCGACACGGCCATTATTGTGGATGAATACCCTTGTTTCATCGCGAGTGCGCAAAAATATATGCCGATTAGAGAGAGTCCCACCCGCCTGAATAATCAGACAGCTGCTCCCTCCTCCGGGAATATTGCCACCACTCCGGGAGCCGTAGATTAGAGGCTCGTAGGCTCCTGTAATAAAATCCCTCTGGCTTACGGGATTATCAAACTCAAGATATCCTCCTACACGTATTCTCCCCGTAGTAGTAATCTCCCCCGCCGACACCACGGTCTTGTCGCTCCCGCGCTCCACGGTCACGTCCGCCGTGTTGATCTGGACGTCCACGTTGCGGATCTCCAGGTCGTTGTTGGCGAAGAAAAGTCCCTTCGTCCCGTCCGTCGAGGCGAAAGTGAACCGGCGGTTTGAGAGGTCCAGGTTGAAATACTGCGGCACCACCGGGGCCTCCAGCTTCCCGGCGGTGATCGTGCCGAGGTTTGCTGATATGGCGGCCAGGTCATCGGCGACAATCTTGTTCGCCCGGATCAGCCCCTCGAAGAACAGGGTCTCGTTCCCCTCATGGGTCGTGATTACAAAGGGCGTCCGCTTAGTGTTCGCCTTTGCGATCTCGAAGCGGTCCACGGCGACCCGGAAGGTGCTCGTGGGGGCCTGGCCGTCTATGGCCTCGCTGATCAGCCCGAAGCCGGTGACATTGTCGTTGGTGTCGATTCGGACGCTGTAAACCGCTCTGATATCCCCGGTCTCGCTTGCCCTGACCGAGGATTCCTGGCTGATCGCGGCAAGGCTGGACGTCGCCAACGCACGGAACGACACGTTTGTGAGGATCGACTGGTGGGGGCTGCTGACCATACTGTAGCCCACGAGAAACCGAAGCCGGACCGTCTGGACCCCGGGTTCGGCGACCCAGGCCCGTGTCTGCACCCCCTTCCATTGGTGAGGGATCAGGGAAAGGTCAGCATCGGGTCCGGCAAAATAGCATATCAGCTCGGTCCACCCAGCCTGGTTCCGGTTGTCTCTGTTATACCAATAGGGATTGCTCGATATTCCCCCAAGCCCCCCCGTTGCTGGGTTGTACGCCCGCACAGCGGTAGTGCCTGGGGCCGTGTGCAACCCGAAGTAGTTTCTCCCCCCGCCGTTTGACCAGAATGTTGCCCGCACCTCGTAGATTGCATCACGTTGAACGGGGAAATATTCGGAGTAGTGTTGCCTCGCACTTGTTAGGGATAAAAATGACCCTACCCCGGTCCTCCCGCCTTGATCGAATGGCGTGGGGGAATGTACGTGGGAATCCCAGCCATCTCGGTTGGCGTGGACCGTCAAAGGGTTCACCAGGTTCTCCCGGGACATATTGACCCGGGCCTCGACCTGTTGAATCGCTGACGCCCGGGCCCCGGCTTCGGAAGAAACCGTATAGTATAGCTGATCGATTGAAGCTTTCGTTGCCAGCCCTGTCTCGGGGTCCTCCACCAGAGTCTCAAGACCCGTGATCCGTTGCCCCTGGGAGCTGATCGTGCCTTCGGTCGTGTCCACGCGGCTCTCCAGGGAGGTCATATCTACCTGGGATGCCCGGGAGCCGAGGCCTGTCTCGGGGTGGTCCACCTGGGCCACCAACCCGTCAATCCGCTCTGCCTCCGCCGATATGGCCCCGGCGTTATTACTCGTCGCGGTCTCCAGACTCTGGATCTTCCCGGCGTGGGTCCCCAGGCCCTGGGTGTGCTCCTCAATGATCGCCTGGTGTGCATCGAGCGCCGTCTGGTGGGTCCCTTGAATATCCAGGAGCCCCCCCTCCTTGTCGATCTCGTCGATCCGGGAGTTCAATAGATCGGCCAGATGCTCGCTCCCGACCCCGCCGTGGGCCAGGTCCTCGCCCCCCATGAGTTTTGTCTGCGCCGATTCCACGACAGACCAGGGGCTCGCGTCGCCCTGCTCAAGCGAGACCCGGCGCACCCGGTAGTAGATCGTCCGGGGGGCGGGAGCGGCGGAGGTGCCCGCGTGGGGGACGCTGGTGTGGATGTAGATCGGCCCGTCGTAAATCTCGGACCCGCCCTGGGGGCCAACCCGCCAGTGGGTGCCGTCGATCTGGGGCCGGTACCAGGGGCCCGTGCCGCTCTCGGCAACCTGGATCTCCAGGCGGTAGGGGTTGATCGACCGGCGCTGTTCGCTCGCGACAACGTAAATGTCCCGGAGGAACTGCCGGGTCTCGATCTCGGGGGTGGTGAGGGTAAACTCGGTCCCGGTCTGGGGGAGCTCCACCACCCCGGCGTTCACCGATACAGCCGCCCCGAGGTTGCCCGCAGCGTCAACGGCGGCCAGCCAGTAGGTGTACTGCCCCAGATCCGCCTCGGTGAGGGAGAGGAAGGTCCCCGGCTCCCGGGCGATCTCCACGCCCCCGGCGAAGCTCTCGCCCTTCCGNACCNCNTANAACCCCACGGGGAAACTGCCTGTCTCGGGGGGACGCCAGCTCAGAAGGACGTGGTTTCCCACCACCTGGGCGATCAGGTCCCGCACGGCTCCGGGGGATGATATCGCTAGTGTCACAGCTGCCGGATCCCGGGATTCATTGCCGCTGCGATCGCGGGCTTTNACGAGAAANGTGTACGTTCCGGCGGCACATCGCTCTGCCAGGAAGGANGTGGANTCGCCCTGAAAGAGGGTCTCGGCNGTATCCCATTCGTCGCCGAGGGCGAGNACAAAGTGGTCGTAGTCCAGGTCATCGACCCGGCTCCAGCGGACCTCGATCCCCTCGATGCCNCGTACNGCTGCGCTGATCGATGCCACATTTTCCGGCGGGGCGGTCTTCCCCAACACCCGGATCGTCCCCGTTCGCCANGCACTGGGGCGCTCCTCGCCCCCGGGAGTCCGGGCGATGGCGCGCACCCGGACCTCGTATTCCGCGAGNTGCTCNACCTCCCAGATCGAGACCTGNTCACTATCGGGGTCATGGCTGGATGAATCCCAGGGGTTCTCGTCGGCCGTTTCCCCGCCCTCTCCGGGTGAGGGCACCTCCCTCCAGGAGATTTCCGTGCGGATCACATCGAAGTACGCCTGATCGGGATGACGAAGCGATACCACAATCCGGTTGTCATACCCGCCGTCCGAGCGGGGCACAATGGTGGTCCCGTCGCTTCGAAGCACGATCTCCGGCGCAGCGGGATAGTATGACCCCTCGTTCGGNATCGAGACGAAGGACTCGTGGGGGGGAATCGCCCCCTGATCGNCGCTATAGATCGCCGGCGAGTGTTCCACCAGGGCGACCCGGGCGGTGAGGTTCTCCATGGGCTCCACCCGGGCAACCAGGCAATCCAGGGAGACCCTGCCGGACTCGCCAAAGACGAACTGATCCCCCGG
>NZ_KB891731.1 GCF_000373545.1 Alkalispirochaeta alkalica DSM 8900
ATAGTTCCTTCTCGCGCTCCTGCAGTTCCCCGGGAAGATCCATGGTCAGAATCTAGTCCTCTCGTCTGATTCCGTCAATGCAGGATTTTTTGGGGTCTTCTGGCCGATCCTGATGTTTTTTGTTGAAAAATATTGATTGTTGTTGACGAGAGATAGGATTGTTATTGATAATGTAATTAGACTAATTCACCATAAAAGTGATGTAACCACGCAAAAAAGGATGCAAACGATGGCTTGTACCGACAGCAGTGCGCGAAGGGAGATCGTCCATTACAGCAGAAAAGTTCACGCTTCCGGTCTGGTCTGTGCGACTGACGGAAATCTTTCGCTTCGGCTTGACGATAGCCGGTTTATGATTACCCCCTCGGGTGTTCGAAAGGAAGATATATCCGAAGAGATGCTTCTGGTGATGAACATGGAGGGAGATGTTCTCGAGGGTGAGGGGCGGCCCTCTACGGAATACAAGCTGCATCGCGAGGTTTATCGTCGTCGGCCCGATATTACGGCTGTGATTCATGCCCATCCCCCGAAGGCGGTCGCCTTTACTATTGCAGGCAGGAGACTGGATACAGGACTTTTGCCGGAGTGTGTTGTTACTCTGGGAAATGTGCCTGTTGCTCCCTATGCGCTCCCTGGTACGGAAGCGCTGCCCCGTTCCATGACAGAACTTATCTGTCTGAGCGATGTGGTCCTGCTCGCACGGCATGGCAGTGTCACTGCAGGAACATCTCTGGGTGAGGCGTTCAAAAAGCTGGAGAAACTTGAACAATGTGCGCAAATTCAGCTGTACGCTGAGGCGCTTGGCGGACCGAAACCCTTTTCAAGCCGGGAAATAGCTGATCTTGAAGGGCTTCGGGGTCATTATGGAGTAAATAGCAGAACCATGTCATTCGGGGAGGCGTAAGTGCTGGCTGTAGAGAGACGACAGGAAATTTTCGAACTGCTCCAGTCTTTCGGGAGTGTGACAGTGTCTGATCTGGCTTTGCGTTTTTCGGTGAGTGAGGAGACGATACGCCGGGATCTTTCCAGAATGGAGCGAAAGGGCTTGCTTCAGAAAACCTACGGGGGCGCGTTTCTGGATACGGGAATGCATCGGGAAATTCCTGTCACGGTACGGCAGCATGCGGCGATAGAAGGAAAGAGCGTGATCGGTTGTCTGGCAGCAGATCTGATCCATAACGGAGATACCATATTTCTCGACGCCAGTACCACGGCAGTTCATATTGCGGAGAACATCCTGGAAAAATCAAACCTTGTTGTTATCACCAATGCCTTGCCTGTTGCAGAAACCCTGGCACGGGCCGAGCATATCAAGGTAATTTGTGCTGGTGGCACGTTGCGGCCCAAGGCCCTCTCTCTGGTTGGAAAAGCTGCAGAAGGATCCATCGCCTCCTTCTTTGCTGACAAGGCCTTCATTTGTTGTGATGGGGTTCATCTCCATCACGGCGTGACTGATTCGAACGAGCAGGAGGCGGAGGTCCGGAAACAGATGATGCGGCAGGCCCTGAGTTCGATTCTGGTCTGTGATGCCTCCAAGTTTGACAGGACGTCCTTTGCAAAACTGGCAGAGCTGGATGCCTTCGATGCCGTTATCACCGATCAGCAGCGGCCCCCGGAGTGGGTTGAGCGCTTTGTCCAGAGTGAGGTGGAGTATATTTGCGGATCGTCGGAGAAAAGGATTCCTGAGTCCACCGTAGTGTGATGATCCCTTGTGTTGGGACCCGCGCTATTTGTCTATGAATCAGGGGATGTAACCGGAATATTGTAGTTGAGGCTTGAAAGAAAGAGGAAAAGAAACCGGGCTTATAGGTTAGTGGCCTACCCGGTTTCTCCCACAAACTACAGTTATACTAATCGACCGTTCCGTTTGTGATTGAAACTGTCGCTGCCATGCGGGTCGAATCGGACTCATCCGTGTCGGTGCCGGTTGCTGTGGCGAGCTCCTCGTGATAGTTCGTCCCGCATTGCCGGACGGCGGGGAAATTCGAGCAGGATCGCGTCACGGACTTCCTCCGCCGCATCGTTACCGACGATATCGGCGTAGCGCCGGACAGACTCTGCAAGGTGCCGGTAATCGCGACGATTACTGGATGCACGCGCTTCTCTCATCATCAGGGAGAACCAGACGGCCCGGACACGATCCGGAAAGTGTGAATAGAGCAGATTCCCATACCTGGTGATGTAGCGAGGTTCTTTCTCGACGAGTTCCATCAAGTGGGACCACAGTTCTTCCAGAGAAAGTATCTCCGGTAAAACGGGTGGAGTACGCCCGTGGGTTGTTGTGATCTCAGCAATGAGCGCCTCTCGCGCCGGCGGCCACGCGTCGGCCGATACCAGCTCGCGGTACTGTGCAAGGAACTCCACGTCTCCCTCCAGGATCAGGTTGCGTGCGGTTTTCTGCGCTTCTTCTTTGCGGTGTGTGGCTCGGTACGCTTCGAGCGCCCGGATGCGCCATTTCTTCAGCAGGCCGGGAAGACTGGAATCGTGGGAGATCCCCTCCTCCGCCAATTGTATAACCCTGTCGTAGTCGCCCTTGTTCCACGCACGCGAAATCAAGGCATCCCGGAAGGCGGTGAGGTGTCGGTTTTTCTGGCGCATCGATTCCGCCTGATCGTGTTCACCGAAGCGTTCCATCAGTTGCGTCATCAGGACCAGAAGCTGTTCTCGCATGTACTGTCGGCTGAAGCCGTGCGCTGTATCCTCAGGGGGCAACGCGTCCTGCAACGTACCGAGAAGATGGTGATACTGCTCGGTCGACCGCACAGCCTTCGTTAATACGCGCCACAGATCGAGCTGCCAATCGGCCACATCGGGAAACTCGTCGGAAGCGAGGGTATTTTCCACATAGCTGATGATTTCATTCCGAAGCTTATCGTCGATATCCGTCTCTGCGATGGAATGTAATGCTTCGATTGCGCGGCTCACGACCCCACCCATTGTTCCTGCGCTGTCATCGGTATGCGTTATTGCCAGTGCCCCTTCCTCGATAATCACAGTGGTAACATCAAAAGCGGGGCGGACCGCGCCCCGGACCAGGTGGGAATCCATTTGGTCAAACAGGCGGTCAAATACTTCTGCGGCGGCGAAGGCGTCGCCGTACTCAATCAGTCCCCAGGAGTTGATGAATTGCTCCAGTTTGCTCCGGATGGATGCGCGGAGATCGGCATTGATCCGCTTCGAAGGATCGTCGGAGTATTCAGCGAGAATCCCAAGCGCAAAGATCCGGTCGCTTCTCGCGTGCGCCAGAATAATCTCTTCCATATTCTCCCGGCTGAGCCTGGAAAGTACCTCCGAAAGGCGACCGGCTTCCTTCGTATCCTCCGAGATCACTGGCAGTCGTTCGCGGAGTAAGAGAAGGACCGCAACCTCATGTTTGCAGTATGGTCCAAAATCGTATGGACAGGTGCAGGAGACTTCGGTCACACGCTGGAGAGCATCGTTGGCCGAATCGGATTCCAACGAAACCCTCACGAGATACCGTTCGATTCCGCCCACCACTGCGGTAAACTCACCCGGGGATACCTCTTCGATATCGGTAACACGCCGGTCAAACACATACTCGCGGCCGCGTCCCAAGATCACGCCTTCGATATGCGCCTCAAAGTTGGAAAGCAAGAACTGGTTCATCGGGCTGATTGTATCAGGATTTTGTGCAACAATCGAATCCACGGTGCGGTAGATTCTGGAACGGTTGGTTCAGCGAAAGCTCGGGGTTACCGAGGAAAACAATGATATGATTCAGCGCGCTGGTGAAAATACCGGCAATAGTTCTTTAACTACTCCCCCTCAATCTTCTTCTAGGTTATTCTCTCCGAGGGTAGTTCGTCGTTGATACGGTTGCATCCGTTAAACCAGCGCCGGGTAAATGCCCGTCCACCAAGGCAGACAGTATCCCAGGAGCTTTTAAAAACCAATTCGGGAAAAAGCAGAAATGCTATGCCATTGAGGGAAAATCAATCTGATCCATATTCAGTATGCGAAAAATACTGTGGGCTCTTACGCCCGTCGTAACAGGAGATAAGATGACCAACCAGATGGAAATGAACCAAGGCAAGGCAGAAGGCGTAAAGAGCATCACCTGGAGGGACGAGCGGCTTTTCTTTCTGGATCAGACGCTCCTGCCCGGGGAAGTCAAAATCGAAGAGCAGCGGTCGGTGGAACAGGTTTGGGATGCGATAAAGCAACTCAAGGTTCGTGGAGCTCCCGCTATCGGTGTTGCAGGGGCCTACGGGCTCGTTGTCGCCATGCGGGGGAAGATCAG
>NZ_KB891732.1 GCF_000373545.1 Alkalispirochaeta alkalica DSM 8900
GATCGCGGGGGGCTCCTCTTCCCGGAATGGGTGCGGTGTCCGGTTTGGGCCGGTGTGTGCGCCCACAAAAAAACTTCTGAAAAACTTTCCCCCCCGGACAAGCAGCAGACCTCACCATCCCCTCTTGTGGGGCATGACGTACTACAACGAAACAGAGTTATTGGAACTGGGAATCGTGGTGAAGCCGGGGCGGTATCTTGTTAACCTGAATCCGTTGGTCATCTATGAGCAGGACGGCACCCCGCTGCCCGGCATGCCTGATCCCGGGGCGATCCAGGAGAGCGAGAAGGGCCTGCGCGGGGAGACTCCCCTGGGATGCATGCCCCTGCGGTATCCGTGAGGATAGGGGAGGGAGTTGCCAGGTGGGGCTGTGCCCTGCCTGGCGGGGGGCGGTGGGGTAGGTCGGGTAGATAACAAAGCCTTTCAGATAACCAGGGCCGTCTCTCGGGAGGCCAGAATGCTCCTGTCGGCCTAACGTTTGCTTAACCTGCGTTTTCGTGCCCGAAGGGCTTGGCGCGATTTTTGTCGAGCCAAGCGACAGCACAAACCATGACAATAGGAATTGTCAGGTTGAAGCAGTTGTCCGGCAGTTCATTCAGATTCATTATTTAGAAAAGAAGCCTTAGGAAATCCACCATAGGTTTTGTGAAATATATGTTTTCAATATTCTTTGCGAAAATCCTAACAACGGCATAGGTCGATGGAATAGCAACTAATAATTTAAAGATAAATAAAAGTGTAATTAGTATTAAAGCCACAATTATTATAGACGATAATAACTTTACAAGACCAATTTTTCTATCAAAAAGGTCAAAGTACTCTTTAAATTCATCTTTTGAGTCATCAAGTTCTCCATTACACGTTGATATTGTATGGAGCTTTTCCCTTTCCTTGTCAATAATTTTTTTTGTAAGATTAATTGAATTTCCATTTTGGAGTATGATTAAGCTTGATACAAGGGAATAAAAAAAGAAACCAGCTGCTAATATTATTGATTCAAGTATTTTAGTTGACTCAACATTTTTTATTAATAATGTCAGACCGATACTTATCGGAATAGAGAAAACAACATTTTGTACAGTTGATACATATTTGTCCAATATTTCTATATATTTACTCTTCTCTTGTATGAATGTATTTTTTATTCTCTGAAATGAGAAGTTGCTTATGAATATATGATAATCCCTTCTCGATGATAGTTGGAATTCGGTAAATTTTGAAACGAGCAAAGATACTTTGTTGCTTTTATATTTATTCGAGATATCTAGTATATTCTTTTTAAGTATTTGTTTGAACTCATTTGTGTAATCAATTCTTCCATGTGCATATGTTTTTAGGATATTATCTATTGTGTCTATTCCATCTGCATCCTCAAGAAGACATCCTTTGTCAATCTCAAATATAACGCCACTATTTTGCGAATCTGAAAAATAGTATTCGAAGTCATTTTCAGCTTTATCTGATATTTTCTTAAATATATCGATAAACAGCAAATACCTTTTAAAACTAGCTATAAAAGTATTTTCTTCACCCAGGCATTCTTCTTTATTGATTTCATATATGTACACGCTACCATCTGGATATGCGATTTTATTCTTACTTAGAAAATGATCTCTATTGAGAAATATATAGAGTTTAAGTTGAGATATAATAACGCCCCTTCTAATCGTTATCGAAATTCCATCAATTTCAACTTTATTTTGGAAAGTAAGTTCATGTTGATAGAGAGAATCTTCTCTTCTATAATCAATTTCTAATATAGAGTATATTCTTTCTTTATCTGTTTCTCTTTTTATCTTTAATGTACCTATAAGGTCTGAATCATATGCTATATTAATCAGTGAATCCAAAAGTACATTAACTTCATTAATACAATCACTGATCTTCATTTTTAAGTTCCGAAATTAATCTAGATACGTTTTTTAACGTAACCTCATTTTCCTGAGTATTAATCAGAATGTCAGTCCCGATATGGGATTTATCAAAAGCAAAACTCTCAATCCAGTCACCCTTAAATTTAAAACTTATAAGCCTTTTCATTTCTTGCTTATGTATTGTGAAGGTGTGATCAACTTCGATGCCCTTATCATTAGCGTGTTTGACTATTTTATCTCTTTCACTCTCTCCAAATATAAAAACAGACATATCATAGAGATTTACAGGATTTCTCGATGCTATTTTTGAGTCACAGTATTGATATGCACGTTTTCTTAGTTCTTCTTTATTTTCACTTTCTTTAGTTAAATCGGTGATAATATTTATTGTTTTCCTGCTATTATCTTTGTTCTGGTTAAATTTCTCACATCCAATAAAATTAACAAAATACTTTGAAATACTATCTGTCCCCGAAATAAAACAAAGGTAATTCTGATCTGTTTGATCTGACCTGTATTTTTCAATATCAATTCGACATGCTAGATCTAATTCTCTAAAATCAATCTGTTCTGTGTTCATCAATGTAGGGATACCATTAGTAATATTTACAGCCCTACCCATCTTATTACTAATCATTGATATAGTAAAATATTGTTTGTCATCCATAATGTAATCGATGATTAGAATATGACCGCCTGTTGCTAAAATTTCACTGCTTAAATAGCTTTTTAAGCTCTGCTGATTATCGTCACCAATATAAGATTTTGATGATTGCAGAAGGTCATAATTTATATTCTTTAGGTAATTGTCAAACTCTTGTTTAAAATATGATGTGCCTGCTTTAGAGAATACTCCATATGTTTTTTTCATTGAATTTGTAATAGCAGCATGCAAATCAATTATTAATGAAACAGATGTTTGATCATTTGCGACTTCTTGTTTTGAACCAATAAATGTCGTTTCCCGCGATTTATTTGTTTTTTTCAACTCATGCAAAATGAAGTGTTTATGCATATATTCTCCTTATTATCGTCAAATATTGCAACAATCTTAATCTGCCAACATTTGCATAACCAGCAAAAACGTAGTTTTTGTCTGGTTTATGCAGTTGTTAGGTGTTTTTTGATAAATATGCGTAATATAATTATTCAATTTATTTACTCAATTTCTTTACTCTCTTCAGAGTATTCTATAAGACATCGCCTGAGATAATTATTGTCGTATTGGATTGACATATAACCATAACAACCTCCAAAAAAAGCCGATGCCATATTGTAATTATAATTCCAGTTGTTTTGACTAATAGCATTTGAAATTGATTGATTAAATAAAGTGATGCATTCTGAAAATTGAAAATCAAGCATTTCAATCTGAGCTATTGTTAATATTCTATCAATATTATGACTATTTTTAATTTTGATATATATTGCAATTAGAAAAACAATATGATCATAAAATACTTTTGGGTCACCACTTTCTCTATGTTTATTAAAATCATCTATTAATGCATATAATCCGTCGCTGATTCCTTCAATAACTCTAGTAGCTGTGTCGATTTCTTTATTAGTCAACTCTCCGTTTAATTTATTGAAATCCAGTCCTTTACAATTAAACATTATCCTATTTGAGAGCAATGAGTTTATTTTCCAATTAATCTCCTTAATCTCCATAGTAGTTTTGTTGTTTTGATTAACTAACCAAGCAATTGATGAAGACATATCCTTTATGTCAGATAGAAAACTATCTCCAAGTTTGATTTGTTTTATAAATTTCCCATCATCACTTCGTTTCATAATAACAGCTTCAAATTCTTTATTCATTTTCATTCCTTTCCTGCCCGGAGGGTCCACCTAGCAACAATTAGACAGACCCGGATAATCCATTATCCCCACAAACCCTTTCGCCCAGCTCCAAAACTTCCCAGCCATAACAATCCCAAAATCCTACCACGAAAATCCCCTAAGAGCCACCAAATAAGAACTAAATTTCCTTATTTCCTGTAGGAAATGCCTATCTGCCGCTAATCGCCCCGGATCAGTTCAGGTGACGGATCAGACCAGTCCTTCTTCAACATCGCGTACATGGCGTGATCGACGTAGTGGTCGTAGAGCCACTCTGCATCACGGATC
>NZ_KB891733.1 GCF_000373545.1 Alkalispirochaeta alkalica DSM 8900
TTTGGCCGTATAGAAGTAATATTCTGTTGGTGATCTCATACGGAGGTTTCATAGGCACCATGATAGCATCATTTGATACTATCATCAATTCTTTTTTTCGCGCGCCGAAGGCGTCTGGCTAACGTCAAAATAACCTGCAAGATCGGCCCGAAGGGCTTGGCGTGGTTTGTGCCGAGCGAAGCGACAAGCACAAACCATGACAACAGGAATTGTCAGGTTGAAGCAGTTGTTAGCCGAAACTGCGTTTAGCTTTCATTTTGCTTTAAAAAATGCATAAACCTAACAATAGATTTTTCTTCTTTGCTTCCAACTTTATTATTAATATATTCTTTTATATTTTTGTACTTTTCTTTAAAATCAATAACTATAATTTCTTTTTTCTTTAATATTTCTATATAACTTGGTGAAGAATAGTATTCATAAATTACTATAAAGTTTATTTTCTTTTCTTTTTTCCACCAGTTGATGCTTGATTTATTATCTAAGGCAATTGCTTTTTCTAAATACTCCTTAACACGATCAAAATATTCGGTAATATCTTCTGCTGATTTCTTATCATTGATTATTGCTTTAACTTGAACAATATTAAGTTCTGTTTCATTTATTGATAAAATGTCAATATTCGACCAAATCTTTGCAGTATATTCTTGAGACTTTCCTCGCTGGCTTCGTTTTCTTATTGAATTAAAATCAAACCAGTAATTTTGCATTACAAAATAACCTTGCATCTTGTAATATTCATACATTAAGTCTTCAATGAAATTTTCAGCCATTTCTTACTCCTAGCGCCGAAGGCGTCCGGCTAACATACGCTTAACCTGGGAAGCGAAATTGGCGCGGTTTGTGCGTAAGCGAGCGTAGCGAGCAGCACAAACCGTGACAAACCGCTGACTCAGGTTGAAGCGATTGTTAGCCGAATTTTCCTATTTAACTGCATCTAACAAAAGGTCTCCACTTTTTGTTCTGTACAAAATAACAACGGCGTCTTCTTGTTTATATACACCTTCCTTCGGAGACAAAAGATCAATAAGCCTGTACTCATATAATAGAACGCATGGATAATTCCATTCCCGCAACTCCATATCACCAGAATGTGTAACCCAATTTTTAAACCCATCATCAGTAAACAAAAAAAATCCACCAGAAGTTTCTCCGACTTCATTAATATTTTTAATTTTTACTAGTATTTTCGCTTCTTCAGGACTAATGCTAGATAGGATATTTACGAAATTAGGGTGGAAATTTACATTAATCAATTGATTAGCAAGTAAGTTCTCCCACATATCATGCAATATTGGATCGCTTTCTCTGGCTGCTTCTTCAATACTTTTAATAAAGCTTTTTTCGTGAATCGGCTTTATTAGTCCAATACCTTTTTCGAGAGCTTTTTGTCGTGCTTTTTTTACTGCATTTTCAATTGTAATTGCCCCAAGGGCTCTTTCCATTTCTACCATAGTTTCAAATTTTTGCCTAATCAGTAGCCCCAGGCCGCTTGTCAGCTCTACTAAAGGAGAAAGTGCTTTATCAACAATTTCCAAGGCAGAATCCGCCGTTTTGATATATACCTCATCTGGTATTGCTTCCGCTATTTTTCCAAGCCCCACTAAATCTAGGCTTTTATGATCGCTCGGCATATTTCCTCCAAATATTTCTGCGCCCGCAGGGTCCGGCTAACATTTGCTTAACCTGTATTTTCGTGCCCGCAGGGCTTGGCGCATTTTGTGCGTCAGGAGCGTAGCGACAGCACAAAATGTGACAAAGAAAATATCAGGTTGAAGCAGTTGTTAGATTTCTTCAAAGAGTTCATTCTCTTTTTTTTTAAGAGACTTTTTTTCAATAAAGTCAACTATTTTTTCTGTTCCATTTAATGAGTCGCAAAGAAGCGGTGAGTTCGGATCATACAAACCAAACAATGATGAATTTCCTTTTCTGCTCGCATAACAATAAAGACAATTGTGCCCACAAGTACTATATGCTCCAATATCCCGACTTGTCATACAACCACATTCTTCTCTTTGGATTGGATCTTTCTTATACGTTAAATTATTATTAGAAATTTCATTAATAACTAATTCGTCAATACACTTGTTATGACTAATACCAATATTTGATAAATCTATTTTTTCACTACAAGTAGATAAAATTAAATTAAATTTAAGAGCTATAGAATATAGCTTTTCGGCTATATCCCTCATTTTAACTTCATCCATTTCTTTAATATCATTTTCTTTAAATTTATTTTTCAAAAATGAGTATTCATCAACAAAACTAATTACACACTTACGAGTATATGGAGATATTCTCTCACATAAGTATTCAAACCATTTTTGATGGTATTCTATTGAATATTTATCATTAATAAAAATAGGATCATACCGCCAAATTACTCTATTTTTACCGACCAATTTTGATAATTCTATAAATGTGTCTATTATTCCTGACTTTGATTTAACATTAAGTTCTATTAAATTATCATAAGTAGTAAGTGTAAACTGAAAATAAAACTTAAAGCCCATACCTTGTATTGTTTCAATATATTTTAGAAAATTTGTCGGGTCCTTTGTCCAAAATACAATAGCTTCTATATTTTCATGATTTAAGGAAATTCGGGTAATCTGATTACTATTCATTGGATTACGAACCAGTACTTCTTGAGCCTTAAGCCGATTAAGAAACCATTCACCAAAAAAAGCTGGTATATCTGTCCTTCTACTTGCACTAATAATCAAAATTTACCTCTTATATACAAAAACAACAGATTTTGTAACATCAGGTTTTGGTGTAAATGTTAAACCTTCAGGATATTCAAAAACATTATTTGTCAAATTTATATTTCGATATGACCAACCGTAGGCATTGTCTAAATTAAACTTATATTGTCTTTTTACGCTAAAATATTGTGATACAGCAGTATCAAATACATCACGACCTTTATCTATATGGTTCGCATCATTAAAAATTAAATGTGCACCAATTTTCATAGAAGTTTGTATTTCTGTCGTGAGAATATCCAAAAATTGATTATGCATGTTATTCGCTTTTAATGTTGAAAACAGTTTATTAATTAAAATGATATCAAATTCAGCTAACGTAAAACCATTTAAGACACTTTCACAAACTATATTTGCATTATTAACTCCAACTCGCAAATGATCCCATAATGGTTCAATGTCTCTACCTTCATATTTAAACATCACAGGTAAAGTATTATTCCTGATATATTTATCAAATCCAAACCAATCAGGACAAAATCCACACCCCAAAGAGAGTATTTTAATTTCTTGATTTAGATAATTATTTTCTAGCAGTCGATCCGTCTGCAAAAAATTATATATTTCACTTGCGTAGCAAGGTCCATAATTCATTGTATATGAACATAATTTTTTTAAACAACTATACATATCCTGATTTCCATAAAAACCTTGCTGAAGACAATCTATACAATAACAAGTTCTTTCAGGATCATCATGGCAACATTCAGATTGACCATAAATGTCATTACATCGATTCAATAAATCTCGCATTTTTCTCCTCTTTGCGCCGAAGGCGTCAATCTAACATTTGCTTAACCGGCAATGCCTGGCCCGCAGAGCGGGGTGGCGCGGTTTGTGCATAAGCGAGCGGAGCGAGATGCACAAACCGTGACAGA
>NZ_KB891734.1 GCF_000373545.1 Alkalispirochaeta alkalica DSM 8900
GATCGCGGGGGGCTCCTCTTCCCGGAATGGGTGCGGTGTCCGGTTTGGGCCGGTGTGTGCGCCCACAAAAAAACTTCTGAAAAACTTTCCCCCCCAGACAAGCAGCAGACCTCACCGTCCCCTCTTGTGGAGCATGACGTACTACAACGAAGCAGAGTTATTGGAACTGGGAATCGTGGTGAAGCCGGGGCGGTATCTTGTTAACCTGAATCCGCTGGTCATCTATGAGCAGGACAGCACCCCGCTGCCCGGCACCCCTGATCCCGGGGCGATCCAGGAGAGCGAGAGGGGCTTGCGCGGGGAGACTCCCCCGGGATGCATGCCCCTGCGGTATCCGTGAGAGTGGGGGAGGGAGTTGCCAGGTGGGGCTGTGCCCTGCCTGGCGGGGGGTGACTCCTCTGGATTACCGACGAGCCAACGGTCGCGACGGTACTAAGTTATCGCCTGTACCAAAACCGGGATGATTACAACATCGTCTTAAGCAGCCTGGTGAATTGGCGCAAAATATGCGTGCGCAGATTTTGTGACAGGTTGCCAAGACTGTTTCAAGGCTTTGTTAGGTTATGACTTTAATATTTCTGCTGCTATATTCTCATTAAATCTTTTAATTAAATTTCTTGGTAATAAACCAGCTTGTTCCAAGGTGTGGACGGCTTCTTGACGCCAAAACATATCTCCTGGTCCTCTAAATGAATCCCAAAGTGTCTTGATCGCCTTTGTTCCTTGATCGGCTAAATATCTAAAATCTTCTGTAGATATAAAACCAACATTTCTTAAATGGGCTAATGATGCAGGTGAACATTTATGAACTTTCCCAACTAAAAATGTATATATTCGTGCATCTTTATTAATTGGTAGATTCTCTTTTAGCCAAACATCATGAGTCGAAGCTTGCCGGGCTTTAGTTACAGAGACAGAACTTGTTTCTAGACCTTCAGTATAGTCCTCAAAAACAAAGCCTAAATTCTCATTAACTAACCACCAAGGATCTGGAGCCCCTTCGTCTTCAATTTTCCCAGCATCATATCCCAATAATAATCCAAGTTCCTTTTGTGCCTTTTCAAAAATTGAACTATCATCATTTGATAATTCTGTAATAATTCCATTGATCATCTTTTCAATTTTAAAAGCATTTCTAGTACCGATATTATTGAGTACTTGTTCCAATCTTTCAACAATGCATAATGATAAAACATCTTCTTCATTTTGATATTCTTTATGTTTTTCATGTTTTAGCTGATGCAACCAAGATACAGCGACTGCTGCTTTTGATGCTTCTGCATAATATATTTCAGGCATAGTCCCGACGTCAATTCCTTGAGAATTAAGTAAATAAATGGATGAACCAGCATAATAATTCCAAATCCCTCTTAATCCCCTTAAATTGGGTGAGGTAAGTTTGCCTAAAACAGATTTGCAATTTGACAATGCTTCTGAATAATTTCCAACCCAAATTGATTCATTGTATTTAATTTCATTCTCGGAAATAGATTTAAATATTACTGAATCTGGGAGCATTTCTTTCTTGTATTGATCTCTAATACTTAGGATGTGATTATCTACTTCATCCCATTTTTCATCTTGAGAGAGGAATAATTCAATATTTTCAATTGTATTCTCTAGTGATGTAGTTTCTGTTTGATCAATCCCAAATTCTACTTCAGCCCGGAGTTCAGGAAGTAGATATTGTCTTGCCTCTTGTCGAAATAAATAGTTTATGACATCTTCGCCTGTAACGCTTACTACTGAATAATCATTAGAATTTCTTGTAGACCTTCCAAAAGCTTGTGTTATTCTTGTTAATATTCTTGCTTGATATAGGTTGCTTAAACCAAGTTTTTGAATATAAAAAGCTTCTTGTAAATTATTTGCTTTTGGTAAACCATCTATGAAAAGCATTCTGCATTCTTCATCTGGGAAATCAATCCCATCATATCTATTAGCAAGGATCAATATACATTTAGAATTATTAACAAAATCTGATTTATCTTCTTCTATATCTTTTGAACGCAAAATGGTTATGTCTTTAATATCTGAAAAAAAATTCGCTATTTCATCAGCTTTAGGATTACTTGGAACAATATAAACTGACCGATTACAAAGAGTAGAGATTTTTTTATTGTACATTAAGACTTGATCATCACTCAGACTTACTTCTGGAAAGCAAAAAAATCTACGACCAATAGTTCGATCTTCCATTTGAGAAGGTATTGGCAATTGAAATATATCTCTTCTTCCAACTATTCGTTCCAAATCACCAGAATCTCCCAACGTAGCTGACATATAGATCCGTTGTCTTGCACTTGAGAATGGCTCAAAGCTAAATGTTGGTGGATATAGAGGTTTGATTAGTATTTCTTTGGCAGAATAATAAAAATGACAAGCTGGAAGATGATCTTTTATCATTTCCCATGAGTACGTTTCTCCAGTGTTGTTAATATTAGTATCAATTATTTTGGTTATTTCTTCTAAAGAATTAAGCCAGACATTTGTTGGTAATTTATCAACAGAATCATCTCCATTATTTTGGAATTTTATAATTCTTGCAAAATCAAGCTTTGATAGATGATATTGTAAATACGTTATTAATTCTTCAAAAATAGGTTCATGGTTATCATATTTTCGCTGTATATGTACAGACCATAAGTTATTTATATATCCTTCAGCTTGATGAACATCATCCATAATTATAATATCAGAACTAGTAAAATATGGATTAGTGTTAAACAGGCTACTATAGGATGTTATACAGATTTTTTCGTTATTTAAATACGAAGTCTTCATTGAAGGTGAATAAGAATGCTTACTACCAGTATATACCTCATTTTCTATACCATAAAAATCACTCATTTGTTTACCAACTTGTCTTGCAAGTTGATTGGTTGGGCAAAGGTACAAAATTCTCTCATTTTTAGTTTTTAAGAGCCATTCTCCAATAACAGCGCCTATTAATGTTTTTCCTGCCCCAGTTGATAATTGAAGAGATACATCTGATTTTGTTCCTGCATCTTCTAGATATTTTCTTATAATGTCTGCTTGATAAGAAAGTAAGCCTTTAATCTTCTTTTTTTTATTATCTGTGAACATGGATTCTGGATCTTCATATTCGTTTTTAATAACTTTTTTAATATTAAATGCCATTTTTCTCTCCTCGCGCGAAGCGTCAACCTAACAACAATTTGATAGCCCCGGATAATCCATTATCCCTGCAAACCCCTTCGCCCAGTCCCAAAACTTCCCCCCCATAACAATCCCGAAATCCTACCACGAAAATCCCCTAAGAGCCACCAAATAAGAACTAAATTTACCTATTTCCTGTGGAAAGTGCCTATTTGCCGCTAATCGCCCCGGGTCAGTTCAGGTGACGGATCAGACCAGTCCTTCTTCAACATCGCGTACATGGCGTGATCGACGTAGTGGTCGTAGAGCCACTCTGCATCACGGATC
>NZ_KB891735.1 GCF_000373545.1 Alkalispirochaeta alkalica DSM 8900
ACCCAGGACGACGAGCTGAAGTACGTCTTTCTCCTGGAGACCCCCGACAGGCGCGCGCAGAGCGCAGTGAGCCCCGAGTGCCAGGCGGTGTTTGTCCTGGACTACGAACTGGAGCTCACCGGAGGAGACCGCGATGGCGGAGAAGCGACGCTCGAAAGCTCCGACGGTGCGTACACGCAGAGTGTCGCTTTCACCGGTGGACAGGAGGAACAGGAATCGATCCTCCTGCGGTTCCTCGATGTAGAGCCGGGCAAGACCTATCGTTTGCGCGTTGATACCTCTGATGGCCAGGCGCTCCTGTTTGAAGGAGCCCCGTTCATGCACCTCTTCGGCGCGGCCACAGGAGCGAATCCATGAAGATGATAACCTCGCGCATGGTGTACTTCAAGGAGTACACCTCGTATCGCTTCGAAAACCCCGAGAATCCCGATAGCCTGGTGGGGGTGAAGGAACCTCAACGGGGAACAGAGGAAACCGCTGCGGTGGATGTGGAGGACAAGTGGGTTTATGTGGTGCGCTCGACCCGCTATATCCCCGGCGATGGCGTTGCTGCGTACATTAACGAGATCAAGCCGCGCGCTGGCAGCGCCTACCCTCTGCCGATCTACGAACAGGAAGCGAGCTTTCCCTGCTGGAGTTTCTTCTGCCTTTCCCCGATTCGTCTGAGCCTGCCACGGCAGGAGGCGCTGCGACGGCAGGTCCAGGCGATCACGAAACGCGAAAACGCCTCTCTGTCTCCCCGCTGCGACCGCCTCCTCCTCTTACCCCTGACAACCAGGCAGGAGGAGGATCTGCAGGGTACCTGGCTGTCAACGTTTAGTGCACCCCGGGATGTCGAACGGATCGACGAGGAAAAAAATCACACCACCACGGTGTACCTGCACGACTACGCCGCGCGGTTGCAGGAGTACGCCGAGCGCTACGAAGAGTATCAAGAGCGCTACAAACGATTCATCGAAGAAAAGGTGCGCGTCAGGTCACCCCGCACCGGCGACAACGAGATCCATGCACGAGCGTTGTATGAAGCCCTGGGGCTGAACATTGATACGCTCCTCGGCAGCAACCCCTCGGCCCAACGGTGCGTCTATAGCAATGAGTACCGACAGTGGAAAGAGCAACACCGGGAAGGCGCCGCCGACGTGCTTATGCCCATGGAACAGCTTGGCGTACTATCGGCGGCGATCCTTGATCAACCGGTGTTTCACGCCTCGCTTATCGACTATGACTACAGCAGCGATCCGGCGGAACAGCAAAAGGGGGAGATCGTATTCGGCACGGCGATGGAACGCCTCAGTAACACCATGCCGGTGTTCGATGTACTCAAGCGCCGCTTTGACGAGGCTGACGAGAAGGTCCAGCAGTTCTTCAGCGACTACAACCCCGATGAGAGCGACACTCCGAAGATCGACGACCTTACCGCCAAGATCGGTGAAGATAACTGGACAGCACGCTTCATAAGCGGTGCCAGGACGATACAAGGAACAGATCTACCTCTAAGCGAGGGCACCACCTGTGTGCTTGAGATACTCAGCCATGCGATCGCCATGAAAGATACGCCCCTGGTGGTATGGAAACGGATCGTAGACCGTCGCTACAAAACGGGTCTGGTCTCAACCAGCGACGCCAACATGGCCGCCCGGCGCGCCAGATACCCGAATCCAGATGCTTGGAGAGATGCGATGAACGACCGCTACAGTCATCGCTATGGGCATATCGAAGCGAAAGAACATGATGGAATCTGGTACGCCGAGTACCAGGGGCTCGGGATCGATGCACAGGGTAAACGGCGGCTTCAGGGTATTCACAAGGGGGTCGAGTCCTTTCAGAGGGCCTACGCCGTGTTCCAGGTGGCCATGAGCCTGTATGATCTCACGCAGGCTGAAGGTGACGACGAGCGACTCAGCGCGACGATCCGGGTTGCCGAGAACGTGGTGTCCCTTGCCTCGAACATGGCTGCCGCCGGGAGCCTCTGGGGGCCGGGTCTGAATATGCTTCTGGCCGCCTGGAATCAACAGGAGGCGCTTGCGGCGATGCAGCGGGCAGCGCGGGCACAGCAACCGCGCGAGGCGCTCGCTCGCGCGGGGGAAAGCGGCGGAAGAGCGATCGAGATGACCGGCGCAACGATGACCATGAAATACGTGATCGCAGCCAAAGGCGGCGCACAGATCGGCGGCACGATCGGGGGAGCGGCCACGATAAAAGTCGGTGGCCTGGGAGCGATCCCCGGGGTGCTGCTCGGGGCAATCGTCGCGCTCGCCGGAGCGCTTGTTACGGGGCTCTTCCAGCAGCTTGCCGGGCGACTGCGGCGGGAGGATTACGAGCAGTGGCTCGAGCACACCTTCTGGGGAAGGAGTTACGCCGGGGAAGGATTCTGGGCGAACACCATCGGCCAGCACGGACCGGATCGAACCTGGCAGTGGCTCCCGGCGAGGGTTGGCGAGTTCCGCGATGATCTGGAGTTGCAACTGTTTGCCTTCGAGGCGCTTAAGAACCGCTATGAAGTGACGCTGGAGTATCACGATCTGCACCGCGTCTCGCGGGGGTTCTTTCGCAGCGGCGAGGTGAGCCCCCTGTCGCTTCTGGAGATCGTGATCGATATGCCGCCGGTGACAGACCCGACGGAGCTGCGCCTGGAGCAGCTTGTTCTTGAGGGGAACGGGTACCGCGCCGAACTGAGCGAGCAGGTACGATCCTGTGGCAATCTCCTGGGCGAGGCGGCGAGCACGAAGCTGCGCGATGCCGAGACGGGCCGCTACGAGTACCGGGTGCGACTGTGCGACAAGAGCACCACGGCGGCGCTGGAGGTTTGGAACGACGCATGGCTCACCGAGCGGGCCCCCCGCTACCGCGCGATGCTTGCGTTGCCCGAGTTTGATCCTGCTCATCCCCACTGGAAGAAGCTTCGTCGGGGGATGAAGGAGCTGCCCCTACGCTGCCACAATCTGCGCAGACAGCTCTTTGTGCTTGGGAACCTGCGGGGATATCACCAGCGGGGATCGCTGGTTTCAGCACACTCCTCCCCGGTGACGGTGAGGGGGCGGATGGTGCTCCGGCTGGACCCCGAGGACGAACGAGAGATCTCCCGCGAGTTCTCCACTACCCTGCGACTTGAAAGCTATCCGGGACTGCTCGACGAGTATCAGTCACGAGCGGTGCAACGCGCATTGAACAACCCCACAACGATTGGACTGGAGGAACTGTGAGCGGCAAGAATCGATTGAGAAAGATGGTGCGGATTCTGACAAGCACTCTGGTGGTCTTGAGCCT
>NZ_KB891736.1:0-24311 GCF_000373545.1 Alkalispirochaeta alkalica DSM 8900
TCCCGAAGCATCCAGAGACAGATCGCCGCTATCGGCCGACATGGCCAGATCCTGGCAGGCGATCTCCATCGACGACGACGCCTCAACGCGGATCGTCTCCGCCTCGATCAGCAGATTCCCCCCCGCCGCGATGGTGATATCCCCAGCGCTCTCCAGGTTGATCAGCTCCTGGTCAGGGAGAATCTCAAATCGGGACGNGCCGTCAGGGGAGAGAAGCTGCAGCTTCTCAGCCCCGGCTGTGTCGTCCAGGATGATCCGGTTCCCGCTCCGGCTTCGGAAAAAGCGGAGATTGTTTTCCCCATCACCGTTGAAATCGGCAGCGCTGTTTTCGCCGCTCTCCGGGGCGGGCCGGGAATCGTTCCACACCCCCCCCAGGACAACTCCCTGGGACAGGGTGTCGTCAAAGAAGGCGATCACCACCTGGTCTCCCACCTCCGGCAGGATCAGCGTCCCGCACTCGCCCGATGCGTAGGGTTGCACCGTGGGTATCCAGTCCGTTTCTACCTGTTCCCCTGCCAGGGACAGCCGGGCCTTTATCCGGGCTCGGGCCATGGGATCCTGGTTGTTGGTGACAACCGCATAAAACAGGAACTGATTCATGTGATTCATAAGCGCTTCCTAACATGCGTTTTTTTCGGCACTCCCGAAACTATCCCGAATTACTATCGCATCTGTCAACGAAAAACCACATTAATGCAAAAAAATTTATTAAATCTATAAAATTTATGAGAGAAAATCATAACAAGATATCACGCGTGGTGGACTTTTCAAGACAAAGAGCGAAATAAATTTTTTTTATTGATTTTATTGAAAAAAGTTGTTGTCCCGTGGATCTTGGGGTAGGCTTTCTGGCGATGAGTGGAAACGGAAGCTTTCTCGGGACAGGGTTTTCCTTCCCGATCGGCGTTGATAATACTGGAAACATAGCGCAGTCCCGGTATGAAAACAGTATTGCCGATTCAATTCACATAATTCTTTCTACCTCCAGGGGCGAGCGGGTGATGCGGCCCGACTTTGGCTGTGATCTGAATGATCTGGTTTTCGCGCCAAATAATGCCCGGACCCTGGCGCTGGCAAAGCACTATGTGGAAGAAGCTCTCACGCGGTGGGAACACCGGATTGTTCTGCAGGATGTCTCGGTGCAATCCGATCCCGACCGGGAGAACCAGATCAACGTAAAGATTCGCTACCTTGTCCGGTCAGTGAATACCTATTTCAACATGGTCTATCCCTTTTATCTTGAGCGAGGCGAACTTGATACCCAATCTCAACTTGGATGACAGAACCTACAAGGATATCCTGAACGAGGCCCTGCGCCTGATTCCTCATTACTGTCCCGAGTGGACCAACCATAATCCCAGTGATCCTGGCATGACCCTGGTAGAACTCTTCGCCTGGATGACGGAGATGACGATCTATCGGCTCAACAAGGTTCCCGAGAAAACCTATCTGGCTCTGATAGATCTTTTGGGGCTTTCGCTGATACCGCCTCACCCGTCGCGGGCTCTGATCACCTTCTTTCCTGTGGAGTCCTGTCCCGAGGCTTTTCGGGTCGAAGAAGGGTTTCAGATCTCTGCCGGAAAGGGCGCGGGCGAGGGGAGTATCATCTTCGAGACGGTGAAGGATGTCACCGTTTCTCCGGCCCGTCTGGCATCCTGTTACGCCGTCACCCGGGATAAGGTAAGTTGCCGGGATCTGGGAGAGGGGGGCTTCCCCCTCTTCGGGGGGTCCGGGGAGATCGAACGGTATCTGCTCGTTGAGGCTCCCCAGGCTGAGTTCCTTCAGGGAAACAACGCCTTGAGTATCACCTTCCACTCCCTGAACCCTGTGCGCAGCGCCGGTGATGAGGTNGTTAACTTCCTGAACTGGGAATACTGGGATGGATCCCGCTGGATCCCCGTCGATGCGGTGGGAGCCACCGGAGACGAGAGGAGGCAGGAAAACAGGGTGTTTCTCGAGGGCCCCCTCGATATTCAGCGTTCCTGCCAGGACGGGAAAGAGGCGTACTGGCTCCGGGCGGTTCTGGCCAGAATGCCCGATGATCCGGCTTGCCTGGAGGTTACCGGTCTTTCCCTGAATCTGCATTTTCTCGGGGAAGGGGTGAACCCCGATTCCTGTCTCAGCAATACGGGCAACATGGTCTTTGAGTCGCTGGATTTGAATGCGGACTTCACCCCCTTTGCCGGGGTTCCGAAGCACAACGATATCTTCTATGTCGCCTGTGACGAAATCTTCGAGAAACCCGGATCCCGTGTCGTGGCCGGTTTTTTCCTGAGCGATACCGTAGAGCCCCCGGCGGCAAACCCCTCGCTGGTTCTGAAATACGAGTACTGGAACGGTATGGACTGGGTGAAAATTGCTGACACCACAACCCGGGAGGACCAGCATCACCAGGGGCAATTCCGCTTTACCGACAAGACACGGGCCCTCACCAGGTCGGGGAGCATCGCCTTTGACCGACCCCAGGATATGTCGCCCGTAGCGGTGGCGGGGAGCGAACGCCTGTGGCTGCGGATTCGTCTGGTCGCAGGTGATTTTGGCAAGGGAGGGCGGCATGTGCAGGCTGAGGATGGCTCCTGGACGTGGCTCTTTGACGATCCCGTGCGATCTCCCGTGTTCACACGAATCCGTTTTTCCTATGAGGCGCCTCCCCAGATGGTAGATGCCGTCCTGGTGGTAGACAACTACTCCCGCAGGACCGTCCCTTTCTCCTCCGGGGAGGGGGCAACCGGGGAGATGCTCTTCTCGGTGCGTTCCGAGACACAACCGATAACCTATTTTGGTTTTGATTCCCCGCTTCCGCAGGGACGTTACAGTCTCTATTTCAGGCTCGAAGAGAAAAGCAAAATAGGCCCCGCTGGTCGCAACGCGCCGGAGCTCTCGGGCCGCCCCGTCTCTCGGAAACGTGGGATCGGTCTGGTCTGGCAGTATTGGAACGGTTCGGTCTGGCAAAAACTATCGGTGAACGACTACACCGACAGTTTTCACCAGTCAGAGTTCCTGGAGTTCACGGTTCCCCAGGACATATCCCGTAAAAGTGAGTTCGGCCATGACGTCTACTGGATTCGCCTGGTCTTTCAGTCGGGCAGCTTCGAGGCCATGCCCGTCGTGGAGCAGGTCCTCACCAACTCGGTCTATGCCCTGAACCAGCGGACCTATCCTTCGGAGATTATCGGCTCCTCCAGTGGCTCTCCCGATCAGGTTTTCGAGATCCTGCGAAGCCCTGTTCTTTCGGGATTCGAGGTCTATGTAAACGAGTCGAGCCTTCCTCCGGCGAGTGAGATCGACCTCATCCGCTCCGAGGAGGGCGATGATGCGATACGGGAATCGGATGGAAACGCTTCCGGGCAGGTCTGGATTCGGTATCACGCGGTGGACAATTTCTATGCCTCTACTCCCAAGTCCCGCCATTACATCGTGGACTACCGCAACAACCGAATACACTTTGGCGATGGCCTGCGAGGAATGATTCCTCCCCGGGGAAAGCATAACATTCGGGCCGAAGGTCTTTGTGTCGGCGGAGGTGTTCGGGGGAATGTGGGCAGTCACACAATCCGCACGCTTCGCGAGAGTGTACCCTTTCTTGCAGGTTGCGATAACAGGTTTCCCGCCGAAGGAGGGAGCGATCTCGAATCGCTGGAAAGTCTCAAAAAACGAGCATCAGGGCTTTTCAAAAGTCTGAACAGAGCGGTCACGGCAGAAGATTACGAGTGGCTGGCCCGCGAGGCCTCGGCATCGGTGGCACGAGCCAAGTGCCTTCCCCGGTGCGGCCCCAGGGGTGAGGTCCTTTTAGTGATCGTTCCCGAGGCAGATCCGGGGGACGAGGAGTACCTGAAAGCTCCTGTTCCCTCTTCGGAGTTGCGGCGCCGCGTGAAGGAATTTCTTGAACCCAGGAAACTGGTGGGGACAGGGTTGCGGGTGGACCCGCCGGTTTACCGGGCCTTTGGGGTGACCCTGAAAGTTGCCTACCGACGGGATGTGGTGGAGTTTCAGACGGTCCGCAGGGCGATCGAAGAGGCTCTGCGGAAGGCTTTTCATCCACTATGTGGCGGACCGGACAGAACAGGCTGGCCCTTTGGCGTGGCCATCCAGAAGGATGATATCGCCAGGGTTCTCGAATCTGTTGACGGAGTTCATCATCTCGAGGAACTGGCTTTGTCCGATCTCGATTCAGGAGTGGCCGTGGAGAGATTGCTTCCTGCCGATGGGGAACTGCCGTTTCTGCAGGAGATTCGTATTGAGGACAGGAAGGTTCAGTTTTGAGCAGCCACGAGAACCCGGGTGGGCGGCAATCGGATGTCATAGGCTACGCCCTTCGTGCCTTCTCGGAAAAACTGGTTTCGGGGGGGCGGGAATGGGCGGTGGAGTTTGCCTCTTCTCTGGATCCCGGGGAGATAACGCGGCTGGGGGAGGAAAAGTCCCCCTGTCTTGCGGTTATCCCTCTCGGGATACGGGAAAAACCGGATCAGGGAGCGCGGGAGCAAATAGTGCGTCGCGAGACCGATGCCGAGGGAAGGGAATTCGAATATTACACGCGACCAGCCACGATCATGGAGCTTTCTCTGGTGGTGTATCCACTGGTGAAGGATCTCTTCGCCCGGCTTGGTCTGGTGGGGGAGGTGGTGCAGACGATTCACGATGATCCTTTTACTCCCGTTGGCGAGTATGACTGGGCGGGTAATCAAAATGAGCCCTTGATGTGGGAAGTAGTCCCGCCGGCGCCTGCCTGGGAAACCCGGTTCCCCTCATCCTGGGGAGGGTCTTCGATAGCGATAGGGGTACGAACACAGATTGGAATCGATTCTTCCGTGAAGGAACGGTTCCGGCGGGTAGAGGCTCGCCAGATGCGAGCGATCAAGAAGAAGGAATCCTGATGTAGATCAAGGTCTACAGAACGAACTGTTTTACGAAGGAGGAGGCAACCGTGCCACAGTATCAAACACCAGGTGTGTATGTAGAGGAAGTGTCGAGTGGATCAAAGCCCATTGAGATGGGATCCACCAGTATTGCCGGGTTTCTCGGAGTCGCAGAAAAAGGACCTGTCGATGAGGTGACCCTCGTCACCAACTGGACCCAGTACAGCAAAATCTTTGGAGGGATGCACTCCCAGGGCTGGCTTGGCCACGCGGTGTATCTGTTTTTCCAGAACGGCGGATCCAAATGCTATATCAACAATCTGGCGGAGCCGAAAAAGGTTGCCCCACCCAAAGAGGGCGCCGCCAAGGGAAAGGATGGAGCCGAGGGTTCCGAGCAGAAGGAAGAGGCAAAGCCCGCCGTTCCTGAAAAGATGGGAAACCCCGATAACCTGACTAAACTCATCATGGGAAAAGACGAGGGGCCCGGACAAAGGACCGGTCTTCCTGCTTTCGACGAGATATCGGACATCGCCATCGTCGCAGCTCCGGGGGTCACCGATCCGGCCGCCATGGATGCGATCCTCTCTCACTGCGAGAAAAACCGCTTTCGCGTTGCAGTACTGGATGCCCCCGAGGTTCTCGAAAAAGGTATCGACACCATTCCCATGCCTCGGGATTCCACCCACGGTTCCTATTATTTCCCCTGGGTCCAGATTTTTGATCCCAACCTCGAAACCGAGATATTTGTTCCGCCCTCCGGTGGAATTGCCGGAGTTTTCGGACGTGTCGATGGAACCAGGGGGGTCCACAAGGCACCGGCAAACGAGATCTTTCGGGGAGCTACGGGTTTGCGCTATCAGCTCACCGATGGTGAACAGGAACTCCTGAACCCCAAGGGCGTGAACTGTATTCGCGAGTTCAGCGGTCGGGGCATTCGGGTATGGGGAGCACGGACCTTCAGTTCTGATCCTGAATGGCGGTATCTCAACGTGCGGAGGCTTTTCTGCATGGTGGAGAAGGCGATTCAGGATGGCACCAACTGGGTTGTTTTCGAACCCAATACGCGGGGGCTGTGGAAGCAAATTACCCGGAACCTCACAGCCTTTTGTCTTCGCCTGTGGAAAGACGGAGCACTTTTTGGAGATTCGCCGGAGGAGGCTTTCTTTGTCCGCTGTGACGACGAGCTGAACCCTCCCGAGTCAATCGATGCAGGGTACGTGGTGTGCGAGGTAGGTATTGCACCGGCGAAACCCGCCGAGTTCGTGGTCTTCCGCGTCTCGCAGAAGACCCTGGATGAGTAAAGCCATCATGCCGTTGGCATGGGCAAAAAGATGATCCGATAGGAGGTACGCATGGGAGTCTATGCGCCGCAGATGAAGACAAACTTCAAGGTGGAGATCGATGGGGTTGACTACGGCAACTTCACGTCTGTTACCGGCCTCGGTGCCACCGCAGAGGTTTCTGATGATGTGGGGGGAATGGACAAGAACCCCCGGAAGATACCGGGAAAGGTCCGCTACGAGACGATAACTCTCACCAGAAACTGCGATCCCACAGACACGGTGTTGCGGGACTGGTGGAAGACCGTCGAACGGGGGTTGCCCGAGCGAAAAGCTGTCTCGATCGTTTTGTCCGGTCGGGACGGGATTACCGAGATTGCCCGCCGAAACCTTTTCGAGTGTGTACCCTCGGGCTGGACGATGTCCGATCTCTCCAGTAGCGAGAGCGGGGCTATCTCGGAGAGTATTTCTCTGGTTTATGAGGATGCCGACTGGGGCTAGCCCGGGCATGAATTGCATCTTCGGGGGGAGCCCCGGGGCAGTACCCCGGAATGGGTCCCCCCGGACCTTGTGGACTGAAGGCAGGTTGTATATGACAGCGTTTCGAACGCACGTGGCGATAGCTCTTTTTCTCTCCTTTGCTTCTCTGGTGTATCCCCTGGGCAGAGGTGAGGAGATCCTGGAGGAAACGATCCCGGCCGTGGCCCAGGAGTCGAAGGAGGATGCTCCCCCCGACCCGATTGATTATATGGCACTCTATGAAGAGCTCCCGGGGGATCTTCCGTCGATCGCCTTTTTCCCCCCTCGCATAGGGTCCGGAGTCGATCGGGATCTCGCGGAAACTCTTCATCAGGAACTGATCAAGCATTTCATTCTTCACGGTGAATACCGACCGGTATCGATCCAGGGTTGGCTGGATGAGCGTTTTGGTCGGGATAAGGCGGGGTCGATCTGGTCATTCCTGGGAACAGTCCGAAGCACGCGCCTGCCCGTCAACTACATTGGAACAACCCGGTTCTTTCGTTCCGGAAAACGCCTGGGGCTCCGTGTCAGCATCTATCCCGTCGAGCGGGGACGTGCTCCCCGGCATTTTCTGCGCATTGTGGATATCCCCGGTCAGGATCAGGACGAGGAGGAGCTTCCCCTGGTGTGTTACTGCTGTGGTGATCCGCTGGAGTTCCATTTTGTTTCGGATGGAAGGACATCGGAGGGAGAAGAAGAGCCGGAAGAAAAGATGTCCCGCCGCACAGGGAACAGAGAGGCCGCTAGTGTGATGGAGGAAGAGGTCGTAGAAGAGATTGTGGCCCGGGAGAAAACGCTGGGCGAGCGCTCTTCCCTGGCCATGGCTGATATGTTCGCGGAGCTTGTCCTGCGTATCGATGAAGAACGGGAGCCCCGTAACCTCTTTCATTCAACCATTTATGTGAATCCCCTGGAGCTTTCCTTCTTTCATCTTACCACACTCGAGTGCGGAGAGTTCGAGTTCAGCCCTGTCCCGTTCCTCTCCCTTGACGGAGCCGACTACCGGCGGCAGGACGATCACATTCGCGATCTTCTTGGATACGGTCTCCATCTGGGGGGGCTTGTACGCGCAGAGATCGGAGATATGGACGGTGTTGTGAGGGAAAATCTTTCCCAGCGGGGGGTCGGAGACTATTCCGTGGATGGCAAGTTGAAACTCTCGGAGCGCCTCACGATCCTCGAGACAACTCTGATGAATAACCGAACAGGTCGTGAGGTCATGCACTACGTATTCCCCCTGGAATCCCTGGATCTGGTGTATCTCCAGGAGCGTCTTCGCGACGTGTCGCGGTTGCTCATTCTGGCAACAGTTCCCTTTGAGGCGAGGCTTCAGGTGGGGGCCTTGCGTCCGCAGAGCAGGGACCATTTTCCGGAAGAGGCCCATATCTACTTCCAGGGATATCACCTGGGAAGGGGAGATCTGTCGGGACAGTTGCTTCCGGCAGGGTTGAATATCTTTCGCATCGTAGAACCCGATCTCCGGGAGGAGAAGGGGACCGGAGAGTACCTGATGGGGGTTCTGATGCGCCCCTACGAACATACCAGCGAGACAATCTCCCGGGAAGATCTGCCCTACGCGCAGTTTCTTCTCAGGCACTAGACAAGGAGAAAAAAGGAACATCATGGCGATGAGGAAACATATATACAGCGGGCTCATGCTCTTTGTTCTCATCTCGGCGGCCTGCAGGAGCGTCCCTCTCGAGGAGCAGCCGGAACCTGAAAAGCCGGTAGAGCAGGAGGAACAGGTTTTCCCTCCTTTGGTTCTGGAGGAGGTCGTCCCTCCGCCGGTTGTGGTCCAACAGACGGCCACTGTTGTTGCGGAAGAAGAGATAGAAGAAATATGGATTGATTTTGGGATTATTGAGATAGAATCGTCGGCTGGTGTTCAGGAGAGAATAATCTCTCCCGCCAGCGACCTCCACCAGTCGGTCCAGGTGGGGATGACCGGATACGTCTACAGTGACGCGAAAAAGGATCAAAAAGCCGGGGAGGTCTCTGTGATCGTGATTGAGCGCAATGTGGCGGTCTTCGAGATCGTTTCGCAATTTTTCTCGATAAACAGAAACTCTATCGTTTCTATTCAGGTTCAGTGAGATTCCGCAGAAAGAGGAGGTATCAGGGTGTCCCATTTCACTCAAGTGAAGACAAAGATACGGAACGTGGAGATGCTCAAGCAGGCACTGAAGAGTCTGGGTATTGCCTACACCGAGGCAACTCAGGGGACAACTTTGTCAATAAAAGGGTGGGAACAGGAGACCGCCCAGGCGAGTCTGTCGATTGAGACGGGGTGTTCCTATCCGATCGGTGTGACCGTGAACGCCGAAGGGGAAGTTGATTTTGTTGCAGACTGGTGGGCCATTGAGACCTGGACCGAGCGAAAACAGTCAGACATCCTCGCGGAGTTTACGCGCCAATACGCCTATGAGACGGTAATGGATAAGGTCCGTAGTTCCGGGTATGACCTCGTCTCCGAGGAGTGCGATTCCGAGGAGCGTCTGCGGGTTGTTGTGAGGAAGTGGTCATGATCGGGAGTGCACCAGAGGGGATTGTGGGGCTTGGCCTCTTTGCTGCACAACGGAGGCTGGCCCAGGCGGGTATACGGGATTGGACGGTTTCATATGTGGAAAGCGAAAAACCCTTCTCCACAGTTCTGGAAGTGAAGGAACGGAAGGGAGGCCTCTCCCTGGTGGTGGCCTCGCGCAATCCGATCCGCTTCCTTCCCTCGATATATCAGGACAACGAGTTTCTCCGGAACTACCTGTGGATTTTTCAGCACATCTACAACGAGATCAGTCTGACACTGGATAACCTGCATTCCTTTTTTATCCCCTCCGATACCCCCGAGGCTTTTCTCCGCTGGCTCGCGGGGTGGTTCGATATTTCTATCGCCCAAGTCTTGCCGGAAGACAAGCTTCGCCGTCTGCTTCACCAGGCGGTGACGCTTTATCGGCATCGGGGGACCTCCGTGGGGATACGAAAACTCATGAAGCTTCTGACGGGGGTAGAACCCGAGGTGATGGAGAACTATCTGCCCCACGATGCCTACGTCCTGGGTGCGTCGGCAACTACCCGAGATGCTCTCATCCTGGACTCGAAGAGGCAGTACCGGGCGTATTTTACCGTTTTTTTCCCGGTGGAGCGGACGGAAATTGAACCCGGGGTTGTGAGACTCCTCCCCCAGATTCTGGAGATGGAAAAACCGGCAAATACTCTGGCAATTATTGCATTCCGCAATCCCGAGGAAGCACGGATCGTTGGTGTATTGATCGATGAAGATACCCGTGTAGCATCGGATGAGTCCGTTGCTGATGCGGTGGGAGAAAACGAATGATAGAGAAAATTGATCCTTTCCGCCGGGCAAACTTCTTCAATGGCCTCCTGGCTACACCGCAGTTCTGGAATGCGATACAGGAGTACGGTCATCGAAAGGAGATGTTCTACAACCAGTTGTTTCACGGCACGGGGATTATTCCCGGGGTACTGGATGAGTACCGGGTGCGGTCTGTGCAGGGGGGAGGAGGCATCTTTATGCTTGTTGTTAACCCCGGCGCGGTGCTGGATCAAAAAGGGAGAAGTGTCATGCTTCACGAGACGCAGGCTCTCACCCTGGACTCGAGAAAGTTTACCCTTCCCTGCACGGTCTATATCACGGTCAGGTATCACGAGGTCCTCGAAGATTATTACCAGAATGAAGAGAACAGTGAATACCAGGGGTATCGAAAAAAAATGGAATCCGCCAAGGTGGAGATCCTCCCGGGGATTCCCCCCGGTGGGGATCATATTGAGATCGCCCGGATCTTCCTGGAAGAGGACAGTCAGGGAGAGATCAGGAAGATCTCCGAGGGTGAGGATTTCACCGCTCCCGGTTCCAATACACTGGATTGTCGGTACGTGCCGTGGGTATGTCCTGCAAAGCAGGGAATTCACCCGCAGCTGCGGAGCCATCTTGTGAACCTCTTCGAGCAGACTCGGAACGTGGCGATGGTAATTCATGACACCGTGGAGTTGCCCGGTTTACGGGAGATCCAGACGGTAGCACTCACCGGGAAAATGCTCATCCAGTGTGGAGATGTCAGTTTCGACGATGTGATCCACACGATCTATCCGCTCTTCGATCTGAACAACCAGATCGCCCAGGAGTTGCTCGAATACGAGCGGCAAAAAAACGAGCGCTATTTTTCGGCCAAGAGCGAGTTCGAGGTCTATCGCCAAGCCATTTTTTCCATGGGCGACTACGTGAAAACCTACGACGGACGATACGAGACGCTGGACGGTGCGCTCAAACAACAGCAGATCATTATCGATACGATGAAGGCCCTCTTTGTAACACGGAAAGTGAGCCTCCACGATATAGCGCTCATAAGCCACGACTTTCCACGGATTCTTGTTCTGGATAACGAGCGATACACCCTGGTGGATGTACTCGATCTGCGGGATGACGAGAACAGGGAGCGGCACAAGCTCTCTTTCCCTGCAACAAAGGATGTCTCCACGACAAGCCTGGCTCTTACCTATCCAGACGGCCAGATGGTTCGCGACAACGTTATTCGTTACGTGGCGGGCTCAGCGAAAATGACACTCCGGAATATTGTCAAGAACAGAAAACTCCTGTTGGTCCGAAGAACCGATGTTGTTTCGGGAAATTACACCATCCAGACCGTCCTGAACGGATCTTTCGAACGCAGGATCGTAGTTGATGCACCGGATACGGAAAACCGATGGAGAAACCTTTCGGTCTCCTTCGATGAAGACATGGTGAAGGACTTCACACCGACAATAGAGTTCCGCCTGGGCGAGAAGGGGCGGGATAATTTCGGGCGGATGTGGGTTTATCAAAAGCTCTAGGCACAGAGGTTGGGGGGTCAGGTGTTCGGGATAGGAAAGAAATACTGCCGCGAGGGTCATGTGATGGATCCCAGCTGGAAGGTTTGCCCCGTTTGCATAGCGCCGGTGGTGGGGTGGCTGGTGTGGCACAGAAACGGGATACCCCGTCAGGTTTTCACGCTTCACGAGGGCCGTTCTGTGATCGGCTGCGGCGTCGATTGCGAAGTTCGGCTTCGTGGAGGTGAGGGAATAGCCCGGCAGCATGCCCAGGTGATTTTTTCTGGATCGGTGGCCCGGATAACGAAGCTCGCCGAGACGGCCTGCCTCACGGTGAATTTTGAGGAAACGGCGAGTTCTCCGCTCATCGACGGCGACTTGCTGAAAATCGGAGAAGAGGATTTCAAGTTCAAGTGCCTCTGAGGAATAGACCAATGATGACTATCATGACCATGACGACGAAACGTCTGTGCCTGTGGATGCTTCTGGGGGTGGTTCTGACGGGAGGAGTCTTCTCCCAGGTTCAGGACCCGCAGGAGCTGCGAATCGATCAGATAATAAACAGGGACTATCCCAACCTGAAGGTCTACGTGTCGGTGGAGGATGAATCGGGAGATCCCCTGCCAACGCTCGTACGGGGAAACTTCCAGGCTCGGGTCGATGCTCAAGATCCGCTGGAGCGTTTGCGGGTCGAGTCTTTTCGCCTGTCCGAGGAGCCCATCGCGTATTCCGTGTTGCTTTCGGTGTCCGGGCGGCTCGAGCGGGCCTTGTACTACCGCGAAGAAGCGATTCTTTCCATCATGGATGTGATGAACGACGAGGATCGTCTCTCGGTATACACCGTGGGAACCGAGGCGCTGCCGGTCTTCGAGTACAAGACCCGGGAAGAGATCAACACGGAGGCGATACGCGAGATTACCGTTACCGATGACAGCCCGAATCTCTACGATGCGATTACCGGCGTGTACATGCGAAAGCGAAACGAGGCGCTCCGGCATATCGACAGGAAAGTCATCATTGTTATCTCCGACGGAAGAGATGCGAACAGCCGATTTGATCGGGATACTCTGCTGCGGCGGGCTGCCGAGGTCAACGTCCCGATCTATTCGCTGGGAGTGTCGGTGATTGGAGCAAACCTGGAGCGCCTTAGCGGTCTCTCCGACGCAACGGGCGGGTCCTATCAGTTTGTCTTGCAGAACCAGTATGACCAGATACCGTCGCGTGTACGGCGCATGATGCAACAGATTCACCACGGCTACGTTCTGGGTTTTCGCGTGCGCGGCGTTCCCGCCGATGACGAGTACCACCAGCTCATGATCGGGGTTATCGACCGGGAAATAGAGTTGCGGGCTTTCAAGAATTTTGTTGCCCGGAGGGTTCCGTTTCCCTTCTGGTTGCGAATTCTCATCGTCTGCATCGCTGTGGCAACGGTTCTTCTTCTGATGGTGTTTCTCTTCTTCTATCGTCGGGCGGAGCGCAGAAAGATGGGGATTACCAAGCGAAAGTGCCCCGATTGCAAACGACGAATGAAGGACGATTGGGAGTTCTGCCCCTTCTGCCGGTATATACCGCCAAAGAAGAAGCGCAAGGACTCCACCGGGGAGTAATGACTATGGGTGTTCGGTCTGTTGATATCCCGGGGATCTACTTTGATTCACCGGTCCGCCGCTCCAATGCGGTGCGTATTGATACTCGAACTGTGGCGGGTTTTGTGGGGGTCACTGAGAAAGGCCCCGTCAATGCTCCCCAGGTTATTCGTGATTTTCGTGAGTATCAGACGATTTTTGGCGGATTCTCCTCGCCGGGCGCCCTGGCTCATGCGGTGTACGGGTATTTTAGTGCGGGGGGCGCGGAATGTGTGGTTGTCAGGGTTGCCTCCCGGGAGGAGTCGGGCGGTGTTGCCCCGGCGTGTCTGATGGTCCCCGATCAGCGCGGGAAAACATCATTCGTGATGGAAGCGTTCTCGCCCGGTGTCTGGGGGAACTATATCACGGTGCGGTTATGGTACGGAGTTGATCGTGCTGCCCGTGTATCCCAGATAACGCCCGAGGGGGGAGTGTGCCATGCCGATCAGGAGATCGGACTTTCGCCGGGAATGTGGGTTCGTCTGCGGTGCGGTGGGGAATCATGTCTCAGAGAGGTCAAGAAGGTGGTCGAGGGCCGGTGTACGGTACGGTATCCCGTACCCGAATCGTTTCGCCCGCCCGGGGGGGGCGTGGGGATCGAGGTTCTGCGCCTTAATCTGTCCATCTCCAACGGGAAAAAGACAGAGGACTACCTTGACGTTTCCCTGAGTCCCGAAGATCCCCGATATCTGGAGCGTCTTGTCAATGATAATTCGGGGCTGGTTCGGGTCTCGAATGTCCGCAAGCACTCCTTTCCGTGCGAGGTCCCCACAACCACCCTCTCGGGAGGTCGTGATGGCGTGGCGGGGCTCCAGCCCGGTGATTTTATCGGCTGGTATCGGGGCCTTGAGAACCACGGAGGTATCGGTTCCTTCCAGGCCTTTCCCCAGGTGAAGGTCCTCTGTGCTCCCGATGCGACACTGCTTGTCCGCTCCGGAGGGGGGGAAGGCGATGCAGGGAAAACGAAGGGCCTTGATCATCTCTTCGCCGTACAGAAAGCACTGGTCGATCAGGCCGAGAGCTTTCCTGATCGATTTGCTCTCCTCGATGCACCACCCCTCGAACCGGGAATGGAACTGGCGCGATACGTGAAGAAGTTCGATTCTGCCTTTGCTGCCATGTATTATCCGCGAGTCCGCATGCTCGACCCCGAGGATCAGGGGTCTGTAGCCTTGCTCGGTGTACCCGTCTCTGGTCATGTGGCAGGAATCTACGCACGGACCGATCGCGAAAAGGGTGTCTTTCACGCTCCGGCAAATCAGTTTCTTCCGGGGGTGATCGCCCTGGATTCTCCTCTGGAAAAGGGTGAAATCCATTTTCTCTATTCTCTTGGGTTAAACACACTCTCTCCGGTCCCGGGGAGGGGAATCAAGATCTGGGGGGCTCGGACCCTCTCATCGGACACGGAATGGCGATATATCAACGTTCGCAGAACATTCTCGCGCATTCTTACCGCTCTGAAAGAGGGAACCCACTGGGCGGTCTTCG
Organism: Alkalispirochaeta alkalica DSM 8900; assembly: GCF_000373545.1. Classification (GTDB taxonomy): domain Bacteria; phylum Spirochaetota; class Spirochaetia; order DSM-27196; family Alkalispirochaetaceae; genus Alkalispirochaeta; species Alkalispirochaeta alkalica. The sequence continues at coordinate 14,593 of NZ_KB891736.1, forward strand.
AACCCAACACATCGTCTCTGCGAAAACGCCTGACCCGTCACGTTGTGGCCTTTCTGATCGATCTCTGGCGGAAGGGCTACCTCGCCGGAGCGGTAGCAGAGGAAGCGTTCTTTGTCCGATGCGATGAGGAGCTCAATCCTCCCGAGAACAGGGACGCCGGGATTGTGACGGTTCAAGTCGGGGTATGTATTGCGCGACCAGCCGAGTTCATTGTTGTGACGCTCTGTGCGGAACGGGAACATGTCAAGGTAACCCTTGATGAAAACTAGCGAAGGAGGAGTGGAGATATGTCGGGATCGACAGAACGGAATGATTCCTATCTTGCGTCGTATTTCACCATTGAGATTGAGGGAATCCAGCGGGCCAAGTTCTTTCGTTGTGAAGGGCTGGAGGCAGAAACCTACGTGTACGAGGTTGAGGAGGGTGGCCTGAACGGTTCAGTCCACAAGTTTCTGGGCAGGACCCGGTTTCCCAATTTGGTTCTGGAAAACGGATTGACCGATAACACTGATCTCTATGACTGGTACGTCAAAACGGTGATGTCCGATGAGCCCATAGAGCGGCGTGATGGTTCGGTTGTCCTCTACGGTACGAACGGTGATGAGGTGAAACGATGGAATTTCTTCCGGGCGCTTCCCTGTCGCTACGTAGGGCCCCGATTGGGGACAGAGACCCATGGATGCGCCGTAGAGCGCATAGAGATTACCCACGAAGGGTTAATGCTGGGATAGCGGAAAAAGGAGAACAGAATGGCTCTGGAAAAAGCGGTAATACATAACCTTGATACAAACGAAGATGTGGAAGTCCTGTTCAATCCGAAAGAGTACATTATCGAAAAGCGAACCCCCTGGAAAGAGCAGGAAATACAGGGGCTGGATTCTCCGGCTGTCGAATTTACGCTGGGTGAACGGAAGCGATTATCCATGGAACTGTTCTTTGATACCTCGGAAGAAAAATCTGATGTGCGAGCTTTCACGGACAAGATCGAAGAGCTCATGCTGGTGAATGCCGATCAGCACAGACCGCCCTTGTTGCTCTTCACCTGGGGGAATCTGCAGTTTCGATGCGTTCTGGAAGATCTTGTACAGCGGTTCACCATGTTCTTGAACGATGGAACCCCGGTCAGGGCGATCCTGAAGGTTCTGTTCAAGGAATACTCCAGTGCTGCCAGTCAGATCAAGGAGAAACCCCGTCATTCGTCGGATCACACGAAGAGGATTGTTCTCCAGGAGGGAGAGAGCCTCTCTTCGCTCTCCGCCAGGGAATACGAGGATCCTGCTCAGTGGCGAGTCATCGCCGATGCAAACGGCATCGACGATCCCATGAATGTGGAGGTCGGGACACTGCTTCGGCTTCCTCCTCTGTATTAATCATTGATTGCCCAAGGAGTTCACGGTGAGTTCAGATTACGAGAAGCTTGTTCCTTATTTTATTGTGTATATAAACGGAACACGTCTGGCGATTGAACAGGAGGCATCGGTAAAGCAGGTCCTTGTTACCGACCGGATCGATGCTCCATCGGTATGTCATATTGTGATGTCCGATGCGGATCGGCTGTGGGCCGATAGTTCCGAGTTCTCCGAAGGACAGCAGGTATCGGTGCACCTGGGAACCAAGGATGATATTGAAGAAGTTTTCAACGGTGAGATAACGGGCCTCCGGGCGCAGTACACCCGGAACACCGATGATACTACAGTAATCGTCTGTCATGATGTGTTGCACCGCCTAAAACGGTTCAGAAAAACGGCAACCTTTGCTGATATGGCCGATGCCGATATCGTTCAGGAGATTCTGGATCGTCACGGTCTCGAGGGTGATTGTGATGGTCTGGGAACGCACTACGCCTACACGACCCAGCAGAACAGCAGCGATTTTGATCTGGTCATGGAGATCGCTGCCCGTCATGGCTGTCTTGTTCGGGCACAGGGAACCTGCATCCGGATAAAGCCCATCGTCGACGAGAGTACCGATGTCATTGTGGAGTGGGAGAAGACCCTGCTCGATTTCTCTGCGCAGATGGATACCACTCGGCAATGGACGGATGTGGCGGTCCATTCCTGGAACGCCGATTCCGGTGAGGGAGTTCTCGGAGAGGCGAGAGCCGAGGATATCTCCCATCGTGTGGGGGATGGTTCGCTGGGCGGTGAACTGGTCCGGGAGTCGTTCGGTGCCTGTCAGACTGTTGTGGTCGATCCCCGGGTGCAGGACACGGTGGAGGCCGAGCGCCTGGCCATGGATATTCTCACGAGAAACTCCTTCGAACTGATATCTGGCAGCGGTTCCTGCGAAGGGAACTACCGAATCAGGGCGGGATCGACACTGGAAGTAAAGGAACTGGGAGGGCGGTTCTCCGGCCCTTATCTGCTGCGCGAGGTGAAGCATCGGCTCGTTTCGGGCACGGGGTTCACAACAAGTTTCTCGGGATCGCGGAACACGGTCTAGGAGGGGTCCGATGATTTGGGAAAAACACAAGGGGTTCAGTCTGGAAGTGTTGCGGCCTCCCCTGGAGGAACCACTCGCCGGCAGGCTGCGCTCGGGGGAGTGGAAAGATATTCTGCCCGGTTGTGACGGGCCGTTGTGGAACCCTCTGCGTCCCGAGCAAATTCTGACGGGATTGGAGCGCCGGATCAATGCAGAAGAAGCGTTCCTCCTGCGCTGTCTTTCGGGGGGCGTGTCTCCCGGCCAGGATGGTCACAACAGGGAGGACGTTATTCTGGGGCTCGATCGGATATCCCCCTGGAACGGCCGGGCCCACCTCTTCTGGTGGGCTTCCCGAGACCAGCAGAACCGGAAAATCCTGGCCGAGCCACTGAAACGTCTCGTTCAGCATGCCTTTCTTCTCCTCCGTCTGCGCCGCCTCTCGGTGTTGGCCGAGCCGGGGCCTATGGAGACTACGCTCCGGTCCTTTGGATTTGAAAAGGAGGGAACCCTTCGTGAGTGGGGATGGGTCCCGGGAGGGGATGAATATTTTGATGTGGGAGTTTTTGGATGTCTAAGACGGGAGTGTCTTGTCCTCAACGTATGATCATTCACTCTTTCCTGCCCCGTTCCACGGTGAATGGCCCGGGAGTACGCAGTGTTCTGTGGCTTCAGGGCTGCGAGCGCTCGTGCCCGGGGTGTTTTAACCCCGAAGCCTTGCCGGTAAGGGGGGGGAGGGAGGTGTCGGTGGCCGCTGTCCTGGAGTGGTTGCCGGCTGAGGGAATAGAGGGGGTAACCTTTTCCGGGGGCGAGCCGTTTCTTCAGGCGGCCCCACTGGCATTGCTCGGGAGGGAGATTCGGGCCAGAGGACTCTCGGTGCTCGTCTATACGGGGTATTTACTGGAAGAGATAAAAGAGAGCGAGAAGGATTGCTGGATTGATCTTTTATCAACCACCGATGTTTTGATAGACGGGCCGTACCTGAAGGATATCCCCCCCAATCACCGTTGGGCAGGATCGGGAAATCAGAGAGTTCATTTTCTGGGTGACGGTATTGATCGTGAAGGTTCAGGCATAGCAGAAGAACCCTCCTCTCAGGGGGGGGAAGTCGAATTTTCTATAGATAGTGAGGGGCTGGTTACGGTGACCGGCTTCCCGGAAGGGTGGACATGAAACAAGCAGATCTGTCGGTTAAAGAAAGAATAGCGGTGCTGATTCGGGCCCGATATCCCCTGGTGTATGTTGTTTCCAGCGAAGAGAAACGCGTTGAGGACACGATGAAAGAGATCGCCCGGGAACGGGGAAAACGGTGTTTTGTCTGGTCCATAACCAAGGGGCTGGAGTGTGATGACGGCACACGACTATCCGATCTCAGGGAACCTCTGAAAGTACTGGACTACATCATGGAGCTCGATGTGAAAGGGCTCTTTGTGGTGAAAGATTTTCATCCCTTTCTGAACGATCCTGTGGTGGTGCGGAAACTCCGGGATGTGAATGGAGAGTTGAAGACAACGGTGAAAAACGTCCTGCTCCTGTCGTCGATCCTCAAGATCCCCCCCGAGATGGAAAAGGAGATAAGCGTTGTCGATTACGATCTCCCCGGGAAGGATGAGATTGGTGGAATAATCGATGGTATCTGCCGGTCTGTTGGGGGTGATCCTACAGGGGGGAGCGAGAGAAACAGGGAGAAGATTGTCGATGCTGCCCTGGGGCTCACGGCAGAGGAGGCGGAAAACGTCTTTGCCAAATCCCTGGTTCAAACGGGGCATTTTGATGTCGGCATCATTCTGAGCGAGAAGGAACAAATCATCCGGAAATCGGGGGTCCTTGAGTATTACCAGGCGCAGGAGGAAATGGCCGAGATCGGTGGGCTCGAGTATCTCAAGGAGTGGCTGAAAAAGCGAAGTCTTGCCTTCACCGATGAGGCGAGGGAGTTCGGTCTTCCTCAGCCCAAGGGTGTGCTCCTGATCGGTATTCCGGGATGCGGGAAATCGCTCACTGCCAAGGCGATCAGCAGCTTGTGGCAGATTCCCCTGCTGAAACTGGATATGGGAAAGGTCTTCTCCAGTCTTGTGGGAAGCAGCGAAGAAAATGTCCGCAAGGCGATTCGGACGGCGGAATCGATCGCTCCATCCATCCTGTGGCTCGATGAGCTTGAGAAAGGGTTCGCTGGAATGGGCGGCGGAAGTTCCGGTGATTCGGGTACTTCTGCACGAGTCTTTGGAACCTTTCTCACGTGGCTTCAGGAAAAAAAGAGCGCTGTTTTTGTCGTGGCCACCTCCAACGACATCTCGGCGCTCCCTCCCGAATTGTTGAGAAAGGGGAGGTTTGATGAGATTTTCTACATCGATCTTCCGAATCGGGCAGAACGGGAAGAGATTTTCAGGATTCACCTGGAAAAGAGAAAGCGCGATCCCCAGAACTTCTCTCTCGATCTTCTGTCACGACAGACAACGGGGTATTCGGGGTCGGAGATCGAGGAGGTCGTGATCTCCTCCCTCTACGACGCCTTTGACAAGCATCAGGATATTTCGACCGAGGGGCTGCAGAGCGCGGCTTCCTCGATGATTCCGCTTTCTCAAACCATGGGGGATCGGATAAGCGAGATCCGCGAATGGGCAAAACTTCGCGCGCGGCGGGCAAGCCTTCAGTGCTTCGAAGAGGATGAGAGCAAGGATCGGTTGCTGGAACTCACCTGACCAGAACAGAGGAAGGAGATATTACGATGGCAGAGAGACACGAACTGGAAATCGTCATCGACAAGGATGGAGAGGTTTCCATAAAGGTTGAGGGGGTTAACGGCTCCCGGTGTGTTCAACTCACAAAAGACATCGAAGAAGAGCTGGGAATTGTTGTTGACCGGGAAAAAACCTCGGAGTATTACAAGGACGATCTGACTCAAAACAGTCAGATCGAAGGGGCTTCCCGGGAGGGGCTGTGATGGAGCGGGATTTTATTCTGCCCCTGGGCTACGTCGACGAGCACCAGAAAGTTCATCGAACGGGACGCATCCGTCAGGCCACCACGGGTGATGAGCTGGCAATTCAGACTCACGAAAAGATTCGCCACATCGCTGCATTTCGGGATGTTCTGCTCCTCTCACGGGTTATTACCAGACTGGGTGATTATGACTCTGTCACGGAAGAACTGATTGGAGATCTCTTTGAGGCGGATTTTCTCTATTTGCAGCTCCTCTATAAGGATATGAACGGCGAGGCAGAACGGATGGCAACCGTGGCGTGTCCTCAGTGCGGTCACGAGAACCAGTTGTATCTGGAGAACCTGTATACAGGTCTGACCCTTCCCGGGGATGAACCCCGGGATACCGTTCAAATCCATCCGGACCAGGGTGGGCGGTAGGTATGTCTGTTTTCCCGGCCAGAAGCCTGCCTGTCCTGCTTCAGGAATGGGAACGAGCCCGGGGGGCGGCCGCAGGGTGGCAGATTATATCAAACGATATAAGCGGTTCATCCTTTGTCAGGGGCGACTGGAAAGACACCTCTTTTCGGGAGAGTGTGTTGAATGAGGCAGACTTTTCATCGGGGGGATTTCGCGACTGCGAGTTTTTCCGGTGCTCCATGCAACGACTTCTTCTGGATGGCGCACGGATGATCGAGACCGCTCTGGATGCCTGTGTTTTGACGCGGGCTGTTTTCCAGGGGGTTCGCGCTGACCAGGGAATTATCCGGCGTTGTATCCTGAACAGCACCGATGCCCGGGATGCCCGTTTTAACTCGTGCCTGCTGGAGGATCTGGAATCCTGGAAGACCCGTTTTGACGGAGCGATATTCTATCGGTGCCGGTTTTGTGTATCACCCGAAGAGGGTGTGGCGGGGTTCCATCAGGCATCATTTCGAAAGGTTCTTTTTATTCAGTGTTCTTTTGAGGGAGAGGTCTTTCGGGAAGGGACGCTGGAGGGGGCCTTTTTCATCCAGTGTTCATTCAATCGCCAGAGTTGGGAATATGCAGAGTGGCAGGATGCCCTGTTCTGGGAATGTCAGGGAAGCCCCCCGGTGAGCTGCGAATTTCCCCGATACGGGAGGGAGATATCCATGAATGGAAAGAAAGCGGAGCTTCTGACAGCTCTGGCTGACCTTGATGCTGAAAGCTTGCGAGATGCTCTGGCGATGATTCTCACCGAAGAATCTCAGGAGCCTGCTGAAGAGAGGGGCCTTCGGGAAGAGACTCCCGATTCTCTTGGCCGCGATATTGCCGAAGCTTCCGATTTTCCAAGTCTCTTCAGACTTCTCAAGACCCGACTGAATATGAAGGAGCTGGATCACTTTACTGTCGATAGCGGATCGGTTTGGGTGACAATAGGATCGCGGAAACACGAAATCACATCAGGGGAGGCGAAATCTCCGGTACGGCGAGCCCCGGAAGCCGGCAGTGTCGCCCCCCCCCGGCCTGCTACTGGAGATGCTCCGGGGCGGTTCGGGAATCTTGAATTATAGCGCTTCGGAAAGGAGATAGGATGTACGTGCACTACGACGAGGAAAAGGGGCTTTTTTCTCTGGAGCTCCCCGAGCATTTCAAAAATCACCAGGCCCAGGCGGTGGCGGCTTTGCAGGAAGAGTTCGCCTTCGAGACGATAGGTGGTGAGGTTGTTGGGGAAATGAACGATTTCCTGAACCGGTGGTTTGCTTCCCGAGGTCTTGTTCCAAAGGGGGAAGGGTGAGATGAAAACAGAGTTTCGCTTTTCCTTGCCCAAGGGAACGGGTTTCACTCCCTCCATGGGGAGCAGAATTATCGGGACCATGCGTCTTATCAGGGTAAAAGACCTTCTCGCTGTCTATCAGGATGCCCGGGTTCGAGAGAATCCCGGATATTTCTACGTGATCCTGTTAAGCCGGATAGTAGAAAAACTGGGAGATGAGAAGATGGTTACAACAAAAACCATCGAAAAGCTTGCTCCCGATGATTTTTCTTTCCTTGTGGATTTCATGAATGAAATCAACCATAGCTTGATTCGCCGTGTTGCCATCCAGTGTGGTGGCTGCGGTGTCTCATTCCAGGGGGAGTTTGCTGTACTGGGGGAAGCATAGGCCGCCTTCCGGAGGAATTGCAACGGGAGGTGGCCTATATTGCGTATCATTTGCACTGGTCTCGGCATGAAATTCTGGAAATGCCTCATCGCGAGCGATCCATGTGGGTTGCCCGGGTGAACGAGATCAACGCGGAAATTCTGGATCGTACACGACGACTGCGGAGAGAATTCCTGGAACAGTCCAGTCCTGATTATACCCAAAGCGGAGGATGAACATGCTGAAAGAAATCCTGAATTATCTTGAGCCGGGTTACTACAGCCGAATGAGCGAGGAGATTGAGACGGCGGTCCGGGACTACGCTGGGGTGAGGAGTTCCGGGGACGAGGACCAGGTAGAACGAGCCCGCGAGCGGGGACGCTCGGTCGTTGAGTCGGTTCTCCGTGCAGGCAATCGCAGTGAGGAATCTCCCCCCTTTGTCAATCTGGATGCAGAATTTTTTACCACCGACGGAGCCCTGGAGGAAGATCAGCTGAGACGATTTTGTCGTGAGGCGGTGAGCCGGGTGTGCTATCAGCAGCAGCTGTGGATGCTTTCGGGAACCCGGGGGAGCTACACGGCGGTGAGCGAGCGTGTGATGGAAGGAGGTGGGGAGGGTCTTTCTGGAGAGCTTCCAGCGGGGAGAGCCGGGAGGAGGGGTCGATGGGACGGTCCCGAGGTGCGGCAGTACCTGCATTTTGACGGGCGCATACGGCCAGAGCGGGATCGGAGATATCAACGGGTGAGTTTTGGGGTTCTGCGGGATCAGTCCGGTTTTTCCTGGGATCGGGGGTACGACGTAAATTATCAGGTGAAGCGGAGTGGGGAGCGACGGTTTGACGAGCAGGGGATCTGGTGCGAGCTGGATGACGATGGGGAAGCCGGGGAGATGAGGGAGATAGCGGGGTCGCGGGATCGTCTGCCGCAGGAGCTGGTGTATCTTGTTGAGCTGGAAGAGGGGTTGTTTCTGTATGACGAAGAGGGTCTGCTCTGTGGTGGCGGCGCGCGACGATATTACCGGGAAGACGGGAGTGTCTACGGCGAGAGCGAGCGGGATATCGGAGAGACGGTGAGGATTCTGGGAGAGGAGGTTCGCAGGCGGGGCGGCGAGCAGCTGGCCGGGGTGGTGATTCCCGAAAGGGGTGATCGGGTCGGCGTATACCGCGAGGTTCTTGGTGATCTTGCGGGTGCAGAGACGGAGATTTTGCGGCGAAGCGAGGGTGCTGCGCGGGCGCGACGCTGGCGTGAGGTGCAGGAGCAGCGGAGTCGGGCGGAAGCCCTGGAGAGCGTAGGAGCGGTGAGTCTGGCCCTCACCGGACGCGGGTACGAGGGAGCGGCGCTGATTGCAGCGGTGGAAGAGGTGAGCCGGTCTGGGAGTGTAGCGGTTGAGGGAGCGTTTGATGAGGCTGGTCTTGAGGAGTACGGAGCGAAGGCTGAGGTGCTGCGTATTCTCGAGGGAGAGGGGCTCGATCTGGTGAGAGAACAGGCGAGTCAGCTTGAGGGGGACGATCTGCGGCGTTACAGCCGGGCGGTGCAGGGCGTGGTGCGCCGAATGAGCGCGGGTGCTGTGGCCAGCGGCGGTGTGGAGGCGGTGATCGGTGCGGTATCGGGTGCGATTCGGGGAGAATCGGGGGAGGCTGGCGAGGCGGTGTACCTGGACCGGCGGGTGACCCTGGGAGATCTGGTTTTGGAGGAAGGGGGCGCGCGCGGGCGGCGAGAGAAGGGCGAGAGTATTCGCGCGTGGGTGGATCGCTGGGGAGGCGATCTGCCTGCGGGGGCGATTGAACAGGTGGTTTCGAAGATCGGTGAGATTCATGTCGGGGCAGACCAGGAAGATGCCCTGATGGGAGGTTTGGCTGCTGCGTTTTCGAGATACCGGGAGATCGCCCGGGGGAGCGGATTGACCCCTGTGGAGCTTGTGAGTGCCGTGAAGGGGATAGTGACGGGGAGCGAGACGGGTCGGGAGTACGCGAAGCGACCGGTGGATCTGCGGCAGGATGTGCGGGAGGTGGTAGCCGAGGCGGTGGAAGAGCCGGGGTTCTCGGTCCGTCTGAGCTACCAGGAGCTGGAGGCTCAGGGCAGAAGGGACCAGGCTGCGCAGCCCGCCGGTGAAACAGCCCGTGGGGTGAGTGCGATCACCACGGCCACCCCCGAGGGCGCCGGAGGGGCGAGACGCGAGTTGCTCTGGGCGTTTCTCGGCTACGACGAGGAGGTGCAGGAGCGGCTTGGCCGGGAGAGTCTGGGGGCCGAGGTGAGCGGTCTTGCGGCGGTAGGACT
>NZ_KB891736.1:24791-184600 GCF_000373545.1 Alkalispirochaeta alkalica DSM 8900
GGCTGCGCAGGTGCAGACTGCAGCAGCGGTTGGGATGAGCGGCGGAGCGCTGGTGATGGCTCGTCTGCTCGCGCAGCCCGCCGGTGAAGCAGCCCGTGGGGTGAGTGTGATCACCACGGCCACCCCCGAGGGCGCCGGAGGGGCGAGAAGCGAGTTGCTCTGGGCGTTTCTCGGCTACGACGAGGAGGTGCAGGAGCGGCTTGTGACGGCGATGAAGGACCTGCGGGAGGGCGCGCGCCCCGGCGCGGATGCTCGGAGTTTCCAGGGGATCGATGTTGTACGGCGGAGCCTCGGGGGCGGTACGCCCGGGAGCATCTGGACGGGAAGCGGAGGGCGAGGACCCGGGGTGGTTCGTCAGGAAGAGGGATCGGGCCGGGTGCGGTGGTACGGCGGGATGCCCCGGGTGTCGGCAGAAGGGACGCGGCAGCAGGAGCGTGGAGTGGGGCCCGGGGGTGGTGTGATTCGCGGACCTCGACAGGTGTCGTCGGGCCCGGAGGTGGTTTCGGGGGTGATGATCCCGGGCGGGGGCGCGGGGAGGAGCGCTGTTCCCGGCAATCCTGCCGGAGCTGTGTCGATGACCGGGACGATGCCGGGCGGATTGGGGGGCGGCGAGGAGCGTGGTTTTGCGCGAAGGGCCGGAGGCGCTCCTGCTCCGGGAACTCCTGCCGGAGCCGGGGCCGAAGCAGCTCCTGCCAGGGCTGGGAGGCGGGAGCCCGAAGAGGAGCGGATGGAACGGATCCGGCGCAACTACGAGACCGACAAGGCCGCCCTCGCCGGGGAAAGAGATGCCCAGCCTGCCCTGGCCCGCAGTGCCAGCCACGACGTTGGTGGAGCTGGGGGGAGTGGGGGAGCAGGAAGTGGTGGCGAGATCATGACATCCTCTGATGAGTTCCTGAGAGAAATACAGCGTCGGGCGATGGAGGACATGGTATGAGCCAGTCGGTCCATGAAGAGATCAGGGTGTATGTTGAGGCTATCCTGACCCTGCATCGAGAGACCAGAGAACTGGATGAGGATAGTGACACACACGGTCTCTTCAGAAAGAGAGATTATGGTGGAAGTCAGAGTGGTTGGGATGTGCGGGGACACAGAGGAAATGAGGATCGGGTGTTCCCGCTTGATATGACGACGAGGGAACAGTATGAGCGGCTGTTTGGGGTCGATCTGTCGATGGTACGGATTCATCTTGGACCCGATGCTGATGAAATTGCGCGTTCAAATGGAGCCTTGGCGGTGAGTGTCGGGTATGACCTGTATTTTTCGCAGGGAAGCTATGCCCCCGATAGTGAGGAAGGCCTGAAACTTCTCGCGCATGAACTTGCCCACGTTGTTCAGTTTCAGCGCGGGAACAGACTGGTGTATGCCGAGGAAATCGAGCTGATGGAAGAATGCGCGCTGGCAATGGAGGCCTCGCTCTCCCGTGTGCGACTCCATGGAGTGCATGGACCAATTGTGGGTTCAGGCACGGAATCGGGGATTGATCCTGAAGGTCTGGAGGAAGCGCTCCGTGATGCCGGGCAGGAAGGATGCGTCGGAGGAAAACCGGAGGAAAAGAGTATGGCGGCCTTTCAGAACCGAAGTCGCGGGATAACCTACCGGGTCCAGCTCCCCAGTGGTCAGATGGTCTGCATGAGCCGAAAGGAATACCAGGCAGTAATGGATCGGGTTTCTGATGGTATCCGGGTCTGGCTGGAAGATGAACGACTTGCACGACCAGCCGAAGAGTATGAGCAACTTCTGCTCCGTTACTATAGCTGGCTGCAACGGGCCTGCGCCTGAGGGGGCGACAAATGAGTCACGAAACTGATTTTGATAAACTGGGTCGTTCCCTTCGGATAGTACAACTACTGAAACGATTTAACAGTGTGGCCCGAAGAGTAGAGCTTGCCGGACGCGCGCATGGAGGGTATGCGACCAGCCACGGGAATGATCTTGATGATGCTGAGGCTTTAATCAACTTCCACAGTAACGGGGTGGAGAGCGAAACCCGGAGATATGAGCTGGTGCGAAGGCTGTATGATGGCGATGGGGAAGATCTGAGGAAAACAGAGGAGCGGCTTGAAAAGGCATTGCAGGAGCTTGATGAGCCTATTGCAGATATTTTGTCGCACGAAGAGTTTGCCCGAAAAGAGCAGGAACGGTGGACGGCCAGACAGAGAGAGGCCCAGAATGTACAAAGCCGGTTTGATCAGCTGGTAGAGACGGTGAGTCAGCGCAGTGCCGAAGCCTTTCAGCCGGGGTTTCAGTGGTTTGGGGTGGAAAGCGGTAACACGGCTGATATCTGGAACAGCTCAGGCTATTATTACAAGGTGGTTCGGGAACGGTTCAGCGTGGATGCAGCGGGAAATGAAGAGGTGCTGTATCGGCATCGGGTGAACCGGAGTGAAGACCGAGGGGATTATGGCAACAGAACTGTGGCGTATCACGAGCGGTATGTGTTGTGGCGGCTGCCGCAGCGGAAGCTGTTGTCGCCGGATGCCCATTATCCGGGGGAGCAAATGGCGGTGGTTGAATTGCCGGTGGATAGCAGAGGCCATCATATCGTCGATCCCGGTTTGGTAACGGTGAGGGAATGGAACCGAGGGGAGGTTGTAGAGCCCGAAGGCGGAGAAGGTGCAGATTTCATCGGGCTGGTACGGGGATTGAAGGACTGGGAGCATCAGCGGCATGGTCTGAACCGGCAGTTACGGGAAGAACGACAGCGGGTAGAGCAAGAGAATGGGCGGCGACAGCAGGCTCGCCAGGAGTATCGAGAGCGCGTGAGGTACGATGAGTTGGAAGCGAAGGTTCGGCAGAGCGAGGGCGAGCTTATGCGGGTGAAGGGAGAGCGTTTGAGCGCCCGGGAGTCACGCAATGGGCTTGAAAGAATCTGGCGCGAATTATTGCTGCTGTTACCCACGCAGACCCAGCAGCGCTATAATCAGCAGCTTGCTGCCGAGCAGGACATGAAGGAACTGGTGAGGGAAGCACGGGGTGAGCTTGCGGCCCACGATGCGGAGCTTGCAACCATGCAGCCGATTGAGGGGCGTGTGGGGCAGATTGAACAGGAGATCGAGCGCATGAATACCGAGGTAGAACAGCGCATAGCCGCGATGAACCTGGATGTGCCGCTGCGGGCACTACAAGAGAATGGTGGAAGCTGGCAGGACATGGTGCGGGCAAGCTACTGCAACTTCCTGGTAGGCGCGGCGGTGGCTGAGCATACGAGGGATAATCCGAGGTTCTTTGATGAGCGTTTCGATAGCATTCAAATCCAGAATCCCCGGTTGAGATTCTCGATCAACGAGCAGGGAGAACGGGTGGTAACCGGAGAGCGCAGCGCGAACACTATGATACAGGCCCTGCGCGCAAACGCAGGAGGGAACAGGCCAGAAGCGGAGGCGCAGTGGCGAAAAATCAGAAATCCGCAGGCGGCACACGCGATTGTGAACACGATATCTGCACCGGTGATTGTAGGATGGGAGAATGAGGGCGTTGGTTCGGGACACGTAGCCGTACTGTATCCTGATCCGAATTATCTCCCTACCGCGTATGATGATTTTAATGAGCGGAACATGCGCATCTTCCAGGCCGGAGGATCCTCGGGAGCCACAACAGAGCTAACAATTGGTGGCGGGTTTGGACAACGAGAGCCGCTTGAGTACTTTGTGCTTGAGGCAGATTACCAGAAGTATCTGGATACTGTTTCGGAGAACCGATGATTTGTTTAAAAAAGTTTCGATTTCTGTTCTATGTCTTTTTGTTTTTTCCAGTACAGATTGAATCTCAAAATATTCCTTTCTCAATAGTAATTGATGATCCCGAAATACATCTGCTGAATGAACAGGATCGCGTTATATCCGGGACAGAAGATGTGATTAACTACATTGATTTTGTTGCCGGACAGGTAACAGAGGTGTATCGCGAACACTTCTACCACTACGACCTCGGCGTGCATGTTCTGTATAACAATGGTGCGTGGGTTGCATTCAATGAGTATCCGGTAGGTGAGGGACTCTTGTACTCACTTGAAAGCGGCCGGCGTGTTTCTGCCGGCGGAAACATGCCCGGGGTAATTATCGGAATGTCGAAAGATAGCAAATGGGTATTTGTTTTCAACGGATTTGGGTATGGGAATCCCTGGAGTATCTTTACCGGACGAATGTTACACACCGAGGCCTATGCCCCTGACGAACGCCCCGGGCGATTGTTCACCCTGTCTGCCGATGAGTTGCACGGAGACTACGAACCCGGGGAGCTGAGCTGGTATTTGCGCCGGTTGTATATGATCCGCTACATGTATGACACCCGATTTGTGATGACGGTGGCCATGGACGAGTCGGTAGATTTTCGTCCTACCGAGATTGGCGAGAGAGACGGATCACGAGTGTGGTATTCCCGCACGGAAAAGAACACCATGCTGCCCTTTCCGGTCGTGAATTACGAGGTGCTGCCCAGTTCTTTGTGGGTGCTGGATATGCCTGATGCGCTGCCACCAAACGATGAAGAAATCGGTGAATATACCATCACCCCGATACCCCTTGATCTGCGCGACTACGGCATTGACGGGGAGCTTGGGAGGGACGACCCGTTTCGCATTCAGGAACATCTGGGATACTCGGTCTACCTTGACCGTATTGCCTTTGCCGCCCGGATTATGTCGGATAATGGTAGAGCGTTTCGGGAGTATATCTTCCTGGTTCCTGAGGAAGGCGGAGCTCCCGAGGTGCTGGTAGAGATGGCCGAGGGGTATACCCTTGAGGACATGCTGTTCAGCCCCGATGGCCGGGAACTTGCCCTGCAGGTAGCTGATGAGGTGTATATCATCAGCGGGTTTGAGGCCTCTCGATAAGGTCAAGGTGCTTCCCCCGCCAGGGGGCGGAGCGGAAATCCCGCAGGGCCTGGCGGTGACCGCCGGCGAGGGGCAGTGAGCCGGAAGCGGGCACCGCGCGAGAGTGAAGCCTGTGCAGGCCAGGAGGTTCGTTGGGCGAGGAGTGAGCGGGCCCGAGGAATTGCAGCGGAGCACCCGGATGCGGCAGCGTGCTGCCGCAGGGCGGCCGAAGATCCTGGAGAGGATACAATGTACCGCCGATGCCCTATCCCCGATAGACATTTTACAGATCTCTTGATAGTACAGGGGCATGGTTTCTTTACGCAGGTTTTTCAGCGGCTCCAGGAGCGTTCCGGGCCTCTGTGGTGCCGGGGCGCCCCCGCTCTTTTCGGGAGGAATTTTCCGGATCCTCGTGTGCGCCCTCCTCTTTGCTCTTGCGAGCGGCCTCCTCCCGGCAGGGGAAACCGGGAAAAGCCCGACGCCGGGCGAGGTCGAAGCAGCAGCCGATCTTTTGCGGGAGCAGAGCTCCCCCCGGGAACACAGCGCTGCCGAGCGTTTTTCCGTTCCCCCTCCATTTGTGGAATACGCCCCGGTCGTGGCGATCATGGATTATACCACGGGAACGATCCTCTACGAACGGGGTATCGATGCGGAGTGGGTCCCTGCCTCGGTGACAAAACTGGTCACGGTCTATACGGCCCTGGAGGCGTCGCGGGATGACCGCTTCCCCCTGGAGGAGGCCCTGCCGGTCCACCCCGAAGCCTACGCCCGGGCTATGCCCCCCCGCAGTTCTCTCATGTTTCTTGGTCCCGATCAGCTGGTAAACGGTTGGGACCTTCTGCGGGGTCTGGCAGTTTCCAGCGGAAACGATGCAGCTGTGGAGGTGGCCCTCCGTGTGGCCGGCTCGGTGAGCTCCTTTGCCGGCGAGATGAACCGGAGTGTCCATTCCCTGGGGTTGAAGAGCCTCTATTTTGAGGAGCCCTCGGGGCTCAGTCCCGGAAACAGGATCACCGCCCGGGAAATAGCGCTGTTTACCCGGGTGTTTATCGAGCGCTGGCCCGAATCGCTGCCAAAACTCTTTTCCCTGCAGTCCTTTGCCTATCCCGAGGCCCGGCATTTTCCTGGGGGGCGGCTACAGGGGAATACCATCATCCAGTACAACCGGAACACCCTCTTGCGGGACTACCCCGGGGTAGATGGGATGAAGACGGGCTACACCAGCGCTGCCGGCTACAACGTGGTTGCCACGGCGCGGCGTGGCGATCAGCGACTGATCGCTGTGGTGCTTGGTGTTGCGGGGCCCACTCACCTCGAGGGAGGCAGACGCCGGTCCCAGGATGCAATCAGCCTCTTTGACTGGGCCTTCTCCTCTTTTCAGACCGTTCCCCTGGCTCTTCCTCCCCCTCAGGATATTCCCGTCTGGGGCGGGCGTGAGCGCTTTGGTACGGTGGCAGCCGAGCAGAATCTCTCTGTTGTGATCCCCGCCGGGACAGAGAGCCTGCTTCGGGGAGAAGTAGAGATGCCCGACAGTGTCTGGGCACCCCGGGAGCGGACATCGCCGGCGGGGAAGGTGCGGTATTTTCTGGGTGAGGAACCACTCCTGGAAGTCCCTCTGTGGTTTGCACAGCCCCTGGAGGCGGGAGGGTTTCTGCGCCGGAGCTGGGACCGCCTGAGGTGGTGGTTTTCCCGCCTTGCCCTGAGCCTTGTCGCATGAAGAGGGGCGCAGGGCGGGAAAGCAGCGTCCGGATCAGCCCGGGCTGATCTCCCGGGGGGCGCTAGGACTCGTGTTCCCCGGGGTTTTCCAGGGAGCTGGAACGTCGGCTCTCGCTGAGGCTCCCGCGAAGGTCGAAGAGGCTGGCAAAACCCTTGCGTCGCATCCACCGGAGCAGGGCCTCCTGGTAATCTTTTGCCCAGGAACCCGCTTCGGTCTCTTTCCCTGCACCGACGGGAATTGTTCCCAGAGTTGCCCCGGCCAGGATGCTCTCGGCCAGACTGTCGGGCTGTCCCAGGGGGAGGCGTGCGGCGATGTGCGGGGCAACCCGACGGTAGAGGAGCTGGATCGACGAGAGGACCGTGACAAACTCTGCGTCGGACCGCCGGTCCTGAATAGCCCGGGAATCGGTGGAGATCGTCTCGATATCGATGGCGGTCAGGGCGGCAGAGCTTTTCAGGAAGATCCCCTTCACCGAGCTTTCACCCAGGGTATGAACCAGAGCCTGCATACCGTAGGGTGCAGCGGGAAGCTGGACGGTGACGGGGATGTTTGTTTTGGGGGCTACTGCGGCGCTTGTCCGAAGGATCTCCTTCTCCAGCCGATCGGAGCGCATGGCCCGGCAACGCTCTTCCCGGAGCGGCATGAGGATAACGGCACCGGCTCCGGCCTTCTCCATGGCCCGGGTCGTGTTGAGCCACTCACCCCTTCGGCCGCATTGCAGGGGTGTGATGATCGGTATCTCCGTCAGGTCCGTGAGCTTCTCCACGTGCTCCAGATAGGAGTTATAGTTCAACCGTCGACGGATCTTTTCGCTGTCCCGAATCGCTCCGTCGGTCTGGTTGTTCCCGGTTATTTCCTGATCGTTCTCGCTCCAGGAGAGCCAATCCTCGTCCAGAGGAGGAAGCACCACGGCGCCTGCGCCCACGGTGTTCAGGTTGTCAACGATTTCCGGTGGAGGAAGTGTGTCAAGAAACTCGACGATCACCGGACTCTTCAGGGAGAGGCCTGCATAG
This sequence comes from Alkalispirochaeta alkalica DSM 8900, assembly GCF_000373545.1. Classification (GTDB taxonomy): domain Bacteria; phylum Spirochaetota; class Spirochaetia; order DSM-27196; family Alkalispirochaetaceae; genus Alkalispirochaeta; species Alkalispirochaeta alkalica. Next base: position 32,329 of record NZ_KB891736.1, read on the forward strand.
GTTACGTTCAGGTCTATCATCGTGGCCAGAGTATAGAAGGGCTTGGCCCCTTAGGCAAGGAGCGAAATGCTGCCGAAGCGGAATGCTGCCGGAGCGGGAAGAGTTCCTACCAGGATCGGGCCAGGGCGTTATAGATTCGTCGTGGCACCAGCCTGGCGAGCGCCAGAATCAGGCGGTTGGAGAAACCTGGAACGTATACGGGCGATCGCCCCGTGATCCCCGGGGCGGGTCTCCACAGGCGGCGGAGAGATCGTTTCGCCACATCCCGGGGGTCCATCCATCGAATCAGCCCCCGGTTCTGGAGCCGTTGAGGGTCCCACCCCAGATGATCGTGAAAACCCGTGCGGGTGAACCCGGGACACAAAACCTGAAGGGCGATCCCCCGCCGTGAAAGTTCGGGGAACAGCGCCCTTCCCAGGGAGACGATAAACGCCTTGGTGGCAGTGTACAGGGCCGGTCCCGGTGCCGGAAGAAAGGCTGCTGCCGATGAGACCAGGATAATCCCGGGGGGTGCTGATGAACTCCGCCGGGGCCTGTCCGGGCAGAGCAGGGGAACGACCTGATTCACCAGGAGAGCTGTGGACTGAACGTGAAGCTCCCCCAGGGCCAGGACTTCTTCCGGTGATGCCTGCAGGAACGGCCGGTCCAGGCCATAGCCGGCGTTATGAATGACCAGTTCCAGCCCCGGGGTCTCCTTGAGTGCCTCCAGAAGGTGCTGGCGGTCCTGAGGGTCCCGGAGATCTCCCGGGACAAGCCGCAGGGGAGGGCCCCCAGGGAGTTCTCCCGCGAGCTTCTCCAGCAGGTGTTCCCGTCGTCCCGTCAGAATGAGTCCCCATCCCCGGTCGGAGAGCTCCCGGGCAAAGGCTTCGCCAATTCCACTGGTGGCACCGGTGATGCAGGCAATCCGGTGAAGAGGAATATCCGTTCCCATGTAAACGCTCCTTTCCGGGAAAACCGTGATCCGCCGGGGGGGCTGTCCCGCCGGAGAGATGTTATCCCGCCGGTAAAATCCTGTCCCGCCGGCAAGATCCTGTCCCGCCGGGGGATCTTGCCCCAGCAGGAGGAGGCTGTCAATCACGAACCGGTCTGGTGTATTCCGTCTTTCGGGAATATAATGGTCCGGTGATATACTTCCCGGGAAAAATGGCATTCCCGGAGAGAATGAAAGTTCCGGGGAAATGCCGGGGAACGATAACATGAACATCAGGAGGAACACATGCGCATCGACGATGAATCGGTCTTCTACTCCTTTCACAGCGGTCTGACACCGGTGGCTACCGTGGAAAGCGGTGCCGAGATCCGGATGGTTACACAAGACTGCTTTTCCAACCAGATATCCCGTCCCCAGGACTTTACAGGCCTCGACTGGGGCCGTGTAAACCCCGCCACGGGCCCGGTGGCGCTTCGCGGAGCCCGGCCGGGAGATGTCCTGAAAGTTGATATCCTGGAAATCGATATCGCAAATTCGGGGGTCGTCTGCGTGGTCCCCGGGGCAGGCGTCCTGGGTGACAGGATCGAGGCCGCCCATGTCAAAGTGCTTCCCCTGGACGACCGGGTTCACTTCAACGATCACATCGCTCTGCCCCTGAACAAGATGATCGGGGTCATTGGCGTAGCTCCCCGGGACGAGGCCGTTCCCAACGGAGTTCCCGGAGATCACGGTGGAAACATGGACAATCGCGTCATTCGCGAGGGGGCAACGCTCTATCTCCCGATCTTCCACGAGGGAGCCCTCTTTGGTGCCGGTGACGTCCACGGTGCCATGGGCGATGGGGAGATCGGTGTGAGCGGTCTGGAGGTGGCCGCTGAACTCACGCTTCGCCTCTCGCTGATTCCCCAGTCGGCCTCGACGTTCCTCCCCCTGGAGCATCCCCTGCTGGAGGATGACCACGATTTCTACTCCATTGTCTCGGGGGAAACCCTGGACGCAGCAACACACCGGGCAGTAGCAACCATGGCGAACCTCATCCAGCACAAGACCGGGCTCTCCCTGGCGGACTCCACCATGCTTATGAGCCTGGCTGGCCACACCGAGATCGCCCAGGTCGTGGATCCCCAGGTGACAGTCCGTTATCGCATGCCCAAAGCGGTGGTGGCAGAGTATTTTACGAGCCTTTTCTAGGCGCTGCCGATCCAGACGCTGCGAATAGCGATAGCGATCAGGGGCAGGCGCTCTGCCTGACCCTGATCTCGCACCCCGCCACCCCTCCTCCTCAAATACTCCGAGGTTCTTCAGAAACAGGAAGAAATCTGGCCTGACCGCTGGAAATTCATGATAGTATTTGTAATATTATAACCTGACCTCACAGGAAGAAGAGTCACAGGAAAAAAATCACAGGAAGAAGAATCGCAGGAAGGGGAGAAGGATGGAAGAAAGAAAGCGGATAGTAATTCTCGGGGGAGGCTACGGGGGCATCCAGGTAGCAAAAAAACTGCTGAAGCGCTTTTCCCGGAACCCCTCGGTAGAAATTACCCTGATCGACAAGAACCCCTACCACACCCTCATGACCGAACTCCACGAGGTCGCCGGTTCGCGAACCGGCCCCGAGGCTGTTCAGGTAAGCTTCAGAAAAATCTTTGGGGCCTCACCGCTCCAGGTAGTGGTGGACGAGATAACCGGCATCGATACGGAGGGACGGACTCTTCTCTCCTCCACGGCGCGATACTCCTACGATTTTCTGGTGATCGGCTCCGGTGGAGCACCGGAGTTCTTCGACATCCCCGGGGTACAGGAACACAGCTTTACCCTCTGGTCCCTGGAAGATGCCCTTCGGATTCGGGGGCACGTGGAGCGCCAGTTCCGCGAGGCGGCAAAAGAACCGGACCCCGATAAACGGAGGCAGATGCTGACCTTCGTCATCGCCGGAGCCGGTTTCACCGGCGTGGAACTGGCAGGGGAGTTGCTGGAGCGCACAAAGGAACTGTGCCCGGCCTGGCACATCGACGAAGGGGAAGTGAGAGTCGTGCTGGTGGAAGCCCAGGAGACGATCCTCCCCATTCTCCCGGAAAAATTGCAGAAAAAGGCAGAAAAACGTCTCCGTTCAATGGGAGGGGAAATTCTCCTGAAGGCTCCTGTCACCGCTGCCGGGGAGGGGACCGTTTCTGCGGGCGAACAGACCATCCACACCGACACGTTCATCTGGACCGCCGGAGTGCACGGCGGCGAGCTGAGTAACCGCCTGGATCTTACAAAGGGTCATACCGCCCGGGGGGAATGCTCTGTTGCCTCCGTGGAGGGTATCCACGGCATGGCGGGGTGCCGGTTCGACGAGTCCGAGCGCTACGTGGTAGGGCAGCGTGGTCGCCTCCTGGTGAATGATTACATGCAGTCCGTGGACCGGAAAGAGATATACCTGGTGGGTGACGTACTCTGGTACGTTGAGGGCGATCACGTGGTCCCCCAGATCGTGGAGACGGCGTTGCAGACGGCCGATACAGCAGCCCACAACATCATCGCCGAAATCGAGGGGACAGAGCTTCGGCCCTTCCGCTCGGCCTACCACGGCTTTATGGTCTCCGTAGGAAGCAAGTGGGGAGTAGCCGAAGTACTGGGGGTATCCATGGCCGGGTTCTGGGCGCTGGCAATGAAGCACCTGGTGAACCTGCACTACCTCTTCGGCCTGGCCGGGGTAAACGCCTGCTGGGAATACATCAGCGGCCAGTTCCTCACCGTAAAGGGAGACCGCTCCCTCTTCCGGGGACACCTCTCCTGGAAGGTGCCTGTCTACTGGACCGTTCCGTTGCGCCTCTTCCTGGGCGGGAAATGGCTCCACGAGGGGATCAAGCATATTCGCGAGGGGTGGCTCTATCCCGGCTACGACGGCATTCTGAAGGTATGGCCCGAATCGATCCATCTCCCCGGCGTCTCCTTTGGCCCCGCCGATGCAGTCTCGGCTGCAACCGAGGGAGCCGATGCCTACGGACAGCCCCTGATTGAGGCCCTGGCTCCCTACACCTGGTTCGCAGAAAACATTCTCTCCGCCTATCCCGTACTGGCCTTTCTCCTCCAGGCAGCGGTCGTTATCGGGCAGATCGGAATCGGCCTGGCCCTCATCGCGGGATGTTTTACCTTCCTGGCTGCGGGGGTCTCCATCGTCTTCAGCCTCATGTTCATCAGCTCGGGCTGGGGCAATCCGGAACTTCTCTGGTATATGGCCGCGTCCCTGGTGATGCTCGGAGGTGGCGGGCGAGGGTTCGGTCTGGACCATTACCTCATGCCCTGGCTCAAGCGATGGTGGAACAAGCGAAAAATCGCGCACAAGACCTACCTCTACATAGGAGAACCACGAGATTGAGTTTCTGGGCAGGGTACCCCGAAGTTCAGCGCGAGTTGACGCGCGTTCAGCACCTCCTGCAACTGGAGACCGCAGGCCCCGGGGGGATCATCTCCCGGGCCCTTCAGGATCTCTCCGGGAGAGACGCCAAACTGCTGAGGCCCGGCTTTGTAATTCTGGCCGCCAGAATCGGCAACGGCGGTAAGGACCTGACCGAGGGATCTATAGAGCGGGCTGCTGCGATCGAGATGCTCCATCTGGCATCGCTCATCCACGACGACATCGTGGACGGTGCCAGGACTCGCCGGGGGGGGNATTCCCTCCACATCACCCTGGGAACCAGGAGAGCCGTCCTCGCAGGGGATTATCTCTTTGCACGGAGTTTTGCGCTCTTTGCAAAATCGGGTGGTCAGGAGGGGCTCGAGCTACTCACTCCCTCGGTGGCCCGCCTGGTCTCGTCGGTCATCGACGAATCGTCGGGCCTGGATGACCCGAAAAATTCCCCCCTGCCGGGGGACCGTCCCCGCTTTGATCTGACCCCGCGCAGGTATCTGCACCGCATTGTGGGAAAGACAGCACTTCTCTTCGCCTTGAGCTTTCACGCCGGGGCCCTGGAGGGAGGGCCGCCCCCGGAGGAACTGACAGAACCCTTGCGGCGCCTGGGATACAATCTCGGCGTAGGATTCCAGATTATCGACGACCTCCTGGATATCACGGGAGATCCCCGGAAGACGGGCAAGCCCGGGGGAACCGACCTCAGGGCCGGTGTCGTGACCCTGCCACTCATTCTGGCGATGCAGCGCGATTCCGGGGGTATCCTGCCAGAGCTCGCCAACCAGGTGCGGCACGCCCGATGGCGCACGACCAGGGCCCGCGCCCTCGAGAAGATCCACCACCGGCTCGAGCGATGCGGAGCCCTCGGGGAGACCAGGTCTCTGGCAGAGCGCTATACCCGCCGGGCAGAGCGGGAAATCCTGCGTCTTCCCCCGGGAACCGATCGGGATATCCTTCAGGAAACCACGGCGCGACTCCTGCGCAGAAGCGCCTAGGCACAAGCAGGACACCCNCCCGAGGGAGGGTCCTGCAAAAGTCCTGCAAAAAGCGCGCTCCCTCGGCCTGCCTGTGGGGCCGTCAGAGCAAGCCCNCCCAGGGCCNNCTCTCCAGAACCGCCAGCCCCAGGGGCAACGCCATACTTACCGAGAAGAGCAGAAAAGCNGCCGAGATCCGCTGCATGGAAGAGCTCTTTGTCTCGTGAGAGAAGCCCTGGCGGTGCATGGCCAGGTAGAGAGGAAGAGAAAGAACAAGAAAAAGCGGAGCCGTAACCTGGGCACCGCCGTGGAGGAACCCCGCCGCCCCCAGGGTAAAGAGAGAAGCGTAGGCGAGGAATCCCTGGATGTAGACCAGAGATTCACCGACCCGCCTCCCCGTGATTATCGAGAGCGTTCTTCGTCCGGCCAGGGTGTCTCCGGCAATATCGCAGGTATTGTTTACCGTCAGGATAGAGGCGATAAAAAGCCCCGAAGGAATACCCAGAAGCAGTTCCCCGGGAGCGATCGCGCCGTTATGAACAAAAATTGTGAGGCACAGCAAAAACCACCCCAAAAACCCCCCTGCAAAAAACTCCCCCCAGGGAGTCCGCGAGATAGGATGGGNCCCCCCGTTGTAGAAAAACCCCACGGCCAGGCAGAGAGCTCCCGCAGGCGCAATCAGAGGGTGCACCAGGACTGCAAGAAAGAGACCCAGAATGATCGCGACCCCGTAGAGAAGAACCGCCACGATCAGGGCGATTCCCGGTGCTACCCGTTGGTGGACCAGAACCTTGTCGGCTTCCCGGTTTGTCTGCTGCCGATCAACACCGGTCCAGTAGTCAAAGAACGTATTGAACGCCGTAGTTCCCATGTCCACGGCAAGAACCGCCACGATCATAACCCCGGTACGCCCCGGGAAAAACCTTCCCGACGAGGCAAGGGCGGCAAGGATTCCCAGAGNAAGGGAAGAGATACTCACAATCTTGGTTCTCAGCTCCACGATTCGGGCGAACTGGTACAGCGTCACTCCTTCNCCTCCCTTTTTGGCACGCTCCCTGAAGAGTACCCGATAATCCGGGGGAATACCAGAGTAAAANCCTTCTCTTTTNNCCTCATTGTGTAGTAATATAGTCATGTAATGATGAACGGTNCGTACAAAGGAGNGTAGATGATGAATACGAAAACGATCACTGGCGGTTTCGCGCTTCTGGCTGGAGCGNTGGTNTTGCTGGCCGGGTGTGGCGCTCCCCCGCCTCCTGCGGGATTTGCCCCGGGGCAACGCTCCGAGGCCTATGCCTATGTGCACGGAGGATACGTGGGGATGGCCCTGGTCACCACGGGAGATGACGGACGCCTCTCGACCCACGTGGACGAGGCGTTTCTCCCCCATACGCTGGCCATNGTCGACATCGACTCCAGCGAGTGGACCCGGGAAAACACAGAGTCCTATCAGGTGCGGGGAAACGAAATCTTTGTCGCCCGCCACGTCTCCTACCAGGGAAAACCCTACACGGCGGTCTCCGTAGGGACGGCCCTGGCCTACGTTGCCGCCGATGATCAGGGCAACCCCGTCGGGAACGCTCTTCTGGATCTGGAGATTCTGAGGAATCAGGAGACCATGGCCCAGTGGTTTCACGGAATTCAGGAGGGAGCCTTCGCAGTCCACCAGAGTTTCGGCGGAGACCCTCTCCCGGTTACATCCACCGTCTACGGTGGCGTCACCAAACGGGACTCCACCTACTGGAGCAGCGGGGGAAGCGGACTCGGCTGGGAAGCGAACATGAACGCAATTCAGGACGCCGCCGAGCGCATCGGCTCCGGATTCCAGCTCGACGAGATCACCCGTGGAAACGATGATCGCTGGCGCCTGGCCGACGTGGTAACCCGTGCAACCGCCTCGGATTTCAAGGACTACTTCGGCCTGATCCAGGCAGCGGTGGGACGACTCAAGATGAAGTAGCGCTGGCGCGCTCCGATCCGGCCCTGGACAGTTCCTGCCTTCAGGGCCGGAGAAAGAGCCGTCAGGTCAGGTGGCGAAGAAGCGCTTCCCGCCAGGCCCGATACCGCCCGTGAAGCTCNGGCGCCTGCCGGGGCAGAAAATGAACCGCCGAGCCCGATGCGGCCTGCCAGGATTCTTCCGTAGCACCTTCTTCGCAACTGCGCAGGAGATAGCACAGCCCCCGAGCCGTAGCCTCGCTGTAGGCCGGACGAATCACCTCGCATTCTGTCAGCGACGCCAGGCGCTGACAGAGGGCATCGCTCTTTGCCAGGCCCCCGGTCATGATGATTCGCTTCACGGGTTCACCCTTTTCCTGCAGAACCCGGCGATTCTCCTCCAGCAGAAAGATCACACTCTCGGCCACTGCCGTGGCACGCTCCCCCAGAGAGGNCCCGGAGGAACTCTCNCCCACGTAACCCGAGGGGAAATCGGGAATCCAGTAGGGAGCCGCCAGCCCGGAAACCCCATTGAGGAAAAGCGGAGGGCTTTGGGACTCCTCGAGCCAGCCATTGAGATAGCGGGACCAGTTGGGTTCCTCCCCCCCTATCCACTCTACCAGCGCTCCAGCTGCTCCGTTGATCGTCCCCTCCAGAACCCGGACCCCATCGTCTCCATCGTCCCAGACAACGCTCTGCAGAAGAGGAGCCGAATCATCGTGGCTGGCGCGGGTAGGTTTCTGGATAAACGCCCCGGTGCCGATATTCACGTAGACCGCCTCTTCATCGAGCATCCCCGCCGCGAAAACCGCTGCCGACTGATCACCGGTGCAGACCGTCACGGGGATAATCTGGCCTCCCAACGCTATCGTGCCGTAGGCGTGNCTGCTCGGCACCGATTCGGGAAGCACCNTCCGGGGTATCCCGAAAAGCTCCAGAAGATCATCTGACCAGTTCTTGCTGTGAACATCCCAAAGCAACGTCCGCGACGCATTGGCAGGATCGGCCAGGGCCGGCCCTTCCCGAAGAGACCGGGCCAGGAGAAAACTCGCCAGGGGGCCACAACAGAGCGTCCCCGCCCGGGCCGCCGCCCTGACAGCGTCGTGGTTCTCCAGAAACCACCGCAACTTGTTCGCTCCGTAGTGGGGGGACACGCGGAGACCGGTAATACGGGGAATCTCCCGCGACGCCTCCTGGGGAAGCCTCTCCAGATGTTCGGCATCGCGACGATCCTGCCACGAGGCGATCGGAGCCAGGGCCGCCCCCGAAGCGCGGTCCCAGAACGCTACACTCGAGCGCTGCGTGGCAAAGCCGGCAGCCCGTACCGGAGGGATCTGGTGGCCGAGCTTTTCGGCAAGCCCCGCGAGCGCCTCCTCAACAGACCGGGCCATCTCCTCGGGATCGTGCTCGACCCGGTCCGGTGCGGGATGGCTGGTCGTGATGGGTGCACTGAACTCCTCCAGAGCGGTCCCGCAGGCATCAAAGAGAATCGCCCTGGTGGCCTGTCCCCCCTGATCTATCGCAAGATAATGCTGTGCCTGATTATCGTCATTCATGGTCAGTGCTCCTCGGCTGGTTTCAAGAAATCCCCCGGATCGCTGAAGATATGGACGCTACCCGGGCCTCAGGGATGAAACCAGTTAAACACTCCTCCCTGCTGCGGTCAAGAAAAAGTTTTCCTCAAAAAATCCCCATAAACCGGAGGAGCACAATATGGGCGCATCCCCGCCCATGCGGGCGGGGTCGGCCTGCGGCTCCCAATCTGCCGCGCCTTGCGCGGCAGGATTTCCGCCTGCGGCCTTGCGCGCCCCCGGGAGCACGCTCCCGGGGGGAGGGCGCCTGCGGCGCCCGGCCAGATCACAGAGGGAGAATTCCTGCCTATGCCTCAGCCTCTCCATCTCCTGCCGCATTCCGGGCACCCACCCGGGAGAAACCTCCGTGAACGAGGCCANGCCCNATCGCCTTTGCTACCTCACCAGTCACAGCAAATCGAATGCAGTGGTCTGGCCCGGATGANCAGGCCACGCTTCCCGGAGAGTTCTGTTTCAGAACTCCCCTGACAAGTCCTCTCCGATAAATCAGGACGATTCCCCCTCCCTCCTTGTGGTCTCCTTGCTTCGGAGTACCAGGTTGATCCGGAGCAGCGGGTTGGTCCCAAGTATGGGACCCCGGAAAAAAGGCTCGGGAAGAACGGGAGAGGGAGCATATTGTGAAAAAGAGTGTAACACGGTGGAGATACCGGTGGCAGGGATTCAAGACGATCCGCACGGAGATGACCCTTCTCTTTGGGGGAGTCTCAGCGGGTGTGCTCTTCCTCGTGGGCGCCGTCCTCCTGTGGCAGGTCCTGCAAATCCAGAACAGAACCGTCCAAGAGATGTCCCTGGAAATCGTGGAAGCCCGCAGCTCCGAGGTGGGACGATGGCTGGAGGGCCACCTCTCCACGGTTCGCCAGATCGCCCTGGGAAGGGAATTCCAGACCGACGAGTCTCACCAGATCATCGGGGAAGTCCTGGCAAGACACGAGACGATCCCCGAGGAGGTCGAAAACCTGTTCTTCGTAGATCTGGCCGGCGATTTCACCACCAGCGACGGCCTCACGGGGAACCTCTCCCACCGGGATTACGTCCAGGCAATTTACCAGGAGGGGCGGGACTACGCCGTGAGTCAGGGCCAGAGGAGTATGGCCACGGGAAACCCCATCGCCGTGGTTGCCCAGGCCCTGAAGAATACCCGAGGGGAGGTGACGGGCATCCTTGGTGCATCGGTCTCCCTGGAAGCCCTGGGTGAACTTACCCGGGCGATGCGCTTTGGCAGACACGGCCGTGGATCTGTCGTNGACGGCACGGGTTTGATAATCGGCGATGCCGAGGTCTCTCTGGTCCTTAATCTGAACATTGCCCGGGCCGAGGGATACCAGGGGCTTGCCCCCATCGCCCGGGAGATTCTGCAGGGCCGCTCCGGGAGAGGGGATTACCGGAACCCCCAGGGAGAGCGATACCACGCGATCTACGCCCCCGTTCCCGGGTCACCCAACTGGTCCGTGGCCTATCTGCTGCCCTATTCCGATCTCGCGGCACCCCTGATCAGGATAGCCTGGGTCACGGTGGGACTGATCCTTCTGGCGGTCCTGGCGGTCGTAGCTACAGCCTGGATGGTAGCTCGAAGCACAGCCATCCTCCTGAAGGATTTCGTGGATCAGGCCCGGGAATACGCCCGGGGCGATCTGACCCGGGATCTCTCCTCCGACTACGAACAGTACTATCTTCGAAAGCGCGACGAGTGGGGGGAGCTGGCGCGGGCCCAGGGAGCGATAAGCGAGAAGATGAACGAGATCGTGGGGAGCCTCCAGAGAGGAGCCCAGACGATAACCTCCACCAGCAGGGATCTGGCGCAGATAAGCAGCGATGTCTCCTCGGGAACTTCCCAGATGGCCTCAGTGGCCCAACAGCTTTCCCAGGGTGCCTCCGAGCAGGCGGCCTCGGTGGAAGAGGTATCTGCCTCGATGGAGGAAATGGCGGCCAACATTCGCCAGACCGCCGATAACGCCGGAACCACCCAGGACATGGCGCTCCTCTCGGCTGAAAAAGCACGGCGCAGTGGTGCTGCCGTGGCGGACACGGTGGGGGCCATGAAGGCGATCGCCGAGAAGATCAGCGTCATCGAGGATATTGCCCGGGAGACGAACATGCTATCCCTCAACGCTGCCATAGAGGCCGCCCGGGCGGGAGAGCAGGGAAAGGGTTTTGCCGTTGTGGCGGCCCAGGTCCGGAAACTTGCAGAAAACTCCGGTGAGGCTGCCAGAGATATCAGGCAGATCAGCGCCGGATCGGTGCGGATAGCCGAGGAGGCGGGAACGCTCTTGAATGAAACCGTTCCCGATATCGAGAAAACGGCCCATCTGGTTCAGGAGATCACCGCCTCTACCAGGGAGATGAACGCCGGCGCCAGCCAGGTAACCCAGGCGGTAATGCAACTGGATCAGATGGTCCAGCACACGGCCTCGGCCTCAGAGGAGGTGGCAGCCACCAGCGACGAGCAGTCGGCACAGACCAACGGTCTCGCCAGGACATCGGCCGCTCTCCTCGAAGAGGCCCAGAAGCTGGAAACGATCGCCGATTACTTTACTATCCTGAATCGGGGAACGGGCACATCCCCCGGAAGAGCGGGGCAGACGCCGCCGGAAGAGACCTCTCCGGAACAGAGGCGGCCCGAGCCGGGAGCACACCAGACCAAACACCTCAACCAGGCCGAACAACCTGACCAGACAAAACAGCCTGACCAGGCTAAACAGCTCGACCAGATCGAACAACCCTGTTCCGCTTCTCCTGCCGCTCCCGGAACGGAGGCCTCCCGAAAGGACTCCGAGACCGGGGAAGGCCCGCCCGCTCCCCGGAAGAAGATCGAACGCGGCATATCGGTCCTGGAGCAGAAGGCCCTCCTGAATCAGGACGAGCTGGATCTCACCTTTGAGGAGATGTAGAGTATGGCACATATTTCCGTTGACAAGACCCCCCGGGGATTTCGGATAACCCTCGGCGGCGACATTTCCCTCCGCGACGCCGCCGGTATCTTTGCAGAGTTCCACGAGGTGCTCAAACAGACCGGCCGCGACGAAACCATCCTGGTTGATACCGGATCCGTCACGGCCGCAGGACTCCCCTTCGTCCAGATCCTGATCATCCTCCAGCGGGAGGCCTTTGTCAGGGGAGTGGCGGTGGATTTCATCTCCCTCATGTCCCCGGCCGTGCACGAGGCGATCATCGATCTGGGGTGTCATCAGTATTTCCCCGAGTTGTTCGCTGGCCGGGATGTGCCCCCCGAGGAGGATCTTCTTTCTCTCTGCGGAATCTCCCGGGAAGGTGGAGTCTGATGGATTTTTCACCGGACCTCTTTCTTCAGGAATCGCGTTCGCTCCTTCACACTCTGGAGCAGGATCTGGTATCGCTTGAGGAGAATCCCCGGGACGAGGGACTGCTCCAGACAATTTTCAGGAACCTCCATACCCTGAAAGGGTCCGGTTCCATGTTCGGTTTCGAGAACATCTCGGCCCAGGCCCACGTCATGGAGAGTGCCTTCGACAAAATCCGGTCGGGAGTAATCACCGTTACCCGGGGGGTGATAGAGGAATCCCTGGCCGGGCTCGACAGGATTGCGGCCATGCTGGAAGACCCCGATCTTCAGCCATCCCTGGAGGGGTGGGCGCAGGTAACAGAAGATGCCCGCGACCAGACCTCGGAGAGCGCCTGCGGGGATGCAGAGGAGCCACAAAACCGCGTTTTTCATCTCAGGTTCCACCCGTCGCCGGAGATCCTCCAAAACGGAACAAGCCTGACGGGCCTTTTTCGGGATCTCGCATCGCTGGGCTCGGTACAGATCAGTTCCCATGATCTCAGACTGCCTCCCTGGGATTCCTTCGATCCCGCCCTGTGCTATCTGGATTTCGATATTCTCCTGGTAACTCCGGCGGAGGAGCAGGCGATCCGGGAGATCTTCCTCTTCGTGGAATCGGAGAGCACCCTCTCGATCGAAGAGGTCCCCTTCGACTGGGACGGAGACAGGACACCGCTGCTGGGGGAAATTCTCCAGCGCCGGTGTCATATCACGGACGAGCAGATTCAGAACCTCCTCGAGGCCCAGAAACAGAACAAGAAACTTGGTGAACTGGCGGTGATGCACGGCTTTGTTGATGAGGAAGAGCTCGAGACAGCTCTGGGCGAACAGCGATTCCTGCAGGAGCAGAAGAAGCACCGGGACCAGCCCGTTCAGCCCTCGTCCCTTCTGGTGTCGGACCAGAAAGTGAACGCCGCCGTTGATCTCGTGGGGGAGCTGGTAACCCTGAAGGAGCGCCTGTCCCTGCACGCCCTCGATGCACGGGACCCCTTGCTGGAGGACATCAGCGAAGAGCTCGACTTTCTTGTGAGTGATCTGCGCGAACGGATCATGGGAATGCGACTCGTCCCCCTGCAAACCATGTTCGCCGGTTTTCGTCGACTTGTCCGTGACCTTTCGGTAGAAACGGGAAAAGAGGTGGACCTCGAAATCACGGGAGGCGAAACAGAGCTGGATAAAACGGTGATGGACTCCCTGAAATCCTGTCTGGTTCACATGATCCGCAACAGCATGGATCACGGCATCGAAGCGCCGCAACAGCGCAGGGATCAGGGAAAATCTCCCCGGGGAAAGATATCCCTGCGGGCCCGCTACGTGGGGTCCCAGGTGGAGATAGACGTGGCCGACGACGGAGCAGGGGTCAGCCTGGAGAAAGTTCGTCAGAAAGCGGTCTCCCAGGGGCTCATCTCCCCGGACAGTTCGGTGTCCCGCGAGGATGTCCTGGGAATCATCTCCCGGCCGGGGTTCTCCACGGCCTCGAAGGTCACCTCCGTTTCGGGACGGGGTGTAGGAACCGACGCCGTACTGGCAGAAGTGGAAAAACTGGCGGGGCACCTCTTCCTCGACTATCGTGAGGGTCAGGGAACGACCTTCACCATCAGGATACCTCTCACGCTGGCGATCATCGACAGCCTTCAGGTTCGTGTGGGGGATCACCACTTCTCGATCCACCTGAACGATGTGAGGGAATGTTTTCTTCTCCCCGGTGCCCGGGAGTTTCTGGCGTCGAACCAGGGAGTTATACGGCACCAGGGGAGCCCTCTGCCTCTGGTGAACCTGCGAGGACATCTGGGGATCGAGGGGGCCCCTCCCGGGGTCGCTCACGTGGTCGTAGTGGATTCGGGATTTACCCGGGGCGGTATCGTCGTAGACGAGATCATCGGTCAGAGCCAGGTGGTGATCAAGCCCCTGAAGGGTGTTCCCGGGAAAACAGCCGAGATCAGCAGCTCTACCATTCTGGGGGATGGAGGAATCTCGCTGATCCTCGATATCCCCCGTCTTCTGGAGTCTCTCTGTGGTCATGAGGATAGCCACAGGAGCGGGAAAAACGCAAAAAAAACCAAGGAGGAACTTCTATGCAGCAGATAAGGGAAAACTCGGACCGAGGGGATTCAGTCGATTCAGCCGGTTCAGTCGGGGAGAGGGCGAAGGAGGCCCCCTCTGGAGAGACGGCCCGGGAAGTACAGCTTCTCACCTTTACCGTGGCCGGAGAACAATACGGTGTAGAGGTGGATCGGGTCCGGGAAGTCCTGGAACTNCCTCGTATTGTGAAGGTCCCCAAAACACTGGAATACGTTCGGGGAATTATCAACCTGCGGGGGACGGTCGTTCCCGTGATCGATCTGAAACAAAAGTTCGGTATGGACCGAACCGAAGAGACCATCGACACGGCAATAATAGTCATGGAAGTAACGGTCCAGGGAGAGGTGGCGATTCTGGGAGCCCTCACCGATTCTGTTCAGGAAGTGATTGATCTTCCCTCGGGGTGCATAGAGCCGGCACCGAAGTTCGGAACCGCCCTGGAGAACTCCTTTATTCAGGGAATGGGGAAACGGAACGACGAATTCATCATCATCCTCGATATAGACAAGGTCTTTAGCGTTCAGGAGATCTGTCGGTTAAACGAATCGGCCGAGGAAGCGAACTAGCCGGATCACCCCGGAGCTCCGCCGGGCGGAAGAGCAGGGCGAGGGAGTCGATCCCTCGCCCCGAGGTTTTTCAAGCTACGTCATCATCCGTACCCTCTTTCGGGAAACCTTCCCCGGATGAAACCCTTCGGAGCCGGTCTGCCTCGTGCGACGACGGGGGAAGAGCGAAGGGGTCCTGTGTCCCGGCAGCGACTCCCTCCGAAGAGAGGGTGAAGGATGCCACGATCTCCGCCAGAGAACGGGCCTGATCTTGCAGCTCCCGGGTTGCGAGCGAGAGCGCTCTCGTCTGGTCCGACTGGTTTTCGCTCGTGGCGGCCACCTCTTCGGCGGCGGCGGCGTTCTGCTGGACCATGGTATCGAGCTGAACCATGGCCTCGCTCACCTGGCGGGCGCCGGTGCTCATCTCCCGGGCCGAGGCGGTGATCTCCTGAACCAGGTCTGCGGTCTGCCTGATCCGGGGGACTGTTTCTTCCAGGAGGGCCCCGGCGTTCTGGACGGTCTCCATGGATCGCGCGCTGAGCGCTCCGATCTCTCTGGCCGCACCGGCGGAGTTCTCGGCGAGTTTTCTCACCTGGGCGGCAACGACGGCGAACCCCTTGCCCTGTTCGCCGGCCCGGGCGGCCTCGATGGCGGCGTTGAGGGANAGCATNTTNGTCTCCCGGGCGATNTCTTCGATGATGACAATNTTGTCAGCGATCTGTTTCATCGCCTCCACGGCTTCNNTGGCGGCCTGACCGCTCTGTTCTGCCTTCTGGGAGGACTGGAGGGCGATCTTTTCGGTGGCTTCGGCGTTGTCTGCGCTCTGCCGGATGTTGGCGGCCATCTCTTCCATGGCCGACGAGACCTCCTCCACCGATGCGGCCTGTTGGGAAGACCCTTCCGAGAGCTGCTGGGCAACAACGGCCATTTTTTCGGCTCCTCGGGCCGCTTCCTGGCCGATCTCCCGAAGGAGACCGCTATCTGTATTAACCCGTCCCGATATCTCCCCAATCGATGTGACAACTTCAGAAAAGCGCTGCTGCAGGGTCTGGACGCTCACGGCAAGGGTTCCTATCTCGTCGCTCCGTTCTGTTGTCCGGGGCGGGACAGGGTGATCCAGATCCCCTCGGGCCAGCACATCGAGATACTGCGAGAGTTCCTGCACCGGTTGTGCGAGACGACGTCCAAGCAGGGATGATACAAGCGTCACCGCAGCCAGCGAGATAACTCCCAGGAGAAAAAACTGCCTGTTCAGCCTCCGCAGGGGGACCAGGAGGGCTTCTCCTGGTACAGCCATGGCCAAGTGCCACCCGAAGTTTTCCAGGGTGACCGTGCGGATGATGTGGGGACGTCCCGCGATGGTTGTGGAGAACTGTCGTCCCCCGGATTCTCCGCTACCTTTCCCGAGGATACCCCTGGCGACCTCGGCGTAGCCGTCTATTTCCTCAAGGGAGGTGCCTGCANGTTCCGTATCGGGATGAGCCAGGAGCGAACCCTCCTGGTTTACAAGAAAGGCGTATCCTCCCTCGCCCAGACAGTATTCCGAGATCGCCTCGGTTATCTGACCCAGGGAGATGTCCGTTGCCAGAACACCGAAGATTTCCCCTTCCTGGTCACGCAGGGGGCGCGCGGCGGTTATGACCAGGTTCCCCGTATGAGCATCGACGTAGGAATCGGAGAAGCCGGGGCCCGTCTGGCTTTGTGCGGTCTGGTACCACCCCCTTTCGCGAGGGTCGTAGTCGTCGGGTATATTCCAGGCGCTCCCGGTGGTGTGAACGCCATCGCGGAAGGCGAGGTAGAGGGTGCCCACGGCATCGTCGTAGCCCGAGGATTGCAGAAAGGGATGATGATTTACGTGGCCAGGACCAAACTGACGAAGGGTCTCGTACATCCCGGGGGTCTCCAGGGTGTGGCCCACGCTGTCGATAAGGACGAGCTTTTTCTGGGCCCAGCTCTCCACGCTCTGCTGGAGCGACGCGAGATCCTGCCTGAGCCCCTGAAAGATCAGGCGGTTCGAAAGCGTTCTGGAGGAGAGGAATCCCGCCACGGAGAAGATCGCGATAATAGCAGCAGCCAGGAAGAAGAGGAGCAGGCCGAGTTTTGTCTGTAGTCTGAAAGCTTTCCGGCCCGGAATCTTTTCCCCGCGTGGCCTGATGAGGGAGGTGCTGGGGGATTTCCTGTCGTCCGATTTCCCGATGGTTCCCGTCGGGTCAGCAGAAACCGGGACGTCCTCGGGGGTCCCGGGGGTGGCAGGCTGTTTCGTCACGCTGTGGTCGTTCATGGGGATATCCTGTTTCTTCGTAGAGAATTTCAATGCCCAGGCCGCCCGAAGAGTCGGTTCTGCCTGACAATTCCAGTTGATCAGAGATAGTACGCGAATGAGGGGGGTAAATCGTACAGGATTATCGGAGAGGACATCGGGAGGAGGCTCAGGACCGGCGGGAGCCCCCCTCCGGCACATCGATCTGGAAAAAACTGCCCCGGGTGTTTCGAATTGTCAGGGTCCCCCCGATTTGTTTTACCAGCATCCTCACCAGGGTCATGCCCAGAGAGGTGCCCTCCGATGGGGCATCCTGGAACCCCGAGCCGTTATCGCAAACGGTGAGCCTCATGAAGGTGGGGTGCTGCGAAAGAGTCATCCGGAGTGTCGCCTCCTCACGGGGATCGGGGAAGGCGTGCTTGAAGGCGTTTGTTATGAGCTCGTTCAGGATGATCCCCAGGGGGATCGCCGTCTCGACCCCGGCAAAAAGCTCCTCCAGGTCGAACTCCAGGGAGATCCGCCGGTGTCCGTGGGCGTGGGCCAGATGGTGCGAGATCTCCCTGATATACTCTGCCAGGGAAATGCTCGAGCAGTCCCGGGTTGAGTAGAGCATCTGGTGTACCACGGACATGGCCATGATGCGGTCCCGACTCTTTACGAGGGCATTCACGGCTTCCTCGGGGGATTCAACCTCCTCGGCCTGGAGGTTCAGGAGTCCCGCTACGACGGAAAGGTTGTTCTTGACGCGATGATTCAGCTCGCCCAGGAGGGTCTCCTTCTCTGTCAGTTGCTGCCGGAGCTCTTCCTCGGCCGCGCGCAAGCGCTGTTCTGTCCGGATCCGGTCGGTAATGTCCCGGGCTGCGGCGTAGAGCAGATCCCCGTGAGGTCTTGTTCGCCACTCGATGTACCGATACTGGCCGTCTTTTCTGCGATAGCGGTTGATAAAGTTCTCCACCCTTCCCCGGCTTTTCAGCTCCTCCAGCATTCTCAGGGTTTCCGGGAGATCATCGGGGTGGACAAAGGAGAGAAAGGGCGTGTTTTCGATCTCCTCCAGGGGATATCCCAGGGTCTTCTCCCACTCCCGGTTAACCCGCAGGAGTGTGCCCTCGCTGGTGGCAATGCAGAGCAGATCGATGGCGGACGAAAAGAACCTGTCCAGCTCCCGGCTTGCCGCTTCTCTGGACGCCAGGAGCTGGCGCAGGTGCGCTATGCCCAGTATCACGGCGGCCGAGAAGATAATCTGCATGATCAGATAGTAGGAGCGTCTCAGGGAAACTCGCTGCATCCAGAAGGAGAAATCTGTCTCTACGGCCACGTGGATATCGCGATTCCTTAACGGACGGTGGTGCTGGATGCGGCGGACCTGATCAAAACCGCTCACGGCAACTCCCGAGAAGGTTCCTTTGTCTGAAACCTCGTGACCTGTGCTATCGGGGAAACTGGTGATGCCCCTGGCCAGATCGAGTTCGTGACCGTCCTTGAGCCCCGTGTATACCGTTCCCTGACGGTCAAAGAGGTAGATGAGCGTCCCCCGGTCCATCTGGAGTTCCTGAAAAAGCCCCGAGAAATAGAAGGGGTTTACCGAGGCCAGGAGAACCCCGGAAAATTTCCCCTCCCGGTCTTCCAGGCGCAGGCTCACCGGGAGATACCACTTTCCGGTAAGTCGCCCCAGGGTTGGCTCCCCCAGAAGAGGGCCCCGCCAGGGAGATTCCCGATGGTGCAGGAAGAAAGGACGGTCACCGCTGAAGGTGGGGTCAAAGTCCGGCTGGTTTGTTGCCACCACCTGCCCCAAAGCGTCTATCACCGATATGAGATTAAAGAGAGAACTGCGGGAGGCGACAAAGATCTGAAGGAGGTTGCTCATCTCTTCAGGACTGATACCACCCTCCCAGTTCTCCCGGAGGAGAAGCAGGGACGACTCGATTTGCGAAAAGGTCCCGCTGGCGTGTTTCTCCAGGACGGTAGCAAGGTTGCGGGTGTAGTCCTCTCCCCGGCCTCGCTCCAGCTGGTAATCCTTCCGGACCACCCAAAAAGTTATGGACCAGGTCCCGAGGAGGATAAGCACCCCCAGGATCAGGACCGGTTGCTTCTGCAAGGCGGGAGTCCGGGATTTCAGGGTGTCCCTCCAGATTGCCACGACGGACCCTGCCGGTGCAGGTCATCGCGGGTAGTGGTCGTTGCCGACGGGGACAATGATATCACGGTTCGCTCGTTCGGAGAGAGAAAGTGGAGGAATATTCAGAAAATAAACGATATATATTACCCCGGACGGGAGCTCGGGGCGGTGCAGATCACCCTGTTGCGCCCCTGCTGTTTGGCAGCGTAGAGCGCCTGGTCGGCCTTCTGGAAGAGCTCCTCCTGGGATGCTCCGCATTCGGGGTAGACCGAGATGCCAATACTCGTACTCAACCTCAGGTCGGGAGAGATCTCGGATAGTGTCAGAGATTCCACGGTCTTTCTGAGTCGTTCTGCGATCGCCTGTGCCTCGGAGCGGGAGGTCTCGGGCAAGAGGAGGCAGAACTCTTCTCCCCCAAAACGAAAGATCAGGTCCTTTTTGCGAAAGGTGTTTCGCAGGAGCTCTCCGATCCGTCGGAGCACGATGTCCCCTGCTGCGTGACCGTAGGTGTCGTTCACCACCTTGAAATGATCCAGGTCCATGACCATAAAACTCACGGGTTTGGAGGTGCGGGCTGCCTGGTCCAGGAGCGCCACGGCGAGCTTCTCTCCCTGGTGTCGCGTGAAGGCTCCCGTGAGGCTGTCCCGGTGGGCCAGCAGGGTGAGTCGTTCTACCTCGTCGTACAGACGAACCAGGGTGTGGATCGTGGCCAGGGCTATGGTCATGGTGTAGGGGAAGAGCGCGTATTGGGTGATAAAGGCCATGTTGCTGCTTCCCCGATAGTTTCTGCTGATGTAGATATCCACCAGGACCAGGAAGACCATAATCAGGGAAGAGACAAACATGAGATAAGCCGCCGGTGAACTGCGGAAGTTCCTGAAGAGGGTTCGCATGACCACTGCCAGCGGAAATATCCAGGAGATCTGGACCACCGAGAAATTAAGCCGTGTCAGGAAGAGTGTGCTGGGGTGCAGAGGGATCAGGAGAAGGAAGACTGCCGACAGGGCCAGATAGGCGCCGTGGATCGCCCTGAGCGGTTCCTTGAAGTAGGTCATGACGAAGAGCATAAAGAGCGGTATGGCGGCCCAGAGAGATCCCAGCTCAAACCGGGCCGCTCTGGCGTAGTTGTCAAAAACGATGAGGTTTGTCTGGATCCGGAAAAAGAAATAGATCGCCACGGCCAGGCAGAAGAGACCGTAAAAGAGGTGCTCCCGCAGTGCTTTTCGGCGAATGAAAAGAGTGAGGAAAAAAAGTCCCGTCATGGCGTAGCAGGCGGTAAGCATCTGTTTGATCGTATCGGTCAGGGCGCGCTGGCGCGTGAAATGATCATACGGCCCCAGGAGGGGGCGGGAGTAGAGCCCCGCCTGCCCCCAGGGCCTGGCCGAGGTGTAGATCGAGATGGTGTTCTCCCTGTCCCGGTAGAGATAGTGTCCGGGTACACGATAGAGCCGGGATATCCCGAAGGCTTCATCGGCTCCGCCCAGGTTTATTCCGCCGTTGCGTCCCAGGAAGCGGCCGTTTACGTAGACCGTGTCAAAATCGACCACGTGGCCCAGTTTCAGGGCGGGGCTGACCCCGCTGTCCACGGTGATCGGGGGGAGTGTGATGCGGTAAATCCCCCCCCTGAAGGACCGGGACGGGTAGTGGTGGGGAAGGGCCTCCAGCTCCCGAAGGCCCCCGGGGGCTTCGGGAAGATCCCTGAAAGTTTCCGGAAAAGCGGCTGCTTCTCTCCCCGGGCGGCCTGGCCCGGGAGGAATATTACCGTACCATTCCTCTTCGCGACCTGGGGAAAAAAGCATGCTTCGGGCTATGGCGTCCAAAAAAAAGGGCTCTCGAAGGAGGATGGCCTCTTTCGGCCTCCGGGGCTGGCCTCCCTGGACGCCGCCGAAGGAGAGATTCTCCTGAAGGAGAAGGGCCTCCCGGATCTCTCCCGGCAGGGGCTGCGCCAGACCCGGAAGGAGAAATAGTACTGCGCAAAAAGAAGCCACCCGTCCAGACATATTCCCATTATAATAATCTGTGTTGATTTGTGAGACCTGAATTGTCGGATTGCACGGTTGTTGTGCATGCTTCACGGACCCGTCCACGCCCTGCGGGTATGGCGGGGTCCGGGGATAGAGGTCTAAGGGGGAAGACGATGAAGATCAGGCCCCTGGAGGCCGGCCTGTGCCGGGCTCTGGTTCCGCTTGTGCATGACTGGGAGACCTTTTACCGGGGAAGGAAGGAAAGCACCTCTGAAGAGGCCCGTTCCTATCTGGAAAGAATCCTGGACGAACCTTCGGGAGGGGCCGTGATTGTGGCGTGCGAAGGGGAGCAGATTCTGGCCTTCGCCACGTATGCGATCCTGTATCCTGCGCCCTGCAGGTCGGGCCAGCTCTACATGAAGGAACTCTTTGTTTCTCCTGGAGCGCGAGGTCGGGGCGTGGGAAAGAAGATGATGAAATACCTGGCGCGCCTTGCCTGTTCCAGGGGATGCAGTCGCTTCGACTGGACTGCAGAAAGGACAAACCCCGGAGCAGGAGCATTCTACCGGGAGCTGGGAGCACGGACCGTGTCGGAGAAGGAGTATTACCGCCTCGATGGAGCCGATCTGGAGCGCTTCGCCGGGATTCCTCTCACCGTTCCACCGAAAAGCGAATCGGCTCCGGATCCGCTCATCACCGATTGACCCGAACCCCTCCCGGTGGTAGCTTGAAAGGTACCCAATGGTCAACAATATCACCGTTTCGTCTGCCGGGGTTCTTTTCTTTTTCTCTCTCGCTCTCGTTGTCGTCCTTGTCTCTTTTGCCCGTCTCTGCAACCGCGACGACGCCAGACCGCTCATCCTGGCGGCTCTCATTCTTCTTGTCCGTGACGGGATCATCTGGTTTGTGCCCCTGCCTCTCCTGGTCCAAAGGCTTGCCCTTTCCTGGGGATTCGCCGGGGCCTTCCTCTGCTTCATCGCCTGGACGGGGTTTTACCGGCGGTCCAACAGGACGCTCTGGACGGCGATCGCCCTCGCCCTTGGAATAGGGGCCTTGTGTCTTCTCTTCCCCGCAGGAGCGTATCGGCGGTCATTTTTCCTGCCGTCGCTTCTGGCGGGGCTCGCGGGGATCGCCCTGTTCAGGGTAGACAGATACAATCTCTCCTCAGCCCGGGAGGTCGAGGAGGTGCGCCCCCATCTGGGAACAGCCCTGGCAATCAGCGGCTTGGCGCTCCTCTTGTGGCCGCTGGCATCGGGAGGTGCTCAGGTCGGCCTTCTTCTGGCAGGGACACTGCCCCTCTGGTCCACCGGAGGCGCTTTCATCCCCGGCGCAATCAGGGCGTTCCAGCGGGAAGTCCGGTTTCAGCAGCAGAACACCGATTATATCTTTGATTTTATGTCGAAGGTGGGTGATCTGCGGGAGAAAGATACCCGCCTGATCCTCGATCCCGCGCTGGAGACGATCCTGCGTGCTACCCGTGCCGATTCTGGTGTCGTAGTCACCAGACTGGACGGCGATTTCCGGGTTCGTGCGGTACACGGGTTTTTTCCGCCTCCCTTTCCGGTGCCCGACATTGTGAAGACAAAACTCCAGGGTCTCCGCAATTTCCTGACTCAGGTGCCTGTGAGTTTCGTGACACCGGTCTGGGGTGATGTCCTCAGGACAGGAGAGGCGGTTCTCGTTCCCGAGGCGGCCAAACATCCTGATCTGGCGGGCCATGCCCGGGATCGGGTGTTACACCTGCGTTCCTTCATGACCCTTCCCCTGATTGTGAACGGCGGAGTATGGGGCCTTGTGTCGATCGCCCGCCGTGATGATCCCCAGCTTTTCAACCGGGCCGATCTCTCTCGAGCTCGGAGCATGGTGAATTTTGTGGCCCTGGCCATGGAAAACTACACCGCCTACGCGAAACTTCTCCAGGCCCGGCGGGTCGAGCGCGATCTGGAAATCGCCGCCACCATACAGGAATCCTTTCTGGCTCCCTCCGATGTCAGGGCTGCGGGGGTCGAGATCGCAGCGGTCTGTCGTCCTGTTCGGGGCGTGGGGGGGGACTACTACGATATTGTCTCCCTCGGTGCCAGCCGGGTAGCGCTCATCGTGAGCGATGTAGCGGGCAAGGGGGTTCCTGCGGCGCTGGTGATGATGATCGTCCGCACTGCAGCCAGACTCGCCCTGGAAGAGACAGCCGATGCAGGGGAAGTCCTTCGCATGATTAATACAGCCGTGAGTGGCAGTGTCGGTGAGGACCGTTTTGCTACGGTGGGAATCGTGATTGTCGACACAGTCCGGGAAGAGGCCGCTGTGGCGAGCGCAGGACATCACCCGCTCCTGCTGCTCACCCCCGAGGGCACGGTTCGGGGAGAGTGCGATGTCGAAGGGCTTCCCGTAGGGATCGAGCAAACGGCGAGCTATCCTTCCCGGACTGTTCCCTTTCCGGCGGGTTCCTGGGGTGTTCTCTACACCGACGGATTTCTGGAAGCGGTCAACCGGCAGGGCCACGAGTTTGGTCTTCAGCGGTTGGTGGGGGCCCTTCAGCACGGGGCCGGATCTTCGGCCGAGGCCTCGCCCGGGGCCAGGGCTGTTCTGGACGGGGTTGTCTCGTCAGTGGCTGCCTTCGCGGAAGGAGCTGCTGCCCAGGATGACATGACGATGGTTGTCTTTCGTGGCCAGGGCTAGACCTTCCCGAGCAAAGTGAGCATGTAGAGTTCCAGGTAGGTCTCCAGTTCCTTTCGGCGCTTGATACGCTCGAAGGAGCTGGAAGCCGCAATTTTTTCGGCGAGATCCTTGATATGCTCCGGCGTCGGTGGCTGAAGCGAGCGGTCGTAGCGTCGACGGCGCAGGACGTCACGGCAGAGGGTAT
The DNA here is from genome assembly GCF_000373545.1 of Alkalispirochaeta alkalica DSM 8900. Lineage (GTDB taxonomy): Bacteria > Spirochaetota > Spirochaetia > DSM-27196 > Alkalispirochaetaceae > Alkalispirochaeta > Alkalispirochaeta alkalica. Next base: position 56,283 of record NZ_KB891736.1, read on the forward strand.
TCACATCCTGCACGAGGTTTTCGTGGGCCCTGGGATCTATCAGGGGGTTCCAGGACTGCCGCAGCTGGTCGAGCCGCTCCTGGGGAGTCTGGCCGGGTGAAAGATACCGCGACTGAAGCTCGGCGATGTGCGCCTGGAAGTGCTGTTTCCTGCCCCGGCCACTGGATGGGCGAGGGGGCGCCTTTTTCTTCTGGTTCGTTTCTTTTTGTCTTTTCCTGTGATCCGTGGAGGAAAACATCGCCCGGAAGAGCCGGATGATGCTTCCCAGGACCGGGATCACCATCCAGAAGGGGAGTTGTATTCGGGCATCACGGTAGACCTCTTCCCGGGTGATTCCGAGGATCGATGACCAGCTCCGGAGGGAATGCTTCGAACGGTCGATCATGGCCATGGCGCTCGTTTTTTCGTGGTGGGGCAGCTCCTGGCCGTCCACGACGAGAAAGAGCGTCTTGAACGAGGCCAGGCCGTAGAGGAGGGGGAACTCCTGGCGGACCTGCTCCAGAAGCTCAAATTCGAAGGCGGCATCATCCTTGTGCCAGTCTTCGCTCTGGTCGTTCTGCAGTTCCGAGAGCATCCGGTGCGTCAGGGAGCGGCGCAGAACCGGAGTGGCTGACTGGACCAGGCGGAGCAGGAGCGGAACGTACTGGGCCGAGTGCAGGATGAGACCTTTTTTCTCGGGGGTGTCTATGGAAACGAGTTCCGAGATATCCTGTTCTGAGGGGCGTTTCAGCATCTCCTCTATCCATGTCTCGATATCGGAGCGGGCGATCTTCTTTGTCAGGAGCACGCCCCGATCATCGGTAAGCATATAGAGGTCATGAAGTTCGAACACGTAGGGCGGTTTCTGGAGGTGCTTCCGAAGGACCTTCCGGGCTTCTTCCCGCTGCAGGTCCTTTTGGATCCGTGTCTTGTGGTGCACCACGTAGTAGCCCAGGAGGTACGCTGCCTGGCAGAAGGCGTGCTCCCGGTCCAGCTTCTCCCCTTTCTGGGCGTATTCCTTGATGATCATGCTGGACATCTGGGTCCAGAAGTGAAACTGGAAGTCGTTGGGTTTCAGGATCGACTGGAGGGCCTCGTTCGGGCGAATTTGGGCAGTTTCTATCTCGTCCCTGACCAGCATTTCCCGGTTTCGGAAGATAGCCCTCAATTTTGTTTCCATAAAACTGGCGGCGTTATCGCTGCGCAGATAGTCCCTGATCTTTGCAAGGACCAGCGGAAGCATCTGTTCCCGGAGAGATCGCACGGTAGTTATCAAGGGGTTTATTCCGTCGGGAAAACGGAGCCGGAGAATCTGCCCCGGTTCTTCTCCCTCCGATTCGATCCAGTGCATCAGATTCTCAGCTACTGCTACGGTCTGAACGATGTGTGACGGAATGGCTACGGGAATGTCCTCCTCGGCCGGAAAGGAGAGGGTCCGGTCATCGTTCATGCGGGTGTACCACCGCTGGATTTCGGCCGTATAGAAGGCGCTGTAGTATATGGAAGAGGGGAGTAACGACGCAGGATCGCGGGTAAGTTCGATGACTCCTGCCTGCTCCAGCTGTTCCAGATGACCCAGAAGCAATCCCTGTGATTCCGGTCCCAGGAGGAGTTCGAGTTCGGGGTGATCCTCCTGGTAGCGGCGTACGAAAGATGGAATATACTCCCTGAGTGACATCAGGGAAAAGCGCGGAGCTCGTACGTGTCGAGCGTAGCGGTGTATGATCTTCTGAACATCCCGAACAGTGGCCATGGTTACTCCCTTTTTTCTCTCCAGCCTGCATTGTACGAAGAGAGAAGCCTCAGGGCAACAATAATTCCTGCGGGTTCTACAATAAACCCGGGGATCGCATAATAAAATTGACACTTCTCTTGTGCCCCGGCTACACTTACCTCATGAATGACCGTAGCGGGCTGACCCTTCTTCTGCTTCTCTTTCTTGCAAGTCTTGTGGTTGGTCTGTCAGGGTGTGCCTCGGTTGAGTCTGGAGACGATCCGGAGGAGCCCTTCCTGCAGGAAGAGTTCCGTCCGGAACCAGAACCTGAGCTGGAGCCGGAACCAGAACCCGAGCCAGAACCCGAGCCCGAGCCAGAACCCGAGCCAGAACCCGAGCCAGAGCCGGAACCTGAACCGGAACCTGAACCAGAGCCGGAACCAGAACCCGAGCCTGATCCTGAACCCCCGGTGGTATCGGAGGCTGTGTATGACAGGACCTTTCTGGAGGTGGAGGAAACAATTCTTGAGCTGAACGACATTATCCGGCGCAGGGATTTCTCCGCCTGGAAGGATCGTCTCACGGAGCAGTACGTTCGGGTGTACTCGGACCCTGAGACGCTTCGTCTGAATTCCCAGAGCACCGTGCTGGTGCGTAACAACATTGTCCTGCGATCCTTGCAGGACTACTTCACCTTTGTCGTCGTTCCCAGCAGGGCAAACGCCCGACTCGATGATCTGGTCTTCCTCAGTGAGGACGTGGTGGAAGCTATTATGGTTATCAACGAACGGCCTTACGTGTTGTACCTGTTGAAAAATGTTAATGACGTCTGGAAGATCGATACCTTTTAAGGTATAGTTTTTTGGTATAGTTCGCTTCAGGGAGATGAGGGACACAATGAAAATGAGATACGTGCTGCTTGGTTTGGTGCTGATGGCGCCCCTTTGGGTTATGGCGGAAGAGCAGGAAGGGGCTCCGGGCAGAACTATTGAGGATTTGTTTCTGAGTCAGGACATCGAGCTTCAGATCCTCCGCAGTCAGGCACTCGGAACAGATCCCGAAATGAAGCGTCTGGCGCTTCGCAGTATACGCGCCATGGTAGAGCAGGGGGTCACCTCGGACGGGGTTTTTGTGGTCCTCGAAGCTCTCGCCTCCGAGGGTGTTTCCAGGCAGGTTCGCTCCCAGGGGGCGATCGTAAACAACTTCCCCCTGATCAGGAGGGAGGCCACGGAGCTTCTCGGACAGGTAGGGGGGGAGCGGGCAAAAAATACCCTGCTCAGGGTTCTTCGCGATGACCCCGAGGTGGTCGTTCTGGCCGAGGCAGCGTACGCCCTGGGCTCGATCGGGCTGAACCAGAACAACGAGGTATCGGATTATCTGGTGCACACCCTCCTGCGGGAAAATGCCCGGTCTACTCCGGATAACAACCTGGCTTACTCGATCGTCATTTCTCTGGAGCGTCTCTCCGAGGCCAACGGGGGGCTCGCCAACCCGGAGGTAATCAACGCACTGATCGAGACAGCTTCGAGTCCCTACATACGAACGGTGCGTATGCGTGCCGTCGATGCAATCGTGAATATGAGGGATCACGGTCGCTGACCGAACCATGTCGCACCGCTTCTTCTCGTTCCTTTCCACCGCTTGGCGGGTGGTCCGGCTTGGGGTGCTCTTCGTCTTGCTGGTGATCTTTTTCTCCCACGCCGTGGTGAAGCACGCCGCCGAGGGAAAGATCATCACCGATCCCCGGGAGCTTCCTGCCGGTTCGGTTGTTCTGCTCCTGGGAACGAGCCGGTATACCCGGTCGGGTGCGCCTAACCAGTTTTTCCACCACCGTATCCAGGCTGCTGCCAGAGCCTACGAGACGGGCCGGGTTTCCGCCATCGTCGCCAGTGGGGACAACTCGAGCGCCGGCTACAACGAGCCCCTGAGTATGTACAACGCCCTGCGTGAGGCTGGCGTAGACTCCTCGGCGATCGTGCTGGACTACGCCGGGCTTCGCACTCTGGATTCGGTCTGGCGGATGCAGCATGTCTTCGGTCAGGATCAGTTTGTGATTATTTCCCAGCCCTTTCACGTAGAACGGGCTCTCTTTATTGCCGGTCATCACGGGATCGGGGCCACGGGTCTCGGGGCCGAAAATGCCACGGGGGCGCTCCACTTCTATGTTCGCCTGCGGGAGTATTTTGCACGGGTCCAGGCGGTGCTCGATGTGTATCTCTTCCGGACGGAGCCCGAACAGACGGAACAGGGTTCTCCCATTGAGTTTACGCCCCCTTTCGACGTAGAATCGGCGCCATGAAAAGGGTGCTGAATCTTCCCTGTGCAGGAGGGGGAACCTACACCGTAGAGCCCGAGAAAATTATTGCCCTGGGGCTGAACTATCACGACCATATCCAGGAGAGTCTCTCCGTGAAGGTCCAGGGGTTTGGGACCGATGTTCCTCCGGAACCGGTTCTCTTTCCCAAGTTGCCCTCATCGATCATCGGTCCCGGCGAGGCGATTCGACTTCCCCGGATTCTGGAGGACTATTCTTTCCAGGAGGAACGGACCGATTACGAGGGAGAGCTGGCCATTATTATCGGCCGGGAGGGCTGTGACATCCCCCCCTCTCGTGCCGGGGAGTACATCTTCGGCTTCACCTGCGCTAACGACGTCTCCCAGCGCAATCTCCAGAACGGGGATCGTTCAGGATGGTTTCGGGGGAAATCGTTCGATACCTTTCTTCCTTTGGGTCCCCGGATTGTACCAGCCGCCGAGATGCCGAATCCCCAGGATCTGGAAATAATAACCCGACGCAACGGCCAGGTGGTACAGAAGGGCTCCACGGCCCGGATGATCACGCCCATCGGGGAGATTATCTCCTTTATCTCCCGCAACTTCACCCTGCGTGAGGGGGACATCATTCTCACGGGAACCCCCGCCGGGGTCGGCCCCCTTGTACACGGCGATGTAATCGAGGTGGAGATTCAGGGTATCGGTGTCCTCCAGAACCCCGTTCTTGACCCCCGGTGCCCGTAGGTACGGACGGCATGGATTCACATTACCGCTCGTTTTTCGAGACCCTGGGTTTGCCAAAACTTCAGGTTCACCACCCCCTGAATCATTTCGATTTTCGGCGCCCCGGGCGGGTGATCCTCGTCGTGGGGCCCATGGGTGCCGGCAAAACCGCCTTTGCCGCCCAGGTCTGGCGGGATTCCCGGATTGTTCTGAAAAAGAGCGATTCCGTCCGGGCGCTTACCCGGCCTTGTGGATCGAAAGCTGATCTTCGGCGGGTCTTTTTTCTCCGTTCCCGCCTGGATAAGCGCCGCTTCGAGGGCTCCCCTGAAGATGTGCTGACCTACCGGGGAGGCTGTGAACAGCTGGGAGGATCTATTGCCGATATCAGCAGTTCCTTTGAGCTCGAGCGGGTTGTGGAGGAACACCCCGAGACAGGGACCTGGATCCTCGATGAGGCCTCCTTCTACGATGAACGCATCGCCTACGTTATCCGCCGTCTCACGGCGGAGCGAGGGCTGGTTTTTATTCTGCCCACGCTGATCCTTAACTTCCGGAATGCCCTTTTCAACGATACGGCGGGTCTTCTGCTGGATGCTGCCCGGGATGTCTTTCCCCTCACCGCCTACTGCGAGCACCCGGACTGTCTGGAAGACTCCAGCTACACCTACCGCTACTATGTGAGGGACGGTCTGGAGTGTCCGGCCTTCTATTTTGATCCCCTGATTATCGTGGGCGGAGATCAGCAGCACGATGACGGCCTGGAACCAAACTACGCCACCCGGTGTGGCGGGCATCACGTCCTGCCGGGCAAGGAATACACTTATCTTGTTCTGAAACCTCTCGGTGAGAGGGCCGCTGCGGGCGATCTGGGGGATCTGCGGCAGGAGTTGAGACTTCTCCACAGCGACCCGGACCACTCAGCTCTGGGGCAATGGATATACCAGCACCATCGGGGGGAATCCGAGCGGGACCAGTTGTGCAGAAACGCTCTGGTTGTGCCTCGTCTGGCAGAACGAGCTCTGGTCTATCTCTTTGCAGAGCAAAACCTTATAAGCGAACAGGTGTTGCGGGATCTTGTGAAGGATCTTGATCTGGACAGAAGTTTTCTGGTGCAACGCCTCGCCGATAACAGAAGGCCCCTCGATTTCTCATGCGATCCCCCGGCGCTGCCCCGAGCGCCCCGGGAGGATCACAAAGCCGAAAATCGGGTCTGAAACGAAAGGAATCTCGAGCCTATGACAAATGAACTGCTCTGGTTGGCCCTGTTGGTGCTGAACTTTGGTCTTATCATCCTGGCCTGGTATTTTTGGGGGAAGCCAGGTCTCCTGGTCTGGATCGCGATCGCCGGAATTACGGCGAATCTTCAGGTGAGCAAGACGGTGATTCTCTTCGGGATGACCGCTACCTTGGGGAATATTGTCTACGCCGGATCCTTCCTGGCCACGGATATTCTCTCGGAACGGTTTGGGAAGAAGTGCGCCACCCGGGGTGTCTGGATCGGATTCTTCTCGATCCTGGCCTTCACGGTCCTGATGCAGCTGGCTCTTCTCTTTGCCCCGGCTCCCTCGGACGAGATGCAACTTCACCTGGTAGCGCTGTTTGGACTGCTTCCCCGGATTGTTCTGGCCAGTCTTGCTGCATATCTGGTGAGCCAGTCCCACGACATCTGGGCGTTTCAGTTCTGGAAGAAGCGTTTTCCCGGCCCGCTCTGGCTCAGGAACAACCTGAGTACCGGTGTGAGCCAGCTTATAGACAGCCTGGTGTTCACCCTGATCGCTTTCCTGGGTGTTTTCCCGGCGGGGGTGATGGTGGAGATCGTGATAACCACCTATCTGTTCAAGCTTGTGGTGGCGCTCCTGGATACACCGTTTCTCTATCTCGCTCTGGCCCTGCGTCCGCAGGAAGGCGCGAGCCCCGCGTCGGGTGAGGAATAAGACCCGATCGGCTCCGCTCCCGGCGTCTGCCGGGAGCCTGGAGGGCCCGGGTATCGGAACGATTTTTCGGGACTACTCTTTCCAGGGAAAGATCATTCCCCGCAGTGTTCGCTTGCCGATCCGTTCCCGGTCTTCGTAGAGGAGCGCATCCCAGGGGATTGGGGATTTGGGGTTCCCGGTTTCTTCCAGGTGATCGTATTTGTACAGCCGGAGCTTCAGCGCCGCCTGGTACCAGAGGGCGATCCCCGCTGCGCCGGGAAGCAAGAAGGCCGTAAAAGTCGAGAGCAGAGCGATTACGGCGGCGCCCAGGGCAATGGCGATGGTGAAGAAGGTGTTGTCCAGGGTAAGCAGGAAGGATTTCTTCAGGACAGCCAGGGGCTGTCCCGTGAGCCTGGCCCGCACGGGCAGGACGTACTGAAGGGCAAGCCACCAGATAAGCGACATCCAGAACAGAATCGCCAGGGCAAAGATGCTGAAGAGATTTCCCAGGGCTGTGTAGACCGGGACGGCCACCAGCAACAGTGCAACGTGGAGTATCACAGCTGCCCCCAGGGAGAGTGTCACCGGAAGGAACTGTCGCAGGGGGGAGAAAAAGGAACTCCATTCCAGGCTTTCGTAGTCGACAATTGCTCGGGCAACGCCTGCCATTCCTCCGATGTAACAGAAGACCAGAAAAACTCCGACCACCAGGGCGCTTATACCGGCGGCGGCGCCGTAGGGAGCCACTGCTGCGGGAAGAAGGATCGGGAGCGCCACCACGGCGATGAACCCCAGGTTCAGAAGCATCACGGGCAGGAAATTATCCCAGAGATCAAAAAAGGATTTCTTTATCAGGAAGCCAAACATGGCGGCAGTATACGCCTTCTGACGCGGGAAAAGAAGCCCGTCGGCGGGATTTCTCAAGCCCTGTGGTAAATTATTCTGCCTGCCTGCCTGCCTGCCTGCCTGCCTGCCTGCCGTATGTTTATATTCCGGGACGCTTGCCTCGTAAAGGTAGTGGAAATGTCAGTAGATGGGTTATACTGACTGGTGTTATGAAAATTCGACGGCTCCCTTTCGTTTTCCCGGTCTTTTTGTTTTTGGGGGGTGTTGCTGCGCTTCCTCTTTCCCTGGTCTCGCCCTCGCTTCCCGGGGTTTCTGCTCTGGAGATTGATCGTTCCGAGCTGGAGGCGGTCTCGGGAGCNGATATCGAGTTTGAAAGCTTCCAGGGAGAGGTCCAGCAGTTCGACAGCGACCAGGCCATACGCGGTATCGGGTCTGCCCTGGGTCAGGAGGCCACAGGGGAGGGTACCTTTAATTATTTCAACCGCTACATTCTTCGGCGTGTCATCGGAGATCCCCTGGACCGGCGACGTGCTGCTGATATCATGGAATTTTCCCCCGATGCGAGGGTTGATCACATCGAAAATGTGCGCCGCATCCTCTCGGGGTTCCTCGTGGGAGCCTGGGGGTACCAGCGTGGCGATGCGGATCTCCTGGCCCGGTTCATCACGATTTACAACGCCGTTCATCGTGGCGACATGGCCTTNTTTGAGGCCCGCTACCGCGAGGCTGTGACAGAATCGCTCGACCCGGAGCGNGTCGGCATTGCGCTTTCCTACCGGGAGTGGCCCGGCATGACGCAGATGGTAATTCCCTTGAGAGGCGACCGTGGTCCCGGTGATCTCGATGCGGTCGACCCCGGGCAGCTTGTGGGGCCCGCCGTTATTGGAGATCTCCGGAGCCGGGCCGATCTGGGTATCGATGAACGTAAGGCGATCATCGAGTTCATCGAACGGGTGGTAGAAGTTCGTCTCGATGAGATATCCCGGGAGCGGGCCGCTATTGAGGAAGAGCGGGAAGAGATCGCTCTCAGAAGAGAGGATCTGCAGGAAGACCGTGAGCCTCAGCCGGAGGTTGAACCCGATGAAGAGCTCCCCCAGGTCACCCCCGCTGCCCCGATCCCCGGGGAGGCCCCGCCCGGAGAGATCGGGGAAGAGCCTGATGATCCCGAAGAGGCCGAGCCCCGGATTTCTTTGACTGATGAGGTAGACAGAGACGAAGAGGAGCTTCTCCGGGAGCGTGAGGANGCTCTNGACCGGCGGGAGGAAGTCCTCCAGGCCGAGGAGGANGAACTCGAGGTCCTGGTGGATCAGCTCGAGGAACTCTATCAGGAAACTGCCCGGGACCAGGCTGCGTTGAGNGAGAGGGNCGCTCCGCCGGAGCTGGTTCCCTTTGTCCTGTCCGACGGACGGGGTGGCTACGAGATCGCCGTGGTGAATCTTGATGGTCCTGCCCTGGAGGAGCGACAGATCGTTCCNCTGGCAGGGCGTCACGTTCTGGAGTATCGGGNCGGGNTACTGGTAGTTCATCGGGGGACCAGACGAATGCTTCTTCTGGANCCGGCATCGCTCGCNGTGCGNGCCGAGAGCGAGCGTTCCGTGAGGCCCGGGAGCAGGATCGTGGTCCAGGGCGATGCAATTCTCACGGTGATCGAAGAGGAGGGGGCTGCCTTTGTAGGCGAGTTTGACTCGGGGCTCGTTCTTCTTCGCCGTTCGGCCGATGCGGTGAATCCCGACACCGACATTGTCGTGCGGGGGGATCAGGTGCTGGTTCAGGGAGTTCAGGGAGACCTGCGTCTTCTGAGACTCCAGTAACACCAGGGGGCCCGGNAGGATCGGGAGCCCCCCTGCACCGTAGCTGATTGGGTGCACGGAAAGGGGTGGGGCGGTGCCGGGCCTTGAGGGGGCGCTCCCCCCGGATATTCCTGGGACGCCCCGCAGAGCTCGCTACCGCTATTCCTCGGGGGTGGGGGGAAGGATTTCTTCCGCCTCATCCTCGGAGGTCTTCCCGCGGCGCGAAACCCCGAGGCGCGACAAAAAACGGAACGGAGCCGTTATGGCGTGCCAGATTCGGCTACCCAGGCCAGCCAGGTATCGCCCAAGGCGTTTCAGCCCCGAGGGGTTGCGGATGCGGTCAAGTCTCAAAAGCGCGTCAGCCATCTCGTCGCTGGTGAACTCCTTGCGAACGGCGTTCTCGTCGAGTTCCATCTGGAGGAGCTCCTCCTGGGTGTTGCCGGAAAGAACAGTGCAGTCGATCTCCTGCCAGCCGAGCAAGCGGGCGGCTTCCAGACGGCGGTGTCCGGCGATCAGCGTCAGATCTTCCGTGACCACCAGGGGATGGAGGAGGCCGTTCTTGCGGAGGCTCGCAGCGAGTGAATCGAGGTTTCCCAAATCCTGCCGCGTCCGGTTTCGTGTTCGTATCGATGAGACAGCTACCCGTCTTACTTCCCTGTCGCTCATGTGGTTCGCTCCCTTATCTCCAGCTGATCCATCGGGGGTTAGTCCAGCANGGGATTCACCCCGCCTCCATCATCCCACGGAGCGGGTGCAAGATCAAGTTGATCCCGGAGTATGTTCAGCGGTATTTCATCGCCATCCANGTCNTCCTCATCAGAATCCTCGGGGATGATAACCCGCCCGGCCGTCCGCTCCCGGCGGCCTTCGGGGGAAAGATCCAGGCTGAGATCAAGCTGGCGATGCAGGGCAGGACCCGAGCTGTCCAGGGAGAAGCTTGCCCGGTCCAGGGATGTCCGGAGGCGGCTTACCAGCTCAGGAGCCTGCTGCTGTGCAAACTGCTCGCTCCGGTCGAACTGGGTGGGCTGTGTTCCTGCGATGAAGACCTCCCGGATTGTTCGGCCTGAATAGTCCGCTGGAGGCAGAAGACCCTGTCGCGCCGTAACGGTTGCCTCGACAATGCCATCGGGGCGGACAAACTCCCGGGANGGAAGTCCCCGGTGGATGTCTTTCATGTACTGTCCCCAGACAGGCCCGGTGGTGATAGCTCCGGTCTGGTTCACGCCCAGGCTGTTTGTTCCACCCCGGTCAAAACCGAACCAGACAGCGGTGGTGTAGTAGGGGGTATATCCCACGGTCCAGGCGGCTCGCCAGTTCTGGGTAGTNCCCGTTTTTCCTGCCGTGGGGTGATCGAAGCCCCCCGCCATATTTCGGGCGTACCGCAGGGTCCCGCTGGTGACGGTGGTCTGAAGCATATCGGTGATGACATAGGCCGCCTGGGGGCTGATGATCGGTTGATGAGCACCGGTTCTGCGGTCCTCGCGGCGAACTTCTGCCTCGGGCTCCAGGATAACGCGGCCCGTTCTGTCCTCAATATACCGGATTCCCAGAGGAGTCCGGCGCCTTCCCTGGCTCGCCAGGGCGCTGTAGGCACTAGCCATCTCGATCGGTGAAACCTGAACTGTCCCCAGGGAGACAGGGTAACGTCGCTCGAAGCCCCGGGCGGATCGTTCAGCCTCGGGGATGCCCAGGAGGCGGGCGGGAATATCCAGACCAGCGGAAAATCCCACCATGTCGAAGATCTTCACCGAGGGGACGTTCATGGACCTGGCCAGGGCGTAACGGGCCAGGACGGGGCCCACCCACTCGCCCCGGAAGTTCCGTGGTGCGTAGGGTTCTCCGTTGTCAGCGGTAAAGACCATGGGGGCGTCGTAGATCATGGTTGCCGGTGTGATCACTCTCTGATCGATCGCTGCGGCGTAGTACAGGGGCTTGAAGGCCGACCCCGGTTCCAGAGCTCCGCTCAAGGCCCGGTTGAACTGGTTCCGCGATTCAAACTCGCGCCCTCCTACCATAGCCATGATATGGCCCGTATCGTTTTCCAGTGTGATCAGGGCACCCTCTACGGTTGAGCGCAGTGAAGAAGTTCGCCTTCGTGCGTAAGATTCCCGTGTGGCGTGGCGGAGCGGGTCCTGCCCGGTGCCAAAGAGCAGGGTGATCGCATCGATCAGGGGATTTATCTCTTCCTGGTATTCCTGGCGGGCTCGATGTCGTTGCTTCGAGTGACCAACTTGCAGGTTGGGGGCGTCAAAGCCGAGAGCGAGGAGCTCGATAACCGGAACGAGGTCATCCCCNCGGGAGACGCGGGAGGCGATGTTCTGGCGGTACACGCTGTTTGCCCGGGCGAGCCCCGTTCTGACGTGACGATCGGCTGCTTCCTGAAAGTCCAGGTCCAGCGTTGTATGAACCACGTAGCCGTCGGTATTGACGTTAAGCGTCCCCAGGAGNTAACGGTTTTCCAGTTCGTAGCGAATGTACTCGGAGAAGAAGGGGGCCCGGTCTTCGCGCTCGAAAAAAGCTGTGGAGGTATTGGCCCTGGTAAAATCGTAGGTGGACCAGTATTGCTCCATGCTCAGGTCGACCTCGTCCTGGGTGGCGTAGCCAAGATCGACCATCCTGTTCANGATCACCCGCTGCATGTTCCGGGCCTGGTTGGGACGCCGGATGGGGGAATAGAGCGAAGGATTNGCCAGCTGGATCACGAGCATGACCGATTCTGCTACAGTGAGGTCCCGGGCCGAGTGGCCGAAGAAGAACTGGCTCGCTGCCTCAACCCCGTAGTTTCCGTGGCCAAACCACATCCTGTTCAGGTAGGCTTCGAGTATCTCGTACTTTGTCCAGTGTCGTTCGAGCTGCAGGGCCCACCAGAGTTCTACGACCTTTCGGTAGAGTGAGAAATCGTTCCGGTCGGCGTAGAGGTGCCCCGCGAGCTGTTGGGTCAGGGTGGACCCTCCGGAGACGTAGCGGTTTGTTACCAGGTTCCACGCTGCCCGGGTGGTTCCCCGGATGCTGAACCCCCGGTGGTCGAAGAAGGTCTGGTCTTCCCGGGTAATAAGGGCGTAAATCAGATGGCGGGGCAGTTCATCAATGGTGATGAGCTCCCGGTTCTCGTCGGAAAAGAACTCCGTGATAAGTCTCCCGTGGCGGTCGAGAATCTGCGACGGAAGGGCCGATTCCTGATCGTGCAGGCTCTCCAGGTCCCTGATATTTTCTATCGATGCGATTGCCAATCCGGTGACGACGCCCATGGCGAGAACGGCTGTTGCCAGCACGCCAATAAGAATGGCCAGGGCAGTTTTAAGTCTTCGGTCCATAGGGAGACTCTACGGACGAATACAAGTTCGTGTCAACATTAACCGGACTCCTCCGGCNGCGAGGCCGGGATCGGGGACAGATATGTGCCNCGCCTGTTTCGGGGCAGTGATCGGGAGCGGAGAGGAGTGACGAAACACAGAACGNGAGATCACAGGGGATAATTCACAGGGAGAAAAAAATGACCGGTTCGGCAGAACCGGCCAAGAGCATCGGCCCGATATAGTAAACTGGGAGGGGAACTATCCCGGGCTCCGATGGTATCTTTATCGTCTCTCGCCGGAGCCGACTTTAGCACATGCCGAAACTTCAGCGTTCTTCGATCAGAACATCCAGATCCAGCCCCACCTCGTAGCGCTTGTGGGGTTTGAGAAGAACCGATCTGCTGATAAAGAAATCACCCAGACCGATAAAGAGCATGTAGCGCCCGGGAGGCCGTTCCAGCGGGGNTTCTNCGTGGAGGGGAAGGAGTTCTCCATCGAGNAANACCTCGGCCACCGAGGGAAGCCGAAAGACAAGAAACGAACGTGGCTCGTGGGGTTCCAGGATAATCCTGGTGGTGGTGGCCCTCTCGACCCCTACGTTCTGAAGGTGTTTCAGGTACTGGCCGGCCCGGGCCTCAAGTTGATATATGCCGGGAGCAAGAAAGGAGAGGGNGCCAGGNAAAATCTCCCTCCCCTCCAGGCTGAGAGAGAGGAGGGGGCGTGNTTCTTCCAGCAACGCTTCATCCCCGTCCAGATCAATAACAACCCCTCCGAGGGGAGGAACGACCGGTTCTACCCGCAGGAGGTGGGAGTAGTCTCCCCGGCCCGGGAGGAANCCCTTCGCTGCGGGTACCATCTGGAGGGCCAGAGCACCCCGGGAGAGATCTGCCGTGGCTGAAACGTCGTCCAGGGCAGGGATGGTTTCGCCTGTGGCGGGGCGGGATGAGGTAATCCCGATCGTTACGGTCTCGCTGNGGCCGGGGTGCAGAGGAATCCGGGCGAGCCTGCGNCCGGATAACGAAACATACCCGGGCGTGTCCTCCAGGAGTTCCTTCGGGGGAGGATCGACGTCACCGAAGACCAGCAGGGAAAACCCGCCGGGAGGATACCCTCGGGGCAGGGGGGCTGCGGTGATGCGAAGACCCTGGAGGTAGGGAAAATCTTCCTGGCCCAGAAGCAATACCACGGTTCCCCCTTCAAGGTGAAACTCCATCGGCTCGGCTGATGAAATTGTTTCCATCGCTGTAACCTCACCGCGGAGGGCCTGCCCCTGCACCGGGAAGAGGGAATACAGGGTCAGAAGAACTGTGGCAGGGAGAATTCCGGGGATCGGGAATGAAAGCCTTCCGGTCTGTTTCATTGGATTAAGGGCTCCGGATCCAGGGGAGTTCCCCGGTGAAGAATCTCGAAATGGAGGTGAGGCCCCGTGGAGAATCCGGTGCTTCCCACAGTACCCAGACGCTCGCCAGCTGCAACGGATGCTCCCGGTTTCACCAGAGCTTCCTGCAAGTGAGCGTAGACCGAGGTGTAATCCCCGCCGTGGTGAACTCTCACGGAGAGTCCGTAGAGGGGGTCTCGCTCTACGGATGCGACCACACCGTCGGCGCTGGAACGGACGGGTCGACCAAAGGGTGCTGCAATATCCAGGCCACGGTGAAAGGACCGGGCCCCCGTCATGGGGTGACGGCGATAACCGTAGGGAGAGGAGAAGACTCCTTCGGGAAGGGGGTTGCGGAAGGCCGGGCGGAGGAAGAGGTCCCGCTCGCGGCGAGTAAAATCCTCCTGCGGGACGAACTTGAGAAGTCGGGAGAGGGGGTCCCTCTCTCCCGAATCGGGAACAATCATCTCCCGGCTCTGTGGTGCCTCTGACAACCGCCGGATCATCTCTTCTTCCAGAGGGGTCTCGGGGTGAGGAGGAAGGAACAGCCCCGGCCGGGAAGGGATATAGAGAGGTTTCCCCGGAGCGATCACGGGGCGGGAGAGCCGGTTCAGGGTGGCGATCGAGCTGTAGGGAAGCATCAGGCTGGAAGCAACCGAGAAGAGGGTGTCTTCCCGGGATGGAAGGTACCGCAGGATCTGCAAGGGCGGAGGGGCTTCGCCCCGGGACCGGTTGTCCCGGTATTCGGCGAGGATCTCCTGATGTTGCAGGTAGATCGGGTCATCCCTGTCCAGACGGAGGATCGTCTCCTGGGCAGGCAGGAGCGCTGCTGTTCCCGTCAGCAGGACGATCAGGGCAACGAAGAGAGCCGGAGCGGGACCTCTCTGGACGGGGGAAGGACAGTGCATGGATCAGAACCTCCCGGGATGCCTCCGTGGAGACCCCAAGCCCCAGGCGATACGCCCCGAGAGGAGAAGCGCTCCCGCCAGAGCCGGGGCGGGGGAACTTCGGACGAGTCCGGTCAGGAGCAGGACCACAGCCAGAAGAGTCATCCCTCTCAGAGGCAGGGGGGCCTTTCCTGCTTTTTCGCTTTCCCTGGCGAGGCGGGAACGGTACCGCTGCCGATAGACCAGCGCACCCCCGGCCAGCAGAAGTGCCAGTACCAGGGCGTTAAAGATGCGCGGGGTTCTCGTCGCCAGAAACCAGACGGGTGCCGTTGTGAGGGCGCTCGCTACAACGAGAGCTGCCAGAGTGGCGATAGCCCGGGATGCGCGCTGCAGGAGCATCCCATACCCGCACAGAAGCGTTGTCGCAGTATGTTTCACGGGAAATCAGTCTCCTCTTTACCAGTCTTGCTTCCGCCTTCACCAGTCCCGCTTCCAGCCCCTCTTCTTGCCTCCTGGCCGTTCCCGATGCCTTCCCCGAAAGAGCCCTCTTCGAGGATAGAGTCATCTTCGGGGATGGAGGAAGACTCAGCCGGGGCGAGGAGCTGTTTCCGCTGCTGGCGGAACGAGAGGGCCTCCTCGTCGCGGCCCAGGCTGAGGGCGACCTCTTCCAGGGCCTCCAGGGACCGGATCGCTCCCGAGCGGTTGCGAATCGCCAGATACACCCGCAGGGCGCGCAGATGATACTGGTAGGCCTCGTGATTCCGGGCGAGGCCTTCGTGAATGCGTCCCAGGGCAAAGAGGGTCTCCGCGATTCCGGGGCTGTTTTCTGCGCGCTTGTCGTAGGTCAGGGCCTGGTACGCTTCCTGGAGTGCTTCTTCGTGCCGGCCCTGCCGCGATGCTACCGAGGCCAGCATGTAGTGGTTGCTCGCGAGTTCTCCCCAGAGGCCTCGTTCCTTGTTCATGGCCCGGGCCTTTTCCAGATACTCCCGGGCCGTTTCAAAGGCCCCCTCCCGGGCGTGGAGGGTGGCAATGCTGTGATACAGGATCGCGCTGGCTGGTGCCTGGCCAGCTTCTACCGCTTCAAGGGCGCTGCGGAAAAAAGTTCGGGCCTGGAGGCTCTCACCCGACTGCAGAAAGGTCACGCCCAGATTCACCTGGGCCTGCATCTGCAGTTCTGCCTCCTGGGCCAGTCTGGCGAAGTCCAGGGCTGTCTCGAACCGTTCCCGNGCTTCCTGAAGATCCCCCACAGCGAGGTANACCCGGCCGAGGGAGTTCTGGGCCTGGGCAATTCCCGGCAGGTGGTCTACAGCGGTGTTCTGCTCCAGGGCCAGTGTAAANAATCGCAGGGCAAGATCGTAGTTTCCCAGGGAGAGTTGCTTGTTGCCGAACTCGGCGTAGCGGGCCGCCTGGTTTTTCCGGGCGGTCTCAAACTCCGGGGTGGCCGGTTTGGAAGCGCACCCNCCCAGGACTCCCGCCATAACGATCATGATCAGACCCAGGGNAATCGGAACACCCNGCAGGGGATTCAGAGGGGAGNTCCCCCGGATGAGGAGNAAGCCCTTCCGGGGGGGCTTGAGGGTTCTTTCAGAACTGTGCATCGCGGTGACTCCGGAAGGTCGACGGCTGGGGCAACTCCGGGGGGATACCCCGTCGTATCAGGGGATTATTGCTCAAGCCCTCCAGAACATCCTGGGTGATTCCCAGGGTCTCGCGGCTCTCCTCAAGAATGCCGGCGATCTGGGGCTGCGACTGGTTTGCAAAGATCGCGAGTTCGTTGACCTCGGACAGGGAGGCGTTAATGCTCTTCAGGATCTCCTCGATCTCGTCAAAGATGCGGTTGTCGTCCCTGAGAAAGGTGGTAATGGACCCGTCGGCGTCGAGCAGGCGGGGTATCAGTCCCGTGGGGTCCTGAAGTTCTGCCGTGGTCTGCTCCAGATTACCCGCTATAACGGCGGTGCTTCCCAGAATATCGAGCGTCGGTTTTCGTGTGGCAGCCAGGGTTTTCTCGAGCTCTGCCTGAATCATCACCGTCCGGGCCAGGGCCTGGCCCAGGGGTTCCGTTGTCTCTCCCGCCAGGGCCAGATTCACGTGATGCATCGTCTGGTCCAGGGAGGTCATCAGCTCGGTCATACTGCGCAGAGCGGGTTCGATCTGGGCCATGATGCGGGCCATCTCGTCCGTGGCGGGAGGAACCTGGACGAGCCCCTCCTGAACGAGTCGCTGCCCCATGGAGCTGTTGATCGCCGGCACCAGGCTGTGTTCGTCCAGAGGAGTAGCGGTATCCCTGCCCTGATAGAAGACCAGGAGGTTTCCCAGCCCCAGGGGGCTCGCGATCAGGTGGAGAACGCTGTTTGGCACGACCCGATCCTTGTAGGTGTCCTGGACGTAGAAATCGACGCGTACGTAGTCCTGCTCTTCCAGAGAGATATCGGTTATCCGGCCGATGGGAAAGCCCTTGTATCTGATGGACATGCCGACGCTGAGCCCCTCTGCCGTGGGAAAGAGACTGTAGAACTCGTAGTTTCGGGCAAACCACCGCTGGTTTGCACCCATGGAGACAATTATGCCGACGATGAACAGCAGAGCGCCCAGAGAAAAAACCCCCACCACCTGCTGGGCGAAACGAATGCGAAACTTCACCAGTTCCTCCCCGGGAGTGCAACTCCCCGATCAGCCAAAGGGGCTTTCATCTTCCCCTCCCAGAATTTCTTCTCCCAGAATACCAAGTATATCAGTATCGTAGGCGGTGCTCAAACCCAGCACGCCCTGGAGTATTTCCCGAACCCGGGGGTTCCCGGCGCGGGTGCTGTTATGGGCCGTGTCAAAGAAGATCACCTCGCCCCGGTCGATCAGGAGGAACCAGTCGGCGAGCCGGGCGGCAATAGTGCTGTCGTGGCTTGCAATCACCAGGGTTTTGCCCTGCCTTTTCAGGTCCTGAAGAATCTCCAGGAGGTTCTGCTGGGTCGCGGTGTCCAGGCCATTGCTGGGCTCGTCAAAGAAGCAGATATCGGGATGTGTNATGAGTGCTCTCATGATTCCTGCCATCATCTGGTTCCCGCTGGAAAGGCGAGCCGGACGAAGGTCGAGAGACTGATAGAAACCGATCCGTTTTGCCAGATGGGCGATTCGTGCCTCGATCTCTTCAGGGGGAAAGCGTGGGGTATTGTACTGGAGAGGGAGGGAGAGATTCTGGCGAAGGGAAAGATTCTGCCACAGTGCGGCATCCTGGAACACAAAGCCCTGACGGGTGCGCATCTTTCTGAGTTCCCGGTCGGAAATCTGCTGGAGGTCCCTCCCGTCGAGGTGGATTCTGCCCGNGCTGAGAGGGATGATCCCGGCCAGTATTTTCAGGAGGAGCGATTTTCCGGCACCGCTCGGGCCCATGACGAGGACGCAGGNTCCGCTCTCGATCCGGAGAGATGTTTCCTGCAGCAGGGCTTCGCCATTATGCACGAACGAGGCCTTCTCGAGCTCTATAGTCATGAGAGATCTCCTGAATCTGCGAGCCACGCTCCCGCACCGGGGCACCCTGAATCCACCGTTGCTGGAACCACAGGCGAGAGGGATGTTGAACTCCCAGGTGCCGAATCCAGAGCTGCTGGATCCACGGATAATACTAGATCCATAGATAGTAGATGATAGTAAGAAACATGTTCACCGTGATAATCAGGGTGAACCCGCGACCCACACTCCGGATGGCCATGACGGGCACTTCCGTAGAGGACTGTTCGACCTTGAACCCGTAGTAGGTGGCTACCAGGGATATGATCGCTCCCGAGGCGATGCTCTTGGCCAGGGAGATAGCGATATCCGGAAGGATCAGGGCGTTGAGAAGGTTGGAGAAATACTCCCTGGCGTGGATCGTTGTGATCAGGGANGTCACCAGAAAGGAGCCGAGAAGACCAAAGAGGTTGAAATAGAGGTTGAGCAGGACAACCGAGACAACCACCCCGAGGAACCGGGGGACCACGAGATAGCTGATGGGATCGATACCGTTCGCCACGTAGGCCTCGATCTCGTGACTGACCACCATGTTTCCCAGTTCCGTGGAGATGGCGGTTCCCGATCGGGCGGTCACGATGAAGGCGGTGAGGATCGGCCCCAGCTCACGGGTGATCACGGTGATGAGGATCGCGTAGACCAGTTCTCCCTGTCCGAACTGGGGCAGGAGGGTCACTCCCTGAACGATGATGATGGCTCCCAGGCCAAGCGAGAGCAGGGCGATCACGGGGAGGGCCTCCACGCCGGTGAAGAGAATCTGGAGGGTCAGGACCTGGCGGGATCGCTTCTTCAGAAAAAAGAGAACGGTTTCGCGCAGGACCCTGTAGCAGTAGCCCATGGCGTAGAAGAAATCCTGTACTGTGGCAAAAACCCGCGATCCCACGGTCTCGAAAATCATCTTCTGGTCTATTCCTCGCTTTCATACTAGGATAAGAGGAAGACCCCGGCAAGGGCCATCGTTGNGGCATCAGGGTTTCGTGCTTGATTTTTGAATGGTAAGTCGCTACAGTTCATCCAGGGGAGGACCTTTGCCCAAGTCAGTCCGGTACAAAGCCAGTTCAGTTGTCTATTTCCACGGTGATACCGACGAGCGTATCTATATCCTGAAGTCGGGCCGCGTGGTCCTGCGCTCCCAGGATATCGAGACGGGTCAGGAGATTCACGATCTGGTGACAACGGGTGAGTTTTTCGGGGTTCGGAGTGCGCTGGGTCGCTATCCCCGCGAGGAAGATGCCCTGGTCTCCACCGACGCAGAACTCATCCAGTTTTCCGTGACCGAGTTCGAGCAGGTCGTAAGCGCCAACACCCGGATCATCGTAAAGATGCTCAAGGTCTTCTCTTCCCAGTTGCGGCGTATCCACGGGAAGGTCTCGTCCATGCTGAAACAGCAGGATACGATGGATCCCGAGGAGGGGCTGCACAACAGTGCGCTCTTCTACTACAGCACCCGGCGTTTTGATCATGCCCGGTATATCTGGAGNCGCTATCAGGAGCTGTATCCCCGGGGGCGCTACCTCGAGGAAGCCCGGAAAAATCTGGAGCGAATGGGCCACGGTGAGGCCAGCGCCGTGGAAGCAGAGGCTTCCCTGAGGGGGGATCTTTCGGCCAGCCCGGGGGGCANCCGGAAATCATCCGTGGACAACCGTCCCGAGTCTCCGTCGAAACTCTTTTTTGAGGGGGAGCGCGCCTTCTCCCGGGATGACTTCGAGGGAGCGATCGAGCATTTTCAGCGGCTCCTCTCGGCCTACCCCGACGATGAAGAATACGCTCTGAAAGCAAAAATCGAGCTGGGTCGATCCTACTTTGGCAAGGGTGATTACGCCGCTACGGTCCGCCATTTCTCCCGCCTTGTTCAGGCGGTTCCCCGTCTTCCGCAAATGGCCGAGGTACTCTATTACGTTGGGGCAAGTTACGCCCGCAACGGCAACGGGGACAAGGCGAAGGCCTTCCTCGGGAAGGCCCGCTCCTCGGGTGAGGACGACCCTGCCCTGATCAGGAGAATCGACCGGGCTCTGAAGGATATGGAGGGGTAGCGTGGGGGCTTTCGACCGCTTTGCCAAGACCTACACAAAGGGGCAGATGATCTTCTGCGAGTACGAACCGGGCAATACCTTCTACCTGATCCAGGAGGGCCGCGTCCAGATTACCAAAGTAATGGGTGATCTGGAAAAGGCCGTGGATATTCTGCATCCGGGTGAACTCTTTGGAGAAATGGCGATTCTCGAGGAGGCNCCCCGTAGTGCCAGTGCGATCGCCCTGGACAAGGTCACGTTGCTGGAGTTCAATCGGGCAAACTTCGAGATCCTCATGCAGGGAAATCCCCAGATCGCGCTGACTCTGCTGAAAACTTTTGTCAAACGGATCCACGATCAACGGCGGCGTTTCCTTATTCTCAAGCTCGAGGATGTCCAGGCTCGTGTAGCCGACGTGTTTCTCATGTTTTTCGAGGGCCAGAATCCCCGGAACCAGGAGCAGGATCGGTGGGAGTTCCCCGTCACGGTGAACGATGTAGCCCATTGGGCAGGTCTTCCACCGGAGAGGGTAAAGGCCGTGGTCAACCAGTTTGTCAAGCAAAACAGAATGAGTGTCTTCCCCGACAAAATCGTGGTAAATAACATCCACGACCTGCAGCGTCTTGTGGCAAGTCGCCGCAGGGAGCAGGGATGAGCGTGGAGTTTCCCTGAGATGTGGGGGGATCAGCTTCGTCTGGGTTTGTACCGCCTGAAACGGCGCAGAGCTGCCCGGGCCCGTTACCGCATCATTCATGATGGTTCGGGCAGGGCCTGGCCCCTGTACCACGTCCGGAGCAAGGGCGGTCAGGTTTTGGGTGTGCCCGTGGTCTTCTTTCACGGGTTCGGCACCGATGGCTCGTCGTGGCTCTCGTTTTTTCCGGAACTTTCGGAGAACCGGGAGATCGTTGCCGTGGATCTTCCCGGTTTCGGGGGCCATGATCCCCACGAAAGCGATCTCTACACCCCCTCCTGGTACGCAGGAGTATGCGTCTCGCTTCTTCGCGAGCTGGCGGTTCGCTGGGGGCAGCCTCCTATCCTGATTGGAACCTCCCTGGGGGCGATGATCGCCGGGCTTGTGGCGTGTGAGATTCCCGACCTCTGCCGGGCGGTTGTCCTGATTGATCCCGCCGGTATTCGCCCGGTGCAGCAGACCAGGTTCTGGGAAGACTACCGGCAGGGCCGGAATATCCTCCTCCCCCGAGACGAGACCGAGTGGGACACCATGATGCATACCCTCTATCACCAGCCGCGGCCTCTGGCGGGGTTCCTGAGACGGACAGCCCTGCTGGAGATCAATGCAAAAAGGGATATGCTGGCGCGGATCTTCGACCGGCTCTTCTCGGAAGGGGACGATCCGCTGGGCGAGCGCTTGCAGGAGCTCCGTTCGCCCGTAACGGTCCTGTGGGGTGATCACGACCAGGTAACCGATATATCGGCCCTGGCACGCTTTCAGGAGGCACTTCCCTCGTCAAAGCGGATCGTGGTCGAGAACTGCGGTCACTGNCCCGCCTCGGAGGCGCCCTGGAAGACCCGGGAAGCCTTTCTGGACGTGCTGGCTCGCTACGGGTGATCAGCCGATAATGCGTCGTCTGTTTTTGACCCACCGGGGAGATCTCGTATCGGCAGTAACGGCCTCGGAGGCCCGTCAGCTTCTTGCCGTGGCTGAACGGGTCCAGGCTCCGGGAATAGCGGCGATTGTGGAGAGCCTGGGACGGAGCGCCTTCGTTGCGGCCAGCCTCGGGGAGAACCTGCGGGACTTTCCGGTGGTGATCGTCACGGGGCGAGGGGCCCTGACCGGCGCTGTGGGGTGTGTCCTGGCGAGGCATCTGTCCAACCGGGGGGTCTCCGTAACGGTTTTTGCGGTGAATCTTCCCGACGGGCCTTCGTTTCCGGGACTTGCAGCGGCAGGGGAGAACCAGTGGCGAGCTCTCCTGGAGACGGGTGCTCCCGTGGTATCGTCGCCGGTGGATCTGCCACGGCAGGCGGGGCTGGTTGTGGACGCCCTGCCCGCACTCGGTCCTTCGATGCTGGATAACCCGAAAATAGCCCGGATATGCCAATGGATCAACCATGCCCGTCAGGGGGGAGGAGAGGTGCTTTCCCTGGATATCCCCTGCGGGATCGACGCCACCACGGGNGTAGTCGCAGAGGGTGCGCTCCGACCTGACAGAACGGTGTGTCTGGCCCTGCCCAAAACCGGGCTTCAGGGGGCTTCCTGCGGAGAAATCGTTGTGGCCGACGCGGGGATTCCTGCCAGGGCTTACCGCAGGATCGCGATTGTGGCTCACCCCTGCGTGTTCCACGAAGGGTTCCTGTTGCCCCTCCAGACGACGTTCTGAGGCTCCCGGCGGAAGATCCCTTGTTGTTCCATCTGGCCTCTTCGGGGCTCGTGAACTCGTGATATTTCTTGCCATTCCAAAAAACCTCGGGTAGTCTGTAGGAAGATGAATCTTCGCCTCCTCCTGGACAGCAATTCCGATGCCATGTGTTTTCTTGACCGGGATTTCTGCTTGCTGGCCTGTAATCGCAGTTTTGAACTCCTCCTTCTCCGGCTCTTTCGACTGCGAATTTCCGAGGGGGATTCTCTGATTGAGGCCTTTCCCCGGGAGGCTCGGGATATCTGGCGCGAACGGTNCCTCCAGGCCCTGGCCGGGAAGGCCTTCTCTCTGGAGGAGCAGCACCGGGTAGACGGCAGGAACTGGTATTTCGAGATTTTTCTCACACCCGTTCACGACGGGGGTCAGGGAGTACANGGCGTTTCCATCGTCGCCCACGATATCACCGAACGATATTATGGAGAACTGCGGACAACCCGCCTGGCAGTCAGGCTTCAGACACTTCTGGAGTCGGCCGTGCGGTTGAACAGCTCCATCCGCCAGCCGGGGCAGATCTATCAGGACACGATGAAGCTTCTGGCCGACAGTGTCTATTTTGACACCGGGTCGGTGCAGTTGCTGGAAGACAACCACCTGCGGGTTGTCCAGGCCTGGGGTTTTCCCAGCCCCGAAAAGGTGGTGGGCTTGAGGTTCCCCCTGGACCGGCGCTTCCCCAATGTGGTCGTGCTCGAGGAGAAAACCCCCGTGGCAGTGGAAGATATCCACCTGGAGTATCCCTTCTTCCTCACCGAGGAGGGCAAGTACGAATCGGGTCACATCCGGTCCTGGCTGGGGGTTCCCCTGATTCAGGAGGGGCGGGTAGTGGGAATGTTCACCATGGACCGCTCCAGGGTCGCGCCCTTTTCCCAGGGGGATATACAGGTCGCGACCGCCCTGGCTCATAACGCCGCCGTGGCGATCGTCAATTCCCAGTTGTATCACCAGCTCCTGGCGGCTAACGAGACGCAGCAGGTCCTCCTGCGGGAGCTCCATCATCGGGTAAAGAACAACATGCAGCTCGTCTCGAGTCTGATGAGTCTCCAGGCCGAAGACCTCCATCAGGAGGCGCAGGAGGTACTCGCCAGTCTCCGCACCAGGATCCTGGCGCTCTCGGCGGTGCACGAGTCGCTCTACAACTCGGAGATCCTGGATCGGGTAAATCTGATGAGCTACGCCGACCAGGTGGTTCAGGAAATCGAGACCGGCTATTACCGGGAGGAGCAGGAAATCACCTTTCGCATCGAGGGGCCACCGGCGGTGGAATGCCTTCTGGATCGGGCCGTTCCCTTCGGGCTGATCGTGAGCGAGCTGGTTCTGAACGCCGTGAAACACGCCTTTCCCCGGGGCCACCAGGGCGGGGAGATCGTCGTTAGCCTGACAGCTCCCGATGAGATGACGGTGCGCGTTCAGGTATCGGACAACGGTGTTGGCTTCTTCCCTCTTTCTGATGGTGGGGATGGTACTGCCAGGCCCGGCTCCCTCCAGGGGAATGTGCTGGTCCAGACAGGGCGGAAAGATCGCAGCTCCTTCGGAATGACCCTGCTGGAGAGTCTGAGTGGCCAGTTGAAGGGCTCCCTCGGNAGGGAGCCCGCACCGGGAGGGGGGACGGTCTGGACCCTGGAGTTTGCCACGGGGCTGGTGTGCTCCGGGGAGGGCTGTGAACCCCAGNCACACACCAGCCAGGATCCTGCTTCGGACTAGGGTGTGCGGGNGCGCGTTTCNCCGGATCTGCGGTTCTGCAGGAGCCGGGCATCGGCGCCCTCTCTCCTGTTTATTTGCTGGCCGGAATCGGTTCCCGCCAGCCGTTGCCCCCGGGGAACNTCTTCGTCCTGCCAGGCGACCTTTCCCTCTCCTTCGCCCGCTCCTGCCCACCGGGGGAGTCTCGAGGCTGTCCAGAACTCCCGGGTTCCTCCTTCCGAGTGTACCGCGATCGGGGCGATGTGATCTCCCAGGACGAATCCCTCCACCCGCGCATCGGCTCCGTCGGTAAAGAGAGCTGTCTCCTGATGCCCGTAGGGTCCCATGTGAAGCTCGTACATCCTGGAGCTNCCCGGTTCCCGGAGATGCCACTCCTGATCCTCCCAGATCAGGGAGCCTTCCAGGGTTGCCAGAATTCCCCGGGCAGCNACGACCCGTCCCGGGGGATCGATCAGGCTCTCCGATGCGTCTCTCCCGGACAGGGGNGCGTCGGCCCCTGCTGCGAGTGTCCCTGCGCCGATCAGACAGATTACCGNAATAATGAAACCTTTCATGATAAACCTCCTATGGTTCATTCTGTGATGAGATAAGTATCGTTCCGGCCTGTGGGGCCGCTATGGATCTCTGGTGAAGGGTCTGTGAAGATTGAGCGGATGTATCCCAGGGTAAATTTTTCGAGATCCGGTTCATCTTCCAGGTCTATCAGCATCAGGGTGATATCCAGGTCTTCCGGCAGGTCGAGAAAAAGGAGCAATGCCTCCGGTTCTTTTCCCGACCGTCGAGCCAGCTCCTCCAGGGTCATGACAGGAGAGATNTCTTCTGGCGAGAGCGGTGACCCTTCCCGATGGGTGGAAGAGGTATCGCTGAGTGTCCGGCCTGCTCCGGTCGCGGCCAGGGGGGCAAACATGATGATCGTCGCCAGGATCGTCATGGTCCAGCCCGATATTTTCACAAGGGGGCGTCTGAGAGGGCTGGCTCCTGGCGTGGTCCTCTCAGCCTTCTTTCGGGGGAGAGGCGTGGCGATCATCAAGGTTTCCTGGACAGGGCAGGCCTGCAGACAGCTTTCGCAGCGATTACAGCGCCTGTCGCGAAGGGTCTCTGTCAGAGAGGGGGCTATTCCTGCGGGACAGGCCCGATCGCAGCGTGTACAGTTCACGCAGGAGCTCTGTACCCTTCTGACCGTCACGGGGCTGATCGTTCCGATCAGGCCGAGGAGGGCTCCGTAGGGGCAGATCCAGCGACACCAGGGGCGGTCAGTGAAGAGCGATGCCCCCAGAAGGATCANGAGAATGATCAGGGCTGCGGGTGCTGCTCCCCTGGTCCAGACGTGGATGAACGCCGGAGAGGGGTTTATCCTGTCCAGATCGAAGAGGAAGGGGTTTCCCGGGACAGGAGCGCTTGCAAGGACCACCAGAGCAAGAACTGCCAGACCGAGGCTCCCGCCCAGACGACGGAGCTTCGGGGGAAGAGCTCCCCCTCGGGAGGATGGGGNGGGTCTCGNGATAATCCTCCGTCCCAGACGGCCTGTCCACTCCTGGATCGTTCCCAGGGGACAGAAACTCCCGCAAAAGACGGGGCCCAGCAGGAGCGTGGCCAGAATGACACCCCCTGGAATTGCGATCTTCGACCNGTCCAGGCCGACCAGAGCCTGAAGAGCGCCAAGNGGGCACAGGCCGGGAAGCTCGGGAACCAGGGGGGTGTGGATNCCCCGGTTCCGGAGGCTCGCCCCGATCAGAACAACCAGGAGCAGCGCCGTCTGGGGAAAGACTCTGTGAAGCGGTATTGAACGCTTGATCACGGTTGAACCTCCAGATGAATCACGCCGTGATACCCTCCGCGCGGACATGAGCGAACCACCTCGAGCGNCCAGGTCCCGACGAGGGAGGCCAGAAGGGGAAACTCTCCGCGATGGCTCCGGGGGCCGGACTCCTCCCATCGGGGCGCTTCCAGNAGAACCAGGGGCTGACTCTCCCGGTTCACCCTCCATCGCGCGCCGTCCAGGAGNTAGAGGGTCTCTTCGGGNGTGACGGTGCAGTTGCGGTGGTTTTCCCGATACTCCATGCGGAGCGTGTAGGTTTCGTCCTGCCGCAGCAGGGCCGTTCCACCCTCTTCAAGAGAGATTTCCCGCCCCGACTGATCTATGATGGTGTAGAGGTAGTCACAGGCGAAGGCAGGAGCCAGGGGAACAAGAAAAATGGTGAGTGTGATCAGCAGGCCTTTGTGTTTCATCCTCCCATTATCATTCCCCGTGGTGAACGTTCCGGGGGGGCTTTGTGAGGATTATGTGAAGATTTCGCTGTAGCCGAGGTCCTCAGNAACCTCGGGGAGTTTCGGGGGCCTCGGGGCCTTCGGTGCGAGCCGGGTTCCGGGGGATTGTCATGACAAATCTGGTCCCCTGGTCCTGCGAGCTCGTCGCCTCGAGAGAGCCCCCGTGAATCCGGGCGATCCGGAGAGCGATGGTGAGTCCCAGCCCTGATCCCGGGGTNCTTCGCGCGTATTCCCCCCGGTAGAGCCGGTCAAAGAGATGGGGCAATTCCTCAGGGGGAATAGGGGAGCCGCTGTTCGTAACGATGATCCGGGNCTCCCCGGGAGCGCATTCCAGAACGCACCGGACCGTTCCTCCCCGAGGTGCGTGGCGAAGGGCATTTTCCAGGAGGTTCGCCGTTGCCCGGTAGAGCAAATTCTGATCGCCCGTGATCNTCTGTGGTGGCGCAGTTTCCTCCTGCGGCAGCGCGGACTTTTCCGGAGAGGAGTCGGCCCCGCGGATCCCGGTCGGAGCAGNGNGGATATCCCAGAAGAGAGAGAGCTCTCTGGTTTTTCCCTCCTCGTTAAAGCGGTCCTGCAACCCCGCCAGGAAGGACTCCGGGGAGAAGGGGCGGATATCGGGGGCAAGGTCTGGAGCCTCGAGCCGCATCAGTTCATCCAGGTTCCGGATCAGCACCTCTATTCTTCCCAGCTCCCGCAGCATCCGGTGGATCCTCTCGGGTTCAGGAGTGTAGATGCCATCGGCGATCGCCTCCATCTGGGCCGTAACCATGGCCACGGGGGACCGAAGGTCGTGGACGACATCCTGGACCCACTGGGCGCGAAGCTGCTGCTCATTCCGGAGCCGTTCAGCGAGAATGTTGGCTGACCGGGCAATGGTGCTGATCTCCCGGGCACCCGCTTCGGGTATGGGAGAGAGGGTCTCTCCCGAGGCGATGCGGTCGATCCCGGCNGCCACCTCTGCCGCGGGGCGGGCCAGATACCTCGCCAGGAGCCCCGAGGAGATCATGGCGAGCGCTCCCGCCGCCACGAGTGCCCCCAGGGCGGCCCGGAAGAGCGCTTCCTGGAGGGCCAGGTTGGCTGTGTCCCGGTGGAATTGCGCTGTGCCAAAGGCGTAGTAGCCGATGTGCTCGCCTGCTTCGTTCNGGACCTCTCGCAGGGCCGTTTCTCCNGCNTCGCGCCGACGTCCTGCTCCGCGATTGGAGTAGATCATCTCCCGGGAGGTGNCAAATATAAAGACCGGGAGATCAGAAGGGAGGCGCGAGAGCGCCTCCGGTGGCGGAGCCCCGGGGAGAGGGGTTTGCTCGTGATGGTGCTGGAGGATCTCTGTGGCGATCGCCTTGACCGAGCTTTCCCGTTCTCTGCCCCAGGCGGTGACCGAGCGGGTGTATCCCGAGAAGAGGCCCGCCGCCAGGATGGCCAGCAGGAGGAGCACGGTGAGGAAAAAAGCGCCCAGGGTTCTTCGAAAGAGACTTGTCATCGTCCCGAATCCTTCCCGCCGGAGGGTGAGGACTCGCTGTCAGAGGAGGTTCTGCTGGAAAGGGAGGTTCCGGCAAAGCGATAGCCGAAGCCGCGTACCGTCTCGATCCAGGCCGGATTCCCCATCTTGGAACGGATATTCTTGATGTGGGTATCCACGGTTCGGGTTGAGGCGTCATGGATATAGTCCAGAGCTGACGAGAGAATCCGCTCGCGCGAGAAAAGGATCCCTTCGTTTTCGGCGAGCAGCAAGAGGACGCGCCACTCCGCCGCTGTGAGATCCAGGTGATTCCCTGCCAGGGTAATTCGGTGAGCCTTCTCGTCCAGAGCGAGATATCCCGTTTCGGGCGAGCCGGGAAGAACCCATCGGGTCTCCTCATCCCGGGAAGGGCCAGGTTCTCCGGGCGGGAGGGGCGCTGGCCCGGGGGGGGCGCGCTTGAGGACGGCCTGGACCCGGAGCATGAGTTCCTTCATGGAGAAGGGCTTTGTCACGTAGTCGTCTCCGCCCAGTTCGAACCCCGTGATCCGGTCCGATTCGGAGGTGCGGGCCGTCAGAAAGATTATCGGTGTGGTCAGGTGTTCCCGCAGGGATCTGGCGAAGTGAAAACCGTCGCCGTCGGGGAGCATCACGTCCAGGATAAAGAGATCAGGNTCTGCCTCCCTGGCGGCATCGATCACGCCGGNGAGGGNGCCGAAGGGACAGACCTGGTGTTCCGCCAGGGTGAGATAGGAGACGATCGCCTCCCGGAGCCCCTCGTTATCTTCGATTACGAATACCCGTGCCATGGATCCGAACCTCCTTCCTGGTCATGTCAGGCCGTGTCTGGTGATGTATCAAGTCCGGGGATACCGGGTCTCNCCATGGGGGATCATCCCAGGGCACCCTGCAGGACCTTCATCTCTCCTGTGACTGGCTCCTCCAGAGAGGATAGCCTGTACNGAGATCTTTCTCCACACCGTGGAAGTTTTCACCTCGTCTTTTCTTCTGGGGCTTGCCCTTGTGACCCCGTGGTCTTGCCCCCCCTGGAGGTGGTATCTTACCCGGGCTATGGATCTTTCATCAGAACGGTTCCTGAAAATACTGGATATTCTGGAAGAGGAGTATCGTGAGACTCCGAGCATGCTCGATTATCGTTCACCCTTCGAGCTGCTGATCGCGGTCATTCTCTCGGCCCAAACCACGGACGAGCAGGTCAACGCTATCCTCCCCGCTCTTTTTGGCCGTTTCCCCACGCCCCGGGAGCTCGCGGCGGCCCCGCAGGAAGAGGTGGAGGGGCTGATTCACTCGGTCGGATTCTTCCGGAGAAAAAGTCAGAGCATTATTGGTGCAGCCCGACATCTTTTGAACTATCATGAAGGTATGGTGCCGGACTCTATGGAGTCCCTCGTGAAAATTCCCGGTGTAGGACGAAAGTCTGCCGGGGTAGTGCTGTTGCACATCTACGGTGAGCCGGCAATCATCGTGGATACCCATTTCGGACGGGTCGTGCGGCGCCTGGGATTCAGCAGGGCCCTGGATCCGGTCCGGATCGAGCGCGACGTGGCGGAGGTTTTGCCACGACAGCACTGGAATGCCGCGAGTATGCGGTTGAACTACCACGGGCGGCGCTTCTGCTTTTCGCGCAAGCCCGCCTGCGACGGGTGTCCCCTGGCAGGGCTCTGCCCCTCCCGGGGCGAGGGCAGTGCTGCCGGGGAAGGGCAGGGGGAGCCCTCGTGACAACAGAGGAGCTCCGGGATTTGGCCCGGGAGGAAGGGCTGGAGTGGCTGGCGGTGATTGATGCCAGGGCAGCTCCCGAGGAAGAGGAGGTTTTTCGGCAATGGCTTTCCCAGGAACGGCACGGCACAATGGCCTGGCTGGAACGCCACGCACCGGTCAGGTATCGCCCCCAGGAGCTGCTTCCGGGGTGTCGTTCCATGATCTCCGTGGGATTCAACTATTATCAGCCTCTGCCCCCGGAGCCGGAAAGGCCGGCAGGGAGGGTCGCCCGCTACGCCTGGGGGCGGGATTATCACAAGGAACTGGGCAAGCGGCTCCGGCGCCTGGTCCGGGCCTTGCAGGATCGCTTTCCCGGGGATCACTTTCGCAGCTGGACCGATGCCACTCCGCTGGCAGAGCGGTATTACGCAGAACTCTCGGGGTTGGGGTTCACCGGCAGGAACAACCTGCTCATCCACCGTCGTTTCGGGAGCTGGTTTTTTCTGGGGGAGATCCTTTCTACGGCATCCCTCGCGGAGCACCGGCCTCACCAGGAAGAGGAGTGCTCCTCTCGAGCTGCCTGCCCCCACCGATGTTCCCGGTGCATCGATTCCTGTCCAACCCGGGCGCTGATCGGGCCACATCGGCTCGATGCCAGCCGGTGCATCTCCTATCTCACCATAGAGTATCGGGGGGTGATCGCCCCCGACCTGGCCGATTCCCTGGGGAACTGGGTCTTTGGATGCGATCTTTGTCAGGACTGCTGTCCTCTCAACGGGGGAGTTCCCTCCACCAGGACGGAGGAGTTTCTCCGTCACCGCAGCGGAAGCTTTCTCGTCCTGGCAGACCTTCTCTCCCTGCGGGAGGAAGACCTCCTCTCCCGCTTTGCCGGAAGCCCTCTCATGCGGGCGGGTCGGACCAGACTGGTGCGAAACGCCTGCATCGCTGCCGCCAATTCGGGGAATCTCGAGCTTCTTCCTTTGGTCAGAGCGCTAAGGGAGGATGCCGACCAGGTCGTCGCTGCCCAGGCAGAACAGGCCGTAGCCAGACTGGAGGAACGCCGTGACGGAGCTCCCTGAAAGTGTACAACAGAGATTGCAGGAGCTGGCCGAGACGTTCCTTGCCCGGCTCCCCGGAGATCTTCGGGCGTTGCAGGCGCAGCTCGATCAGTCCCAGACGGGAGATCAGGAGGCGTTACGGGGATTCCGGCTGGGGATCCACCGCCTTGCAGGAAGCGCTGCAACCTTCGGGTTTGAACGGTTGGGGAATGAGGCCCGACGCCTCGAGGAAGGGGTAGAGCTGGATCTTGCGCAGCGGGACAGGAACCCCTCGCAGGGTACCCTTCAGGGTTTTGCCGATTTTCTGGCCGTGGCCCGGCAGGTTCTGGGTGAGGTCCCCTGTGATCTGGAGGAACTCGAGTGCGAACCGGAGGAGGAAGCGTCTCTCCCCGCGAGGCAACAGGAAGCCCGCCACGCCGACGGCGGGATCGGTCGCGAGGCTGACGGTGAGGCTGACGGCAAGATCAGCGATGAGGCTGACGATGAGGCCGCCGAAGCTCCCGCGATCCCGGCAGAGACAGACCGGGTGGTGGTGCTGCTCGGCGCTGTCCCAGGGCTGCCCGAAGACCTGGCGGAACAGATGGCGGTCTTCCGCTTTGCCCTTCTTCTGGTACCCGAGATCGACCTGCTTCCCGAGGTGTGCGAGCTCCGTCTGGGGAATAGTCCCAATACCTACCGGTCCATGGCCCTGGTGGCTGGCGTCGATTTTTTCGCCGGCGATCCTCGATGTCTCCAGATTCTGGCTCGCCTGCGGGAACGCTACGGAGACCGAATTGTCTTTTCCCTGGTCGGGGTGGAGGACGATTTTGCCAGCCGTCTTCGGTCTGTGCGCTACGGGGCCAGCATCTTTCTGCCCGCCCCCCTCGACGTGGCCTCCTTTGTGGAGCGTCTGGACGATATCCTGCGAAGCAGGAGCGCGACTCCCTACCATATTCTGATCATCGATGACGACCCCGAGCAGGTCTCCGATACCGCCCTGATTCTGCAAGAGGCGGGGATGGTCACCTCGGTGGTAACTGACCCCAGCAATATCTTCCGCGTTCTCGTGGAATATCGGCCCGAGCTCATCGTTATGGATATGTATATGCCCCAGTGCAGCGGAATAGAGCTCACCAGGATCATCCGTCAGAACGAGAGCTTCGTGGGCGTTCCCATTGTCTATCTCTCGGTGGAGCAGGATACGGAAAAACAACTCGAGGCTCTGCGCAGTGGTGGCGACGGGTTCTTTGTGAAACCTGTAATCCCCGAGCATTTTGTTACTGCGATTCGCCTTCGGGCCTCGCGCACCAGGGCGATGCGTTTTTACATGGAGCGGGACTCCCTTACGGGCCTGCTGAACCACACGAACCTCAAGCAAAACCTGGACCAGGAGGTCCAGCGCGCCCGTCGTATCGGGCTCTCCCTGAGTTTTGTCATGATCGATTTGGATCACTTCAAGCAGGTAAACGACCGCTACGGCCATCTTGCGGGGGATCGGGTCCTGAAGAACCTGGCCAGGCTCCTGAGAGAGCGCCTCCGGCGCAGCGACACCCTGGGGCGTTACGGTGGGGAGGAGTTCGGACTGGTCCTCTTCGATACCGATGCTTCCTGGGCAGAGACGATCATGGAGGAGATCCGTCGGGATTTTTCCACCCTGCGTCAGAGCGATGGAACCAGGGATTTCACGGTGACCCTGAGCTGCGGAATCGCCGANTACCCCCGGTTCTCCTCGGCGGGNGCCCTGAATGAAGCGGCCGACAAGGCTCTGTATCTGGCCAAGGAGCGGGGTCGAAACAGGACGGTGATCGCCCCCTCGTGACGCTCTTTCTCNTGCCTTCCTTCTGCGGACTGGGGGTCGGTCCCCTGCGGATCAGCTCNCCNGGGNGGGCGGGGTTTCTCGGACGGTGGTTCTGCGGCAAAAGAGCTCCTGCCAGCAGGCACCCCGCCACCAGGACAGCGGTTCGGGGCCGGGCGATATCGAGATCGCGCTCAGCCAGAATGCCCGGGTTGCGGGGACAGAGAGCTTTTGGTTGAGCAGGAAGCCTTGGGCCTCAGGGGGAATAATCTCCCGGGGTTCCCAGGAGCAGACGATCCTGCTTTGAGGGGTGCTGAAGGATCGCTCCAGGAGAGATCCTCCGCCTCCGCTTCCTCCGTCTGATGGCCGGGCGTCTGTTGCCCGGGAGGACGATCCCCCCGGAAGAGCTTCTCGCAGTTCCCGAAATCCCCTGATTTCCAGGGGAAATCCCCAGGGGCTTCCTTCCCGGGAGTCAGGGGAATTTGAGGTGTCAGGAGCGTCGCAGGCCCTCCCGCCTGATTCTTCGGCGGTGAGGCATTGCAGGAGATGCTTCTTTCTCAGTCTCTCCAGGGTTTTGATCGTGGCAGATATTTCCTGCGGGTCGANCCCGGGGGGGCAGGGGGGGGCGTTCAGGGGGGAGAGGGGAGCCAGGGGGATCAGCGGGGGAAAGAGCCGCGTTGAATCCAGGCCGTAGCGCTGGAAGAGAAGATCCTGGAGATCTATCCAGGATCGTTCGATGTTGGCCGGTAACCGTAATACAGACACAATAATAGGCATTTGTCGGAGTCTATGCTACAGTATATCTATCATGGACGCAATTCTCCGCACGACCAACGAACAAATCCTGGGGGTGCTTCAGGGGTGGGAATCCCTGGAGGCGCTCTCGGTGCTCCGTTTTGGAACCGATCGTTACGATCCAAGTTTTTTCATCAGCTACGACGTCTACCATCGCGGGGCTATCCCCGGGCCGGGGGAGCGGGAGGANCTCTTCACCTTTGCNGCGGGCTTTGAGTCGACCCGGGATGGCGAGAAGGACCGAATCATGCTGGAAGATATCCCTCTCCGGCTCGAGTATAAATGTATNGATCAGGTTGACCACCTTGTGAGAGCTGCCTCGGAGGGTGCCGCCGAGGCGTGGTCGGTCTCGACCTACGGATTTTTCCGGCTTCTCCAGGCAACGGCGGTTCTGGAACGCGGGGACTGGCTCCGTTCGACCCGCAAGACCCTGCAGTATCTGCCCGACTCGTTCTGGCGCGCCCGGATCGCCGCCTGCCAGGCACGGATGGACCACGTTCTTGCCGATCTCACCAGCGCGGCCTACGCGGGGGAGACGCTCTTTTACCAGCTCTCCCTGGCGGCCTTTCTGGAGACGCTGGCGTCGCTCCTCTTCGCGGTGAACCGGGAGTTCGAACCCCCGGGTCGGACCCTCCAGGACTCGCTCCTGGCACTCCCGGTACTTCCCGAGGAGTTCGAGACCCGCCTGGCCTATCTCTTGCGCTCCGATGTCGATATCAGCGATACCCGCAGGCGGGAAATCGCCCGGCTCATCACTCTGAGTGCGCTTCGTCTCTCCTGAGAGGGGTCCGGACCGGCTGTACCCGGATCCGGAGCTCATCATTCTGCCCCAGTCGCGGGTGAACGCCTCCGGACCGGCTACACCCGGATCCGGAACCTCCCCGAAAAGAAAGGTAATTCTCATGACTGTTTTCTCCCGGGTTTTTCCCCGGACAGCTGACGTTGTTCGATCTGCGCGATCGTTGGTTCTGGCCCTCCTGATGATTCTCGGTGTCTCTCTTCTCACGGGGTGTAACACCTCCCTGGATTCCCTGAAGGTTGTCGTCCAGGGTGATGAGGGGGAAATNCCCCTGAAACTGCGCGATCTTGGCAGGCGGCGCACCGAAGAAGAAACCCTGGTGGGGCCCCTGGAAGAGGGAAAACGACCCTTCCGGTACCGCATCGAGGCAGCCCGGGAGGAGCCCCTTTCGGTATCGGGGTCCGATCCCCGGCTCATCGTGACCGTTTCGGGCGATATCACCGGTGGAGAGGTGCTTCTCTTTGCGGGAGATGAAGGCCTGCGCTATTCCTTCGGGGACGTNCTCATNGACAAAAGGACCGACACAGGCGGGGAAGAACCTCGACGGTATCGCCTCTCGTTCCCTCTGGCATCGCTGCGGAACGGCCCCTGGGAGGTGGAGTTCCGTGCACCCCGGGGATCCCGGGGATATCAGGTGGAGGAGCTCCGCTTCGGCCAGAGGAGCCCCGGGATCGCTCTTGGGGAGGTCCTCGAGGCCGACATGCTCCTCCCCCTGATCGCGAAGGATGATTCCCTGGTCTTGCCCGTGACAACCCGGCTCGTGCGGGACCATACCCATTCGCTGGAGATTCGCTACCAGGCNGGGGAAGAGCTGTTCCAGGATCGTCGGGACCGTCCCCGCCAGGAGCTGATCCTGGAAGGACCTGAGGGTGATCGACGATCCCTGCAGGTGAACCTCCGTCCGGGAGAACGCTCTATTGTTCTCTGGCCCCAGCGGTGGCTCCCCCGGGCAGAGTCTNTGACGATTCCTCTTCGNCAGGGTGTGGTTCTGGAGGGGGTNCGCCACCACAGCATCCCCCGGGACCCCCGTGAGCCGATCCTGATGGAGCTGGAGGAGCTCCAGCGATGGCCCCGGGAACTCTGGCGCCGGGACGATTTCGAGCTCTTTGCCTGGTCGGCCTATCCCCGGATACTCTGGATGGATCACCGAAGCTACCAGACCCAGGCGAGGATGTTCCGTCGCCTCGCCTTTTTTGTAGAGAAGCGGGGGTACCAGGGNCGGCTGCTCTCGAATCAGGAACTGGAAGATCTCCACGGCTGGAACGCCCACAACTACCGCCCCGAGGGGTTGGCCGATTTTTTCAACGCCGCCGAGGTGTCAGGNTTTGAACTGAACCCCGAGGANCTGGTTCTCAGGGAGATCGCCCACGACCAGGGGCTTTTGGTGAGACAGACCCCCGAGCAGGCTCCTCCGGGAGAACGGTGGCTTCCGGGAACGGGCGGGGTCCTGAGCATCAGTCAGGAGAGTTTCTCTCCCCTGCGAAGACTCCTCACGGTTCACGAGGCGATGCACGGCGTATTTTACGAGGAGCCGGAGTTCCGTCAGGCCGCCTACAGCTATTGGGATCACCAGTTGTCCCGGCGTGAACGTGATTTCTGGAAGATCTTTTTTTCCTGGATGTCCTACGACCCCGATGACAGGTATCTGATGGTAAACGAGTTTCAGGCCTACCTGCTTCAACAGGGGGAACGGTCGGCTAACTGGTATTTTGGAACGCGCATCGCCGAGCGCATTCGTCGGGCTCTACCGAACCGGGCCTCGGCGATCGATGCTATCCTTCGGGACTATCCCCGCACCTTCATCGACGCTGCGGCAGCGATCAACGAGGCGCTTTTCTCGGCTTCGGGGATGGTAGGGGGCGATCCTTTCTGTCTTATTCCCGGGGAGGAATGATCGGTCCCGAGGTCTTCGCCAGAGAGGGGGGCTCGCCCGGGGAACAGCGATGTAGCCGGGGGAGCGAGCCGCTGATCCCGCTGAAGCCGGAGAGCTCTCAGAAGGGTGAGCCCTTCCAGCGCTTGGGAAACTTCATGGTCTGACCAGTGTCGAAGCGCTCCAAACCGGGAGATTCGGGGCGTGCCCCGGCAGCGTTCCTGCCAGGAGGCCCGTCCCCGGAGGATCCGGACCCACTCACTGATCGTGAATTGCCCCGGCCGGGAGGCCACGGCGCCCAGGACCGCTCTGGCAGCAGGGGTCTCGGCCGTAGAGGGGTGAGTGGCCACGGCAGGGGGCGCTTCCTCTTCCTCACAGCGATCGCATCCGGAACAGGCGCCCTGCGAGACCGTCCCCATAGCTTCCAGGAGAGGTTCTCTCCGGCAGGTTGTCCCGAAGGCCATACGCTGGACACGGCTGGCCACTCCCGTGGCCCGATCTCTTCGGTACTCTGCCTCGGCACGGGGGTCGGCCAGGAGGATCGACTGGGCCCGTTCGCGGTCCCGTCCGGCGCGACCGCTCTCCTGGAGAAAAGCCTCCACCGAATCGGGCAAATAAGTGTGAATCACGGAACGAATATTTCCTTTATCAACACCCATTCCGTAGGCACAGGTTGCGCAGAGTACCGCCCGGGAGGACTCAAAAAAACGGTGCTCCCGAGCTTCCTTCTCGGATGTATCGAGCCCTGCGTGGTACCAGATCACCTGGTCCTCTCCCAGAACGGAGGCGACCAGGGCTGCGTAGAGCCGGGTCTCCCGGCGTGTCCGGCAAAAGACGATTGCCGGGAGAGCCAGGTTCTGCCCCGGTTTCCAGAGGGACCGAACATCATCGGGCGTGGCCAGGGAAAAGATGCTCCGTAGGCCACGCGCGAGGGAAAGACAGGGTTGAACACGGTAGGAAATATTCTCCCGGTCGGGGTTTCCCCGGATGAGCCGGGCCTCCCCCCGGGGGAAGACGCACTCCCTGATTCGGGCCAGGACCTTGTCTCCCGCTGTGGCGGTAAAGGCCGTTACCAGGGGAACCTCGAGTCGATTCAGGGTTTCTCCCAGGGTGAGATAGACCGGTCTGAAGCTGTCTCCCCATTCGCTCACGCAGTGGGCCTCGTCGATCACGGCGTGAACTACCCTGGCCCGTTTCAGATTCTGCTGGATTCTCTCATTTTGAAGGGTCTCGGGATTGGTAATGACGAAGTCTGCGTCTCCCCGGGATATCCTGGTCAGGGCCTTCTCCCGCTCTCTTCCCGACTGTCCTCCCCGGAGCTGGACAACCGAGAAGCCTCCCGAGGCCATGCGTCGGGCCTGGTCGTTCATCAGGCTCAAGAGCGGGTAGATCACCAGGGTGATCCCCGGGAGCGTCGCTGCGGGAAGCTGAAAGCAGAGGCTTTTTCCCGCTCCCGTGGGGAGAATGACGATCTGCTGCCCCAGGGCGAGGGCATCTTCCGATCCCGCAGCGGCCGCCTCCAGAATATTGCTGATCACCAGACGCTGGTAGGGAAAGAGAAAATCCAGGCCGAAACGGTTCCGGGCTATGTCGAGAATCGGGTCTTCCATACACTACGGTACATGAAACTGGGTTCGCGTGATTCCTTTCTGGTGCCCGATCCTTCCCGCAGGGAGAGGCCTTTCCGGCGGGTGGGAGGAGCGCTGCGTGGTTGAACGATGTAACGCTACAGAAAAGGTTCCCGGAAAGTGGATCCTCGCGTAGACAGGAAAAGAGGATTTTACCATACTTTACCGGGAACGATAGTCCGGGGGTGCCTGGAGCCGTTCCGTGGGTCAGATCCCGGAACGAACTACAGCGCAATGGGTGGGGAACCAGAGGAGAAGAGGCAGTTTTACATGAAGAGCTTGAAAACTCCGGAGAAGAGCGTCGCATGACACGTCCCGATCCCAGTGGCCCCAGAGAACCCCTTCTGCGGGACATGCTCCGGCGGGGGAGGCGGGCCTCGGGTACTCTGGCCATGTTGCTTCTGGTCTGGGTTATCTGGAACGAGTCGCTCTCCCTCTATACCATCCTGGAGGGGGCTATCCTGGCGGGCATGGCGCTCCTTGTGACAAACCGTTTTCTTCTGCGGGAACGCTACCAGGGTGTCTATCGCCTTGGGCTGGGGCAGGCCTTCCGCTATGTTGCAGTTCTTCTGGGAGAGATCGTCCGGTCCGGCATTCACGCGATCTACGTAACACTCACCAATCGAATCAACGTGGGAGTTGTGGACGTCCCCACCGATCTCGAGGATACTCTGGCGGGCGTGCTGGTGGCAAACGCGATCACCCTGACGCCGGGAACCGTCACTATCGATTACGACAGGAAGCGTTTCAAGGTCGTCTGGATCGACTGCCCCACCACCGATCCCGAGGAAGCGGGAGAGATGATAAAGGGGCGGTTTGAACGGGTCTTTCGGGGGAAGGAGCCCTCGGGGGATGAAGCTCCGGCAGCAGGGGAGCCACTACCACAGGGGGGAGGGGACAGCTGATGTTTCGTGTGGCAGCTCTGATACTCATCGGTCTTTCCACCTTCGGGAGCCTCTTGAGGGTCATTCTGGGACCCACCGTATGGGATCGTCTTCTGGGGATCGGCTTGGGGGCGAGCAAGGTAACCCTGGCAGTGGTGCTTCTGGCTGTTTCCATCCCCGAATCATATCTGCTGGACCTGGCTCTGCTCTTTGCAGTTCTGGGGTTTCTGGTCACCGTCCTTCTCGCGCGGTTCATAGAGCGCCAGGGTATCGTCTAGGAGCGTCTTTTGTGAGCGTGCTGGAGCTGATTCCCCTTCTGGGAAAGTCAATCATGATTCTTGGTCTTCTGATCACCCTCTTTGGTGTCTACGCGGTGCTTCGTCTCGACGGGTTTTATGCGCGGATCGTGGTGACCTCCAAGGTAGAGGCCCTGGGGTTCATGACCGTNATCGCCGGGGCGAGTATTCTGACCGGTTTCTCCCCGGTCTCGCTGAAGCTTCTGCTGATTCTCCTCTTCGAGCTCCTCACCGTTTCTGCCGGCGCCCACGCGATCGTCCGTTCGGCCTGGATCAGCGGCTACCGGACCCGTACGGTCACGGCACCGGGTGATCCGGTGCCGTCCCCAGGGAGGCCGGTCACGATAGCAGATCAGACCACCACGGGGGATCACTTCCGTGATTGAGACAGGAACGATTCTCCTCATGGGGGTCTTTGCAGCCCTGGCTATTCACAGCACGCTCCTGCGGCGGGCGGTGATCTATCTGGCGGTTTTCTCGCTTCTGGGAGCCTTTCTCTATGTTCTCTACGCCGCACCGGAACTGGCCATTGCCGAGGCGGTGATCGGAAGCGGCCTGGTGACGCTCCTGTATCTGGCGGCCCTGAAGCGAAACAAGGTCTATACCATCGCGGTACTGGCCGAGGGCCACCGGTACCGCATGACCGACGCCTACGTGAACTACCTGGAAAGAAGTCGCGCGCTCCGGGAAATACGGCATTTTTTCGAGTTGCGCGAGATGGAACCCCAGGTGGTTTTTTCCGAAGCAACCCTGGACGAGGCTCTGAGGGGAGACTCCTTCGACCTGGTTATCGTGGAAGAACAGGACGAGATCGTCCTCTACGGGTCCCGTGATACCTTCGCCCTGGAAGAGCTGGAACTGATGTTCCGGATTCACGGTACCGAAGCGGGTGTCCGGGTTGTCCGCTACGACCCCGAGGAGGAAGGGTGAGGTATTTTTTATCAGCCCTGCTGGTTTTAACCGTGTTTGCCGGGGTGACCGCCGTGGGAACCCTTCATCAGGAACAGCTGGAGCCCTCGATTTTTCTGTACATCACCAGTTTTTTCGAGAGGGACACGGCGGCCCACAATGCGATCGCCGCGATTCTTCTCAATTACCGCATGTACGATACGATGTTCGAAGCCCTGATTCTGCTGACCGCGATCATCGGGATGAAACAGTTCCTGCCCACTTCCAAGGAGTTGCGCGATGCCGATGAATAGCTCCGATCTGGCCGAACAGTCCATCGTTCTTCAGGTGGTGATCGGCTTTCTCTATCCCTTTATGCTCCTTCTGGGGTTCTACGTGATTCTCAACGGTCACTATACGCCGGGAGGGGGATTCCAGGGGGGAAGTGTCCTGGCAACACTCCTGGTGGCCCGCTACGTGGTCTCTCCCCGGGAGGACATAAACAGCGAGGAACTCCACCGGTACCAGAGAATTTTTCTGGCTCTTATTCTGGTTGCTCCTGCGGTGGTGCTTTTTCCGGGATTCCTTCACAGTTATCCCCGGATTCGCCCGCTCTATCTGACGGTGATGGATCTGCTCATCGGGGTCCAGGTGGGGTTCGGTGTCGGGGTGGCGGTCTTGCGCTTCGCCTTTTTTGAGGGGACCGGAAAAACATGGCGTTTATAGAATCCCTGACCGTGGCCGATCTGGCGGTGGCGCTCTTTTTTCTGGGGCTCTACGGGGCCATGACCCAGCGCAATATCATCAAGACGATCATGTCCGTGGGAATCATGGACGTGGCGGCGATCACGTTTTTCATGATGGTTAACCACCAGAGTGGTGCACGACCTCCCGTCTCGGGGGCCCACCCCTCGGAAATGGCTGATCCCCTTCCCCAAGCGCTGATGATCACGGCGATCGTTATTGGTGTCTCCGTTGTCGCTATGTGTCTGGCCATGTATATGCGGGTAGCGTACCGGTACGGTACGGCAGACTGGAAAATTCTTATCAGGCGCCTGGAGAAGTAGCCATGGAAGTTGTCGGTTCTCTGGCCCCGGGCGGGCCCTTCTGGATACCCCTCCACGGAATTGTTCTGCTTCCGGTAATCGCTGCTGCCCTGGCCTTCGCCTTTCCCCGCGCCTGGTATCAGAACATTCTGCTGGGTGCCAATGGGGTCCTCACGCTGGTGGCGGTGCTTCTCTTCCGGCAGGTCCGTTGGGGCGGGTCGGTGGTCCAGAGTCTGGCCGGGTGGCATATCCCCGTGGCGATCACGCTGCGGGCAGATCAGCTTTCCACCCCCTGGGTGCTTCTGACTGCGGTCTTCTTTACCGGGGCCTTTCTCTTCAGTACCCGGGGAACGTACCGGGACAAGACCTTCCTCTTTCTTTTCATGGTTCTCGAGGCGGCTATCCTCGGGATCTTCCTGAGCGGGGATATCTTTAATATTTACGTCCTCATGGAACTGGGAATGCTCTCTATCGCGATTCTCATCATGTACAAACAGGAGAAGCAGGCCGTGTACGACGCCATGCTCTACCTGATGATGAACTTTATCGCCATGGCGTTCATGCTCCTGGGGATCGGATATCTCTATCGCCTTACCGGGGTCCTGGATCTTCAGGAGATTCACCTCAGGCTGATGGATCTCGACGATCCCCGGGCGGGGCTGGTTCCCTATGCGCTCATCATGACCGCCGTGGCTCTCAAGTCGGCGCTTCTGCCGCTCTTCGGGTGGCTCCCTCGTGCCCATGGCGCTGCCAGCGCCCCGGCGATCGTTTCGGCTGTCCTCTCGGGGGTTCAGGTAAAGGCAGGAGTCTATCTGCTGGTACGTTTGGGCCAGGTCTTTCAGCCCCTGGTGGAGGCGGAGCTCTTTTTCATGGTGCTGGGTTTTCTCACCTCCACGGCGGGCTTTCTTCTGGCGATCGCCCAGAAGGATATCAAGCTCATTCTGGCCTATCACACGGTGAGTCAGGTGGGATTGATCGTCATGGGACTGAATATGGGGTCTCAGACTGCCTTCTGGGGCGGTATGTATCACATGATTAACCACGCTCTTTTCAAGGGAGTTCTCTTTCTCACGGCGGGAATCATCATAGAGGAGTACGGCACCCGCTCCTACGCCGAGATTCGGGGTGTCTTCAGACGGATGCCAGCTCTGGGGATCGCCACCATCGCAGGGGTTCTGGGGATCACGGGTGCTCCCTTCTTTAACGGGAGCATTTCCAAGTACTTCATTCACCAGGGGCTTCAGGGCAGCCCCGCCGAGCTGGGGTTGTATCTGATCAACTTTGGCACGATTCTCTCCTTTGTGAAATACTCCACCATTCTTTTGGGTCCTCCGCCGGCAACGCCTCCTTCGCCCCGGGATCCCTACGTAGCCACGGTATCGCTCCTTTTCGGGGGGGCCTGTCTGGCAGGAGGTCTCTTCGGGAGTGCTGCGGTGGAGCTCTTTTTCGGGCCATTGATCCCTGCAGGAGGCGCGCTGGCCCCGGAAAAGATCGCGCTTTTTGCGGCCACTCTGGTGCTGGCGCTCCTGACCTACCGCTTCCTGGTCTGCCGCATGGGGGAGGTTCTTCAGGCGGTGCGGATCTTCAAATTCAGTTTCAACCAGGTCACGGTTTTCATGACGCTCTTTTTTGCTGCCCTTCTGGGCTACGCCTACCTCGTGGCCTAGGAGGCCGTCCCAGGGCCGGTCCGGGGGCTGTCAGGGCCAGAGGTCGAGGAACGCTCTGGTCATGGTCCGGATCCTCTCGGGTGATGCCTCGGGAAGGACGCCGCGCCAGAGCGGTGCTTTCCCGCCACCCTTTGCCCCCAGCGGGGCCAGGACTTTCCGGCGGAGTTCTTCCTGGGGGAAGGGGTGGTCTTCTCCCACCACGATCGCCCAGAGCGCCTCGCCTCCGCAGCGGTTTACCAGGATAATGCGGCGCCGTCGATCGGTGCAGGCTTCCTCGGCCAGAGCTTTCAGGAGTTCCTCGGGTTCCTTCTCAAGGAGCAGTTCCCGGGGCGTCTCGGGGGAGTCTGCCGCCCCGAGAATGTGTCGCGCCAGAGCTTCCGTCCGCAGCCGGAGCTCGCGACGCAGATCCTGCAGCTCCCTCTGGCCCGCTTCGATGCGGTGGGGCAGATCCCGGGGATGGCAGGAGAGAAGGGCTGCGCTTCGGGTAATTTCCCGGTGGCGTTCCCGGTAATCGCGGAGCGCCCGGTTTCCTATCTTGAAAGACAGGCGCAGACGGTTGCGGATCGTCTCGTGGCCAACGGTCTGCACCAGGTTCAGAAGCCCTGT
The DNA here is from genome assembly GCF_000373545.1 of Alkalispirochaeta alkalica DSM 8900. Lineage (GTDB taxonomy): Bacteria > Spirochaetota > Spirochaetia > DSM-27196 > Alkalispirochaetaceae > Alkalispirochaeta > Alkalispirochaeta alkalica. Next base: position 99,420 of record NZ_KB891736.1, read on the forward strand.
GCGCGGAAGATGCACGCCCCCACAGGCCACGCGATCGATCCCCTCGATCTCCACCAACCGTATCGTTCCGGTACGGCTGGTGGGGCGTCGCAGGGGATAGTGTTCCAGCTCCCTTTGGTCCACCGTGAAGGTGCGCACCGGTGCGTCCAGACGAATCTGGTGATTCACCTCGTCCTCTACGGCCTCCAGCGTTTCCCGGGGGAGCGTCTGGAGATCGATCTCGATGGTGGTTATCTCTGCTCCCTGATGGACACTCACCGTGTTTGCTCGGGCGATCCGGAATAGCGCGCCCGAGAGGAGGTGCTGCCCCGTGTGCTGCTGCATATAGTCAAAGCGGTGGTTCCAGTCCAGCTCTCCCGTCAGAATTGTTCCCTCCGATATGCTCTCGCCTGTCCTTTGGGGCGTATCGCCAGGTGTGTAGTCGGGCCTGTGTTCGGGCATGTACTCGGGAAGAGGCGACTCCAGGATATGAAGGATCTTCCCGTCGTGGTCTTTCCGGGTGTTCGTTACGGCGAATCCCTGAAGCGTACCCCGGTCTCCCGGTTGTCCCCCCCCTTCGGGATAAAAGAGGGTTCTGTCCAGGACCAGCTCTCTTCGGTCCCGGGAAATTTCCCTGATTTCTGCCTGGAAGGTTCGCGCCAGGGGATCCTGGTAAAAGAGGTGTTCCGTCATATCTCCACTGTACCAGAACCTCACGGTGTCGGAAAAGGAGGGCCCGGAAGACGCCGTCTCCCCGAGGAGCTCCGAGAGAGCCTGGGGTTCTCCGGGAACACCATGAGCGACCTCTTCCGACAGGCGGCGGTAGAAAGAGTGCCTGCCTTTTGTCATACTTGATCGTGGTACAGGCATTCTTCCGGAAAAGGGGTAAACAGAAGATGGGAGACGATCGATTTCAGAAGTTGCGAAAGATAATGCAGGAGCGCATCCTTTTTCTGGACGGAGCCATGGGGACCAGCATTCAGAAACTTGGTTTGGACGAGGATGACTATCGGGGAGAGCTCTTCCGCGAGATCCCGGGGCAGCTCAAGGGCAACAACGATCTCCTCTCCCTGGTGCTGCCCCGGGAGATAGAGAAAATTCACGAGTCCTTTCTTGCCGCCGGTGCCGACATTATCGAGACGAACACCTTTAACGCCACCAGCACTTCCCAGAGCGACTATGGCCTGGATGATCCGGGCTTTGTCCGGAACCTGAACTGTCAGGGCGCGAAGGTAGCCCGGGCAGCGGCCGACCGCTACACCGCGCTGACCCCTGATCGGCCCCGGCTTGTGGCGGGTGTTCTGGGACCCACCAGCAAAACCCTCTCCCTCTCTCCCGATGTAAACGATCCAGGATATCGGGCGATCACCTTCCAGGAGCTTTCCCGGGACTACACCAACGCTCTTGAGGGCCTCGTCGAGGGTGGGGCCGACCTGATTCTGGTAGAGACGATCTTCGATACCCTCAATGCAAAGGCCGCCCTCTGCGCCATTGGGGACTGGAACCGAAGGGCCCGCCGACCCGTGCCGGTGATGATTTCGGGGACCATCACGGACCAGAGCGGGCGCACTCTGTCGGGTCAAACCGTAGAGGCCTTCTATTACTCTCTCCGGCACGGAAATCCCTTCTCGATAGGTCTCAACTGCGCCCTGGGTGCGGACCAGCTGCGCCAGCACGTTCAGGCACTCGCCCGCGTGGCAGAGCATCCTCTGAGTGTCCATCCCAACGCGGGGCTTCCCAACGAGTTTGGGGAGTATGACCACGCGCCCCGGGACATGGCCACCGTAGTGGGGGAGATGGCCCGGGACGGGCTTCTGAACATTGTGGGGGGCTGTTGTGGGACCACGCCGGAGCATATCAGGGAGATCGTGGAGGTCTGTGGCGATATTCCACCCCGCCGGCCCCGCGAAAACCCCCGCACCCTGCGTCTGGCGGGGCTGGAACCCCTGGAAGTGACGGAAGCGACGGGTTTTGTGAACGTGGGAGAGCGCACCAACATTACGGGCTCCCGAAAGTTTGCCCGTCTGATCCGGGAGGGCCTCTACGATGAGGCCCTCGCCGTAGCTCGGGAACAGGTAGAGCGGGGTGCCCAGATCATCGATATAAACATGGATGAGGCCATGATCGATGGAGCGCGGGAGATGGTGCGGTTCCTCAACCTGATCGCCTCAGAACCCGATATTTCCCGGGTCCCCGTCATGATCGATTCAAGCACCTTCTCCGTGATCGAGGCGGGGCTGGCCTGCGTCCAGGGAAAGGCTGTGGTGAACTCCATCTCCCTGAAGGAGGGCGAAGAGATTTTTATCGACCAGGCCCGAAAGATACTCGACTACGGAGCCGCCACGGTGGTGATGGCCTTCGACGAGGAGGGGCAGGCCGATAGCGTTGAACGAAAGCGGGAGATTTGTCGCAGGAGCTATCGTATCCTGGTGGATCGGGTGGGATTCCCCCCGGAAGACATCATTTTTGATCCAAACATCTTCGCCATCGGTACGGGCATCGAGGAGCACCGGAATTATGCGCTTGATTTCTTCGAGGCCACGCGATGGATTCGTGAACACCTGCCCGGCGCGAATGTTTCGGGAGGGGTGAGCAATGTGAGCTTCTCCTTTCGGGGGATGGATGCTGTGCGGGAGGCGATTCACGCTGTCTTTCTCTACCACGCACTCCAGGCGGGAATGACCATGGGAATTGTGAACGCCGGGCAGCTGGCTGTGTACGACGAGATTCCCCGGGAGCTACGCGATGCTGTGGAAAATCTGGTTCTGAACCGGACAGAGGATGCCACGGAAGTGCTTCTGGAGCTGNCCGAGGGTTACGCCGGCCGCAAGACGGCTCAAAGGGAGAATTTGGAGTGGCGCGCTGCGTCGCTGGAAGACCGTCTGGCCCACGCTCTGGTAAAGGGAATTACCGAATGGATCGAGGAAGACGTAGAGGAGGCGCGACAGCAGGCCCCCAGGGCTCTGGCGGTTATCGAGGGGCCCCTCATGGCGGGGATGAACATCGTGGGAGAGCGTTTCGGCGAGGGGAAGATGTTTCTTCCCCAGGTTGTGAAGAGCGCGCGCGTGATGAAGCGGGCCGTGGCCTGTCTGGAGCCCTTTATCGAGGCGGAAAAGGCTTCGGGTGATGATTCATCTTCCCGGATAAAGATCGTCCTTGCCACGGTGAAGGGTGACGTCCACGATATCGGAAAAAATATTGTCAGCGTCGTTCTGGCGAGCAACAACTACGAGATAATCGATCTCGGCGTGATGGTGCCCGCCGAAGATATCCTCCGGGCAGCCCGGGAGGAATCGGCTGACATCGTTGGGGTCTCCGGGCTGATCACGCCCAGTCTGGAAGAGATGGTCTTTCTTGCACGGGAGATGGAGCGGCAGGGCATGAAGATTCCCCTCATCCTGGGAGGAGCTACCACCAGCAGAGTTCACACGGCGGTAAAAATTGCGCCGGTCTACCCCTCGGCCCCGGTGGTTCACGTGAAGGACGCCTCCCTCGCGGCAGGAATTGTCAAGAATCTTCTCTCTCCCGAGTCCCGCCAGGACTTCGCCCGTGAGATCTCCCGGGGACACCAGAAAGAACGGGAAAAGCGGGAAGCGCGAAACCGGGAACGGACCTTTCTCTCCCTGGGAGAGGCTCGGGAAAAGCGATTTCGCCCGGACCGTTCCGATCTCCCTCCCAAACCAGCCGTGCTGGGGGTGAGGCATTTTCCCGACTATCCCCTGGAATCTCTCCGGGACTATATCGACTGGAGTTTCTTCTTCGTTGCCTGGGAGATGCCGGGGAAGTTTCCCCAGATACTGGATGATCCCCGGCTTGGGGTCGAGGCGAGGCAGCTCTACCACGATGCCCGGGAGATGCTCGATCAGATGATCTCCTCCGGTGATATCGGCGCAGCTGGCGCTATCTTTCTCTATCCCGCAGCATCCACAGAGCGAGATACCATTCAGATCTACCGCGATGAATCACGGCGGGAGGTGATCGCCAGCTGGCACACACTTCGTCAGCAGAAACGAAAGGAACGGGTTCCCTATTATCTCTCGCTCTCGGATTATCTGGCAGAGGAAGGGTCGGGAATCCCCGATTATATCGGAGGGTTTTGTACCTGCGCCGGGCTGGGGCTGGATGAGTATGTTCAGCGATTTCGCGATCACGGTGACGACTACCGGGCAATTCTTGCACAGACCCTGGCTGACCGGCTCGCCGAGGCTCTTGCCGAGAAGCTGCACCAGGAGGTGAGGAAGAACTGGTGGGGCTACGCACCCGCAGAGGATCTCTCGCAGGAAGATATCCTGGCCGTGAGGTACCAGGGGATCAGGCCCGCTCCGGGGTATCCGCCCTGCCCGGACCATCAGGACAAGGAGATGCTCTTCTCTCTTCTGGAGGCGGAAAAGCTGGGCCTTACCCTTACGGAGAGCTACATGATGGTTCCCGCTGCGGCCACCAGCGGCTTCTATTTTTCTCATCCCGAGAGTCGCTATTTCAGCGTGGGAAAGATCCAGCCCGATCAGGTGGAGGACTGGGCCTCACGGAAGGGTATTTCCCGTGCCGAAGCGGAGCGGCTGCTCGCGCCGGTTCTGGCCTACGATGCCGGGCCTTCGCGGTGACGCCTGGACCGCCCGGAGAGCTTTCCCGATTTTCTTCTCCCCTGGTGCGTGATCTGGTCTGGGTTGCCCGCTGTGCGCCCCTGCTCGATATCCGCTGGCCCCCCGGCTCCATCAGGAATGAAGGGAAGCGGCCCTTTCTGGTGAGCGACCCCTCCCACTGGCTGCTGGAAGAGGACCTGGATGCGAGCTGGGAACGGGTGCGGCCCCTCTTGTCGGGTCTGGACGAGGACCCCTCACCGCTTGAACGGTGGATCGCTCCCTTCGCAGGAAGGCGTCGGGGGCACCTCTTCGAAGGGCTCCTGGCCTGGTGGTTTATGATGGACCCTTCCGTGGAGATTCTGGGCATGGATATTCCCCTGTACCGCCTCCAGAGGAGATCCCGCGGGAAGGAGGGCAACAAGAGAGGTTCCTCCCGACGCTCGCTGGGAGAGATCGATTTCATGCTGGATTGGGAGGGAGAGATCGTCCATCTTGAGGTGGCGGTGAAGTACTATCTGGGACTACCCGGGGCAGGCGCAGATCTCTCCCGCTATGTCGGGAGAGATTTCAGGGAACGGCTGGACGAGAAGGTTTCGCACATGCTCAACCACCAGCGGGAAACAACGGGGACCCCCGAAGGGGTGGCGGCCCTGGAGCTCCGAAAGATCCCCCGGCCCGACCGTCGCCTGGTCTCGTTGCGGGGGATACTCTTTCCCGCTTTAGCGGATCTCCCCGACCGGGAGGTGCCCCGATACTGGTGGGGGAGCCCCGGGGACTTTCTTCGTCGTCTTCCGTCTGACTCACGGTGGATGCTGGCCGGGGAAAATCACTGGTTCGGGTCGCCCTGGGGGGGATCCCGGGAGAGCTCCCGGACCGGACTGCGCTCCCGGGACGAGCTTTTTTCCCCGGAGGAGCTGCTCCGGCAGGAGTCGTGGTTTGTTTCGGGACAGCCCTGCCTGGTTATCGGCCGGGAGGAAACTCCCCGGGGCGACAGGGAGTTTTCCCGGGGGTTTATTTGTCAAAGGCAGTTTTAATCTGATAATACAGCGAGAGCAGGGGAAGGGGCTCGCAGTGGATCTTGCGGCAGGGAGGGTCACAGGAGATGCCGTCATTCAGGTTTTCCTCACCCAGGCTTGCAATAAGCTTCTCCGCCGATCCCTCTCCCAGAGCGAGGGCTGCCCAGAGGCTGAAATCTTCCAGCGTTCTCGTCATGGCCCTGCTAAAGAGAGTCGGCACGGTGGCGTTGCTGGTTCTGCTGGGGTCGCAGGGGTGTTTCCAGAGGAGCTGGTCCAGGTTTAACCCGTCCAGAATGAGGAGCTCCTCAGGGGGGTGAATGACCGAAAGCCACCGCGATGTGATGATGCCCGCCCGTTCCCGCGCACGGCCCTGGACAAAGTAATCGGCGCCGGGAGATTCGGTGAAGCGGTAGTAGCTCAGGCTGTCGTAGAGGGCATTGGCGATTCTCCGTTCCAGCTCCTGGTCGTCGCCGGCGCTGCGGAGGGAGTCCTGGATCGCCCGGGCCACGGATTTTCTGAAAGAAACCAGTTGATGCCGGCGGGGTGATATCCGGTCCAGAAAGCGATACTCCTGAACGCTCTGGTTCCGCAGGAGCCGCAACAGCTGGACATCGATGATGCGCTCGAGGAAGGCGTGCATGGCTGGTCTGTCGGGATGTTTGTCCGGAACCCCTCGCCAGCCGGCACGATAATTTACAAAGGGGTGGACCAGGCGGTCCAGCCAGACGTGGCTGATATAGCCCAGAGAAAAAGCCGCCAGTTCTCTCAGGTGCAGCGGGAACCCCGATCGGGGAGCCTCCTCCCGTGATTCTCGCGCCGAGAGCGCCAGGTGCGCCAGAATTCGGGCGTTTCCCTTTCGGTGGAGTATGGCGCCGTACCGGAAGGCTCGGGGTTTCCTGCGATGGTTATGAAGGAAAATATCTGGTCCCTGGGCCCCAAGCACGGCCAGCGATCTCAGGTGAGGGGTGTCGGGAAAAAAACCGGGAGGGATATTCCGCGGGTCGCCTTCGAGCGATGTGATGCAGAATTCTGCCAGAAGGGCATGACTGATATGACTTGGCACAGTAGTATCCTCCTTCCGGCACCAGTATTGAAAAAAGTTTATCTCTCCTGAAGTATAGCGGGTAATCAGCCGTTGCGGTACAGCCCATCCTCGCGTATCATGTCACACATGATTATTCATACCGGAGAAGCCCTGATTGACTTTATCCCCGTCCGGGACGCTGGCGGAAGAACCGCCTTTTTCCCCGCTCCCGGAGGGTCCCCCTATAATGCTTCCATCGCTGTGGCCCGCCTTGAGGCTCCGGCGGCGTTTTTCGGGAGAATTTCCCGTGATTTTTTTGGCGATCAGCTCGTCCAGGGGCTGGTGGATAACGGAGTCTCTACGGAACTGGTTCTGCGCGACCAGGCCCCCTCGACTCTGGCCTTCGTCAAGAAGAACGATCGTGGTGAGGCCCGGTATGCCTTCTTCGCCGAGGGAGCCGCCGACCGGCGTGTGCTCCCTGGGGATCTCCCGGAACTCCCCCAGTCGACCCGGGCCCTTCAGTTCGGTTCGATCGCCCTGATCCCCGATCCCGTGGGTGAAACGATTCTCTCCCTGGCGGAGCACTGTCGGGGCCGGTGTCTCGTGTCCTTCGACCCGAATATCCGGACCTCACTGGTGACGGACGAGGAAGAGTATCGCCGTCGCATCGCCCGGGGAGTCGCTGCCAGCACCGTTGTGAAGGTAAGTGACGAGGACCTGCTCTGGATGAGCGGTTCCCCGAACCTCGAAGAGGGAGCCCGGTCGCTTCTGGAGCAGGGCCCTTCCCTGGTGGTCGTCACCGAGGGCAGCGCCGGTGCTCGTGCCTGGTCCCGGGACATCGCCGTGGCAGTTCCCGCAGAAAAAACCTCCGTTACCGACACGATTGGTGCGGGTGATTCCTTTCACGCAGCTCTTCTGGCCTGGCTCCATCATTCCGGTTTGCTCGATACCGGGGCGATTTCCGGGCTCGGAAAGGACGACATCTCGGCAATGCTCCGTTTTGCGGGGGCCGTAGCAGCAAAGACCTGCAGCCGGGCGGGAGCAGATCCGCCACGGCTCTCGGAAGTCCAGACGCGCTTCCGTTCATGGTAGGAGAAGAACATGGCTCGACATCTGGAAGTTTCCCGAACCACCAAAGAGACCGATATTTTTGCGTCCCTCACCTTGCCCGAGAGTTCCCGGGATCGGGGCGCTGCCCGGGATCAGCCTCCTTCCGGGGGTGGGATCGCCGTAGATACGGGGATACCCTTCTTTGATCACATGCTTCAGGCGTTTCTTTTTCACGGGGGCTTCGCCGGTGAGATCAGGGCCAGGGGAGATCTGGAGATAGACGATCATCACACCGTTGAAGATACGGGTATCGTTCTGGGGACGCTCTTNGCTCGTGTTCCCGGAGAGTTCGGGCCGATTGAGCGTTTTGGCCACTCCCTGGTTCCCATGGACGATGCCCTGGGGGAGGTCGTGGTCGATGCCTGCGGCCGGAGCTATCTGGAGTACCAGGTCTCTTTCCCCCAGCCCTACGCAGGGAGATTCGATCTGGCTCTGGTCCGTGAATTTTTTACCGGCTTTGCCCAGAATGCCCGGATAAACCTGCATATCATCGGCCGCTACGGCCTGAACGGTCACCATCTGGCGGAAGCCCTTTTCAAGGCCACGGGCCGTGCTCTGGGAGAGGCCTATCTTCCTTCGGGGGCTGTGCGGTCCACCAAGGGAGTTCTCTAGGNTCGTGACGATCTATCGGCTGACACCGCAGCCCCTTCCCTCGGGGGGGCTCGTGTTGCGTCTTGGCTGGGGATGGCGGGTGTTCTTTGCGCTCCTCACAGCGATCTTCCTGGGGGTGGTGCTCTACGACGGCCAGGTTCTGAGTATCGCTGGCGTTCTGTCCCTGGTCTCTCTTCTGGCCGCGCTCTACCAGGAGTTCTGGTGTTTCGATCTCTCCTCGGACGAGATTATCTCCCGGGAGGGGCTTCTCTTCGTCGGCCGTACCCGGCGTTACCGGCTCTCCCGGGCCGAGAGACTCCTTCTCCGTCTTCGGGCGCCCTTCGATCCCGACGCGGCGGCCCCTTCCGGGGGAATGCTCCGGTCTCGTCGGCCCGTCTCCGCCCCTTTCCAGCGCGGCTACGTCCAGTTGTTTCTTGAACTCTCGCCGGTTTCGCCGGAGGATGCTCCGGAAGAGGGTTTCCTGCGGGGAGAATCCCTCCTCGTGCAGACCGAATCGCTCCGGAATCGCGAGAGTCTGCAGGAACTGGGGGAAGAGGTCTCCCGTGCCCTGGGAATCCCCCTGGAGCACCGCTTCGGATAGCTCCGGGGTGGGGTGGAAGGTCGGGGGGCAGGGCTTTCCCGCATAAAGGGTAACGGGACACGCACCTCTCGCAGGGGAAGCCCTCCCCGTGTCGGGCTACTCCGGCTGGTCCGTCTCGTTATGGGCAAGAAAGCACGCCACGCGGTGTTCCGGTTCCGTTTCGTGGAGCCGGGGGGCTGCTTCCTTGCACCGGTCCATCACAAAGGGACATCGTCCCGAGAAGATGCACCCCCGGGGCGGATTAATGGGGCTCGGCACGTCTCCCTCCAGAATGATCCGCTCGCGCTTGGCCCCGACCTTGGGGATCGGTATCGCCGAGAGGAGGGCCTTCGTGTAGGGATGGCGGGGCTCGGTGAAAATTTTGTGGTAGGTAGTTATCTCGACAATCTTGCCCAGATACATAACCGCCACGCGGTTACTGATATGACGGACCACGCTCAGATCGTGCGAAATGAACATATATGTGAGATCCAGCCGGTCCTGAAGATCCTGAATGAGGTTCAGAATCTGGGCCTGNATCGAGACATCCAGAGCCGAGACAGGTTCGTCGCAGACCACAAACTTGGGGTCCAGGGCCAGGGCCCGGGCAACCCCCACCCGCTGGCGTCGTCCCCCGTCGAGTTCGTGGGGGAAGGCGTTGGCCAGACGCGGGCTCAGGCCCACCAGCGACATGAGTTCCTGAACCCGTTCGATCCGCTCGGTTCGTGAATAGAGGTTGAAAATCTCAAAGGGCTCGGCGATGATCGCTGCAATGCTCATGCGGGGATCCAGAGATGCAAAGGGGTCCTGAAAGATAATCTGGGCATCCCTGCGGAAGTTCCGGATCTCTCTCCGGGGGAGGGTGGTCACCTCTTTCCCCTGAAAGACCACGTTCCCCCCCGTGGGCTCGACCAGACGGAGCACCGACCGTCCTGTAGTGGATTTTCCGCATCCGCTCTCTCCGACTATCCCCAGGGTCTCGCCCGGATAAATATCGAAGGAAATATCATTTACTGCCTTGAGAGTTCCTCGCTTTGTCTCAAAAAACTGTCTCAGGTTCCGGACCGAGAGAATGGGATCTTTCTGTGTAGCCCTGTCCATGGTGGTTATTCTCCTTCCTGCGCTTTCCCGGCGTCAGGTTCATCGGCTCCCGGCACCAGCCCCTCGTAGATCATGCACTGCACGTGATGCTCCGGGTTCAGATCGGTATGGGCCGGNGACCGGGTGCTGCAGAGATCGATGGCCTGGGGACAGCGGGGATGAAACCGGCAGCCCGGGGGCAGATTTGTGGGGTCCGGCATGAGCCCCTTGATCGGTTTGAGCCGGGGGACCTCCTCGTCCAGACTCGGAATCGAGTTAAAGAGNCCTCGCGTATAGGGGTGACGGGGCGTCTCGAAGAGCCGGGGTGTGGTGCTGTGCTCCACCACCGAGCCTGCGTACATGATCGCCACGGAATCGCAGACCTCGGCCACGACCCCCAGATCGTGGGTAATCAGGAGTAGTGATGTCCCGAACTCTTCCCGCAGGCGTTTCATGAGATCCAGTACCTGGGCCTGAATGGTTACGTCCAGAGCGGTGGTGGGCTCGTCGGCGATCAGAAGTCTGGGATTGCACGAGAGAGCCATGGCGATNCCTACGCGCTGCCGCATTCCCCCTGAAAACTCGTGGGGGTAATCATCGACCCGGCCTTCGGGAATGCCTACCAGTTTCAGCATATCTCTGGCCTGACCTTCGGCNTGTTTTGCCGTGAGATTCTGGTGAAGGGTGATCGCCTCGGTGATCTGGAATCCAACGGTGAGGACCGGGTTCAGCGATGTCATGGGATCCTGGAAGATCATGGAAATCCGGTTCCCCCGGATTCNCCGCATCTCTTCGGAGCGCTTTTTCAGCAGGTCCTCGCCGTCGAACCAGATCTCTCCCGTCTCTATTNTGCCCGGCGGGGCCGGCACAAGCTGCATGATGGAGAGGGCCGTGGTGGTTTTTCCTGCTCCCGTCTCTCCCACCAGGCCGAGGCTCTCGCCCCGTTTCAGCTGGAGGTCCAGATTTTCCACCGCCTGGACAACCCCCTCCTGAGTGGAATAGGTAACGTTAAGATTTTTGATCTCCAGTAATATATCGCTCACGATAACTGCTCCCTACTGTTTCAGCCGCGGGTCGAGGGCATCCCGGAGCCCGTCGCCGAGAAGGTTCAATGCAAAGATGGTGATAACGATGGCCAGGCCCGGGAACGTCGCCACGTGGGGACTCCTGCGGATAAGGTGGCGGCCCGACGAGAGCATGGCCCCCCATTCGGGGGTNGGAGGTTCGATGCCCAGACCGATNAAGCTCAGGCCCGCAGCGGAGAGGATGGCGATNGCCACACCCAGGGTTCCCTGCACGATGATGGGGGCCATGGAGTTGGGCAGGATGTGCTTGGTGATGATTCTGAAGTCGCTCGCCCCCACAGCCCGGGCAGCCTCGATGAACTCCTGNTCCTTGATGGAAATGACCGAGGCCTTCACAATTCGTGCGTAGACGGGAATNTTCGAGATGCCCACGGCGATCATGACGTTCACCAGCCCNCCCCCGAAAGCGGAGACGATGGCAATAGCCAGNAGTATCGAGGGGATCGCCANCAGTACGTCCATACAGCGCATCACCACGTTATCGACANTGCCGCCGTAGAAGCCCGAGAGGGCCCCCAGGGTCCCCCCCGCGATGAGGGCGATGCTCACGGCAACGAACCCGACCTGGAGCGATACNCGGGCTCCAAAGATGATCCGCGAGAGGATATCTCTTCCAAGATCATCCGTGCCGAGCAAGTGCTCCCTGCTCGGCGGGTCGGCGATGCGGGCAAGGTTCTGCTCCCGATAGCCGTAGGGGGCGACAACTTCGGCAAAGAGNGCGGTAAAGATGATTATCCCGATAACGGCGAGGCCTGCCATGGCCATGCGGTTCTGCTTCAAACGCCGCCAGACNTCNGCCCATTGGCTTCGGTGGGCCGTGAGCGCCTTTGCGGCGGGAAGGATTGTCTTGTCAGGGGCGTCGTCTTCCCGGTTTTGGGAGTGCTCACCGAGCAAGGGTTCGGTCTCAAGGCCATCAGATTCGAGTAAATCCGTTTTCAGGAGCGGCGGGTCTGTGGTTCGTCTTGATTCGGGTGTTTCAGATTTCATGGGAGTTATCCTCGTTATTTGTACTGCGCCTTGATGCGGGGGTCTATGTAGGCGTAGAGAATATCGACAAAGAGATTGACAATGCTGAAGGTGAGAGCCAGCAGGAGCACGCCTCCCTGGACGACGGGGTAATCCCGCTGGCGGATGGCGTCAACCATGAGGCGTCCCACACCGGGCCAGGAAAAGATCGTCTCCGTAAGAACGGCTCCCCCCAGGAGGTATCCGAACTGGAGGCCCACCACCGTCACGATGGGGATCAGGGCGTTTTTCAGGGCATGGCGATTGATAACCACCCGCTCGCTCAGCCCCTTGGCTCGGGCTGTCCTGATATAATCCTGACGAATTACCTCGAGCATGCTCGAGCGGGTCATGCGGGTGATAGTGGCCGCCGAACTGGTTCCGATGGTGAGAGCTGGCATGACCAGGTGGGCCGGTGTGCCGTAGCCGCTGGAGGGGAGTACGCGCAGCATGATAGAAAAGAGGAGGACCATCATGATTCCCTGCCAGAAGTTGGGCATGGAGACACCGATGAGGGCAAAAATCATCGAGAACGTATCGAAAAGCGAGTACTGCCGGGTGGCCGAGACGATACCGATGGGAATCCCGATGAGAACCGCTACAAGAACTCCGGCTGCAGCGAGCTGAAGCGTTGCGGGAAAGCGGTTAACCAGCTCCAGGGCTGCGGGTTGCCGAGTCACGAGGGATCGCCCCAGATCTCCCCGGAGGGCGTTAAAGAGGAAGCGTCCGTACTGGATCGCGAAGGGATCGTCCAGTCCCATTTGCGTTCTCAGGGCCTGGACCTCGGACTCCGGGGCGCGTTCTCCCAGGAGAAGCTTCGCCGGGTCTCCCGGGGTAAAGAACATGATCGTGAAAACCACGAAGGACACTCCCAGCATCACCGGGATCAGTAATAACACACGTCTCAGAATATATTTGTACATTTTCTCCTGCCTTGGGCCGGGTCTGAAGTTCCTGGCCGTTTCCCGTCGTATCCCCTGGGGGGTGACAAAGAAATCGCAGAAAGAGTCGGCCCGGGCATCTTTCGGGAGCCGTGCCCTTTCTGCGATATCTTCCCCTGATTCGGGAAGAATCCGACCTCTGCCGGGGAACCGGCAGAGGTCGGAGCTCCCTTCACGGAAGGGAGCGGTAGAGCCAGGCGGGAAGCCTAGTTGTTGTATACCTGATACAGGATATGGTGGCCCGCTGTGTGGGGCTCGAAACCCTGAACATAATCGCGGGTAGCGTTGAGCTCGTCCCGGAAAGCCAGGAAGGCCCAGGGGGCTTCCTCGAAGATGATTTCCTGGGCTCTCAGGTAAGCTTCCTCGCGGGCGGCAGGATCGGGATTCGTCTTGCCCTCCACCAGGAGCCGGTCAACCTCGTCGTTGGACCAGAAGGTGCGGTTCCCGGCATCGCCGAACTCTTCCGAATGAAAGAGGGAGTAGAGGCCGTAATCGGCATCACCGGTGACAGCGACCCAGCCGAGCATGAACATATCGTGTTCTCCCCGGGCCGTTCTGTCCAGGTAGGGAGCCCACTCGACGATCTCGATGCTCGCCGTGATTCCCACCGCCCGGAGTTGTTCCTGGAAGATCTCGGCGTACATTACCCTGACGGGGTTATCGTTGGTCCAGATCGAGGTGGAGAACCCGTTGGGATACCCCGCCTCGGCCAGGAGCGCTTTGGCTCGTTCTACATCGTGGCCGTATCCGGGAAGCCCGGTGTTGGCAAACTGAACGGTAGGGGCGAGTGGCCCCTTGGCGGTTGTAGCGTATCCACGAAACGCCACCTGCGTAGCTGCTTCGACGTCCAGAGCAAGGTTGATTGCCTGTCGTACCCGGACATCGTCGAAGGGTTTCTTCTGGGCGTTGAACCCCATGTAGAAGGTGGTAAGACCCGAAGTCTGAAAGCCTTTGATCTCTTCGAGGGCGGCGAGGTCACGGTAATCGTTGGGTCCCACATCGTAGATAAGATCGACCTCACCCGTTTCCAGGGCGATGGCGCGCTGGGTGTCCTCGGTGATGATGCGGAAGATGATGCGCTCGCTCGCGGCGGGACCCCGGAAGTAGTCGTCGTAACGGCTCAGCGTGAGGGAGTCGCCGGCGCGCCATTCCACGAAGGAGAAGGGGCCCGTTCCAACGGGGTTGCGCCCATAGTTCTCACCTGCCGCCAGAACAGCCGTCTTGTTCAAGATAGCCGTCGCGGGATGGGCCAGGTGGGTAATAAAGGGGCCGAAGGGAAAGGAGAGATGCATCACGAAGTTATAATCGTCGATGATTTCCACCCGCTCCAGGGCGTTCACCAGGAAAGCTGCGGGGGCGTTCAGTTCTCTCATGCGCTCGAAGGTAAACTTGACGTCCTCTGAGGTCAGTTCCTCGCCGTTATGGAAGTGTACTCCCTGGCGGAGGGTGAAGGCAAACTCAGTGGGGCTGATCACCTCGTAGGATTCGGCCAGACCGTCGCCGGTTACGGTAAGGTCCGACGTCTGGTACATCAGGGTGTCGTAGATCTGTTTTTTGACCCGGCTCGAGGGCTGGTCGTTCGTCCGGTGAGGGTCCAGCGACCGGGGATCTCCAGGCATTCCTACTACCAGGGTTTCGGCGTTGCTCCGTTTTGCCGGATGCTCGCTCGCCGTCTCGGCCCCACCGCAGGAAATGAAAAGACCGCCCAAGATAAGTGCGGTACCTGCTGTAATTGCTAAAACACGAAAATCTCTAAAAAAAAGCCGCATATTCTCTCCTTTTTGCCGCCTGTGAATCGAAAACTGCCTCTGTGCGAGTAATCNGTCAATGATACGGCGTTGCCCTGCCACAGGTCAAGGGAAGAAAGGGGGGGAAGGCGTGGTCGCACCGCTTTTATCCCATTCAGAACGATTCCTTCTTGCCCGTGGCCAGCTCGAGCTCTCCCGTGGTGCGGAGGATCTCCTCGATCTGGGAGTGGTTCACGTCGCTTACGCGGGAGATTCGGTAGCCTGATGAGTTTGGTCACTCTGCTGGCTGGTGTCTCTCATAAACCGTGCTGTCCGGCGCAAACCCCGAGGGGATAAAAAAAGCCTGACAGCGTAAGGTTTTACACTGTCAGGCGTTAGCGTGCGGCAGAGAGGACTTGAACCTCCACGTCCTTGCGAACACTAGCCCCTCAAGCTAGCGCGTCTACCAGTTCCGCCACTGCCGCGTCAGAACGATGCGCAAGATAGCATGGCCTTCGGGGAGTGTCAATACTTCCTGACGCACTGCCTGTAATTTTTTCGGCTCCGTTATTTCTGCTCCCCGTGGGGCTCGCCGAAGAGCGCTTCTTCCAGAAGGTCCAGCTGCCGCGAGAAGTGATCCATGGCCAGTTGAACCGGTTCGGGTCGCGTCATATCGACTCCCGCTACCGCGAGTGACTCCAGGGGAAAACGGGATCCTCCCGAGCGGAGAAACCTGAAGTAGGCTTCCCGTTCGCCGGGGCCACCCTCGAGGACCTTCCTTGAAAGGGTGATGGCTGCCGAGATTCCCGTGGCGTATTTGTACACGTAAAAGGCCCGATAGAAATGGGGGATTCTCAGCCCCTCCAGATCGAGGAGATCGGGGATCGTCAGGGTGTCGCCGTAATAGGCCTGGAGCAACTCCCGGTAGGCCTGGCGAAACCAGTCGACCGTCAGGGCCTTTCCGCTCTCAACCTGTTCGTGGACCAGTTTTTCGTACTCGGCGAACATGGTTTGGCGGAAGAGGGTGGCCACAATATCATCGACATGCTTGCTGATGAGGTAGGCTCGCATGGGACGGTCTTGTTTCTGCCCCGTGAACTGATCCTGCCCCAGAAGATGATGCACCAGGAGCTGTTCGTTAAAGGTGCTGGCAACCTCGGCCTCGAAAATCGTGTACTGGTAGTGCTGGAAGGGGTTGTTGCGCACGGAATACCAGGAATGCATGCTGTGGCCCGCTTCATGAGTCAGGGTAAACATGTCCCGTAGTGTGTCCTCCTTGTAGTTCAGGAGGATGTAGGGATCGCCCCGGTAACTTCCTGCCGAGAAGGCTCCGGATCGCTTCCCCTTGTTCTCGTACCGGTCTACCCAGCCTCCCAGGAGCCCTCCCCGCAGGGTGGTGACGTAGTCCTCACCCAGGGGAGCCAGCGAGGCCAGAACCGTCTCGACGGCCTCTTCGTAGGGATTATGGACCGTGATATCGGGGACCAGGGCAACGCGGGTGTCCCAGACGGCGGGGTCCTCCAGGCGCAGGGCGCGGGTGCGAAGACGGTAGTAGCGGTGCAGGAGCGGAAGGTTCTGCCGCACCACCGAGAGGAGATTTTCGTAGACCCGAGAGGGGACATCGTCGGGGAAGAGTCTCGATTCCAGAGCCGAGGAGAAATTTCTCACGCGGGCGCGGTAAATATCGAGGTTGACGCTGCCGGCGTAGAGCGCGGCCAGGGTGTTCTTGTGCTGGTCGAAGGAGCGGTAAAATTGGCGGAAGGCCCTTTCCCGGACGGCCCGGTCCCGATGTTCCAGGAGGCTGCCGAAGCTGGATTGGGTCAGGGTTCTGGGGCCCTCGGGGGTATCCACCTCGCCAAAATCGAGGTCCACGTCCAGGAGGGCGCTGAAACTCCTGGAGGCGGTCTGATTTGCCTCCTGCTGCATCGCCAGAATTCGTTCTTCGCCGGGAGCGAGCGTATGGGGCTTATAACGCAGGACCCGATTCAGGCTGATGCGGTATTCGTCCAGGCGGGGGTCTGCCAGGAGCTCTTCCATCGTGGCGTCCGGAATTTGCTGGATTTCGGGGGCAAAGAAGCTCGTGGCTGCACCGAGGCGGGAGGTGATTTGGGTATATCGGCTCAGCCGGTCCTGGTTTTCGCTCTTCCCGGCGTCCTCGGAGTGGCGAAGCATGGCGTAGTAGCCCAGGCGTTCGTCCAGTTCCTCAATCCTTGTCTGCAGATGAAGCCAGGCCAGGAGGGTATCGGCCGATTCGGACAGGGTGCCCGGGTAGGTGTGAACCTGCTCTTCCAGGCTGGAGAGGATCTGCAGGTCTTTCTCCCATTCCTCCTCGCTCCGGTAGAGCGATCCCAGGTCCCACTGGTCCTTCCGGGGGATATCGTCGCGGTGCGGTACAGTACTCATGCCAGGACGATACGGGAAGGGGCCAGACTGGTCAACCGGGGTTTCCTTTCGGCTGCAGTCCGGCCCCGCACGGTCACGTTCCGGTGGCTTCGATCCAGCCCGCAGCCCGGGCGAGTGCTCTCAGGGCCTTGGCGCGGTGGGAGATCTGATCCTTCTCGGCCTGGGGAATTTCGGCCACGGTCTGGCCGTGCCGGGGCAGGAGAAAGACCGGATCGTAGCCAAAGCCGGTCCTGCCGTCCCGAGGGGTTTCCACAATCTCCCCATGCCAGGTTTCCTGGGCCTGGAGATAGCGGTCAGCATCGTAGAGAAGCACGGCATTGCAGACGTAGTGGGCACCCCGGTCGCGGTGGTTCTGCAGTTCCTGGAGGAGTAGCGCGTTTCTGCCCCTGTCGTCCAGGGGAGGGGTGTCAGGGCTGTTTCCGTAACGGGCCGAATAGATGCCGGGGCGGTTCTCCAGGGCGTGGACACAGATGCCGGAGTCGTCGGCCAGGACGGGGGGGGGCTGGTCTCCGCAGAGGGTGGCCAGCTTCTCCTGCACCGTTTCCAGGGGAACATTCAGGGATGTTCCCGGGCGAAGTTCGCCACGGATCAGCGCGGCGAGCCCCTGGGCCTTCAGGAGCGCGTTCGCGGCGAAGGTCGTGCCATCCTCGACGACGTCGAAGGAAAACCCCAGATCGCGGGGTTGCAGAATCGTTACCGCTGCCGCGAGGTGTTCCAGAATTCCGTCGATCTCCCGTCGCTTGTGCTCATTGTTCGAGGCAAGAAGAATATACATCGTGCGATGCTACTGCGTTGCCAGGGATGATGCAAGGCGTTTCCCGAGGGTGTGAAGGGAGCTGTCGACCGTTCCTTTGGGTATCCCCAGAAGGAGTGCCACCTCTCTGTTCGAGAGGTGCAGGTTTTGACGCTTCAGCCGCTGGATATAGAGCAGCCACAGTCGTCTGTGGTGGTCACTTCGGTCCTTGAGCCTTCCCCGGATCGCAGGATCGGCCTCATGCAGATCCCGCTGGTATCTCATCATGGCTGAGTAGTGCCTGTCCCGGCGTTCCCGCAGAATCGTCCTTCGTTGGACGCGATCGGTCCGGT
This sequence comes from Alkalispirochaeta alkalica DSM 8900, assembly GCF_000373545.1. Taxonomy (GTDB): domain Bacteria; phylum Spirochaetota; class Spirochaetia; order DSM-27196; family Alkalispirochaetaceae; genus Alkalispirochaeta; species Alkalispirochaeta alkalica. The sequence goes on from NZ_KB891736.1 coordinate 117,630, forward strand.
GCCGCTGACAGTATTCCCTGATGGCAGTGATCCAGGACAGGGGCAGGTCGAGGATGGCCGCGAAGGTCTCGCAGTCCTGACACGAGAGAAGAGGAACATTCTTGCAAAAGAGAAAGAGGAATTGCCTGTTCAGGGATTCCGCTGTTCCTGTTTCCTGGAGTGGGAGCAGGTCCGGCTCATGGGTGCCGTAGTGGAAGGTGATATCGGGCTCTCCCACGAGTTCTTCCCTGGCGAGCCAAAGGTCTCCTTCGTCGGAAAGGTAGATCAGGTTCTTTCGGTGTTCGATTCGTCTCCGCACATATTCCCGGCTGCTGTGATAGAGCGTGGTGGCCAGGTAGGCCTCGAAGGAAGACCCCTGATCCTGGTACCCTGTGGTCATAGGCATAAGCCGGGGATAGAAGTTGGCGATAATGTCTTCCACCTCCTCTCCGCCGAGGCGGTTCCGCCTTGAGAGGGCCTTCCGCATAAACTTCAGCGCCTCTGCAACAAACCTGTCCCACGAGATCTTTCCGGCGAGGTAGTCCTGATGGTAGTGATTCAGTGATTTCATTGTTCTCTCCTTGCCATAGTAAATGCAAAATCTATGCCAAAAAGAGATTGTTTTCGTTTTTAAATGATCATGGAGATAATTGCGGGATGTTTCTGGTGGTTATCTATGGCGATATCTCAGGCGGTATCGAGCAGGGCCTGTCTCAGACGGGGCAGGAATCGGTTCAGAGGCTCTTCTACAAAGGCGCCCGATGCCTTCTGGTGGCCACCTCCGCCAAAAGAGGCGGCCAGGGAACCCATGTCGGTCGTGTCGGTTGATCGAAAGCTGATCGCACACCCCCGGGGTTTTTCCTTTACCAGGGCTACCACCCGAACTCCCTCCACGGCCAGGAGGAGCCGGTAGAGCGCGTCGGAATCGCGGCGCCGGCCGAACTCTCTCTCATCGGCCGCTGTCTGGTAGGTGAGGAGNACCGANCCTTCCAGAAGGCGTTCGGCCCGTTGCAGAAGCCGTGCGATGAGCTGCCTGCTCTCCCAGGATCTGCCCGACGAGAGAAAACGGTCGGTTCCCTGGGGNGANGCCCCTCGCTGTGTCAGTTCTGCTGCTGCCAGAAAGGCAATATGCTGGTGAGGGGCCAGAAAGCGGAAAAATCCTGTATCGGTGGCGAGCCCCAGAAAGAGCCACTCCGCCTCTTCCCGGGTCAGGTCAAGGCCGAGCGATCGAATCAGGGCAAGAGTCAGAATAGTCGCGGCCGGAACCTCGGGAAGAATGAAGTGGACCCCCTGGAGCCGTTCTCCACTGGCGTGATGGTCCACCACGGCCAGGGGCTTTCCCCGGATATCATCGGCCAGGGGGCCGATCCGGTCCGCGCTGGAGCAGTCAACAATGATAACNGCCTCGAAGGAGGCCGACTCCGGGCGCGGAGAAAAATAATGTTCAAAGGGGAGGATCTCCTGTCGCTCGAAGGGACCGGAGTTCACGAGCAGAACCTCCTTGCCCAGTCGTCGGAGGGCGCTACCCAGGGCGAGCTGACTCCCCAGACAGTCTGCATCGGGTTCCTTGTGTCCTGCAATTACAAAAGAATGATACCGGAGGACAAAGTCTTNCAACTCCTCCGGTACCTCGAGAAGGGTGTCTTGTGGCATGTCGCTCCTGCTGCGTCAGTAGACGATACGAAACTCGTCGCTCTCAAAAGCTTCGCGGGGATCCTGGCTGCTCGGCAGGGCTCCCCACGTTCTGTGAGCGCGGTTGGAATGAACAAACAGGCGGAGGTGCGAGACCTCCCCGTTCCGGTAGAACACCGTGAGATAGGGGGCACTGGGGTGAGATGTATAGATTATCTCAGCCTTTCCCGCCGCTTCGGTGAACCATCGGCCAGGTATGTGGACGACGCCCGGGTAGAGATCGGAGCGACTGTAAATAACTTTATAGCCGAGCCTGTGAGGGTAGACGCGCTGGACCTGGACCGTCATGGCGAGCATCGATGACTCTGCTCCGCCCTGATCCTGCGAGAAAACCGGAACCGTCAAAAGGAGAAGGAACGCAGAAACTGCCAACGCCTTGATTGTTCTCATAAAAATATAGTACTACGCCAGCCCCAAGGAAGCAAGCATGACCGCCTTGATTGTGTGTTTCCTGTTTTCTGCCTGATCCCAGACTCGCGAGGCCGGTCCGTCGATGACTGTGGCGGTCATCTCGTTCCCCCTGACAGCGGGCAGACAGTGGAGGAAGATCGCCTCCGGTGCCTGGGCCATGACCTGGTCGGTGACCTGAAAGGGAGAAAGCAGGGCCTTCCGTTCAGCCTCCTGGCCCTCTTCACCCATGGAGACCCAGACGTCGGTGTAGATCACCCTGGCCTCGGGCGGAAGCGATTCAAGATCGGTGTGAACCGTAACGGTGCCGGGGAAGTCCTGGCGTGCGGCCACCGCTGCCAGCAGGTCCGGGTCGGGAGCCAGAGCCCGGGGGCAGATCACATGGTGGTGCATCCCCATAGCAGCGGCTCCCACGAGGAGACTGTTGCTCACGTTATTTCTGCCATCGCCGCAGTAGACCGAGACAACCCCCTCGAGGGCGCCGGTGTGTTCTTCGATGGTAAGCAGATCGGCCAGAGCCTGGGTAGGATGCCACTGGTCGGTGAGTCCGTTCACGACGGGAACTCCGGCGTGGCGCGCCAGTTTTTCCACGGTCTTGTGGCAAAACCCCCGGAACTCGATGATATCGAACATCCGTCCAAGAACCCTGGCGGTGTCTTCTATCGTCTCTTTTGCTCCAAGCTGAATATCGGCGCTGGAGAGAAAGACGGGATGTCCTCCCTCTTCGCCGAAGGCCGTTTCGAAGGCGGCTCTGGTACGGGTTGACCGCTTCTCGAAGAGCATCGCCAAAGTGCGTCCCCGGAAGCGCTGGGGGCGCTCCGCCGTGGCCTGCTCCTGTTTCACCCGGTGGGCGAGGTCCAGGAGATAACGAATCTCCTCGGGGGTAAAATCCATAAGCGCCAGAAGAGATCTTCCTTCAAGAGATTTCACGAAACGGGCCTCCTTCTCAGTGTATCGGTGCTATTCCGCGGAGGAGGCTGGTGCCCTGTCTCTGCGGACGGTAATCTTGTGCATCCCTCTTCGGGAGAGATATATTCGGATCGTCTCTGCATTGTTTGGGACCCTTGTGGTCCGGGCTACCCTGGGGCAGCCTCCTGATCGCCGGTTCTCCGACTGTCGGCATCCCGGGGTGGTTCCTCCGCTNCGTCCCCGCCGGGGAAGGCGATGGGGATGATCTGGTCAACCTGATCGACGTAGAAAAAGTCCAGGCCCCGGGTGTTTTCCCGGGAGAGGATCTCCACGTCGGCCTGGTTTCCCCGGGGAAGTATGACCCGGGAGATATCCCGGCGCTGGGCTGCCAGAAGCTTCTCCTTGATCCCCCCCACGGGGAGNACTCTNCCTGTGAGGGTTAGCTCCCCCGTCATGGCCAGGTCATCCCCCACGGGCACTCCCTTCAGGAGGGAGTAGAGCGCTGTGTAGACGGTAATTCCCGCCGAGGGGCCGTCCTTGGGAATCGCTCCCTGGGGAACGTGGATATGGATCGACTGGGAGGTTCTGTCGAAATTCAGCACCGCCGCAGCTGTGCCCGAGATAATTCTGCTCAGGGCGATGCGGGCGCTTTCTTTCATCACGTCGCCCAGGCTTCCCGTGAGAACCATCTCGCCGGGGCCTTTCAGAAGGGCTGCTTCCACGGAGAGGAGAACCCCTCCCGTTTCGGTCCAGGCAAGTCCCTGGACACGCCCGGGAGGGTTCTCGTCGTGCCGCTCCAGATCGTGGCGATACCGGGGCGGACCCAGGAGACGGTTGATCGTTCCCGATCCCAGAGTCCTGCTGAACGCCTCCGGCGGGGTGCCCTCTTCGAGAAGCTCTCTCGCCAGCTTTCGGGTCACCGAGGCGATCTCCCGTTTCAGGCTGCGAACACCGCTTTCGGTGGTATATTCCGTGATGAGCGTGGTAATTGCGTCCTTTCTGAAGACGATCTTGCNCTCTCCCAGGCCATTTTCCCGGATTTGTTCGGGAATGAGAAAATCCCGTGCGATGCGGCGTTTCTCCGGTTCGGTATACCCGGGAATTTCGATGATCTCCAGACGATCCCGGAGTGCCGCAGGAATGGTATGGAGCGAGTTGGCCGTGGTCAGGAAGGTGACTTGGGACAGATCAAAGGGGATCTCGATGTAGTGATCGGAGAAGGTGCCGTTCTGCTCGGGGTCGAGTACCTCCAGGAGCGCGCTCGAAGGGTCGCCCCGGAAATCGGTCCCAATNTTGTCNATCTCGTCCAGGAGAATGACGGGGTTGTGTTCCTCGGCCCGTTTCATGGCCTGNATGATTCGGCCGGGGAGGGCTCCCACGTAGGTCCTGCGGTGCCCTCTGATTTCTGCCTCGTCCCGGACACCGCCGAGAGAGAGCCTTACAAAGGCTCTGCCCAGGGCGCGGGCAACGGACCGGCCCAGCGAGGTCTTGCCCGTTCCCGGAGGACCGACAAAACAGAGGATGGGGCTCTTGATTTCGGGGTTCAGGGAGTGAACAGCGATATATTCCAGGAGTCGATCCTTGGGTTTCCGCATATCATAGTGATCCTCGTCGAGGATNTCTGCNGCCCGGTGGATGTCGATCGCCTCACGCGGTGCCTGCTCCCAGGGAAGGTCAAGAAGCCAGTCCACATAGGTGCGGATGATGCCGGATTCGGGCGAGACCGGGGGGAGCTTCCTGAGGCGGTCCATTTCCTTGGTGACCCGCTCGGAGACGGCCTGGGGGACGGCCTTTGCCGTGAGGCGCTCCTTTATCTCCCGAAGAGTATCGTCCTCGGAGGAGTCTTCGCCCAGCTCCTTGTTGAGCTCCCGAATTTGCTCCTGCAGAAAGTAGTCGCGCTGGTTTTTCTCGAGGCGACGGCGAACCCGATCTTTTATGGAGCGNTTGAGCTTGAGCAGCTCCACCTCGCCGTTGAGGAGGTCCGAGACGTGTCGGACCCGCTTTACCGTGGATCGTTCCTGGAGCAACTGNAGGCGGCTCTCGCCGTCGAAGGAGACATAGCCAGCTACCAGATCGGCGATCCTGTCGGCACTCTCCGCCGCTGCCACCTTGCGCTGAATGTCAGTGGTGATTACCCCCGAGAGGATGGCGTATTCCTTGAAGGTATCCTGAATAACCCGAACCATTTTGGGGAGCACCCCCTCGGGGTCGGTNCGGTCGGGAACGATCGCCTCGGTCCGGGCCAGAAAGAGTCCCTCCCGGAGGGTTGTGGTCTTCCGGGTAACCCGCTCCTGCCCCTCCAGCATAACCCGCACAGCCCCGTCGGGCATCTTCATGAGTTGTACAATGTGGACGATTGTTCCGGCGGGATGAAACATCTCCGGTGAAGGAGATTCCCCCGGCGGGGGATCGTGNGGGTTCTTCTGGGCCACGGCCAGGACCTTTCGNTCACTCTCCATGGCCTGGCGGATNGCTGCTTTCCCCTCGTCGCGGGTTATCACCAGAGGAAGAAGCATCCCGGGAAAAAAGAAGGTCTCTTTCAGGGGGAGGAGNGGAAGCTCCGGCTGCTCCCGCTTCCCGGGGATNAGTCTCATGCCGANTTCTGGATNACTTCAATGACCGGCTTTTGTCCCTTGAGGATATCATCCTTTGTGATTGCCACGCGNTTNTCNCCCTCCATTGAGGGGATCTCGTACATCACCTCGGTCATGATACGCTCAACGATAGCCCGCAAACCCCGGGCGCCTGTCTTGCGAGTCAGTGCCTGCTCTGCGATTGCCTCCAGGGACCCCTCTTCAAAAACAAGATCAACGTTATCAAGGCGCATCGAGAGCTGGTACTGNTTCACTACGCTGTTTCGGGGTTCCTTCAGGATTCGCGTCAGCGCGGTGATGTCCAGATCCTCCAGCGTGACATGGATNGGAAGGCGTCCCACAAACTCCGGAATGAGCCCGAACTTGATCAGGTCATCGGGATGGATCTGCTTGTAAAGGCTGACCAGGTCTTTTTCGGCCGAGGTCTGCACGTCTGCCCCGAANCCCATGGGTTGCTTGGAGATGCGGGAATCGATGACCCGATCGAGGCCAACAAAGGCTCCTCCCACGATGAAGAGGATGTTCGAGGTATCGATGCGGATCATCTCCTGGCTCGGGTGCTTGCGTCCTCCCTGGGGAGGAACGGAGGCGCTGGTCCCCTCGATGATCTTGAGCAGGGCCTGCTGGACGCCCTCGCCACTCACGTCGCGGGTGATCGAGGCGTTTTCGCTCTTCCGCGCGATCTTGTCGATCTCGTCGATGTAGATGATCCCCCGCTCGGTGGCGGAGATGTTCCCCCCCGCTGCCTGGTAGAGCTTGAGGAGAATGTTCTCGACATCCTCCCCCACGTAGCCCGCTTCGGTGAGGGTTGTAGCATCGGCTATGGCAAAGGGGACTTTCATCTTTCGCGCCAGGGTCTGGGCGAGGAGCGTTTTCCCCGTCCCTGTGGGACCGATCAGGAGGACGTTGGATTTTTCCAGTTCCACCTCGTCCTCCAGGTCGACCTTATGGCTGATTCGCTTGTAGTGGTTGTAGACCGCCACGGAAAGAATCTTTTTTGCTGCGTCCTGGCCGATTACGTAGTTATCGAGATACTCCTTGATCTCCTTCGGACTGGGAACCGTCTCGAGGATGGTGGAGGTGAGGATATCGTCTTCCTCGTCGATCATGCGCTTGCATACATTTACGCATTCGTCGCAGATGTAGACCCCCGGACCCGCGATGAGTCGCCGGGCGTGTTCGGCCTTCTTTCCGCAGAAGGAGCAGGACTTACCGGTTTCATTTTTTTGTTTTATCATTGGTACCTCGAACAAGAATTTCGTCTGCTATCCCGTAGGCTACACCTTCCCGGGCAGACATGAAGTAGTCCCGTTCCAGATCCCGGCCAATCTCGTCGGCGGTTTTCCCGGTGTGGAGGGCGAAGTAGTCGATCAGCATCTTTTTCAGCCGGACGATCTCGCGGGCCTGGATGCCGATGTCCGTGGCCTGCCCCTGGGCCCCACCCCAGGGCTGGTGGATGAGTATCCTGGAGGAGGGAAGGGCCCGGCGTTTTCCCGCAGCTCCTGCCGCGAGGAGGAGCGCCGCCATGGATGCTGCCTGTCCCATGCAGATCGTCTGCACGTCCGGTCTGATGTACTGCATGGTGTCGTAGATGGCGAGCCCCGCCGTGACAGACCCTCCGGGGCTGTTTATGTAGAGGCTGATGTCCTTTTCAGGGTCCTGACTCTCGAGAAACAGCATCTGCGCCACCACGAGGTCGGCAACGGCGTCGTGAATCTGGCCGTCCAGGAAGATGATCCTGTCCTTCAGGAGGCGGGAAAAGATGTCGTAGGAACGCTCGCCGATGCCGGTCTGTTCTACAACGATCGGCACCAGCGTATTGCTCTGTTCATTCATACCCGGAAACTTACCCATTCTCGGCCATCAAGTCCAGATATTTGATCTTGTCGCCGGCTTTCACGGTGCTTTTTTCCAGGAGACGGTCAAAAAGGGCTCGTTCGGCCAGATCCTGCTTCACATAGGAAAGCATATTGTTATTCCGGTAATATTCAAGGATCGGCTCGGGATCGGCCTTTCGCTCCTGGGCGTCCTTGCGAACCTGCTCCTCCGCTTCGTCGTCGCTGATTTCGATTTTCTCGAGCTCGATCAGTTTCTGGGCGATCAGGCTGCGCTTCAGGCGCTCCAGGGCCGAGGGGCGCCACTCNTCAAAGATCTCGTCCCTGGTTTTCCCCTGGAGGGTAAGGAGTTGCTCCAGCTGTTCCGGCGTGGCGCGGTACTGTTCGGCGAGTCCCCGCCAGCTCGATTCGAGCTCCGTCTGTACCATCGAGGCAGGAATATCGAGCGGTGTATTCTCAGATATCTGGTTCATGAGTTCGTCGATCATCATGTTCCGGATCTTCTTCTCGGCGTTCCCGGTGAGGCGCTGCTTGATGTCCTTCCGGAGATCCTTGAGGGTCTCGAACTCGTCGCTCACATCCTGGGCGAACTCATCGTCCAGTTCGGGCACATCGCGCTGCTTGATCGTGGAGACCGTTACCTGAAGGCGTTTTTTCTGCCCCTTCAGGGATTCGTGGTCATCATCGGAGGTGTACTCTTTCTCTATGGTCCGCGTCTCGCCCCGGGAGAAGCCGATCAGGTCCTTGTCGATGCGGTAGAAGTTCTCTTCCTGGCCTGCGGTGATGGTGATATCTTCCTGTCGTGTAGCTTCCAGGGGGACTCCCTGATCGTCGAGTTCTTCCAGTGTGACCGTGACGATGTCACCCTCTGCCACGGCGCCCTCTTCCTTCTCGATAACCAGGGCGTTCTGTTGCCGCAGTTCTTCCAGCTCCCGGTCCTCATCGGCCTTGGTGATGGATACCTTGGGCTCCGTTACGGTGAGGCCCTCGTAGGTTCCTGGAGTGACATCGGGGAAGACATCGTAGGTGACGCTGAAGGAAAGGGGGGCGTCCAGGTCGAGTTCCAGATCTTCTTCTACCAGGGTAGGCCGTGTGTAGGGAAGGGGGCGCTCTTCCACATCCTTCAGGGCCTCTTCAAGGCCGGCCTCGAGGAGGTTCTGAAGGGCCTCAGCGCGGAAGCCCTCGCCGAAACGGCGTTCCAGGATATCCCGGGGCACTTTGCCCTTGCGGAATCCCTTGATCTGAGCCGATTTTGCGTATTTCTTGACGAGGTCGTCGTAGGCCACCCGGACTTCATCCTGGGGGATTGTGATGTGTAGCTGTACCGCCGAGTTTTCGCGTTTCTCGATCTTTTTTTCCTGGATCATCTGTAACCCTCTCGAACATACCAGATTTCAAAATAGTAACAAAAAAGGCGATTCGGGGATTCCCGAACCGCCTTACTATAGAGAGAGCGAGAGACGGGATTCGAACCCGCGACATCCACCTTGGCAAGGTGGAGCTCTACCACTGAGCTACTCTCGCAAAAACGGCTCGCATGACGCGAAACCCGGAGCGGTAGGGTTGGTAACTCCACGATCGGATCTTGCGTCCCTTCCGTGCGAGAGAAGGGACTCGAACCCTTACGCCGTTCCGGCACCAGATCCTAAATCTGGCGTGTCTACCAATTTCACCACTCTCGCTAATGCTAGCCAAAGGCCTGCATTATGTCAAGCACCTGGAGCGCATTTTAGCGCTCCTTTTTGCCAGCCCTGAGCCGTGAAGGGATCGAACCTTCGACCCGCAGATTAAGAGTCTGCTGCTCTGCCAGCTGAGCTAACGGCCCAAAATGTGTTGTACGCCCGGCAGGATTCGAACCTGCGACCTGCGGATTCGAAGTCCGACGCTCTATCCAGGCTGAGCTACGGGCGCATCAACAGGGTGGATGACGGGACTTGAACCCGCAACAACCAGAACCACAATCTGGCGCTCTACCATTGAACTACATCCACCGCGTGTGTCGGGAGGAATATGCCGTGTTGCTCATTTTTTGTCAAGCCGGTTTCGCGATTTTTACCGCCAGGAAGGCGCGCTCCCAGGCGTAATCCCCAGGGGTGATCCCTTCGCACCCCCGGCGAAGTTCCTCCAGAATTCCAGGCTCGCCCAGACGGAGGATCTCTTCTGCCAGGGGCTGGCCCGCACCAAACCAGCTTTGAACCATCGGGGGCGTGATCTTCCGCTGAACCTTGGTGTGGATCCAGGATTGCAGGGCGATGCCATGGGATTCCTCCGGGAGAGGGAGGCGAGAGAGAGNCTCTTCCCACAGGGGAGGGCGCGGGGGAAAGATATTCTTCTCTGCCCGGGAAAGGGTCTCCCCCGTCCGGGCTGACAGGGAGAGAAGGTCTCCCAGGAGACGGGAAGGGACGGTTCCCCGGGATGGATCGAGGTCGAGGAAGAGAAGGGTCCCCCCGGGCGCGATCAGGGGAAGCAGCCGCTCCAGAACGGGCAGGGGAAGATCTCCGGGCCAGAGGCGACAGAGGATCCGGTCGAAGGGCCCCGAGTAGTCACCTGCTTCTGCAGGAACGATCCCCGGTTCTGTCGGGCCCGCTATACGAGGGGCCTCGAGATCCTCCAGGGGAGAACGTTCCAGAAGGTGTCGCATCGATTCGATATCCCGCTGGTCCGATCCCCAGGCGAGGGTGAGTCCCCCGGGGGTTCGTCGCAGCGTCTCCCAGAGGAAAAGCTGGAGGGCGGCCCCGCAGAGAAGAACCCTGTCCGTGGAAAGGGGCCCCAGAAGTGCCAGGGCCTGATCTCTCAGGGCGGTGGCTTCTTCCAGGGTTGCCTCGTCCATGCGCTGGAGCCACCGGCTCGATGCCCCTCGTGATGCTCCCAGGGTGTATATCTGGAGCGGCTGTTCCTGTTCGGCCGCAAGTTGAAGCCGCCGCCGTTCTTCCAGGACCTGTCGGCGCGATCCTTCCCACCCCTGGTCTCCAGGGTGATAGAAGATGTTTCCCTGAAGGGTTTCGGGAAGATACTGTTGAGCGACCCAGTGGTCCCGGTAGGCGTGAGGATAAAGGTAGCCATGTCCGTGCCCCAGAGAAGGCCCGTCTCTGGACGGATCCTGAAGATGTGAAGGAACATCGTCGGAACGAGCCTCCTGAACCGCCTTGATCGCGTCGAAATACCCCAGGGTAGAGTTCGATTTGGGCGCCATGGCGCAGTAGAGCGTGGCCTGGGCAAGGTGGAACTGCCCCTCGGGCATTCCCACCCGATCAAAGGCGTCGGCGCAGGCCGTGACCCGGGAGATCGCCTCGGGATCGGCCAGCCCCACATCCTCGGCGGCGAGGATAAGGAGGCGCCGGAGAATATAGCGGGGNTCTTCTCCCGCCAGGATCATTCGGGCGAGCCAGTAGAGCGCTGCGTCAGGGTCAGACCCGCGGAGGGACTTGATAAAGGCCGAGATCGTGTCGAAGTGGTAGTCGCCGTCCTTGTCGTAGAGGACAGCCCGCCGCTGGATGCTGTCCTCGGCGATCTCCAGGGTGACCTCNATAGAGATTCCCGGGGCAGGGGGGAAGGCATCACCGCTGGTTTCCACAGCGAGCTCCAGGGCGTTCAGGAGCGTCCGGGCATCGCCCGAGGCGGTTCTGACCAGATGATCCCGGGCATCCCGGGTAAGGTTCACCGGGTATCGTCCGTAGCCGCGATCGGTGTCGCCCAGGGCGAAGTCGATCACCCGGTGGAGGTCCTTCTCTGTCAGGGATGTCAGGAGGAAAACCCTGCTTCGCGAGAGCAGGGCCTTGTTGACCTCGAAGAAGGGGTTTTCCGTGGTGGCCCCCACCAGAATGAAGAGGCCCTCCTCAACCCAGGGCAGGAGCGCGTCCTGCTGGCTCTTGTTCCACCGGTGGACCTCGTCGACAAAGAGGATCGTCCGCTGGCCGGTTCTCTCGGAAAAGCTTTGGGCCCTGGTGATTGCCTCGCGGATATCCTTGACCCCGCTGAGAACGGCGTTCACCGANATAAACTGACTGCAGGTTTTTTCGGCGATAACCCGGGCCAGGGTTGTTTTTCCGGTGCCGGGAGGCCCCGAGAGGATGAGCGACTGGAGCTGATCGGCCTCTATGGCTCGGCGAAGGAGTTTTCCGGGGCCCAGGATATGCTCCTGGCCGATGAACTCCTCCAGGGAACGCGGGCGCAGCCTCGCCGCCAGGGGAGGTCGCGCCTGCCCGAAAAGGGATTGTTCCATCGTGGTCTGNGCCGGTTTCTCAGGAAGGGAAGAGTTCCGCAGGGTCTCCCCGTTCGGACGAGAGCTGCCGCTCCTGGAGAACCAGGGCCTCTTCCTGACCGGCGAGCTGGCGGAGTCGTTCTTCCAGATCGGCAATCTCGTTGCGGGTCTTTTCCTGATGCCTGCGACAGTGAGCCAGCTCCTTCTCTACCGATTCCAGTTCCTGGCCCGCCTGGAGTCGTTTCAGTATCGATTCCTGGTGGCTGATCTCCTGCCGGAACTCCCCGATCCGCTGGAGGTGGCTCTCGAATCCGGGGAGAGATTCCTTCTCGACGATCGCCCCGATGGCAGCCGATAGTGTTGTGAGCTCCTCTCTGGCTCGAAGGATGTCCTCCTCCCGTTCTCCCCGGGCACGATCGAGGGCCCGGTTCGCCGAGAGAGCGTTGAACTCCTCTACCAGCTGGCCCGATTCCCGGGTGAGTTCCTGTCGTTCCCGGTCGATCTCCTTCCAGCGCGCTCGTGCGGCCATGAGGGGCTCCGATACCCGGTTCAGTTCCTCGTCGTTTACCTGTTCGATAAAGTCGCCCTGGGCGAGTTGCTCTCCTGTAGTCTGGAGGAGGTCGGGCAGGCGGTTTTCNCGAACGTTCTTCCGATTTCGAAAGTAGAGGGTCTTGCCCCGGGTTTTTATTTTTTCCAGGAGCGGGGCTTTTTCTTCGGAGGTCTCCCTGGACCCCAGAGAATTGATTCGGGATTCCAGATTCTGGATCTCGTCGTGGTAGCTCGCCAGGGTTTCAAAGATCGACGAGTAGCCGGCGTCGATCAGGGATGATTCCTTGAAGAGGCGAAAGGCCACCGCTCCGATCTGTTCATACACTCCCGAGAGCCTCTTGTTCAGGGTGTCACGCTCCTCCTGCAGGCTCTTCAGCTTCCGTTTTATCTCTTCCTGGCGGGCATCGATATGCATCATCCGGTCTATGGCGGTGCTGGCTGTCTCGATCTTTTGCCGGACTGCCTGATATTCCTCCACAAGGGAATCCACCTGGGGTGGGCGTTCCTGCTGCGGAAGATCCACGGCGTAAAGACCCGCCTCCTGGTGGGCCTGCTCGAGCCCCTGCAGTGTCCTGGTTTGTTCCTGTGTGAGGTGGCGGATTCGTTTTTGATAGTCTTTCATGGTTTCTCTCCCTTCTCCTGATCGAACGCCCGGGACAGGCACGGTTCATCCCGAAGTATACGACAAAATCCGGCCCAATGCCCGTCATTATAGTGACCTCGTTCCCGAAAAAGGTCGNACAGAACNGCCAGATTCGTCTGGACGACCCCTGTCCGGATAAAGCTGGCAGGTAATTGAGCACGAAGCGAAGACCGGTCTTTCTGCTCGATACAGGCGTTCAGGTTTGCNATGACCCCTTCGGGAAGGGGTGCTTCGAAATCCTCCTGGGTGAGCCTGCGCTGGTCATCTTCGGCCGTGTCTGGCCGTGTGCGGAGCCAGAGTACTTCCGGAAAGTAGGCCCGGGCCTGGTTCCACCACGACTCGGGGGCCCGAATTTGAAGGGTTACTGCCGAAAGCCACAGCGAAGATTGCGCCGCCTCCCCCTGGTTTCTACGCAGGGAGATCTCCCGGGTGTTGTCGGGGATCTTTATCGTTCTTGGTCCATCCTGCAGGATCACGTCCATAATCATCTCGGGACTCCTCTTCCGGACCCGAAGGTCCGGAGTATCAGTTAAAGAAGTTTGTTATATCCTCGGTATCAGGTTTCTTGAGGATCTTCCGTATACGGTGCTCCATCAGGCGACGCTGATAGCTCTCCTGCAGGGCCCGTGATGCTTCTTCCATGCGTTCCAGAGTCGATCTGCTCTCCAGAAGATGCTGTTTTTGCTCACTACTGAAGACATCGGTCGTTACCAGGAGAAAGGAAAGTTCTTCGTGATCGAGCTGTTCCAGGATTGCTCTGTCGATNTCGTAGCCTGCTGTTCGGGCGAACTGCTCCAGGTGGTGGATCGCTCGCAGGGCAGCCGAGGTATGTTCCTGCTCGTCCCGGGTTTGGGCCGGGTCGTCGTGAAAGATGGTGACCTCTGCTTCCAGGTAGGGCAGTTCCCTATGGAGTCGGGAGACGTGAAAACGCTCGGTTCCCGCCGCAAGAAGATCCAGTCGTCCGTCGTCGTAGCGATTGATCACCGATTCAATCCGGGCGAGACAACCGGTTTTCAGAATGGAGTTGCCCCGGTGGAGAAGGACTCCGAAGGGAAGGTCCTCTTCCAGGCACCGCGCTATCATCAGTTGATAGCGTTTCTCGAAGATGTGCAGGGGCAGGGGCATTCTCGGCAGGAGGACTACTCCCAGGGGAAAGACAGGTATACGTATCACGCCTGTAAAGTACTCACCTCCGGGCGGGGAATCAAATGACAAGTTTGTCCAGGGCTTGGGTTGTTTCTTCCCAGGCTGCATGGATCTCCTCCAGAGACTGTTCCAGGCAAGGTACTCGGGTCTGGCGCTGCTGGATCGCCTGGGGGTCCCGGTATATCTCGGGAAGCGCCATTTCCCGGTGGAGCGCGGCAAGCTCATCCTCGAGCCGCTCGATCTNGGCCATTTGTTCTGCCTCGAGCCGCTGGAGACGGCGAATTTCACCCTTTCGTGCCTTTTGCCGGGCGTAATCGTCGGCGGCTGGGGTGGGTGTGCCCTGTCCGGATGTATCTCCTCGGGATAGGCCGTTTCCGTTGTGCGACGAGCCGGATCCAGGGATCCGCGCCCCGGCAGAATCGGGGTCGTCGAAGATTTTTCCCAGGGAACTTTCCTCGAACTCCCGGAACGTCCCGGGGTAGAACTGCCAGTTCTGGCCCGGTGCCGATCCATCGGGCCAGAGAGCCAGAACATCGGTCGTGACGGCCCGCAGAAAGTGACGGTCGTGGGAAACGATGATCACCGTTCCCCCGTAGGTTTTGAGTGCCCTGGCGAGCACCTCCTGACTGGTAATGTCCAGATGGTTGGTGGGCTCGTCGAGGATCAGAAGGTTAAGAGGCTGCAAAAGAAGGGCTGCCATGGCCAGGCGGGTCCGTTCGCCCCCGCTGAGGACTCCCAGCCGTTTTTCCACGGCCTCGCCCCGAAAGAGGAACGCTCCCAGAATGTCTCGGACCGAAGGAAGCGATTCCGATGAGGCCTGTTCTTCCAGGTAGGTCAGGACGGTCAGGTCTGGGGGGAGCTTCTCCGGGGTGTCCTGGGCAAAATAGCCTGTCAGAACACCCGTTCCCTTTTTCAGGAGGCCCTGATATTCCTGGTCTTCCTGCGCGAGGATGCGGAGCAGGGTCGATTTTCCCGCTCCGTTTCGGCCCACCACGGCCAGCCGTTGTCCCCGGTTCAGGGTGAAGGAGAGGTTTTTCAGCACGTTCCTGGAGCCGTAGCTGCGCGAGAGATCAGCTGCCTCGAGGACGATCTTTCCCGAGGGAGCCGCCGGGGGAAGAGAGATGGTTACCGGGGCAAGATGCTCAGGAATTTCGACCCGTTCTATTTTTTCGAGCATCTTGATTCTGCTTTGAACCTGACGCGCCTTGTTTGCCTGGGCGCGGAAGCGACGGATGAAATCTTCCTGGCGGGAGATCTCCCGCTGCTGTTCCTCCCAGCGTTTTACCAGGAGGGCCACCTCTTCCTCGCGCTGTTTCTCATAGGTGCTATAGGGTCCCCGATAGCGTTTCACCGATCCCAGGAAGAGTTCCAGGATCTCCCGGGTGGTATCATCCAGAAAGGCCCGGTCATGGGAGACCAGAAGAAATCCCCCCTCGAAGGAGGTGAGAAATCCGGCAAGCCAGAGCCGGGATTCGCTGTCCAGATAGTTTGTGGGCTCGTCGAGAAGGAGGAAATCCGGGCGAGCCAGAAGGGTCCGGGCGAGGGCGACCCGCATGGCCCAGCCTCCGCTGAGTGTCGCGATTGGCCGGTCCAGATCTTCCCTGGAAAAGCCCAGCCCCTTGAGAACCCGGTGGAGAAGAACGTGGCGGGTGTGGTAATTGCTTTCTTCCAGTTGTTGATCGATGGCAGCCACTTCAAGGAGAAGGCCCTCGTTGTGGGGTGATGCTGCCAGGGCTTGGGCCTTCTCCCTGCGTTGCTCGGCCAGGGCTCGTTCCCGCCGGAATCCCTCTTCGGCGACCTGGTAGATCGTTGCTCCCGGCGGGAAGGAGCTCTGTTGGGGCAGGTAGGCCACGGTCGCCCCCCGGGCGATGCTCACGCTGCCGCTGTCGGGGGGTGTTTCTCCTGCCAGAATTCGAAGGAGGGTTGTTTTCCCGCTTCCGTTGGCTCCTACCAGGGCAGCGCGGGTGTCCCTGTTCAGGGTAAGTGAGACGCCCGAGAGAACCTGCTGCCCTCCAAAACCGAGGGATGCCTGGGTAACGGAGATCATGAGCGCCCTGTTACTCCTGGTAGAANCGGAAGAAGAGCACGATCGGTGTTGCCGGCTCTGACTGGATCACGCCACGATCGTCGATGGCGCTCTCGGGGATATAGACGAAGCGGACGCCATCGTCGGTGAGGGTGTAGAGAAAGGCCGANGAACGCCCCTCCTGCATGCGGAGTCTTACGGCCCCATCGTAACGGCTCCGCAGATTTCCCGCGATAAAGATGCTGAACTCCATGGTGGCNTGGCCGGTAAAGGCAGCAGGCAGAATGTCCGGGACCAGCCGCTGATACCCTTCCCAGCGCACGCCCCCCCTCTCATCGAGCTCCATGGAGCCAAAGGCTGTGCTCACCAGTCCGCTTCCGCGACTCAGGAACTCTTCCAGNACCTCCCGGCGCCGGTCCCGTTCCTCCTGGATGATTTCCTGNAAATCATCGTCGATGAGGAAGAAGGTCTCTCGCCGCTGACGGTCATTGAGCAGAAAGGTCGCTTCAAGCCGTTCATTACTGCCGAGAGTGAGGGTCAGGTCTGCTTCCTCGAAACGAACCGCATTCAGCCCGGCGGCCTGATATTCCTGATAGGAAAATTCTCTCTCATAGGTTGGCAGGACTATCCGGAAGGATGAGTCATCGAGGTCTCCGAACAGGCCGAAGCGGGGAGAAAAAAGCTCGAGGTTGATCTGACCGGAGCGAATCATCTCTTCGAAATAAAGGGGGCGCCACACCGAAGAGCTGATATCGCGTACCAGGCGGTCCAGCTGATCCTGGTCGTCCGAAGCGTCCAGGGGGCGTCCTCCGGCGCTGATAAGCTCGATACTTCGGCCGAAGACCCACCCGGTAATACCCGATTCCGTGAGCGCCTGGTACCAGTACCCCAGGAGACCTGCCTCGTTGGACATCTCATCGGTGCGGCCCAGGATCTTTACCACTTCTCCGTCGCGCAGGCGATAGAGACGGGTTGTGGTGCGATCGGGCATGGCTCGCACGGGCAGGGCAGTCCGGAGACTGCGGGCATAGGTATCCTGCCAGGGCTCGAAATCCCGAGCAAAGCTTTGGGCAGGATCTTTTTCATCGAAAAGGGTGATTCTGTTTATATCGAGNGTGCGGGACTCCCCCTGGGTCTGAACGGTTACGGTGTTCTGGATACGCGATGTCTCGGTGACAGCCAGGATATCTCCCGCTGAGAAGGACGAGTCCGCTTCGGGCCAGAGCACTACAGCGTAGCCGATAACACGGGGAGAGCAGGAAGCAAGAACAACGAGGGAAGCCCCTAACGCCAAGAGAGATTTCATAGCGCTTCAATATGATCACAACCGGCAACGGCAGGTCAACCGGCACGGGCAGGGCCGTCGGGANTAGCGGTCAATGACCCGTTGACATGCCCGGAGCAAGGATGACCAGAATTCTTCCCTGGCGGAGCAACTCCCGGTTGTGGGGGGATGCCAGTATGCGGTCTGCATCCTCGCGACTTATGATGATATCTGTGGGGTGTACACCAAAGGCCTGGCGCGCCATGATTCGCAGGGGATCCCTTCCGATTCGTTCTTTCCAGGGCTCTTCATCGCAGGTTTCTGTGTAGGCAGCTACGCCCCAGCGGTTGATCGCCTGGGGTAACAGCATGTCCTGCTCCAGGACCGGTCTGAGGTCGGTGTCAAAGATCTCGGGCAGCAGGGCCGGGACGATCCGGGTGGACTCCTCCGTACCCCGCAGGGGGAGTTCTTCGGCTGCGTAGATTAGTAATCCCGTAAATTCCCGAGTAGGAACCCAGGAGAGAACCCGCTCCATTCTGAAGGGATGCTGGTGTTGAAGAAAGAGACTCGCCACGTCGGGGAAGAGCGGGACCCGGTAGCTTTGGGTAACGGAGCGGAAATCCCGGGCCGGACGGGGGAACCCCCGCTCTGCCCGATCAGCGAGGTTCCTGATTTCTGCAGCGAGTTCCGGTTGTGTCAGGATGGCATCCCTGATGGTGCGGGTCGAATCGATTTGCAACGAGAGGAGTTCCGAGAAAAGGAGTGAGGGGAAACTTTCTTCCAGCTCTCGCTGGACCCGGTACAGTTGAGCCGGGTTGCTGCGGTCATTCTCGGAGACCCTTCGGGTTACGGTTATTTCCAGAAGGCTCTCTTCCCAGTTGATGGTGCTTTCTGTGCGGTCAGATTCCAGACCCGTCACGGGGAGGGAGGCTGCAGAGAGGCAGGAGAGGGTGACCAGAATTCTCAAAAGCAGGCTTTGTCGGGTGATGTTCCAAGATGTCGCTGCTGATCTTTCCGAGCGTGCCATTATCGCGATTGTCGGCACCCCCGAGGTGCATCTGAAGGTGCTTCGTTCCGGGAGCCTCCGGTAATGCTAGAAGGCCTCGCCAAAGAGAATTCCTCCCCACTCCCAGTTCCCGTGGACCTCGGGGTCGGCCGGGAAATCGATTCGGCGGAAGTAGAGGTACCACGTGGGAATCCGGTGTGACCAGCCCCAGGTGCGCAGATAGGCCTCGCTGGCGTTGGAATTGACCTCCAGATCCCGGCTGAAACGGACACGGGAGCGACGCAGGAAAGCTCCGATATCAAAGGTGGGGATGTCGCTGTTGGCGTCCATCTCGTCCTGTTGCCAGGACATGGTAAAAAAGTTTTCGCCCGCCCGGTGCCGAAGAAGCGCTGCCGGATCCTGTCGCCACAAGGCGTTTTTTATGCGTGCCACCAGGGTGTCCAGATCCTGGTGGGTCCAGCGACGGCCCGAATCGTAGAAGGTAACCTGGCGTTGCGCCTCCTGGCGCGCGTTCGGTTCCCCTGGAATCTCTGTGCGGGGGTGAGCCAGAAAGACGCGATAGCTCTCAAAGGCCTCTGGCCACCGCCCCGCCTCTCCGTAAGCCTTTGCCAGGTGGTAGGCCACGAGTCCGCGATCCAGGGAGTCGCTGTACTGATCCTGGAGGTAATGCAGGTAGTCTACCCGCTGTCGGGGGTCCTGCTCCAGGGCCAACAGGCGGTTTATGGCAACCCGGTGAGAGGCTACACCGCGCACCGTGACGTCGGGATAGCGGAAGAGAGCCCGTCGGTAATAGTGGCGGGCGAGTTCTCCTGCGCCTTTCTCCCGGTAGAGGTCGGCCGTCACACTCAGATAGTAGCCGTTATTCGGGTCGTCCCGGTATCGCGCTACGTGGGAGGTGAGAAAGGCGATCATTCCCTGGTCTCCCTCGTTCTGGCGTATCGCCCGGGCTGCCCGTTCAACCACGGGAAAGGGAGGCGTTCGTTCTCCGAAAGCTGCGTAGTTCTGCAGGGGGACGATCCGCGCGTCGGCAGGGTCCTGAAAGGAGACCATGAGAAAAGCACCGAGCGTCAGGATCAGCAGGAAGACAGAGGTTGTGATACGTCCCATTTCTCCCTACAGAATATATTGAGTTTCTGTTATTGGCAACATGGGGCTCTGCGGGTACACTACGGGCTCGGGCGGGTGCTCTGGTTGTTGTGAAGGCCCTTCGGGCCAAATCGGGGGCTCCCGCCGGAGGGCTTGAGAGAGGGCGCTGCGGGAACGGGTGGCGCAAGGACAGGTGGCAGACGATAACGACAGAACAGACGAAAGGAGAGTCCTGGTGGAAGAAATCATACGAAAAGAGGGCGACAGGCTTGTTGTGCCAAATAATCCGGTAATCCCCTTCATCGAGGGTGACGGCACGGGGCCCGATATCTGGGCCGCTGCGGTGCGCGTGTTCGATGCCGCCGTAGAGAAAGCCTACGGGGGGAGTCGGAAGATTCAGTGGAAAGAAGTTCTGGCCGGAGAAAAGAGCTTCAGAAAGACCGGGGAGTGGCTCCCCCGGGAGACGGAAGATCTCTTCAGGCACTACCTGGTGGGGATCAAGGGGCCCCTGACTACGCCCGTGGCTGGCGGGTTCCGAAGTCTGAACGTCGCCCTCCGGCAGCGCCTGGACCTCTATGTCTGTTTGCGTCCGGTGGCCTATGTGCCGGGCATCCCCTCACCGGTGAAGCGTCCGGAAGATGTGGATATGGTGGTTTTCCGGGAGAACACCGAAGATGTCTACGCCGGTCTTGAGCTCGAGTCGGGCACGGCCGATGCGACACAGCTCATACAGTTCCTGAAGGAAACCTACGGCTGGGAGATCCGTCCCNATTCGGGCATCGGAATCAAGCCAATCTCTCCGGCCGGTACGGAGCGTCTGGTTCGGGCAGCGATCAATTACGCCATTCGGAACAACCGCAAGAGTGTTACCCTGGTGCACAAGGGCAACATCATGAAATACACCGAAGGGGCTTTTCGCTCCTGGGGGTACGAGCTGGCAAAACGCGAGTTCGGAGATCGTGTGGTGACCTGGGACGACTGCGGAGGGGATGCTCCTGAAGGAAAGATCCTCATCAAGGATGCCATCGCCGATGCCTTTCTCCAGCAGATTCTTACCCGGGCGGCCGAGTTCGATGTGGTTGCTACGATGAACCTGAACGGGGACTACATGAGCGATGCTCTGGCTGCCCAGGTGGGAGGGATCGGAATCGCCCCGGGGGCAAACATCAACTACGAGTCGGGGTACGCAATTTTTGAGGCCACCCACGGTACGGCGCCAAAATACGCCGGCAAGGATATGGTAAACCCCAGCTCGGTTATTCTCTCGGGACGGATGATGTTTGAATACATGGGCTGGCAGGAAGCGGCAGATCTGATCTTCCAGGGGTTGAAGGGGGCGATCGCCGCCGGAACGGTCACCTACGACTTTGCCCGTCTTATGGAGGACGCCCGGAAGGTCTCTACCAGCGGGTTTGGCGAAGCGATTATCAGCCACATGGTAGCCCCGCCGGTTGATGCGTAACGCCCTATGCCTGTACAGCGGCGCATCCTGATCGGTTCCGGTCTTGCGGCAGGAGGGGTTGCCCTCCTGCCCTTTACTACGGGCCTGCTCTCCATGGGTGATACCGGCGGTGGATTTCTTCTGATCGCTGCCGGAGTTTTTCTCCTGTATCGGGCTTTCCTGCCCGGTGGCCGGGAGGTTAATGTCTTCTCCGGGACTCTGCTGACGCTCCTGGGTGTATTCTTTGTTCTCCAGCAGTCGGTCCTGACCCAGACCGATATCAGAACACTCTGGCCGGTCTTTGTTACTTCGGCGGGGCTGGCTCTGGTTGCCTATGGTTTTCGTCGGGGGGANCGATATCGCTATTCCCTGGTGATACCGGGGGTAGCCGTTGTGCTTCTTTCGTTTCTCTTCCTTCTTTTCAGCCTCGACCTTGTCCAGGCAAGTCTCGCTTCGCTGGCTGTGCGCTGGTGGCCGGTGCTGCTTGTTCCTCTGGGTGTCCTGATACTTCTTCCGGGTCGGGCTGGTCCGGAGGGGGACGAGGCGCCGGGCGGGGAGGAGCCCCCGGATCCGCTGGACCTGATCGAGGACGACGATCTGGAGGCCGATTCCCAGCTCTTCCGGGACGCTTCCCGGAAGCGAACGGGTGAGGAGTAGCGATTGCGATCCCCGGGGGAGGGTCACCCCGGGGTGGTGGGCCTGCTATGCCGGCGAGTGCAGGGCGGTTTGCCGTTTCAGGTGGTCCAGCAGAACAATCGCCGCCATAGCCTCGATAACCGGAACAATCCGGGGGCAGATGCAGGCGTCGTGTCTTCCCTCGGTCCTGATTGTTCGCGCTGTTCCCCCGGTATCAACNGTTTGTTGCGGCCGGGCGATGGAGCTGGTGGGTTTTACAGCTACCCGGAAGATGATCTCTTCGCCCGTGCTGATCCCCCCGATAATTCCCCCGGCGTGGTTCGTGGAAAACCCTGCGGGGGTCATCTCGTCGTTATGCTCGCTTCCTGTCATGGCAGCAGCGGCAAAACCGGCGCCAAACTCGATCCCCTTCACCGAGCCGATCGAGAGCATGGCCCGGGCGAGTTCCGCGTCGAGTTTGTCGAACACAGGCTCCCCGAGGCCCGCAGGGACTCCCTGGAGTCGACACTCGATGATGCCTCCCACGCTGTCCTGGGTCTCCTGGATAGCGGAAATCTTCCGGAGCATCTCCCCGGCTGCCTCGGGATCGCAGGCGCGCAGGGGGTTCTTCTCGATCTCGTCGGGCTGGTAGGTTCTGCAGGTTATGCCGGCGCTCGCCCTGGTATAGGCTGTCGCCGATATGCCCCGGGATGCGAGAATTTTCTTCGCGATCGCCCCTGCTGCAACCCGTCCCGCTGTCTCCCGGCCCGAGGCCCGGCCGCTTCCCCGCCAGTCCCGAAGGCCGTACTTCTTCAGATAGGTGTAATCGGCGTGGCCCGGCCGAAAGAGGTCCTTGATGTCATCGTAGGCCGAGGGGTCGGCATCGGAATTGTAGAGAATCACCAGCAGAGGGGTTCCCGTGGTCTTGCCCTGAAAAATCCCCGAGAGAAGGTGAGCNCGGTCGGGTTCCTTTCTGGGGGTAGTTACCGAGGACTGACCCGGTTTCCGGCGGTCCAGTTCTTTCTGAATGTCCTCTTCCGAGATNTCGACCCCGGGGGTCACCCCATCTACGACGACGCCCACGGCACCCCCGTGGGATTCCCCGAAGGTTGTGATCCGGAAGACCTCGCCAAAGTTGTTTCCTGCCATGATGTACCTCGGTAGTTTCAGTATTGTTGCTCTGCCGCTCCGGGGGTGTTCTCCCCCTTTCGGTCGTGCAGCTTCAGGATAGCCTGGGCAACCTCGCCAACGGTGAGATGCGAAACATCCACCAGGTGATCAGCCTGCTCCCGATAGAGAAGATCCCGGCGGTTGGCCAGGCGAAGAAAAGACCCTCGCGGATCCTGGGGATCCAGAAAAGGGGGAATCCCGCCGGCAGCGATTCTCCCGAAGAGTACTTCAGGATCGGCCCGGAGGTAAAAGATCGGACGGCACTCTTCGAGGAGCTTCATTGCCTCGGGGTTGTCACAGACTCCGCCGCCGGTAGCGATAATAAGGCGTTCCTGTCGGGGCATCTCCAGGGCTTCCTGAAGGGCCAGATATTCCTCCCGGGCAAAGGCTTCGTGCCCCAGCTCCTGAAAAAGTTGCCGCAGAAGCAGCGCCGGGGTGCTTTCTGGAGAATCGCTTGAGGGCGAAGGGCAGGGGAATCCCCTCCGGGCCGCCCGCTCCAGGATGATCTGGTCGGTGTCGATGTGGTTCGTCCCGGGCCAGGTCCGGGAGAGCTCCCGGGCTACGCTGGACTTTCCGGCGTGTTTGAGTCCCGTCAGGGTGAGATATGCAGGGAGATGCATCAGGGTCTGGAGAAGGGCGCCGGCTTTGCGATCTCGTAGCCCTGGAGATAGTCCACGCCGATCTCCTCCAGAAGCGCTCTTGTCTGACCGTCCTTCACGAACTCGGCGATTGTTTTCATGTTCATCACGTGGCCGATGTCGTTTACCGCCACCACCAGGGCCCGGTCGATGAGATCGTCGGCAATATCCTTGACAAAGGAGCCGTCGATCTTGAGGTAATCCACGGGGAGCGTCTTGAGATACGAGAAAGAAGAAAAACCGTTGCCGAAGTCGTCCAGCGCAAAGGTGACGCCGAGATTTTTCAGTCTGCGCATGAAGGCCGTGGCACGGGAGAGGTTCGCGATCGCTGCCGTCTCGGTTATTTCGAGACAGATCTGTGACCCCTGGACAGTATGGGTGCTGATAAGCTCCTCGGCGTAATCCAGAAAGCTCTCGTCGGCCAGGGATGCACCGCTTACATTAATGCTGAAGAGAGGGGTGCGTCCCTCGGTGTGCATCGCTGCAAGAAGATCGAGCGCCCTGGCGAGGACCCAGCGATCCACGGCGGGCATGAGGTTGTACTTTTCTGCTGCCGGTATGAAATCAGAGGGGCTTATGAGCCGTCCGTCGGTGTCGACCATCCGAATCAGCACTTCCTGATGATCCCGGGCCGCGCCGTTGGCAGAGACGATGGGTTGTCCCCAGAGTTCAAACTGGTTGTCATCCAGGGCGTGGTTGAGCCGCGAAATCCACTGCATCTCGCCCCGCCGTTTCAGGAAGGTGTAGTCTTCCATCTCGTAGACCTTGATGATGTTTCCGCCCTCTTCCTTGGCGAGGTACGAGGCATCGTCGGCTGCTGCTAGGATGTTGTAGATATCGGCATTGGTTCCCCGGACGGGGACGATGCCGATGCTGGCGGTGACGTGGAAGGCGTGTTTCTGCCAGATGAACTTGCGGTTCAGGCTTGCAAGAATCGCGTGTGCCGACGTCATGGCCCGGGCGATATCGGTATTGATCAGGAGGATTCCAAACTCGTCTCCCCCGAGACGGGCCAGCAGATGCTCCTCCGAGGCCACAATCCCCTTCACGTCGCTCGAGACCTGGCGCAGGAGTTCGTCCCCGGCCTGGTGCCCGCAGACGTCGTTGACGATCTTGAACTGGTCCAGATCCAGATAGATCAGGGTGTGCTGGAGAGGCGAGTCCTGGGCTGCATCGGCGACCTGCTTCAGGCGGGAGAAGAACTCGTCCCTGTTCATAAGCCCCGTCAGGGTGTCGTGGCTGGCNTGATACTCGATAACCTGGGACATCTTGCGGAGGCTGGTGATATCCTGGAAGGTGACCAGCGCCCCGTCGGTGCCGTAGTTAGTCCGTATGGGGGAGATCGATCCGGCGATGTCGACGCGTCCTCCCTGCTCCGATTCCAGATAGACGTTTTCGAAGGTAAAGGTGTCACCCCCGAGAACGGATGCGAAGGGAATTGTCGCGGGGAGTTGGGAGTGTTCGTCAAAGAGCGAGAGCACCTCCTGCAAGGGGTGACCCGTAACGTCCTGGTCAAAGACTCCTGTCAGATCCCGTGCAACGGGGTTCAGAAATTTGATCTCCTGGTCGGCCCCCACCGCAATGAGCCCATCGTTCATGGTGTCGAAGATCGTCTCGAAGAGCTGTTCCTGTTCCTGGAGTTTGCGGTCCACATCGGCCTTGTAGAGCGCGATGTCTATGGTGGTCCGGAGTTCCCGCTCCTTGAAGGGTTTCAGGACGTAGCCTACGGGCTCGGCCTTTTTTGCTCGGGCCACGGTGTTGTCGTCGGCGTAGGCTGTGAGAAAGACCACGGGTGTGCTCTGTCGTTGCTTGATCTCCAGGGCGGCGTCGATGCCGTCCCGTTCCCCCCCGAGCATAATATCCATAAGGATTATGTCGGGGTAGTGTTCGAGGGCCTTGGCTACGGCCTCGTCAGCTGTGGCGCAGAGAGCAACCACGCGATATCCGAACTTCTCCAGACGTCGCTGAAGATCAAGGGCAATGATCTTCTCGTCTTCTACGATTAATACTCGTCGGCTCACCATAGCAGTTGACCAACAGCATAGAAGGTCTTGGGAGAAAAAGCAACGATAAAGAGCCGGGCGGTCATGTCTTAGAGTTCCAGAACCCGCTTCAGCTCTGCCGGTTCGAGCCGGAAGGGGGCGCCTTTTCCTTCGAGGAAATGGTGTTTTTCAAGAAGATGGAGAGAAAGATCGCTTACCAGGAGGGGCGTCCCCTGGGGCTGGCCGTTCCGGGCTGTCACGATAGTGGCGTTGATCTTTCGAAAGACTCCATCCTCGAAGGGGGATGCCAGCCGCCCCCGGGCTTCGCTGATCGTCACGATCCATTTTCCATCGACCGTGACAGGTTCGCCCAGACCTTTTCGCCCTTCCTCTATCAGATGTCGGAGCCTGTCGGCCACATCCTGAAAGGAGAGATCCAGGCGTGAGAACTGTTCCTCGTCGGCCTCGATAATATCCGCCAGACTGCGGTGATCGTCGCCGAGAAAGCCATCGGCGGTAATAACACCGGGCTGCATATTGGCNTGGGCCCTGGTGTAGTGGGGGGACATCTTCATTTCGTTCTCCTCCTGGTCAGGCAAATTTATCGAAGAAAATATCTTCCGATTTCATCTCATTGGCGGTCATGACCGCCATGCAGGCATCGAGCATGCCCGGGCTCCCGCAGAGATACCCCTCCTTGGGATGGTCCCGGGATATCTTCTCCTTCAGATAGCGGTCCAGAACCTCGGTGATGAGCCCCGTGGCCCCCTGCCAATTGTCTTCCGGCTGGGGTTCGCTCAGGGCGGGGATGAAGTGGAAGGTCTCGAAGGAGTTGTCCAGTTCCTCCAGCCATTCCAGGTAGAAGAGGTCTCGCAGGGAGCGGGCTCCGAAGAAGTACCATATGTCCCGATCCTGCAGCGTTCCCTTGTCGATCATGTCCTGAAAGATGCTTTTGAAGGGGGCCATACCCGACCCTCCCGCCACGCAGATCATGGCTGCACCGCTTTCGCGTACGGAGAAGTCGCCGAAGGGGCCCACCAGGCGGATCGTGTCTCCCTCTTTCAGATGCTCGTGCACATAGGTGGTGACAATACCACCCGGTACCAGGCGGATAAGAAACTCCAGTTCGCTTTTCCTTCCGGGGGGAGAGGAAATGGAATAGGCCCGCATGGTTCGCTCCCTGATCTTGCCGTAGGGGGGGATTTCGAACTGCCCGTACTGCCCCGAGAGAAACGATACCTCCCGTCCCGGAGGAAGATCGCAGAGAACCTCCTTGATGTCGTGGGTGACATCNTTGATGGAGGTGACAGTTGCGGAAAAATCCTGAACATTGAAGAGTTCTTCCGGTATCTCGATTGATACATCCTGTTTGAGCTTGATCTGGCAGGAGAGACGGACCTTCTGCTCCACCTCTTCTCGGGAAAGGTAGGGGGCCTCGGTGGGCATGACCGGGCCAATGTCGCTCTGTACCACAACCTTGCAGGCCCCGCAGCTCCCCCGGCCACCGCAGGCCGAGGGGACAAAGATCCCTTCCTCGGCCAGGCCGAAGAGCATGGGCTGTCCCCCCTTGAGGGAAAGCTGTTTTCGTCCGCCATTGATATCCAGGGTTATCTCGCCGTAGTTGTTTACAATCCTGTCGGTGATTGCAATGAGAGCTGCCAGGGCAGCTGCTATGGATCCCACCGCCAGGGGGGCGGTTAAAAAAAGTGCGTCCATCTGTGGGTGCTCCTCTTCGCATTCCTGTATGTCCGGTTCGGCCGTCCCGCTCCGGAGCGAGTTCTTACTGAACCGCCAGCATTCCCGAAAAGCCGATGAAGGCCATGGCCATGAACCCGATGGTGATCATGGTGAGACCCGGACCCTGCAGGGCTGGAGAGACTTTGGATTTCTCCGTCTTCTTGCGAATCGCCGAGAGTAGCATGATCGCCAGCCACCAGCCGAGCCCCGACCCGAGACCGTAGATCACCGACTGCAGCAGGGTATACTGGCGGATCTCCATAAAGAGGGAGACACCCAGAATGGCGCAGTTCACGGTGATCAGGGGAAGAAAGATCCCCAGGTTCAGGTAGAGCGCCTGGGAGACCCGGTCGATGATCATCTCGAGCATCTGCACCACGGCAGCGATGGAGACGATGAAGACAATGAACCTCAGGTAGACCAGGTCCAGAGGAATGAGAACGTGGTGAAGGATGAGCCAGTTGATCGCCGTTGTTACCGTCAGGACCACCGTCACGGCCATACCCAGACCGTTGGAAGAGCTGGAGTCCTTTGAGATCGCGATGAAAGAACACATCCCCAGAAAGTTTGAGAGCAGAATGTTGCTCGTTATGATGGATGCAAAGAAAAGCGAGAAGGGATTCAGAAGCGTCTCTGCGTTCATGCTGTGGCTCCTTCCTTGTTCATGATTGTCTTGCCGATCCAGATGATAATTCCCAGAAGGAAGAAGGCGCTGGGAGGAGTGACCATGATGATCCAGGGTTCAAAACCCGAGGGAAGAACGGGGAAACCCAGGACCGTTCCGAAGCCCAGGAGTTCCCGCACGAAGGCGATTGTCATGAGAACTCCCATGTAGCCCATTCCGCTGGTGACCCCGTCCCAGAGCGAGAGAACCGGGGGGTTGCTCTGGGCGAAGGCTTCAGCTCGCCCCATGATGATGCAGTTTGTTATGATTAGTCCCACGTAGGGGCCGAGGGCTCTGCTGATGTCGGGCAGGTAGGCCCGCAACAGAATATCCACGATGATCACGTAGAAGGCGATGATCAGGGTCTGGACGATCATGCGAACCTTCCGTGGAATGAGGGATTTCATCAGTGATACCGTGAGATTCGACATGGCCGTAACGAAGACCACCCCCAGGGTCATAATCAGGGTGTTGATCATGAGGTTTGTCACAGCCAGGGCGGAACAGATTCCCAGGATCTGCATGAAAATAGGGTTATTCGTCCAGAGGTTCTCCCTCATTATTTCCTTCGGGCTGCTCATAATTCAACTCCCAGGGCCGAGGCGATCCGCTCCAGCTCGTTTTTAAAGATCACTCCCATTCGTTCGCTGGTACGAGTCGCCCCCGTGATCGCGTCGATCTTTCCGTTTTCCTTGTCCGTGTCGCCCTCTCCCGGGGCGGCTACCCGGATTGTCCCTTCGACGATTCGGAGGTCCCGGAGTTGCTCCTTGAACCACCCCTCGGTGATACGACCTCCGAGGCCGGGGGTTTCTGTCTGGTCCACAATCTCCAGCCCCCTGGTCCGGGCCAGGTCACCGGTGACGGCCAGTACTCCCTCGATGGGTCCCCAGACACCAGAGCCGATGAATTCCTTGGCATAGACCCCGGTTTCTCCGTCGTCGAGGCGAAAGAGGGTGATTCCCTCCCGCTCGATCTCTTTGACCTCCCTGAAGGCCTCCTGAATCTGGTCGGGGCCGGAGGTTTCCACCCCCAGGGCAGAGAGGATCGATCGCTGCCTGGTGACCTCCCGGTTCCGTTCCACCCGGGGGGCCGTGGTGTGATGCGCAAAGGACAGGAAGAGGACGAAAAGGAAGGAGATAAAAAAAGTAAAACCTATGGTATAGGGTAGACTCTGCTTGTTCATCGAGCTGCTCCCGCAGGGTGAATTTTCCTGGTCTTCTTTTTTGGAGCTGGCAGGTGTTCATCCAGGAAGGGGCTAAAGGTGTTGGCCACCAGGATGCCAAAGCTTGTTCCTTCGGGAAAGCCCGCCAGAGTCCGGACGGTCATGGAGACACCACCGATCATGAGTCCGTAGATGAACTGTGCCAGGGGCTTGTTGGGTGCGGTGATCGGGTCGGTGGCCATGAAGACCGTAACAAAGAGGATGCTCCCGCTCATCATGTAGGCTGCCAGGGGGACCATCGCCGAGAAACCGGGAAAGGATGCCGGGCTTAGCCCGGGAATGAGCCCCCCAAAGAAGAAGGCCCCTGCCGCGGTAAGCGCCCCCAGGAAGGTGGAGACCATGGTTTTCCAGTTGGCCGTTTTGGTCGCCACCAGAAAGAGAGCCGCCAGCAGAATGAGGATTACGCTGGATTCTCCCGAGGAGCCTCCCCGGAATCCCAGGAACAGGTCCATCAGGGGCGGGATCTCGCCGGTGCGCAGGAGCGCCAGAGGGGTAGCTGCCGTCACCGTATCGACGCCTGCAGCCTGGGCCGTGCCGAAGAGGCCGGAGAAGCCCTGCGGGCCCCGGGAGGCGGGAACGATCCATCCTGCGTTATATGGCACGGGAAAGGAGAGAAAGATAAAGAGCCGCCCCGCTATGGCAGGATTGAAGATGTTCCTGCCGAATCCCCCGTAGGCCTCCTTGGCGAGGGCCACGGCGAAGACGATACCCACCAGGGTGATCCAGAGCGGTAGTGCCGGTGGAAGCGCCAGTGCGTAAAGAGCGCAGGTTACCAGGACGGCCTCGCTTATTTTTTTGCCCCGCTGCCGGGTAAAAAAATACTCCGTGGCGATCCCGCCGGCGAAGACAACCGCCGTTTGCATCAGAACGCTCCAGCCGTAAAGAAGTACCGCGAAAAAGAAGAGCGGTATCAGCGCGTAGATAAGGCGCCGCATAACATCCTGTTTCTGAAAATACTGATCGATCACGAGTCCTCCTCAATGCTCTCATTAGTATAGCAACAGCCCTTGTCAAAGGTACAGCGGAAAAACAATACCTTTTTTATCAGGATTTGTCAGGTAAATCACCGGATATCCTTTGACATTATGAGAGGTTTTATTACTTTACATCGGGACAAGGTCAGAACAATATAGAAATATGATTATGAATNAGCTCAGGAGGAGTACATGAATTCAAGGGAGTTGCTCGACGCTCTGGAACGCGTCCTGGATTCGTCCAGTCGGGGTGTGATGGCTACCGTTGACAGCCAGGGAGGGCCCCGCCTGAGGTGGATGGTGGCGGGGACGCTACGGGGGGCGTCGGAATATGTCTATGCCGTCACGTCGCCGGATTTCCGGAAGGTAGCGGAGTTGGAGAAGAACCCCCGGGTCTCCTGGATGTTCCAGGACGAGAAGATGGACGAGATCATCCACCTGCGGGGAGAAGCCCGGGTTGTGGATAATCCCTCCCTCAAGGCAGATGTGCTCGAGGCGATCGGCAAGGATCTGGCGAACTTCTGGCGTGCCAACGCCATGGAGAGCGATCTGGTTGTTATCGAGACGGTTCCCGACGAGATCGAGGTCTTTTCGGTCTCCCGGGGAGAGCGGACACGGGCGTCCCTGGCTGAGTAAGGGGGCGGGGAAACAGAAAACGAGGCAGGGATAACAGAAAAATGAGCGAGAAGAAGAGTCAAAAGACGAGTGATGTCGGAAATTATAACGGCGAGTTCCTGAAAAAACTCCTGCGCGATATGGTGCTGATCCGACGCTTCGAGGAGAAAACTGCCCAGATGTACGGCCTGCGGAAGATCGGCGGGTTCCTTCATCTCTACAATGGTCAGGAAGCGGTGGCGGTGGGGGCGGTGGCTGCCCTGGATATGGAGAAGGACTACCTCCTCACCTCCTACCGGGATCACGGTCATGCTCTGGCGGTGGGAATGGACCCNAAGTCTGTTATGGCAGAGCTCTACGGAAAGATTACCGGCTGTTCCCGCGGCAAGGGTGGTTCCATGCACATGTTCGATGCAGAACGCCACTTTCTTGGAGGAAACGGGATCGTGGGGGCCCAGATTCCCATCGCCACGGGGGTCGCCTTCAAGCAGATGTACCATAACGACGGTGGGGTGACCCTCTGCTTCTTTGGCGATGGAGCGATTCACCAGGGAGCGTTCCACGAGAGCCTTAATCTTGCAAAGATATGGAACCTTCCGGTTATCTACATCGTCGAAAACAACCAGTTCGGTATGGGGACCGCCGTGAAGCGGGTGTCGGGGGTGGAAGATTTCTCTCTTAAGGCGAGCGGTTACGATCTGCAGGGGAAAATTATTGACGGTATGGATGTGCTGGCGGTTTATGAGGGAATAAAAGAAGTAGCTCGGGATGCCCGGGAAAAGGGGAACGCCTGGCTGCTCGATATCAAAACCTACCGGTATAAGGGGCACTCGGCCAGCGACCCCGCAAAATACCGCACCAAGGACGAGCTCGAATCCTACAAGCAGCAGGATCCGATACTCCGCCTCAAGGAACGCCTGATTTCGGCAGGAATCATCGCCGATCAGGAGTACCAGGAGATGGACGCGGAAATCAAGAAAGAGGTTCAGGAGGCGGTTGATTTCGCCGAGAAGAGCGCCGAACCGGCTCTCCATACCATGTACGAGGATGTTCTGGCGTGAGAGAGCGCAGATCGCAGGGCCGATCTTAACGGCCGATCTTAAGGAGACAGAAACGATGCCGGAAATACAGATGCGTGAGGCGATTCGTCAGGCCATGGACGAGGAGATGGCCCGTGACGGGAACGTGTTTCTTCTGGGCGAGGAGGTNGGCCAGTACAATGGCGCCTACAAGGTCAGTAAGGGACTTCTTGATAAATACGGTGAGCGACGGGTGCTGGACACGCCCATCGCAGAATTGGGGTTCACCGGTCTTGCCGTGGGGGCCGCCTCGGTGGGGCTCCGGCCCATCGTGGAGTGGATGACCTTCAATTTTGCCCTCCTGGCCCTGGATCAGGTGGTGAACAACGCTGCCAAACTCCGGCACATGTCGGGGGGGCAGCTCAAGGTTCCCATAGTCTTTCGGGGGGGAAACGGGCCGGCGGAGTATCTCTCGTCCCAGCACAGCCAGGCTTTGCAGAGCTACTTTGTGCACGTGCCGGGGATCAAGGTGATCTCTCCCTCCACGCCCTACGATGCAAAGGGGTTGCTCAAGACAGCGATTCGTGACGACAACCCCGTGGTGATGTTCGAGAGCGAGATGACCTACGGCCTTACGGGGGAGGTTCCCGAGGAGGAATACCTGATCCCCTTCGGAAAGGCCGACATAAAGCGGCAGGGTAGCGATGTGACGATCATCTCCTTTTCCAAACCCGTTCACATGGTTTTGAAGGCTGCCGAGGTTCTGGCTGAAATGGGAATCGATGCCGAGGTGGTGGATCTGCGAAGCCTGCGTCCCCTCGATGAAAAAACGATCTACGCCAGCGTGGCAAAGACAAATCGCGCGGTGATTGTCGACGAGGCCTGGCCCATGGCCAGTGTAGGTTCCCACGTGGGGTGGCTCATTTCCAGGAACTGTTTTGATGATCTCGATGCACCGGTAGAGCTTGTTGCGAGCGAGGACGTGCCCATGCCCTATAATCATACCCTGGAGCTGGCGGTGCAGCCCACGGTGGAGAAGATCGTCGCTGCCGTAAAGCGGGTTTCGTACAAGGAGTAGAGGAATGGCAGAAAAAATACCAATGACGGCGCTTTCTCCGACGATGGAGGAGGGCACAATCGTAGGATGGAGCAAGAAAGAGGGGGATTCCGTTGTAGCCGGTGATGTGCTGTGCGAGGTAGAGACCGACAAGACAACGGTAGAGTATGAATCGTCCCAGGAGGGCACTCTCCTGAAAATAATTCTGGGCGCCGATGCCCGGGCTGCCGTGGGGCGAACGATCGCCCTGATCGGAGAGCCCGGGGAAGATATTACCGGGCTTTTGAAAGAGGTAGATCAGGAAGCCGCTTCGGAGACGAAGGGGGAGGCTGAACCGGATACGGCACCTCAGGGACAGAAGGACCAGCAGGACGATCAGAACGCCCCGGGGAAGGATCACGCGAGTGAAGCGGATACTCCCGGGAAAGAGCGTCAACCCGAATCGTCTCCTGCCTCGGGTCCTTCGGGAGATTTCGGGGCGGGGGGCGACTCGCACGAGGTGCCCCGGGGCAGGGCTTCGGCCAGTCCCCTGGCGGTAAAGATCGCTGCCCGGAGAAATATCCCGCTCCATCTTGTCCGGGGAACCGGTCCAGGAGGGAGGATCGTCAGAGGGGACGTCGAGGCCTTTCGGGGCGTGCCCGGGGGCGCCTCCTTCCAGGAGGTCGGAGGGGGCCAGGGGCAAGACGCTCCTGGGGGGATTTCTGCCCGGGATCGAACCATTCCGGTGACGGGTTCACGGGCGGTCATAGCCGAGCGGTTGAGCGAGAGCAAGTTCAGCGCTCCTCACTATTATCTGACCAACTCTGTCGAGATGGACAGGCTCGTGGAGCTCCGGGCGAAGATAAACAGCGGGGGAGATGAGAAGATCTCGCTGAACGCCTTTTTCATCAAGCTTGTGGCCGAGGCCCTGAAACGTCACCGGGGGATTAACGCGCTCTGGCAGGGGAAGGAGATCATCGAGAAGGGGAGCGTCGATATCGGTCTCGCCGTGGATGCGGGAAAGGGGCTCATAACGCCGGTCGTGAGAAACTGCGAGGTTCGGGGCGTGCGGGAGATCGATCGGGATCTCCAGGAACTCATCGGGAAGGCCCGCGAGGGCACGCTGAAAAGCGGAGAGTACACGGGAGCCACCTTTACGATCAGTAACCTCGGATCGTTTGGGGTGGAAGAGTTTACGGCGATTATTAACCCTCCCGGTTCGGCCATCCTGGCCCTGGGGGCGAGCAAGCCCGCTCCCGTGGTCCGGCACGACGGGACCCTGGGTGTCGCTTCGGTGATGAAGATGACCCTCTCCTGCGATCACCGCGTGATCGATGGAGCGGCGGCTGGCCGGTTCCTGAAGGAGCTCCAGCAGCTTCTGGAGGACCCGGCCCGGGCCATCCTCTAGGGATTACTGTTTCCGGGGAGCCTCCGCCTGGCTCCCGGGGATCCAGAAAGTTTCGGGAGGGGAACTCCCGGAAAGGGAGGGGGAGCTCCAACAGGAGGCTCCTTGCGTGAGTGAAGTGCGACACAAAATGAAGGGGAGAAACGATGAGTGACCACGATTACGATGTGCTTGTCCTCGGGGCTGGTCCGGGAGGGTACGTAGCAGCGATACGAGCCTCTCAACTGGGACTCCGGGCTGGTATCATAGAGAGAGAAGCTCCCGGAGGGGTGTGCCTGAACTGGGGATGTATCCCTTCGAAGGCCCTGATCCATCAGGCTGGACTCGTCCGTTCCGTGGCGGATCTGGAGAAGATTGGTGCCCGGGTAGATTTGAAGGGGCTGGATTACACCGCGGTTCACCGGAAATCCCGGGAGGCTGCACAAAAGCTCTCCAAGGGAGTTCAGGCGCTCCTGAAGAAAAACAGGATTGATTATATCGCCGGTACCGGGGTGATCACGGGCCCCGGAGAAATTCTCCTCCAGGAAACCCGGGAGGGGGGATCACCCTCGGGAGAAGCTTCGGGAGAAGCCGCGAGGACGCTCACGGCACGGTATCTTCTGATCGCCACGGGATCGCATCCCCGGGAGCTGCCGGGGTTCGAATTCGATCACAAAAAAGTTCTCTCTTCCCGGGATATTCTGGGCCAGAAGGAGCTTCCCAAAAGCCTGGTGATTCTGGGAGCTGGCGCGATCGGCATGGAGTTTGCTTACGTAATGAACGCCTTCGGAGTCCAGGTCACGGTGGTGGAGATGATGGACCAGATTCTGCCTCTGGAAGACGAAGATGCCGCCGAAGTTGTGACGAAGGCCTTCAAACGGTACGGCATAACGATTCACACCGGAACCAGGGCGCTTTCGCTGGACACCACAGGCCAGGGTATCTCGCTGGTTGTGGAAAAGACGGGAAGTCAGGAAACTCTTCAGGCAGATCAGTTGCTTGTGGCGGTGGGCAGGGCTCCCAACACCACGGGAATAGGTCTTGAAACGGTGGGCGTTGCCCTGGATCGCGGCTTTGTGACCGTGGGCGATTACTGCCAGACCAGTGTGCCCGGTATCTACGCTATAGGCGATGTCACGGCATCTCCCCTGCTCGCCCACGTGGCAAGCAAGGAAGGGGAGATCGCCGTGGAACATATGGCGGGGGAGAGCCCCGAGAAGCGAATCAATCCCGGGGAAATACCCTCGGCCGTCTACTGCGAGCCCCAGGTTGCCAGTTTCGGCCTCACCGAGAGAGCGGCCCGGGAGCAGGGTGTTCCCGTCGAGGTGGCGTCCTTCCCCTATCGGGGTGCGGGCAAATCGGTTGCTGTGGAAAAGAGCGAGGGCCTGGTAAAGATTATCTATGACGGGGAAACCCGGGAGATTCTGGGAGGTCACGTGGCCGGAGCGGACGCCACGGAGCTGATTCACGAAATCCTCCTGGCAAAAAAGGCAGAGCTGCTTCCCCAGGATCTGGCTACCATGATCCACGCGCATCCCACGCTCTCGGAAGCTGTAATGGAGGCGGCCCGCAAGGCCGAAGGCTGGGCTATTCACGGCTGAGAGCGCTCCCGAGGGTGATCCCGATCCTTCCCCGGGGTGTTGTAACACACGCCGGGGAAAGGGTATTCTTGAGCCNCATGAGTAGCAGTTCCGAGAAGAGTAAACCCGAGACAACACCCCGGCCGGGACAGGGGGGGGCTCTCCAGGGTCAGCAGTTCCGCATGCCCCTGGCGCTCCTTCGCGCCAACACGGCATATCTCTTCGTTATCGCTCTGGTAGCGGTGGGGGCCGTTTTGCGGCTCACGGGAAGTATCTTCATTCCCTTTGTAATCGCCCTGCTCCTCTCCTTTGTTTTTGCTCCTGTGGTGAGTACTCTGGTAAAGCACAGGGTGCCCCGCTTTCTGGCGATCACCTCGGTGCTGGCGCTCTTTCTCTTTCTCGGCTATCTGGTCGTACTTCTTCTCTACTCTACAGTGCACAGTCTGCTCCGGGAGTTTCCCAAGTACCAGATGCGTTTTA
Source organism: Alkalispirochaeta alkalica DSM 8900 (assembly GCF_000373545.1). GTDB lineage: Bacteria > Spirochaetota > Spirochaetia > DSM-27196 > Alkalispirochaetaceae > Alkalispirochaeta > Alkalispirochaeta alkalica. The sequence goes on from NZ_KB891736.1 coordinate 153,525, forward strand.
CCGTCCTGCTTCGGGAGGCTATCGAGCAATATAACCTGCCCGCCGATATTGTGAGCCAGCTTGAGATAACCCGCACCGTGGGGAACGCAATCATCTCCTTCTCGGGTAACTTCATGGCTTTTATCAGCGGCTTTATGGTGGTTATTATCTTCCTCCTCTTTCTGCTGGTAGAAAAACCCTACGTCCGCAAAAAGATGGAACTCGCCTTGGGCGACGAAACGCGCAGACGCCTGAATCGGGTGTTGGCCCATATCAACAGCCAGATTGCCCGGTATCTGGCGATCAAAATCCTGGTGAGTTCCATGACGGCCGTGATCGTCTATGTCCTGTTTACAATTATCAAGGTTGATTTTCCCCTGATCTGGGCGATCATGACCTTTCTCTTTAATTTTATTCCCTCCATAGGGTCTGTGGCGATCACCTTTATCACGGGAGTCTTTGCGGTGATCCAGTTCTTTCCCGACTGGAGCCCCATCCTGGCGACGATCATCGGCATGAGTATCACTCAGTTCATTATCGGAAATGTGGTGGATCCCAAGATGCTGGGGGACCGGTTGAACCTGAGTCCTGTGGTGATCCTCCTCTCGCTCCTTCTCTGGGGATGGCTCTGGGGACCGGCCGGGCTTTTTCTGGCGGTTCCCCTGACGGTGGTTATCAAGATCGTTCTGGAACATATTCCCGGCCTCGAACCCTTCGGAATTTTGATGGGTACCGGTAACTTTGCCCCCCGCCGGGTCAGGTCTCGCGGGGCCAGACCGGGCTGGCGCAAAGCCCACAACGGAACGGCCAGCCAGGAGACGGAAGGTCCCCGGTAGACCGTAGGAGCCGTGAGGTCCCCGGCAGAACCGCCCGGATTGGTGATCCGAAGGGTGCGCCGCAGCGGCACAGAGGATATCGCGCAACAAACACGGCAGAGAGGAAGAACAGCACTGTGGAAACTACCAAGGACACCTACGACGCCCCGGAAGATCAGGCAGAACCCGTGTACGGAGCGGGGCAGAAGCCTCGTATACTCACGGGGGATCGCCCTACGGGCAGGCTCCATCTCGGACATTATGTCGGCTCTCTGCAGAACAGGGTCAAGTTGCAGGATCAGTACGAGTGTTTCTTCATCATCGCCGACCTTCATACCCTCACAACGCGTCCCGAGAAGAGNGCGATCCAGGAGATCGCAGGAAACGCCCGGGAGATGGTTCTGGACTACCTAGCTGCCGGTGTCGATCCCGACCGCTCCACGGTCTACCTTCAGAGCGCAGTTCCCGAAATCTACGAGCTGAATCTTCTCTTCGAGATGCTCGTGACGGTTCCCAGGCTCCAGCGTCTGCCCAGTCTCAAGGATATGGCGCGTAGCGCGAACCTCCAGGAGATGCCCTTCGGGCTTCTGGGGTATCCGATCCTGCAGAGCGGGGATATTCTGCTTCCCCGGGCTCACCTGGTGCCCGTAGGGAAGGATAATGAGGCCCACGTGGAGCTCACCCGGGAGATCGCCCGGCGTTTTAACAATCTCTACGGCGAGGTTTTTCCCATTCCCCGGGTTCTGGTGGGGGATGTTCCTACTCTGGTGGGAACCGACGGCAAGGCCAAGATGTCGAAGTCCCTGAACAACACCATCTACCTTTCCGACAAGGCTCAGGAGGTGGAGAAAAAAGTTCGGGGCATGTTTACCGATCCCAATCGGGTGCGCGCCGACGTGCCTGGTACGGTCGAGGGAAATCCGGTCTTTATTTACCACCGGATTTTCAACCCCGACACGGCCGAGGTGGGCGAGCTGGAAGAGCGCTACCGTTCCGGTACGGTGGGTGATGTGGAGGTCAAAGAGCGCCTGGCCGAGGCGCTGAACCGCTTTCTGGACCCTCTTCGGGAGCGGAGAGCGGCCTACGAGGCGGAGAAGGGGTTGGTGGACCGGATCATCCTGGAGGGGACGATGCGGGTGCGCGAGGAGGCCCTCAAGACCCTGACGGAGGTGCGGAAAGCTACCGGTCTGGGCGGGGTCTGGAACAGTATTCGCCGCAAGGCCGAGAAAGCGGCCCGGCAGGAATGAGCCGGGAGCCTCTGGCGGGATCGGAGATCTCGCAGGAGCAGATAGCACGATTCCGGGAGACGGTCTGGACGGTTTACCGTCGCCATTACCGGCCCATGGAGTGGCGAAGCGATCCCTCTCCCTACAGGGTCTTCATCTCGGAGATCATGCTTCAGCAGACCCAGGTTACCCGGGTTGCCCGGAAGTTTCCTCCCTTTCTGGAACGGTTCCCCGGTTTTCCCGAACTTGCCCGGGCTTCTTTNCCCGAGGTCCTCGCCCTCTGGAGTGGCCTGGGGTATAACCGGCGTGCCCGCTTTGCCCGGGATTCGGCCCGAATAGTTGTGGAGGACCATGGAGGAGTTCTGCCCCGGGACCCCCTGGTGCTCCAGACCCTTCCGGGGATTGGTCCCAATACGGCTGGTTCTGTCGCTGCCTTCGCCTTCAACGAGCCCGTGGTTTTTATCGAGACAAATATCCGTCGCGTCTTTCTGGAACATTTTTTTCCGGACCGCGAGAAAGTCCCGGACCGGGAGATACTTCCTCTTGTGGAGGCCGCCCTGGAGAGGGATCGCTCCCGGGAGTGGTACTGGGCGCTCATGGACTACGGGGTTCTTCTGGGGCGGGGGGGGAAGAACGCAAACAGGCGTAGCGCCCACTACGCGGTCCAGACTCCCTTTGAGGGAAGCGACAGGCAGATCCGGGGGGCCCTGCTCAGGCTCCTGCTCNAGCAGGGGGAGGTAGTGGCCCAGGACGCTCCGGGCTATCTGGGGCATCCTCCAGAACGGGTTGCTCCCGTTCTGGAGGGCCTGGTCCGTGAAGGAGTGGTTGAACAGGATGCCCGCGGAAGGGTCGTGCTCCGTTCATGAGTCCCCTTCCGGCAGGCGCTGGAAGGGCCTGGCGGGGGAGCTTCTTTTCGGGGAGGCAGCCCCCCCGGAGTGATCTCCTCCCCGGGTTACCCGCGGGCCGCCTCCTCGACAAGATCACGCTGCCAGCGGATCATGCGTTCTGCCAGGGGGCGGTTTTCGCCGGCGCAGTCCGCCAGAATGCGGAAGACCGGTTCGGTCCCGCTCCCCCGCATCCAGAGAGAGGCCCTGGTTTTTCCCTGGGAATCGAGGAAGATCACACGCAACCCTCCCGTTTCGTTTCCCCTGCGGTTCCCCGGACCCCGGGTTGCCCGGGTTCCCTCGTAGTTCCACATCTCCCAGGAGGTAACCCCCAGGGTCTCGGCCAGTTCCCGTTCCAGGGGGGCGATCTTTCGGGGCAACAACGATTCGTAGCGCGCTTTCAGATCCTTGTGGGAACAGGAGCCGACGTGCATTTTTGCCAGAGGATCATCGGTTTCGATGGTGGTGTAGCGGGGGAGCAGGTTTACCACCTCCGAGAGAAGCAGGGGTTCTTCCGAGGGCAGCTGTATCTGGCACTGGTCTGCCAGAACGCGCTCCAGCGAGAAGGCATGGAGTTTCATCATCGCCAGAACGGTGCTCAGGGGATCGCGTACCGTGGCCGGTGGCACGATAGCCCCGCCGTTTGATCCCTCGCCGAGGATGGGGATCGACCACCCCAGGTCCTGTTTTTCCCGGGCCAGGGAGATCACGTTTGCCTCACCCACCTCGGCCCGGAAGAGGGTTGCCCCAAACCAGTCAGCGATCTCGTCNATTCGTGCCGAGGTAGGTCCGTTGGCAACGATCCCCACTTTCCCGGGAGCAGCTCCGCTCCGGTGGAGCCAGGCCAGCTCTGCCGCCACCACCAGCGCAAAGACCTCCTGAGCCTCCAGGGAGAGGGCCGCGCCCGTTCTGTCCATGAAAACCAGGTTCCCCCGGTCTCCGTCGTTATCGGGGGCATAGCCGATCTGGAACGCCGGGTCCTGGCGATGGTGTTTCTCCAGAAGCTCCGCTGTCGGCGCGAGGCCGGGACCCTCGGGAAGGATCTGGTTCCGGATCATCCCGGGCTCATCGTTCTGGAGGACCAGGCGGGCTCCGAGCCAGGGCAGAAGCGTGCGGTCCACGCTGGTGGTGCGGGCACTGCCGTTCAGATCGGCCACGATTCCCAGGGGGCGTTCCGCCAAAGCCTTCCGCAGGGGTACAAGGAACTCCTGCTCCAGGGGGCTCTCCGGCCCCTCTTCCGTAGTTGTTCCACCGGCAACGGCCAGGGCAAAGCGGCGGTAGGATTCCCGGGCTGCCTCCTTGTGAGCCGGACCGACCCGATCCAGTTCTGCCAGGGTTTTGGCGGGGAGGGCCAGAGCCCGTTCCAGAAGGGGCTGAGCCACTTCCTGATCCGGGCCAAGCTTTCGGAAGGCCTCGATCAATCCCCAGGCCTCGGAGCCGGGAAGGACGGCTCCGTCGGAAAGGCCGAACTTGAAGCCGTTGTACCCCAGGGGATTGTGGCTGGCGGTGATATAGAAGAAACCGCTCAGGGTATCGCTCTGCTTCGTGTAGGCCAGAATTTCCGGGGTGGTGCAGACGCCAAGGTATTCCGGGGAAATGCCTTCGGCCAGAAAGGCTCTCATGGCCGCCTCGGCTATGGCAGGCCCCGTGGGACGGGTGTCGGTAGCGACGGCAACAACGAGATCTCCCGAGGGGTTCTTCGTTTTGAGATAACCGGAGAAGATAGAGGTGCCCAGTATCACCAGATCCCGCTGGGCCGGTGATATGGCGGGCGACGAGGAGTGCTGGTCAGGTCCAAAGCAGAGCCTCCAGCCCGATGCCGAGAGAACCATGTTCTGCAGGAGGGCCGCTCGCTCCAGACTGGTGCTGAGCAGCTCCGGATTATGATGATTTATTGTATTCATGGGCGGAGTATACCAAAGAGGTTGATCTTTTCCATCGGCGCTGGTGATAATGGAAGGAAAGTAGGCAAGGTGGAAGACATGAAAAAGATTTTGGTCATCGACGAGTCCCAGCTTTTCAGGGACTACCTCAAACGAAAGCTTGAAGATTACGGGTTCACCGTCTTTACCGCCGTGAGCGGTCTCGACGGCGCCACCAAACTGCGGCGGGAGCTGCCGGATCTCCTTATCTCTGATTTCCACCTGACCAGGAAGCCTGTCACCGAGCTTCTTCGGGAAAAACAGTCCAACCGGAATACCCAGGACATCCCCGTTATCATCGCCTCCTCCAAGGTTGATCGGGCATCGCTGGTCTCGGTCGCACCCTACAAGATCAGGAAGTTTCTGACAAAGCCACTGCGGGTAGACGCCCTTCTCAAGGCGGTGGGAGAGACGCTGGGTGTCTCCGTTACGATCGATGAGACGCCCTGCATCATCGAGGCTCACGTGAATGACGATATCATCTTCATCGAGGTTGCCCAGGGGATCAACCGGGAGAAGGTGGATCTCCTGCGGTACAAGCTGACCGAGCTGATCGATCTCTACGATCTTTCAAACCCCAAAGTTCTGGTCATGATGTCCGGTCTGGAACTCACCACGGCAGATTCAATCAAACTCTCGGCGTTGCTCACCACCATCGTGGGNGCTACGGGGGTGATGAAACGCTATTGCAAGATTCTCACCAGGGATTCCCTGGTACGNGATTTNGTCTCCCACCGTCCNGATTTTTCGGGGATCGAGGTAACGGGCAATCTCGATGCGATTATGGACGGTTTGCTGGGGAAAAAAGTGGGGGGACCGATCCTGGAGCAGAAAAACGATGCCCGGGACGATCTGGTTCAAAGGACCGCTCCCAAGAAGGACAAGGAGGAGGCGATCAATATGCGCTTCGAGGAGGAGCGGTCCGGGGCAAAGGATTTCTCCACCCTGGGGGACAGCACGCGGGTCTCGATCGTCGACGATGATCTCGTTATCCAGGAACTGATCAAGGCGGCCTTCTCCGATACCAGTGTAACCATCGACACCTACGATAACGGAAAACTCTTTATGGAGAGTTCCCTGGGGNGGGANTCGGACCTGGTCTTTCTGGACCTGATGATGCCCGAGATGGATGGCTTCCAGGTTTTGCGGGCTTTGAAGGAGGAGCAGACCAAGCTCCCGATTGTGGTGCTCTCGGCTTTGTCGAAACGGGAAACGGTTCTGGAGGCGCTTAAAATGGGAGTGACCAGCTACATGATCAAGCCCTTGAAACCCCAGGATATCCGAACGAAGGCTTCGGAGATTCTGCAGCTGAACTTTTAGCTCTCCATGAAAGACCAGATAGGGCAGCGGTTCCGGGTCGTCTTTGAATACTCTCCGATCGGGCTCGTCATCATGGACGGTTCCGGCAGGATTGAGTACGCGAACCAGGCGGTTCGCACCTTCCTGGGGTGTAGCGGAGAGGANCTGGCGGGGGGCTTTCTCACAGCTTTTTCTCACTGGGACGACTCGGATTTCTTCCAGGCGCTTTTTTCGGAACTCCTCGAGGGGGACCGCGATTCCTTTCAGGTTGTNTCCCGGTGCAGACCCCGTAATCAGGAAGAGGCTTGGTGGCGGGTTGATATCAGGGCTGTCCACGCTCCGGGCCAGGTCCCCTTTCTTCTGGGGGTGATCGATGACGTGACATCCCAGAAGAACGACGAGGAACGGCTTCGTCGGGGCAAGGAAACAGCCGAGGCAGCAACACGGACAAAAAGCGCCTTTCTGGCCAACATGAGCCACGAGATCCGGACTCCTCTCCATACGATCAACGCAGTCTCGGAGCTTCTCCGCGAAACCAATCTGGACGAAGAACAGATCGAGTACCTCCAGCAAGTGCTCTTTGCCGGGGACGTCCTGCTGGGGCTCATAAACGATATTCTGGATTTCTCCAAGATCGAGGCCGGTCGGCTCCAGCTGGAATCTATCGAGTACGATCCGGTGAAGACCATCGAAGGCGCTGTGGATATGGTGAGCATGCAGGCGCACCGTAAGGGCCTGGAGGTGATCCTNTCGATCGACGGGAAGATCCCCGCAACCATTCTGGGTGATCCCGCGCGTCTGCGTCAGGTTCTGGTGAACCTGGTGAACAACGCCACAAAGTTCACCGCCCAGGGGTATATCAGGATCTCCGCCGAACGGCGTAATGTTTCCGGTGAGGACCTGCTGCTGGTGCAGGTTCGGGATACGGGTATCGGTATCGATCCGGCTCGCCAGGACAGACTCTTCAAGCCCTTCAGCCAGGTTGACGCTTCGATGACTCGCAAGTTTGGGGGGACGGGGTTGGGTCTCTCCATTTCCCGTGATCTTGTGGCGATGATGGGCGGGCGGATCGGGGTGAAGAGTCGCCCCGGGGTAGGATCAAACTTCTGGTTTTCCCTTCCTCTCAAGGTGACCGATGAGAGCCCCGGTGGGTCCCCGGTACCGGCAAATCTTCCTCCCGGGTCGACAGTCCTGATCGTGGACGATAATCCCGAGAGTGCCCGGGTTATCGGAAGGATCCTCGCCTCCTGGGGCGCAGAGATGCAGGTGGCCTCCAGTGGAGCCCGGGGAATCGCCGCGCTTCGCCAGGCCTCACGGACGGATCGGGCCTTCTCCTTTGTGCTGGTTGATCTCATGCTTTCCGATATGGACGGCTGGCAGATGGCATCGGAGGTCCGAAACGACGAGACGATCCAGGCCATGCCCATGATTCTCATGACTCCCACGGGTATGAGTACGGGCGAGGCCAAAATGAAGCTTCTCCGCTGGTTTGACGGCTACATAAGCAAACCGGTAAAAGAGGGGGCTCTGTCCCAGACCGTNGCGGAACTCCTTTCGGGAGGGCTCGAGGAGCTTCAGGAGGTGTCCGAGGAGGATCTCCGGCAGGGACTGTCTCCGGAGGCAGAATCTCCCGCCCTGCCCGAGACGGTGCTGATCGCTGAGGATCATTTTGTAAACCAGCAGCTGTTCCAGACTATTCTGGAGAAGAAGGGGTTCCGCACGATCCTTGCGGCTGACGGGGTGGAGGCTCTCCAGTGCGTCCGGGACTTTCCGGAGATCGGCCTTGTCTTTATGGATGTCCAGATGCCCAACATGAATGGCTACGACGCAACGATCCGGATTCGCGAGATGGGGTGCTCCGTCCCGATTGTCGCCGTCACGGCGAATGCCCTGGCAGGGGACCGCGATCGCTGTGTTCGGGTGGGGATGAACGACTACATGACAAAACCGTTCAAGAAATCGGATATCGATGATGTTCTTCTGAGGCTTCAGGGAAGAGGCTTTTTTGTTCCTTCGCCCGCCTCCACGGGAGCCCCCGAGGAGATGGAAGGGCTGGAAGAGATAGATGAGCTTGAGGAGATTGACGAGGTTGAGGAGATCAGGGAAGTCGGGGATCTGCAAGACCCCGGAGCGTTCCCCGATGGCCTTCAGAAAGAGACGCTCCCGGGGAGTCTGGTGCTTCAGGAGGACGACGAGGTGAGCCAGGAAATGGAAGAGGCAGAAGAATCGGCAGAGGAGAATTCGGCAGCTCCCGCAGATTTCGCGGCAGCTCTCGAGGCGTTTATGGGAGATGCTGCCACGGCAGAGCGAGTGATCCGTCAGTTCGCGGAACGACTTCCCGGGCAGCTCGAGAAGATCCGGCAGGATCTGGAGGGGGAGCGCTTCGGCGAAGCGCGCATTACGGCCCACGCCATAAAGGGAGGGGCCTGGAATTTGTCCTGCCAGCCCCTGGGTGATGCTGCCAAACAGCTCGAAGAGGCGTGCGCNGAGGAGAACGGGGTCCGGGCCCGGGAGGAACTGCCCCGGGTGAAGAAGCGGGCCCGGCAGTTTATCAGCTATATTCAGGAAGAAGATTTTTTTCCTTCCCTGTAACCAGAGAGCCCCCNGGTTGTTATACAGGTGAGATCATTGTTGGTTTCTGCTGAACCCCCGGGGATTTCACCTCCTTTCCCCCGGGGGTTTTTTTGTGCGCCTCCTCCTTCCGGGACTCCCCGGGGTTACCCGCTGGTTCCTGCCGCAGCCAGATAGAACAGTCTGGTTGATGTCACCCGTGACCTGCGCTCTTGCAGAACGGTGGCCAACAGCCAGCGCTGTTGATGGCGGTGCCGTGCCAATCCCTCGCATCGGACAGACGCGAGGGGTCGCCACGTTCCCCCTGCGGGGAGGGTAGGCGATCACCGGGCAGGGGCGCTATAGTAGGGCCTCTGGCACCCTTCGACGAAGGGTGCGCTCACTCGATTTTTACGTGAGTTGATTCTTTAACCTGGTAAGAATACTCGATAAAGGAGAGCCCTGTAATGAAGAGTACGGTGCACACGAACAGTTTTGGCGTCCGCAGGAGCCTGGATACGCCCCTGGGAGAGGTGAGTTATTTCAGNCTCGAGGCTCTGGCGAACCAGGGGTTTCCCGGCATCGAGCGTCTTCCCTTTTCCNTGCGCGTTCTGCTCGAATCGGTTCTCCGCAATGAAGATGGTTTTGCCGTCACAGGGAAGCACATCGAATCGCTGGCTTCCTACTGCCCGGCGAATCCAGCCAGGGAAGAGATCCCCTACAAGCCCGCCCGGGTGCTTTTGCAGGATTTTACGGGGGTACCCAGCGTGGTCGATCTGGCGGCGATGCGCAGCGCCATGGCCCGTCTGGGGAAAGATCCCGCCAGCATCAATCCCCAACTCCCGGTGGATCTGGTGATCGACCACTCNGTTCAGGTCGACTACTTCAACAGTCCCGGAGCGCATCAGCAGAACACGGACCTGGAGTTTTCCCGAAATCGCGAACGCTACGAGTTCCTTCGCTGGGGACAGGGGGCGTTCCGGAACTTTTCGGTGATTCCCCCGGCCAGCGGGATCTGCCATCAGGTAAACCTGGAGTATCTGGGAAAGGTCGTACAGATCGCTGCCGACAGTTCCGGCGAAAAGGTGGCTTTCTTCGATTCTCTTGTGGGTACCGANAGCCACACTCCCATGATTAATGGCCTGGGGATTATCGGCTGGGGGGTCGGGGGAATNGAGGCCGAGGCGGCCATGCTGGGCCAGCCTGTCTACATCCTCTCACCTGCTGTTGTGGGGGTGCGTATCACGGGTGAACTCCGCCAGGGAATCACCGCCACCGATCTGGTTCTCCGGGTGACCGAGATGCTTCGGGAACACGGAGTGGTGGGGAAGTTCGTGGAGTTTTTTGGTCCTGGCCTGGAAGAGATGACCGTTCCCGATCGGGCCACGATCTCCAATATGGCACCCGAGTACGGCGCGACCATGGGATTTTTCCCGGTGGATCAGCGAACCCTGGATTATCTCTGGTCGACCGGCCGGAGCGAGGAGCTCATCAGGACGGTTGAACTCTATTGTCGCGCCCAGGGGATGTTTCGTACAGCCAATTCACCGGACCCCGATTTCGAGACCGTTCTCCACCTTGATCTCGGTGACATTCAGGCGAGTCTGGCCGGTCCCAAGCGACCCCAGGACCGAATCGCCGTGAGTTCTCTCAAGGAGTCCTGGCAGAACCTCCTGACCGCTCCCGTGGAGGAGCGGGGTTTCGGTCTGGCGCCGGAGAAGCTGACCCGCTCTGCCCCTCTGGCTGCGGTGGACGTCGCCGGAGAGGGGGCCCAACCAGGAACGAGCCGGGAGTCTCTGACCCACGGAGACGTGGTGATCGCCTCTATCACCAGCTGTACCAACACCAGTAATCCCAGCGTCCTCTTGGGGGCTGCGCTTCTTGCAAAGAAAGCCTGGGAACGGGGGTTGCGCCACAACCCCTGGGTAAAAACCAGCTTTGCCCCCGGGTCGGTGGTGGTCACGGAATACCTCCAGCGCGCCGGTCTCATGGAATACCTGGAGAAGATGGGGTTCTTCCTGGTGGGCTACGGTTGTCTCACCTGTATCGGAAACAGCGGGCCTCTCCCTGCACCGGTCGCCCGGGCTGTGGAAGAGGGTGACCTGGTGGTTGCCGGAGTGCTTTCGGGGAACCGTAATTTTGAGGGTCGGATCAACCCCCATACCAAGGCAAACTTTCTCGCTTCTCCCCAGCTGGTTGTGGCCTACGCCCTGGCGGGAACGGTGAACATNAACCTCGAAGAGGAGCCCCTGGGTCACGACGAGACGGGTAACCCCGTCTATCTCCGGGAGGTATGGCCCACCGGGGAAGANCTTCGGGAGTACCTCGAGAAGGCCCTGGACAGGGATGCCTTTATCGCCAGCTACAGGGGAATCGAGGANTCCAACACCCAGTGGAACGCGATTCCTGCGAGCCAGGAATCGATCTATCCCTGGAGCGAGACCTCGACCTACATTCAGGAACCGCCCTTCTTTCAGGAGATCTCCCTGGAGGTTCGTCCTGTAGAACCGGTGCAGAACGCCCCGGTTCTGGTCATGGCGGGTGACAGCATCACCACCGATCATATCAGCCCCGCCGGGGCGATCGATCCCGCGAGCCCCGCCGGTGAGTATCTCCAGAGCCTGGGTGTCACCAGGGAGGAGTTCAACTCCTACGGGAGCCGACGCGGCAACGACCGGATCATGACCCGGGGAACCTTCGCAAATATTCGGTTCAGAAACCTCCTGGTGCCGGGAACGGAGGGGTCCAGGACGATTCACATGCCCACGGGGGAAGAGGTGAGCATCTTCGAGGCTGCCCGCCGATATGGTCAGGAGAAGACCCCCACAATCATCCTGGCGGGTAAGGACTACGGCATGGGGAGTTCCCGGGACTGGGCCGCCAAGGGAACCTACCTTCTGGGTGTGCGGGCGGTGATCGCCGAGAGCTACGAGCGGATACACCGGAGCAATCTTGTGGGAATGGGAGTGCTGCCCCTGCAGTTTCTGCCTGGTGAGAGTGTCCGTTCTCTGGGGTTGAGCGGTCGCGAGACCTTTTCCATCGCCATAGACGATTCCCTGGAACCGGGCCAGACCGTAACAGTGACGGCTTCGGCTGATGGGGAGAAGCCCCGGGAGTTCTCCGTGCTTTGTCGGATCGATACTCCCGTGGAGGTTGTCTACTATCGAAACGGGGGAATCCTGCCAACGGTTCTCAGGGCCCTGGCGGAGACGTGATATACAGGCTGCCCCCCGTTCCTGACCTGGGGGGCACCGTGGGAACCCGTGAGGATTTCCGGGGAGATTTTCGGGATGAAGGCGTGGAGCCTCCCCGGGGGTATCTCCCCCCCGGGAGGGCGCGGCTCTCTGGGGAGATCGGACCCCGGGGGGTCAGGGTGTCCCGTCAGGGTCGGGGCAGGCCTGTTTTTCCAGCAGGTGAGACCAGAGAATGCCTTCGCCCGGGGAGACCTCCTNGGCGATGGGGGTCCCCAGGATTACATCCCAGTAGCGGGGGTGGAGTCCGGGGGTGAGGTTCCGCTCCGAGCGCAGGATCGCTGCGTTTTCCCCGGAGATGATATCACCGGGTCTCAGGCGCTCCACGGCGTGGATGCTCCTGTTGGTATAGCCGTAGTTGCGTTGTTCCGAGGGAGCCANGTGCTTTACCCCCGAGCCAAGTACGGTTTGTACACGCTCCTCGCCGTAGCGGTGCGAGAGCTCCCGGGTGATGGCTACCTGACGTCGGCGTAACTCCACCGGGTCGTCCCGTCCCTCAAGAAGCTCCTCAGCCACAGCCCGCACCTCCTGAACCATTCCGGTGAANTCCCGGGGTTCCAGGGCGATAGCGTCGTCCAGGCCGGAGTTCTTCCGGCTCAGGGTAATGTGCTTCTCGATCATCGAGGCTCCCGTGACGGTGGCCAGCACGGGAACCAGAACGGGGTCCAGGGAATGATCAGAGACACCCGCCGGGACGCCGAAGATGCGGCTGATCGCGGGGATCGCCCTGAGATTATACTCCTCTTCGGGGGCGGGGTAGGAGGTTATGCAGTGGAGCAGGGTGATCGACCGTGCTCCGGCAACGCGTACGGCATCGATGCTCTCGGCCAGATCGGCCACCGTGGAGACCCCCGAGGAGAGAATCATGGGGACGCCCATGGCCGCGATGAATCGCAACAGGGGAAGGTGATTCAGTTCGGGCGAGGCGATCTTGTATTCCTGCATGCCCAGGCGGCGGAGGATTCTGGCGCTCTCCAGGCCGAAGGGTGTGCAGAGAAACTGTATCCCCGATTCCTCGCAGAGTTCCATCAGGCGTGCGTAGAACTCTGCGGGCCGTTCCAGTTCGCGGAAACGCTCGTAGAGGGGGACGGTTCCCCCGGGCAGGGAGACCGATCCCGCCCGGGGGTGGAGGAGCTCATCGGCCAGAACCATCTGAAACTTTGCCAGGTCTGCCCCCGCCTCGGCGGCAGCCTGGATCAGTTCCCGGGCCAGAGAGAGATCTCCCCCGTGGGCTGTTCCGATTTCAGCGATGATCCGGGGATGACCTGGTGTCATGGGCGCTTCCGGGGAGGTGCGGGGATGGTGTCGAATCCCNTATAGGGCTGGAGAGCCTGGGGTATCCTGATGGAACCGTCTTTCTGCTGGAAGTTCTCCATGATCGCAATGATCGCCCTGGAGACCGCTATGGCCGTTCCATTCAGCAGGTGCGCGTATCCTCGCTCTTTTTTCCCATCGGGGCCTTTTTTGTTGTAGCGGATATTCAGGCGCCGGCTCTGAAAGTCGGTGCAATTGGAGGTGCTGGTGATCTCGCCCCATTCCCCGGCGTCGCCGCGTCCTGGCATCCAGGCTTCCAGATCGAACTTGCGGTAAGCCGGGCCTCCCAGGTCGCCGGCACAGATGTCCAGGACGCGAAAGGGGATCTCCAGGCGCGAAAAAATTTCTTTCTCGATGTCCAGGAGTTTCTGGTGCATCCCGGGGGATTCCTCAGGAAGACAGACCACGAACATCTCTACCTTGGTAAACTGGTGAACCCGGTAGAGTCCCCGCGAAAACTGCCCGGCCGATCCCGCCTCGCGGCGGAAGCAGTGGGATATTCCGGCCATGCAGATGGGGAGTTCCTCTGCGGGTATAGTCTGGTTCGCGTAATAGCCGCCCAGGGTTATCTCGGCCGTTCCCACCAGGCTGGTCTCTTCTCCCTCAAGATTATAGATGTTCGATTCGGGCCCCCGGGGGTTGAAGCCGATTCCCGCAACCACCTGGGTGCGGGCGATGTCGGGGGTGATCATGGGGGTAAATCCCTGATCTCTCAGGATATCCATGGCGAAGCGGGTCAGGGCCAGTTCCAGATAGACTGCTTCGTTCCGAAGGTAGTAAAATTTGGCCCCCGAGACCTTGGCGGCTGCTTCAAAGTCAACGAGATCGAGTTTCTCGCCCAGTTCGACGTGATCGGAGGGGGGGAAATCAAAGACCGGCGGGGTGCCCACGATCTCCAGTTCCCGGCTGTCTGATTCAGCGCTGCCCCGGGGAACGTCGGGGTGGGTCATGTTGGGAAGCTTGTCNGCCAGCTCCTGGAGGAGNAGCTCCGTCTCGGCCAGGCTCTTTTCGGACCGGGCGATTCGCCCTTTCAGGGTTTTTCCCTCTTCGATCAGCTTCTGCCGTTCTTCGGGGGAGAGGTCCCGCTTCTTCATGGCCTGGGCGTTGGCGTTGCGCTCGGCACGAAGAGCCTCGGTTTCCTGAATCAGTTCGCTCCGTGTATCGTAGGCGGCGATGATGGCCCCTACGTCGGCCGTGGCGTTNCGTTTCTCCAGGTTTTCTTGTACCAGTTCCGGGTTCTCCCGGACGAACTTAAGGTCCAGCATGGGAGTGATTGTATCCGAGAGAGGCCCCCGGNAACAACCAGCCCCCGGCTAATATGCCCGCCCCCGTTACGGGGAGCCCTGNNNGNTCTCCTGCTCCTCTGCGCTCTGTGCCAGCTCCCGTGACCGACGGGCTGTGCGGCTGACGGCCTCCATCACCGCTGCCTGGAGACGGGTGTCGGCCAGGGCGTGGATTCCTGCGATGGTGGTTCCTCCGGGTGAGCAGACGCGGCTGATGATCTCCTGGGGGTGAGTTCCTGTGTGAGTCACCAGGTCTGCTGCTGCCCGGACAACACCGCAGGCTGCCTCCAGGGATTGGCCGTAGGGAATACCCTCTTCGACCCCCCCCAGGGCGAGGGCCTGGATAAACTCCAGGGCAAAGGCGATCCCGCTGCCCGAGATCGCCGTGATGGCGTGGAGTTGCTGTTCTTCCAGGGTCAGGAGCGTGCCCATCCCCGAAAAGATGCGGAGCGCTTCCTGGCGGGCCTCGTCGGGAAGAGTTTCGGCGAAGGTGATGCCCGTCACGGAGGATCCGATCTGGGCGGCCAGATTTGGCATCATCCNGATTATCCGTCTCGAACCGAGGAGAGTCTCGAGAGTCCTCAGGGATGTTCCTGCCAGGAGCGAAACTGTGAGAAGTCTCCCGAAGGCCTCGGGACGGGCCGTGCGAATCGACCGGGCCAGCCCCGGCAGTTCCCCGGGCTTTACTGCCAGGATCACCAGATCAGCCCAGAGCAAAAGGTCCCCGGGAGTTGCGGAAAAATCAGANGCGGAAAACTCCTTCAGAGCNNCACCTCTTCGGGAGGGGTCCTTTTCAGCGAGGCCGATTTCCAGTTCGGGATACCGGGTGTGGATCGCCCTGGCCGTGGCGCTTCCCATAAATCCTGCACCGATGAGTCCTATCTTTTTCATTTTTCTGCTCCTCTGGTTCCTGATAAATCATCCGCAGTATTTACTCCAGGCCGGAAAATCCCTGGCGGCGCAGCAGATCGTAGAGAACCAGCGCCACAGCATTGGAGAGGTTCAGCGATCGGAGTTCCCGCCGCAGGGGAATCCGGTAGGTCCGGTCNGCAAAATCCGAGAGAATCTCGCCGGGAAGCCCTCTGGTCTCGGGACCGAAAACGATAAAGAGAGGGNNCTCTGTGGAGCAACTCTCCCCGGCCGGGGGCGGGGGGAGNGGTATNTCGGTGTACCGTCGCGCCCCCCGGGTGGAGAAAAAAGCCANATTTCCCTGNTTCCCTGCGACGTAGTCCAGGAAGCTGGGCCAGTCCGGGTGGGTGGAGATGGAGAGATAATCCCAGTAATCGAGCCCCGCCCGGCGCAGATGTTTGTCGGAGATGGAAAAACCCAGCGGCTCGATCAGATGGAGAGGGGTCCCCGTGGCTGCGCAGGTGCGCGAGATGTTCCCCGTGTTGGGGGGGATCTCCGGTTCAAAGAGAACCACTTCAATCATGGCAGGCTCCGGTTCCTTTCTCCCTGGTCCCTCCGCCCAGAGCTCCGCGCACCACCATCGCCTCGGCTCGTTGCCGGGGAAGCTCGGCGATCGAGACCAGCGAGGCCCGGGAGACAAGGAGCACCCTCTGAAGGNGCTTTTTCCCGGTGCAGGTGGAACTCAGGCGAATCCGGGCAGCGTCCCGGCTCTCTTCGAGCCTCCTCCGAAGGGCCGGCATGAGGAAGACCGCCGAAGCGGTCATGTCGAGGACAGGCCGGGTACAGCAGCGTGGAAGGGGGGCNGTCAGGCGGGTCAGTCCCCGCAGGACCCCCGAGGGGCCGCAGAGATTCACGAGGGTGAGGGCCACCGTCACCGCTGCGGTGAGGCGCGCGGCGTAACTTGTCCAGGCCAGNAAGGTCTCCAGGGAAGGGGATGAGATCAGGCGTGCCACCAGGACCGCTCCAAGCATGACCAGGAGNCCTCGCAGGGAGCGCCAGAGGTAGCCCGGTCTGCACCCGCCTGGCCAGACAGCCAGAAAAAGAGTTGCTGCTCCCGCAGCCAGGGCCAGCAGCGGTGCGGTCACGGCCAGAAGGATCGCCTGGAGAAGGATCGCTCCCAGGAGAAGGGTAGCGCAGAAGGCGTCTGATNGCAGCGGAGCCGCTCCTGCGGTCCGGCGGGACGAGGCGGGGCGGGGAGCACGGGCGGGGCGCATCACGAGAAAACCCTCTCTCCGGCCAGGGGTCGCAACCCCTGAGCCGGGGTAATCAAGTCGACCCCTCCCGAAGGATCACCCTGATAGAGCACGCGGCCCTCCGAAAGAATCACCAGTTGATCCACCAGGGGCCAGATATCCTGGGACTCGTGAGATGCCAGGATAACCGCTCCCCCTTCGCTCCGGAGTAGCTGAAGTCGGTCCAGAAGGTTCTGGATGGAGGGATAATCCAGCTCGATAAAGGGTTCGTCCAGGAACAGGAGCTCGGGCCGGCCCATGAGCGCCCCGGCGATTGCCAGCCGTCGGCGCTGTCCCCCGCTCAATTCTGCCGGGGCCCGATCCAGCAGGTCCGTCAGCCCCAGGGCAGAGAGGATGCCCTCGTCCAGAGAGGTCTCCCGGGGCAAGCCGATGAGCAGGTCTTCCCGGAGGGTCGCGCCGAAGAGCTGTTGCTCGGGGTTCTGGAAGACCACCCCCGACAGGCGGTGGAGGGACGAGGCATCGTTTCCCAGAGGCCGTCCCTTGAGGAGAATTTCTCCCCGGTACCTCCCGGTGAGCCCCAGCATGGTGCGAAAGAGCACCGACTTGCCGCACCCGTTTGTCCCCAGAAGGAGCGTGATCGTTCCGGGATGAATTGTCAGGGTGATATCGCGGAGGATCTCCCTGGGAGGATCTCCCAGGGAGACCGAGACCGCCTTCAGNTCCAGGATCGCCATAGGGAGGAGGGCAGGGAGCGTAGCAGGACGATCACCGCACCGGCCTTGAGGAGGTCCCCCGGTATAAAGGGAGCCGTACCGATCCAGAAAGCGCGGGAAAGGGGCATTTCGAGAATCATGGCGAGCCAGGGCAGGCCGATCAGATGGACCAGGGAAAAGCCCGCCAGAAGAGCAAGGATCTTTCGTGCCATCGATGCATCGTGGGGGGAGGCCCCTGTTCCCCGGCCAACCCGGATCATCCAGGAGGTGATCGCCGCCGCCGGAAGGTAGGAGAGGAGAAACCCTCCCGTGGGACCGGCAAAATGGGCGAACCCGCCGGTGGCTCCCGCAAAAACGGGCAGTCCCAGTGCCCCCAGGAGCAGATACGTTCCCGTGGCCACCAGGGCCCAGAGAGGTGTCATTACCAGTCCGGTGATGATGACAAACATGTTCTGAAGCACGATCGGCACGGGCGACCCCGGAAGAGGAACCGAGACAAACGCCCCGGCCGTTATCAGGGCGATGCAGACAGCTCCTACCTGGGTCCGCAGGGCGTAGGAAATATCAGGGTTGGTGGTGGTGCTGGTCATTGTAGGTGATCTCCTTTGTCGGAAGGCGTTCGATGCAGGGCCAGTTCTCGTTGTCGCCCTGAATCCGTTGTAATACCCGTTCTGCTGCGTGGCGGCCGATCTGGTCGATGGGCTGGGCGATCGAGAGGCTGGGCACACTGGATACAGCAGAGAACTCCATGTTATCGAAGGCGGCAAGGTACAGATCCGGGGGGATCTGACCGCGCTGAAAGCTGATGTAGCGGATCACCCCGATGTGCATGAAGTAATTGGCGATCATCACCGTGCGCGGCGGGTCGGGTTGCTCCATGAGATTCTTCATGAGGTGATACCCGCTCTCTATGTGAAAGTCACCAAAGAGAAGATGTTCTTCCCGGGGAGGTATCCCCTGGTCGCGAAGGGCCTGGATGAACCCCTGGTATCGCTCCCGGGCTGTGAAGATGTGGGGTTGCCCCCCGATAAAGCCGAAGGAGCGATGCCCACCGGTGGCCAAGCGGGTGATGGCCCGGTAGGTGGCCTCCCTGTTGTCCACCAGGACGGCGTCGGTGGTGAAGTTCTCTACGAGTCGGTCCACCAGAACCAGGGGTACCCGGGCCTGCAGAGCCAGGGCCAGATGGTCCCCCCTGCTGCCGCTGGGAATGGCGATGATCCCGTCCACCTGTTTCTCGAGAAGCAGCTCCAGGGCCGCTTCCTCGCGTAACTCGCTCTCCCGGGCGTTCACCACTATCATGGAGTAGCCTTCTTCACCCAGACGATCCTCCACGCCCCGGGCGACGCGCATGAAAAAGACGTTGTCTATCTCCGGCGCGATCAGCCCCACCGAGAGGGTCCGCTTGGACTTGAGGCTCCTGGCTACGGTGTTCACCTTGTAATTCAGGAGCGACACCGCATCAAGCACGCGTTGCCGCGTTGCAGGAGAAATGCGGTGATCGTTGTTGACAACCCGCGAGACCGTGGCTGTGCTTACCCCGGCCTGACGAGCTACATCCTTTATTGTTGCCCCCACGAGGCTGGATGGTAGCCATCGAGGGGGGCGGTGTCAATGCGTTCGGCCAGGGCCCTGGTGCGGCGCNCGGGAAAGGGGCGCCACCAGAGGTTCTACCCGAGAGCCCGCAGGGCTCGGGCGTAGTCCGGCTCCTGGGATATCTCAGGGACCTGTTCGCAGTGGATGACCCGGTTCTCCTCGTCCAGCACCACCAGGGCTCTGCTGAGAAGCCCGGCGAAGGGGCCCTCCAGAATCTCACAACCGTAATCCCTGCCGAAGGATCTATCGCGAAGGTCACTCAGGGTCACCACGTTCGAGACCCCCTCGGTTTTGCAGAATCGGGTTGCCGCGAAGGGCAGGTCCCTGCTGATGGTGAGGCAGACCGCCTGGGGCCGCTTTGCCATCTCCTTGTCGAACTTCCTCGCGCTGGCCGCGCAGACGCCGGTATCCAGGCTGGGGACGATGTTCAGTATTTTCTTTTTCCCGGCGAAATCGCCCAGGCCCTTGTCCTGGAGCTTCTCGTCGGTGAGACGGAAATCCGGAGCTTCCGTGCCCGGGGCGGGCAGGGTTCCCGAGGTTCTTGTGGGTGTTCCCTTGAATGTGATCGTTGCCATGGTGAAAAGATAGGCCCTGGAGGCAGGCCGGGCAAGAGATTTCTGCGGGTGCGGATATGGATGTGGGGGCGGGTGCATCGATGGCCTGCGGTGACCATCGGTTGAAGCTGCGCCCGGTGGGCCCCTGCCTCGCGGGGGGCTAATCCCCGGACAGATCCTTGAGGCTCATCACGGCGGGAATGGCGCGAATACACTTGATAACCTTCTTNAGGTCCTGGCGGCGTTCAACCTCCAGGGTGAAAATCGCCTCCAGATTCCCCGAGGGTTCCTCGTCTATCTTCCCCTGGATAAGATGGCCGTGAACCTTGCGCACTGCCCCTTCGATTTCGCTGAAGAGGTCATTGGTCTTCCGGGCGATCACCCGAAACTGGTGGGTCACCTTGGGAGATACCGTCTCCCATTCAACCTCGATAAGCCGCTCGTCCACGTCGGGAATGCTCTGGAGACTCCGGCAGCTTCGCTTGTGAATAATGATTCCCCGACCCCGGGAGACATACCCCACGATATCGTCGCCGGTTCGGGGGGCGCAACACTGGGCAAAATGGATGAGCAGGTTTTTCTCTTTCCCCACCCTGATCTCTACCTTGTGCTGGTCGAGAATTTGCGATGTCTCGGGCGAAAGTTTTCTCTGTTCTCCCCGGGGCCGCTCCTGTTTTCCCTTCTGTCCCTGGGAGGCCCCCTCCTGAGGATGGGAAACCTTGCGGGCCACGATGCTCTGGTTGATGATCAGNTGCTCGTCGTGCTTGTTGAGCCAGGCCCGTATCTTGCTGCGGGCCCGGGAGGTCCGGGCGTAGCGAAGCCAGTTCAGGTGCGGGTGGGCATGGGGATTTGTGATGATCTCGATCACCTGAGTGTTCTGTAGTGGTTGCCTCAGGGGAATGATCGAGCCATCAGCCTTGGCTCCCGACACGTGGTGTCCCACCTCGGTGTGNATATGGTAGGCAAAATCGATCGCTGTTGATCCCTTGGGGAGCTGGATCGCATCGCCCTTGGGGGTAAAGACGTAGATCGAATCACGGAGAATCTCGCGCTTGATCTCCTCCAGAAACTCGTTCGAGGTGATCCGGGAGTCGCGCAGATTTTTTACGCGATTCATGATCTCCAGCTCCACGGGGCGATTCTGGTTTCGCCCGGACCCTTCCTTATAGACCCAGTGAGCGGCGATCCCGTACTCAGCGGTGCGGTGCATCTCGTGGGTACGGATCTGGAACTCGATGACCCGTCCCTGGAATCCCAGAACGGCCGTGTGAAGGCTCTGATACTGGTTGGCCTTGGGCATGGCGATGTAGTCCTTGAACCGTCGGGCGATGGGTGGCCAGAGCCGGTGGACCATCCCCAAAATCTGGTAGCAATGGGTGGTGTTATCGCAGAGTATCCGGATGCCCAGGAGGTCGTAGATCTCGTCGATGTCCTTCCCGAAGCGTTTCATCTTCTGGTAGATGCTGTAAAAGTGCTTTGCCCGGGTCTCCACGGTGATGGTCAGGTTTTCTTCCCGGGCCGCCTTCAGGACGGCCGTTTTCACCCGCTCCAGGTAAGCCGTCCGGTTGTTCCGCTTGTCCGAGACCCAGGTCTTGATCGACTGATAGATTTCGGGATGAAGGTGCTTCAGCGAGAGATCTTCGAGCTCGTCTTTCATCCAGCTGATCCCCAGCCGTTCCGAGAGAGGGGCGTAGATGTCCAGCGTTTCCTGGGCGATCTCCCGCTGACGGGGACCCTGTTTATACCCCAGGGTTCGCATATTGTGGAGCTTGTCGGCCAGTTTGATGAGGATTACCCGCACATCCTTGACCATGGCCAGGAGCATCTTGCGGATCGTCTCCGATGCCTGGACGTTCCGGTTCTGGGCGTTCACCATGGCAATTTTGGTGACGCCCTGAACAAGGCTCTCCACCTCGCGCCCAAAGATCCGTCTGAGCTCGTTGCGGGTCATGTGGGTATCTTCCAGAACGTCGTGGAGTAGCGCTGCCACGATGGTGGCGGCGTCCATGTTCAGGAAGATGAGGATCTCTGCCACCTGAAGAGGGTGCACGAAGTAGGGCTCTCCCGAATCCCGCAATTGGCCCTCGTGGAGNTTTGCAGCGAGCTGTGCTGCTTCCAGGATTCGCTCCTGTTCCGGGGCNCGGTAGGAGGATGTAATCGTCTGCAGTTCCTCAATCGTGGTGATCATCGTCTCGCTTCTTCCCCGCTTCCTCTGGGCCTCGTTCGTCTAGGCTTNCCGCCGGGCCCGGATGACCCGATCGTGGCCGGCATAATCTGCTGTAATCACTACGTCGGCAAAGCCGCAGCCCTCGCATATTTCGCGGATCGCCTCGCCCTGGCCCGAGCCGCATTCCAGAAGAAGCTCCCCTCGGGGGGAGATCTTTTCTGCTGCCTGGGGGATCAGCTCGCGGTACGCCCGAAGGCCGTCTTCCCCTGCTTCCAGCGCCCGGGAGGGTTCTCCCCAGCCCCGGGAGAGAACAGCTTCGGTCTCCTCCCNGGTCAGATAGGGCGGGTTTGCCGTGACGATATCCACCGGCGGGGCCAGACCCTCGAGCCAGGAACCGATCCAGGAGCTGATCGCCCCGGCATCTCCCAGAATATCCCGGGCGTTCCGGCGAGCCCACTCCAGGGCGTCGCTTTCAATATCGGAGAAGCTGGGGACCAGCCTGAGGCCCCGGGCGGCACATTCTGCCGTCACCGCGATGGCCACGCAGCCTGAACCGGTACAGCAATCGTGGTACCGGACGGGCCCGGACCTCTCCATGATCGCCTTCAGCGTCTCGTCCACAAGAAGCTCCGTCTCGGGACGGGGAACGAGCACCCCGGGGCCCACGGAAAAGGACATCCCCCGGAACTCTTTCCTTCCGATAATATACGCTATAGGCGTACCGGAGGAACGGGCTTCTGCCAAATTTCTGAATATATCGATCTGCGGTGGGGCGATGACCGCCTCCAGGGGCTGGCCCAGCTCCGCCAGCAGCGCTGCCCGGCTCTGCCCCGTGGCGTGTTCCAGCAGAAGGAGCGCGTCGAGCCAGGGGGACTCGCTCGTGCCCTGGAGTTTCTTCACGCTCTCTGCGACGAGGTCCCGAAGTGTCAGGACGAGAGCTCCTCTTCCATGGTGTGCAGCCGCAGCGCTTCCACCACCTCCGAGAGGTCTCCCTCGATAATGTGATCAAGTTTATACAAGGTGAGATTAATTCTGTGATCGCTTAACCTGTTCTGGGGAAAGTTGTAGGTGCGGATCCGTTCGCTTCGGTCACCGCTTCCGATCTGGCTTCGTCGGTTCTGGGCCATCTCGTCGCGGCGTTTTGCCTCTTCCTGTTCGAAGAGGCGGGCCTTGAGGACGCGCAGAGCCTTGGCCTTGTTCTTAAGCTGGCTCTTTTCGTCCTGACAGATTACTACCAGACCGGTAGGGATATGGGTGATGCGCACAGCCGAATCGGTGGTGTTCACGCTCTGTCCTCCCGGGCCGGATGAGCGGTAGACGTCGATCTTCAGATCCTCCTGGCGTATCTGAATGTCCGTCTCTTCGGCCTCGGGGAGTACTGCCACGGTAACGGCCGAGGTATGAATGCGCCCACCCGACTCGGTGGAGGGAATCCGCTGAACCCGGTGGACTCCGCTCTCGTATTTCAGGTGGCTGTAGACTTGGGAACCCGCCACGGAGAAGATAATCTCCTTGAAGCCCCCCACCTCGGTGGCGTTCGTCTCGAGGATCTCGATCTTCCATCCCCGGTCCTCGGCGTAGCGAGCGTACATACGGTAGAGGTCCGAAGCGAAGAGCGATGCCTCGTCACCGCCCGTGCCTGCACGAATCTCGAGGATCGTGTTTTTTTCGTCCAGCGGATCGGGTGGAAGCAGGAGAACCTTGAGTTCCCGTTCGGTATTTTCGGCCTGTTTTCGAAGGGATATCAGCTCTTCTTCGGCGAGATTCTTCATCTCCTGATCCTGTTCCTCCTGGACCAGGAGTTCGTTCTCGGCTATCTCCCGGGAGGCCTCCTGGAGACGGTCCCAGGCCTCGCTGATTCCCGAGAGGCGGGCGTGTTCCCTCATAATCTCGACAGCCCGCTTTTGATCGCGGTGGAGATCGGGGTCGGCCACGAGGAGTTCTACCTCGCGGAGGCGGGCCTGAAGCTGGTTGATTCGATCTATAAGATGGCTGTCCACGATGTCTCCTGTTCTTACCGGCCTCGCCGGCGGTGGGACTGGAGAAAGCCGAAGAGGCTTCCGATAACGCCCCCCGCGATATGGGCAAACTGCGAAACCGTATCCTGCCGGAGTGAATTGGCGATCTCCTGCGTGAGGAAGAGCACCACGATCAGGATGAAGGTCAGGGGGATCTCTCCCTGCCGAATGTTGGTGAAGGAGATCAGGAGAATCATCATGAAGACGATGCCGCTCGCCCCAAGCAGCGCTGTGGGAAGAAAGAGAACATTCAGCAGCCCCGTGACAACGGCGGTGATGGTCATCATGATGAAGAGACTGGTGGAGCCGTACTTTTCTTCCAGGATCGGCCCGAGGAGGAGGATGAAGGAGAAATTACCCATGAGGTGCCCCCAGTTGGTGTGACCGATGACGTGGGTGAAGAGGCGCAGGTAATCCAGGACGCTTCCCGGGTCCATCCGGGCCCGTACCAGAAAAAAGGATTGGGTCAGGCCGGGAAAGACCGTCTGGTTAAGCAGGAGAACAAGCGAAGCGCAGAGGGCAAAGGAGAGCGTTACCGGCGCGTTGTATCGTATTTTCATGACGGTACAGTAGTTTTCGTGTTACAGGACTGTCAATACTCTTGATGAGCCGCAATCTTGATGATCTGTGATCTTGATGACCTGCGATCTTGATGAGCAACACGATCGGCTCTGCCCGGTTCGTGGCGGGTTTTATTTCTTCCCACGGGGAGCAAGAAATGAGTATCCTTCGGATATGAACGATTCCTTTGAGCGAAAACCGGACTGGCTTAAAATCCAGCTGAATACGACAGAAAACTTCCGCTATCTCAAGCGGTTAATGCGGGAGGAGCGGCTTACCACGGTGTGTGAGGAAGCCCGATGCCCCAATATTCACGAGTGCTGGGGAAAACACAAAACGGCAACCTTCATGGTTCTGGGTGAGATTTGCACTCGTCGCTGCCGGTTCTGTGCGGTGAAAACGGGTGTTCCCCTCGCGCCGGACTGGGGGGAACCCCAACGAGTCGCCGAGTCGGTGGCAAAGATGGGGTTGGTCCACGCGGTTATAACCATGGTCAATCGTGATGATCTGGCCGACGGGGGAGCCTCGGTGGTGGCCGAGACGGTGCGGGCGATTCGCGGGGCTGCCCCCGGATGCGCCGTGGAGCTTCTCACGGGAGATTTCCAGGGAGACCGCGAGGCGCTGGGGCTGGTCCTGGAATCAGAACCCGAAGTGATGGGGCATAACCTGGAGACGGTGCGGCGTCTCTCGAGGCAGGTTCGCTCCCGCAGCGACTATGACCGCTCGCTGGGGCTCCTGGCCGCTGCCCGGGATATAGCACCCGGCCAGGCCCTGAAGTCGAGCCTTATGCTGGGGCTGGGAGAGACCGAAGACGAGGTTCTGGTCGCCATGGATGATCTGCTGGACCAGGGCGTGACAATTCTGAACCTGGGGCAGTATCTCCAGCCCACGCGTCGGCATCTACCGGTCCAGCGTTACTGGACTCCCGGGGAGTTTGCCCGCCTGCGAGAACGGGCTCTGGAAAAGGGGTTCAGCTTCTGCGATGCGGGACCCCTGGTTCGTTCCTCCTATCACGCCGGGGCAGGCTATCTGGAATATCTGAGAAACGCCAAGACCTGATCCAGGAATTTCCGAATCCCCGGGAGGGGCGTTCTTCCCCGGGCCCGGTCCTGGCCGATGAATCAGGACTACAGAACCGGCCTTCTCTGTCAAAGTATCCCGAAAAAANGTTCGGGGAGGCAGAGAGAATGNCAATGCACGAGGGTCGGCGGGGGACCAGTGGATTCAGATCGCTTCAGGGGCTCTTNCTGGNGCTTTTCGGTGGGGTATCGATCGGCCTGCTTCTTCTGGTATCGGCCTTCATGGTCTGGCAGGTGGNTCGGGTTCAGCGGGCGACGGTGAGCGAGATGGCCGATCAGATCGTGGAGGCCCGCACCGCCGAGGTGGGCCGATGGCTCGCCGGGCATCTCGATATCGTCCGGACCATGAGCGAGAGGGTGATCATCAGCGGCGGGAATTTCGATGAAATCTCCCGGGATCTGCAGAGTCGCCATAACCGCATACACCGGGACCACGAGAATATCTATTTTATCGATCTCCAGGGTAATTTCATCACCAGCGATGGCCTGACGGGGAACCTCATGCACCGCGACTACGTGCAGGCGATCTACCAGGAAGGGCAGTCCTGGGCGATTTCCAATGGGGTGATAAGTGTTGCCACGGGAAATGCGGTTGCTGCGGTGGCGCACGAGGTGCGGGACGATTCCGGCGACCCTGTGGGAATCGTGGCAGCCTCGGTAACGCTGGCGGGGTTGAGCGAACTGGCCGGCGAGATGCGGTTTGGCCTCGAAGGAATGGGCTCGGTGGTCGACGGCACGGGGCTGGTGATCGGCGATACGCGGCCCGAGATACGGATGAACCTTAATGTTGCCAACGCTTCGGGGTACACCGGTCTGGAAAGTATAGCAGAGGATATGCTGGCCGGACGAAGTGGCCACGGCGACCACACCATCCCGGACGGGCGGCGTTTCCGGGCGGTCTATCGTCCGGTCCCGGGGTCACCCAATTGGTCTGTGGCGTATCTTCTGCCCCATACCGATTTAAATGCCCCCGTGGTTCGGCTGGTGAGGATTGTGGTGTTCTCCATAGCCTGTGCCGCCCTGGGAATCCTGGTGGTGATTATGGTATACACCCGGCGCTTTGTGGGAATCCTCCGGGAGTGTGCAGAGCAGGCCGAGGAATACGCTGCCGGAGATCTGACCCNTGATTTGACCAGTGAGTACGAGCAGTCTTTCCTGAGGCGTCGCGATGAGCTGGGATCCCTGGCGCGGGCCTTCGAGAAGATCCAGGATAACATCGAGTCCGTGATCGGGAGCATAACTCGTGGTGCCACGCACCTGACCGATACCAGCCAGAACGTGAATAACGCAGGCAGGGAAATGGCCAGGGGGTCGGCCCTGATTTCCGGGATGGCCCAGGGGCTTTCCCAGGGATCCACCCAGCAGGCAGCGTCGGTAGAGGAAGTCTCGGCCTCGATGGAAGAAATGGCCGCCAGTNTTCAGCAGAGTAGCGATAANGCCACCACCACCGAGAAAATGGCGCTGGCCTCGGCTGAACGGGCCGAGGAGAGTGGCCTGGCCGTTCGGGAGACGGTGGAAGCCATGAGAGAGATCGCCTCCCGAATCACCGTTATCGAGGATATTGCCCGGGAGACGAATATGCTCTCGCTGAANGCAGCGATCGAGGCGGCCCGGGCAGGAGAACACGGCAAGGGCTTTGCCGTCGTCGCGGTCCAGGTACGAAAGCTTGCCGAGAACTCCGCCTCGGCGGCCAGGGAGATCAGCGGTTTGAGCAACCGATCGATGGAAATCGCCGAGGGGGCGGGTCTGAAACTGGAGGAGATGGTTCCCGATATCCGGCGAACCGCCGAGCTGGTTCGGGAGATCGCAGCCTCGAGCCGGGAAATGACCTCCGGGGCCCGTCAGGTTAACGCTGCCGTGGGAGAGCTCGATCAGGTGATTCAGCAGACGGCATCTTCCTCGGAAGAGATGGCCGCCACGGCCGAAGAGCAGTCTGCTCAGGTGGATGGCCTGGCGGCAACGGCCGATGCGCTTCTGGAACAGGCTCGGAGNCTGCGCGNATCGGTCTCCTTTTTCAAGCTTCGCCAGAATATATAAAACGGAAATGATGTCCGGACTGTAGCGATGGTGGAGAATCGGGTTGATCGGAAAGGGACTTCNGCGTGAGCCGGGCCGATGGTAAAAATCTGCGGGGTTGCGCTGTTCCAACGTGCTGGAGGAGATGTCGGGTATGATTGAGGTNGATTTTGCGTATCAGGAGCAGAGTGGGATNCTGACGATCCTGGTGAAGGGTATCATTACGCACAAGACAGGGCTGTTGCTCGGTGAGCATGTGNTACAGGGGGTAGAGAGGTTCGGTTCGCACCGGATCCTGGTGGACCTCCGCAGGGCCCGAAACACTTCTCCCCTGTTTGAGAACTACCGGGCCGTATACCGTTATAAGGAGCAACACAGCGATATCGCCCGGATCGCNGGGCCTCTTCGTATAGCCTTTCTGACCGATCCCGATGATTCGAGTCATGATCTCCTCCTGGCAATGCTGGCCACGGTATGCACCGATACTCACGCCCGTCTCCACAGCAAGGACGANGAGAGCGCCCGAGGATGGTTGCTCTGGCAGCCCGGTAGTTCGAAAATTGAGAATGCTGCCGCAGGATAGCGCGGAAGAGGCGGGGAAGGTAAAAAAAATCAGGAGGAGAAGTTGAAAAAACTGAAGAGTGTCCCTAGACGGATTGCCGCTGTCAGCGTCCGCCTCTGTTGTGTTCTGGTTCTCGCGGGAGGCCTTGCTGGATGCCTTGCGGGCCGGCCGAGCATGAACAGGCTAATAGGTAATGTGAACAGCGGATTTCATCATGCGCATCGGATAAATCAGACCGGGAGCTTGGGAGACCTGCTGGGAAGGCTCGACCAAATCAGGGGCGACCTCCAGAAGATACACTCACGACGGGAAGAACTCGGAGATACGCAACGACGACAGCTGAACGATCTGCTCGTGGAGAACCGCTATTTCGGGTTTGAGGAGTTCCGATTCTGACCACCTTGGGTGCGGTGCGATCCGGGAAGGGTGGGAGTATCTTGAGACTGGGGTAGCCATTCCTGCTTCCGGGGTACCTGTATTCACGCGGTGGCGCGGGACAGATCGACGCGATGGAAGGCCAGGACGGTTTTTCAGAAAAATTGTCTTCCATATTACGAAAAAAATGTTGTGTTTTGCGAAACACCAGTGTATCCTACCGGGGCTCGTCCAGGAGCTCCGAACAGTCTGATGCGTGGTGTCAGGCGGATGTAAACCCGGTAAATGCAATGCAAATAATTTCTCCTGCAAAGCCTTGAGGCTTCGGTGCCGGGTGAACCGGGCCAGTGCGAAAGGCTGTGACAGGCTCACAGAGGGGTGGAGGTGTGTCATCGTTTGTATTCCTTGTTGCGACCATCGGCGTAGTAAATAGTTTTCTCTTTGCCCTGCTCGCCTGGAAGGCCCGACCGTTTGCCCGGGAATATCGTCATGCAGGAACGTGGTTATCGGTGATTTTCCTCTGTTTCGGGATCGCCCTGGCCCGGCTCTTGTACCGGGAGTTATATAACCCGTCGGAGAAGCCTCTCCTTTTCATGACCTGGCTCTCGGTCCGCTGGATCTACGGGCCGGCCCTGTTGTTCTATGTTCGGTCCGTGCTGACCCCGGAACGGCTGCGGGGCTGGCGAACTCTCCTGCCACACAGCGTGCCCTTTCTGCTACACTTTGTCGTTTTGACACCCCTGATTCTCTCCTTTCTCCCCGATCTCATCCCCGGCAGAGAAGACGGGGGATTGGGCTACGTCTTCTCTGCCGGGCCCGTGCTGGCGCAGGTAGCGCATTTCTTTTGTTATGTGGGGCGGATGAACACGGAGTTATTCGAAGCGTCCATCAAGAGAATTGGCAACCCCTTTCTTGAGGAACGGCGTCAAGCCTGGATTATCACGGTTGTTACGGCGGCTCGGGTAACGACGGCGGTTTTTCTGGCGCTAACCCTGGGCTACGCCTTTTTTCACCTGCCCCGGCAGATACTGATCGTTACCGCACCCTCAGAGCAGTTTCCGTTTCACCGCATCACCGCCGTCTACATGTTCCTGCTCCTTCATTATACGGGATACAAGGGACTCGATATCGGTATTGACGAGCTCCTTCCCCGATCTTCCCGGTGCAGGGATATGTTATCCGTCAGGGGAATACCCGGGGGCATGACCGGAAAACCAGTTGAAACGCAGGAGTCCCCGGGCCCGGATGATCGGAACATGAGCCGCTACACTCGTTCTTCCCTGAGTCTTGTCGAGGCGGTGAGAATTCTGGCTCGAACGCGTCACCACGTGGAGACTCGGGAGCGATATCTCGACGCAGATCTTACCCTGGATTCGCTTGCCCGGGAGCTCGGTCTGAGTCGCCACGCCCTCTCCCAGGCCCTGAACCAGGTCCTGCAACAGAACTTCTCGGAGTTCATCAACTCCTATCGTCTTGAGCGGGCCCAGAAGCTTCTCCGCGATCGATCGGCAGAGCGGATAAATCTGATTGACGTGGCCTTCGCCTCGGGGTTTCGCTCGAAATCGAGCTTTAACGCCCTCTTCAAACGCTATTGTGCCATGACCCCCTCGGAGTACCGCAGGCGCTACGAGAAGCAGGAACTCCCCGAGGACTCGCCTCTGGTGGCTCTGTAGCCCCCCGGAGGGGGCCTCCCCGACGATTTAGGACGATTGTGGGGGTGCTTACGTGGTCTTCTGGGCTTCGATCCTCATTTTACAGATTGAGTCATCATGCTGAGCCGGAAATTTCTGAACGAATCGGAAAATTCAGAGCGTTATAGAGTATCTTTGAGGTTATAATTATCTTATGGGAAGAAAAGCACGCAGACAAGACGGTGAAAAAAACTCGCCAGGAATCAAAAGATCGGGAAAAAAGAGGAGATCGGAAAGAAGAGAGGCAAGATCGTTCCCGACATTTCACCTCCGGTTGCGGGCCAAGATGCTCCTCGCCTTTGGTTCGCTCTCCCTGATCATCCTGGGAGCGGGTGGCACGGGAGCCCTGCGGATCGCCCGGCTTCACCAGGATGCCCGACAGATTACCGATCAGGCTACCCCCCATCTCTACGCCATCATGCAATCCCGTCTGGCTGTCATTCAGGCCCAGCTCCTGCTCGAGAACGTGATCGCCGGTTTTGAGAATTCCCAATCCCTCGAACGGGTTCGGGCTCTCTCTGCCCTTGCCAACGACTATCTGGAGGCGGTTATCGAGGGAGGAGTTGTGGAGGGACAGGAGTTTCTTCCCGCCTCGTCGGAGGACGCCGAGTTCGCCCTGCGTCAGCTCCAGACCTACTCCCTGTCCATGCGAACGATGGTGGAGAATCGGGTTCATTTCTTTGAAACGGCAGGCCGGGATAACGTAACCCTCCGACAGGGCTTCATCCGCAATCAGCAGCAGTACGAGAGCGCCGCCGAGCGGGCCCAGACCGTGATCGACCGGGAGGTTCTTGAGACGGTGGCGGTGATGAACGCCAACGCCGCCCGGGGGATGCAGCTCCTCCTGGGGGCCACGGCGGTGAGCCTCATCCTGGCCCTGGTCCTGGCGATCGGCCTCTCGCGCCACGTGGTCAACCGGGTGCGCCTCACCCGGGATATCGCCAGGAAACTCGCCACGGGGGACCTCACGGCCCGCGTGACCGTCCGGGGCCACGACGAGATCGGCGAGATGGGTCGGGATATCTCCTCGGCCGTGGAGGGGCTGAACCGGATCGTGGGAACCGTGGTGGAACGCATCCAGGTTCTGAACGCCACGGGAGAGCAACTCGCACAAAACGCCGA
>NZ_KB891737.1 GCF_000373545.1 Alkalispirochaeta alkalica DSM 8900
AACAGCTCGCTCTTCACCGACCGGGTCCCGCCCGATTCCTCCTGGGACTACCGCGTCGTCGCCTACAACACCTACGGCGAGTCCCCGGGAGCAGACGCTCCTTCCTTCGAGGCTGGCGGGGTCTTCACCGTGACCTACCTGGGAGGCGATGGCTCCAGCGGCCCTCCCCCGGGTCCGGTGTACCTGATGGCCGGCGCCGACCCCCACGAGATACTGCACCCCCAGACCCTGCGCGGCCCCGGCCTGACAGGAGGCCACGAAGACTCGGGAATCACCCAGCGTTTCCTGCACTGGCGTGAGGGCGACGATGAGTACCAACCCGGGGATACCCTGGAGATTACCAGCGATATCACCCTCACTGCCAACTGGACCGAGGGTGACGGTGCGATCGGGAAGGTTGGCCCCGCCGGAGGGCTCGTCTTTTTTGACACCGATGACGAGGACGACCCCATGTACGAATCCACCCGCACCAGCACCCTGGTTGGGTGGCGCTATCTGGAAATCTCTCTGGAAGAGATCCCCCCACTCCCCTGGATCAGGAGTGGCATCGAGGCAGGAGCCCTCGAAAACCTCGAGTATATGGGAGAAATCGGAGGGTTAGCGGGGCTGGGACGGCACAATACCGCTGCGGTCATTACAGCCCAGGGAGACGAGGGAGAGTACGCAGCCCTGGCAGCCCAAAACTACGCGGGAGGAGGTTTTAGCGACTGGTTCCTTCCTTCGGCAAACGAGCTGAATATTCTTGATGCAAAGATCTTCCAGAATCCGGATCTTCGCACTTATGCGGGAATTGAGAACAACAGCTGGTTTTGGCGCTCCAACCTCGCCTCCACCGGCGATGGACATGCTGCAGCAGCTCTGTTCACTACTGAACCTGGCGTCACAACAGATCCTCCCCTGAACCAACCCCTCCCTTCCCCTTCCCGAGTCCGAGTGATCCGGGGCTTTGCAGGGCCCGACCAGACCTACATCGTCTCCTACGACCCCGGGCTCGTCGATGAGGACTGGGGAATGCACCTCTACATGGACCCGCCCCGGTTCCATAGCCAGGGTGATTCTGTGACCATTCCCGCCCAGATCCCATTCCCGGGCAGCAGCTCCTTTCTGGGATGGCAGGAAGTTGGAACGGACAGCCCCATGGATCTCATCGAGTGGGATGGCGAGAGTACTCTTCCAACCTTCACCATGCCCGGCAGGGACGTCCTTCTGCAGGGCCAGTGGGCCGCGAATCTGGTGATATTCTCCGAGACACTCGAGGAGATCCTTAACACCACAGATACGGTCTACTACGATCTTGTCGATGCCGATAGCTACACCGAAGGGACCCACGAGGCCTGGCTTGGGGGTACATGGGAAGGTAATCAGGACGATTTCGATACCTGGTACGAAGGCGTCCAGCTCCGCCTGAAAGACGGCGTGACGAACGTGGAGAAGACGGGTACCCGACCCCAGTTTGTGCCGGAAGCCCTGACGGGCCTTGCCCCGGACAAGCAATGGCGGATACTCCTCACCAGGTGGGATAATCGGGGGGAGACGCCAATGCAGCATAATGCAGCTCTCTCGGCCCCCTTCACACTCTCTGAAGGAGTCCCCCACATCCTCGATGGGGAAGACTTTGAGACTTGGAGCTGGGACAGCTAACCCCGGATCGGGCAGGCCTCCGGCCTGCCTAGACCTCCCCCGGCGGGCGGAGCCTACCGGGAGAGGACCCCATCGAACCAGGAGATCGTCTGCAGGAGACCCCGGGCAAGATCGGTGCGGGGCTCCCACCCGTAGAGGTGCCGTGCCAGGGAAATATCGGGACAGCGTCGCCCCGGGTCGTCCTCGGGCGAGGGTTGCGTGACCAGGCGGGACCGGCTGTTGGTAAGGTCAATGATCGCTTCGGCCAGGGCCCGGATAGATATCTCCTGGGGGTTTCCCAGGTTCACCGGCCCCGGAAAGGGCCCGCCCCCCAGGGCGCAAGCCAGAATCCCCTCGATCATATCGTCGATGTAGCAGAAAGACCGGGTCTGGGTGCCGCCGCCAAAAAGCTCGATGGGTTCATTCCGCAGGGCGCGCACAATAAAGGATGAGACAACCCGGCCGTCGTCGGGAGCCATCTGCGGACCGTAGGTGTTGAAGATCCGGGCCATGGCCAGGGACTGCCCCCGGTGACGGTGGTAGTTGATGCAGAGGGTCTCGGCGCAGCGCTTTCCCTCGTTGTAACAGGCCCGGCTGCCCAGGGGGTTCACCCGGCCCCAGTAGAGCTCGTTCTGGGGGTGGACATCGGGGTCTCCGTAGACCTCGCTCGTGGAGGCCTGGAAGAAGGACGCCTTCCAGCGCCCCGCACACTCCAGAAGGTTCATCGTTCCCAGAAGATTCGCCCGAAGGGTCCCCAGGGGGTCCCGCTGGTACTGCACGGGCGAGGCGGGGCAGGCCAGGTTCATGACCGCCTCGGCCCGGGGCAGCGATCCCCCGGAATCCGTCAGGTCCTGTTCCACCAGAACGAGGGCGGTCCTTTCCCGAAGATGATCCAGGTTATGACGAAACCCCGTTGAAAAATTGTCCGCACAGATCACGTCGTGACCCAGCCCCAGAAGCCCCTCACAGAGATGCGAACCGATAAACCCTGCCCCTCCCGCCACAAGAATTCTCATGGCCGGAGAGCCCTGTGAGATTCGGGAAACCTCGGGACCCTTCTCGGGAATGGTTTTCTTAAACGAAAAGCGCCCCCCGAAGGGGGATCAGCACTACGGACCCGCACCTGTCACCCCCCCGATAAGATAGATGGTTCAGTATAGGAAATTTTTCCCGCTCCGTGCAAAAATTCCATAGCCACCACGCCAGTTTTTTTCCTGGGCCATAGCATGCCCGGCGGGGAGAACCTATACTTGATAGTAAGGGATACCCCGACATGGGCCCCCCAGGAGGAACCCCATGACCACCTGGTACAAGAAGATAAGAGTCTACGCGCTCTGTTCCCTCGTCTTTGTCGCTGCCTGCAGCGCAATTCTTTCCCCCTTCGAGAAAT
>NZ_KB891738.1 GCF_000373545.1 Alkalispirochaeta alkalica DSM 8900
TACGACGGGCCGATCTACATTCACACCAGCATCCCCCACGCGGGCACCTCCGCCGCTCCCGCCCCCCGGACGATCTACTACCGGGTGCGCCGGGTGTCGCTTGAGCAGGGTGACGCGAGCCCCTGGTCTGTCGTGGAATCGGCGCAGACCAGGCCGATGGAAGGTGGCGACTTGGCCGAACAGGCCATCAGCGGTGAGAAGCTTGCGGATAACGCTGTCACCTCGGGAAAGATTGCGGAATCAGCGGTTAGCACGGAGAAAATTGCAAATGATGCGGTCTCCTCGGCAAAACTCGCGAATGAGGCAGCTACTGAGGCAAAGATAGCAGCCGGGGCGGTAACAGAGACGCGCATAGCCGATAATGCGGTCACAACACCGAAACTGGTGGCCGGAGCGGTGGAGGCGGAGAAGATCGCCGCCGGGGCTGTTATTGCCACAAAAATTGCAGCAGGAGCCGTCGAGGCTGCCAAGATTGCAGCCGGGGCTGTCACTACAGAGAAGCTGGACGCCCTGGCGGTAACGGCCCAGAAGATTGCAGCGGGGGCTGTCTTGTCTGAAAAGCTCTCGGTGATCGCTCGGGACTACATCAACCCTGTGAGCAGAACAAAGCACCTCAGGGGGTGGGGTAACTTCCGTGAGGACGGCTCTGGATCCTCTTCCAGACTGGCCTACGACGCCGGAGAGAACGCCATCCGGTTTACCGCCGACGGAAATCATGCCTACACCTCGCAGGCGTTCCTCCTGGATCACAACAAGATCTATCGCTTGCAGTTCAAGGTCAAGAAAAGTCCCGCTGCCGGACGATGGTACTGCGGGGTTTTCCGGACTTCCGGTCCTTCCCATGGGACAGAATCGAATCGCTCCGGCGGGCCTTGGAGACGGTATGGGACGAATCGGGTTGAGCAGTCGCAGTCGACCAATGCCTATTTCTATTCATCGGCAGATGTCTCCTCCTCCTGGCGAGCGTATACGGTGTACATCATCGGGGCGGATCGCAACGTTGATGACTGTCCGGATCATTCGGGGATTGGCCTAGGCTCCCCCTACATCCAGGCGACAGAGGACGTGGAGTGGGCGGGCCTTCGGTTTCTGAACTGGAGTAATTCCGGGGTTAGCCGTTCCCTTTTCGTCAAGGATATATCGCTGGTCGAGGTGGGAGCTGGGCAAATCGTAGCGGAGAATATCAAGGCGGGTGAGATTAACGCTACGCATATCTCGGTGAATAGTCTGGCCGCCATATCGGCAAACCTCGGCACAATCACCGCTGGGAAGCTGGAGGCCCCGGTGGTGCCGGAGTATTTCAATCTGGACCTCACCAATCGCCGGTTCACCTTCGCCTCGACGGACGGGACGAAGGGGCTTTTCTTCGCCAACAACGACCTGGAGATCCGCAACGTGGACGTCCAGATCAACACGGCTGACGTGACCGTGGAGCGCGGGAGCGACAAGACCGTGGTGTCGGCGGGGACGGTTACTACTACGGGGAGGGTTGTTGCAGGGGGGACCACATACTCGGACTCTCATGTTTTCCAAGCCCGGGTAAACGCCAGTAATAGATTCGGGCTCTACATCAAAAATTATGACGCAGTCGGGGCCGGGGCCTGGATTGCTGCCCCGGGGCTGGCCTTAATAGTTGATTGCCAGGTGAATGACCGGACGCTTATCGCGCGAGAGGGGAAGGTCGGTATTAAGGCGGGAAGCTCCCCCGAAGCAACACTCCACGTCGGCGGGGATACCAGAATTGATGGGCCCCTGCGGACACGCGCACATCGCACCGAATATTACACTTGGCACGAAGCTGATCATCCTCGATCGTGGTGGTGGTCTAGGTTGGCGTGGCTCATCCCCAACACGGGCGATTGGACAACTATGCACGGGCTCGTCCTCGCATGGGAGAACTCAACGAATATCGGCGGCAGAGCCCTTGTTTCGGTTGCATATGCGTACAGGACTGATGAGACAACGATAAGCATAAGAGGTCATCGGTCTACTGCTGACAGAGCTATCGTAATTACAATAACAAATGATTCAACACGTGCCACACACAAGGCAGCTGTAGCTTGGTAAAGAAAGGAGGAACAGATGGGAATAGTGAAAAAAATATGCAAAGAAAAAAACTCCGCTGGAATAGACCTGTCAGAGGCATATCTCAAGGTGGAACATGTTGAATATGATATTAACAAGGATATTGTCAGAATTATCGTAAACGTGTTTGCGGAGCATTCCGCCTCGGAATATGCAAAGGAAGTTCATGCTCGTATAGATAAGCTTGTTGAGAAAAGAAGCTCGGAGAATGAACTGGAGAAATATCAAGAAAGAGGGTTTGAATCTAAAAGGGCTTACGAGGCTTATTTAGAGGATAAACTGGAGAATATCAACCACGTTTCGGCGCTCGCTTCGTTGCCGATTAACGTCCCCCTCTCTGTTGTGCCGACAAAAGGGACCCGGGCCGAAATACTCAAGAACATTTACGAGTACCTCCACACCTTGCCGGAATTTGCCGGTGGCAAAAAATACTGAAAGCGAGGAACCCCATGACGAAGACCCAGACGAAACCCCTGACGATAGCGACCCTCCTGGAAGCGGAGAAGGGCATCAAGGCGATCCAGGAGATGAAGCTCCCGGCACGGACGGCGCTGACCGTCCGGACCATGAGCAGGAAAATAGCCGTGCACCTTGACGACTACCGCCAGGCCCTAAAGGCCTGGGCCGACAGCGAGGGGACCGAGGGGAAGCTGATCCGTGATCTGACCCCGGAGCAGCAGCGGTACTACAGCGAACTCTTGCTGTCCCCGGTGGAGCCCGACTGGACGCCCCTGGAGGGCGAGGACCTGGGGGACGCAGAGATCACCCCGCAGGAACTGGAGGATCTAATCCAGGCGGGGGTGCTCCGCGATCCTGATGAGGAGGCCCCGGCGATAGAACCCGAGTGATCCGGGCCGAGCGGGGCCGGCAGAGTACCCCGCATTGCACGACCTTGGGAGGGGAGCCG
>NZ_KB891739.1 GCF_000373545.1 Alkalispirochaeta alkalica DSM 8900
ACCGGCGCCCGCCAGGTGAGCGAGGCCATGGTTCAGCTCGATACCATGGTCCAGCAGAACGCCGCCGCCGCCGAAGAGGTGGCCGCCACGAGCGAGGCCCAATCATCGCAAACGGATGGTCTCTCTTCGGCCACGGAAAAATTGCGCGGCCTGGGTCTCGAGCTGGATCATCTGGTCGATTTCTTCTCGATCCGGCGAAACTGATCCAGGTCACCACAATGCAGAATCTGTGATGATGGAAAGCACGCCCCGAAAGAGCAGGTCAGGAGTTCTGTCATGGTCGTAGCCCCGGAGGCTCTGGTCTCCCTTGTTCCCTTGATCCTGGCAGGATTCCTCTTTCTGCTGTGGAGAAGATCGATCTGCTCCAGTGCACAGGTGTACCGTGACTCTCTCACGGGCCTGCCCGGGCGGCCGGCCTTTGACCGAACGTATCTGCACCCTTCGGGAAAGACCGCACCGGAGGCGATTATCTTCCTCTCAATTGACAACCTGCGCAGGGTAAACGAACTCTTTGGATATCGCCGGGGAGACGAGGTGCTGAAACAGGCATCACACCGGATCGGGGTAGCCCTCCCTCCCCGGACAGAGCTCTACCGGTTTTCGGGGGAGACCTTCGTGGTCGCCTGCTTCGGGGACTGTGACCCCTCGGCCATGGCCGAGACTGTACTGAAAGATCTGAGGGAGATATCACCCGAAGGGGCGACTCCCCTTACGCTTCTGTGCACAGCGGGAATTGCCATGAAAGGCAGGGAAGATCTCACCGATGCCGCTGACCTTGTTCGGGGAGCAGCTGCTGCTAACGCCGCAGCACGGGAACAGGGGAATCCGCACATGCTCTACAGCCGCTCCCTGAGAGAGGAAGCTTTCAGGAAGGTCCGCATTGCCCGCCTCCTCTCGGAGTCCGTGGAGGATGACTCCTTTACGATGCACTATCAGCCGATCCACGATTCGGAGGGGAACATCACTGCCCTGGAGGCCCTGCTTCGCTGGAGCCCTCCAGGTCTTGGCCCGGTGTCACCAGACGAGTTCATCCCCCTGGCGGAGTCTTCGGGACTCATTATCCCTCTGGGAGAAAAAATAATTCACCGTGTTCTGGAAGAAACATCCTTCCTCCCCTCCGAGATCCGACCTCCTGTCCACATAAATATTTCTCCTGTACAGCTTGAGTCGGGCCGCCTCCAGGACCAGCTGGATGAGGCGCTCCTCTGGAGCGGACGAAGCAGTAGCGAGATAATTCTGGAAGTGACCGAGAGCCATCTGATACACCGCCTCTCGGCCTGCAGCGCTCTTCTCCAGGATCTCCAGGTCAGAGGGTACAGGATCGCCCTCGATGACTTCGGCGCAGGCTTTTCTTCTCTCCAGTATCTCCATCAACTTCCCGTAGATATTCTGAAGATCGACCGATCATTTCTGCGATACCGCCAGGCTCCGGAGCGAACAGCCAGGATTCTCTCGGCCTTCAGGGATCTTGGAGAGGGACTCAATATCGAGGGTGTCGCCGAGGGCGTCGAGAGCGAAGAGCAGTTTCATCTGCTCCGGACCATCGGCTTTTGCCGATTCCAGGGGTATTTCTTCTCGAAACCCCAGCCCCTGGGAGCGTTGCTCCCCTTCTTTACAGGATCCTCCCTCTGCCACGAAGAAGAATCCGGGGAACACCGGCAGGACCGCGCCAAAATACACTGCACATAGATCAGAGGAAACTACCACACCTCAATCGTTCAGAGATTCGATACCATAGAGAAAGGACCATCATGAATAGAAAGACATTCCCAGCGAACCGGACCAGACACGGCTTCAAGACGCTTCAAGCAACGATGATTACCGTCTTTGGAGCCTCCACTGCCCTCATTCTCCTCCTGACAGCGGCCACGCTCCTGCTCCAGGTCAGGTCGACCCTGACACGGGAAACCGAAGAATCCCTCCTGGAGCTGGCCCGGACATCGGCGGTGATCATGAATGACCGTTTCCGCGACATGATCACCTCTCTGGATGCGTTGTCCCACCAGCCCATTCTCACCGATGGGAGCGACTGGGAAGATATCGCCGGGAGCCTTCAGGAGCAGGCAGAGGCCCTGGGGTACGATACGTTTGGCCTGGTCGACCTGGAAGGCAGGAACAGGAGGACCCTGGACCGGGCGATCACCGATGTATCGGACCGGGAGTACTACCGTCTTGCCCGAAGCGGTCAGGGCAACGTCTCGGAGGTCCTGATCAGTCGCGCCACGGGTGAGCCGATCATGATCGTTGCTGTGCCGGTGATACGGGAGGGGGAGATCAGGGGTGTTCTGATCGGTATACGCGATACAAGAATCTTCGAGACCCTGGTGAACACCGTCGGCATTGGAGAACGGGGGTACTCCTACGTTATCAGTAATGAGGGGACAGTGGTGGGACACAGAGATCACAGTCTGGTCCAGGAGAGATGGAACGCCATGGAGGAAGCCCGTTCCAACGACTCCTACGAAGCAATGGCCCGTGTACTGGGAGCCGCTGCCCGGGGAGAATCGGGAACAGGCCGGTATCTCTATGGGGGAGCAGAGCGCCTTATGGGCTATGCGCCCATCGGCGATACGGGCTTTTCCGTCCTGGTGGGTTCCTACTGGCAGGATATCATCGCCCCCCTGCGGTGGCTTCAACTGGTCTTTGCCGGTGTAGCCGCAACGGGACTCCTCCTGGGCACAGTAACCATCGCCGCAGTGAGCAGAACGATCGC
>NZ_KB891740.1 GCF_000373545.1 Alkalispirochaeta alkalica DSM 8900
ACCAGGTGGTCATGAGGTTCCTCCTGGGCCTTGGCGTACTTTTTGACAGGCCTCACCTGAAAGTATAACCCGGAGGAAGAAAATATACTGTGTTTCAGTATATATTATTTGATTTTGACAGAGCTTTCCGGTCTGGAGGCGGCTCCGGGGTCGATCTCCTCGGCGAAGGCCTCGTCGGGGTAGCGGAACCAGGTGCCGTCCAGGCTCTGCAGATGGTACCAGCCGGGTTCCCTCCGGCTCAGGCTCTCGGGGTAGAGGGGGATCTTTCCACCGCCCTGGGGCAGGTCCACCGCAAAGGTGGGCAGGGCGATCCCCGAGAGACGCCGCCGCAGGGTGCTGAAGATCTCCATGGCCTCACCCAGGGGGACCCGGTGATGGGCCGTCCCCGGGGCCAGGTCACCCTGAAAAAGATAATAGGGGGTAACCCGCCGCACCACGAGCCCCCGGAAGAGCTCCTCCAGCGTATCGGGGTGATCGTTCACCCCCCGAAGCAGTACGGTCTGGTTAAAGAGGGGGATGCCCGCGTCCACCAGGGCCTCCAGGGCCCGGGTGCTGGGGGGGGATAGCTCCCGGGGGTGGTTGAACTGGGTAACCACCACCAGCGGGGCCTGCTGGCGCAGGAGCCGTGAAAGTTCCGGTGTGATTCTCCCGGGAAGGACCACGGGGATGCGCGTGGCTACCCGGAAGACCAGATCGGGCCGGGCAGCCCGAAAGGCCAGAAACATCGCTTCCAGATCCTCGTCCTTCAGGGTGAGGGGGTCTCCGCCCGAGAGAATCAGCTCCCTCAGTGAGGGGGTCTGGCCCGCCCAGGCCGCTGCCCGGGCGATCTCTTCCCCTGTGGCGGGGCCCCGCTGTTTTCCCGTGAAGTATCGCCGGAAGCAGTGACGGCAGTACATCGCGCAGGTATCGGTGGCAAGAAAGAGGGCCCGGTCGCGGTACCGGTGGATCAGACGTGGCCGGGGCGTGTGAGCCGCTTCCAGGAGGGGGTCGTCGTCTTCCCAGGGCTGCCGATCGAACTCCTGACGCCGGGGCACGCATTGCCTGCGCAGGGGGTCATCGGGGTGGTCCGTGCAGAGGTCCAGATAGGAGGAGGGAATGCGCAGGGAGAGGCCGGGTCCGGCGTGATTGTCCCGGGAGAGCGCTGCAAAGTAGCCTTCCTCATCCTCCGTGAGGGAGAGGGCGCGGCGCAATCCCTCCCGGGAGGTGACTGCCCGGGCGAGGTCCTGGATCCACGAGGAGGATGACATGGCTCTTGTGTACCATGCCGGGCGGTCTGCGGGCAAGTGGAGCACTCCCGGTGAGGGCGGGGCCGTAAAATCCGGGCAGAATATGCTATGATGGAAAAAAGCACCGGGTCCCGGGGGGCCTGAAGAGCGGGAGGCATCATGGTTTCTTTTGTGATTCCCACACGTAATCGTCCTGCGTTGCTGGCCCGGAGCGCCACCAGTCTTCTTCCGTGGCTCTCTACGCGTCACGAGGGGCCCCTGCCGCTGCTCGTCCTGGATCACAGCGATCAGGACGAGGCCCTGGAAGAGAACCGGGCTCTGGTACAGATTCTGGCCGACTCGGCTCCCCCGGAGGAGGAGATCTTCTACCTTGGTCCCCGCGAGCGACGCCGTCTGGTATCGGTGCTGGCCCAGGGCGACCGGGAGCGGGAGGAGCTTTTGGGCTTTGCCTGCCTCAGGCGCACTCCGGAACTCCCCATCTCGAGCCCCGGGCGGAACCGGAACTGCGCGCTTCTGGCCTGGGCGGGACGGAAGATCCTTTCCATGGACGATGACGCCCGGTTCTGCTTTTCGCGTCTCCGCGGGAAGGACCCGATAACT
>NZ_KB891741.1 GCF_000373545.1 Alkalispirochaeta alkalica DSM 8900
CCCCCCGGTTGAATACCGCCAGGCCATCGGAAAGGTAGCGTAAAATCAGTCCAAGAAAAGGTCCGTACGCCCCTTTGAAAGAGGCTGAAAATTAAGAGTGATTTAAGGTACTCCT
Source organism: Alkalispirochaeta alkalica DSM 8900 (assembly GCF_000373545.1). GTDB lineage: Bacteria > Spirochaetota > Spirochaetia > DSM-27196 > Alkalispirochaetaceae > Alkalispirochaeta > Alkalispirochaeta alkalica. The sequence continues at coordinate 116 of NZ_KB891741.1, forward strand.
TTTACAATTAAAAATTAAATAAACCATTTTCAAGGAGTGCTAATATGAAGAGGTTGAACACTTTGATGGTCGCTCTGACTTCGTTGATCACGTTTACGTTGCTGATGGGCAGCTGTGATCTGCTAGGAGACTCGGACGATAACGAGAAGAACCCTCGGGTTATAGTTCAGAATTACAACGAAGAGGGAGATGCCGGAGATAGGACTATCTTCAACTTTAATAGCGCGGGAAAAATTGCCAACAGAGAAGAGATTAGGACAAACGGCAGACGGACCCTGAGAAAATATACCTTCAATGATGATGGAGACATTATTAAAGGGGTATTCAAAAAATATGATGGATCGGGTGAATTGACTCATTCTTCCGAAAGAACCTTTGAATACATTAATATGGGTATTGCAGGAGATGAAATTGTGAGAAAGGATGGTTCTACTACTGACAGACGAATGACTATAACTGGCTATGATAACATACAATTGAGATTTGATGGGTCGCAAAGTGTAGATTATCTTTATCATTATGATGGTGACAATGAACGGTGGGATCGCATTGAACACAAAAAGGGCAATTACGACACATTTTTCCATTACAATGAAGATGGTCAACTGGAGTATACAGCTGGCAGCACGTTTACTGAACGCTTCATTTACCAAAATGGGAAGCTGAGTGAAGTTGAAATCCGAGCAACAGGCGGGAGACCCCATACGGAATTTGACGAAATGGCTTTTATTGTACGCCAAGGCATTACATGGCGAGGGTCACCAACCACAGATCTTTTGCATCCAGCCTTTGGTGATATTTACGGCTACGGCTTAACCTTTAATATGATTGGTCGGAGCTTGTGGCACAACTAAAATCTCGCTGCTCTTTCCACTAAACCCCAAGGGCTAAAGGGCATCACCCTTTAGTAAGCGATCCACCAACTCCCAAAACCACGTCTAAGCCGGTAGCGCGTGGTTTTGGGGGCAGCCCCTCGGTGCCGGTGGAGCGCGTAGTCCGCCGCGATGACCAAGTATGGCAAGTCTCGAGCGGGCGTGATCGCGTGGAGGATGTATACGACAAGATTTCCAGGACGGACAGGAGGCCGAACGCAATCGCAGAAACAGGTTGGAACGGCTGGGAGGCGAGGTTCAGTCCAAACTGTTTCGCGATTCAGATGGAATAGCTATCGGATAGAGCTATCTGGCGAAAAAAGACAGATACATGATTTCCTCGAGAGCGCAGGACTCCCTACGGTGAAGAATCCCGGCCCGTGGTNCACGACGATTGCAGATTCTGCAATGTCAGGCATTCAGCCGGCCGGAGAATCAACAGGATCCGCCGCTGTCCGCATGTGTGCAACGAAGCCACGCCCATGGTGGTTATGCAGGGAAAACCCTCCGAAAAGCCCGCAGCCGCGTTCCTCTCTACGGGTTCATGCGTTATCCTTTATTGCGAATGCAAATAATGTATCATATAATTCAATTCCGTTTGTTTGATGAAGCTTGAATATACTGATATGTGCGACGGTTTCGGTACCTTGACCNGGGGTGGAGAATAGAGAGGTGGAGAAGTGAAGATGTATCGTATTTATCGTGCTGGTATCGTTGGGGTGGTAATGGTGATTACCGCGACCCTCGTGTTTACCGGGTGTCCCAATGTGCTT
>NZ_KB891742.1 GCF_000373545.1 Alkalispirochaeta alkalica DSM 8900
GCCCCGAGGCGACAACCTGGGGCCTTCAGATCCTCCCCGATCGCTGCGACGGGGCAGGGCCGCTCTACTGCGCGCTTCTGCGACGGCGAAACTAGGAGTCTGTCGGACTTAAGGGGGTTGAAGCGGCGGATCAACAGGCTGAAATCGGAACGTTTCGACGCTGTGTGGCGGTATCCGATGGAAACCGCCTGAACAGGCTTGCCGATTTGGTGGTCTACCCGCCCGCACATCCTGTCGGTACTGGATCTGCGGTTGCGATCCGCCACATCCGCTTCAGATTGTACGCCGTACACACGAGATTCCATTCAGCATTCACCGCATTGAAGCCACGGCGAAGAAACTGATCGAATCCCAGAACCGATTTGATGATGCCGAATACCGGCTCCACGCTCTGTTTCCGCTTCTGGTAGATCTTCCGGCCTTCATTACTGCGGACCTTCTCCCGCATCGCGATCAGAACCGGGTCTTTCACCACCTTCGTCTTCTTCTTCGGCGGTCGGTAATCATAGCGGCGCAGATCATGATCATCACCGGTTATCGCAAGGTACAGCTCCGGCGCTTCCGGGTCTGAATCAAATCGCATGATCAGCTTCTTTCGCACATATCCGGCATCCGCCAGTACCGTGGTCGGCGCACCTACTTCCGGTGATACTGTCTCAAGCGCTGGCTCCAGTTCCCAGTTGTCCGCTGAGCTGTCTGCGACATATGAAGCGAGAATCAGCTGTGATCCGTCGGCATCTACCACCGCCTGGGCATTGTACGCTTGCTGCCACCCGTCTCTCCGGCTCTTGCGCATCAGATGGCTGTCCGGGTCAATCAGGTTGATCTGATTCCGGTCTTCCGGCTTCGCATCATTCGGATTCTTCCGCTTCGTGCTCGGCTTCGGTGGATCCTCATCGTCCCGGTCGTGATCTTCCCGGTCCTGCCGCCGCTGTTCTTTCTCCCGGGCCTGCTGTTCGATAGCTGCCTTGGCTTCCTGAATCTTTGCCCGTAACTCTTCTCTCCGGGCGATCTGTTCAGGTATCCGCTGACCGTCGTCTTCATCGGCTTCGTCTGCCACTTCCGCTTCTGCCATAAGTTTGTCGATGTCTTCATCAAGCTGAGTGGTCAGATCGTCGATACGGTCGTAGCGGATATTCTTGTACTTGCTGGCGTTCGCCTTGATGTGGGTGCCATCGATACTAACGGTGCCCACTTTCAGCATCTTCATCTCTCTGGCCACAAGCAGGAGCTGACGAAATGTCTCGCGGATAGCCTCATCGTTGTTCTTTCGGAAGCTGTTGATGGTATCGTGATCAGGGTGGGTGTCTCCGGTCAGGTACCGCACCGGGATCAGATGCCACGTTGCCATTTCAATCTTCCGTGATGACATAATCCCGTTGGCGTAGCAGTACAACAACAACGCCAACATCATCTGCGGTGGATACTGCGGCGTTCCCGTGCCACGATGGTTTACCACCAGCTGCGGCAGTTCCATTGATTCCACCGTATCAATGACGAAATGAACCATGTCGTTCGGGTCCAGCCACTCCTGGATACTCGGCGGCAACAGCATCGGTGTATCACGGTCAACGTTCACAAATCGGGCGCCCATACCTGGAATTCTATACCAGACGTATAGTTATGGAAATTCGTTTCCAGCCACTTCAGTCATTTTATGTCGGTAAGTCCGACAGCCTCCTAGACCCGGGGCGTACCGCAACCCCGTAAATTTTTCCGTTCCCCATCCCCGCCCCCCTACCCACAGAGAGGACGCTTCGCTACACTGGCGCTCC
>NZ_KB891743.1 GCF_000373545.1 Alkalispirochaeta alkalica DSM 8900
GCCCGCGCCGGGGGGATGTGCCCCTCCAGGACCTGGCTGGTGGTCTCCCGAAAGAGCTGTTGCACCCGGGCTGCCCCGGCCGGGTCCGGCGGGTCCAGGGGGGCCGAATGGCCGTCGGCGACCAGGGCGATGTAGTCCAGGACCTGCTTCTGGGCGGGGGTCACGCCGTTGCGCAGGTTCTGGTTCACCGCCGGGACCAGGGGCACCCCCCGCTCCATTTCCAGGAGGGTGCCCGCCCGGGGGTTCGTGAGAAAGAACGAGATGAACCGGGCTCCCGGGCGGGGCGCGCCCCCGCTCCGGGTCAGGGAGAAGAACATGGCGGGTTTGAGATAGAGCCCGGGGCGGAGGGAGTCCCCCAGGCGGGGCAGCAGGGCCAGTTCCAGGGGACGCCGGGCTTCCTCCTGCAGGGCGGGGAAGGCGTTGCTCCAGATGAACTCCACCCAGCTCCTGCCCTCGGCCAGGGGGCTCCCCCCCGAGACGAGCAGGCCCTCCCGGGCGAGGTCCCTCTGGAAGGTCCAGAAATCTTCCAGCAGGATCGGGTCGGTGAACCCCAGGCCCCGCCCCGAGGGGGCGTAGAAGGAGAGGCCCCGCTGGCGGAGCCAGGTGTCGAAGCCTGTGCGGGGGTTTCCCGGGAAGATGGGGCGCGTGCCCAACCCCGTTTCCTGGTGGACCTGGCGGGCGATACGGGCGAAGTCGTCCCAGGTCCAGTCCGTGGTGGGCCGGGGGATGCCCGCTCGTGCCAGGACTTCGGGGTCGTAGACCAGGGCAGGGGCGTTGATCCCCAGGGGGATGCCGTAGAGGAGCCCCCCCACTCGTCCCCCCTGGAGGAGGGCGTCGGCCACGCCGGGGAGGCTGATTGTGCCGTCCCGGAGGAAGGGGTCCAGGGGCAGGAGGACGCCCTCCTGGACGTAGTGGCCCAGGTAGGCGTAGTCCTGCTGAATTACCTGGGGCGGGTTGGGTCCAGCCAGGAGCTGGTCCAGGGTGTGCCAGTAGTCTCCCCATTCGGTGCTGTGGGCCAGAAGGTCCGTCCCGGGGTGGTGTTCCTGATAGAGGTCCAGCACTGCCCGGGTTCGTTCGTGGCGGGCGGGGGTTCCCCACCAGGTCACGGTCAGGGTGGGGTTCCGGCTTTCCCGGGCGAGGCCGGGGTGGCTCCAGAAGATCAGGAGGACCACGGCGATGGTGGCTATTGTTGCTGCTGCGAGTGTTACTGGTGCAGGTGGTGCGGGTGGTGCTCCGCGTGGGGCCAGAGCCGGAGGGGGGGCCTGAGGCTCTTCTCCCTGCGGTTGCGTTCCCTGGGGATTTTTTCTGCGGGGCTCTTTTCCGTGAGACTCGTTCCCGTGCGGCGCCATTATCATAGCATACACTGTTTTGGGTGTTCCTGCTCCCGCCCTGGCGCGCTTCCGCAGGCCTGTGGGCGGTCACATACCCGTCGCCCGGCGCAAGCACCAGTGCTCCGGAGCCCGTCCTGTGGGGCATGAGCACACCCGATACACCAGACCGGGCGGCCAGACAGCCCGGCACGCCCCGGCCCGCC
>NZ_KB891744.1 GCF_000373545.1 Alkalispirochaeta alkalica DSM 8900
CGCATGACAGCACAAGATATTGCAGATAAAACGGAGATTCCTGTTGAGATTATCCGGGACAAGTTCGGGGTTCTTCAGAAACCTGTACCAGGCCCCGGAGACACCACCAGTTCAATGGCCATAAAGGCAGCTCACAAGGCTATCCAACAGGCTGATATCGATGCCAAAGATATTGACCTGGTAATATGGAATGGTGCCCAGCACAAGGATTACCCATGCTGGCTGGCAGGATTATCAGCAGCCCATGAACTGGGTGCTGTTAACGCCTGGAGCTTTGACATGGAGGCTATGTGTGGTTCCATGATGGCAGGAATCGATACAGCCAAGTCACTTATGCTCGCCAAACCCAAAGTTAACACGGTGTTGCTTCTTAGCGGTTATCGCAACGGTGATCTGATTGATCTTTCGGTGCCAGACACCAGATTCATGCTTGATCTGGGGGCAGGCGGTGCGGCAGTAGTTCTACGCAAGGATTATCCCAGAAATCTTGTGCTGGAAAGCAGCTTCAAGGGAGATGGTTCCTTCGCAATGGACTGCTATGTCCCGGTCATGGGAACGGATTCCTGGCCTCCCAAGTCTGAACAGCTTTCGGACTACCATTTCATGGTGCGTGACAGCGAGCAATTCAAGAAAAAACTTGGAGAACGGACCCTGCCGAACTTCTTCTCGGTTATCCGTGAGAGTCTTGCTGACAGCGGATATTCACAGAAAGACATCGATTATCTCGCTATTTTGCATTTCAAGCGTTCTGCCCATGACATGATTCTTGATGAACTGGGACTGAGCCATGAGCAGACAACATATTTAAACGAGTATGGGCATATAGGCCAGAATGATCAAATTCTTTCACTGGAACTAGGCCTGCAGAATGGGCGCTTGAAAGATGGTGACCTGGCAGTGCTGGTAGGTGCGGGACTTGGTTTTGTATGGGCCTCAACAGTAATTCGTTGGGGATAACACAGAAATTGCCCGGATACTTCCAAGGGCGGAGTATCCGGTGAAATACAGGAGGACAGCATAAAAAAATCAATAGCAGTCGTAAGCATTTGCTTGTGATCCTTATGATACCCACTCTGGTATCGGGTAGACGTGGAAAAGCTCAAGCCTCAAAGGGGAGCGGGGGCCGTTGGCCCTGAACATCTGGATCGTAGAATCCTGATATTATGGAGGAAGAGATGAAAAAACAATTACTTGTTTTGGTCGTTATCGTAGCTATGGTCGCTCCGATGACCGCTATGGCAGTCAACGTCACCTGGGGTGGATCGATGACTGTTGAGTACGCCAATGAGGCGACTGATTTTATGTCGGATAACAAGCGCAGCTCTTACATTGAGCAGACGGTTACCCTGAGTGCTCTGTTCGATCTGGGTCAGGACGTTTCCCTGTTCACCGAGATCGAGCTGTACGATGGTATCTGGGAGGGGGACACTAACCCTGAATACGAGGGGGAGAATTTCCTGTTGCGCCAGGCCTATGTTGATGTGCCCCTGTTCGGCGGATCGCTCAAGGCGGGTCGCATCGAGGCCAACTGGGC
>NZ_KB891745.1 GCF_000373545.1 Alkalispirochaeta alkalica DSM 8900
CTTCTGGCTGCCCTGGTCCTGACCCTCGGAGGGTGTACCCGGGGGGACACAGGGATCTTTGCCGATATCGAGCAGGAGGTAAAGATCAGGTCCAATAACCTGGTGGATAACACCTTCATCGCCAGCATGGCCGCTTCGGGAGACTACTTCTACGCGGTGGCGGGCACGGGGCTCTTCCGGCGCCCCATAAATGGCGATACCTGGCGTCGGGTTAGCCCCAGGGACAGGAAAGCGTCGTCCGTGGCCGTGATTAAGAATGAGAATGATGATCAATACGAGGTCTACGTGATTCTCTCGTCGGATGGAAAGAACACGACACTCCGGAAGGCTGTCGAGGGGGTGGAGGGAGAACTTTCCTGGGAGGTCGTTCTCGGGAGCGGTTCTTATCTGGAGGACAATAGCGAGAACACACTCTCCAGACTCACAGGGGTGGCTGCTATCAATGATGCTATCCCTCCCGATCCCGGCGCTCATCCTAACACGCTGCTCGTCACCATGCGGCAGGAGGGCGACAATAAGCAACGTTACCTGGCGGTGAACCCGCAGAAAGACGACCCTCAAGACAGGCTCCACCGCTTTGTCGGGTACGAAAATCCGGGGGACGACCTGATCCCGAGTTCTCGTCCCCCGGGAAAGGCCTTTGTGGCAGGTGACTACCTCTGGATCGCCAGAAACAGTCTTTGGTGGCTGCCTTTAACACGGTTGAATACTAATGATGATATCAAGGAAATAAAAGCCCCGCCACCAAACCTGGGGGCTGTGGAGCCCGTACCCCGCAATGGTGACACCTTCCTCGTGGCGGCCACGCTTACGGGCAGGCTCTATAAATCACCGAATCTGCCAGGGGTCCCAGATCTAAACGACTGGGATGCTGACAGCTGGGGAAGTCCCTTTGCATCCCGCAACAGGGCCTTCGCGAGCCTCCTCTGGCTTCCAGATAGGGAGATATTCCTGGCAGGAACAATCACTAGCGAGAATCCTACCAGTCGGGACCGAAACGGCTACTACCACGCCCGCCCCCTGAACGATTTCGACGGCGTCAGCTGGACCTCGGGCCGCGATATCAGCAGGAGTTACGGTTCGGCGGACCTCTCCTCAACTGCCGTGACGGGACTTATGGAGCTGGGAGGGCTCGTCTTTGCCCTGACTGATGATAAAGGCCTCTGGAGCACCTCCAGCTATAACACCGGGACATCGCCCACCTGGGTCTGGGAGTAAAACCACAGACCCGGATCTGGCCGTCAAAAGAGGGCCGGCAGATCTTGCGACCAATAAAAAAGACCGCCCGGGAGGCGGTCTTTTTTATTGGTCGCTGCGGACATGCTTCAAGGCAACCCGTGGAGCACGGCCCGGACCCGCTCGTCGGGGTACTGCTGGTCGATCTCCTCGGGCAGCAACCCCACCAGCTCGTGGCTCAGGTAGTGAATCCAGTGATCCTCCTCGGGCGTCTGGATCTCGTGCTTCCGGCAGTAGTAATCGGGCTGGATCGGCTGCTTTTCCTCCACGTAGTGGCGGAT
>NZ_KB891746.1 GCF_000373545.1 Alkalispirochaeta alkalica DSM 8900
ATCTTGGCCTCCCGAGAGACGGCACTCGTTAATTGGAAAGCGGCACCATCCAGGGATTGTCCTGTTCAAGTGCGATTGGCGAAGGCAATCTGGTATGCGAAAGAATCTTTTCTGCTGGAAAAATCGATATATTCGGCGGATAATAGACCCGGATCAATTTCACTGGATCTGGAAAAGAGGATTTACTTCCAGAAATGCAAAACCAGAAAGGATCGAGGCGGTGCCTGATGTCCGCTGGTGTTCGTTGATGCTATCGGAGGTCACGGACGGTCTAACAACAGCTTCAACCGGACAATGCCTTCTGTCACGGTTTGTGCATCTCGCTCCGCTCTCTTATGCACAAACCGCGCCACCCCGCTCTGCGGGTCAGGCATTGCCGGTTAAGCACGCGTTAGAAAGACCCTGCGGGCGCTAAGAAAAAGGAGAAAATAATGGAGAATGCTATTACTGAAAGACAAACTGCACGAACTGTTATAGTTGCATCAAGAAATACTTTGGAAGAAAAAAATAAAAGTATTGATTGGGCAAAAGTTGGATTTGATTATCTAATTCCTTATAAATTACAGTTTGAGTTATTATCTTCTTTAATCAAAGGAAAAAATGATCCTTTAGAAAAATATAGAAAGGCTTTACCATATCCAATTATCGATTATAATAGTGTTCCATCAAATATGTTTTTTCCGCCACAACATCCTATTGATGGATGTGTTTATGCAAGTTGTGATGCAGAACCTAATATTTATATACCATTATCCCAGTTCCATACATATATGTATCAATCTAAGTTATCAGCATTTATTGAAATGTGTGCCAACTTAGGAGCGAAAACATGCAAAATTATTTATGCTGAAGAAAATGGACAAGAAATCACACAAAAGTTTAAGGTAGATAAAATACCAACCTCAATTGGTATTATCGAGGCAAAAGAAAAATTCTCATTTTTTAAAAAGCATAAAGAAAATAGTAACTTGTATTTCGAATTTCCTAGAGTAGATTCTGAAACAAAACCGAGTAATAGTTTGTGGTTAAATGGGGAACCTTCATGGCGAGCATTCCAAAATATTCGGACTAGTCGAGATATAAAGAGTTTTAAATTAGATTTTTGCTATGAAGATGAAATGGGGATAAATGCAGAAGTTTCTTTAGGGATTAATAAATTAGGTTTTGATATTGGCGGTTCATTTAAAAATATTGCTAAGACAAAAGTATCTTTTGAGGTTGAATTTTGGAAAAAATAAGATTTCTAACAACTGCTTCAACCTGATATTTTCTTTGTCACATTTTGTGCTGTCGCTGCGCTCCTGACGCACAAAATGCGCCAAGCCCTTCGGGCGCGAAAATACAGGTTAAGCAAATGTTAGGCCGACGGGGGCATCCTGGCCTCCCGAGAGACGGCACTCGTTAATTGGAAAGCGGCACCATCCAGGGATAGTCCTGTTCAAGTGCGATT
>NZ_KB891747.1 GCF_000373545.1 Alkalispirochaeta alkalica DSM 8900
CTATACGCCCGTAACAAAAATCCTCCCCGTTAGATGCTCTCCGTGTCCGGTGAAGTAGCCTCAACCAGTATAGCCCTCAGGCTCAAGGACTGTCAAATATTCCGCAACATCCCAAGGCTCTCACCCCGGATATCACAGCTCCTGACACCCTCCCGGTCGCTCTCAGTCAGTGCACCGCATCACTGCCGTGCGAGCGTGAATCTATCAGCTCTCATCACTCCGCGTCAACTCCTTTTCACACTCTTTGTGAAAATTTCTCACCTTTCGGCTTTTCTGTGTCCGGCCTGTGATGTCTCGATGCTCTCCCGCAAAGGGTCTGCTGTTGCCCCCTACCTCTGGTTGCCGGAAGCTTCCTCCTGGAATTCTCCCAGGGCAAGAAGGACTCTGCGAAGAAGCATTGCTACCCGGGGAGAAGGTGCAGCCCCTTCCCGGCGATCACCCAGAACCCTCGTCAGGTCGGCGAGCCCGGGAGCGAGCAGAGCCCGTTCGCGTGGTCCGGACTCAACAAACCGGCGATACCCCTCCTCCAGGACACCCGAAAGATCAGCGCCGTACCTCGCCAGGGCAGAGAGAGCCCTGGAAGCAACTCCCGCGTCGGGATCGTCCACGGCATTTCTCAAGGCCCGTCTGCTGGGTGCGTCGAGGAGCTCTTCGAGCAGGGCCACGGCGCGCAGACGTATTCCGGGGAAATCCTTCCCCCGGCGCACCTCTTCCAGCGCGCTGATTCCGATATCCCGAAAAACCGTCACCTGCCCGGAGAGCCGCCCCTCATCGAGGAGATCCTGGCATAGCCTGAGAANCCGTTCCCGCTCGACCCGTCCTCCTTCAGAGAAGGTTGTTCCGGCGAGTTGTCCCAGGGCACCTCCCGGTGCGCCCAGGGCCTCTCCGCTCCTCCAGAAAGAAGGACCGGGCAGCCCCCCCCCACCAGCAACTCCGGGAGCCACGCGAAAAACCTGTATCCGCCAATCCCGGTATATCAGGACCAACTCACCCAGAGAGGGCACAAGGATCATTCTCTCGGGAGAAGCCGCGAGCTGAAAGGCCGATTCCACCACTCCCCGGGAAGAGAGCGCCAGAAGCCGTCGATTCCGGTCAACCAGAAAGACGCGACTCCGGTGGGAATCGAGAACTACCAGCTCTCTATCGAGGGGGTGAACCGTTACCGAGCCGTAATGGGCGCCGTCGTGATCCACCACCTGGAGAGTATCACCCTCCAGAAACCACAGGCGTCCGGCCCCATCGAACCCCTTCAGTTCTACACTCCCCGGGGACCTCCCCAGGGCAGAGCGCTGCCACTCCCGGCGGATCTCGCTCTGATCGGAGACACCACTCCTCGCCAGGTGCACCGAGCCGTCGGAGGCAACAGCAGCCATTACAACACGGCGACGAGACANGGTGGCCGCAAAGGCTTCGGGTGCAAAGGGGAAGGAGAAGACCACTTCACCCCGACCGGACTGATCGAAACGAAGAATCTGNCCGTTTTCCAGAGCAGCAAAGAGAAAGTTCCNCAGAGCCTGCGCGTCCAGGAGCGGGGCTGGCACGGATCGTTCCCAGAGAATTTTCCCNGAGGAGCTCTTGTGGAGAACCCCGCCGGATTTCCGGAAGATAAGGAAATTCCCCGCCGGATCGGGCCATACGAAGCNGGGCGCCTCCCCCAGGGAAGCCACGGGCCAGACCAGACCCCGTTCGAAGGAACCTCGCACCAGACGCCCCTGCGAATCGACGGCGGTGATCGCTCCTCCCCGATCCTGGGATCCCTGGTCCTGAAAGATGAAACGCCCCGAACGAAAACCGAGCCGAAGATCGCCCACCACCTCCCCGGAACGGTCAAAGAGTCTCAGGTACCGGTCTTCCGTGGATATAGCCAGAGCCTGGATGCGGCGCCCCTCTCCGAAAGACCCTGCAGGCCCGAAGGACCCTGCAGGGGAAATGTGCCAGAGCGAGTGGGGATCGAGAGAAATCGCGCCCGGGGCTATGATCTCCCAGGAGAACTCCAGATGCTCGTTCCAGCGAAGTCGTTCCTGCCCCTGAAGAGCTCCTGGATTTCCCTGGAGAATACCGGAAAAAAGAGCCATAAATCCGAGAAGAAGAGCCGGCCCGGTCCTGCGAAAAGAAGATCCCATGGAAGATATAGTATACCACCATCAGAGCGTTTTCTTTGTCCCGGGGCCCCGGATCCCGAGCCTCCCGGCGCTTCAGCTTTGCTGGAGCGCCAGGGGATCACCCTTTGAGCCGCAACTCCACCAGGACCTCCACGTGGGCCGTCTGAGGAAAGAAATCAAGGATCGTCACGTCCTGGATCAGGTAGGCCCCGAGGATCTCACCCAGATCCCTCGCGAGAGTCGCGCTGTTGCAACTCACGTAGAAGAGACGGGCGGCAGGACCTTTCTTCAGCCATCGTCGCAGCGTTGCCGAGAGCCCCGATCGGGGGGGATCCAGGATCACCGCGGAAGAAGGGGGGTCGAGATTTTTCAGGACGGGATCCACCGCAAGGGCCTTCTCGGCAGAGCGCGAAACAACCCGTATCCGCGCTTCCTTCAATCCTGCCCGTAGCAGGTTCTCCCCGATGAACCGGGCGTTTCTCCGGTCCTCCTCGACACAGAGGAGATCTCCGGAAAAAGCACTGCTCCCCGAGACGGCCAGGGCACCCAGAACTCCCGCCCCCCCGTAGAGATCCACCAGCACCCGGGGGGCGTCCCGGGCGATTCGGCTGCGAAGTTCCCGGCCCAGGCGCTCCAGCAGGGGGCCGTTCGCCTGAAAGAAACTGGACGGATCGAAGGAGAGAGGAAGGCCATCCAGACTGCGTTGCGCCGTCTGCGGCCCCGGAGCTACGATAACAGCTCTGGAATCCGGGCTTTCCCCATCCGCCAAAACCAGCACAAGACGCTTCCCCGGAGGCAGCAGAATTTTGCCGCTGGCGGCGTCTTCCAGAAAGCGATTGATCTCTTCGGTCACGACAGGGCAGNTCGAGAGGAGCACGATCTCTTCGGACCGACGGGCCTTGAATCCGGGACGCCCCCGGTGGTCCGTGTGAATCTGGACCCGCTCGCGATAGCCCCAGGGCTCACCGGCCAGAATCTGTATACTCTCCCTCTCAAGAAGAATTTTGCCGATCCGGCGGAGATTTTCAGCGACAATTCCCTTTTTCAGCTCCAGCTGATATTCACTGTGGCAATATTGCCAGTCGCACCCGCCACACCGGCCTGCCAGCGGACAGCGGGGCTCACACCGGTGGGGAGAGGGATCCAGGACCTCCCGCAACACCCCCTCGAACTGGCGGGAACGATCCCGGAGAACCGCAAAAGAAACGAGTTCCCCCGGGAGCACGCCCGAAATAAAACCGGCCTTCCCGTCGAGCCGGAGAAGCCCGTCCCCGCCATGAATGACCCGTTCCACCCGGGCAGTTCCGATCTGAGGGGCCTCCTCGGGAGCGGAATGATCATTTTGGCAAGGATTTTCGGGAGGTGTTTGTATTTTTTTATCGAAACGGGATATACTCATTGCTCCAGAGACAAGATTGCAAAGAGATTATATGAAGACTATGAAACTGGCAAGTATGCCCACCATCAAGCGACTCCCCGGGTACCTTCACGTAGTGGAAGCAGCCGCCCGCGAGGGGTTGCCCTACATTTCCGGAACCACCATCGCCGAGGAATTGGAGCTGGAACCGATCCAGGTACGAAAAGACCTGGCCGTGACGGGAATCATCGGCAAGCCCCGAATGGGATTCCCCGTTCCGGAGCTCATCCAGGCGATCAACGATTTTCTCGACTGGAACAGGGGGCATAACGCGATCGTACTGGGGGCGGGCCATTTGGGATCTGCCCTCCTGGGATATTCCGAGTTTAACCGCCACGGACTCAAGACAGTCGCTGCCATCGACACAGACCCTGCCGTAATTGGCACAGACATCAACGGCATCACGATTGCTCCGGCAGAGGAGATGGCCGCCATCATAGCTGCACACCGCATCGAGGTGGCGGTATTGACCGTCCCCTCAGGGTGCGCCCAGGAGGTCACGAACGAACTGGTCCGGTGCGGGATCAAGGCCATCTGGAACTTCACCAATTGCAAGATCAAGGTTCCCTCCCCGGTGATCGTACAGCAGGAGGATCTTTCCAGTGGCTATGCCGTTCTCTCGGTCAAGTTGCGACTCCAGCAGGGGCAGGTAGATCAGCCCCGAAGCGGCGCAGACGAGGAGACCCCGGGATGACCCCTGGCACAACACCGGAGCACACAAACACTTCCTCGGGGAGGATCCTCTAACGGGACCACATGACCGATCAAGACAAACAGCAACAGCAGAAAGACTTCCTGGCGAACCGTCTGAAGAAACGGTTCCGCCATCTCTGGAAATACGCAAAACGGGTCCAGACAACGGCCTTCCGCGTCTATCACCGGGACATTCCCGAGATTCCCCTGGAGATCGACTGGTACGACGGTCATCTGCACATCGCAGAATACCTTCGGCCCCACGACAGAACGCCCGGGGAACACCAGGCCTGGCTCGAGGAAATGGTGGATACGGCAGCGCGAACCCTGACGGTTCCTCCGGAACGGGTCTTCTTCAAGCAGCGCGAGCGCCAGCGGGGAAAAAACCAGTACGAGCCCGTGGCCCGACAGAACTATACCATCACCGTAGANGAACAGGGCCTGCTCTTTCGGGTGAATCTCTCGGATTACCTCNACACAGGGCTTTTCCTGGATCACCGGGAACTCCGTATGCACGTAGCAAAACGGTGCGCCAACAAGCGGGTTCTGAACCTTTTTGCCTATACCGGGAGTTTCACCGCCTACGCCATCGCCGGAGGAGCCCGGTCAACCGTGACGGTGGACCTTTCCAGAACATACCTGGACTGGGCCAAGGAAAACCTGCGCCTCAACGGCCTTTTTACGGCGGGCCACGAGTTCAGACGGGCCGATGTAATCCAGGAAATCGAAAATCTGCGGAATGAGGGCCGCCGGTTCGATCTGATCATCCTGGACCCTCCGAGCTTCTCCAACTCGAAAAACATGGAGACAACCCTGGATATCCAGCGGGACCACGTGACGCTCATCATGGACTGCCTTGCCCTTCTGGATCCGGGAGGGGAGCTGATCTTTTCCACGAACAAACGGAGATTTCAGTTCAGACGGCAGGAGTTACAGGACCGGGGGGTGGAGATCAGCAGCCTGACAAAACTGACCATGCCGGAAGATTTTCAGGGCACCAACATTCACCATGTCTGGAGCCTGACGGGCGATGCCGGCCGCCGCAGTGGCAGGACCGGNCACCGCCCCGATGCGGGNCCGAATCAGGAAACCAGGCGAAACCGGAAGTAACGCTTCTTTCCCGCCCGGAGCAGGAGTTCCTCCTCGCCCTGGTCGTTTTCCCGGNCCCAGGAGGCGTCCACCCGGGCTTCCACGTCCCCGACCTTTGTGTCGTTGATGACCGCCCCCCCCTGCTGAACCAGCCGTCTGGCTTCTCCCCGGGAGGAGGCCAGGCCGGCCCGCACAAAGAGTTCCAGGACGCCGATTCCTTCGGCGAGATCCCCCAGGGGCATCTCCTCTCCGGGAAGATCGACGCCTCCCGGCCCCCCGGGCGCGCCCGCGCCGCCGGACTGGAAGAGAGCCCGCGCCGCCGCATAAGCCGCCTGGGCCTCGGCCTCGCCGTGGACGAGAGTAGTCACCTCCAGGGCGAGCCGCTCCTTTGCTGCGTTCAGGGCAGCCCCACCCTGACGGGTAAGATCGTCCACAACATCCAGAGGCAAGAAGGTGTACATAAGCAGAAACTTTCGCACATCGTCGTCGGCCACGTTGCGCCAGTACTGAAAAAAATCATAGGGCGAGATCAGGGAGGGCTCCAGAAAGAGCGCACCCTTCTCGGTTTTCCCCATTTTCTTGCCATCGCTCCGGGTCACCAGGGGGAAGGTGAGACCGTAGGCACGGGCCTCGCTCCCCTCCACGCGCCGAATGAGGTCAGCTCCGGCAACGATGTTGCCCCACTGGTCGTCCCCCCCGATCTGGAGCTGGCAGTTCCTGGTCTGGAAGAGACGCAGGAAATCGTAACTCTGAAGGAGCTGGTAGTTGAACTCGATAAAGCTCAGCCCGGTCTCAAGACGCATCTTGTAGGTCTCGAAACTCAGCATGCGGTTCACCGAAAAATGGCGCCCGATCTCGCGCAGGAACTCAATATAATTCAGGTTGGCCAGCCACTCGGCGTTATCCACGAGAGCAAAGGGCACGGATTCCCCGTCGGCGGCCTCACCCCGGGCAGACGCCCCCCCGGAACCTGCTGCGCAGGCCGAAGCAGCCCCCCGGCGCAGGAACCGTTCGATCTGGGATCCGATCGAGCGGGCGTTCTCAGCCACCTCCTCGACCCCGACGAGACGGCGCATCTCGATTTTACCCGAGGGGTCCCCGATGCGAGCCGTGCCCCCTCCCACCACCACCATAGCCTGATGACCAAACTCCAGAAGGTGGGCCATGGCGTAGAGCGGCACCAGATGGCCCGCGTGGAGGCTGCTCCCCGTGGGGTCGACCCCCACGTAAAAGGTCACCTGCTGCCGGTCCAGAAGTTCTCCCAGGGCCTCCTCGTCGGTGCATTGGGCAAAAAACCCCCGCTCCTTGAGTCGCGCCAGCGCGCCGGGCCTCACGGGAGCTGCTGATTTGTTCACGTCTCTGCTCTCCTGTAGGTTTTGATCGCCTCACGCAACCGCTGGGCCAGTTCGCCCAGGGGAATCCGCTCCTGCTCCATGGAGTCCCTGTGCCGGAGGGTCACCGTGCCCTGGTCCATCGTTTCGTAGTCGATGGTCACGCAGAAGGGAGTTCCGATCTCGTCCTGCCGGCGGTAGCGGCGGCCAATCGCCCCGGACTGATCGTAGAAGGTAGAAAAATCTTCCCGCAGCGTCTGCTCGATCTCCCGGGCCTTCTCTGCCAGGCCGTCCTTCTTCACCAGGGGGAACACCCCCACCTGTACGGGCGCGATCATGGGATGGAACCGCAGGACGGTACGAACGTCGTTCTCGCCGACCTCTTCTTCCTCGTAGGCGTCGGAAAGAACCATAAGGACACTTCGGGTAAGGCCGGCCGAGGTCTCCACGATATAGGGGATGTACCGTTCCCGGCTCTCCTCGTCCAGATAATTGATCTCCTTGCCACAGAACTCGCTGTGCCGGGCAAGATCGAAATCGGTCCGGTTATGGATACCCTCCAGCTCCTGCCAGCCAAAGGGAAAGAGGTACTGGATATCGAAGGCAGCCTTGGCGTAATGAGCCAGCTCGTCGGGACCGTGCTCCTCAAAGCGAAGATGGTCCCGGCGAATTCCCAGCTTGTCGTAGTACTTGAGGCGTTCGGCCTTCCAGAACTCGAACCACTGGTCGTCCTCCCCGGGTTTTACGAAGTACTGCATCTCCATCTGCTCGAACTCTACCGTGCGGAAGATAAAGTTTTTGGTGACGATCTCGTTCCGGAAGGCCTTTCCGACCTGGGCGATGCCGAAGGGGATCTTTACCCGCGAGGTCTGGACAACGTTCTTGAAGTTCACATAGATGCCCTGAGCCGTTTCGGGACGCAGATAGACGGTACTGCCCGAATCCGAGGCCGGCCCCAGATGGGTCTTGAACATCAGGTTGAACTCCCGGGGTTCCGAGAGGGGGTTCCCCTTGGGGCTGGTTTTGGTCTCCCGCTGCTCCTCCGTGAGGTGATCCCAGCGGTAGCGCTCGTTTGTGACGGTGTCCTCCACCATGGTATCGGAAAAGCTGTCCACGTGACCGCTGGCTTTCCATACCGTGGGATGCATCAGAATCGCTGCATCGAGACCCACAATGTTGTCGTGGAGCTGAGTCATCTCACGCCACCAGAAACGCTGGAGACGGTTCTTCAGTTCGACCCCCAGAGGCCCGTAGTCCCAGGCCGAGGCAAGACCTCCATAGATCTCGGAGGAGGGAAAGATAAACCCTCTCCGCTTGCAGAGACTGACAATTTTTTCCATCCTCTTGGGATCTACGGTCGGCTCGTTACTCATTGCGCTCAAACTCCTTCTTGTGATTCTTCCGAAGCAACGTGACGGCGGCTGCCACTGCTACATAGTTTGTATCGGGGAAGTTATATCACCTTTAATATCGATACAACACCCCTGTGATGCCGGCCTGCGCCGGGGGTCGTCTCCGGGACCGTTCCAGGCCCCGGGAGCTTACGAGACTGCGGCCTCCAGCACCGCCCGGGCCCCGGCAATGCGCTCCCTGGCCCGGTCCATTCCCAGTTCCTTGAGCGACCCCACCAGGGGAGGAGAGACGGTCCCTCCCGTAAGCGCCACCCGCAAGGGCATAAGGAGGTTCCCAACCTTGGTTCCCGCAGCGTCGGCGGCCCTCCGGAAGGCTTCGTCCAGCTCCTCCTGATCGGCCAGGCCCTGGGACTCCACCACGGCCCAGGCCTGGTCCAGCCACTCCAGGGCTTCCCGGACCGAGGCTTTTTTTGGCACCAGAGCCTGGGCATCCCAGGAGGTGACATCCTGGTAAAGAAATCGTGTCAGAGGAACTACATCCTGGAGAAGTTTCAGCCGCTCCTGAATGAGCGGGATCAGNGCCAGCAGACGCGTTCGGTCTTCTTCTGTGGCCGGGGTCGCAGCCCACCCCTCGGCCTGAAGCCAGGGGAGGAGTTCCCCGGTCAGCTGCTCCGGAGAGAGCTCCCGCAGGTACTGTCCGTTGAACCAGTCCAGTTTCCGGTAATCAAAAACTGCGGGAGCCTTGTTGATTTTCTCTATCTTGAAGAGCTCTTCCAGCTCCTGACGGGAGAAGAACTCCCGGGAATCGTCGAAGGACCAGCCCAGCAGGGTCACGTAGTTCATCACCGCCTGGGGGAGATACCCCTGCCGTCGGAACTCGATGACGCTGGTCGCCCCNTGACGCTTTGAGAGCTTGGACCCGTCCTTGCCCATTACCATGGGCAGGTGGGCAAAGCGCGGCGGCTCCCACCCGAAGGCGTCGTAGATAAGCAGGTGAATCGGCGTGGACGGCACCCATTCCTGGGCCCGCANAACGTGGGTGATCTTCATCTGGTGATCGTCCACCACGTTGGCCAGATGGTAGGTGGGAAAGCCGTCTGATTTCAGGAGCACCGGATCCGGGGGAAGGTCCTTGTTTTTCCGCTTGATCCGGCCCAGCACCAGATCGTCGAACTCTGTTGTGCCCTCCCGGGGAACGAGAAGCCGAACGACGGGGCGAACTCCGGCATCCTTGTAGCGCTGGATCTCTTCGGGAGAGAGATCCCTGCCCTCGCAGGCGTAGGGGGCTGCTCCCTGCTCCCCCCGCTGGGCGGAGGTGTAGTCCAGGTAGGCCCGCCCCGAAGCGACCAGCTCCCCGGCGTATGTCTGGTACCGCTGCAACCGTTCGGACTGCACGTAGGGACCGAAGTCCCCTCCGTGATCGGGACTCTCGTCGGGCTCGATGCCGAGCCAGGCGAAGGTTTCGTAGATATCCCGGAGCGCGTCTTCGTGGAAGCGGGTCTGATCGGTGTCCTCGATCCGGAGGATGAAGGCCCCGCCCTGACTCCGGGCAAAGAAATAATTAAACAAGGCGGTACGGATACCGCCGATATGCTGCATCCCCGTCGGCGACGGGGCGTAGCGGACTCTCACCTGTTCTTCACTCATGACTGGGGCGAGTATACCTCCCCGNGCAGGGTGGATTCAACCGCTCGCCCCAGGATGCTCCATCCCCAGGATAGCCCGCTTCGTCTTCTGTCAGCTCTTCTCCCCCCCGCCCGCGGCGAGGCTGGTGGAACGGCCCCTAGAGCTGGCGATAACTACCGAGAAAATCACCGATCTCGTGCATGGCGCGCCGCAGATCCTCCCGGTCGGGAAGAAAGACGATCCGGAAATGATCCGGTTCGGGCCAGTTGAAGCCGCTCCCCTGAACGAGAAGAATCTTTTTCTCTACCAGAAGATCGTAGACAAATTGTCTGTCGTCGGTGATGTTGAACCGTTTGGTATCGATCTTGGGGAAAAGATAGAGCGCACCCCGGGGTTTCACCGCCGTGAGTCCGGGGATGTCGTTGATCAGCTGCCAGGCCACGTCGCGTTGTTCCCGAAGGCGTCCGCCGGGCAGGATCAGGTCGTTGATGCTCTGATACCCCCCAAGAGCTGCCTGAATGGCGAACTGGGCAGGAGCGTTGCTGCAGAGTCTCATATTGGAGAGCATATCGAGGCCTTCGCGGTAGTCCCGTATCATGGCCAGTTTCCCGCTCAACACCATCCAGCCGGCCCGGAACCCTGCCGCCCGATAGGCCTTGGAGAGACCGTTCAGGGTGATGCAGGGGATATCCCGNCAGTAGGTNGCGATCGAGACGTGCTCGTTGTCGTCGTAGAGAATCTTGTCGTAGATCTCGTCGGCCAGGACCAGGAGTCCCTTTTCGGCAGCGATATCGTGGAGTTCCTCGATCACGTCGCGGGGATAGACCGCACCGGTGGGGTTGTTCGGGTTGATGATCACCAGAGCCCGCGTGCGGTCGGTGATCTTCGACCTCAGATCGGCCAGATCGGGGTTCCAGTCAGACTGCTCGTCGCAGCGGTAATGCACGGGAGTTCCCCCCGCCAGATTCACCGCGGCGGTCCAGAGGGGGTAATCCGGCGCAGGAATCAGAACTTCGTCGCCATCGTTCAGGAGGGCCTGCATGGTCATGACGATGAGTTCGCTCACACCGTTACCNATATAGATGTCCTCGACCTGGACGTCCAGCATACCCCGGGCCTGATAATGTTGCATCACCGCCTTGCGGGCCGCAAAAATGCCNTTGCTGTCCACGTAGCCCTGGGCCGCTCTCAGGTTCAGGATCACATCGTGAACCAGCTCGTCGGGAGCGTCGAACCCGAAGGGCGCGGGGTTTCCGATATTCAGTTTGGTGACGCGGAATCCCTCTTCCTCGAGGCGCTGCGCCTCCTCGAGCACGGGACCCCGGATGTCGTAACAGACGTTTTCCAGCTTCTGGGACTTGTGAAAAGCGTGCAACAGGGTCTCCTTCCTTGCGTCTCAATCGGCCCGGACTGGCCCGAGACCACACCGATCCCGAGAGCCTTCCCGCGCTATCATCCCCGAGGGTATGTTATTTCATGGCCCGGGGACAATCCTGCCCGATCCTCACCCCTTTTCGGAGGACTGGCCCGATCCCTCCGGGCCGTAGAGCCAGAGGGCAACATCCTGCAGAAGCGTGCCCAGAATGACCACATGAAGCTCGCCCTGGGCTGCCGCGAGGTGTTTTTCCCATGCATCACGGGGAAGATGCGTCAGCAGATCTTCCTTCTGCTCCGAGGCCGAGGGGAGGGCTTCCCNCCCCTCTTCTGGAGGGGCCTCGGCGGAACAATCCTGCGGGGGAGGGCCCTCGTAGGCGTTCAGGAGGTAGAGCGCCACCGCCTGGACTATTCCCGGGGAGGTCATCCTCACCAGGTTATCCAGGACGAGGTGCGCTTCGCCGGTTCTTCCTGTCATCAGCANCCCGAAGGCGTAGCACCACTCGATCCATCCTTCGTGGGAAGAGAATTTACCGGATGAACGGAAGGTCTTTTTCCGCTCCCGCGAGGGACGAAACTCCCGAAAATACCGCACCACCGATTCACCGTCGCTGGAAAGAAGATAGGGAACTCCAAACCGCAGGACGTTCCGGCGCACCAGGGAGGGGCATTTCGTGCGCAGGTCTTCTTCGAGCTTCCGGATTTCCTCGGGTCGGGCCGAGACCACGCAGGCGTTGACAAAGAGCTTGACCGAGGAGCGGCGAANCAGGGGCCACCGGCGAAGACGGGCACCCAGAATTGTGACGATCTCCTGCCACTGCTCCTGTTCCAGAGCCCCGAAGAATCGCCAGTTCGAGATGAAATAGACGTTCAGGCAGCCCAGGGCCCCCACAAAGAGTACGGCCATATACCAGTTGGCCTGCCAGAACATACGGGCCACATCGGCCCCCAGAAAAAGGAGGGGCATGATGAACACCAAGAGAAAGGTGACACCCACCACCAGATTGAACACAAAAAAAACAGTTTTCAGCCTCACCCTGCCCATCCGTTTCGCAGCCCGCTCTCGGGGCTAAACAATTTATCCGATTTGCCGTTATACTAAAGCAGGAATAAAGTCTAATATGCGGCCGGAGCAGGGTCAATGGTAAGGAACCGATGAACACAATCGCCACTTCTCAGCTTTCCGAGGGAATNTATATTACCAGGGAAGCCTTTCTTGACGAGAAATACATCCTCCTTTCGCCGGAAATTCCTCTGNACAAGGCCCTGATAGAGCGGCTCGAACAGTGGCACTTCTCGGAAATTCGCAGTGAGGGAGATCTCACCGACNCACCTTCCCAGAGTGCGGCCGGGCCCGTGGCGATGGAAGATGCCCCCCTGGCAGCGATAGACCACGGGCGACGTGATGGCAAGGAGATGCAGAAGGCCCAGAAAAAATACGCAGCCCATCTGCACTTCGCTGAACAACTCTTCGGCCATTATCTTCAGAACGGAATTCTCCAGACCAACCAGATCCACGAGAAGATCAAGCTCCTCCTGGAGGACCTGAAAAACCAGAAGCAGTATCTTCTGCGCATACCCGAGCTGAGTGGTGTCACGGTGAACTACATCGTTGATCACGCCGTCAAAACAGCGATCGTCGCCATGGCTACGGGAGCCTCCATGAAGCTCCCCACTCACCGGCTTATTGAACTCGGCACGGTGGGCCTCCTCCACGAGATCGGCATGATACGTCTGCCCAGCCAGCTCTACATGAGCAACCGGGAACTGGCTCCCCGCGANAAAAAGGCGATATCTACTCACCCCGTGCTGGGGTTCAAGATCCTGCGTCAGTTTGATTTTCCCCTTCAGATTTGCCTGGGCGTGCTGGAATGCCGGGAAAATGTGGACGGTTCGGGGTATCCCCGAAATCTGCCGGCCAACAAGATATCTCTCTACGGAAAGATCATGAACGCGGCGAGCACCTTTGCTGCCATGGCGTCTCCCCGACCCTACCGTCCCGCTATCGATGGCCACACCATCATGAAAACCCTTCTGACGGGGGTGAATACCTCCTACGACAATACGGTGCTCCAGGCGATGATCGGGACCTTTTCCCTCTTCCCCTACGGCACCTACGTCCAGCTCGCTTCGGGACACCGGGCGATCGTGATCGACATCACCCCGGGCAAGGCCCGGGCCCCCAAGGTTCAGATTCTCACCGACCCCAAGGGAACGGTGGTGCGCGAACAGCCGGTGACGGAGACAGAAAACGAGCAGTACACCGTGACGGGTGTGCTGAGCCATCAGGAAGTGACACGCCTCAAGAACGCTCTTTGACCACCGTCAGAAGCCCGGGGCTAATTATCCAGAAGAGGGGGTATGCATGAATACTATCGCTGTTGCTCTGCCCGATTCTCCCGCCGTGAACGTACCTGCGGGGACATCCGTAGAATCGGCCTTGATCCAGGCCGGCTACGTCCATACCGGGGAGTCTCCCGTCGTGGCGGCCCTGGTGAACAACGAGGTGCGGGCCCTGAGCTACCACGTCCAGATTAATGCCGAGGTTGTTCCGATCCTGCGTGACGAGCCCGAAGGCCAGAGGGTCTACCGGCGCAGTCTCTGCTACGTCCTGGCGATCGCCGCATCGCGGGTCTGCCGGGATCAGCGACTCCTGGTGGGCCACGCCCTGGGAAATGCCTACTTTTACTCCTTCGATGGCGGAGAAACTGAAGGCGGGGCGGCATCCCCGGAGGTACTGAAGGCTCTGGACGAGGAGTTTGCTGCAATCGTGGCTGCCGACAAACCGATAGAACGGGGGGTGATCGCCTATACCGAGGCGCTGGAATTTTTCCGCTCCCGCAGGATGGAGGATGCGGCTCTTCTGGTGGAGCGCCACAACTACAGCGAGGTACCGGTCTATCGGTGCGATGATTTCATGGACCTCTCCCACGGTCCACTGGTGGCCCGCACGGGTCTTCTGCAACTCTACCGGATAGAACCGTTTCACGATGGGTTTCTGCTGGTTTTTCCCGGATCCGGTGCCCCCCGGGAGGTACANTCCGAGCACCGCAGCGAAATGCTCTTCCAGATCTACCGGGAGTACAAGCGCTGGGGCCGGATTCTGGGGATATCGTCGACGGGGCAACTCAACCGCCTGACCGAACAGGGCTCGGTNAAGGAGTTTATCCGCGTTGCCGAGGCGTTGCACGACAAGAAGATCGCCCGGATCGCCGACGATATCCACCAGGCGAGCGACACGGGGAAGGTGGTGCTTATCGCCGGCCCCTCATCATCGGGAAAGACCACCTTTACCAAGAAACTTGCCGTGCAACTCACCGTGGTGGGGCTCGTCCCGGTGGTGATCTCCCTGGATGACTATTTTGTTCCCCGGGAGCAGACNCCGAAACACCCCGACGGTTCCTACAATTTCGAGCACATCGAAGCGATCGATATCGAGTTNCTGAACCAGCACCTGCTCGCCCTCTTTGCNGGAGAAGAGATCGATCTCCGGACCTTTAACTTCAAGACGGGACAACCCGAGTACAGGGGAGAAAAATGCTCGCTCCCCGAACGGGGAATTCTTGTCATGGAGGGAATTCACGGCCTGAACGACGCCCTGACCCCGCGCATTCCCCGGGACCGGAAATACAAGGTCTACGTTTCAGCTCTGACCCAGCTGAATCTGGACGACCACAACCGGATCGCCACCACCGATAACCGCCTGATCCGGAGAATGGTGCGNGACCACCAGTTTCGGGGGCACAGCGCTGCCTCGACACTGGAAATGTGGCCCTCGGTCCGGCGGGGAGAGCGGCAGAACATCTTTCCCTTCCAGGACTCGGCCGATGCGACCTTCAACACCGCCCTGGATTACGAGCTGGGGGTGCTCAGGAACTACGCCGAACCCCTGCTCCGTCAGGTCAAGCCGACAGCACCGGTCTATCACGAAGCGGTGCGACTCCAGACCTTCTTGAAAAACTTCACCGTGATTCCCCAGAAACTGGTACCCCGGGAATCGATACTCCGGGAGTTCATTGGGGAGAGCGGGTTTCATTACTGAGACGGCTGGCGTCGGCCGCCCGGGCCAAGGCGATACCCCGGGCAAGGGCCGATGGTCCGTCACAGGAACTCCAGCTGCCCCGGGGGGCCCCATCGGCCCGCCCCCGGGCCTCCCGGAGCAGTTCCAGGAACACCTGCCGGGGAACCGGCGCGGCTCCGAAGGCTGCCAGATGGGCCGTTTCCATCTGACAATCGATAAAGGCAACCTCCCATTGCGAGAGCACCCCTGCCAGGGCTACCAGCGCAGCCTTGCTCGCGTCACGCTCGCGGGAGAACATGGATTCCCCGGAAAAACAGCCCCCCAGAGAGACCCCGTAGAGCCCCCCCGCCAGGGAATCTCCCTGCCAGACCTCTACTGAGTGAGCATAACCCAGGCGGTGCAGTTCCTCGTAGGCAGCCCTCATCTCCCGAGTGATCCAGGTTCCGCCCTCGCCCCTGCGGGGTTCGCTACAGGCCTGGATTACCCCAGGGAAATTCTGGTCAAAGGTGATCTGCCACGATGATTGTGTCAGGGTTCGACCGAGGCGCTTCCCCACGTGGAGGTCCTTGAGGAAGAGCAGGAATCGGGGGTCCGGCGAGAACCAGAGAATCGGCTCCTCCTCGTACCAGGGAAAAACGCCCTGCTCGTAGGCCGAGAGCAAAACCCCGGGCGAGAGGTTCCCCCCCGCCGCGAGCAGCCCCCAGCGGTCGGCCCGGGAGGGGTCAGGAAAGGGGATCCTGTGATCTTCGTCAAGGTGCTCCACGGGTCTCCTCTGGCGAGACTTGCGCTTCCGGGCCCGAACCTTCCGAGGCTGGCGGAGCGGCAGAGATGTCGATGTCGAGAGCGTTTTCTCCGAGGTCGATCCGGGCCTCTCCTCCCCGGGAGAGCTCACCGAAGAGAACCTGGTCTACAAAGGGTTCCTTTACCCGGCTCTCCACGATCCGTGCGATGTTTCTGGCACCGAACTCCTCGGAATAGCCCTCGCGGGCGAGCCAGCTTACCGCCTCGTCGGAGACGGTCAGCAGAACATCCCGTTCCTGGAGCTGTTGCGCAAAGAGACGCACCTCCTTGCGCACAATCGCCTCTATCAGGGACTGGTCGAGGCGAGAGAAGAGGATCACCTGGTCCAGGCGGTTCCGGAACTCCGGCGAGAAGGCCTGCTCCACGGCGTCCTGGACGGCCGAGGCTGTCACGCTCCGTTCACCGAACCCGATCAGGGGCCGGCCGATCTCGCGGGCTCCCGCATTGGAGGTCATGATGAGGATTACATTACGGAAATCCGCCTTTTTTCCGGCGTTGTCCGTCAGGGTGGCGTAGTCCATGACCTGAAGAAGAACGTTAAAGATATCCTGGTGGGCCTTCTCGATCTCGTCCAGAAGAACCACGGCGTGGGGGGTCTTTCTGATGGCGTCCGTCAGGAGCCCCCCTTCTTCGAACCCCACGTAGCCGGGAGGGGAACCGATCAGACGGGAAACGGCGTGCTTTTCCTGATACTCACTCATGTCGAAGCGATGCAGAACCACCCCGAGCTGGTCGGCCAGCTGCCGGGCCAGCTCGGTCTTGCCCACACCGGTGGGACCCACAAAAAGAAAGGTTGCCACGGGTTTGTCGGAGCTGCGAAACCCCGCGCGAGAGCGTTTCACGGCGGAGACCACAGAATCAATGGCCTCGTCCTGGCCGAAGATGTGCTCCCGCAAACGCGGGNCCAGGTCCTGGAGCTGCTTCCGCTCGTCCACCGAGACGGACCGGACGGGTATTCGCGCCATGGAGGAGACGACCTTCTCGATCACCTCCTCGTCCACCAGGGCATCCCCGGCAGGGTCTTCCCGGAAGCGATGCATTCTGAGGAACGCACCGGCCTCGTCGAGAACGTCGATCGCCTTATCCGGGAGAAAGCGCTCGTTGATGTACTGCGCGGCCAGGCGAACCGCTGCCTCGATCGCCTCGGGCGCGTACTGTACCTGGTGATGTTCCTCGTAACGGCTCTGAAGGCCCTGGAGGATCGCCACTGTCTCCTGGTGGGAAGGCTCTTCCAGATCTATTCGCTGGAAACGGCGGGCGAGCGCGCGGTCCCGCTCAAAAAACTGTTTGTATTCGCTGAAGGTGGTGGAACCGATGCACCGGAATGCCCCCGTAGANAGAGGCGGTTTGAGCATGTTCCCCGCATCCATAGCCCCCCCCGAGACAGCTCCAGCTCCCACGATGGTGTGAATCTCGTCGATGAAGAGGATCGCCCGGGGTTCCTGCTCCAGCTCCTTGATCACNGCCTTCATTCGCTCCTCGAAATCTCCCCGNTAGCGGGTCCCGGCGATAAGCGATCCCAGGTCGAGCGCAAAGACCCGGTGCTCCTTCAGGAGATCCGGCACCTGTCCATCGGCGATCCGCCGGGCCAGACCGTGAGCNAGGGCGGTTTTCCCGACCCCCGGTTCACCGATCAGGAGGNGGTTGTTTTTCATTCGCCTGCAGAGGACCTGAACCGAACGGTCCAGCACATCCTCCCGGCCGATCAGGGGTTCCAGGCGGCCCTGGCGCGCCTCCTCAACCAGCTCCAGGGCGTATTGATCCAGGGCGCGCTTCTGCTTTTTCCGGCGCGGATCNCCGGGGGTGCCGAAGGTCGTCTCTTCCGGGGACGGTTCAGGCCCGTCCTCCTGACCGGAGCGTCGGGACTGCCCGGGCGCGTCTCCCTCGTCGTGATACGGGTGATCTTCCCGGTCGTCCTCGTCTTCCCCGTCTTCTGCGGGGAGTCCGTGGCTGATTACCTCGAGCAGGGCGAGACGATGGACTCCGGCCCGGCGCAGGGCAAAACTGCTGTGGGATTGATCCTCGTCGTAGAGGGAAACCAGGAGATCTCCCAGGTCAACCGTATCCTTTCCTGCCGATTCAGTATGAAAAACGGCCCGTTCTATTACCCTCTGGAAACCCAGGGATTGCTGGGGATCCTGCCCCTCCCCCAGGGTGGGCATCTCTTCCCGGAANTAGGTCTCCAGGAGATCTTCCATTTCTTCCAGGTGGGCATCGCTGTGGAGGAGCACCGCACGGGAATAGTCGAAGAAGAGGGCTGCGTAGAGGAGGTGCTCCGGCGTGAGGTACTCGTGAGACCGGTGTTTTGCCTCGTGATAGGCCGCGCTCAGCAGGGCCTGTAGTTCCCGATCAATATCCATGGTGCCTCAGGAGACCTCCTCGATTGTGCACTTCAGGGGATAGCCCCCCTCTTTTGCCAGAGACCGCGTTCGGGCTGCTCTGGTAGCAGCGATATCNTAGGAATAGACCCCCACGATGCCCTGCCCTGTTTTATGTATCTTCATCATGATCGCGTGCGATTCCACGGGAGACTTGTGAAAGACCAGGCGGAGAACCTCCACCACAAAATCCATGGTGGTGTAGTTGTCGTTGTGAAGGATAACCCGATAGCGCTTTGGTTCCTGTACCAGCTCCCGAATCGCGCGATCGACCGCCCTGTCAGGTNATTCCGTTCTTCCCATACCGCCTATAATTTAGTCCATAACGGGAGAAAGGTCACCGGTCAGGCGGNGGNAAATAGCCCATCTCGTCACGGCCGCTTCGNACCAGAAGCCTCGCCTCGGCCGAGAGGGGAAGATAGNCCCTNCCGAAATCGGGGTTGGCCCGGGATGTGTAGGTCAACCAGTAGCGNCCGCCGGGATATTCCTGGATATCGCGGATCAGGGGCGCGAGCCCTTCGGGCTCGTAGAGATACCGCAGGGTGCCTCCCGTCTCTTNCACCAGGAACCGGATCTCCGCAGCGGGGCTGCGGGATTCAACCAGAACACCGTGGAAGCGTATTCCGTTGTTCCGAAGAAAGGCGGCCACTTCCTGCAGGCCGTATTCGTCGAAGGCGGTATCAGACACGGTTCCGTCCCCCACGAGCAGGATGTTTCGCCGCAACCCGCGCTCCAGCAAGGGGACCGCAGCAAGACGAATCGCGCTGTCCAGGGCGCTGTCACCCCGGGAAGCCTCCTCTCTTCGGGAGGAGAGGGCATCGCGGGCGCGCCCGAGGAAACGCTCCTCCGTGGCGGGACGCTTCAAGAGGAGTTCGGGGCTGGCACCGNCGATGTAGAGTCCCAGGCGGTCTTCTGCCGGAACAAGTCCGAGAAGATCCGAGAGGGCCTGCAGGGAATCGCCCCGGAGTTTCTCGCTCTCCAGAGGCTGAAGAATGACCGAGAGATCGAGTTCCCTCAGAGAGGAATCGGTTACCTCGACCCGCAGGTTTTCCTGGGGAATTCCTCGCTCCGAGACGACAAAGTTCTCCCGCGAGAGCCCCACCAGNGGACGCCCCTCACGATCGTGGACCGCCACCAGCAGGGCCACGTCGGGAAAGTTCCGCGCCAGCACCTGCTCGATCTTCACATCCAGACCGCTGTAGAGGGTTCCTTCGGGCTCGAAGAGCGCCAGCTCGCTCCTGTCGATATCGCCTGCCAGTATCCTGCCGTTCGCGTCGAGGGCCACGGGACCTACCCGCTCACGCTCGGCGTCGTCCATCACGGTGACAACCCTCCGCTGGAGGGGATCAAAGAGCAGGACCGCTCTTCCCGCCGCCACGAGCAGGAGAGATTCATCGTACCAGGCGAGCCCCTCTACGGCCGCTCCGGCAACACCGGACGAGGGAAAATCCGAGGCGTCCAGGGGGAGAGGGATTCGTTCGAGATAGTTTCCCGCTGTGTCAAAGACGATGAGGGCCACGCCCCGGGAGTCCCGGTCGGCCACATACACCCGCCCCCCCCGGAGGGCGATCCCCGTGGGGTGCTGGAGCCCGGAAAAGGAGCTTCCCGAGGGACCGCCAAAAGAGAGGAGGTACTCTCCGTCCCCGGAAAAGACGCTCACCCTGCGTCGGCCCCAATCGGTTACGTAGAGATGGCCGTTTTCGTCCAGGGCCAGGTACTGGGGCCCCACCATCTGTCCCTCCCCGAGGCCGGTCCCCCCGAAGTGACCCCTCCGGTTGCCCCGTTCATCCAGGAGGGCCACCCGATTTGCCCCGAACTCGGTGACAAAGAGCATTCCCTCGTGCCACTGCACATCGAAGGGCCGGTTCAGCGCCTGNAGCCCCCCCCGCAAGCGCTGCACCAGTCTTCCGTTGGGCGATATTTTCAGGATTTCCTGTGTGGCCAGAGAAACAAGATAGATGTTCCCCCGGGGATCCGTCGCGACTCCCGTGGGGCGCTGAAAGAAGGGGATATCACTGCCGCCCGATCTGGGCCCGGCCTCNCCCCGGATCAGGTGAGATCGCGAGAAGGCGGGCTCCTGATCCTGAAAGGGGACAATGCCCCGGCGGTAACGGAGGACCTCGAGCCGCGCCCGAAGATAGGCCCCGGCTGCGTCACGATCGGCGAGAAGCTCCCATTCGTTCACGGCGGCGTCGTCAAANCCGCTGCGGAAGAAGGCCCGGCCCAGCCACTCTCTGGCGNGGGGATCTTCGGGCTTGTAGGCCAGGGCGCGGGTAAAGGCCACGATGGCGTCGCTGAAGCGCGCCGCGTGGTAGGCTTCTACGCCCCAGCGGAACTCTTCCTGCGCCCGGGCAGCGTCCATGTCGATCGCCCCTGCCGGGTACATTCCCCGAAAGAGGGCCAGGAAGATCACCAGGACGACCACGGGAACCCTCTCCCTGCAGGGGATGTTCATATCTGCACCCCCGCAGAACGAAGGAGATCCTTGTAATGGTCCACGATCTCCCGCATACCCCGGGAGAGACGAAGGGCCCGCTCGTAGAGTTCCTTGGCCTGCTGCAGGTTCCCCTGGCGACGACAGACCATGGCAAGAGAATCCAGATAAGCGGGGTTCTCCGGGTACCGCTGGAGCGCGCGGAGGCAGTACTCCCGGGCGGTCTCGAGCTGGATATTGTTCTCTGCCAGGATAAA
Organism: Alkalispirochaeta alkalica DSM 8900; assembly: GCF_000373545.1. Classification (GTDB taxonomy): domain Bacteria; phylum Spirochaetota; class Spirochaetia; order DSM-27196; family Alkalispirochaetaceae; genus Alkalispirochaeta; species Alkalispirochaeta alkalica. The sequence goes on from NZ_KB891747.1 coordinate 20,876, forward strand.
GCCCATGGAGTTCAGGGCGTTGGCGTTCTCGGGGTCGATGCGGAGGGCTTTTTCCAGGTGCGCGATAGCCGGCGCCGTTTTGCCCTGGGCGTAGACGGCGTAGGCCAGGGCCGCGTAGACCTTGGCAGATTCGTAGCCGTCCTCCAGGAGCCTGTTCAACTCGAACTCCGCCAGGCGATAGCGGCCCGTGACGGCGTAGGCGTACCCCATGATCATCCGGGCCTGGTAGATGTGCAGGAACCCGATGTCCGAGGCAACCACCTGCTCCAGGTAGAGGAGCGCTTCGTCGTACTTGCCCAGGTGGGTATAACAAAGCCCCAGATAGTAGCTCAGAAGCGATTCCCGGGATTGTTCTACCGTGATCTCCAGAAAATGATCCAGAGCAACGCGGTACTTCCCCTGCTGATAGAGGCGTATCCCCTCGTTCATGGTCCCTCGTTCACGATCCCCTGACCAGCCCGCTGGTTCGGTAATGGCGCTCGACCTCGTGGTTCACCGGGTTCAGCATGATGGGACTCACCGACAGGTGGCCCTGCTCCACGGCGTACCAGTCCGTTCCCGGTTCCAGTTCTGCCGGTTCGGGGCGGCCATCGACGAAGTAATAGGTGCCCCCCCGGGGTGGTTCGAAGGGCAGAAGCCGATCCTGATAGAGCCGCATGGCCGGAGTGGTTATCTCCACACCGCGGTAGGAGGTGAGGTTTGGCACGTTTATGTTGATGAAATGGCCCTCATCCCAGAGGTCCATCAATTCCTGGACGTGGCCCGTGAGAAAGGAACAGACCGGCTCAAAATGGAAGGGTGCGTGAAAGCTGTTCAGGGAGACGGCGATTCCCGGGATCTTCTTGTACGCTGCCTGGCGCGCTCCGGCACAGGTTCCGGAATAGACGATATCCGACCCCAGGTTTGCCCCGATATTGATACCCGAGACGACCAGGTCAGGCATGACGGGGATCGCTCCGAGGGTGGCAAGAATGACGCAGTCGGCGGGGGTTCCGCTGATCGCGTAGGAACGCTCCCCCACCCGGGTGCAACGGATCGGCTCCGAGAGGGTGATGCTGTTGGAGAAGCCGCTCCGCTCACCGTCGGGCGCGACAACCCATACCTCGTGATCCTGCGCAAAGGCCTCTTCCAGGGCTTTCAGGCCGGGACTGAGGATTCCATCGTCGTTGGTTAGTAGAACTGTCACACAGGAACTGTAGCACCGGCGCAGGGCTGTGTCAAAGCCCGAATCAGGAAGGACCAGGAGATGGCTCGTCCCGGCCACGGAACTTCTCCAGGAGAGGCCGTACACATTTTCTTTCGCTTTCGCTATTCTGGGGGGGTGAATGTTCTCTTGATACTCTTTTCGGCGGGGCTCCTCACACTGGCGCTCCCGAACGAGCTTTTTGTCTGGGGCAGCCCCCTGCTGGGGCTCCTGNCCCTGATCCCCCTCTTTCTGGCCCTTCACCGAAGCCGTTCCCGCACCAGGGCAGCCCTGCTGGGAGCGCTTTTCGGTGCCGTGAGCACGGCCGGCGCGAACTACTGGCTCGCCTTCTTTGGCGAGTTCTCTGTCTGGACCCTGGGGGGGGCCATGACGGGCTACGCCGGGTACAATTTCCTGCTCTTCTCCTTTCTTTTTGACGCGATCCACCGGGGCACCCCCCTGCCCCGGGCTCTCCCGGAGGAGAGAGCCCTGGCGGGAGAGGGGGCGCTGGCGGGAACAAGCTGGTACCGGCCCCTCCACCTGGCGGTCATCTGGACGGGGTACGAGTTTCTGAAGTCCGTGGGGTTTCTGGGATATCCCTGGGGGCTCATCGCCTACCCCCTCTCGCTCTGGAACGGCCTGGCCCAGAGCGCCGAGCTGGCTGGCCCCTGGGGGCTCTCCTTCCTTGCCGCCTGGACAAACGCGATCGGCGCAGAGCTGGTGCTGGGGTACAGGGGAAGATCTGCAGAGGCTCTGCGGGAGAGTCGTTCTGGCACTCTCTCGGGCCTCGTCACCACACCGATACAACACCACGTGATCGCTGCGGGAACTCTCTTCCTGGTTCTGGCGGGGTTTGGCCACTATCGCCTGGCCACGCTGGGACCCGACGATCACCACCGGACCCTTCGCATCCTGGTGGTTCAGCAGAATATCGACAGCTGGCAGCCGGGGCTCTTCTCGGAGGCGCTCCTCCAGGCCCAGGACCTCACCCTGGAGGCGCTCCGGAAACACCAGAGAGACTCATCGGAGCCCCTTGATTTTGTCCTCTGGAGCGAGACGGCCCTCCGTCGTCCCTACCAGGAGGGGGACTCTTTCTACGATGAGGTACCCCGGGAACTGCCCTTCCGTGATTTTCTCCGGCGTCTGGACCTCCCTCTCATCACGGGAGCACCCGCCCCGGTGGGGACAGACCGGGAGACCGGGGGGGACTACCGGAACAGCGCCATCCTGCTCTCTCCCGAGGGAACACTCCTGGGATCCTACGGAAAGCAGCAACTGGTGCCCTTTGCTGAATCGATCCCTTTCTGGCACCTTCCGGCGGTGCAGGGCTTTTTCCGCACCGTGGTAGGCCTCTACGGGACGTGGGTTCCCGGGGACGGGAGCGCTCCCGTGGAGGTTCCTGCGGGAGGGACGACGATTCCCGCGGGGTTCCCCATCTGCTTCGAGGACGCCTTCGGGTGGGTACCACGGGAGATGGTTCGCGAGGGTGCAGAGATTCTGATAAATCTTACCAATAATTCCTGGAGCCGCCAGGATTCTGCCCAGACCCAGCACTACCTGGCTGCACGGTTGCGGACGATCGAGCTGCGGACACCTTTAGTGAGAGGGACCAATAGCGGGCTCACGGCTGTGATCAACAGGCGTGGCGAGATGACCCAGGCCATGCCCATGTTCGAGAGCAGCGCCGGGGTTTTCAGCGTAGCGGTGCCCCCCGCCGAGTGGACGCTCTACCGGACGATTGGCGATCTCCCGGGAAAGCTTGCCGTAGCCTGGGCGGCTCTGATCCTGCTCTTCCGGGAGACCTTCCCCCGAAAAAAACGGAGAAGCCTCCCCAGGATCGGCTGGAAGGCTGACAGGAACGACAACTAGAGAGTCGGCCACACAGCCGCCATCCCGGAAGCGGCGGCGCCGAAGGGCACGCCTGAAGATCCGGCAGAACAGACGCCCACAAAAAAACGGAGCCCCCCGGGGAACTCCGCTCTCTACACCCGGCCTGGCAGGGCCCGGAACAGCTCCCGGCAATCATCCTGCAGGAGATTGCCGGGAAGAACATCAGCTCTTGATGTTGTACATCTTCCGGAACCGCTCGACACGACCGGCTGTATCCACCAGTTTCTGCTTACCCGTGTAAAAGGGATGAGAAGCACTGGAAATCTCCACCTCGTAGAGGGGGTATTCCTGGCCATCGTCATACTTCACAGTCTGGTTTGTCTGTACCGTGGAACGGGTAAGGAACATCGTACCACTGGCGGTGTCCTTAAAGACAACCTCTCGATAGTTTGGGTGTATATCTCTCATTGCATCCTCCGAAAATCTCAATCAGCACCTGATGTATTCATCGACTGAAGGAAGTCGCTATTATTCTTGGTTTTATTCATCCTGTCAATGAGCAGTTCCAGGACTTCCAGGTCGTCCATGGGGCTGATCACTTTCCGCAGGACCCACATCTTGCGAAGCTCCTCCTCCGTGAGGAGAAGGTCCTCCCGGCGAGTGCCCGATTTTTTCACGTTTATCGCGGGAAAGATACGACGGTCTGCCAGGCGGCGGTCGAGGATGATCTCCATGTTGCCGGTTCCCTTGAACTCTTCGAAGATCACCTCGTCCATGCGGCTCCCCGTCTCGATGAGCGCCGTGGCGACCACCGTGAGACTTCCCCCGTCCTCGATGTTTCGGGCTGCCCCGAAAAAGCGCTTGGGCTTGTGGAGGGCGTTGGAATCGACACCACCCGAGAGGATCTTGCCCGAGGTGGGAACCGTCTGGTTATAGGCCCGGGCAAGGCGGGTGATCGAGTCCAGGAGGATCACCACATCCTTCCCGTGCTCTACCAGACGACGGCTCTTTTCCAGAACCATCTCGGCGACCTGGACGTGGCGCTGGGCCTGCTCGTCAAAGGTGGAGGCGATCACCTCGGCCTTGACGTTCCGCTGCATATCGGTCACCTCTTCGGGCCGTTCGTCGATAAGCAGAACGATGAGATACGCCTCGGGGTGGTTCTCGGTGATCGCGTTGGCGATCTTCTGCAGGAGCACGGTCTTTCCCGTTCGGGGGGGAGAAACGATCAGACCCCGCTGCCCCTTCCCGATGGGGCAAAAGAGATTGATCATCCGCGTGGAGCTGTCACCCGACCGGGTTTCCATGTCGAGGCGCAGGTCGGGATACAGCGGAGTCAGGTTGTCGAAGGGGATTCTGGTCTGGGCAATCGAGGGGTGATCGAAGTTCACCGTCTCTACCCGGAGCATGGCAAAAAACCGCTCGCCCTCTTTCGGGGGACGAATCTGGCCGTAGACGGTATCACCGGTCTTCAGGTTGAAGAGGCGGATCTGCGACGGCGAAATGTAGATATCGTCGGGGCCGGAGAGGTAGGAATGCTGGGGGCTCCGCAAGAAGCCGTAGCCGTCGGGGAGGATTTCCAGCGACCCGTAGGCGAAGATCGTCCCGTTCCGTTCGGTATGAGCCTTCAGGATGGCGAAGATGACCTCCTGCTTCTTCAGGGCAGGCAGATTATCGGGGGCGATCCCCATCTCTTCCGCCAGGTCCCGGAGGAGCTTCATGTTCATCATGGTGAGCTCGTTGATGCTCAGGCTCTTCTCGTCCCGGGGGTGGGAAAAGTCGACGGTGCCCTCGTTACCCTGGCCGTTTGTCCCCAGAGGCGCCCGGCCGTTCTGCCCGGCGTCACCGGGATCCCCGGAATCACGCCCCGGGCCCCGGTCTCCAGCGGAATCGTTGTCCTTCACCAGGGCAACCCGAACCCGTTTCTTTTTTACCGGGGCACGCCGCGAAGTGCGAACCTTGGGCGATTCAGGTTTCTGCTGATTCCGGGATTGCTCAAGGTCATCGCCGTTGGTCTCTTCTCCGGATGAAAGTGCTTGCTGTTCGTCGTTATCTGACATGGATGACTCCATTTATACAATTTACCAAAGAGGCAGGTTAACTCGCAGAATACAGAAAGAACACAGAAATCCTTGCGCTATGCTGCTTTTTCCACTTGTTTGTAGAACCAAAACTATACTCATTCCCAAAACCGGTGTCAACCCGGCCGGATCTCACCACGGTTCAGCCCTTCGGGGCGCCAACAACCACGGGCCTACCCCCTGGTGTTATTGTGCGAAAGCGGTTCAATCACGGGGATTGCCTGCTTGCGCAGTTGTTCCAGCGAACCCGAGAAGACGTCCAGGGAATCGCTGTTTCGCACCATCTCGCAGCGCCCCTCGAAGACGACCCCTTCGGCGATGCGAACCTTCCCTGCCCGGACATTTCCGTACACAACGCACCCGGGAAGCATCTCTATCTCCGCTGTAGCCTCGATATTCCCGTGGACCGTCCCGCCGACGATAATGTTCCGTGCCCGGACGTTGGCGCGTACCGTCGCTTCTGCGGCGATGTAGAGAAACCCCCGGGCATCGATCTCGCCTTCGTACTCCCCGAAGAGCGTGACCGACTCCCTGAACCGGAGGGTCCCGGTAAAGCGGGTCCCCTTTCCGAGGCGGCTGACCGTCTCTTGTATGGATCTCGGATCAATGTGATGCGCCATGATGCTTCCTTCTTGCATGGTGGCCAATCGCGGAGCGACCGGGGTTCTATCCACCCCGGCGGGCGACTGGTACCGGGCGATATCTACTTGCTGGTCATGACGAAGACGCCATCCCAATCCTCCGGGGGAGGGTTGTCTTCGTAGAGAAGGCATCGTTCCAGATAGACTCGGGAGGGCCCGTCCTCGGGATCGACCTCGAGGGCCCGGGAAAAGTATTCCTTTGCTGCGGAAAACTCCATAAGCTTGTAGAGCTTTCTGCCCCGGGAGAAAAGGTCCAGAACCTGCTGCCTTTCTTCAGTGATCATTTCACCTTCCTGGAAGGGACTCCCTGGACTGCCATGGCCGCGTGCTTGCGGAATTTACTCTCCAGGTCCTCCAGAGATATCTCCTTCGATTTGAGCTCATCCCCCTGGGTCTGCAACTCCTGCACCTCGTCCTCGAGGCCTTCTACCGTGGCCAGGGCCTCGGCTGTCTGGGCCAGGACGAGCTCCACGAAGGACTGTACCGCCTCGGGATCCCTCACGTCCAGCGCTCTGGCGGCATCGCTCAGACCCTGGATCGGGTTCTTGATATGTCGTGTGAAATACGCAAGGGAGTTGTTCAGGGAATCCACCAGAGCCAGCCTGCGCTCACGGCGGACGACCTGACGCGAAAGCTCCCGCTGCCGAAGAACCGCCTGAATTCTGGCGAGAACCTCGGAGAAGTTGTAGGGCTTGGTGATGTAGTCNTCGATACCCAGCTCAAAGCCTTCGATCTTGTCCTCCACCTCATCCATGGCGGAGAACATGATGATGGGGGTGGATGCTACCTGGGCGTAGTCAGGGTCCTGCTTCACGAGGCGGGTCACCTCCCAGCCCGTTCGACCGGGCAGGATGTTATCCAGGAGAACCAGATCGGGCTTTTCCCGGAGAATCTGGTCCAGAGCCTCGTCACCGTCCCCGGCGGTTACAACGGTGTACCCCAAACGGGAGAGCATCACCTCAAAGAAATCAACGTTTATGTGCTCGTCATCGACCACCAGGATTTTCGGTGTATTCTGCGCCATGGCTCATTGTCCTACGTTCATCTGCAATTTGTCAATCTTGCCCCGGAACCGCTCGCCGACGTCGCCGATGAAGCACGAAGGAGACGGTCATCGCGGGAGGGGTCAGTCCGAGAAAGACCAGGGCGAGCCAGTCACCCCAGGCGGTGTAGAGGGTGCTCCGCTCGTAATAGACGGGCACCTCTCCCGCCAGAAACCCCTCCACAAAGGGCGGATAGAGGTCGAGAAGCACCCCGTTGGGGTCGATGATGGAGGTCATCCCCCCGTTGGTGCTCCGCACCACGCTTCGTCTGTTTTCCACAGCCCGGAAGACGGCCATTCCCATGTGCTGCATCGCTGAAGGTTCGGAATAGGACCAGAGATCGTTGGTGAGATTCACAATCACCTGCGCCCCCTCCCGGACAAAACCCCGCGAAAGGTAGCCGAAGGTATCCTCGAAACAGATCGGTGTGGAGAACCGGACACCGTCGCTCTCGAAGACGGTCCACTCCTCCCCCTGTTCCCAGAAATTGGTGTTGCTCTCCACCAGCATCCGGTGCATCCAGGGCAGCCGATCTTCATAGGGGAAGTGCTCTGTGAACGGCACCAGGTGAATCTTGCGGTAGGTTCCCAGGAGTTCCCCGCCGGGAGCGAAATGAAGCACGGCGTTGTAGTCCCGACGCTCGAGCTCCCCCCGGGAGGTCCGAACGAGCTGGCCATCGCTGTTGCCCACCACAAAAGGGACATCCTGCCGGGCGAGGTAGTGACGCAGCTCCCGGACCAGCTCGTAGCGCTGTTGGTCCCGGCGATAGCGGGTGTGAAAATCGATGGAGGGAACAAAGGAGGTCTCCGACCAGACCACGATCTCCGGATCAGCCTCGGCGATCGCCCGATCGCTCTGACGAAGAAGAATTTCCAGACTTTCCTCGTAGACCCGGAATCCGCCAACCCAGGGGTCGACATTCTGCTGAACCAGAGCGACCCGCCACTGGCGAACCCCCTCGTAGTTCACCGGAGAGAAAAGTCCGTAACCCAGCGAGAAGACCAGAAAGAGGGTGTACCAGACAAGTTCGGGCCGACGGTTTCTGAGCCCCCATCCGAGAGGGGGCACAAGAAGAGAACGGATCTCTTGCCAGACCCGGGGCATTCCGGACCGGGCCTGTTCCCCCGGAAGATCGGGCTCTGCCCGGGAGGCAGCATACTCCCGGAACCACTGCCCCACCAAAAAGGAGGGGAGCACCACCAGAAAGGAGACGATCCAGACCCCCCCGAGATCGGCGATCTGGATGAGCACCGGCGCGGGAAAGAGGGCGTACCCCATAATGCCGTAGGCGTAGCCCAGGAACCCCTGGGTNCGCANGTATTCGTAGGAGAGCCAGAGCAGGGACTGCAACANAAAGGTCGCCCGCCCGCCCCAGCGGTCTGCCGCCCAGAGGGCGGGAAAGAGAAGGAGAAAATACCAGGCGTAGATTACGGGAACGATGAAAATTGCCAGGGGATGAAAGGTGGCAAGCCAGTAGTTGAAGAGGGCGTAGGAAAGAAAGCCGTAAAACGCCCCGTAGAGCGGTGTGGCCCACCATTTCATCCGCCCGATGGCCAGAGCCACGGGAAAAAGCGCCACAAAGGCCAAAGGATAGGCGCCAAAGCGGATAACCACGTTGGGAAAAGCTGCGGCAAACAGAAGAGACCCCAGAGCCAGAAGCGCTGTGGTCNCTGCGACACCCCTCCACCGCCCTGCCCTGTTCCGGGAGACGCGTTTTTCTGCGACNGCCCCTGCCGGGGCCGAGCGGGATGAACCCGATCGTGCTGAACCCGACCGGGCTGAAGGGGGTGCCCCCGAACCGGCCCTCCTCGAGGGAGGGGATTTCTTTCTCTTTGGCATGATGTTTCTACCTGACAGACGAGAAAGGCCCGGAGACCACGACAGGCGAGGAACGCCCCNGAAACCACCGGGACCGGGACAAAAGGAACCGAAGGGCGATCAGCTTCTGAGCGGCCAACTCGCTTCTTTCAGCTCTTTTCCCGGGCGGAAAATGACAACGCCGTGGTTCTTCACCGCCACGGGCTCCCCTGTTTTGGGGTTCCGTGCGTGCTGGCGCCCTTTTCGTGTGCGGATCTCGAACGTTCCAAAGCCGCGGAACTCGATCACCTTGTCGCTGACCAGGGCAGACTTGACCTCCCCGAAGAACGCGTCGATGATCGAGTGTATATCCTTTTTGCTCACGTCCACCGTCTCGCTGATACGCTCGACGATCTCCGCTTTGGTAACCTTGGAATCCGCCACAACCGCTCCGCTGCCCGCTTAGGCCTGGAGGCTGTTTACTTTGCGTGCAAGGCGGGATTTTTTCCGCGCAGCCGTGTTCGCGTGGTACACGCCCTTGCCCGCAGCGGTATCAATGAGTTTGGTGAAATCCCGCAACGCCACCTCTGCAGCAGCCTGATCCTTTTCCTCAACTGCGTTCAGGACCCGCTTTACGCTTGTCCGAACCCGACTCCGTACACTCTTGTTCAATATGCGCCGCTTTTCGCTCTGCCGATGGCGTTTTGCGGCGGATCCCTTTGCGATCAAATGATGTATCCTCCGGATAAAATTGGGTAATCTAGGGGACCGTAGCAAATATCAGCGGCACCTGTCAACTTCAACCTTAACACAGCCGCCTCTTTCCCTGTAGAATNGCCACCCCATGGCCACTATTATACTCTTTATCCTTATTTTTGCCCGCCTCATCTGGTGGGATCTGGGTGACAAGATCCTGATCTGCCTGAACTGGAACCTCGCCAGGAGACACATCGACCGCACNGTATCGGACCGGGCCCGCAAGCTCTTCTCTCTGGCCCGGTTTACCNTGGGGTTGCGCATGGAGATGGATTTCGACGACTCCGAACTGCCCGAGCAGATGATCATCCTCGCGAACCACCAGAGCGTGATGGATATCGTGGTGATCATGGCAGCCTTTCGGCACCATTCGGTAAAGTTTGTCGCCAAGGGTGAGCTCCGACACTGGTGCCCCACGGTTTCACGGGTGCTCCGGGTTCAGCGCCACGCCCTGATTCCGCGCAGGGGCGACTACTCTCTGGCAATGAAGGAGATCGACCGCATGGCCTCCTCTCTCGGCCCGAGGGAATGCCCCGTGATCTTCCCCGAGGGGACCCGCTCCCGCGACGGCGAGCTCCTGCCGTTCCAGAGTGGCGCTGTCCGTCGCATCCATACCCGGGCACCCCTGCCGCTGGTGGCCCTGGCCCTGGACGGCGGGGGCCGCTTCTCCCGGGTCCAGGACGTTCTGGCCATGCCCCGGGGGCACCGCTATCGCATCACCGTAGCACAGGTGTTCCCCCCGGTTCAGGGAAAACGCGAGATCCTCCACCAGGTCGAGGAATCCCGGCAGGCGATCGGGGAGATACTCCGAGACTGGCGGAACCAGGGTTGATCGGGGAGTTCAGAACCCTCACCCCCCTGCTCCGGCGCCATAGCAGGGCCTACATCGCGGGTATTGTCTCGCTCCTGATCACAAGCGGAGCCCAACTGCTCCTGCCGTATTACACGGGACGGGCCATAGACCTGCTTCTGGACGGGGGCGGGGCCGCTGCCGTGGCACGTCCCATGGGGCTTCTCCTGGTGACGGCTCTGGTAATCGCCCTGACCCGCTTCGGCTGGCGCTTTTTCATCCACGGCAGCAGCCGCCGCATAGAGGCGGAGCTTCGGGAGAGCCTCTACCATCAGTTGCTGCGTCTCTCGCCCGATTTCTACCGCCAGACCAGGACGGGCGACATCATGGCGCGAGCCACCAACGACATGCGAGCGATCCGCATGGCCACGGGGATGGCCCTGGTGGCCTTTATCGACGGGCTCTTCATGACCGTGGCAATTCTGGCGATCCTCTTCAGCCGCGACCCCCGGCTCGCCCTGGTCACGGTCATCCCCCTGCCGGTCATCACGATTCTCATTATTGTTCTGGGAGAGGGTATCGGGAAACGCTTTCGGGCGGTCCAGGAGGGGTTCTCCCACCTGAGCGATCAGGTCCAGGAGGTTCTGAGCGGGGTCCGGGTGGTCAAAGCCTTCGGAAAGGAACCCTTCTTTCTGTCCCGTTTTGCCGATGCCAACGACCGGTACCAGCAGGAGAACATGCATCTGGTCCGGATATGGGGCCTCTTCTTTCCCCTGGTGAGTTTTCTCTCGGGGCTGACGCTTCTGATTCTCCTCTGGTTCGGAGGGGCTGCGCTTCTTGCAGGCTCCCTCTCGGCGGGAGACTTCGTGGCGACCCTGGGATACCTGCAGATGCTGACCTGGCCCATGCTGGGAGCGGGCTTCACGGTAAACATGCTTCAACGGGGGGCAGCATCGCTCTCGCGGGTCAACGAGATCCTCCAGAGCACCCCCCTGATNTCNTCCCCTCCCGGGGGCCGCACATCCCCGCCCGGGGGGGCTCTGGAGGTACGCGATCTCTCCTTCACCTTTCCCGGTCAGGAAACCCCCGCCCTGGAGAAGATCTCCNTCGATCTTGCCCCGGGGGAGATCCTGGGAATACTGGGGCGCACGGGGAGCGGAAAATCGACTCTGGTGAGTCTCCTGCCCCTCCTCCTGCCCGCTCCCGAAGGGGCGATCTTTATCGACGGAACCGACGTGGTCCGCTACAACCTGGACACTCTTCGGGAGACCTTCGGGATCGTCCCCCAGAAGACCTTTCTCTTTTCAGCCACGGTGCGCGACAACATCCGCTTTGCCCGGCCCCAAGCCCCGGAGGAGGACCTTCGGCGCGTGGAGAAGCTGGCGGCTCTGGACGAGGATATCGCCGAGTTTCCCCGGGGCCAGGACACCCTCGTGGGAGAACGGGGGGTCACCCTCTCGGGGGGGCAACGCCAGCGCATCGCCATCGCCCGGGCCCTGCTCCCCGACCCTCCGATCCTGATTCTGGATGACGCCCTCTCGGCGGTGGATACCCGTACAGAGGAGCGACTCCTCCGGGGGATTCTCGAGGAACGCCGGGGCAAGACCACCATTATCGTCTCCAACCGCATCTCTACCCTCACTTTTGCCGGGGAAATTCTCGTTCTCCAGGAGGGCCGGATAGCCGATCGGGGGACTCACGGGGAACTGCTGAGCCGCCCCGGCCTGTACCAGGATATCGCCCGGCTTCAGCAGCTCGAACACCTCAGGAAGGACTCATGATTCACCACCAGGACGAGACGATAATCGCCAGCTATGACTTCGGGATCATCCGCCGCATAGCCCGGTACACCGCCCCCTTCCGGAAGCTCGTGATGGTGGCTCTGATATGCCTGGTGGTGGCGACGGCGGGAGAGGTCCTGCTGCCGGTGATCATCCAGAGAGCGATCGACCACCATATCATGGACCACTGGAGCCGCCTCGAGGAGGACGCCCTGGCAGAGATCCCCTCCCCCGGCGAGGTGCGCCGCGTCGGCAGCGCGGTCTACCTTCGGGAAGAGCGCCTGGACCGGATTCCCCGGGCGACCCGGGAAGATCTTCGCCAGCGGAGGATCCTCTCGCGGGAATCCTTTACCCTGATACCCCGGGAGGTTGCCCGGGAACACCCCGACCTTCTTGCGGAATTTTCGGTGATCCCCCAGGACGCCGACCACCGGTGGGTTTCGCTTCCCCGAAGCGCTCTGGAACGGCTCCCGGAACAGGAGCGCCGGGCCCTGCTGCAGCACCAGCTCCAGGGGTTGCGGGGCAAGGCGCTTCTCTTCCTGGGGGTTCTTCTGGCGGTCCTCCTCGGAGCGTTCGGGCAGGTCTATCTCACGGCCTTTACGGGCCAGCTGGTCATGAAGAAGCTCCGCCATGATCTGTTCAGCCATACCCTGGGCCAGCATCTGGGGTTCCTGGGCGATCAGCCCGTGGGGCGTCTGGTCACGCGCATCACCAACGACGTAGAGACGATCAATGATCTCTTCACCTCCGTTCTGGCGGAGCTGGCCCGCAATGTGAGCCTCATGGTCGCCGTGGTGGCCACCATGTTCGCCCTGAACCCCCGGCTGGCCACGATCACCCTGATCAGCATGGTTCCCGTTCTCTTCATCACCGATGTGATCCGCCGGAAGGCCCGGGAGGCCTACCGGGCGGTGCGCCGCGCCGTGGGCGATCTCAACGCCTACCTCTCGGAACACGTCTCGGGCATGGAGATCGTCCAGATTTTTGTCCAGCAAACACGAAGCGGCGGGGAGTTCACCCGGAAAAACGAGACCCTCACCANGGCAAATCTCTCGGAGATGTATGTCTTTGCTGTCTTCCGCCCGCTGGTGGATTTCATGTCCAGCACCTCTCTGGCGGTGGTTATCTTTTTCGGGGCAACCCTGCTGCAGGCGGAAACGGTTTCACTGGGGGTTCTGATCGCTTTTACCAACCTGATCCGCCGCTTCTATATGCCCGTCATGAGCATCTCCGAGCAGTTTACCCTCCTGCAGAGCGCCATGGCAGGAAGCGAGCGGGTCTTTGATCTGCTCGACCAGGATCAGCGGATTCCCGATACGGGCGTGACCCCCCTCGCGGTGGAGTCCGTTTCCGGGGCTGTGGAGTTTCGGGATGTCAATTTTTCCTACCGTCCGGGCGAACCCGTTCTGAAGGGCCTCTCCTTCAGGGCAGAACCGGGGGAGCTGGTTGCCCTGGTGGGGTCTACAGGGTCGGGAAAGACCACCGTGATAAACCTGCTGACCCGCCTGTGGGACGTGACGGGGGGATCNATCCACCTGGAGGGGCAGGACTTGAGGAGCTACCCCCTGGGGGCGTTGCGGCAGGCGGTACAGCAAATCCAGCAGGATGTCTTTCTCTTTGACGACACGATACGCACCAATATCGCCCTGGGGAAGAAGGTCTCCGACGAGGAGATCATGGAGGCCTGCCGGGCGGTGCAGGTAGCATCGTTCATCGAGGATTTGCCCCGGGGACTCGACACCCGGCTCACGGGAGGAACGCGAAANATCTCGGCCGGCCAGGGGCAGCTCCTNGCNTTTGCGCGCGTTCTGATACACAACCCGCCCGTACTGGTTCTGGACGAGGCCACCTCGAGTATCGACAGCGAGACCGAGCGGAAGCTCCAGCAGGCTGTGGAGACGATCACCCGGGGAAGAACCTCCCTGGTGGTGGCCCACCGCCTCTCGACGATCCAGCACGCCCACCGTATTCTGGTACTCTCCCGGGGTGAGCTGGTAGAATCAGGAACGCACCAGGAGCTGCTGGCCCGGGACGGACTCTACGCTACACTCCATCGATTTCAATTTGATCATCCCCGGGATCAGCAGAGAGAGCCTGGGCAGCCTCGGGACACCCCTCGGGGTTGAGGATCCATTCCACGGAACGCCGCCGGTCCTTCTTTTTGCTCTGGGGAACGTTCTGGCGGTGCAGGGAGCAGACAGGAACGGTCAGGTGTTGCCCTTCGCTTCCGGAAAGCCGGACCTGACCGCTGAGGATATTGATCTCCTGTACCTTGAGCACCGCTTCGTCCAGCTCGACCAGGGAGCCCTCGCGGGGGTACTTCCTGCGCTCTTCCTGGTAGAACTGGTGCTCGTAGGAAAGACAGCACAGCAGACGCCCGCAGGGGCCGGAGACCTTCATGGAGTTCAGNGAGTAGTTCTGGTCCTTGGCCATGCGGATCGACACGGGCGGGAGCTTGTCCGATATGCCGTTGCAACAGAGCCGACGCCCGCAGATTCCCATTCCCCCGATGATCCTGGTCTCGTCGCGGACGCCGATCTGGCGCAGCTCCACCCGCACCTGAAAGATACCCACCAGATCGCGGACGAGGGTGCGAAAGTCGACCCGGTGGTCGGAAACAAAGAAAAAAAGCAGTTTTGACCTGTCCAGGGTATAGTGGGCGCTCACGACGTGCATGTCCAGCTTGTGCGCTTCCACGCGCTCGGCGCAGGTTCTGGCGGCTTTTCCAGCCCGCTCCTCNTGCTCCCGATAGGTTCGAAGATCGCTCTCGCCGGCGATCCTGAGGGCCTTGAAGCGGTCCTTGTATTTCTTCCGCGTTCCCTCCTGGACCGTTCCCAGGACGACTCCGATATCTACTCCGTAGCGCCCCTCGTAGACGATTCTGCTCTTGGGCTCCACGGGGAGGTCTCCGCAATCGCACAGGTCGGTTTCGCGACTGTGCATATTTCTCACGACGTAATCCATCGAATACTCCTCGCATCTTCCGAAGCGCTCCCCCCTCCGGTTCCAGTTCCGGGAAGGGCTCCGTGAAGGGCGTTACTGAAAAAGATCAACCAGCATTCCCTCTATCTCTTCGAGACGGGAAAGAATCTCGAGCTGCTGGAACTGGGTCCGCTGGAGCCCCTCCAACAGCCGTTCCACGGACCGGTTGATCTCGGTGATGAGATAATACCGCTTGCGGGAAATCAATCCCGGCCCCGATTCGTGGATCTCTATATTGTTGGCCTGAGCCAGAACCCTGCTCACAAAACGCCGGACCGCCTCGCGATACTGCTGCACCGCCGAATAGGTTCGCTCATCGAGCAGACGCTGCCCCGCCTCGTGGACCGCATCAAAGAGCTTCTCCGTGGGGGCGTCGACCCCGGGGAGCCCCTCCAGAAGATGGGCGCCACCGGCCTGGTCGACCTCGGAAACCCGGGACTGCTCCGGCCCCTGGATCGCCCCGGCGGCCAGATGGGTGTCGAAGCTCTTCTCGCCCACCGATCCCTTCCCCGCAGAGGTTGCCTTGCCGGGACGCCGCCGGGAAGAACCGGACTGTTTCGGCCGGATAGGTTCCATAACGGATCAGAGGTTTCCCACGGGCAGACGTCTGCGCCCCGAGCGACCTCTTCTCCGGGCAGGAGCGCCCCGGGAACCGGCGGTGAGATCACCCGAAGGTGCCCCGGGAGCATCTTTTTTCTCCGTGCCCCGCAGGTGGACCGCACCGTCCAGAATGACTCCCGAGTCGGCGATCATGCGGGGAGCAAAAATGTTCCCCAGCACCAGGGCCGATTCCAGGAGAATGACCTTTTCGCTGGCGTAGATGGTCCCCCGGAAGACACCGCCGATCACCACCGTGGCGGCGTCTATGGTGCAGTCGGCTCTTCCTCCGCGCCCCACGATGACCCGCCCCGAGGTCTTCACACCCCCGCTGAAATCACCATCGATCCGGAGGAGCCCCGATACGTCGATCTGCCCCTTGAAGAAGGTTCCGGCGCCTACGATGGAGTTTACCAGAGTTGATTCAGTTACCGCCATTGCTTCTGCCTTTCCCGATNAANCTTTCCCGATGAATTTCTGCCACGGTGTTNTTCCCCCGAGGAAGCGCTTCTGCAAGATCCCCTTCCAGCGGGTCCGGCCTCCAGAGGATTATGGTCCTGCGGAAGCAGGCCTCCCCGGACGCCCGTTGCACCAGTGCTCATAGTTTCCCGTTATATGCCCCGGGAATCAAGCCGGCCCCGCAGCGTGAGAAAGGCCGCCGGATCCACCACGTCGGTGCCGATCTTCACGATAAAATCGAGCCCGTACCCCGGAGCGAGACCACTGTTCCCCACCGAGCCGATCTCCTCGCCCTGAAGAAGGTTTTGCCCCTCCCGGACAGTGACGCGCTGGAGGTGGGAATAGCGCGTTCTGAAGCCGTATTTGTGCCGAAGATACACGTAGAGCCCCTGGTCCGGATCGTAGCCCATCTCCACAACACGGCCGTTGGCGCTGGCAACGACGGGGCTCCCCGGNGGAGCTGCAATGACCGTGCCCTTATGAATATACCAGGCCCCCGTTATGGGGTGAATGTTGGGACCGAACTCCAGAAGGACCCGGCCCACCCCGCCNGCCACGGGCCAGAGGTTGGGGATATCCGAGAGCAGCTCCTCGCGGGAACGGAGAACCCGCTGGATTTGCTGCAGGGGTTCCAGGGAATCACCCAGACGATCCGAGAGGTTTCGCAGATCCTGGATCTCCCGCGCCCGATTCTCGGCAACCACCTGAAGGTCTGAAAACTCGGCGAGATCGCCCCGGGTAAGGCCCGATGCGCCCGAGGAATCACGCCGCTCGATCCCCAGGCTGTTCAGGGTATCGACCATCTCCTGGTCGAAGGCGCGGGCGACGCGAAGGACCTTCTGGATCTCCTGGATTGTGGCCTCCAGATCGGTCTGGCTCCGGGCGATCTCCTGGGCCTGGGAGTCCACCAGGGCACCCGTGCCGATACGGACACTGGAGAGATAGAGGAAGGTCGCCACCAGGAANAGGNCCCCCAGAAAGAGGACCCCCAGAGCGAGGAGTGATATCTGAAAATTGAAGACGCTCCGCTCCGAGTGGGGGATCAGCATGATGGTGAAACGCTGCGTCAGAATATTCCGAAAGCGCCCACCCTGCCGACCGGATTCCTTCGGGGTCGGACGCTTTCTTGGGCTGGTATCGTATGCCATGAAAGTAAGTTCCGTGGAGGTACGGTACCACAGGGGCCGGGGACCGTCAATCTTGGCGCCTTTCTCTCCGCCTCCAGGTGCGGGACAGATTATCCACAGCCCGAACCGGCATATAATCCGCCACAGGCTCTTCTCAGGAAGATCCGGGTGCGTGGGTTCCACNCCCCCCTTCCCACGCAATCTGGTATCCGGGCGCCACCCGCCGGTTTTTCACGCTCGCCGGACAAGGTGGGCAGAGAGACCGTTCGCCTGGACCCTGCGTATCCGGCACGGCCGAGCTGTTCCCATCGTTTCCACCGCTCTGCCCGGGCCGGCGGGTCGGGCTCCCTGCTCCGATCACCTGCAGATCCATTTCATCGAACTGCCCAAGAATCACCTGAAAAGCACCGGCGAGGTGAAGGACAANCTTGATACATGGTGTTATTACTTTGAGCACGAAGGCTCCGTGAAGGAGGAGNATATGACGGTATTACTGAAAGACAACCCTGCTCTGGGCAAGGCGCACAGAGTCTACCGCGCCTTTACTGCCGACGACGAGCTCATGGATATTGCCGAGGCTCGCGAGAAATGGCAGCGCGATGTCAGTTCGCGCTTGCGCAGCGCCGAGCAGCGCGGTAAGGAAGAGGGCATGAAGCAAGGTATGCAGCGCGGCATGCAGCAGGCGCGTCGGGAAAATGCCCTGAAGATGCTGAAGCGAGGTTTCCCCGTTTCCGACATCGCCGATATCACCGGCCTTTCCGGGCAGGAGATCGGGGATCTCGAGCGATCAACGGCCACCACAGGATAATCATCCCCAGCGGGGACATTTCAATCGAGTCCTGACACTTTTTTTGGGCAGCTTGACCTTGACCGCTGCCGGTGCTATGGTTCCCGTGTCCATCAGGACAAATATCTTTTTTTTTAGGTACCCAGTATGAGATTATTTGATACTCATGCTCACATCGGGTTGATCGATGAAGACCCGATAGAGCAATTGATTGTAGTTCAGGAAGCACGCCACGAGGAAATTGACGGTATCCTCAGTATCTGCAATAACGTGCGCGACTTCTTTGGCATCTACGAAAATCTGAAAACTGCCTCGAACGTGTACTTTGCTGTGGGAGTCTCTCCCTCGGAAGTAACAAATCCTGGCCGTGACTGGGAATCTCAGATTGAGAAGGGGCTGGAACTTCCCCGCGTGGTCGCTGTGGGAGAAACCGGTCTGGACTACTACCGCAAGTTCGGCAACAAGGATTCCCAGATCGAGCTCTTCGTGCAGCAGCTGGAACTGGCCGAGCGCGTGGACAAGCCTGTGGTGGTTCATAACCGGGATGCAGGGAGCGATGTTCTGGAGATCCTCCAGCAGAAAATCCCTTCCCGGGGGGCTGTACTCCATTGTTTCTCCGAGAGCTGGAGTTACGCCCAGAAGGCGCTGGAACTGCCGGTGTATATCTCCTTTGCGGGGAATGTGACGTACCGGAACGCCCGGAACCTCCACGAGACGGCAAAAAACATGCCTCTGGAACGGATGCTCATCGAGAGCGAGAGTCCTTTTATGGTTCCCGCCTCCCATCGGGGCGAGCGCAACCGCCCCTCCTACCTGCCTGAAACGGCTCGTTTTCTGGCAGAGCTTCGGGGGATATCGGAGGAGGAGCTCTCGGAAGCCCTCTATCAGAATAGTTGCCGCTTCTTCGGGATCGATCCCGCCTGAGAAGCCCGTACAGGGCACCCTCCCCGGCTTTGCGGCCGGGAGGGTCGCTTCTCCCTTCCTTCACAACACAGCCCTTTCCACGCAGAAACCTTTTCCGCGACCCTCGCCCTTGCAGGGGCCACAGAGGCTGTTCTGTCCGGAAACGGCCCCTTACAGGGCGCAGCCAGACAGCCTGAAGGCTACGGAAGTGGTTCGCAAAACAGCCGACAGAAAATAGCTAGGTGATTGTCCGGAAATACTCGTAGGTGATGATCCCTGCTGCCACAGAGACGTTGTAGGAGTCGACCGTGGTGCCCCGGGGGGCACGATCGGGAATGGTCACCTTCAGGTCCGCCAGAGCGGCCACCCCGGGGGAAACCCCCTTCCCCTCGGCCCCGAGAAGAATGACCGCTGCGGGATCGAAGGAGACCTTCGGCAGGGCGGTTCCCCCCGCGTCGGCAGCGTAGATCCACCAGCCTGCGCTTTTGCAGTCCCGCAGGGCTCCCGCCAGGTTGGAGACTACCGCCACAGCCACCGCATCGGAGGCTCCTGCCGAACTACGGCGAACACCATCGCTGTCCAGAACGCTCCGCCGGGCCGGCACAATCACCAGAGGAACACCCATGAGGTGAGCCGTGCGCAGGATCGCCCCCACATTATGGGGGTCCGTGATATGGTCCAGAGCGAGGATGGGGCCGGTACTCCCCGGCGGGGTCTGGTGGAGCCAGTCCTTGAGCGATACCAGGCCTGTGCGCGCGTGATCCTGCCCAAGTTCCAGGGCTGCTCCCCTCACGGAGGAGCCCGCCTGTCGGCGAAGCCATTCGGACGATACGGTCTGAACGGTTACCCCCCGGGAGCGGGCCAGATGCTGCAGCTGTCCGTTTCGCCCGCGAGGGTCAACAAGATAAAGAGTTGCTCCGGGGGCTCCCCGCTGGAGCGCCGCTTCGATCGCGTGTCGGCTGGTGATCCAGGGCACGGTTAGTTCTCTCCGTATCGCCGGACCAGATCTACCTGTCCGTCGTGGTTTGTATCCCTGTCGAAGCCTCGTACGTGTACGCCATCGTCCATAAAGATCCAGAGATCGATGTTTCCGTCGAAATTGGTATCGATCTCCTGACGTTCCAGGACTCCCCGGGAGTAGAAATAGAAATTATCCATAATGCCGTCGTGGTTGTGATCAACCGCCTCGTATTTTTTCTCCCCCCGGTCATCGAGACGCAGGGCGTAGTCAGTCGTGCCGTCGCTGTTGCGGTCTCCCAGAATCCACCCCGAACCGTAGTCTTCCACGGGCCAGAGGGGGAACGATTCATCCCCGGCAAGAGCTTGCCCCAGGACGATAAAGACCAGAGATACCACCAGAAATGACGCGACACCACTCGTTCTGTACTTCACTGTGCCCCCTGGTGCGCATTATCGGAATCTTGCACCACAAGGTTAAGTGACAGAGCCCCAGGGCGGACCCGACGGTCAGACCCGGGACCCGGTGTTACAGATCTTTCAGGGGAATGGGTTCGGGCTGCGTTTCTTCCCCCTCGAGACGGGAAAATTCTCGCAAGAGATCCCTGGCCTTACCGGACATTTTGGCTGGCACGACGACCCGCAACTTGATGTACATGTCCCCGCGCCTGTTGGCGCTGTTGGGAACAGGGATACCCTCGTTACGGAGGCGCAGGACCTTTCCGTCCTGTGTTCCGGCGGGGACCTTCACCTTTACCCGCTTGCCGTCCAGGGTTGCCACGTGAAGATCGGTCCCCAGGGCCGCCTGGGTTATACTCACCGGCACCGCGCAGTAGAGATCGTAGTTATCGCGCTCGAAATGCTTGTGCGGCTGGATGTGAATCACCACATGAAGATCACCGGGCTCTCCCCCGCCCCGGGGAGCGTCGCCCTGACCGGGAATGGTTATCCGCTGGCCGTGGGATACACCGGCCGGTATGGTTACCTTGATACGCTGCCGTTTCTTCCGCACCCCCGAACCTGAGCAGGTAGGGCAAGGATCCTCGATGACCGTTCCCGAGCCCTGACAGGAGGGACACACCGAGGCCACAGAGAAGAACCCGCTGCTCCGGCGCACCTGACCAGCGCCTCCGCAGGTCGGGCAGGTCTTGCGACCGCTCCCCGCAGAGGCTCCCGAACCGTTGCAGGCATCACAGCCCGCCTCGCGCTCGTAGGCGATCTCGGCCTTCGTTCCGAAGGCCGCATCGGTGAAGGGAATCTGCAGATCGTACCGAAGATCGGACCCCCGGGAGCGGCCCCGGCCGGAGGATCGGCTGCGACCGCCTCCTCCAAAAAAGGAACCGAAGATATCGGAGAAGTCCCCGAAGATATCCTCAAAATCCCGGGAAGAAGAGAAGCCTTGGGAGCCTCCCCCGAGACCATCCACACCGGCAAAACCAAACTGATCGTAGGCCTGCCGCTTCTCGGGGTTGGCCAGGACCTCGTAGGCCTCGGCCGCCTCCTTGAACCGTTCCTCGGCTCCAGCGTCCCCGGGGTTTCTGTCGGGGTGGTTCTGGACCGCAATCTTGCGGTAGGCTTTTTTCAAGTCCTCTACCGAGGCATCCCGGCTTACGCCGAGAACCTCGTAGTAGTCACGTTTTGCCACAGATCGCTCCGCCCGGCTCAGCTTTTGGAATCGTCATCGTCGACGACTTCGTAGTCCACGTCTTCGACGTTCTCCGAGGACCTTCCCGACGATCCTCCGGGAGCGTCTCCCGGGGAAGCTTCTTCGGCTCCCGGACCCGCACCGGCGGCCCCGGCATCGGCCTGCCCTGCCTTGTAGGCCTCTTCTGCCAGTTTGTAGGCAGCCTGCTTCAGCTCCTCAAGTTTTGCCTTGGTGGCCTCCACATCGTCGCCGTCCATCACATCTTTCAGGGCCTGAACTGCCTGCTGGATCTTTTCCTTGTCCTCCCCGGAGATCTTGTCCCCGAAGTCGTCCAGGGATTTCTCGGTGGAGTAGATAATGCTGTCGGCCTCGTTCTTGGTGTCGATCTTTTCCTTCAGCTTCCGGTCCTGCTCGGCGTTCTCTTCGGCGTCCTTCACCATCCGGTCGATCTCGTCTTCCGAGAGACCACTGGAGGACTCGATGCGGATCTTCTGCTCCTTGTTGGTGGCAGTATCCTTGGCCGAGACGTGGAGAATACCGTTGGCGTCGATATCGAAGGCGACCTCGACCTGGGGGACTCCCCGGGGTGCTGGCGGGATTCCCACCAGGTCGAACCGTCCCAGGGTGCGGTTCTGGCTCGCCATCTCGCGTTCGCCCTGCAGGACGTGAATCGATACGGCCGTCTGGTTGTCGGCAGCGGTGGAGAAGATCTGGCTCTTCTTTGTGGGGATCGTGGTGTTCCGCTCGATCAGCTTGGTGAAGACACCACCCAGCGTCTCGATACCCAGGGAGAGGGGCGTCACATCGAGAAGGATCATGTCCTTCACGTCGCCACCCAGGATTCCTCCCTGGATCGCTGCGCCCATGGCCACCACTTCATCGGGGTTCACACCCTTGTGGGGGTCGCGCTTGAAGATGTCCTTCACGATCTGCTGGACCGCAGGAATACGCGTCGACCCGCCAACCAGGATGACCTCGTCGATATCTTCCGGTGAGAGACCNGCGTCTTTCAGGGCCTGCACGCAGGGGCCCTTGGTGCGCTGCACCAGATCGGCCACCATTTTCTCGAAGGTTGCCCTGTTCAGGGTGTACTGAAGGTGCTTGGGGCCACTGGCATCGGCGGTAATAAAGGGCAGGTTGATATCAGTGCTCTGGGTGCTGGAAAGCTCGCGCTTGGCCTTCTCGGCGGCTTCCTTGAGCCGCTGCAGGGCCATCCGGTCCTTACTGAGATCGATCCCCTGCTCGCTCTTGAACTGATCCACCAGCCAGTCGATAATCTTCTGGTCGAAATCGTCACCGCCCAGATGGGTGTCACCGTTGGTGCTCTTGACCTCGAACACCCCGTCTCCGAGCTCGAGGATGGAGATGTCGAAGGTCCCCCCCCCCAGGTCGTAGACAGCGATCTTTTCTTCCTTGGCTTTGTCACCGAAGCCGTAGGCAAGAGCAGCGGCGGTGGGTTCGTTCACGATCCGCTTTACGTCGAGACCCGCGATTTTCCCTGCGTCCTTGGTTGCCTGACGCTGGGAATCGTTGAAATAAGCCGGGACGGTGATGACCGCCTCGGTGACGGTTTCCCCCAGGTAGTCCTCGGCGGTCTCTTTCATCTTCTGCAGGATGGCAGCCGAGATTTCCGGCGGGGAAAGGTGCTTTCCGTTCACGTCGATCCTGACGCCGTCGTTGGCGTCTTTCTGGACGTGATACGAGACCATGCCGATCTCCCCCGAGACCTCGCTGTACCGGCGCCCCATGAAGCGCTTGATGGAGAAGATGGTGTTCTCCGGGTTGGTGACCATCTGGTTTTTGGCGGGTTGCCCCACCAGACGTTCCAGGGAGTCACCTTTTTTTGTGAAGGCCACCATGGAGGGGGTTGTGCGCTGCCCCTCGGCGTTTTGCAGGACTTCGGCCTCTCCCCCTTCGATCACTGCCACGCAGGAGTTGGTTGTTCCCAAGTCAATTCCAATAATTTTACCCATACACGTATTCTCCTCAAGAGTTCTAAAAATCAGCCTTTGCCCGGCGTCGAAACTTTCACCCTGGCTGCCCGCAGGACCCGGTCATGGAGCAGATACCCCTTCTGGAACTCCTCCAGGACCATCGATGTCTCGTCCCCCTCGCGGGGTTCTGCGGTTACCGCCTCATGCTTCTGCGGATCAAACTCCTGGCCCTCCGAATCGAGCCGCTTCAGGCCCCACTTCCGCTCGAGCATGCTGACGAGCTGCTTCTCTATGAGCACAACTCCGTCGTGAAAGGCATCGTAATCACGGGATTCCTCTGCCGAGGCAATCGCCCTTTCAAAATCATCAATGACCGCTGTCAAGTCAAGCAGCAACTGCTGGTTTGCATAACTGACGGCGTCTTCCTTGTCCCGGATCATCCGTTTCCGGTAGTTTTCCATATCAGCCTGCTTTCGCAGGTACTGATTCTTCAGTTCCGAGTTCTCGGCCTGAAGGTCCTCGATCTCTTTCTTCAGCGCTGCCACGGCACCGGAGTCTTCCGGTTCTGCCCGGCCCGGCTCTTCCCGGCCCGGTTCGTTCGCCGTAGCGGTGCTGCAACGGTCTGCACCGGAAGCGGAGGCTCCCGAGGCTCCGTCTCCCGAAGCGTTACCTTCCGAAGGGCCCTGCGAGGAGGGTGGCTCCTGGTGAGAAGGATTTCCTGTTTCCTCCCGGGCCTCCCTGGGAGCGTCCTCCTGGAGGTCTTGAGTGCGCAGGTTCTCCTGATCTGACATATTTCATCCTCTGGTGTGTTCTATGATTAGGTGAGAAGATACAATGTGAGGAAGCGACCGTCAAGTTTCCCCCGCCTGCGAAGGCGGATCGAAGCCCGGCAGGGTGAGATACCGCTCGGGGATTTCCCATAGTATCAGGCAGGGAGGAATCTCCCGATAGCTCTCGCTCGCCAGATACCGCGCCATGGGCAGAAAGGGCCCCTCTCCCGGGGATGCCACCTGGATCAGGTCGGCCTGGAAGGCGTAGCTCAGGGCTCCCGGAAAATCCCAGAATGGTCCGGCACTGAAACTGGTTCCTGCCAGCGCCAGGGGGATCTCGGGGAGATCAAAGAGCCCGCCCCGGACCTCCCGGAAATGGAAGGAGAACCGGGGGACCTCTTCGGGGCCCAGGGGGAAAAACTGCTTCCATCGGCCCAGGGGCAGAAACTGCAGGAGATCGCCTTCGTGACGATGAAGCCCCTCCTCCTCCAGAGTGACCCGAATCCGGGGGATATCCCTCAGGGCGGGGATCTCTCCGGCACGACGGGCGATCTCCCGCGCCACGGCCAGGGCTCCCCGGGGAGACCAGTGCGTATCGAAGGCCAGAAAATAATCATCCTCTCCGGCGAGGACCTCCCGGGGATCCACCAGGAGCGCCCCTTCCCGGGAGAGGCTGGCCAGAGCCCGTTCGTACCGGGGGTGGTCCGCAGCGGGTTCCCCCAATACCCGCGCCTTGGACGGGAGTAGCAGCACCACCACCTCCACCTGTTCCCGGGCAAGGCGTTGCAGGATGCTCCGGATCCACTCGAGGCGCATCTCCAGATGCATTTCATCCTCGGGAGAACGGCGAAACTCCTCTTCCGTGTAGAGGCGAAAGTCCCGGCCGATCACGACCGGACCGGAGCCCTCCCGAAAGAGGGCCACCCTCAGGGCCGTCACAAGGTGCAAGGCCGGATCCCGCAGGGGATGGGATTTCTCGATCGTCCCGTCGATCCTCCGGGCGAGATCTCCCCGGAGAAGGGACCNGGCAAATCCGGCGGGACGATGGGCTTCAGCCGACGGGGGAAGCGGAAACAGGGCGCTCCTGCCGGCGAGGAGCGCACCTGTCAGGGCCCCGCCCCCGGCCAGGATTGCCAGCGCGAAGAGGGCCGGCGCAAGAAAGGTCCAGAAGGTTTTTCGGGGCATTGCCATCCTCCCCTGATCAGTTTCTCCTGACCAGATTCTGTTGATCTGACGAGCCTTCCGTCGTGGCTCGCCCGTCTCGTTCCGGTGCGCCTGCCCCGTCGCGTCTCGTCCCGCCTCATCCCGTCCCGGCTCGTCCCGTCCCGGACTAGAACTGGAAGTACAAAAAGGGCGAATAGGAAGCAGCCAGGAGCCGCAGAAGGCTTGCACCAAAGAGAATCGAGAGGGAGATACTCCGCAGGAGAGTCCACCGCTCCCGATGGTAGTGCCCCACCGAACAGAGCATCGGCTCTGCCAGGGCGATGACCAGCCCCGCCACCAGCGCGACCAGGGCTCCCGAANTCATCTGCCAGGCCAGATGGGAGGCGATGAGGGGCTCCTGCNACCGGAGGAGAGGCCCCACCTGCAGGAGGGCACGAACCATCACTCCTGCACCTGCGAAGGTCTCAGCCCGAAAAAAGACCCACCCCAGAAGTACCACGATCAGGGTTCTCGCTTTACCCGGCCCCTGCCATCGCCATCGCCATCGCCAGGAGAAGGTTCTTCGCAGGAACCGTTCCAGGGCGAGCCATGCCCCGTGCCAGCCTCCCCAGATCACAAAGGTCCAGGCAGCGCCGTGCCAGAGTCCGCCCAGGACCATGACCACGGCAAGGTTCAGGTAGGTTCTCCCCTGACCTCGCCGGTTCCCGCCCAGGGGAACATACAGGTAATCCCTGAGCCAGGCCGAGAGGGTCATGTGCCACCGGCGCCAGAACTCCGTTATGGAGGAGCTGTGGTAGGGCATGCGAAAGTTTTCGGGGAGGGAAAAGCCCATCATCCTCCCCAGACCGATCGCCATGTCGGAATAGGCTGCAAAGTCGAAGTATATCTGCACGGTGTAGGCCAGCAATCCGATCCAGGCACCCCCGAAGCCCGGGTCGGAGGAGGAGAAGGCCGCCTCTGCCAGGGGAGCTACCGCGTCGGCTATCAGGACCTTTCTCGCCAGGCCGAGCATGAACCGCTCGGCTCCCCGGCACAGGTTCTCCAGGCTGTGCTCCCGGCTGGCAAACTGATCGGCGATCTCGGAGTACCGCACGATAGGCCCCGCCACGAGCTGGGGAAAGAGCGAGACGTAGGCCATAACGTCCAGGAAGGACCGGGCGGGCGATGTTGTACCCCGGTAGACATCGACGATGTAACTGATGATCTGGAACGTGTAGAAGGAGATTCCCACGGGCAGAACCACCTGCGCGGCAGGAAGGGGGCGCAACCCGAGCCCCTGAAACACCACCGAGAGGGACTCCACCCCGAAGTTGAAATACTTGAAATACCCCAGGACCCCCAGGGCGAGGGTTACTCCAGCGACGAGCCACCGCCGGGCCTGAACGTGGGATTCGGCCCTGGCGATCCCCCGCCCTGCCAGAGCTGCCCCCAGGGAGGAAGCCGCCAGAAGCAAAAGAAAATCGAAACGCCACCACCCGTAAAACAGCCAGCTTCCCAGGACGATCCAGAGCGACCGGTTTCGCTCGGGGGTGGCGTAATAGCCCGCCAGAAAGAGGGGCAAAAAGAGGAAAAGAAAGGTGGGGCTCGAAAAAACCATGACCGCTCCGACGGATATCAGTCCTGCACCACCGAGGCGCGGGCGGTGAAGCCGACGAGGCCCGGGTGGCGGGGAACAACAAATACTGCGGTGGAATCGCCCCGGGAAAGGAGGACCTCTGTTACCACCCTGGCCACTCCGTTGTGCCGGATCTCCAGCTCCACCGCTACGGCGTTGAGGGCCACCGTGGCCGAGGCGGGGCCGGAAAAGGGAGGAAAGATAGCCTTCCCCGAATCGGCCACGACGAGTCCGAGCTCCTTCTCCGAGAGGTTATAGAAGACCAGCTGCGCCCTCGCCGGATCGTCGTGGGGTGTATCCTGAAAGACATGGTGTTTCTCACCCGGCTCCGGGGCGAAGCCCGTGACGATTGTAACAAACGAAGCTGGTTCCGGACTCACCACGGTGCGCTCCGGTCCGGGGAGTCGGTATACTCCCCGGGGAACGGGGCGGTAGGGCCCCGCTGTCATGGCTGGTTTTGGAGGAAACCGGATCGGACCCAGGCGGAGGGGGGGAGAATCCTTCCGGGGCGAGAGATTTACCACCCGAACCAGGGCAGCGTCCCCGGGGCGATGGGGCGCGTAGAGCCCCTCCCGGGCGGCCAGATCTGCCCTTCCCGGGATGACCAGGCAGAGGAACACCCCCACCATCGTTCTGAATCCCGGCAGACTGTACACATCACACTCCTTGCCACTATAAATAATAGGGGCAAGAGAGATTTTTCACAACAGGTCTTCCGGTTTTTACACCGGGGAAGGGTTTTTCCCGGGGGACCCCTCCCGGAAACGCCCCGGGAGTTGGACGGTGCAAACCCGAGCCTGTTGCGCTTCGGAAGAAGAAGAAAGGATTGTTTCTTATGAAGTGGCTCTGCCGGTTCGGAACGATCGCCCCCGGGGGTTCTGCCCGTTCGGTCAGACCGGAAGCTCCCGGAAGAAGGCTGTTGTTCTGGCTTTTTCTCTGGTTGTTCCTCTGGTGCTTCCTCTGGTGCTTCCTCTGGTGCTTCCCCACCCCTGCGGTGGCGTTTCAACCCCGGGAGTTTGCCCTCCTGCCCGGGGATGCTCTCCAGGAGATCGTATCGCCCCGGGANATCGACCAGGCCGGAGCAGAACTCTTTGAGACAGCCCCGGCACCACGGGCACGCTACGCCGTGCGGATCTACCAGTTCCGCTTCCCTTCCCGTTATCCCGATGGAACACCCACGGAGGTGGAACTCCAGGTCTTTATCCCGGAGGTTCCGGCTGCGGCGATTCGCGGGGTCTATCTCTTCGCCCCCGGTTCGACGGGTCTGATCGAACCCTGCCGACCCTCGCGGGAACATCTGGCGGGGGTTCGCTGGGGGCTGTACCGGACCCACGTCCTGGCCCGGGCCGGACAGGGGATGATGGGCCTCATGCCGGACTACATCGGCTTTTCCGACTGGCACCAGGTTCAACCCTACTTTCACGCTTCCAGCGAGGCCCGGGTGATCTTCGAGGCGCTGGGGGCTCTGGACACCTGGCTTCGCCCGGCTTTTCCCCGGGGGATCGCTCCTTANACCCGGGTCGCGGCGGGCTTTTCCCAAGGGGGGCACGCCGTACTGGCTGCGGCNGACCGCAACAGCGAACAGCGGCCAGAGCTGGCCCTGCACGGGGTGATCGGTTACGGTGCGACGGCGAGGATCGAGCCGCTTCTTCTGTCGTACCACAGTCTGGCACCGATGATTGTGCACTCCTTCGCCACGCACTACGGGGAGGATCGCTTTCCTCCGNGAGAGATTCTTCGTTCCCCCTGGGCAGAACGCCTCGAAGAGGATACAACCCGTCAGTGCGTGGGGGGCATGGTGCAGTACTATCCCGATTCTCCTGACGAGCTCTACCACCCCTCTTTCCTGAGAGCCCTCCGCGGGGGCTCCCTGGCCCGGGACTACCCGGGAATTCACTCGCTTCTGGAAGAGAATAGCGCCGGTCTTGCCGGCCACGGGGTACCCCTGCTGCTTTTACAGGGAGAACTGGATGGGGTTATCACAGCGGCCCAGCAGGAGNAGTATCTGGGGGAGCTGCGCCGTCAGGAAGCCTCCGTGGATTACCGTCTTTACCCCGGGGTTGGCCACGACACACGGCAGGTCTCCTTCTTCCACGTCCAGGAATGGATCGATTCGCTCGAGTCGGGCTGGATCGGGGAACTCGATTAACCGATCCCGGCTGTTTTCGGGAAGGTGGTCACGGGAGGCTCCTCGCAGAAGGGGTCCGCAGAGAGAGGGGGGCACCGGGAGATTCGGCCGGGGTCTTTCGGGGTGGGGCACTCGAGCTGGAGCACCCGAGCCGGAGCACCCGAGCCGGAGCACCCGGGAGGCTACCGCCGTCCCGAGAGTTCCAGAATCAGTTCCACTTCGCCCTTGCTCATCTTGGTGGCCCGGGCGATCTCNTCCACCTTCCAGCCCTGGTGGGCCAGCTTCTGCACCGTCTCGCGGGCGCTCAGCGAGGGAGCACCCCCGCCGGGGGCGGCTGATTTCTTGCCCTCCTCTCTCATGAGGCTGCCCAGAAGCTTCACCTGCTCTCCTGCGTCGCGNCGTATCTCCTCGAGCCGGGTCTCGGTCCGGGCAAGCCACTCCCGGGCGGTCTTCAGCTCCTCCATGCGGCGCTCCACGTCGGCCAGGGTCTCGTTAAGGCTGGCCAGATTCTGCACGGCCTGTTCCGTCTCCTTGTGGTGGGAGGCCACCTGCTTCAGCTGCCCCGAGAGCTTGGCGATAAAACCGGGGAACTGTTCGACCCGTTCCGTGAGAGTCGAGAGGTTGCCCCGGAGTTCATCCAGCGAGGCACGGNTCTCCTCGAGACCATCGGTGGTCTCGTCGATCACCGAACGGCGCCGTTCCAGACGGTCGAACCGTGTTTCCACCTCCTGCTGCAGCTCGTCGAGACTCCTCACGCGGGCGGTGATTTCCTGAAGCTGGTCGTCGCTGTTGCTGACCTGCTCGATCTTGGTCTCTACCGACTGGGCGAGGGAGATCAGGCGCCGGTAGTCCTCCTCGAGAAGGTCGATCCGGCGCTTGTCGGCGGCGAAGCGGGACATTTTCTCGTTCACCTCGCCGGACATCTTGCGAATCTTCCCGAACTGGCCCTCGATATCCCGAACCTCGCCACGCATTCCCTCCACACGGAGGATCTCGTTCTTGAGTTCCTCGATGTCGTCCTGGAGCTGTATCTTGAGCGAGTCGGCCCGCTCGAAAATGCCGGTCTGCTCGATAAATCCCCGCTGACGCTTGTCGATTTCCTGGAGCGTCGTTTCCAGGGTGCGGGCTTCCTCTTCGAGTTTGCCGAGGAGCTTCTCCCGCATGGCGGAGAATTGGTCCCTCGTGTCTGCGATGAGCCCCCTGAACTCAGCCGACTGGTCCTCGAGACGCGCCGACATCTGTTTTTCGTGCTCCTCTGTGCGGGATCGAAGCTCCTGGTAGCGCCGGGAGAACTCGGTCAGGGCGGCCTCGCTCTCTCCTTCGAGACGCGCTCCGAGACGAGTCACCTCCTCGGCGGTTCTGTCCAGCTCCTCGCGAAGGGCACGTCGCTGATCCAGGGACTGCTCCACCAGATGNTCCCGCTCGGCGGCGAACTCACGNTTCANATCCTGGATGTTGTCGGAGAGACGAACNCGTGCGTCGGCCAGCTGGTTACTCACCTCGGCGTCGCTGGAGCGCAGCTCGTTGAGGACCCTGGTCTGCCAGACCGCGACGTCGCTTCTGGCAGCCTCCACCATCGCTTCCAGTTCGTCCTTGCCCGNCCCGACGTCGTGTCGAATCTGGCCGACCTTGCCCTCTACCTCGGTTTCGAAGTTTTTCAGCTCGCTCCTGATCCGGTCATCGAACTGGGAGAACTCCTGGCGGAAGGTCTGGTGGGACCGATCCTTCAGGGAGACCAGCTCCTCGGCGATAGTCTCCTCAAAACCGCTCATGGACTGCTCCAGGGCGTCCATCCGGGAACCGATTCCCCCCCGGAAGGAGTCCACCTGGGTGTCGATCTTGGTGAGCTGACCGTTGGTGCTCTCCTGGACCTGGTGCAGACGCTCGCGCAGGTCCGCAGAATATTCTTCTTCCAGGGATGTGCGGGATTCCTCGAACTCCCCCTGGAGCGACGCCAGACGCTGGTGAACCTCGTCGCGCCAGCTCTCGATCCGGGACTCCATGGTGGCCGAACGGTCTCTCAGGTCGGCAAAGAACTCGTCCTCGAAGACCTTGAGTTTTTCGCTGACGTTGTCGTAGGCGCGCTGCTTGAGCTCGTTTAATCCGCCTTCGAGCTCGCTCATGGACCCCCGGAGGGTGTCCATGCCCTGGATCGCTTCCTGACGGTCCTGTTCGCGCAGGGNCCGGAGTTCCTCGCCGAAGGCAAGAAAATCACTGCGAACACGCTCGCTTACCCTGTCCATGGTAGCCCGGAGATTCTGCTCCAGTTCATCCACGTCGTTATTGACCGCTTCGATCTTGGAGAAGCGGTAGCCCAGGGACTGCTCGTAATCTCCCAGGCGGGAGTCGACACTCGAGAGGACCCGTTGCTCCATTTCCTGGGCTGTTCCGTCGATACGGCGTTCTGCACCGCTCCGGTAGTCCTCGATCTTCCGGTCGATCCCGGCGCGCCCCTGGTCCAGAAGCTCCTGAAGCCGGGCGAACTCTTCCCGGGCCATTGTGTCGAGGCTCCTGATCTGGTCCTGTCGCTCCTGGAACGACCGGGCCAGCTCGGCCAGGCTCTCTTCGTGGCGCTGGCGAATCTCCTGATACTGGCCCTCCTGACGTTCCTCCAGGAGCCCGATCCGCTCGTTCAGGGCCTCTCCGGCACTGGCGATATGGGCCTCGATCTCGGCCGAGACCCGGGTCAGACGGTCCGATATGCCACCCATCTGGTCCTGCGCGGCCGAAGTGAGCTCCGCAATCCGTGTTGAGAGATCCTCTCCGTGCTCTTCCAGGCGCGCGCCGGTCTCGGCGATGTGGCGGTCCAGGGATTCTTTCTGGCTCTGCTCCTGCTGGCGGGACCGCTCCAGAAGCCGCTCCACCTGCTGATCCATCTCGTGAATTGTCTGGCGCGTTTTCTCGCTCCACTCGTCGGTGCTCGTGCGGAGCTGGACAAACTGCTCCTGCATAGCCGAGGTTTCACCCTCGCTGTGGTTGCGGACCGCTTCGATTTTCTGGTCGATCCGGTCCTGGAGGACGGCGATCTTCTCGTCGGCCTCTTCCTCCAGCCGGCCCCGGGCATCGGCGGTGTACTGCCGTACCGCCAGGAGCGCTTCTTCGGCACGCTCGCGCCCCCTGGCCTCGATATGCTCCCGCAGCGCCTTGAGGGCCTCCGTTTCCAGGGCGGATCCCTCTGCTGCCAGTTCCTCCAGGCGCGCCTCGGTGCGCTCCAGAAGCTCCCGCAGGGAGTCTTTCATGGCCTGATGGTGTTCGTCACCTTCACTGCGGTGACGATCGAACTGTTCCTGCGAGGCCTCCAGGACCTGGTCCATCTCCTGCCTGGCCGAAGCGAAGGTCCGTCGNGATACCTCGGTGGCCTCGGAGAGTTCCCGTTCCAGAGCGCCCAGAAGCTGATCGTGGAGCTCCTGCATCTCGGTGCAGGCCTGGCGGGAACGGTCCTCCGTCTCGGCCTGTATGCGGGCGGCGTCCTCGGAAAAGGCCTGAACCCGTCCGGCGGCGGTCTCGACGCGGGCATCGAGGCCGGTGATACGCTCCTCCGTCTCGGCGAGNATCCGCGCCTCCACCTGGTCAAGGCGCTGGGTGTTCTGCTTCTCGAAGCCCGTGACGATCCCCGGCAGGGAGCGCTCCAGTTCCTCGATTCTGGTCTGGGTCGCCTTGATCCGCTTCCCCACCTTGTCGATGTACTCGCTCTCGCTCTGGACCCGCTTGAGGTTTTCCTCGGCCTGCCCCGTCATGGTGATCAGATCGGTCAGGGCGCGTTCGTAGGCACCCAGGCGGGTTCCGATCTGCTCCAGCCCTCCCGACCGGGTATTGAGGTCATCCTCGATCGCCTGGATGCGCTTCAGGACCTCCTTGGCGGCCTTCTGGTGAACGTCCACCTCGATCCCGATGTCTTTCAGCATGGTGACTTTCTCTGCCACGATCTCGTCCATCTCTCCCTGGACCCGCTCGACAAAGCGCTTTACCTTCTCCAGAGACCGGTTGTTGTGATCCAGTCGACGGTAGACCGCCAGGATTACCACCACCACGAGCAAAATTATAATGTCGCTTATGGAAAAACCCATACGCCCCCTCTTTTCGCGCTCTCCTGCCTCACGCTGGCCCCTGCGCCTTTGCCGCTTGCACTTCCATTCCCTGCACCTTCGCGGCTCGATCCCCTGGTTCCGGCCTGCGGCATCATGACTGTCCGGTGGCCCCGATCCGGTGCTGCAGCCATTCCCGGAGCGCAGAAAAACGGGAGAAGGAGAAATCGGCCTTCCCGGCGACAACAGGTTTTCCCGTGAGGTGAGCCGTCTGCATTCCCGCAGCGCCCGCTCCCAGCACATCGTAGTGGTAGCTGTTGCCCACGTAGAGGATTTCCTGGGCAGGGACCCCCAGATCCAGGGCCAGCTTGTCAAAGGCTACCCGGTGGGGCTTGAGCGCCCCTGTTTCTTCCGACGAAAAGGCAACNTCCCAGAGCCCCTCGAGGTCCAGAATCCGAAGCTTTGATTCTGTGGGNAAGTCGGACATGGCTCCCAGGGGGATTCCCTGTTCNTTTAGCCACAGCAAAAGCTCCCGTGCCCCGGGATAGAGGGAAACTCCCCGCAGGGTTTGTTCCCAGCGGTGATAGATAATCTCCCTGATCGCCCCGGCCGTTTTATCCTCGGACCAGCCAAGACGGTCCGCCGTGAGCGCCACGGTGCGCTTTTCCAGGGCCTCCGGAGAGGGAGGGTCCTGTGGCAGCTCNCGGCGGACCTCTTTCCGGGCCTCGCCGAAGGCGCGAAAGAGGCGCAGATGGCGAAACGCCAGGAGCGCCGTAGCGCGGTACATCGCCGCGTTGGGATAGAGGGTTCCGTCGATATCAAATGCAACTGCTGAAACTCTGTTTGTCACGATCACTATCTTGCCTTTGTCTCCACGATGATTGTAACCGATCCCTCCACAGGGGGCGACCCTTCCGAGGGCTCAAAACGCCATTCTTCCACGGCCCTGCGGATGCGCTGGTTCAGGGCTTCCGAGGGCGTGGGAGGCGCCAGGCGGGCCGAGATGACCTCGCCCCGGGCGTTTACGGAGAAAACAACCCGCACCGGGTACTCTGGCGGGAATCCCGCCGGAAGTGCAAGCCCTTGAAGGTCGGGGCTGCCCCCGCCGATGCGGCGNCGTCGTTCTCCCGAGATTCCATGAGGGGAGTCACCCGAGGCGGGCACGGAGATTCCCGGAGAGTCGGTCTCCTCCCGGGGCTGACGGGAAAGNGGGGCATCCAGGTCGGCTGCGGAGACCACCTGNTGCCCTGCCTGNCGGAGCTCGGCCAGCATCCGGGAGAGTTCTTCTGCGAAGGACCGCGCCGGTGCGGGCCGTTCCTGCCCGGGGAGCGTTTCCGCTGCCGAGAGGCGGTCCTGCTGTTCCCGGTCGTGGCTCTCCAGGGTTTCCTGAAACTCCTGCTGCCACCGGTAGAGCTCCCCGATCTCCTGTTCCAGCCGTGGAGCGTCGCCCCGGGGCGGTTGCTCCCTGAGGGCGTCCCGATCGACGGCCCGCTCTCGTGGCGGGGGTGGAGGAGGTGGTGGTGGCGGTGGGGGCGGCGGTGGCGCCGGTGCAGGCTCGGGTTCCGGCGCAGGCTCGGGTTTCGGCGCAGGTGGTGGTGCCGGGGCGGGAGCAGCGGCAGCTCCCGCAGGGGGCTCTTCCTGGGGCCGGGGCTCCGGAGCACGCTCCTCGGGGATATCCCGGAGCGTCGCTTCTTCCGGCTCCGGGGGGGCTTCCGGCTCCGGGGGCGGCTCATCCTGAAGCAACTCGGGCAGAGGGTCAAAGGTAACGTGCAGGGGCGGTTCCAGCCGTCGCGGGTCCCTCGTCCCGAGAGAGGGAAAGAGAAGAAAGATCAACCCGTGGATCAGCAGGGCCAGGGCCAGGGCCAGGCCAAGGCGCGCGCGGTCCGAAGCGGGAATCCTAATCGGTCCCATGACGCTCCCGGATCTGCTCTGCCACCAGGTTGGCACCCCGGAAACCGTGGAGGCGCAACACGTCCAGGACCGAGATCATCGTTCCGTAGGGAAGCGATGCGTCGGCCTCGATCGAGATAGCCCGGTCCTCAAAGCTCTCCCTCTGTTCTGCCAGGAGCGATTCCAGTTCACCCAGGGTGAAGCGTTCATCGCCCAGATATATTTCGTCCCGGGAAACTACCGAGAGAACCACCGAGCTGGTCAGGGACTCCCGGGAACTGCGGGCCCCGGGGAGATCCAGATCCAGCCCCGTTCGGGTGATGAGGGTGCTGGAGAGCATGAAGAAGATAACCAGCTGAAACACCACGTCGATCATCGGGACGAGGTCAACGTGTACCCTGGGCTGAAGTCTTCGCTGAAAATGAACCATATCACTCCTTCCTCAGATAGAGGACCAGCTCGTTCACCCTGTTCTCCAGACGAATAATGGAGTGGTTCACGCGGCTTACCAGATAATTGTAGAAGGCGATCGCCGGGATGGATACGATGATCCCCGCAGCCGTAGTGAGAAGGGCCTCGGATATTCCCCCGGCCAGGACCGCGGGATCACCCGTACCGATCCCGGTCTGCCCCAGGACCCCGAAGGCCTGGATATTACCCGTTACCGTTCCCAGAAGACCCAGAAGCGGGGTGATGTGAGCGATCGTTCCCAGGGTCGAGAGGAAGCGCTCCATCCGGGGAATCTCCATGTTCGCGGCATCGCTGATCGCCATCTTGATCACTTCCCGTGAATATTCGCGGTGTTCGATCCCCACCTTCATGAGGTTTGTGATGGGACAGGGCATGGTCTCGCAAATTGCCAGGGCCTCGTCGAAGTTTCCCTTGGCCAGGGTTGTCTCGAGACGTTTCATTATGGTGTTCTCGTCACCCTGGTTTTTTCTGAAATAGAGGAGCCGCTCGATGATAATAGCTACCCCAACTACGGAAAGCAGGATGATCAGAACGATGATCACCCCCCCTCGCTGTATTATGTCCATCATGGTATCTGCGCCTCCTTGCTCAAGATTGGTTGGTGTACTTCGGGTACTCGCGGGTCGGACGACCTCCCGCGACGGACAGAGCCGCCGGGGAGAAGATATCACCCCCGGGGAGGTCTCCACCGGCGAGAAAGACCCGGTCCATCAGAAACTCACCCGAATCGAGGCGCCCGCCTCAAAACCCGGTTCGATGAAGGGATCTGCCTCGGCGGGCTTCATTCCACGCCGGGTTCGCCCCTCATCCTCGAAGGGACCGAGCAGGTCCCTCACAAAAACCCGGAGTTCCACGTCCCGGGCAAGACTGTAGCGAAGGGAGCCTCCCAGAAGGGGCAGCTCCATCTCCCCCTTCTCCAGGGGGATCTCCATCTCCAGATCGGCCACAACCTTGCCGAGCTCCCCCCGGAGCGAGAGGTCCAGGGTCTGCTCGGCCGTGCCGGAATCACGGTCCTCCCAGCGGCCCGTCCACCCCATCTCGGCCCGCAGCCAGTCCCGGGGCGAAAGAGCGACCGAAGCCCGGGTGTCGAGGCGCTCGAACTCGTCTATCCGCAGGGGATACACGGCCCGGGNCTCCTGGTAGGCCTCGGGAATCAGCCGGTCCTGATGCAGAAACCAGCCGACCCTTCCGTTCAGCTGGAGAAAACCGGGGAGCAGGTTCAGGGAGAGTTCTCCCTCGGCAAAGAAGACCTCATCCAGAGGCGGATGATCCTTCTCGCCCTCGGGAATTTCCACCACGGGATAATCCTCCCAGAGGTCGGCGTAGGATTGC
Source organism: Alkalispirochaeta alkalica DSM 8900 (assembly GCF_000373545.1). Taxonomy (GTDB): domain Bacteria; phylum Spirochaetota; class Spirochaetia; order DSM-27196; family Alkalispirochaetaceae; genus Alkalispirochaeta; species Alkalispirochaeta alkalica. The sequence goes on from NZ_KB891747.1 coordinate 57,564, forward strand.
TCCAGCACCCGATATCCGCCCTGACCCCGCAGGGTCCAGCGATCACCCTGATTATACTGGAACCCCGCCTCGAGGGGGAAATAGGGCCTGTCGTCGAAGCGGTAGCGCACCGCGCCCTTTCCGGTCAGGGTCAACCCTTCCAGAGGAACCCCCTCTACCCGCAGGGATGACCCCACCAGCGAGGCAGGATCGAGGCCGGTACCGCTGGAAAAGAGGCCGGTGTAGTCCAGACCGGTCTCTACGGTGAGCCTGGGAAGCTCCATCACACCCGAAAGAAGGGGAGAAACCCGGTAGAACTGTTCCCGCTCGGAATCACCCGCAGAATCCAGGGCCGTCAGAACCCGGCTCAGCTCCTGCACCTCCAGATCCAGCGAGGTGGTGGTCCGGTGGTCCCAGAGATACNCCAGCCGCGTGCGCCCCTGGATGGTTCGCGTCTCGGCGGAGTAGTACTTGCGCTGCTGCTGAAGCCCGAAACGCTGATCCTCGTAGGCCATCTCTGCTTCCAGGGCGAGCTGATCTTGTGGCTCGATCCGGAGCCAGGCNTCGATCAGGTTTTCCTGGAGAAAGAAGCCGCTCCCCACCTCCTCGAAGTTGAANCCGTCGCTGGAGCGATGGTTGTAACTCAGACGAAACTGGGGGCCCTCACCGAGACGGAAGACATTGATACTCCCCAGAACGGAGTGGATCGAGCCGGCNCCGAGGGTGGCGTTGAAAAAGAGTTGCTCTCCCGGAAGNGTCTCGGCTGCTCCNACGGCATCGCGGGGGAGCGCGGGAACGGGGATCGCCGCCGCCAGGGCGTCGAGGGGCCGGTAGTCCGGGTCCAGGAGAACCTCCGCCAGAGGCAACGGTTCCAGAGGGGGCAGGCCGCCCAGGGCAGTCTCCACGGGGGCAACTTCAGCGGCCGACCGTTCCGGGCTGAGGTCGATAACCTCCTCCGCACCCGGAGAGGACAGTGCTCCACCGGTCATCACCAGGAGAGAGAGCGCTATGGTTCGTAATGTCTTCATCGGTTCTGCTCCATCAGACTCTTGGCGCGATCCGCCCAGACCGATCCGCTGAACCGGTCGAGCAGCTCTTCCAGGGCTTCCTCCATGGCGCCCCGCTCACCCTCGTCGCGGGCCAGGACGGCAACCTCGTAGAGGCTCTGGGCGGCTCGCTCGCTGGAGACTCCGGGGATACTGGCCGCGCGGAGATACTGCTCCAGGGCGGCTCGTGTCTCCCCCCGGCGACGATAGTACTCGGCCAGGAGAATCGCCGCCTGGGCCCCCTCATCGGTATCAACACGAGCTCCCTCGATGAGATATTCCACAATGCGGTTNCGCTGGCTCGTGAGGACGATCTGCTCGCGGATCGCGATCGTTCCAAGTTCCAGGACCGCCTGAAACCAGGATTCACCTCCTNCGGGCGGCGGATCACCTGTGGCGGGTTCCAGAAGAACCCAGAGCTCTGCCTCGCGGGTGCTGAGGCCGTCCAGTTCGAGTCTNATCCTCCGGCGGCTTCTCTCGGCCTCGGGAGCCTGATCGTGATCGGGATAGGCGGCCACAAAACGATCGTAGAGCTCCAGGGCCTGCCTTCGCTGTCCCCGCTCCTCGTAGATGCGCGCTGTCTCTGCCAGAGCCCGGGGAGTGAAGGTACTGCGGGGAAAATCCCGAACCAGGGGCTCCCACCAGAGGAGCGCCCGGGCGGGCTCACCCATCTCCAGGGAGACCGCCCCGGCCCAGTAGAGCGCCCGGGCACGTTCGGGCCCTTCGGGGTAGCGCGCCTGGTATTGGCGGAATCGTTCCCGGGCCTCGGCGAGCGAGCCTTCGGTATAGAGAATCTGGCCGGCCTCGAGGAGCGCTCCCGCGCCGGCGGGGGTATCGTCCAGACGGGCGTGGAGTTCGTCAAACTCGGCGACCGCCTCCAGCGGCTGGCCCACCAGGGCAAGAACCGACGCGTACTGGCTCCACAAGGCAGCCCTCTGTACCGGATCTGCAGCGAGCCCGGGAAGGCTCTGGTAATGGCCGAGGGCATCGTCGTAGGAGCCCTTCTCCAGATACACCGAGGCCAGGAGTTGCCGAACCTGAAGTTCCCCTTCCCGAGGAGGGTTGGCAGCCAGAAGCCGCAGGAGCTGGAGGGCGCTTTCCCGGTGGTGACCGCCCCGGGAAAGGATCCACCCGTAGAGGTAACCTCCGTCGAAAAAGAGCTCCGGGGGTAGATCGTCGATGACCGAGGCGATCGCCTCCTCGGCCCGGGCCAGTTCCCCCGACCGATACAGAGACCAGGCCAGATGATAGGAACGGAAGGGTTCGTAGCCCTGAAGCGTGACGCCCTGAAAGAGGTCTGCTGCCTCCTGGTACCGGCGCCCGTGAAAGGCCGTGAGGCCCTGAAGGTACTGTACGTCCTGCTGCTGCCCGGGGGATATCTTCGAGAGATCGACACGCTGCAGTTCCCGGGAGGCCGCAGGAAACTGGGAAGCACCCACCAGCGCCCGAATCAGCTCTATCCGGGCACCCTCGTCCCGGGGATGTTCTCCCAGATACTCCCGGAAGGACCGNACCGCCTCGGCGGGCTGGCCCAGATCGAGCTGCAACCGCCCGCGCAAACGCATCAGGTCCGGCAATTCTCTCACCAGGGGCTGGCTCGAGGTCCGGTCGAGGATGGAAAGAGCCCTGGAAGCGTCTCCGGCCCGGTAGAGGGCGTACGTCCAGGCGTAGAGAGGGCGCGCNCCGGTGTGGCGTTCGGGCATATCCTCCACGAGAAGNGCCGCTTCCCGGTGGTCTCCCCGGGCGATGAGCAATCTGGCAAGAACCAGCTTCCGCTCCAGCCGGGCCTCGTCCCCGGACCGCCCCTCCTTGAGGGATTCTTCCAGAATTTCCAGAGCCTCATCGGGACGCCCCTGGCGTTCNATCGCCCGGGCCAGCAGGAAGGGAACCTCCCCCGAGAGNGCCTGGGTGGTGCGAAGATCCCAGACCCGGTAGAGGTGTAGNTCGGCCAGCTCGTACCGCCCNGCCGTGACCGCCTCGGACCCCAGGAANAACCAGAAATCACTCATCCGCCGGGGTTGGGCGGCCAGGCGTTGCTCGGCACGGCGGAAGACGGCCTGCATCTCTGCACGATCACCCTCCTCCCGGGCGATTGCGTAGAGCCGCTGGAACCCCCACTGGGCAGCATCGAGGGAGTGCGAGACCAGGGAGGTATAGAGCTCTCGTGCCCGGTCCCGATCCCCCGTTGAAAAGGCTGCATCGGCGGCGAAGCGAAGGCGCTGTTCCTGGTACCCGTCGTCGTCACCGAGCTGGTCCTGCCAGGTATCCCAGAGCGCCAGNATCTCTTCGTCCTGGCCGAACCGGGAATGCAGCTCCATCAGGGCAGCCACGGCGAAGCCCCGTTCCCGGCCCTGCAAGTCCTCCAGCGCTCGGGCGATATCATCGCGGGCGCGGGCATGATCGTCCTGTTCTGCCCGGGAGAGCCCCCGGTAGAGGCGGGCGCGGGCGATCTGGTCGCGATCGTCGGGACGATCCTCCAGATAGCGGGTGAAGGCGCGTATCGCCTCGGCATAATCTTCCAGCTGAAAGTGGGTGAGACCGACCCAGAAACGAATCTGCCTGGCCACGGGGCCGCCGGGAGCGCGCAGGGCCGCTCCCTGGAACCGGTCCAGAGCGAGGTCGTAGTTGAACAGATGATAGTGGCTCTGGGCGATCCGCAGATGAGCCCGGGGAGAGAACTCCGACCCTGGATGGTCCAGGAGAAGCCGCTCGTACCGTTCTATCGCCAGGGCGTAGTTTCCCGCAGCGAAGCGGCGCTCGGCCTCTTCAAAAACATCCCGTCCCCCGGCATGAAGCGCCGGAACCACGAACAACACCATCACCGCTCCGAGCGACAAGAGAACTCTTCGATACATACGGCGAGTCTATCCCAGCGGAGAACGAGATTCAATCCGGAATGATTCGATCCAAACGGGAGATTACCGTGCCGTCTCTTCCCGNCCGGTTCCACCACCGGGGTAATCCAGACCGGGGGGACGAAAGGCCGATCGGGCCTCGAGCCGGACCAGATGAACAAACTCCCCCCCGTAACGCCGGGTCAGGGACTCGAGGCTGGTCTCCTGCCCCCGTTCCATCACGGCCAGGTTGAACCGTCCGGACCGGTCGAACCAGGGAAAGAAGACCACCNCGTGGGCGTGCTGGCGCAACACCGGAGCATCGCCAAAACTGCGGCTTACGCTGCCCAGATAGAAGTTTCCCGGCTCCCGCAGNGCCAGCCAGTAGAGAACCCGGTCCAGCTGGTCCAGCGGAAACCCCAGGTTCTCCCGGTACTCTCCCACGGGCAGATTCCGGACGTCCCGACTGCGGGGATCATCGGCGGGGCCCCGGNTTGCCCCCGCAGCCTGATAATGAAGCGCGAGGTTGCGCGTCCAGTCCAGCCCGAAATAGGGGTCCCGCAGCTCCTCGAGGCGCGAACTCCAGGAGGTCCCCCGCAGATCCCGGTGTCGTTCCCTGAGCGGTTCCAGAGGCAGTCCCGCACCCAGGAGGGGCAGCAGGAAGCCATCCACAACCCATTTGGCGAAACCGGAGCAGTTGAACCCACCCGNGCCCTCCTGGGGGAGACCCGTAGCGATATAAACCATCTCCCCGGCGGCGTTCATCGCACCATCGTCGGCATCCCCCAAGAGGGGAAGGGCCTCACGAATTTGTGCGACGGCGTCTGTAATCGACCGGTACCCCCTGTGATCGCTCTGGACCTCCAGAAGGGTCCAGTCTACGGTCCCGGCGGTGCTCTGCTGAATCATGGCCAGGGGCGCCGTGAGAATTCGCTGCATCGAGAGGGGGATCGGCACACCTCGATAGAGGGGGATNCCGGCCAGATCCATCTCCAGGACCGCACCCGTCCCGCGAGGGAAAATTCTCAGGAACGACCCCTGATCGTNCTGGAGAAATATCTTGATCTGCTCGAAGGCGCCGTCTTCAAGACGCCTGCGGACGATCCAGGTCCCCGGCGAGGCCAGGGTGATGCCACCGGTCTGATCGGGGTGAGAAAAGACGTAGTAAATTCTNCCGCCCTGGTGATAAGTGCGGAAGAGGATCACCTCCCCCGAGGGAGTTCGCAGNGCCTCCCGGNGGGTTTCCGGGGAGGGCCGTTGCAGGGAGGTCATNCGAGGCAGCATNTCACGNCGGGCGTGATCGGTTTCGGGCAGGGAGGTCAGCGCCGACAGGGGCAGAGCAAAACAGAAGAGAAGGGCCAGGTTCGTCGAGAGCCGCAGAATCTGCAACCGCACCGCGGGAATCACTGGCCCTGCTCCTCCCGNTTTTTTTCCCGGCCAGNGTTNGCCTCCGGCGGGCCGGAACCCGGCGCGGGGAGCCCCGAAAAGGGAGCATCCCCCCAGACCAGGCGCAGCTGCTCCAGCCAGGAAGAACCACGCCACACTCCGGGACGGGAGGCTCCCGGCACAAGAACNCCCGGCCCTCCCAGGGCCGCCAGATCCCGGAGCCAGAGCCTGAANCACCGCCCCTCCCCCCGGGGGTGGGGNACCCATTCACCGCAGCGCGTGGTTCTCTCCAGCCGGGGCCGCCAGGTAGCGAGATGAATCGCCGCTGCCTCGGTCAGACGGTGTCCCGACGGGGCCGGACGAACCCCCAGGGCGAGCCCCCCCGGGGCGGCGATCGCCANGGGAGAGATCACGTCCCGGGGAGAGGAGTGGGGAGAATCGGCGGCCCAGATGTGAACCGTCTCCCGCTGCCACTCCCGGAGCGCCCGATCGAGCTCCCGCGAGGAGGCCAGGGCCAGAAGAAGCGCCAGGGTTGGCGCCGTACAGACCGTGTGCTGACACGAGAGGGTCGGCAGGGGCAACAGAAACGTGTGGCGGGGCAGACATCGCTCGTAGAGATCCTCAAGCCCTCCCGGGACCGCCACAATCAGGGGAACATCCTCCCCCGACGTCTCCTGCTCCAGGCGGTGCCTCACCAGGGCGGCAAGATGCCGGGCGATCTCCCCGGGAGCCCCCCGGGCAAAGAGATGGCTATAGACGAGGCGCGCCCCTTCCCTCCCGGAACGGGCCGGAGCTACCACCGAGAGAGAGGGATCCCTCCCCTGCCGCGATGTCTCTTCCGGCGAGGGAAGAACACCCCGGGCAACCAGTTGCTCCAGAGCGATTCCGTACCGGCCAGGACCGGCCGGGGCATTGTCACCGGCAGAGCTCCCGGCCGGGGCGAGGCCGGAACCGGAGGGATCGCGCAGACGGATCAGCGTCGCCGCGAGCGCATCCCGGACGCCTTCGAGCCCGGCCTTGACCCGGGCCGAATCGCCCGAAGCCTCCCGGAGAAGGGCCTCCCCCGCAGCCGTCACCGCCACGCCGCGCTCGACCACGAGATGCCGGACCCGCAGAAGCATCCGAAGCTGGGCAGCCGTCCAGATCCGGTGCCCTCCCTCGTCCCGGCCCGAACGGACCAGGGGAAGCATCTGTTCCCAGTAACGCAATACGTGGGGCTTTACCCGGACCAGGGGCAATACATCCTGCAGGGTATAGCCCCCCTTGTCGAGCAGGCCGGATACCGCCACAGCTCACTCCCTCAGTTCGATAAAGAAGGGGATATGCCGAAAACCCAGATCCTGACGTATCTGATTCTGGATATACCGTAAATAAAACTCGGGAAAGATCTTTTTCCGGTTTGTGAAGAGCACAAACCGCACGGGGTTGGCGTGGACCTGGGTTATATAGCGGATCTTGATGGGCCGCTTTCCCGAGGGAGGCGGCGTCTGATCGAGCCACCGCTTGAGCGCCTGATTCAGGGGACCTGTGTCGATCCGGCGATGCAGCTCGCCCCGGACGTGGAGGAGCATGTCCAGCATCTTGTCGATTCCCTCGCCGGTGATGGTCGAGGTCGGCAGGATCGGCACGTGACGAAAGACGGGAAAGAGAAAATGAATGCGGTCCGTCAGGGCGTTGAGAGCGTTCTCCCGGTCCTGCATGAGGTCCCACTTGTTCAGAATCACCACGACCCCGCGGCCCCGCTCCGCCACCCGGGCAGCGATCTTCTTGTCCTGTTCGCTCAACCCCTTCTCGGCGTCGATCACCAGAACCACCAGCTCCGCATCGTCGATGGTAGCGAGGGCGCGCTGCACGGCATAGTACTCCACGGATTCCTTCACCCGGGACTTGCGGCGGATTCCCGCCGTATCGACCACGGTGAACTCCGTCCCCTTGAAGGAGAACCGGGCTTCCACGGTATCCCGGGTCGTTCCCGCTATGTCCGAGACCAGGGCTCGCTCCTCACCTACCAGGCGATTGAGCAGACTGGACTTGCCCGTATTGGGTTGCCCCAGAATGGCCAGCCGCACGGGCCGTGCCAGGGGATCCTCGCGCTGGCTCTCCGGGTCAGTCCCGTCGACGGAGAGATCCTCCTGGAGATCACCGGCGCCATCATGGCCCCCGGCCTCCTCCCCGGAAGAACCCTCGTCCCCACGGGGGCTGTCCCCACGGGGGTCGTCGCCCAGCACCTCCAGAACCGCCTCTTCCAGATCGTCCATCCCCAGACCATGGGCCGCAGAGATGGAGACCACCNGCTCAAGACCAAATCGCCAGAACTCGGAGACGTCCTGGGAGCGCCGCTCGTTATCTACCTTGTTCACCACCAGAATCACGGGACGACCGCAACGGCGAACGTATTCGATCAGTTCCTCGTCCTCGCCGGTCAGGTCGGTCACATCCACCAGCAGCAGGACCAGATCGGCCCGGCGGATCTCGTTGCGGCTGATCGTGTAGACCGCCTGCTCGAGCTGGGCCTCGCCCTCGCCGATCCCCCCGGTGTCGATAACCTCGAGTTGCATATCTCCCAGGGAGACGATCCCCGAGATCGCGTCCCGCGTGACGCCGGGCATACTGTCGGTGATCGCCGACCGTCTCCCGTAGAGGCGGTTAAAAAGGGTCGATTTGCCCACATTGGGGCGACCCGCTATACATATTCTGTGCATTGTTCTGTCCGTTTCGTTTTATTCCGGCTTTCCCGGTCTGCCTTTCGGCTCTGCCTTCTGGTCGTTCCCAGCCGGGCCGTCCCCTGCCGGGCTCCCGCTGCCGGGGGTTCCCCCCCACTGGTCGGGCCCCCCTGCTATACCAATATAACCAGCTATACCAATATAACTAAAAGAGAGAAAACCGTTCCTGCATATAGGTCCGCACTTCCCGATCGATCTCGGCGGAACTGCGCATCTCCATCACGTTCCCGGCCAGTTCCTCGGCCTCGGCCATGGAAACGGAGCGAATGATCCGCTTCACCTCGGGAATTCCGGCAGAACTCATACTGAACTCGTCCAGCCCCAACCCCAGCAGGACCATGGACGCCACGGGATCCCCCGCCATCTCACCGCACATGGCCACGGAGATCCCCTCGGCGTGAGCACTGTCGATCACGATCTTGATGAGCCGGAGCACCCCGGGATGGAAGGGCTCGTAGAGATAGGCCACCCGCTCGTTTCCGCGATCCACCGCCACGGTGTACTGTATGAGGTCGTTGGTCCCGATGGAGAAGAAATCCACCTTCTTGGCCAGGATATCCGTGGTGAGGGCCGCCGAGGGGACCTCGATCATGATGCCCACGGGGATCTCCTCGTCGAAGGGGACCCCCTGGTCCCGCAACTCCTGGCGGACCTCCTCGAAAATTTCCATGGCCCGGGTGAGTTCCATGACCCCCGAGATCATGGGGAACATGATCCGCAACCGGCCGTGAACGCTGGCCCGCAGGAGCGCCCTGAGCTGGGTCCGGAAGACCTCGACCTCGCTGAGACAGACCCGGATCGCCCGCCACCCCAAAATGGGGTTTTTCTCGTCCCGGGCGCGGATCTGCTCCGATACCTTGTCCCCCCCTACGTCGAGAGTCCTGATCGTGACGGGTTTGCCCGCCATAGCCTCCAGCACGCGGTAATAGGCCCGGTACTGCTGCTCCTCCGAGGGGAGCTGAGCCGTTCCCAGGAAGAGAAACTCCGAACGATAGAGGCCGATGCCGTCGGCCCCGTGGTTTCCCACACCCTCCACCTCCTCGGGCACCTCGATATTCCCTTTCAGGGAGATGAGCTTGCCGTCGGCTGTCTCTGCGGGCAGGGCGTTGAGCCGCATGAGCTGGACTTCGTGTTCCTGCCACTCCCCCTGGAGGCGGGCGTAGCGCTGGAGCGTGGCCGCATCGGGGTCGATGATCACCACCCCGTGATTTCCGTCGACGATGATCTTCTCCCCCCCCGAGAGGGTACGGGAGATCGTTTCCAGCCCCAGCACGGCGGGAATCTCGAAACTTCGCGCCAGAATTGCCGTGTGGGATGTTTTTCCACCGGCGTCCATCGCGATCGCCTGGACCATACGCTTGTTCATGGCCACAGCGTCGGAGGGCATCAGATCGTGGGTCACCAGCACCACCTCCTCATCGAGATCGGCCAGTTCGGGCCGACTCCGGTCGAGAAGGTGGTTCAGAATCCGTTTTGCCACATCGAGAATGTCGGAGGTCCGCTCCCGCAGATAGGCATCGCCGGCCGTGGCCAGCTTGTTCATCATCTCCTTGACGGTCCGGGCAAGAATCCACTCGATATTCAGGAGTTCCTGCTCCATGCGATTCTTCAGGGAGTCCAGAAAGGAAGGATCCCGGAGCATCAGGAGGTGGGAATCGAGGATTGTCCGCTCGTCACCCTCGAGATCACTGCCGTTCTCGGACTGTATCGCCTCGATATCCGAACCGGCCCGGGCAACGGCCTCGTCCAGACGAAGGCGCTCCGCCTCGAGCTGGTCCTGGCTGATCCGGTAGCGGGGAATCCGGGGAATATCGTCGCGATAGAGATACACTGTTCCAATCGCGATCCCCGGGGATGCGGCGATACCATTGAGTTCCGTCATTATCTGGTACTATAGTTTGTTCGACGATTTACTGTCAAACAGGATTTCCGGTCAAACCCGAGGGAAAGAAAGCCGAGAATAAAAGCTATGGCACGATCACGAGGTTCCAACCGCCCCCATCTGGGAGTTATCTTCTGGATCGCGGCGATTTTGTTTATATCCATATTACTGATGTTCAAGCTCCCCTCGATCCGGACAGTCCTGGAGAACACCGGTTTTGTAGAGGTGGTTTTCGAGAACGGCTCGACCGGGGACCCCGCCGGAAGGGGGGAGCCAGCCGATCCGGGCCTGCAGGAGCCACCGGTCCGGGATCGTCCCCACCCCTCAGCACCGGAGCATCTTCTGGTTTCGCCCCCCCCGGAGGCCACAGATCCCTCCCCTGCCCCTGACCCTCCCGCAGCGGATTCCCTCCTTGCAGAGACTCCCCGGGAGCAGAAAGAGGAAGTCCTGGAGGTAGCACCGCCCCGGCAGCCCCGGGACGAGGAACCCCCGGTCAGGACACGTCAGAGCACGGTCTATTTCATCAAAGTCACCGACGACGGGCGCATCAGGGCCGAAGCGGTCTCCCGGTCGGGACCGGCAACCAGCAGCCCCCTGACCAAAGCGCTGGAGGCGCTCATCAGCGGGCCCTCGGCGGAGGATCTCAACAAGGGGCTTCTGACGCTCCTGCCCGAGGGGACACGGCTCCTCTCGGCCCGCGTGGAGAACGGGGTGGCCTACCTGAGCTTCAACGAGGCCTTCCGTTTTAACGCTCTTGGCGTGGAGGGCCACCTGGCCCAGCTCCAGCAGGTCGTTCTTACGGCCACAGCCTTTCCTACGGTGGAGGCGGTGCAGATTCTGATCGAGGGACAGCAGACCGCCTATCTCAGCGGTGATGGTGTTTATATCGGACGACCCTTGAGACCCGGGGATTTCCGCGGCTAACCCCGGCAGCGCTGGTGGTCGGCGCACCCCGGGAGAAGCCGGTCAACCCGGTCAACCCGGCCGACCCGGCCAACCAGAAGCAGCTCCTCGCGGTTCCCCTGCCTCCCCGCCACGGGGCTGGTGAGGTGGCGCAGGACACGCACCCCCTCCTCCCGCTCCAGGGAGAGGATCACCTCGGCCACAACCTGATCGCGAAGATCACCGCTCACCACACCCGACGCTGCATCGGAGGCATCGCGCCGGCCCCAGCGGACCTCGGCGGCAGCCTCGAACTGGGGCTTGAGCAACGCCAGAGCCCACCCTTCCAGGGTCAGGTCGAGAAGGTGCGCCAGGACCCCGCGCAAGCTGCGAAAGGAGAGATCGCACACGGCAGCGTGCGGCCGGGGATCCAGGCTCTGCAGGTCGCGCACGTTGGTCCGCTCCTGCGACAGAACCCGGGGATCACGCCGGAGGCGGTAGTCCAGCTGGTTGTACCCCACATCCACGGCGTGGACCAGGGCGGCCCCGTGCTGGAGCAGGCAATCCGTAAACCCCCCCGTACTGGCTCCCGCGTCGAGCCAGCGCCGGCCCGAAGGGTCGATCTTCCAGGCCGAGAGGGCCGCCTCGAGCTTTTCTCCCCCCCGGGAAACAAATCGGGGCCGGGTTATGAGAAAGGAATCATCCTGCCCCACCAGTTCGCGGGGGTTGGTAATCTTCTGATCGCCCCGGCGGACCTCGCCGCACATGATGCACCGGTAGAGATAATCCCGGGACAGGGAAGGATACTGGAGGCAGAGAGCCTCGAGGAGCGCCCGTCGTCGCGCCACGGCCGACCCCTAGACCAGGGACCGGAACTGGACCCGTTCAACCGAGAGAGCCTTGAGCCCCCCCTTCTCCGTTTCCACGCAGAGTCCGTGAATGATCGCCGTTCCCTGGGCAACCTCGTTGCGCAGTGGCAACTGCGTCAGAGCCCGGCGCGTACTGATGGCGGGGTTAAAACCAATCACGCTCTGCTCTGCCAGGCAGGCCCCGGCGTCGGTGATGTAGGCGGTCCCGCCGGGAAGAATCCGCTCGTCGGCGGTCTGGATGTGGGTATGGGTACCGTAGATCACCGAAACCTCACCGTCCACAAACCGGCCGAAGGCCTCTTTCTCGGAGGTGGTTTCGGCGTGGAAGTCCACGATGATCGCGTCCAGGTTGTTTCCCAGGGTTTTCCGGATCTCCCGGAACCGCCGGAAGGGACAGTCGATGGCGGGCATTCGGTCGCGCCCCTGAAGGTTCACCACAGCGACCCGGCCCTGGCGGCCCTCGCTCACGCAGACGCCGCTTCCGGGCGCGCCCTTGGGGTAGTTATCGGGACGGAGCACCTCGGGACAGTGTTCCAGCAGGTCCGTCACACCGGGATCGTGCCAGACGTGGTTTCCCGTGGTAATAACCTGCGCGCCGGCCCGAAAGAGCTGGTCCGCCAGTTCCCGGTTTATACCGAACCCGTCGGCAGCGTTCTCGCCGTTGACCACAACAAAATCGGCCCGGAAGCGGCGGGTGAGGCCCTTGAGAGCGCTCACAACCGCCCGCATACCGGGCTGACCGATGATATCACCAAGAATCAGTATGCGCATATCTACCGGGCGTATTCCACGATCCGGGTTTCGCGAATCATGGTAACCTTGATCCGCCCCGGGTACCGGAGCTGGTCCTCGATCTGCTTCGCGATTTTCTTGGCGATCTCCCGGGCCTCTTGATCACTCACCTTCTCGTGGTTTACCATGATCCGGAGTTCCCGTCCCGCCTGGATAGCAAAGGACTTGTCTACTCCCTCGAACCCGTCGGCGATCTCCTCCAGGTTCTCGAGCCGCTTGATGTAGTTGTCCAGAGTCTCGCGCCGGGCCCCGGGTCGGGAGGCCGATATGGCGTCAGCGACCTGGACGATCACCGATTCGATGCAGTTGTGGGGAACGTCTCCGTGGTGCGCCGCGATGGCGTTGATCACCCGGGGGTCCTCACCGAGACGTTTGGCCAGTTCCACACCCAGCTCCACGTGGTTGCTGTCACCGTCGGTCTCGATTCCCTTGCCGATATCGTGGAGCACACCGCCCCGGCGGGCAATCTCTACGTCAGCGCCGACCTCGGCTGCCAGGGAACCGGCGAGAACGGCCACTTCCTTGCTGTGGGCGAGAACGTTCTGACCGTAGCTGGTCCGAAAGGCCAGACGGCCCAGACCCCGCACACCCTCGGGTTTGAGGTGGTGAATATTCAGCTCGTAGAGCACCTTCTCGCCTTCCTCGTAGATCGCCTGGGTCATGTCGGCCGTGACCTTCTGCACCACCTCCTCGATCCTGGTGGGGTGAATGCGCCCGTCCGAGACGAGCCGCTCCAGGGAGCGCTTGGCGATCTCCTTGCGGATAGGATCGAAACAGGAAACCACGACGGCCTCGGGGGTGTCGTCGATGATGATATCGACACCGGTGAGCGTCTCCAGGGTCCGAATGTTCCGGCCTTCCCGGCCGATGATCCGGCCTTTCATCTCGTCGTTGGGCAAACTCACCGACGAGACCGTCACCTCGGTGTTGACCTCGCTGGCAAGACGCTGAACCGTGGAGATCAGGATCTCCCTGGCCTGGCGGTCGGCGCCGAGGATTGCCTCCTGCTCTATCTTGTGGGCGATGCCCTGGGCATCGTGGCGCACCTCATCCTCCAGGGAGGAGAGAATCAGCTTGCGCGCCTCCTCCTGGGTGAGACCGGAGACACGCTCCATCTCGTTACGCCAGTGGATCTCCTGTTCAGCGAGTTCCTTGTCCCTCTCGTCCAGCTTCCTCTCGCGGGTTGCCAGCTCCTGCTGGGATTTCTCCACAGCCGAAGCTTTTTCATCCAGGTTTTCTTCCTTCTGAAGGAGCCGTCGCTCTATGCGCTGCAGCTCGCTCCGCCGTTCGCGAATTTCCCGTTCCTGTTCATTCCGCTCTCGCTGAAGGTCATCTCGTGTTTCTAGTATCAGCTCTGTCTTCCGAGCTTCCGCGTCCTTTACCGCGTCTTTTCTTAATCGCTCGGCCCTCTGTTCTGCCGACGAGAGCTGAAACCTGGCGTAAAGCCAGCGGATAGTCCAACCTAGAATCCCACCTGCAAGAGGAAGGGCTAACATCAACAAAAGCCGCATAACCTTCCTCCCCATTCGCAATGGTAATAGGGCAAATTATAGCGCCTGCACGGGTCGTGTCAAGTTTAGCGAGCAATCCCGACCCCGAAGAGCCCGGCGTCTAGAAAAAGCCCCCCAAAAGGGCGACCCACTGCAGGACCACGATGCCCGAAACCACCAGGCTCCCCGGCAGGGAGGAACGCCGGGCCGTTCCCTTTCTCGCGAGTGTGTCCGAGGGAAGCTCCCCCCCCAGGAGGAGGTCCTCGTACACCCCCAGCAGCAGATCGTCCCCCGATGCCAGCAGCCGCCGGGGCTCCAGCTGATCGCGACGCTCCATGATCTGTTCGAAGGACCAGAAGATCTTTCCCGCCAGCGTCCCGGCCCGGCCGGGCAAGCGCAGATCGGCCCGTACCGAGGCCAGGGAGATAAAGACGAGCCCCACCACGGTGAGGGCCTTGAAAAGCCCCGTTTCGAGCCCTCCCCGGGTGATCCGCAGCATGCCCAGCGTGACCAGGACCCTTCCCGAGGGAATCAGCAGATGAAAGAGAGTGATCGTGGCGATAATGGTGAGAAAATAGGCCCACTGCAACCGCTTCCCGGCCCGAAGAGCGCACCAGCCAAAGAAGAGAACCTGGACAAACCGTATCGTCAGGTTCTCCTGAAGCAGGTAGGCCGGCAAGAGCGCCATCCCGCCAAGAAAGAGCGTCCGGGCCGATATGTTCCGGAGCATCCAGGGGTGCTGACGACGCAAGCTCACGAGCCCCTCCCCAGGAGAATGTGCCGATAATCGCCGGTGATCCGGGCGACCCAGCGGGAGCGGCGGGAAAGATACTCCGCCAGCCCTCCCACAGAGACGCCGGCCACCACCCCCAGAAGGAGGAAGGGAGGAGCCATCACCCAGGACCGGGGGCCGAAGATAAAGAGCACCGAGAGACTCACCTGAACCACGTTGCTCGCCAGCGCCCCGGCGGTGCTGATGCCCACCAGACTGACCCGGTTTCCTCCTGCGCGGGCCACGCCGATCATGACGGCTACGCTGGCCAGCGTTCCCGCCAGAGAAAAGAGGAAGACGTAGCTGGCCAGGGTTCCGTTGATCAACCCCTGCCCCAGGACCTTGGCCAGGGCCAGGGAGAAGAGATGACGCCCCCGGAAGACCCGGATCATCACGAGCAGGGGCAGGTTGGCAAAGCCGATGCGGAAGAAGGGAACCGGCTTGGGAATAAGGTACTCCAGGGTCGAGCAGAAGATCGCGACCGCCGCCAGAAGCGCCAGCAGATCGGTCAGCGAGGGAGCAGGACCGGAGGAAGGGGGATCGGGGAGAGCTCCGGGGCTCTGACCGCCGAGGGAGGTCACGGCCTCCCCCCGGGCAGCGCCTCTTCCAGAAAACGTCCGATCTCCCGGGAATAGCGGGGTTCGCTTTCGCGAAAGCCCGTGTTGTGACCGCCCTGGATCTCCAGGAACCGGCGTTCCCCCGGGACCGCTGCGTAGACCGCCTGGCCGTGGGAGAAGGGAACGATCTCGTCGTGGGGGCTGTGGATCACCAGCACCGGTGCCGTGATCCCGGCAGCGTAGTACTCGGTGGGATAGTCGTAGCGGACCAGAAAGCCCAGGGGCAGCCAGGGGTAGAGGCTCCGCGCCAGGGCGGGCACGGACCGGAAGGCCGACTCCAGGATGACAGCGCCACAGGAAACCTCCCGGGCCAGCTCGGCCGCCACGGCAGCCCCCAGAGACCGGCCAAAAATCACTACCCGCTCCGGCGGAACCCCTGCGGGGCCGGTGAGGAAGTGGTAGGCGGCCCGGGCATCCCGGGCGGTCCCCTCCTCGGAGGGGCTCCCCTGGCTGCGCCCGTACCCCCGATAGTCGATGATAAAAACCGAGAGCCCCAGATCGTGAAACTGCCTGATCGAGGAGAGGCGGTGGGAGATGTTGCCGGCGTTCCCGTGAAAAAAGAGCACCACTCCCCGGGGGTCCCCGGCGGGGATCCACCACCCGTCCAGAAGAACTCCGTCGTCGGTGGTGATTCCGATGGAGTCCCAGGCCATGCCCAGATCGTCGGGGACCCCCACCCACTGCCTGCCCGCGTGGGGCTGGTAGAGGATGCGGGACTGACATCCCGCGAGAAAGAGCGCCGAGAGAAGGCCAAAGGCGGCGATCCCCCCAAAAAGCACCAGAATGGTTCTCATGGTTTGATGTTCCTCATGGTTCACTGCTCCTCATGNTTCCTCCCTGAGTTCCTCCCTGAGCGCGCTCCAGCCGGGAACCCCTCCCGGCACAGCCGATTATATGGTACCATTTTTCCCGGTATCAGGCACCGGCCGGGGGCTGAATTCCGCCCCCAACGGATCCGGGCGACCCCGTGGCCCTGGCAGAAACGAAAAGGAGGCCCTCCCCATGACCACCGACCACCCGAAGACCGATCACCTGACCGCCGATCATCCGCTGAACACCGGGGCAGCGGAGTCGCTGGTNCGGTCCTTTCTGGGNCGCTCCCCCAGACCGGCCATGGACGTGGCGGTCCATCTCCGGGACCGGCACGGCCAGGATCAGTCCTGGACCTGGCAGCAGGACCATCCCCGGAGGTCNCCGCCGGGGATCTTCGAGATCGGCTCGGTGGGCAAGATGTTCACCACGACCCTGCTGGCGCTGCTGGTGCAGGAGCGGCAGCTCAGCCTCTCCGATCCCGTGGCGCGGTTTTACCCTTCCCTTCCCTGGTCCAGGGGGGTAACCCTGGAGGCGCTGGCAACCCACACCTCGGGGCTGCCGGGGAACCCCTTCGGCCAGTGGCAGCTGATGCGCCGGGGGCAACAGCTGACCGGGGATTTCCAGCCCCGGGATCTGTTTTCCTTTCTCCAGGCTCTGGAGCCTCCCCTGAAGGGTGCGGGAAAGGTGCGCTATTCGAATCTGGGGATGGCCCTGCTGGGTCATATCCTCTCCATGGCCTGCGGGCAGCCCTACGGCGAGGCCGTGCAGGCGCTTATTCTTCATCCCCTGGAGATGAGGGAGACTACCCTGGATCCCCAGGCCTGCACCACCGACCGTCTGATGGGGGGGCACAACGCCCGGGGTCGGGAGGTTCCTCCCTTCTCGTGGCCCGGGATGGAGGCTGCCGGACTCTGGCGTTCAACGGGCGCCGACATGATGACCTTTCTGGATGCCCAGAGGGGGCTCCGGGGGGAGCCCTGGGCGTCCCTGGCAGAGGAGACTACCCGGCCCAGGGCGAGGATCGCGCGCCGCACCCGGATCGGTCTGGGATGGTTCCTGGGCGACCACAAACAGTGGGGGCCCGTGGCGTGGCACGGGGGTGGTACCTTCGGCCAGCACTGCGTGGTGGCCTGGCCGCTGGATCGCTCAGCTGCTGTGACGATTCTGACCAACCGCATGCCTCCCTGGTGGCATCACGCCCTGCCGGGGTGGCAGATCGAGCGGTTGCCCTACGGGCTGGTGAGGGCTCTGGGCCGGCAGCAGGGGTGATCTCCCCGGGATCGATGTACCAGGCGTGAGTGATTGGAGGGGAGCCGCAGGCTGCCCCGGGCGGAGCCGGCTCCGCCCGGGGCCGAAGCGAGAACGGAGCCCCGCAAAGCACGACCCGAGCGGAGCGAGGGGCACGCCCCTTTCCGTTCCTGATGATCCGATTGGTTCGGCGGGTTTCATGTCGCGGGATACGGGGCTCAGGCCTCGCAGGCGGTTCCGCATAGTTTGTCCCGGCTGAAGGTTTGGGCAGCGCTGGTGGAGTGCTGATAGTAGAGGCTTTTTATCCCCAGTTCCCAGGCCCGCAGGTAGAGCTGGTTGATCTCCCGGGCCGGCGTCCCGGGGTTCACCAGGAGGTTCAGAGACTGGCTCTGATCGATATAGGGTTGCCGGGCCGCTGCCTGGTCGATTATTTCCAGGGGGTCGATCTCGCTGAAGGTTTTGAAGACTTCTTTTTCCCGGTCCGAGAGAATTTCCAGGTGCTGCACCGAGCCGTCGTGGTCGCGAATGGAATGCCATATCTCGCGGGTGTCGGCTTCTTTTTCCTGGAGGACCTTCTTCAGCAGGGGGTTGTGGATGGTGACCTTCATCTTGTCGATGTCCTTGACATAACAGTTGGACCAGATCGGTTCGATGCTCTGGGAGACCTGGCCCAGGATGAAGGCCGACGAGGTAGTGGGGGCCACGGCGTTGAGGGTGGTGTTCCGGCGTCCGTAGCCTTTCAGGAGTTCCGGTTCCCCGTATTCCCTGGCCAGCTCTTCCGAGGCTTTGAGAGAGCGTTCCCGAAGGGTCCGGAAGATCTCCAGGTTTATCTGCCGGGCCTCCCGGCTTTCCAGGGGGATCATTCGGGATTGCAGGTAGGAGTGCCATCCCAGGACGCCCAGCCCCAGGGCCCGGTTCTGGCGGGCGAAGGTGTGAGTCCGCTTCATGTAGTGGAAAGCTTCCCGGTCGTGACGGTCGGGAGAATCGCGCAGCGCCTCAAGACGAAGGATGAAATCGGTCATGACGGCGTCCAGGAAGAAGATGAGGGTTTCCACGGCGTCGGTCTCTTTCCACTGATCGTAGTGGAGAAGGTTCATCGATGAGAGGTCGCAGACGAAGGACCAGTCGTCGCTGTCGGGCAGCGCTATCTCGGAGCAGAGGTTGCTGTGGGTTATCCTGAGTCCCTTGTCCCGGTACACGTCGGCGGTGGTGCGGTTCACCGTGTCGATGAAGACGATGTAGGGATAGCCCTGCTCGACCCGCCGCTGGATGACTTTTGCCCAGAGAGCCCGTTTTTCCTGATCGCCCCCGACCATCGCCTGCATCCATGTGTCGGACACGGTAACGCCGTGTGTCAGGTTCTGTATGGGGTTGCCTTCGGTCCCGATGTCCAGGAACTCGCCGATATCGGGGTGTTCGATTGGGAGGTAGGGAGCGAAGTGGCCCCGCCGGGTGGATCCCTGACTGACCACGTTGACGATTGTTTCGAAGAGTTGCATGAAGTGGACGGCTCCCGAGGATTCTCCGTTCATGCTGATGGGTGCTCCCCGGTGGCGCAGATCCCCGAAGTATCCCGAGGTGCCACCTCCGAACTTGCTCATCATTCCCGCTTCGGCCTGGGCGTAGAGAATACTGCTCATGCTGTCCGAAAGGTGACCCCCGAAACAGCTGATGGGCAGGCCTTTTTTCGTTCCGAAGTTGGCCCAGATCGGTGAGGACAGGGAGTAATATCCCCGGGCCATGTAGTCCATAAATCTGTCGGCGAAGTCATGTTTTTGCAGGATCTTCCCGGCGTGGCGGGCGATTGATCTGATGCGGTCCTCGGGATCGGTTCCTTCGGCCAGGTATCCTTTGGCCAGAAAGGCCCGGCTGTGCTGGTTTAGCCATTCCATGGTGTCTCCTTTCGTTGCTGGTGCTGTGCCACCGGCGCTTTGCGGCGCAGGTGGCGCTTTGCTGCGGTGGTGGCTCCTTGCTGCGCTGGTCCCGGCCTCCCCGAGATGGGTCGAGCCGGGAGGCGCCGTCCTAGAACAGATCGTCCCCCGTAATGCTTCTGGAACGCTTGTTGTAGTTGATCGATCGCTTGACAAAAAAATCGCCGTGTTTGGTGGTGATCACCTCGTCGTCGAACCACTCCGTTTCCCGGAGCATCGCGGGATCCACCTCCAGCAAGGGCTCCTCCCCGATACTTCTCAGGGAATTGTTGAAGCGGTTCTTGATGAATTCCAGGACCAGCGCCTTGGGAAGGAATTCGAGTTCCCCCTTCTGGAAGAGCCAGTGGACGATCTCCGACTCGGCGTGCCAGGCCTCGTGGCAGAGGTCGGCAATTTTTCGGGACATCTCCTGGTCGAACCACTGCGGTTGTTCCTGGCGAATAATCCTTATCAGGTCTATTCCAAAGAGTCCGTGAATCTGTTCTTCCTTGGAGGTAGCCTCGATAACGTTGGAGATTCCCTTGAAGAGATTCCTGTACTTGTTGAAGGACAGGATGATCAGAAACTGCGAGAAGAGCGACACGTGCTCGATGAAGAGGCTGAAAAGCAGGATCGCGAGGGTGTACTCCCGGGGATCCTGACTCCGGGCAGCACGATGTGTCGTGTCCAGATACCGGATTCGCCCCATGATGCAGGGAATCTGGTGAATTGTCCCGAACTCGTGGTTCAGCCCCAGGAGCTCCAGCAGGTGCGAATAGGCATCGTGGTGGCGCACCTCGCTCTCGGCGAAGGTGTAACCCACGGAACCGATCTCGGGCTTGGGGAGCCTCTGGTATATATCACCCCAGAAGGTTTTCACCGAAACCTCGATCTGGGCGATGGCGAGCATCGCCTTGCGAATAACATCGCGCTCCAGATCGGTTACATGAACCCTGAAATCCTGAATATCGGCGGTGTAGTTGAACTCCGTATGGATCCAGTAGGAATGACGGATCGAGTCTACATACCGGGCGAGTTCGGGGTACTCCCAGGGCTTCAGATTCAGCCGACGGCGGAAGATGTCGCGCTGCCCCGGGCGCGGGGGATCGAGTTGGCCCGTGTGGTCGCCCCCGGAAAAGATCTCACTGATTGTATCGGGATCACGGGGTGCCGGTGATCCGTCTCGCGTAATGCTGTGGCCGGACAGGCCTGAACCGGGCATAGGTATCCTCCCTGGTATCCTGCGGATGCGCCGGCGGCGCCACCAGGGACGCACAAACCATCATTCCGCCGAAGTCTCCCGGGATACCCCACTGCCCTGACAAACGATTCAGGCGAGCCTGCTGAACGGTGCTTGACGCGAGCAGTGTGAGCCCCGGGGGGCAAACGAACCGGGATCGGACTTTCACCGTTGCGCGACAGTGCCGGAGTTTCACCGGACTTCACCGATTCGATCACCCCCCTAATGTATCGAACGCCAGGGGGACTGTCACTATCACGGAGGCAAAACAAGAGTGTTTTTGTAATATTTTTCTGTTCGGGCCAGGTCCATCCCGGAGATTCTCAACCCGAGACAGCTTCCCACCCTCCCTGGGCGATCATGGCCAGGTCCCGTTGCACCTCCATGCCCGGGGTAGTCAGATAGTTTCCCGTCATCATCCCCGTGGCACCGGCAGAGAAGATCAGCGCTTCCAGCGAAGCGAGGTTCTGTCGTCGGCCCCCGCAGACGATGAGGGGTGTCCGGGGCATGCAAAACCGGAGGGCCGCCAGAATTCTGAGACACGCCAGAGGCGAGAGAGGGGGGGCCGATTCTGCGGCTGTTCCATCCAGGGGGACCAGGAAGTTCACCGGCACGGCATCCACCTCGAGGTTCTTCAGTGTTTTGGCGAGCTCAAGAATTTGCTCGTTGCTCTCACCCAGGCCAAAGATTCCCCCGCAGCAGATTTCGAGTCCCGCCCGCTGCGCCGATCTGAGGGTGTCCAGACGTTCCTGGTATGTGTGGGTGCTGCACAGCGAGGGGAAGAGCGATTCCGCTGTCTCGAGGTTGTGGTGGTATCTGCTCACACCGGCCTGTTTCAGCCGCCTCAGGGCCGGTTCGGGCAGTATTCCCAGGGATGCGCACCAGGAGAGGCTCCCCCGGGGGAAGGTTTCGAAGGCTCTGATCACCCTTTCCAGGTCATCCCCTTCCAGCCCTTTTCCGCTGGTGACAACGCTGTAGCGGTCCAGGGGAAGTTCCGTGGCAGCCAGGGCTCCCCTCAGAAGTTGATCCTCTCTCCGGAGGGGGTATTCCTCGATGGTGCACGTTGCGTGGAGAGATTGGGAACAGAAGGAGCAGTCCTCGGAACACCGTCCTGATTTTCCGTTGTCTATCGCGCAGAGCCGCAGGGTGCGCCCGAAATACCTCCGACGAATGAGGTCCGTACCGGCGAGAATTTCCGCGAGCCGGTCCGGTTCTGCTTCCAGTATCCAGAGAAGGAAATCATCGTCGACGGATTTACCCGACACAGCCTGTTCTGCCTCGATGAGAGGTTTCATGGGGTGCTCCCGAGGGTGAAGGATGCCGCTGCGCCTGCAGCGGAGGGTCCCGGCCGGAGAGACCCCGGGGACGGGACGGAAGGGGAGTATAAAAGGCCTTCCCCGGGAGCTCAAGGGCGGGACCGGAGCCGACGGGGTCTTTGCCTTGTATCGTCTCGTGGGGTATTCTTGACTTCCTCTTGACTCCCCCGCAAGCACCCGACGGGGCTTTGGGCCGATCTCGGGTGCCGGGGTTTCAAGCTGCCTGGTAAATACCCGAGGAGGAGCCCCATGTTACTGGACCTGAAGGCGATCGAGACCTGGGTGGAGGAGCTTCGGGAAGCCCTGCACCAGGAGGATGCCCCGAGAGCAGCCCGTTGCGCAGCACATCTGTCTTCGCGCCGGGTAGCGAGGGAACTTGGCCAGGCTGAGCCCGAGCTGATTGTGGCGGTTCTTTCTTCCATGGATGCCACCAGGGCCGGACGCGTGGCCGGGTACCTTCCTCCACCTGCGGGAGCGGCGATCCTCTCGTCCATGCCGCCAGCCGAGGCGGGGCTGCTCCTCGGGGCAGTTCCGTCCGATCATGCGAAGCATCTCCTGCAGTCCCTGCCCGCCCCGGCCCGGGACGAGGTTGTGGCGGGGCTGGCCCCCGCTACGAGGGAGACCCTGGAGGCCCTCTCCCGCTACAGCCCCGAAACGGTCGGCGCAGCCATGACAACCTCTTTTCTGGTCATTCCTCCCGATGCCCTGGTGGCACACGCCCTGGACGCGATCACCTCGGCCCCGCCGGAGATCGAGAAGAGCACCTATGTCTACGTGGTGAACCAGGCGGGGGCGCTTCTCGGCGTCGCCTCTGTGCGCGATCTGGTGCGCGCATCGGCACAAGAACGGGTTAAGAACATCATGGCCGACAGGGTAATCGCGGTCCGGACCGGTGATTCCGCCGTTGAAGCAGCCAGGGTGCTGCGGAACCGCCGTTACGCCATGCTGCCCGTCCTGGACGACGAGGACAGACTGAGGGGAGTGATTACCCTGGACGACGCAGCCGATATCCTGACCCGGGAGGTGGCCGATCAGTTCAGCAGCATGGGAGGCGACCGGGGTGATGAATCCTTCTTTACCACCCCTTTGGGGGCTGTGCGGCGGCGCCTTCCCTGGATGGCGAGCAACGTTCTGCTCAACCTGATCGCCGTGGCGGTCATTACCGGTTTCGAGGATACCATCGCCCGGGTAGCGATCCTGGCAGCTTTTCTGCCGATGATTACCGACATGGGTGGCAACGTTGGCATCCAGTCCCTCTCGGTGGCTATCCGGAGTCTGGCCCTGGGAGAGGCCCAGATCAGGGACGTCTCCAAAGCTCTCCGGAAAGAACTTCTGGTGGGAATCTGTAACGGTATCGTTCTGGGGGCGTTCTTCGGCGCGATCGCCCTGATCATGCGCGGCCAGTGGCTTCTGGGGGTGGTTGCCGGTACTGCCCTGGGCATAAACGTTGTCGTCGCCGGGATTGTGGGGGGATCGCTCCCCTTCCTGATCAAGAAACTGGGAAAGGACCCGGCCATGATGACGGGACCGTTGCTGACGACGATCACCGATGTCACGGGGGTGACGGTCTATCTCGGTTTGAGCACCCTATTTCTGGCGCGTCTGGCAGTCTGAGCCGAGGGCCAGATCTGCCGGGGGAACCCGCAGGGCAACCTCGACACGACTCTCGCCGTTCCGCACGATGGTGACGGCTCCGTCGTGACGCTCGGCCAGGGCCTGAACCAGGCGGAGACCAAGGCCGGCACCATCCCCACAGGACAGGCCCTCGGGGATGCATCCTCCGCTGTCGGAGACGGCCACCACGATCTGACCCTGCTGGTCCGAGTCGAGATGGACCGCCACATCAACGGGCTGTGCGCTCTCGGCGCAACGGCCGTACTTGTAGGCGTTGGTAACGAGCTCGTTCACGATGATCCCCAGGGAAACGGCGATGCGCGAGGGGAGCAGCAGGGGTTCCCCGGGAAAGGCGCAGACGATGGCATCCCCCGGATCCCCGTGGGAACGGGAGACATCGTGAACCAGGTCCCGCAGCATCGCCTGCAGGTCCACAATGGCGCCACAGCCCGAGCCTGATATCCGCTCGTAGACGCGGGCCAGGGTGCCCACACGATTCACGGCCTCCTCCAGGGCCAGCCTGACCTCGCTTCGCGAGGCCCCCGAGGCCTGGAGGGAGAGGAAGGAGCGCACCAGGGTGAGATCATTTTTTACCCGGTGCTGGACCTCGCTCAACAGGGTGTCACGCAGGGCGAGCTCTTTTTCCAGGAAGGCGATGCGCGAACGGAGAGCCTCTTCCTGATGGTTCGCCCCGGTGATAGGGCGCAGCCGGGCGAGGAGGAGCGAGTTTTCTCCGCCTTCCCCGGAACGGCCCTTCCGCGAGGAGGGCTCGCTCGACACCCGAGACGCCCGGAGCTCGAGGCGCAGGATATCCCCCGATACCTGGGGAAGGGTGATCGCACCCCGAACGGCGGGAGCATCCCCGGAGTTCCGGGAGGGGATCCCTGCCAGGGGGAGAAGTATGTCCCGGCACTGCGCCAGAGCTGCCCTCCCGACACTGCCCGGCACGCGGGAATTCCTGCAGGTGTCCCCGGGCCCACCCGGGGGGTGCGGGGCCCCGGAGGAGGAAAAGAGCGAGACCAGAAGTGTCTTGAGTTGACCCGGTGTGGCCCCCAGCAGGTCCACCACCAGAGGATCGTGAGAGAGGGTTTGCCGGGATATATCGAAGGAGAGAAACCCCTCGGGTTCGCGGGAAAGGGCGTCTGCCGAGGGACAGGTAGACCCCGGAAGCAACGGCGAATCGACCGATACCGTTCCGAAGGTTGTCTGTGCCATACTCTCCCTGATCGGCATAAGCCTACCATATATTAGACGATCTGTAAAATATTTTTGTTTCTTCCGGGAATTTTGCGTTTTTTCTCTACCCCGGCGTCTCTTGCGGGTTTCCGGGTTGACAAAAGAAATACTAAGTATTACTTTTTCCTCGCTATTTTAGTAGGCTATTTCTGTATTCGCTTCTGTATTCTGCGCCCAAGGAGGCTTCTGTGTTTCGTACTATTCCTTTTGCCGTGACTCGCGGCATCGCTGTCCTGATTCTGGTGGTGTCTGTCCTCAGTCCTGTCTGGTCCCGGGGGGGGCGGGAAGAGGCCAGGTCCGGTCTTGCCCTGGTGGCTACCACGGGGATGATCGGCGAGGCCGTTGCACGGATCGCTCCCGAGGCGGAGCTTACGGTACTTATGGGGCCGGGGACCGACCCGCACACCTATCTTCCCAGTGCGCGGGAGGTTCAGCGTATCCAGCAGGCTGATCTGGTGATCTGGAACGGACTCCATCTTGAAATCCAGATGGTTCGCACCCTGGAGTCTCTGGGGGATCGCGCTTTTGCTGTGGCCGAGGCGATACCGGCGCAGAAGCTCCTCCACTGGGACAGCACCGCTTCCTGTGGCCACGGGCATCACCATGGTCATGGGCACCACCATGGCCACGATCATCACCACGGTCACGGGCATCATCACGATCACGACTGCGATCACCACGATCACGATTGCGATTGCGATGATCACGATCACCATCACGAGGGGGACCATCACGGCCACGGACATCACCATGGTCACGGGCATCACCACGATCACGACCACGGCGAGTACGATCCCCACGTGTGGCACGATCTGGATCTCTGGATCATCGCTGTGGAGGCCCTGGTACACCGCCTCAGCCAACTCCGACCCGAGGAGGCCGAATTATTCCAGGAACGAGGCGCTGCCTACATCGCAGAACTGCGGGATCTCCAGACTGCTGCCAGACAAATTCTGGAGCCCCTTCCCCGGGAAAAGCGGGTCCTCGTTACCAGCCACGACGCCTTCTCCTACTTTGGACGGGCCTACGGGTTCGAGACCCGGAGTATCCTCGGCATCAGCACCGAAGACGAGGCCGGTGTGCGCGACGTACAGGACCTGGCCCGACTGATCGTGGAACGGGGGGTGGAGGTTCTCTTCTACGAGACCGCCATCGACCGTCGCTCCATGGTTGCCCTCCAGGAGGCCGTGCAGGCCCGGGGTAGCCAGATCAGAATCGCCCCGGCTCCTCTCTTTGCGGGAACGCTGGGAACCGAGGGTCCCGCCAGGACCTTCCTCGGCGCCTACCGGCAGAACGTGGAGACGATTGCTGCGGCGCTCCTTGGCGACAGCTGATCTTTCCGGTACCATGGGGCCCGAGAGTTCCCGGCAGTATCTGCCGGGAACGAGAAGCCCGCACATAGGGAGGAGCCCGTGTACCTGGATCACACCGTACTGATCGTCCTGTCCGGCAGCGCCCTGGCGGGGGCCATGGCGGGCGCAGTGGGGTGTTTCACCTACCTCAGAAAAGAGGGGCTCCTGGGGGGGATTGTGGCACACTCCTCCCTCCTTGGCATAACCGGGGCGTTTCTTCTGGGATCGCTCCTGGGTGGTGCAGAGCTGGCAGAGCGGTGGATTCTCCCGGGAGCCCTCCTGGGGGGAATCGTGAGCATGCTCTTCGTCTCTCTGGTAACCCGGGCCACACCGGTCAAGCCCGACACAGCCATGGGCGTCACGGTGGCCCTCTTCTTTGGAGGAGGGCTCTTCCTGCTGCGAATACTGCAGGCCTTGGCGCTGCCGGGGCACCGGGTCCTGCGGGACTACCTCTTCGGACAGGCAGCAACCATTACCCGGCAGGAGACGCTGCTTCTGCTGATTCTGGCCTGTTCCGTAGGGATCGGGCTCTTCCTGTTCTGGAAAGAACTCAAACTCTACAGTTTCGACCCCCACTTTTCGCTCTCCTCGGGCTATCCATCGCGGATTCTGAACCATCTCCTCATTCTGGTTGTGGTTGTGGCCGTTGTGGCGGGGCTTCGGACCATGGGAGTGGTCCTCATGGTGTCGCTACTGGTCAGTCCTGCCGCTGCCGCCCGACAATGGACAAAACGCCTGGGCACCATGATGGGGCTCGCCTCGATCCTGGGGGCGCTGGCGGGGGCGACAGGAACGCTCCTGAGCGCCACGGCCAGAAACGTTCCCACCGGTCCGGTGATAGCCCTGGCCGCAACTTCCTTCGCCCTGATCTCGCTTCTGGTGGCTCCCCGCAGGGGGATTCTCGCCCGCCTCGTTCAGCAGCGGCGGAACCGCAAAGAGTTTTTCCCTTTCCCGAGCCAGGACAGACCGGGCCGCGACAGGCCAGACCAGATCGGGCTCCATCCCGGAGGCCGGGCGTGAACTTTATCGTCTCCACGGTGCTGATCGCGCTTGTAACTGCTCTGGCCTGCTCCCTCCCCGGAGTCTTTCTGGTTCTGCGCCGCCTCTCCCTGGTGGCCGAGGGGATCAGCCACGCCGTCCTTCCCGGGCTGGTTGCCGCCTTTGCCCTCTCGGCGGCTCTGGGCGGAGCGGGGATTCTCCCCCCTGCCCTCGCACCGGTTCTGGTAATTCTGGCCCCCGCCCTGATCGGGCTTCTCCTCGTCTTCGGCGTGGAAACCCTCAACAGAACGGGGCTTCTCACCAGCGACGCCTCCCTGGGCATTCTCTTCCCTGCCCTTTTCAGCATCGGGGTGATCCTGGTGAGCCGGCGCTACGCGGGGGTTCCCCTGAGCGAGGGGTCCATTCTCATGGGCGACATCACCTTTGCCGCGCTGCAGCAGCTCCGGGTGGGGGATCTCCTCCTGGGGCCCCGGGCCCTGTACCGCATGGGGACCATCCTGCTCCTGAACGTCCTCTTTGTCCTCTTCTTTTACAAGGAGCTCAAGATCACCACCTTCGATCCCCTGCTGGCGATATCCCTGGGCATCAGCCCGGCAAAGATCCATTATGCCTTCACTGCCCTGGTGGCGATCACCATCGTGGGGGCCTTCGAGACGGTGGGGGCCATTCTGGTGGTTGCTCTTCTGACGGCTCCCGCTGCGGCGGCCTATCTGGTGAGCAAAACCCTTCCCCGGATGATCTTCTTCAGTTGCCTCATCGCTGCGGCGGGGGCCCTGGGGGGACTCTGGCTCGCCTGGCTTCTGGATTCTACCACCTCGGGCACCATGGCCATGGTGATGGGNCTCATCTTTCTGGGAACCCTGGCGACAGCCCCCCGGCGGGGCCTGATCGGCCGCTGGCGTCTTGTCCGGCGCCAGCGCCTGCGCTTTGCCGAGCAGGTTCTGGTGGCCCATCTGATTCATCACGCCCAGGGAGAACGGGCAGCGCCGGCCTGCAGCGAGGGAGGGATCTGCCTGCATCTCCAGTGGTCGCGGCCCTTTGCGGACCGCGTGGTCGCCCGGGCCCTGCTTCAGGGCACGGTGCGCCTGGACCAGGGAAAGCTTCTGCCCACCGAACGGGGCAGAACCTTTCATCGATCCTTTTCCTATCACGATTCCCCCCGATCTCCGGGTGGCGAAGCTCTGCCATGAGGTTCCATGACTACTGAACACGCTCCTTCAATACCCGCTCTGGCGATCAGCGATCTCACCGTGGCCTACCACGAGACACCGGTCCTCTGGGATATCTCCCTGACCGTTCCCGCCGGGTCGATCACCGGCGTGGTGGGGCCCAACGGGGCGGGGAAAAGCACCCTGATCAAGACAATCATGGGAATTGTTCCCCCCGCGGGGGGCGAGATCAGACTTTTTGGGGGTCTTTCCGGAAAGGAACGGCGTCGGGTGGGATATGTGCCCCAGCGCGCCAGCGTGGACTGGGACTTCCCGGCAACGGTTCTGGATGTGGTGCTCATGGGCTGCTACGGCCGTCTGGGGTGGTTCCGCAGGCCCCGCAGGGGTGATCTGGAACGAGCCCGGGAGGCCCTGGAGACCCTGGGTATCACCAATCTCGAGCATCGCCCCATCAGCGAGCTTTCGGGGGGGCAGCAGCAACGGACCTTTCTGGCACGCGCGCTTCTGCAGGACGCCGATCTCTACCTGATGGACGAGCCCTTTCAGGGCGTGGATGCCACCACCGAGCGAGCCATCGCCGGGGTCATGCGCCGGATGCAGGGGGAAGGCAAGACCCTGGTGGTGGTCCACCACAACCTTGAGACGGTGGAGACCTATTTCGATTCGCTGATCATGCTGAACGTACGGCTCATCGCCCAGGGCCCTGTGGCCGAGGTTTTTACGGAGCAGAGCCTGCGCGCGACCTACGGAGGGGGATTTCCCTGACCACCCCGGGCAGAACCCGTCTCCAGGGACGAGCGCGCGCCCGGGGTGGCGCCTGAGCCGAGCTAGCGCCTGAGGTAAATCAGCGACGCGGGCAAGGCGATATTGTTGCCAAAGCTGTCCTCGCCGTAGCCGTGCCGCGCCAGGGTCCGTATATCCTCAAGGACGCGCAGATCCCCCCGAAGCGTCACGGTGATGTCCGAGCAGATATCGATCTTGCCCGTAGCCAGCAGACGGGCAATACCACGGTTGGCGTATTCGCCGATGGTCTCGCCCGGAACCCGGGCAAAATCCTGAAGCTGCAAATCACCGGCGTAGAGAATAATCTTCTTCTCCTCCAGGAGGGCAAGAAAGATCGGCATCAGATCATCGCCGCCCAGGCGGTCTGCCACGGTGGCGACCTCCTCTGCCAGGCGGCGCCGTTTCAGGGCGTGGATCTTCTCGTTAAACCGGATGATATCCATGGCCGACGAGGCGTCGCAGGTCTCACCGTCGAGCTCCATCGTTACCTCTGTACCGTAGTGGAGGACGATTTTTGCCACCAGCGACGAGGGCCGCACGTGAAACCCCCGATAGACGGGGATCGGCACGGTGATCGACCCGATCTCGGCGTATTTCTGGAGCAGCATCCGGCAGAGATCCCGGGCCTTAGCCAGGTACCGCACGGAGAAGTTCAGGGCGTAGTCAAAAAGAAGCTCCCGGATTCGTTCTTCCCCCAGGAACCGTACGGGGAGCCCCCGGGCAGAGCAGAAGATCACGTGGCGTTCGTAGTAATGGCTGAGCGCTGTGGCGAGTTCCAGAAGGTGAAAGATGACCGTGGCGTGGCCCCGCAGGTAGGGAAGCCCCTTGTCGCGCTGCTCCGTTCTGGTTCCCGCCAGGGCGGTATCGTATTCGGCCTGGAGGTTATGAAACTCGTTCTCCGAGCGCCGGAGTTGCCGCTCGCAAAAGAGGTGGGGGATCGCTTCGGCCAGGGGACGCTCGCAGGCCGTCGCGTAGGCGCCGATGATTCCGCTGCTCTCCACCTGATTCAGGAAGGCCGTGGCCAGATCCGCCACGAAACGCTGCGCTTCGGGATTCAGCCGGCACTCCCGGTCGCCGGGCAGCAGAAAGGGGGGAACCTCGCGGCCCGAGCAGAAATCGTCGAAAATCGAATCCGGAAGCGAGAGCCCCTTCTCCCGAGCCATCTCAAGGAGCGCGTCCGAGACCTCGGCGAGCACCTCCGTGAGAACGCGGGCGGCCCGGTCTGTGGCTTCCAGGAAATCGTCGTCCAGGGGGAAGAGCGCGTAGAAGGGCGCGGCGTACTTCAGGTGCAAGACCTTGTACAGAAGATCCGAGGCGAGCTTCGCCGCCGCCGAAACGCTCCGGAAGGGCGCCCAGAAGGCGTTATCCCGCGCTCCGAAGGCGTCAAGAAGCTCCTCGAGCCGCCGGGTCTCCTGGATATATATCCCCAGAGGAGCCCGTTCCACGCACCCCTGCACATCGCGGCAGGAGATCACATACCGGCACAGCCGCGCGAGGCTGCGGCAGGCGCACTCCACGAAAGGGGAAAACTCCCCGGGATCGGCCGCCACGGGAAGCTTGGAACGCAAGGTTTTCACACTATACAGTATACGCTCCCCACCGGGGAGATTTCAAACAAAACCACAGGAGCGCCCAAACCAAAGAAAATCACCCCCGGAAGAGCTCCATATCGGCCTTCCGCTCCTGGGGGTTGACCCCCTTGATTGTGACCCTCACCCGGTCGCCCAGGGTGTAGACCGTGCCGGAGTCGCTCCCTTCCAGGCGATAGCCCTGGGCGTTCAGCTCAAACCGTTCCTTTCCCAGGGTGGAGATGTGGACGAGCCCCTCCACCAGATAGCGGTTCAGCTGTACAAAGAGTCCGAAGGAGGTTACCCCGGAGATGACCCCCGAGTAGACCTTCCCCGTTTTTGTTTCCAGATACTGGAGACTCTTGAGGCGGGTATAATCCCGTTCCGCCTCGGTGGCGTTCCGTTCCTTCTCCGAGGCGTGGGAGGCTACCTGGTCCAGCANGTCCTGCACTCCCCTGCGCAGGGCGATCCGGCCCGGAGCGATGTAACGCTTCAGCATCCGGTGGACCACCAGATCGGGATACCGGCGGATNGGCGAGGTAAAATGGGTATAGGCCTCGAAGCCCAGTCCGAAATGCCCGGCGTTATCCGTGCTGTACACCGCCTTGGGGAGCGATTTCAGGGCGAGCTTTTCCACCAGATCCTTGAACTCCAGGTTTTCTATGAGGGCCAGAATGTTGCGGTAGTCCTCGGGTTGCACCGTCTCGCCCAGATGATAGCGAATCCCCAGCTGTTCCAGCAGCTCCAGCAGCTGCTCCACGTCGCTCTCTTTCGGCTGCGGGTGCACCCGGTAGAGAAAGGGCCGTCTGTGCCGGGCCGCCTCTTTCAGGACAAACTCCGCCACCAGGCGGTTTGCCAGGAGCATGCACTCCTCTACCAGACGGTGGGCGTGCAGCCGTTCCACGGGGAGGATCGAGAGGGGGACCCCCTCCTCGTCCAGGGTGATCGTGGCGGCGGGGAGGTCCATGTCCACGCTGCCCCGGTCGCGGCGCTGGCGCCGGAGCATCTGCGCCAGGAGCTCCAGAATATGAAGGCTCGGTGCCAGAGGGTCGGACTCGCCCTGCAGGATTTCCTCCACCTCCTCGTAGGTGAAGCGCCGGGAACTCTGGATGACGCTCTCGGTAATGGTGAGATCGTGGACGGTACCGATGCTGTCCAGAACGGCGATCACCGAAAAGGCCAGGCGCGGTCTCCCGGGAACGAGACTGCAAAGGTCGTTGGAGAGATGCTCGGGAAGCATGGGCAGAACCTCGTTGACCAGGTACACCGAGGTGGCGCGCTCCCGGGCTTCCTTGTCCAGGGCGGAGCCCTCCTCCACAAAGTGGCTTACGTCGGCAATATGGACTCCCAGCTCGAAGAGCCCGTCGGGGCGCTGCTCGATCGAGAGGGCATCGTCAAAATCCCGGGCCGTGACAGGGTCGATGGTAAAACAGGTGAGATTCCGGAGGTCCTGGCGGGTTTTTTCGCGCAGGGCCTTCCGGGGAGTGGGCATCCTGATCGCCTCTGCCTCCTGAAGCAGCTCCTCGGGAAAGTTCAGGGGTAGCCCCCGGGAGAGCGCGATCAGGCGCAACTCGATACCGGAATCGTCCCGTCGCCCCACCAGTTCCAGGGGTTCCCCCTGGGGGTGCTTGCCGGGGTCTGTCCAGAGGGTCAGGCGGACACGAAGGATGTCCCCCTCCTGGAGGGGGCCGCCCGGGAGCCGGTCCTCGAACTGTGCCAGCGAGGCGGGCTCCAGGACCAGGGCCCGGGAGATGCGCTGGCCCTCGGGATAGAGACGGACCTCCTTGCCGCGCCTCCGGATGCGTCCCGTCAGGGGCTCCTGGTTGCGTTCCAGGACCTCGACGATTCGGCCGGCGGGCTTGTCCGAAGCGGTCCCGGGAAGGAGTTCCACCCGCACGATGTCCCCCGAGGCGGCCACCGAGAGATGATCGTAGGGAACAAGAATATCGGGACCCGTCGGAGTCTGGACAAAGCCGAACCCCCGGGCGGTAAGCGAGAGCTTGCCGGTGATGCCCTCCGATGAGGCACCTCGTGTCCGGCGGGGAGAGATCTTTCGGGGAGCGCCTCTTCTGGCGGATTCTTTTCTGGAAGCATCTTTTTTGGAAGCATCTTTTCTGGGAGCATCTTTTTTGGCGGTATCTTTTCTGGCGGCATCGTTCCCGGGAGATTTCTTTCGGGGTGCCTTCGAGCCAGAGGACTCCCTGCGAGGGGAGTCTGGAGTTCTTTTCATATACCATGAGTGACCGATAATTGCCCTGCGGTCAAGGGGTATCGACGGAAAGTGGCCCTTTCTGTGCCTCCGGCCGGGTCAGATCCAGGAGGAATTGGGGAAAGGCCTCCAGATCCTGGTCCTCTTCCAGCAGAAGCCCCGCGCCCCCGCGCAGAATAACCGGTTCCAGGTCCACGTCGTAGCGGTCTCCTGCCAGCAGAACTTCATCGGGAGGCGTACCGAGAAGATCCAGGGCCGCCTGAAAGATGGGCCACCCGGGTTTTGAGCATTCCCGGGTATCGAGCCCCACCAGAACGGGGAAGAGCCCGTCCAGGCCGAGGGCCTCCAGGGTGCGCCGCCCCGTCTCCTCGGGGTTGTTTGTGACGACCCCCAGGGGGAGTCTCCCGCCGAGTTCGCGAAGCGCCCCGGCCAGGACGGGATCGGGTTGCAGAAAATCCCCGGGCCGCAGAAGCTCCCTTCTCCAGAGGATGCTCTCTGCCAGGGGAACGCCCAGTTCCAGGAAGGTTGCAGCCAGGGAGGGCCTTCGGCCCGTGGCGNCAACGATNTCCTGCCGGGTCCTTGCCACGAGCGCGCGTGTCAGGGTCTGGTCCTCGTCCCGTTTCCGGGCCAGACGAGCCACCAGCACATCGGTCTGGTGCGCGAGATAGGGGCCGTTCCGGTAGAGGGTGTTGTCGATGTCGAAGAGGAGCGCCTTCAGGGGCCCCGAACCGGGGAAGTACTGCACGGGGAAACCTCAGCGGATAGAGGGCGCCGCAGGAGCGCGAGCCCCCTGCGGCGTGGTGAGAAGAGCAGGCTCGATCAGCCGCTCTTTCCCTGGTTTGCCACGGCCTGAGCCTTGGCAGCGATCGCATCCTGATCACCCAGGTAGTAGTTCTTCAGGGGCTTGAGATCGGCATCGAGCTCGTAGACCAGCGGGATTCCCGTGGGAATGTTCAGGCCCACGATCTCGTCGTCGCTGATGTTGTCCAGGTATTTTACCAGGGCGCGCAGGCTGTTGCCGTGGGCAGCGATGACCACCCGCTTGCCCGAGCGGATCACGGGAGCGATCGTGTCGTGCCAGAGGGGGAGGAACCGCTCCACCGTGTCTTTCAGGCACTCCGTCCGGGGCAGTTCAGCCTCGCCGAGGTCGGCGTAGCGGGGATCGTGGCCGGGGTACCGCTCGTCCGAGGTTTCCAGCGCCGGCGGCGGCGTGTCGTAGCTGCGGCGCCAGACCTTGACCATTTCTTCGCCGTGCTGCTCTGCCGTCTCGGCCTTGTTCAGCCCCTGGAGAGCTCCGTAGTGCCGCTCGTTCAGGCGCCAGCTCTTTTCCACGGGAATCCAGACCTGATCCATGGAGTTCAGGGCCAGGTGCAGGGTGTTGATCGCCCGTTTGAGGACGGAGGTATAGGCGATATCAAAGACAAAACCCTCTTTTTTGAGAAGGCGTCCCGCTTCGGCGGCTTCCTGGACTCCCTGCTCGGAGAGGTCCACATCGGTCCAGCCGGTGAAGCGATTTTGTTTGTTCCAGTCGCTTTCGCCATGGCGCAACAGGACAAGTTTGTACATGGTTGTGCTCCCTTGTATTGGATTAGAACCTAGAGTATCGAATGACCTGACCGGTGTCAACGCGGTTCCACCGATTCCCCCGGGCAGGGAACCTCGCCGAGGGCTTTCTCCAGGGCTTCCCAGCTCAGGGTTGCGCAGCGCTGCCGCCCGGGGGCGTGCTGCAGAAGCCCCAGCAGTTCCAGGTCCTCCTGCAACCGCGGCGCACGCGCTACGCCCTCGGGCAGACAGCTCCCGGGCAGGCGACCCCCGGGCAGACAGCCCTCGGGCTGCCCCTCCCCGCCCTGCTCCCGAGCCTTGCCCGTGACGAGGCCAATCATCCTGCGGCAAAGCTCCCGGACATCACGGGCCGGCAGGGCGCCTACCGCCTCCTGCGCCAGGGCAGCCGAGGCCTTGCATACGGCACAGCCCCGGGCCACAATACCCCGAACCTCGCCGGCCGGCCCCAGACAGACCGTGACAGAATCCCCGCAGCTGCGGTTCGTCACGGTGATCTCGGATCCCCCTTCGGCCACTCCGGCGTCCTCCCCGGCGGCCCCCTCCCGGGGGGAGACCCCGGCGGTGCCGGGGACATAATACCGCTTGACCAGCTCCAGCAGGAGCGTCTCCCAGGTCTCTCTTCCTTCGGGATCAGCCACGGTGGATACCCCGCTTTATCCCAGGATTCCGTAGAGCCGTTCCAGGGCGGCCACGAAGCGGTCGATCTCCTGGCGGGTGTTGTAGAGGTAAAACGAGGCCCGCACCGTCCCGGTAACACCAAAATGGGCCATCAGGGGCTGGGCACAGTGGAACCCCGTCCTGACGGCGATCCCCTGCTGGTCCAGCAGGCTTCCCACGTCGTGGGGATGGACACCCTCCAGAGCGAAGGAGAAGATCCCTCCGCGCCTCTGGATATCGCCGGGTCCGAAGGACCGCAGGTAGGGAAGCTGCCCGGCCACCTCCGTGATGTACCGCAGGAGATCGCGCTCGTGGGCGGCGATCTCCTCGAGGCCGATCCCGAGGAGATATTCCGCCGCTGCGGCCATTCCCACGGCACCGGCGATGTGGGGCGTTCCTGCCTCAAACTTCTCCGGCAGGTGGGCCCAGGTGGATCCCTCGAGGGTGACCTCCTGGATCATGTCCCCCCCGTAATGGAAGGGGTCCATCTCCTCCAGGAGTTCCCGCCGGGCGTAGAGCACGCCAATCCCCGTGGGGCCGCACATTTTATGGCCCGAGAAGGCAAAAAAATCGCAGTCCAGATCGGTCACGTTCACGGCGTGGTGACAGGCGTACTGCGCGCCGTCCACCAGGACCCGCGCTCCCCCCTGGCGGGCCCGGGCGACAAGGGCGGCCAGGTCCGGCATATAGCCGGTCACGTTGGACATGGCCGTGATCGCCACGAGCCGCACCCTCGGCCCCAGGGAGTCGCTGATCGCCTCATCGGTGAGAGCGCCCTCGGGGGTCATGGGGATATAGCGCAGGACGGCACCCGTTCTCTGGGCCACGTACTGCCAGGGAACGATGTTGGAGTGGTGCTCCATGGCCGTAAGGAGGATCTCGTCGCCGGGGCCGAGGACCTTCGAGGCCCAGGAATAGGCCACCAGGTTGATCGATTCCGTGGTCCCCCGGGTGAATATTACCTCCCCCTCCCCGGGGGACGCCCCCAGGAACCGGCGGAGGGTCTCCCGGGCGTTGTCGTAGGCTGCGGTGGCACGCTCGCTCATCTCGTAGACGCCACGATGGATGTTGGCGCTGTAGTCGCGGTAGTAGCCCTCCAGGGCGTCCAGGACGGGCCGAGGCTTGAGGGAGGTGGCTCCGTTATCAAAATAGATCAGATCCTTTCCCCGCATGGTCGAGGCCAGGCCGGGAAAGTCGTCCCTGATCGATTGTATGTCCAGTGTGGATATCATGGGTATCAATATACCTGTTTCGCGGGGGCTGCGACAACGAAGGCCACCACATCTCCCGGAGACAAAAGATCCCCGGCGGGGGGGCCGGGGATGAAAAATCGGGGGCTTCTTTTGTTCGTTAGCGCGCGGCCTGGTAGTTCTTCTCTACCTGGTCCCAGTTGATCACGCTGAAAAAGGCCTCGATGTAGTCGGGCCGGCGGTTCTGGTACTTGAGGTAGTAGGCGTGCTCCCAGACGTCGAGCCCCAGGATGGGGGTCTTCCCCTCCGTGAGAGGGCTGTCCTGGTTCGGGGTACTCGTCACCTCGAGCTCGCCCGCACCGTTCACCACCAGCCAGGCCCAGCCGCTGCCGAAGCGCGTTGCGGCGGCGTTGGCGAAGCTCTCCTTGAAGGCCTCGAAACTGCCAAAGGTCCGGGTGATCGCCTCGGCCACAGATCCCGAGGGGGCCCCGCCTGCACCGGGAGCAAGAATTGTCCAGAAGAGATTGTGATTTACATGACCGCCCCCGTTATTACGGACGGCCCCCCGGATCTTCTCGGGGAGTTCCCCAAGGCGGGCCACCAGATCCTCGGCGCTCCAGGAGGCGTACTCGGTGCCCTCCACGGCCGCATTGAGTTTGGTGGTGTAGGCCACGTGGTGTTTATCGTGGTGGATCGTCATGGTGGTTTCGTCGATATGGGGCTCCAGCGCGTTGTACGCGTAGGGCAACGCCGGTGTTTGAAAAGCCATTTGTGCCTCCTCGGTCTGGTTCGTCTGATTTTTGTACTGCGCCACCCTACGGGCGGGCTCTGCCAACTGTTCCACCCCAGGGGTGGCTCTCCCAAAAGGATAACAACAGAAGTCATGAAAGGGCAAATAATCTTCTTGAAGAGGGGCCCCGAGGAGTGTAGAATTCGGGGGTGCTCTGGTCGTCGTATCTGTCGGGACTGATCCTGGGGCTGGGGATATGCAGCCTCCACTGCTCGCTCGTTCTGGCCCCCCTGGTGGCGCACCTGCACAGCACCTGGCGCGGCGGGGTTCGCACGGCCCTGCTCTTCAGCCTGGGCAAGACGATCGCTCTCACGGCCTACGGTGGCCTGGCTGTCCTCATGGGATTTCTGGTCTACGATATCTTTCATCACCGGTGGATCACCTTTGCCGCGGGCATGGTGGTGGCGCTGCTGGGGATCTGGTTTCTCCTCTACAGCGGCCGCTGCGGGTGCCTGATGCGGGGAGGGTCTCCCCTGGTGCTGGGGCTCGTTGACGGGGCCGTACCCTGCGCTGCTACCTCGGGGTTCCTCCTGTTTCTGGCAACCCGCGGCGGGAGCCCCCTCCTGGGAATGGCCGGGGGGTTCCTCTTCGGTCTGGGCACTGCCACGGGCCCGGCCCTTCTGATCTGCGGACTGGCCCCCTCCCTGTGGAGACGCCTGGCGGGGAACTCCCGGGCCAGGCTGATCCTGAGGGTGGCGGGGTCGTCGGTTCTCTTTCTCTGGGCTATTCTCCTGCTGGCCGGAGCGGGGTTGTGACTCCTCCGGAAGGCCCGATCGGGAAAAGACTTCTTTGGGCAGCGGCAGCCACGGGCGCCAGCGGTCTTCTGGCCCAGATGGTGCTCCTGCGGGAACTGCTGGTGGTCTTTGCGGGGAACGAGCTCACCATCGGAATCATCCTGGCAAACTGGCTGGCCCTGGAAGCGGGCGGCTCCTTCCTGGCCCGCCACCTGGAGCAGCGGAACCCCGAGCCAGGGCTCTTCAGGTACTGCCTGGCCAGCCTGGCCTTTTGCGCTGCCCTCCTCCCGGCCCTGGGGGCGGTCCGCATGATCAAACCGCTCCTGGGTCTCTCGGTGGGAACGGTCCCGGGGCTCTCCACGGCTGCAGCGAGCACCTTTCTGGTCCTGGCACCGGTGGCGATCACCCACGGCACACTCTTCACCTGGGGCTGCTCCATGGCCTTCAGCAAGGGCTCCCCGGAAGGGCTTCTCCCCGGGGAGGCCCTCCCGGCGCGGGGCCTTCCGGCGAGCTCGATCTACATACCGGAGACGGCGGGCACCTTTCTGGCGGGACTCCTCTGGACCTGGATACTGGTTCCCCGGACGGGATCGTTCCAGGTGATGACGGGGATCATCCTGCTCCAGTCCGTGACGGTGATCGTCCTGACGATCCCCCTGCCAGGATCCAGGCCGGCCCCTCCCGGGGGTCGCACCCCGGGGGCGCTCCCGGGAGCCCTCGCGCTGGCTGCGGGGGCGATCCTCTTTCTCGGCTCAGGCGGGGCAGAGCGGCTGCATCAGCGCTCGATCCAGGCGCTCTGGCAGGGGCAAACCATCTTTCACTACGAGAACAGCCCCGAGGGGAATATCGCCATCACCGAAAACCAGGGGCAATACACCTTCTTTACCGACGGCACCCCGGCCTTCATCCAGCCCGTCCCCGATATCACCCTGGTTGAACCCCTGGTTCACATCGCCATGACCGCCCACCCCGGGCCCGAGACGATCCTTCTCGCGGGAGGCGGCGCCAGCGGGGTCCTGGAGGAGCTTCTGCTCCATCCATCGGTGAGACTGATAACGTATACCGAGCTGGAACCCCGCCTGCTGGAGCTCCAGCACCGTATCGCCGCGCGCACCCGGGAGAGCTGGGCCGACGACCCCCGGGTTCTGCTGCAAGCCCGGGACGCCCGGAGGGTCCTGCAGGAATCGGACCACCCCTACGACCTGATCATCAGCCGCACCAGCGACCCCTCGAACCTCCACAGCAACCGCTACTTCAGCACGGAGTTCCTGGGACTCGCCGCCCGGAGCCTCACAGACCGGGGAATCCTGGTCCTGGCCGTTCCCGGCCTGGTGGGGCACCTGACGGAACCGCTGCGGGACCTGAGCGCGAGCCTGGTCAGGACCCTGCGTCAGGAGTTCCCCTGGCTTCGCGCCTTCCCCGGCGAGGGGCAATCCTTTATTCTGGCCTCCCGGGACCCCGCTATCATTCATCTGGACCAGGAGGTCTTCGCCGACCGGCTCCGCCAGAGGGGGCTTCTTTCCGGGGGAACGGTTCCCTGGTACATCGAACAGCGGTTGCACCCCCGCTGGCACCACTGGTTCGAGGAATTTGCAGCGCCGGGCACGGCCCGGGTCAACAGGGATTTCCGGCCCCGCCCTCTGCTGCTGAGCATCGCCCACTGGAGCAGGCTCAACGCCCCCCTGACGGGCCGTTTTCTGGAGATGATCTACGGCCTCCACCCGGGCCTGATCGCTCTGGCCACGGTCCTGATTCTTCTGCTCCCTGGGGCAGCTCTGAATCGCCTGGCCCCCGGGAGGGAACACCCCGTTATTCCCTCGGTGGTGACCACGGGGTTTGCCGCCATGGTGATGAATCTCTCGCTCCTCTTTGCCTTTCAGGTGCTGGCGGGCCGGCTCCTGGGCTGGCTGGGGCTTCTGTCGGCGGTGTTCATCTCCGGTCTCGGCGCGGGAGCCTTCGTGAGCAGGGGGCGTCTTGCCCGAACCGGTGGGGCTCCCCGGCGTGTCCGGGAGATGCTCGTCAGGAGCGAGATCGGGGTGCTTCTTTTNTCTTCGCTGCTGCTGATTCTGATTCCCCTGGCGGCCCCGGTGGTCTCGGGACGGGTTCCTCCGGCGGTTCTGCGAGGAGCCTTTCTGTTGCTCTTTCCGGTGGCCGGGATGGTCTGTGGGGGGCAGTTCCCCCTGGCCTGCGAAACCCTCCTGGAGGGGGGCTCCCGGAACCGTGAGCGCGCCCCTGCTTCGACGGCGGGCCTCGTCTACGGAGCAGACCTCGCGGGGGGGTGCATCGGGGGGATTCTGGGAGGCCTTCTGGTGCTGCCGCTCCTGGGCCTTACGGGAGCGGGGGTGCTCCTGGGGCTGGTAAAATCAGGAACGCTTCTGATTTTGCTCTTGCGAGGTCCCCGCCGGACCGTGTAAAATCAAGATGTCGGGTTTGGGAATATCAGGGCAGGGAAATTATCGATGAAGATGCCCACAGAACGGACCACCAGAGTTGCAAAAACCGCCACGGCCCTGGCTCTCCTTTCGGTATTTCTGATGGTTGGTCTCTCCACACGGATCACCTACGGCTCGGGTTCCAGGGAGATCCCCGATCTCCCCCGAACGGACGGGCGCAGCGGGAGTACCCCGCCCGCCGAAGAGAGCGATTTTGTCCCCTCCTACGTCGAACTCCACCAAAGCGGCGAGCTGGCCAAACGGGCGGGCGAGCTCTGGCAGATGA
This sequence comes from Alkalispirochaeta alkalica DSM 8900, assembly GCF_000373545.1. Taxonomy (GTDB): domain Bacteria; phylum Spirochaetota; class Spirochaetia; order DSM-27196; family Alkalispirochaetaceae; genus Alkalispirochaeta; species Alkalispirochaeta alkalica. The sequence continues at coordinate 97,945 of NZ_KB891747.1, forward strand.
TGGAGTCCTGCACGCTCTGCCCCCGATCGTGTGGCGTGAACCGTCTGGTGGGCGAACGAGGCTACTGCCGTGCCCCCGGCACCAGGCTGATTCTGGCCTCGATCCAGCCCCATTTTGGCGAGGAACGGCCCCTGGTCGGGCGCGGTGGATCGGGGACGATCTTTTTCAGCCACTGCAACCTGCGGTGCGTCTTTTGCCAGAACTACCAGATCAGTATCCTGGGGCGGGGAACGGCCGTGTCGATCGAAGACCTGGCAGCGGCGATGCTCAGCCTTCAGGAGATGGGGTGCCACAATATCAATGTGGTCACCCCGACCCACTATTCACCCCACATTGTGGCTGCCCTGGATATCGCGGCGGGAAAGGGCTTGCGGATTCCCCTGGTCTGGAACACCAGCGGCTGGGAGCGGGTGGAGGTTCTGCGGCTTCTCGATGGCGTGGTGGATATTTATCTGCCCGATATCAAGTTTGCAGCCAGCGCCGAGGCCGGGGAGTTCACGGGAACCCCGAACTACCCCCAGGATACCCGGGCGGCTGTTCTGGAGATGCACCGCCAGGTGGGGGTGGCCCGGCCCGACGAGAGAGGGATCATCAACCGGGGGCTCATGATCCGTCATCTGGTGATGCCCGACAGCGCCAGCGGCTCCCGGGATGTTCTGGACTGGATAGCCGGGAACCTGCCTTCCGACACCTATATCAACATCATGGAGCAATATTCGCCCCATCATCAGGCGTTCAACTTTCCCCGGATTGCCCGCCGGATAGATCCCGGGGAATACCAGGCGGTGGTACACCACGCCCGGGACCTGGGTCTCACAAACCTGGATTCCCGCACGGCCCGGTGGCTGCATTAGGGCCCGGGTGCGTTTGGGGCCTGCCGGGGCATGGGTGCGGGTTGGCCGAGATAAGATAGCCATTACGGCAGGAACACCCTCTCGTTCTACACTTGGGCTGGAGACATTCTGGAAGAAAGCAAGACTGAGATCCTCACTAGGAGATATCGTGGTAAGATGGTAGAGTCAATCTAGCGAAATATTGGGGTAGATTATGAAACCTGACGTTTGCGGCAAAAAACACTACTCCCTCCGGGCTACATCATTTAATGCCCCACTGATCAGATTTCAAAAGAAAAAATCCCCCTAATGTGAATCTCTAATGATCGATAGATCGATGAAGGAATAAAAATGCATACTGGTATTTACGAGCAATTGATCACCGATCTCCTCAGAGAAAGTTTCGAACAAAAGCAGCAACAATATTTTATTCAAAAAAGACCTCTAGATCCTGCCGAAGCGGGACGTTATTTATCTACTTTCTTGCAAAACCTTCTCTGCAATGTTCTAGAGTCACTACCTTACTCTGGAGAAGGAACTCGGCTAGAGAGGCAAGTTCTTCTTGCCAATGAATTCATACGCTGGCTATCTGAATATCTACAAGACTCTGATATAAATGAAAATTTACTCCACTCACAAGGAGAGCTCCTGACTGCTTTTTTCAATGCAAAAAATCCAGTTTCAGCTAATCTGAAAAAATATACTGACGAAATCACTCCGCAAACCGGGCTTGTACAAAGCGAGCTTTTTACAGGTTGCAATAGCAGCATATCTTTAGAAAGCGAAATGAAACGGGAAATTCTCTCATCTGATGAAATATGTTGGCTTGTCAGCTTTATAAAATGGACTGGCATTCGGATTTTTGCAGAAGAACTGCGCCAGGTCACTACTGCGGGGACCAAGTTGCGTGTACTTACTACATCCTACATGGGGGCTACTGATCAAAAAGCCGTAGATTTTCTCTGTAATCTGCCAAATACTGAGGTCCGTGTGAACTACAACACTGATCGAGAGCGGCTACATGCTAAGGCCTACCTCTTTCTACGGGAATCAGGTTTTCACACTGGCTACATTGGCTCCTCTAACATTTCTAGGTCTGCTTTGACGAATGGTTTAGAATGGAACCTAAAGCTTACTACGCAGGAAATTCCGCATATTCTCGAAAAATTTAACAGCACCTTCTCCACCTACTGGGAATCATCCGAGTTTGAAAACTATACTGCCGATAATTCAGAACAGCACCGACGTCTCGAACTAGCTCTGAGCTCCGAGCGTGGAACGCTTAGATCAGACTCAATGTTTTTTTTCGATATTCAACCACATCCCTATCAAAAAGAGATGCTCGAGCACCTCCGAGTCGAGAGAGAAACACACGGTCGCTTCCGAAATCTTGTGGTTGCAGCAACGGGCACCGGGAAAACCATTATCAGCGCTTTCGATTTTAGTAGGTTCTTTCAGAAAAACACCGGGGCGCGTCTACTGTTCATCGCCCACCGCGAGGAAATCCTTAAGCAAGCTCTTGCAAGCTATCGAGCGATTCTACGCCAACCATCTTTTGGTGAACTATTTTGCGGCGGAACAGAGCCATCTCGATACGATCATGTCTTTGCCACAATTCAAACCATTGGCAACCGATTAGCAGATCTTCCTCTCACCAAAAACTACTACGACTACATCGTCATTGATGAGGTACATCATATTGCCGCGTCAAGCTATCGTCCTATTCTAGAAAATTTTACACCAACTATTTTACTTGGCTTAACAGCAACCCCAGAGCGGCATGATGGGGCAGACATCTTAGAAGACTTTTGCGGAACAATTGCTGCTGAATTGCGTCTACCAGATGCCATCAATCAACGGCACCTGTGTCCCTTCCAATACTTTGGTCTAGACGATCCTACAGATCTCTCACGAGCAAGTTGGGAACGAGGGCGCTATCTTCCGGGAGAACTCACTCGGCTTTATACAGAAAATGATGCGCGAGTTATGCACATTATCCAAAATATCACGACATACATCACTGATTTTTTACGCATGAAAGCTTTAGCTTTCTGCGTGTCGCAGGATCATGCAAATTATATGGCTGATAAATTTCAGAGAAAAGGAATTCCAGCAAGCGTTCTCACAAGTGCGAATAGATTCGAAAGGACGAGTCTAAGAGAAAAACTCGTTCGTGGAGAAATTAATGTTCTTTGCTTAGTTGACATATTCAATGAAGGAATTGACATTCCTGAAATCGACACACTTCTATTTTTGAGACCAACCGAGAGCCTGACGGTTTTTTTACAGCAGCTTGGTCGGGGACTCCGACTAAGTGAAGGGAAAGACTGTCTAACAGTACTCGACTTTGTTGGAAATGCACGACCAGAATATGACTTCTCCCAGAAATTTCGCGCAATAGTTGGACAGTCGCACACATCAGTACAGGATGAGATTGAAAACGACTTTCCTCACGCACCTCTAGGATGCTCAATAATTCTACAAAAACAAGCTCGAGAAATAATTCTGCGGAATATTCGTAACGCTATTGTCAATAAGAAGCAACTACTAAGATGGCTGAGAGACTATCCACAGCAGAGCTGTCAAAAACTTACGCTGAGAAACTTCCTGCATCACTATCCTAACGTTCGTCTGGCGGACATATATAAAACAAAAATTGATGGTGGCGGAGGATGGACGCGATTACAATATGCCTCTGGGCTAATTGCTGCTGAACCGGATCCAGAACTGGAAATTCCCATGCATCGAGCTCTGTACAATCGACTCATTCCATGCACCTCATGGTCATATTTAAATTTTGTCTACAATTTTTTCAAAAATTCGGATTACTGGGATAAAAACGACCCTATACATCAACAGTACGCTATTATGCTTCATTACGATTTTTGGAGATCATCAGGATCAAGCCTTGAGTCCCAGTCAATGAGAGAATCCCTTAATAAAATGAAAAGGGATAAAAATATAAATTCAGAAATCATCGAAGTTGTTGCATTCTGCCTTAGTTCCATCGAAAATGAAGAAATCCCGATGAATCTCCCGTACCCAATAGCACTGAACCAACATGCTCGATATAGCCGGGATCAAATTTTATCTGCTTTTGGAGCACACCGTTTTGAGAAAAAATCCAATAGCCGAGAGGGTGTAGTTTTTCTACCAGAGATAAATTCTGAGCTGCTTTTTGTTACCCTACAGAAAACCGAGAAACGTTTCTCGCCCACAACCCTCTACCATGACTATGCAATCAGTGAAAACCTTTTTCACTGGCAAAGTCAGAACTCTGCCCGCCCTGACAGAGGAAAAGGCCTGGATTATATTCGCCATCAAGAAAAAGGGACGAGCATCATTCTCTTTGCACGCGAACAATCGCAGGATGAGTATAAACGCGCAATGGGTTTTGTGTGTTTAGGACCTGTGAAATTTGTTCGCTGTGAAGGCAGTCAGCCCATGAGTATTACCTGGCGCCTAGAGACATCGCTTCCTCCATGGCTCTGGCATAGTGCCGCAAAGCTAGCAGTAGGCTAGTGGAAACCACAAGCACTTCCGCCTCCACATTTTTTATCTTCTGCAATCAACTCACGCGACGGATAACAAGAATAACAGGACGCTTACAAAAACCCCAGGCGCCTCATCGTCGCCACCTCGTTCCAGTCGAGCGCAGCAGCTCTTTTCCAGGCCCTGAGAAATTCTTTTGCCCTCCGCTGGTCTGTAGGATCTTCCGTGGTAGGCTCAACGGCACCGAACGTGTGCCAAATATGATCATCCAAGGTCAGAGGTTTATCTTGTAGCTCAGGAAGGTCAATCTCGTGGGGAATGAAGAACTCCCCGTCTCTCAAAAATTCGCAAAGATCAAGTTCCCGAAGAGTTCCAGCTAGGACGATCTCGTGGTGCTTCTTATAGTTGCTTGCATCGCTATAGAGATATGAAAAACGTGTGTTCAACTCCTGGCCCCCTCACCACAAGCGCCGTCTGTCAAGAATGATCTCCCTGAGACAGGCGCTACTATCACCCCAAGAGTACAGGCCCATTTGCGTTTTGTCCAATCCCGGGGGATTTTCTGATTGAATTTCTGAGTGCTCAAGCCTTGCACAGAAGACCCGGCATTCTGTTGGGCGCCAGAGCAGTGTCGGGAAATGGGGGCATACTGTTGCCCTTTCCACCCTTTCCGGTATGGACACCGGAGTGACTGTGCCGGGGGGCACCCCCGGCACAACGAGCCATCCTCGAGGTCACTGCATCAATCGATTTCGTACCACAAAATTGCGTTGGGATCCAGATCCAGTTCAAACGAGGTTCCATCTCCCCGATAAACCCTTGTCTTCTGCGGTTCATAGGTATTGTTTACCACGCAATACTTCCCCTTTTCCGGAAAAGCATGCACCTCTGCGTTGTAGTTCGAGCTGAACCAGGCAAGCAAATCACCCTCGCCCCTGGAACTCCACAGAATCGAGCGGTGCAGGAGGCGGGTGTTTTCAAAACTGTAGGGAAGACCACTGATATAAACGCCTCTCCCCCGCCCGTAGCTGTTTACTGCCAGCTGGACGTCCCGGTCCTCTTGAACCAGCACGGTTGCCTCGGGGAGGGCATACATACCCTTCTTTCCCTCGCCAAAACTCGGGGTGCCAGAAGAATCGGCCATGATAAAATGCGCCTTCTCCTGATCCCAGTTGTACTTGTCGTACCCCAGGGTAAAGCCCGTTTCTTTTTCCACACCCAGAATTGCAGAAACCTGCAGAAACCTTCCCTGATACTGGTGACCTCCCGGTTCCCCTACACCAATAAAACCTCCGCCCTCATAGACGAATCGCTTTATTCGGGAAGCAACCAGGGGATCCTCCCATTCCACCCCACCCGTGTGCGCCGTATCGGCGTCCCCACAATTGATGATGACATCAACATCGTCCAGAATACTCTCGTCCTTCCTGATATCATCAAAACTGAGAAAGACAACGTCGAAGGGAGCTCCGCTGAGACTCTCAATAACACCGGCATAACTGTAATTCGGTTTCTGGTAAAGCGCGTGATGGACCATGTGGCATCCCCAGGCGCGCATGTGACCCCAGCAGTTCAGGATCGCAACTTTCCTGGCACAATACGGCTGCGCTCCATCGATATTGCGGTAAAGCAGGCGAAATTCGTTACAGACACGTTCAACATACTCCACGAAATCGGGGAACTGACACGCCAGCTTGAGATATCCCCCGTAGCCTATCCTGTCGACGGGGTTCCGGAGTATGGCCCTGCGGGCTGTAACCCAGTTATTTTTTGCCTCGCTCACGGGATCTCCACCATCATAAAAGGTGTCGGGAAAAAAGTAGGGCAAAAACCGGCCCTCGGTATATTTCACACCCTTGATATCGCTGATCAGCCGCAAGGTGGAACCATTTCCCACACTCCCCACAACCGCATCAAGACCGATCTGCCGGAACTCGTCCATGAATGGTTCTGTGCCAATCCAGTGATCCCCGAGAAACATCATGGCTTCTTTCCCATATTCGTGGGTTATATCCACCATCTCTTTTGCCAGTTTTGCGACCTCACGACGCTGGAAATCAATAAAGTCGAGAAACTCCCTGCTCGGAACCCGATACTGGTTATTATAATAACCCTGATCGATAATGAACTCGGGACGAAAGGGATACCCGGCTTCCTTCTCGAATTTCTCCAGGATATAGGGGCTTACCGAGGCAGAATAACCATACCAGTCGACATATTTTTCCCGGCGGAGATCGTCAAAAATCAAGGTGAACTGGTGAAAAAAGGTTGTATACCGAATAACATCGACATGGGGATTATTCTCGATAAAATTGCGCAGTCGCTTCATCGAGTAGGCCCGTGTCTTTGGTTGCCTCACGTCAAACGTTATCTGATGATCGACATCTTTCCATTCATTCACCACCGCGTTATACATGTGGACGGGATCCCAGATGATATAGGCGAGAAAACTGACGGTATACTCATGAAAAGCACGCGTATTCCTGATTACTACCGTTTCTGTCTCTTCCTCATAGGACCATTCGCTTGCGGAAAGAGGCAATCCCGAGGTGCGGTCCACCACCTCCCACCATCGGGTGATATCATCATGAGAATTTACCCGGAGTAGTTCCCGGGCTATGCCCTGCATGAGCTCTATACGGAGTTCTCCCCCCGGCGATGTCCTGAACCCGGTCATGATGTAACACTGCTGCACCTCATCAGGATTGGCCAGTGCCCATTCATTGTCCTTTCTCGTAGTGTAGTAGGTACTGTAAACTTTGGCATCCAGATCGCGTAGCCCGGCAGGATAATCGGTGCCGTCACAATCACGAACGGCATCGGCACCCCAGCGCCTGATGAGTTCGAGAGTTTCGGGAACTACATCAACATCGGTCGGTATAGTTACCCGCCCCCCCATCGTAGTATCGTTCTTCATTTCTCCCCCAAAATAGAATTACTTGTCTTTTCTGTTATACAGATAGAGAAGCAGAAGCAGTCCCGCGAGACCCGCCATCATGCGGCCGGCGTTCGCCCAGCCCGTTGTTTTCTGTCCGTCGATAACCATCCAGAGGAAAACGCCCACCAGCACCACGTTCGCCACAGTGAAAAAGAGGTGTGTTAATTTTTCCATTACAACTATCCCTTTAGCCCCCCGAGATTCATTCCTTCGGTCAGTTTTTTCTGGACACAGATGTAGAGGACCAGGGTCGGGACCATGACCAGCACAAGCCCCGCATACAGCTGACCATATTGCGCTGCGGCATTTTGCGCTTTCATCAAATTCATCAGGCCAACCGGAAGTGTTCTGGTCCCCCCCGGCCGTGTAAGAAGTGTGATAGCGATGATGTACTCGTTCCAGAAGGCGAGAGAGTTAAAGAGGATAACCGTAATGATACTGGGCAGGGCCATGGGAAACATTACATGCATCATGGTCCGGAAATACCCTGCCCCATCGATATAGGCGGCTTCCTCGTAGGATGAAGAAAGCGTAACAAAATAGCCACTGAGGAGATATATCGTGAACGGCAAAGCTGTGGATGCATAGACCAGAGCCAGAACAAAAATATTGTTCAGGAAAAAACCATCCATACCGTAATCACGGAGATATCCGTCAAAACCGACAAACATCAGAAATATCGGAACAACGATGTAATTCACGTTTATGAAGAGACCTCCCATGAAAAGCACGCGAAGGAATTTTCTCATACGAAAACGGAATCTGCTGAGACAATAAGCCGCAGGGAGCGCGACCACGAGGAGAATACATATTGCCAGCAAGGTGACAATAACGCTGCTCATCATATATTCGCCCATTCTGGCATTGCCCCAGGCATCGACGAAATTCTGGTAGTGGAATCCCTCCGGGAGTAACCAGGGGTTTCCGTAAAATTCACTGTTTTTCTTTATGGATGCCATGAAGACCCATGCAACGGGGACAATCACGCTAACAGCGAGACCAACCAGGGCAACGTAAATAAAGATTCTGTAAAGTCTATCCGATTCAGGTTCAAATAATTTCATAGCGACACCACACTATATTTCTATTGGATCGCGATACGTCACAAGATTGACAATTCCGCTCAAGGCAAAAGAGAAGGTGAATACCACAACTCCTATGGCCATACCGTAGCCATAACTCGAGTTCGTATAGGCCTGCCGATACATGTAGCTCAAGAACACTTCCGATGCTCCATCGGGCCCACCATTTGTCATGGCAGTAACAAAGAGAAAACTCAGATTTATGCTGCTGATTATGAAAAACGTCATCGTCGTCCTTATATTTGACCATATAAGGGGAACAGTAATCCTGAAAAATTGATGTATTTTTCCCGCGCCTTCCAGGTTTGCTGATTCATAAAGACTTTCCGGAACCGAGGCCATGCTCGCCATATACATCACCATGTAGTAACCGATCGCCTGCCAGACCATTGCTCCCGCTATACTAAAGATCACGATGTCGTTATCACCCAGCCAGTAGACAGGCTCCCTGGTTCGGTCAAAAAAAGAAATTATACTATTTAGCATTCCGTTGTTTGCTTCATAGATTGCGCTAAATATTGCGCTTATTATGACAACGGAGAGAATGTTCGGAATGTAAAAAACCACGCGGAAAAAATTTTTTCCCCTGACTTCTTCTCGAGACAGAATACTGGCGAATACAAGAGAAATTCCAAAAGTTACAATGCTTACCACTGATATGAGCAAGACCGTGTTCTGAAAAGACTGAAGGAACCTCATATCACCGGAAAAAAGTATCCGGAAATTATCGAGACCAACAAAGGTTCTGCTCGCAGAATATCCACCCCATCGATAAAAGGACATCCTGAATACATTTATCGTGGGAACCACCATGAACAATGTAAATAACACCACAGAAGGAGCCAGGCACATAAAGATAAATGCACCCTTCGAATTCTTTTTCACCCCTGATCCTCCGGAGAGCGGCGAGCAGACACTGCCCGCCGCAAAGCTTGCCAGGACCTACTTTAACGCAGCCCTTAAGAGATCACTATTTCGCTTTATCTGGTTAACCCACATCTCCCTTGTCCTGCTTCCGTTAACGAGAGAGTCTACCGGAGCAAAGAAGGTGTCATAGACGGTGACCCCTTCGACCGGGACGGTTGTGGCAAAGGCACCCAGGGCAGCCTTTGTGCCACCGTCATAGATGCTGTAGAAAAGGCTGTTTTCACCTTCGAGCATATCTCCCAGGCCAACAATCGGCTGATAGGCACTGCTCCGGGCGAAAATTGCAGCTGCCTCGTCGGAGTAGAGATAAGCCAGAAAGGTTTTTGCTGCATCCTTGTTCCGGGCGCCCGCAGGAATCCAGGCCTGCTCGAACCAGGTATAGGAATAGGAATCGCCCCCGGCCTCGAGAGCAGGCAAGCCAGTCAATCCCCACTCAAACCCATCTGCTCTGGGAGCATCCCGCATCTCACCGGTCACCCACGTTCCGTTGGGCATGAAAATTGCCTTGTTGTCCAGGACAAGCTGCTGATTCCGTGTAAAATTTGCACTGTTGGCATTTGACGGCACCGATCTCTCGGTATAGGAGGCCAGGGTTTCGATTATGTCGAAGACTATGCGTGCTTCCTCGGTCTCCCATATCCCCTCTGTGAATGTTGTGGCCCTGTCAAAAAAATCCGTACCGCCCACCACATAAAGAAGCGCGTAGAAGAATGCATCAAAATATCCGGCCGTGGGGTACGCGAAGAGGGCTATTCCCTCGGCCCTGGCTTTGTCACCCAGCTCCCACATCTCGTCCCACGTAGAAGGGAGGTCCCATCCTTTTTGCTCAAGTAAATTGGCATTGTAAAAAAGGCCGCAGGGACTGTAGAACATCGGGGCAAGATAGGTTTTCCTATCGCTGTAGGGATTTGTGAGCGATGATTCCAGGAAACCACCGGCTATCTTGTCACGGACACGGACATTTTCGCCGGGAATAACCATCTCCAGCATATCGGCGAGTGGCTCCAGAGCACCTTCTTTTATCATGGTTTCAGTGAGCGCTCTTTCCCGTCCTGTAGCCAGATGTACAACGTCGGGGAAATCACCGGCCTGCATTCCCGGAGCGATAACATCCTCGATGTTTCTGTCGATTACAAGCTCAACCTCTATTCCCGTTTTTGCAGAAAAGGCCTGGGTCACCTCTTTCCACAACGCAGATCCATAGGCAGATTCCAGGGCAGCTACGGTGATCCGCCCCTCGCCCACGGTCGATTCATCTCTGCCACCACACGCTGCAAACACAACTGTTGTCAGAACGAGCAAAAAAAGTTTTCCGGTTCTGTTCCTCATAATTCGGGGACCTCCTGCTTTTTATTCAGTATAATCAGAGCGATTCAGATTCATAGCTCCATGTTGCTGAGTTCTTTAGATATCTTGCTCTCGTTTTCCCTCCAGTCTTGATGGGTCCGTGAGAGCGTAGTACATTGAGAGAGTGAGCATGCGGCGCTATGATTTTCGGGACGATTCAGGGGACGAAGCCGGAGCGATCCCCCCCGAAAGCGAAATCCTTGGATCAAAAACACACCATTTTTTCAGCGACACCAACCCCCGGTTCAAGCTTCTGTTCTTGAGTAAGTCAAAGTTTGAAAACGACTGGCATAGCGTCCCTCACACGCATTTTTTCTCCGAGATGTTCTATGTAATGAACGGAGAAGGACAATTCTTTGCAAATAACCACACAGTTGATATAAACAGCGATTCTCTCGTGATTGTGAATGCGAACGTGGAGCACACCGAGATATCCACTCGCAGCGAAAACCCCCTGGAATACATTGTCCTCGGCATAGAGGGCCTTCAGTTCGATTTTGGCCCTGAAGACAGGGGATTCTCCGTTGCAGATTATCGCGATGCAAAAATGGAAATGCGTTTCCTCTTCCTCGCCATGCTCCATGAAATGCGAAAACCCGGATCCGCCCTCAAGAAAAATTATTGCCAGAACGTTCTGAATCTGATTATGATAAACATAATGCGGCACAAATCGATGGGAATCTCGATTTCTCCGCCTCGAAAGGCCTGCAAAGAATGCGCCCGGGTAAAGGAATATATCGATCAAAACATGAAGAGCGATATAAATCTCGATCAGCTCGCAAAAATCGCTCACCTTAATAAATACTACATGTCACATACATTCACCAAGACATACGGAATATCACCTATAAACTACCTGCTGGAAAAACGCATAGAAGAGTGCAAACATCTTATCGATTCGACAGACCTCTCCCTATCGCAGATATCCTCGATTGTGGGCTTTTCTTCTTCGAGTTATTTTTCCCAAAGTTTCAAGAGAATCGTAAAGATAAGCCCCCGGGAATACCGGAGGCGCGTCAAGACAGCGTCTTTCAGGAGATTGTCCCGGGATGTTGTCCGTCACCCTCAATAACGGGCCCGCTGGGGGGAGGCTGGTTCCCGGGCCAGACAACAAAAAAACCCGGCAACGTACAGGCGTACACTGCCGGGCCCCGGAAGAGCCACCTGTCGGATTCGAACCGACGACCCCGAGATTACAAGTCACGTGCTCTGGCCAGCTGAGCTAAGGTGGCGTGGCATTATCCGTCCGCTACTGTGCACCGTCAGGGGCCTCTGTGTCAACAGAAAAGGCCGGTCCCGGGCCGCTCCCCGCCGTCGCGACTCATCCCGAAAGAACCCCGAAAGGGGGGGCAGCGGGAAGGTCCCGGGCAGGACAGCGCCCGAACTGGAACACCTCCACCCGGTTCTGATGAATCGCCAGGGTGAGTTCGAAATGGACCGTCTCGGAACGATCCAGGGTGGCGATTCCCCAGCCGTCGTCGTCCACCGTCACCGCTGCGCCGCCGCTGCTGTAAACCGGTTCGATATTGAAAACCAGGCCCTCCACAAGACGCACCGAGGCGGCCCCCGACTCCGCACCCTGGCGAACAAAGGGGATCACCGGCGGTTCGTGGAGCTCCCGGCCGATACCGTGCCCCAGGCACTCACCCAGCACGGCGAGCCCCTCCCGGTCGGCGATCTCCTGGGAGATTATCGCCAGTTCCTCCAGAGAAATTCCCGGCTTGATCCTTTGCAGGAGCTCCCGGAACGCCCGCCACGAGGCCCGATAGAACCGCTCCACCCGGGAGGAACACCCCGGCATCAGGTACGTCCAGGCGGCATCGCTCACCCACCCCCCTCCCCGGGCAGCCACATCGACGGTAAAGATATCGCCCCGCCGGATTGGCCGCGCCGAGGGTATCCCGTGAACGGCCGTGGCGTTGAAACTCACGCTGCAGTGGGCCGGATAGCCCCGGTAACCCGCCAGAGCGCTCACCAGGCCGTGGCGGGTCAGGTAGCGCCGGGCCTGTCTGTCGATCTCCACCGATGGAACCCCTTCCCAGGAGCGGCAAGCAATCTCGCCAAAGAGAGGAAAGAGCCCCCTGCTCGCCTGGGCGATCCGGCGCATCTCCAGAGCCGATCTCCGGGAGAGGGGCGTGATCATTACAGGGGCTTTTGAAGCACGATGATGGCCGTGCTCCCCAGGAAGAGCGCTGTTGTCACAAAACCCGCCACAACAAGCCCCGCCAGGCGATACAGTCGGCGCCAGTCCCGTCGGAAGGCCACCAGCAGGAGTTCNCCCAGGCAGGTCAGGAGGGCTGTGAGCCCCGAGAAGGCCCCCAGATACTGCACGAGCCGGAGAAGATAGGTCTGGGTTTCCCCGGAAAAGGTCTGGTAGTTCCCCGCCACGTAGAGCAGNGCCGCCACGATGGTTCCTCCCGAGAGGAGCACCAGGAGCCTCTCGAAGAAACCGAGGATAGATCGAGGTGCGTCTGCTGGGGCNCGTCTCTGAAATCTCGGCATTACAGGAAGAGAGTCTACCACGAGTACCGCCTGATTCTCTACCGACGGGGAGCCTCTCCCGAAAAAAGCCCCAAATCCCCCCTTTGGGGCTCCCTCCGGGTGCGCCGTGCCCCGCTCCTGTGGTAGGATGGGAATTGTACGTTGCGGGAATGAACCTGTGAGGGGGATTCCCTGCAGGAAAGGAACTGACAGGATGAAACGGTTTGTCGCGCTTTTGATCATTCTCCTCGTGCTGGGGGCGNTCGCCTTCGGCGTGGGCTACGTACCACTACGGTTGCAGGACGGCACCGTGGCGGTGCTCTATACCAAGACCTCGGGCTGGGATCCCGAACCCCTCCAGGCGGGGACCTTCGACTGGCGCTGGGAGCTCCTGATCCCCACCAACGCCCGGATACACCATTTCCCCGATNCCCCTCGCCGGGCACAGCTCCACACCTCGGCGCTCCTGCCCTCGGCCGAACTCTACGAGACCTTCCTGGAAGGGGCGCCCTCGTTGCGTCAGGAACTGACCCTGGAGATTCAGTACCGGCCCGTGCCGCAGAACTTCGTCACCCTTGCGCCCCGGGGCATCAGCAGCGACAACATCGAGCCCTGGCTCGTCTCCCTGGACAGGGAGCTCACCGGCGCAGCCCTGGTCTTTGCCGCAACGGCCCTGGAGGACCTGCTCGAGGCAGAGGACCTGCTGGTGCCCGTGCCCGCCCTGACCCGGGAAATTACGGACAAACTCCAGGCCCGCTTTCCCGATCTCGACATCCAGGCCGTGGTTGTGGAATCCNTGGAACTCCCCGATCCGCAACTTTACCGGCTGGCACGGGACACCTACCGTCGCCTGCAGCGTCTGCGGGAAGAGGCGCTGGGCGAGGCCATCCGGGCGGCAGCGCGGGACCGGGAGGCTGCCGACCACCGGGTCTCGATGCTCCAGCAGTTTGGCAAGGTCTTCTCGGAGTACCCTGTGTTGCTTGAGTATCTGGAGATCACCGCCAGGACGGGCCAGAATCCCCTGAAGCTGGATATCCCGCTTCAGGATGTATCCCTGCCCGGCCAGGACCGCTAGCCTCCAGCCGCCGCCGGGACGGGAAGGGCCCCGGGGNACGCCGGACGATCAGGTGCTGCCGGGGTCCCGCTCCAGAAGCAGGAGCTGGCCCATAATGTTCCGGGAAGACTCAAGAATCTTCAGAAACCGTTCCAGTCGCGTCTGAAAGGGACGATCCTCCCCGGGGGCGGGGTCGAAGTTCCGGTAGCGTTCGTTCATCTGGGTCATGCTCCCCCGCTGCAGGGCGAGAAACCGGCTCCGCAGCCCCTGGAGGAGCTCCTGAAATTTTTCGGCCATCTCCCGGGCATCGCGGTTTTTCTGCTGCACCAGGGCCCGATAGGCGTTCAGCTGACCCGGATCGCGGTCGGCTGTCCCGAAACGGTAGCGGTAGAAGGTCTTGCCCTCGTCGGAATCGGGGGAAAAACTCATATCAAAGGTGCGCAGGCGCTGTTCCAGATCCTCCAGAGACGCCGCAAAGAGGGAAATATCCACGGAGCTGCTGCGACTCCGGCTGGGCATCATGCGCGAGAGAATGCGCAGGAACGCCGCGAGATCGTCGTGGAAGACCGTCTGGAAAAAGGTCTGGATAAACTGAAGCGACCGGTGGACCCGCAGCTCGGCGATCCCGGAACGGCCGATTCCCGTCTCTATGTCGGGGCCAAAATATTCAAACCCCCTGAGTCCCCGGGGGAAGATGCTCTGTATCATCTGATCCAGGGCACCCTTGCGAAGCTCCTGAAACCGCTGATCCAGCTGATCCAGCATCTTGATTTTCAGGTTTGCGTAGTAAAACTCGCGCAGGCGCACCCGGGGCGTATAGGCCATGAAGCGGTAGTAGGGATCGTTGCGAAAGAACCGGATCATCTCCTGAAAGGGCACGGTATCGCGCAGCCGCGCGGCCTCCCGGGCCAGAAGCAGAAGATTCCGCTGAAGCAGCTTTTCCTCGTCAAAGGCGGGGAGATCCTCCAGGGGCGTCTCCTGATCCTGAGTCTGGTTCTGTTGATTCCGGCTCTGGTCCTGCCGGAGCGCGCAGTAGGCGTGGAGCAGTTCGGCGTACATCGAGGGCTCCCCCCCGGCACGCGCGCAGTAGTAGAGGGCCAGATACAGCTCCTCCACCCGTTCCAGAGCTGCCGCCACGGGGGCGTTCGCGAAGGAGACCTCGCCCTCGCCCAGAGCCTCGGCCCCGGAGGANCGAAAGAGCGCGAAAAATGAATCATAATCGAAGAGNACCAGGTCCCTGAAGAGATAGAGGGGTTTCATGCCGCTCTCCAGCTCTTCCATCACCGAATCGGGGATGCTCTCCACGTATCGGCTCAACCGCTCCAGAACGGTCTGCTTCAGCTTGCCCGGTGATTCTGTCTCGCCGAAGGTTTCCTGCAGTTCCTGCACGGGACAGAGCTGTTCGAGCGAAGTCCTGGCATCGGGGATTCGCCGGGCCAGCAGATAGTCGAGCATCGTCCTGAGCGCAGCCGGATCGTTGCTGATATAGGAGAAGAACCCCGCCAGGGGCTGCGCAGCACGGTAAAGCGGTCTGATCTCCCCGGGCAGGCCCGGCAGGAAGCGACGACCCTCGAAATCGGCGAGATCCCGGGGGTGTTCCCGCACCCGCTGCCGCGCCTGGGAGAGGCGAAGCGCGATAAACCGGTCCCGTTGTCCCCCGGCCCGGAAGAGCCCCGATACCCAGAGCTGGAACCGTTCGCCCAGGGTGAGTTTCTCCATGTCGGCCCGGATCAGCTCGTTGCGCCGGTCTTTCTGGAGTTCGCTGTGAATAATTTGCCGCCGGGCGTCCTCACCGATGCTCAGGCTCTTCTCGATGCGCTCCAGCAGGGCTGTGCGCTCCTCCCTGGTGAGTGACCGCGAGAGGCTGTCCAGGGCTGGCTCCCCTAGAGAACCAGCGGAAAGACGAGGGAGCGGACCATAAGAAGCCGCCCGGTTACCGTTTCGAGAAGGCATTCGTCCCCCGTACATTCATTACTTACTCCTGCATCACCCTGTGTCCATTCCAGGCCGTCCAGCTCCCACCGCAGCCCCCGGGACCGCGTGCGGCATACCCCGTTCCCCAGGGGGAAAAAGGAGACCACCTCCCCGGGCCGGGAGGAGAACCGGACGGTTCCTTCTATGACCCGGAGTTCTTCCCGGGCTGTTATCCATCGCCCGGGCCAAGGGTCGCGTTCAAAGAGCGCCCGGATACCCAGCAGGTGATCCAGCCGTCCGCCACCCCCTCCCAGGATGGTCAGGTCGGTGATTCCCCGGTCCCAAAGATACTGCAGGGCCAGCTCCGTGTCGGTNTAATCCTTTGCACGAGGAAAGGACTGACGGGGAACATCGGGGAAAACCGATTCCAGCAGATCCCTGTCCAGGGAGTCGAAGTCCCCCAGGATCACTTCGGGTCGAAGCCCATAGCGTGCGAGATGGCCGATGCCCGAGTCGGCAGCCACGATTACCCACCCCTCGGGGGTACCGAGGGTCACACGGGCCCGGGGAGCCTCTCCGCCCGTTACCACAAGCCCTTTCTGAACAGCCACAGCCCCCCCTGTCCTCATCTTCCCTTCTATCCTACCGGGCCAGGCCGGGTCTCGTCAAATTCAAGAAAATCCGCGACCAGAAATCGCCGGAAACTGGCAAGAGCTGACAAAGACTGGCGGAAGATGGCAACCACCGGCAGCAGAAGTGGTGGCAGAAAATTATCTGGCAGAAACAGGGCCTGTCCCCGAACTGAGACAGCGGAGACTCTCAAGAAGAAAGACCGTGGAGCCGACAAAGAAAGAGAGAACAGGGACGTTCTCATACTATCATCAAGGAGGATGAGATGATCATCAACCACAACATGACCGCGATGTTTGCCCAGCGGCAACAGAAGTTCAACGGCATGACCGTCCAGGGAAACGTGGAGAAGCTTTCCAGCGGTCTCCGCATCAACCGGGCCGGTGATGACGCCAGTGGTCTCGCCGTGAGCGAGAAGATGCGTTCCCAGATCCGGGGATTGAATCAGGCCGAGCGGAACGCCGCCGACGGAATCTCCCTGATCCAGACCACCGAGGGGTATCTCCAGGAGACCCAGGACATCCTGCAGCGCCTGCGCGAGCTGGCTGTTCAGTCTTCCAACGGAATTTACACCGCCGAGGACCGGATGCAGATTCAGGTGGAGGTCTCCCAGCTGGTGGACGAGATCAACCGTGTTGCTTCCCACGCCCAGTTCAACGGCATGAACCTCCTGACCGGACGTTTTGCCCGCGAGACCGGAACCAACACCGTTACGGCCAGCATGTGGTTCCACATCGGCGCAAATATGGACCAGCGGGAGCGGGTCTATATCGGCACCATGACCGCCCAGGGCCTGGGACTCCAGAGCACATCGGGGCTTCCCCACACGGCGAGTTTCATCAGCCTGAGCAGCCCCGACAGCGCAAACTCATCCATCGCGGTGATCGATTCCGCGCTCAAGGCGGTGAGCAAGCAGCGAGCAGATCTGGGAGCCTACCAGAACCGCCTCGAAATGGCCCGGGTCGGCCTGAGCGTGGGGGCAGAAAACCTTCAGGCAGCAGAGTCCCGTATCCGCGACGTGGATATGGCCTCGGAGGTGGTGGACTACACCCGGAACCAGATTCTGGTTCAGTCCAGCACGGCCATGCTGGCCCAGGCAAACCAGCAGACCCAGTCGGTACTGCAGCTCCTGCAGTAACCGCAGCTACGACAGACCAGCGCGGCCTTCCGGGGCCGCGCTTTTTTTTCCCTTCCTGTCTTCCCCTGGGCGGCTGCTTTCTGGCTGCTCGTTGACAGAGTGGCCCCTCTTCTCTACCTTCTCTTCATGCTTCACATACCGTCGGCGGTCCGCGACTTCGGACGCATCTTTTCCCGGGAGGGCTACGAACTCTATATTGTGGGGGGAGCCGTGCGGGATGCTCTTCTGGGCAAGAAGGTGGAAGATTACGATTTTGCAACCTCGGCGACCCCTTCCGAGGTAACCGATCTGTTCCAGCGGGTTATCCCCACGGGGCTCCAGCACGGCACCGTGACGGTTCTCTTCGGGAACCATTCCTTTGAGGTCACGACCTACCGGGTGGATGGCTCCTACAGCGACCACCGCAGACCCGACACGATCACCTTCACCCGTTCACTGGAAGAGGACCTGGCGCGTCGCGACCTGACGATCAACGCCATCGCCCTGAATCCCGAGACGGGAGACGTGGTGGATCCCCTGGGCGGCCGGAAGGATCTGAAGGACCGGGTGATTCGAACCGTAGGATCCGGGGACGACCGATTCCGGGAAGACGCCCTGCGCATGGTGCGGGCCGTACGCTTTGCCGCGACCCTGGATTTCACCCTCCTCCCCGACGTTGCCCGGGCGATCAGCCGACACGCCCCGCTCCTTGGCCAGGTCTCGCAGGAGCGGATCGCCCGGGAGCTGGAAAAGCTGATGCAGGCCCGACGCCCCTCCGGGGGATGGCGCCTCTTTCGCGAGACAGGTCTGCTTGCGCAGTTTCTGCCGGAGCTGGAGGAGGACCGGGACTCACCCTGGCCCGTCTTTGAACACCTTCTGAGCAGCTGCGATTGCGCCCCCTCCGATCCCCCCCAGTTGCGCTGGGCCGCGCTCTTTCACGATATCGGGAAACCCCGATGCGGCGCCACGGACGAGCGGGGGCTGCACTTTCACGGTCACGACCAGGTGTCGGCCACCATGGCCGAGGAGATTCTTCTGCGCCTGCGCTTCCCCAAGGAGCGCATCCGGTCTGTGGCTCACCTGGTACGGCACCACATGTTCGGGTACAGCCCGGAATGGAGCGACGCAGCGGTCCGGCGGTTCATCTCGCGGGTTGGCCAGGAGGAGGCTTTTCTGCTCACGGCGCTCAGACGGGCCGATATCTGCGGAAAGACGGGAAGCCCCCCTATCCTGCCCGATCTGGACGAGCTTGAGGGGCGCATACGCGGTATCCTGCACCAGGGTCAGCCCCTGACAAGAAAGGATCTGGCGATCAACGGGAAGGATCTGATGAGCCGGATCGGCATCCCCCCGGGGCCTGCCCTGGGGATTGTCCTTGAAGAACTCCTGGAGACGATTCTGGACGACCCCGAACGAAACACCCCGGAAACGCTCCTGGAGATCGCCCGGGCGGTCTACCAGGCCCGGTTTCACCCCTCCCGGGAGGAGCGTCCCCCGGAAGAGGCTCCCCGGGATACCTCCCCCGGAGCGTGAGGGGCTGATTCCGGAGAATCAGCGCGGTTTGTCTGCGCCCTCGCCCGGAGAATCCTCGGGACCTGCCAGGGCAACATAGGCGCACTTGGCTGCGCCCTGCTCGGCTTCCTTCTTGTTCTTTCCCATGCCGGGGCCGTAGGTGCTGCCCGCCACATCCACCTGGACCCAGAAGGTCTTGTCGTGATCGGGGCCGGTCTTGCGTTGCACGCTGTAGCGGGGGTAGGTCTTGAACATCTTCTGCGCCAGTTCCTGCAGGAGGGTCTTGTAATCTTTCCGGTGCCGGTCTGCCAGAACGGACTCGATCTGGCCCTCCAGATGGGAGGTCACAAACCGCCTGGCCGCCTTGAAGCCGGAATCGAGAAAGTAGGCCCCGATGATCGCTTCCAGGGCGTCGGCCAGAATCGCCTTCTTGGAACGCCCGCCCGAGAACTCTTCCCCCTTCCCGATCAGGATGAAGGTATCCACCCGGATCTTCCGGGCGATCTCGGCCAGGCTGTCCTCGCTCACCACAAAGCTCTTGATGCGGGCCAGATCACCCTCGGGGCGGTCGCCCAGCTTGAGATAAAGATACTCCGCAACCACCAGACCGAGGACAGAATCCCCCAGAAACTCGAGGCGCTCGTTATTTTGAATGGTATCGTCGCGTTCGTTTGCGTAGGACCGGTGGGAGAAGGCCTGGTTGAGCAACTCCAGGTTTCTAAACTTTAACCCCGCATGGTTTTCAAAAAGATGCAGGTCTTTCTTTCGCGGCCCGTCGGGGGCGTTCCCCTTGACAGACCCGGCTCGCAGAAACGCCATGGAGGAAAAGGCGGGGTCCGGAACGGCAGTCCCGGACCCGCGAGCATCACTTCTGCTGCGACTTCAGGAAATCAAGGGCGTCGCGAACCGTTTCAAACTCGTTTGCTTTTTCGTCGGGGATGGCGATTCCCATCTCTTCCTCAATAGCGTAGACCAGTTCGTAGGTATCGAGGCTGTCCGCACCGAGATCCTGGCGGAAGGAGGAATCCATGGTGATCTTGTCTTCCTCAATCTCGAGCTTCTCGGCGATCAGCTTTTTCATCTTTTCAAACAATTCGTCCATCACAACCTCCGGTTGATATTAGAGTTCATCCGTGTCTACCACGCGCTTGCCGCGGTAGAAGCCGGATGTCAGGTCCACACGATGACGCAGAACGAGTTCCCCCGATTCTGGCGATGTCATCAGCGTGGGTCCGCCTATTTTACCATTGATTTTACGGCGTCGCCGTGTTCTTGCCTTCGAATGTTTCTTCTTTGGTACTGCCATTATATCTATCCTCTCACGCAATGCAACTTGGGTTCTGCGATCATATCCACGGCTCTGAAGTTTGTCAACCTCGGTCGCCGACCGAATAAAGTCCTTTCCCGGGCTGTCAGAACTCCCGGGGTATCCGCTCAAAGAGCCGTTGCTGGACCAGGGGCGGCACCATGGTGGAGATATCGCCCCCGAGCCGCACCAGTTCCTTGATCGACGAGGAGCGGAGAACAAAATACTGCGCGTCGGTGGGCATGAAGATCGTCTCGATCTCCGGGTCGAGCCCCTTGTTGAGCATGGAGAGTTCGAACTCGTAGGAGAAGTCCGCCAGGGCCCGAACACCCCGGATCATGATCCGGGCATCCACACTCTGGGCGAACTCCACCACCATGCGCTCCCAGAGGTGGACGTGCACGGTACTCCACCCTGCGGTGAGTTCCTGCATCATCTCGAGGCGTTCCCGGGCATCGAAGGTGTAGCTCTTCTGGCTGTTGTGAGCCACCACCACATAGACCTCGTCGTAGATCCGCTGGGACCGCTCGATCAGGTTGAGGTGCCCATTGGTGGGCGGATCGAAGGACCCCGGCAATATTGCTCTCAGCATCTGACAATACTAGTACGCCTCTCTGGCTGTTGGCAAGCTGGCTGTTTTCTGTTGGCTGTTGGCGGGTTGGCGGGCTGGCGGGCTGGCCGCGGAAAAAGAGACCGTTGACAAGGCTGGCAGGAGGGAGCACTCTTCTTTTCTATGGTTCGAGGTTTCTTCTGTGCTGTGGCTCGCAGTTTTTCCTCCCCGGGGCGGGGCCTTCCCGTCCTGGTGGTGGCTGCTGCCCTGTGTGCTCTGGTGCCTGCCCCCCTTCATCGCCTCGCTGCCGACGGGGAGGGTCTCACCACTCCGGCCGGGGCAGACCGGCCCCACTGGATTCCTGCGGGTACGGTCTCGCCGGAACTGGAACAGCGGGCCCTGCAGCAGCAGGTCTTCCTGCAGCATCATTCCCGGGGTGTGCAGCGCCAGGGTCTGGCCATGATCCGCTCCAGCCTCGATCGCTTCGACAGAGCCGATCTGCGGGTGTCCGCCGTCCCTCTGGTGGTGGATATGCTGAACCGGGACTATCATATTCTGCGGGTCTCCGCGCGCTATCAGGTGGATTCGCCCACCAGGGCCGAGGCGCTGCAGCTGCTCGATGCTCTGGGAGGAGACGCCGCCAGAGCGCAGGTACGAAGGTCTTTGGAGGCTGACCCCGACGGGACCGTGCGAGCCACGGCGGCGCTTCTTCTTGCCCGGTCTCCCCGCACAAGCCCCGACGAGGATCTGGCAGCGATTGCGGTCTCTCTGCGGAGAGCTACCCGCAGGGGCGGCCCCGAGGAGGAGCTCCACCGGCTGCTCCAGGCTGCCAGAGCCATGATTCCCCACGCCTGGGATCCCGAGGTGCCCGATCTTGTCCATGCTTTGGGAGAGATTGCCCGGGGGGCTTATTCGTCGGGGCTCCGGAGGAGTTCCCTTTCCATGCTGGAAGAGCTGGTCCGGCGGTGACCGGGAGGTGCCACGAGGCCGGGAGGCCCGTCGAGCCCGAGAAGGCGATCGGAGATCCGCCCCGCCAGGCGGTCGATCGCTCCTTCCACGTAGAGGGGATCCCTGATGCAGGTTTTCAGAAAGGCGATGCGTACTGGATCGTATGGCTTTGCTACTCTGGGCATGCCGCCTCAAACGCTCCCTGGATGTGCCGGACCGTTCCGGCTCCCTGGTCAATACAAATTACATCGAACCGGAGACTCCGGTCCCGAAACTGCGGGTTCTTCTGCAGGAAGACCCTCGCTGCACCCGTGATCCGACCCTGTTTGCGCGGCCCCAGGGCCCGCTCCAGGGCATCCTCGGGGAAGACACGCCACGCCTTGACCTCGACAAAGAGTATCGTGCCCCCCTCTTCACCTACTATATCGACCTCACCGGCGCGACACCTGAAGTTTCTTGCAAGAATCTGACAACCTTTTTCTTCCAGCCACGCCACGGCACGGGCTTCTCCCTCCTGCCCTTTCCGGTGGGTGCTTTTCATGGGGGGGATTACCGCTTGCGGTGCTGCTCTGCCAGGGAGTTGGCGTCCACGGCCCGGGCGATAAAAACAGACTTGTTCTCCGCCAGGTCTATCTCCGGGCCGTCGTCGTCCACAAATTCCCGCCCTCCGGCGTCGATGATCACTTTCACCAGGGGCTTCAGAGGAGCAGAACTGCGGTTCTTCAGAACCCGACAGACCGAGGCATCGCTGAGAAGGACGATGCTTCCGATCGGGTAGATTCCCAGAACCTGGATAAAGACCTTCAGGACGTCGGGATCAAAGCGGGTTCCGTTGTCACTCAGAAGGTTCCGGATCGCCGTATAGCCGATCATGGAGAGCCGATAGGGCTTGTTGGAGACCATGGCAACGAAGGAATCGGCCACGGCGATGATCCGCGCTTCGAGCTGGATCGAGTCCCGGGCGATGCGTCGGGGGTAGCCGTTTCCGTCCCACCGTTCCTGATGCTGCAGGGCGGGAATTCCCACTTCCTCGGGAAAGCCGATCTCGCGGGTGATGATCTTGTAGGAGTGGATGGGGTGGGTCTGGATCTGACGCCGTTCCTCGGGGGTCAGTTTTCCCTCCTTGGAGAGAATTTCCTGGGGAATTCTGAGCATGCCCGCGTCGTGCAGGACCGCTGCGGTGACCAGCACCACCAGGCGATGGCGGGGCATCTGCATTTTCCGGCCCACCAGCGTGGCCAGTATGGCTGTGTTCAGGGCGTTCTCGACCTCACCCGCCTCGCCCTGCATGCCGTATAGCATATACTGCACCACGTCGTTGGGGTGAAGGTCGATCAGCTGCAGAAGGCGGGTTACCAGACGGTGGATCTCGTCCTGCTCCACCTGTTCCCCGGCCCGGAGACGACCAAATATTTCCAGCAGGGCCGACCTGAGAGCGTTGTAGTTGGTGGTGATCGCCTTCTGGCGGGGACTGGTAAAGGCCCTGAGGAAAAAGGCGTTCAGGGCTGCCTGGGGGTCCTCCGATATTTCTGCTCCGTCACAGTAGAGGCTGGTGATCTCCCATTTCCGCAGGCGCTCCAGATCCCGTTCGCGAACGGGAATTCCCTCGGGTACAAAGAGATTGTCCTCGTCTATGTAGACAGGCCGGGAGAAACGCTGCCCCGCCTCAATCTGATCAACCGAAATTTTCTTCATTCTTTGCCTCTATTATCGGGGGAACTGCTCCGGGGAAGCAATACTGGCGGAATCAATGCCGGAGGAGTCGGCCGACCGGAAACCGAAACTATCAGCCTCGGCACCGGGGCTCCGATCGGGCTGGACAGACGAATCAAGACGGAGAACAAAGGAGAGGACCTCTGCCACGGGGGCAAAGAGCTCCGGGGGAATCGCCTGCCCCGGCTCTATCCAGAGGAGGCGCTCGGCCAGGTCAGCGTCGCTACGGACCGGAACTCCCGCCGCCCGGGCCAGGGAGAGGAGCTTCCGTGCCAGATGGCCCTTCCCGCGGGCCACCACAAAGGGCGCCGGGAGGTCTAAATCGTACCGTATCGCTGCGGAGATGTGCTCATCCATAGGTGTCAAGTTCACGCTCGTCTGCTCTGGCCCCCTGATTCCGGGCCGTTGTGCCCCCTTCAAAACATTTTTTACCGCCCCCAGTATGCCCCGAAAATCCCAGACGGGCAAGCAACTCTTTCGGGATCAGGCTGGCATCTTCTCCGCCCAAAGCCACCAGGCGGGGTCGGAACCCTCCCGGCAGGGCTTCCAGGTCCCACCGAAACCACCAGGAGCGCCCGTCGGAACGCGTCACCGCGAGGTGAGCCATCAGGGGGCGCTCCTTTTTCCGGTGCCACCCTACCTTGAGGACGGCCTCCACCGAAGGGGGAGCGGCCGGTGACGAGGCCTCTCCCCGGGAGGCTCCCCCTGGGGAACTCTCGAGCCAGCCCCGCAGGGGAACGGTGATCCAGTGCAGGTCCTGGTCTGAGGCAAGGGCATTAAAGAGTTGCAGGGCGTGGGTCGGTTCCAGGGCCTGGCGATGCAGAAGGGAGCCCAAAGAATCAGCGTCTCCGGGCCGGGGCGGTTCCTCCCGGGGAGGGCGCCCACCCTCCGGGGAGAACCATCGCACCAGATCACGGACCTGCTCCCGGGCAGCCCTGCGCAGGGGACGGTGCGAGGAACCGATTCCCCGGGAGAGCACCTCGATGACCCCCTCGATCCGGGCAGGCCTCCCCGATCCGGGACCACGCGCTCCCGGGAGAAGACCTTCCCTCTCCCGGGGGCAGCGCGAGTCACGAAAGAGTTTTCTGTAAAGCGACGATGCCAGAACACTCAGGGACTGAACCTGAGGAGAAGAAACGCGCCCTGACCCTTCCAGGGCAGTCAAAAAAAGACGCTGGAGCGGGTCCTTCGCTTTCAGGGGAGGTATACCGGGTGCGTCCCGGGAGGTTCCAGAGGCTGGACCCGATGGAGAGGGAGAATAGGAATCGGGAAGGAGCTCCAGGCGCACCGCCGGCTGCAGGGCAGAAACCCGAAAGAAGCGGTTCGTTCCGGGAACCAGTCCGTCCCTGGCGGGCACGGTCAGGGTGAACCCTTGCCCCCGAAGCAGTACTTCCCGGGAGTGTGTTCCGGGAAGAACCGTCAGACGCAGGAGTTCTCCCACCCGTATGGTCCGGGCATCTCCGGGGATGGCCCCCCGGAGGGGGGATAGTTCCGGACCCCTGGCTGGATTTATCGCTCTTTCCGCCGTACCAGTTCGGGAACCTTTGCCGCTTTTCCAACGCGGTTACGGATGTAGTAGAGCTTGGCCCGGCGAACCCGTCCCCGCCGCACCAGCTCGATCTGCTGGACCCGGGGGCTGTGAAGGGGGAAAATTCGCTCCACCCCGACGCCGTAACTCAGCTTTCTGACCGTCACGGTCCGGCGCAGGCCCGAGTTATTCAGAGCTATTACCAGACCTTCGTAGATCTGGATTCTCTCGGTCTGGCCCTCGACGATGCGGAAGTGGACCTTCACGGTATCACCGATCCGAAAGTTCTCCGCGTTTTCTTTTACGTGAGCGGCCTCGACCGCCTTAATTGCATCCATGGTGCGACTCCTTTTCCAGGATTGATTCCGTCAGTATCTTTTCCGCTTCAGTGAGCGAAAGGTTTTGCAAGAGATCAGGCCGGTTTCGGGCCGTTCTGATCAGTTGCTGTTCCCGCCGCCACCGGGCTATGCGGGCATGGTGGCCCGAGAGCAAAACCTCAGGGACCTTCCGGGACCGGAAGTTCTCCGGCCGCGTATAATGGGGGTGCTCCAGAAGCCCGTCCTGAAAGCTGTCTTCCAGAACGCTTTCGGGCCGGAGCATCCCCTCGCGCAGACGATAGACCGCATCGATCACCACCATCGCCGCCAGCTCCCCCGAAGAGAGCACGTAATCACCAATGGTAAATTCCTCGTCTACGTATTCGTCCACGATCCTTTGATCGATCCCCTCGTAGCGCCCGCAGATCAGGACGATCTCCTTCTGCCGGGAGAGACGCAGGGCGTCGGTCTGACGGAAGGGACGCCCCGACGGAGTGGGGAATACCACGTGTCGGGCCTTCGCGTCAACTGAATCGAGGGCCGCTGCCAGAGGCTCTGCCATCAAAACCATTCCGGCCCCGCCCCCGTAGGGTGCATCGTCGCAACTCCGGTGACGATCCTGCGAGAAATCCCTGATGTTCACCACTTTCGGGATCAGGGCACCCCGCCCGGCCGCCTTCCCCACTATGGAGGTGCGGAAGTATTCTTCCACAAGCTCGGGAAAGAGCGTAAGAACCGTTATTCCGTATCCATCAGCCACGGCACCAGCAACTCCACTGTTCTGTTCACGGTGTCGACGGGCCCCACATAGCGCGCCATGAAGGGGATCAGCACCGTCCGGTCACCACACGTCACCTCGAGAAGCGGCGCCTGGGGGCCATCGATAACGGAGACGATCTCCCCGCAGGGGACTCCCCCCGAGAGAAGCGTTATCCCCGCCAGATCGGCCACGTAATACTCATCGTTGCCGCAGGGTGCAGCACGATCACGAGGCACCCAGATCTCGGCACCGGTCAGTTCCCTTGCCGCCTCGGGGGTGGTGACACCCGCGAACCAGAGAAGGGGAACCCCGCCCTGCACGAGGGTTTTTTCCACCTCGGCAGACCAGATCCGTCCCTGACGGCGCAGCTCAACCCGCGAGAGCCCCTCGAAGTGGGAAACCTCGCCGGAGAAGGAAAAAACCTTGACCGCACCCCGCACCCCGTGGGGACGACGAACCGCACCGATGGCCATCATGGGCACGGCCGGTTCCTCCTGATCAGCCGACTGATCAGCCAGGTGATCAGTCAAGGATTTCCAGAACGACCCGCTTCCCCGTTCCCGTGGAAGCTGCGCTCAGCAGCGTTCTGATCGACTTGGCGATCCGACCGTGCTTGCCGATGACCTTCCCGATATCGTCGGGGTTGACCTTCAGCTCCAGGATCGTTGATTTCTCGCCCTCGATCTGGTTCACCACGACTGCATCGGGCTCATCCACCAGGGCCTTTGCGATATATTCGACTAAATCTCGTTCCACCAAACTACTCCTGCCTGGAGAGGCGCATTACTTTACCGTTACGTTGTTGTTGTTCAGGAGCTTGCGCACGGTGTTGGTGGGGCGGGCCCCCTTCTGCAGCCAGGCCTTGACCTTTTCCTCGTCAAACCGGACCTGTGCCTCGGCGTCGGCCGAGATGGGGTGGTAGACACCGACCTCTTCCAGGGCCCGACCGTCCCGGGGAGCCCGGCTGTCCATTACCACGATGCGGTAAAAGGGCCGCTTTTTTGAACCGAATCGCTTCAGGCGAATTTTTGTACTCACGAACTTCCTCCTCAGAATCTTACCGGCGCCCCATCTGAGCCATCAGCTGGGACTGGTACTTCTTGTTCTTTGAAACCTTCTTCATCATTGTCCGCATCTTGTCAAACCGTTTTATCAGCTGGCCCACCTCAAAAACCGATGAGCCGCTTCCGGCAGCGATACGCTTCCGCCGGGACATGCCGATAATCCGGTGATTGTGCCGTTCTTCCAGGGTCATGGAGAGGATAATCGCCTCCTCCCGCTTCATCTGGTCCAGATCGAGCTGATCGGGATCGACGTTACCCTTCATTCCCGGGATCATCTCCAGAATCGACTGGACCGAACCCATTTTCCTGACCCGCTGAAACTGCTCCAGGTAGTCCTGGAGGGTAAAGGTAGCGGAGCGGATCTTTTTCTGCAACTGCTCGGCGTCGTCGGCGTCGATCGTCTCCTGGGCTTTCTCTACCAGGGAGACCACGTCACCCATCCCGAGAATCCGCGATGCGATCCTCTCGGGGTAGAAGGGCTCCAGATCCTCGACACCCTCACCCGTTCCGATGAACTTGATCGGCGTTCCGGCGATCGTCTTGATCGAGAGCGCCGCACCACCCCGGGTGTCGCTGTCAAACTTGCTGAGGATGACCCCCGTGAGATCCACGCTCTCGTGGAACGCCCGGGCTACCTCCACGGCGTTCTGGCCGGTCATGGCATCGGCCACGAGGATACGCTCGTCGGGCTTTGCCAGGGCTGCGACCTGCCGGATCTCTTCCATCAGGTCTTCGTCGACCTGCATCCGGCCCGCCGTATCGATGATAACGACGTTAAACTGCTCTTTTTTTGCCCGCGCCAGCCCCGCTGTAACGACCGCCCTGGGGTCCGTGCTGCCGGGGATCGCCGCTACCGGGATTCCTGTGCGTTCACCCAGTTGCTGCAACTGGTCAACCGCAGCAGGACGCACCAGGTCAGCTGCCACCAGAAGGGGTCGACGCCCCTCTTTTTTCAGGCGCAGGGCGAGTTTTGCCGCGCTGGTGGTCTTTCCCGACCCCTGAAGACCGGCAAAGAGGATAACGCTGGGGACATCGGGGCCGCGCAGAACCAGATCCTGCCGCTCATCCCCCAGAAACTCTACGAGCTTGTCGTAGACAACCTTGACGAACTGCTGCCCCGGTGAGACGGAACGGAGCACCGATTCACCCGAGGCCTCCCGGACGGTACGGCTCACGAAGCGGCGCACCACCTTGAGGTTNACGTCGGCTTCCAGGAGCGCGCTTTTGATCTCCTCCACAGCCTCGGCAATATTTTGCTCGGTGATGCGGCTCTTTCCGGAGACGCTGCGTATCACGTTGTTTAATCTGTCGCTCAGCCTGTCCAGCATACCGTCGTATCCAATCCTAGAAGAATCAAGGTCGAAGGATAGTTATAGGTAAAAGATGCGGTCCTGTCAATGCGTAGCACCGGGCTCTTCCGCACGGGAGGTTACCGGAGGTCACCGGAGGTGGAAAAAATGCCGTTCCAGAAATTCCAGACGCAATTTGGCGTCCTCCCGGTGATCACTCAGGGGATGGTCCCGAAGCAGCTCTGCGTAGAGGCGCCGGGCCCGAGCCAGATCCCGCTCCGGCCCCGGCGTCTCGTAATGCCGCGCCCTCTGGTAGAGCTCGCTGTCTGAGAGGCCCCTGTCGGAGGGTTCCCGCTCCCTCTCGGGCTGGCTGCTGCCAGCGGGCTCGCCAGCGGACTCGCCAGCGGACTCGCCAGCGGGCAGATCGCCGCCGGATTGCTCACCATCGGGGAGGGGTTCCTCCCTCTGCTCCCGGCCCAACCGCTCGCGGGAGGCTTCCCCATCGGTTGCCCCGGCGGTTTCCACTATCGGCATCTCCCGGAACGGGTCCTCTCCGGAAGAAACGCCCCCGGAATCGACGACGCGAAGGCGCCGCTCCTCCTGGAGAGATTCCCCCGAACGGAGGTCCTGCATGGAGAAAGAGATCACCACCTCTTCTCCTGGCTCGAGCGAATCGGGGGCCTGGAAGGTGAAGCGTGTCTGTTGCCCCTGGCCCTCGCGCCTTACCAGCCGAAGCAGGGGAGAACTTTCGCGATAGAACCAGCTTCGGCCCGGGAGCAACACAACCACCAGCCCTCCCGGAGCAACCTCGCGGTCGCCCTGCTCCTGCGCCCCCTGGGGTTCCCGGGAAGGAGACGGTTCCCGGGGAACAGATTCCTCCCGGGGGGCAGAAGAGACCCGGGGAGCCCGGGGGGAGCCGTCAGACGCGGGGGGAACCGTCGGGGGCGGGGCTGGCCGGGACCCTTCCCGGGGTCTGTCGGACCGCCCAGGCTCGTCGGACTCGTCGGACCGGCCCGGTCTCCCGGCTTCGACGGAGGAGACTTGGGAAGGAGCGGCCCCGGCAGGCAAAGCATCAGTCAGGAGCGGAGAGTCGGGACCCGTCGCGAGAGGCTCCCCGCCGGCAATCTCCCCGGAGGGCTCCCGGGGCGCATCCTCCGGGGGATCAGACTCATCCTCCGGGGGAAGGGGCAGCGGAAGCGCGATTTCTCCCGCCTGCGGCACGGGCCGCGCGTGAAGAAACAGCCCGTCTGCTGCAGAAAGGGCCCCCTCGGGGGGCAACTCCGGCAGGGGCAGCGGCCCATACTCCGGGGGCTGATACCCCCGGGGCCTGTAAGAAGGAGGCAGGCCGTCCCCGAAATCAGCCGGGGCGGGGCCCAGAAAAATTTCTGCCACCAGGGGCTGCCCGGTCTCGTCAGCGTCGGGGGGGCGATCTTCCGGCAAGGGGAGGAGCGGAATGTCCCGGGGATCCTCCCCAAGGTCTTTTCCGGTCTGACACCCCGCCAGGACCAGCACCGCCGCCAGCAGGAGCCCCGCAGCCCGGCGCCCCCGAAACCTAGTCAAAGAGAAGCTGCTCCACATGGCGCTCGCCCTGCTCGAGAAAATCCCTCCGCAGGGCCTCGATCAGATCCTCCCCGGCCTCGTCCAGAATCTCCGCGTCCAGGGGGAACCGGGGGTCCACCTTGTAGCGCAGTTCCGGATGGAGAAGATCCTGTTCTACGGGCGGAACAAGATACCGCGCCTGGGGAAGCAGCAGCTCCCGGGAATAGACTTCCGACTCGAGCACCCCCTCCCTGCCCTGCTCGCTGCGCCCGGAAAGGACAAAGAGGAGCAGGACCAGAAGGGCCAGAACGATTCCTCCACCCGCGAGGGTCGGCACCAGGGGCACTTTCATGATACGCCGCTACTCCCTTGATTCGTCCGGAACCGGCTGCTCCGGAAGCGAGTACTCCGGAAGCGACTGCTCCGGGGGCGATTCCCCGCCCAGATCGAGCTGCAGATCCTGCTCTGCTTGCCCTTCGGCTGTTCCTGAACCGGCAGCTTCCTGATCGGCGCCAGCCTCTCCATCGTTCCCCTTTCCGTCTATCCGCAGGGCCACGATCTGGCTCACTCCGCTCTCCTGCATGGTCACTCCCAGCAGGGTGTTCGCCCCGGCAACGGTCTTTTTGTTGTGGGTAATCACGATGAACTGGGACTGCTCGGCAAACTCGTGGAGCATGTTCACAAAACGACCCACGTTGTGCTCGTCCAGGGCTGCGTCGATCTCGTCGAGGAGCGTGAAGGGGGCGGGCCGAACCATGAAGGTGGCAAAGAGCAGGGCCACGGCGGTCATGCTCCGCTCGCCTCCCGAGAGCAGGGTGATGCTCTCGAGCTTCTTCCCCGGGGGCTGAACCAGGATATCGATCCCCGAATCGAGAACGTTATCCGGATCGATCAGACGCAGCTCTGCCCGCCCACCCCCAAAGAGGCGACGGAAGATGGTGTGGAAGTTTTTTCTGACCCGGTTGTAGGTCTCCACGAAGAGCTGCTGCGATTCGCGGCGGATCTCTGCGGTGACCCGGACAAGGTCGTCCCGGGCGGTTCTGAGGTCGGCGAGTTGCCCCGAGAGGAACTCGTAGCGGTCGGAGACCTCGGCAAACTCCTCGACGGCCATGAGGTTCACGCTCCCCAGCTCCTTGAGCTCGCCCCGGACGCGGGACATTTCGTCGCGGAGCTGCTTCTGATCTCCTTCAAAGGAGGGCTGGCGGCTCTCGAACTCCCGCAGGTCGCGTCCGTGGCGCTCGGAGAAGCTGTCGTAGAGCCCCCGGATCTCGGTACGCTTTTCGGCGAGCTTTACCTGGAGCCCCTCCAGTTTTGACTGGGCCTGGGCCAGCGACTGCATGGACCGGCGAAGTTTTTCCTCCTCGGCCTGGAGGCTCTTGTTGTTGCCCGCGATATCCTGTTCGAGCCGCTTCAGTTCCCGGCGCAACTCTTCTTCCTGCCGGGCCAGATCGTCGTGTTCCTTCTGGAGCGCCGCCGTCTGACCTTCCAGCTCCCGGGCCCGGCGCTGGTCACCCTCAATCCGGGCTTCCAGCTCTTTCTGGTGTCGCCGGGTCTCCTCCATCTCGCGACGGTGACGGCGCGCCGCCTCGTGATGCGCGGCGGCACGGTTTTCGAGCTGCACCCGGTTGAGTTTCATCTGCTCCAGGTTTTCCCGTTCGGTATCGATGGTCTGCTGGAGGGTCTGGATCTCCTCGTTGAGATCCCGGATCTTGTCGCGCAACCCCCGGTTCGCCTCCTGGAGCTGCTCCACCCGGTCATCGAGCGAGCGCTTGCGCGTCATGGTGCCCTCGGGCGCCAGAAAATCATCGAGGAACCGGGGAATCGCCCCCTGGTAGCGCTCGATAGCCCCCGAAAGCGTCCCCAGAGCCTCCTCCAGGGCAGAGAAGGCCTGTTCCGCTGCAGCCCGACGCTCATCGGCACCGCCAAGGCGCAGATGATCCTGCAGGGCTTCCCGGCGTCCCCGAAGAGTGATACCCATCTGGTCCAGGGCAGCCTTCAGGGCTTCTTCGTGACGGGCCCGCTCGGCGCTGGAATAGCCCGATTCTTTCAGTTTTGTATCCAGCGCCCCCACGAGTTCGTCGGTGACGGCTCGGAGCTCCTTCTGGCACTGCGTGATGCTACGCTCGTTGGAAAGGATCGTCTCTTCGGCCTGCCGAATTTGCTCCCGGGCCTCTTTCTGCCGTTCCTGGCTCCGGGCGATCCGCTCCTGCACCGCCATGACGGCCCTGTCGGCCTCGGTGATCTGAAGGCGAGTCTCTTCTTCCGAGCGCTCCGCCGTAACAGCGGCCTGCTCCTGTTCGTCGGCCTTGCGGGCGAGCCCCTTCAGCCGGCCCCGCTCGGACTCGATCTGGTCCTCGAGCTGCGCCTGCTGATTCCTGATGAGGGCGATCCGCTCGGTGCGGGAGCTTTTTTCCAGCTCCAGCCCGTAGAGACGCTTCTGGACCTCCACAAGACGGGACTCCATGGAGTTCACCCGGGACAGCTCGGTCTCGAGTTTCTCGTTCAGTCCGTCAATCTCGGTCTTCAGGTGATCCCGCTCCTGACGGGAGGCCTCGGAACGCTGCTGAAACTGTTCTTCCTGTTCCCGGTACTGGAGCAACCGGGCCACCTGCAGGTCCACCTCAAGATTAAACTGCTCTTCCCGCAGGGCCCGGTAGGAGGTTGTCTTCTCTGCCTGGCGCTTCAGGGTATCGTAACTGCGACGCACCTCGGTCAGGACCGAATCGACCTCGTGCATATTCGCCTCGGTGCGTTCCAGCTTCCGGTCTGCCTCGCGGCCGCGCATCTTGTAGCGGGTGATTCCTGCCGCTTCTTCGAAGAGAGCACGCCTGTCCTCGGGGCGGGTGGAGAGGATCTGGTCTATCTTGCCCTGCTCCATAATCGAGTAGGCCGTCTTCCCGATTCCCGTATCGTAGAACAGCTCCCGCACGTCCCGAAGTTTTACGGGAGCCCCGTTTACAAAGTATTCGCTCTCGCCGCTGCGAAAGAGGCGTCGCCGAATGGTGATTTCGGGAAAATCCAGGGGCAGAACCCCGTCGTTCTCCAGGGTCAGGGTCACCTCGGCGACATTCAGGGGCTTGCGGGTATCGGTACCGTTAAAAATGATGTCTTCCATCCGCTCGGCCCGCAGAGTCTTGGTGGCCTGCTCTCCCAGAACCCACTTGACAGCGTCCACAACGTTGCTCTTTCCGCATCCGTTGGGACCGATAAGCGCGGAGATTCCGTCGGTAAACTGGATATGACTTTTTTCTGCGAACGATTTAAATCCAAAGAGATCGATACTTTTCAGAAACACAGTTGCTCCCGGCGCGCTGCCAGCGTAGTATAGGTCACCATCATGGCAGGACAAAAGAAGAAGAATCAAGCCCACCCTCCCCTGCCCGGGGTGTGCGGAATAGACGAGGCGGGCCGGGGCCCTCTGGCCGGGCCCGTCATGGCGGCGGCGGTGGTACTCCCTCCCGATCTTGATGCACCAGGGCTCGCCGACTCCAAGACGCTCGCCCCCCAGAGGAGGGAGCGCCTTCGGGAGCTCCTGATCGCAGGCGGCGCGTGGATCGGCCGGGGGCTGGCCTGGCCCGAGGAGATCGACAGGCTGAACATTCACCAGGCAACGCTTCTGGCCATGGGCCGGGCCTGGGAGGATCTGGTTGCGGTTCTGGAGGGGGTTCCCCGGGCAGAGAGCCCGGAGGTAGCCGAAATTCTTGTAGACGGCCTCTACCTGCCCCCGGAACGGGCCCTGCTCCGGGGAACCCCCGTGAGTGCCCGGGCCGTAACGGGGGGCGACGGCCTCCACCGGGAGATCATGGCAGCGTCGATTATTGCCAAGACCGAACGGGACGCCTGGATGAGGGACTACCACGCCCGGGACCCCCGTTACGGCTTTGACCGCCACAAGGGGTATCCCACGCGGGACCATAAGGAGGCTCTGCTCCGGCACGGCCCCTGCCCGATCCATCGCAGGACCTTCAGGGGCGTTGAGACCTAGTCGTCGCGCCGCCCCTGGTTATCCCGACGATCTCTCTCGTCACGGCCGGGCCGGTCCCGGTGGTCGCTGCGAGGCTTTCGCGGCGGCCGGGGCCCCTGGTCCCGGCGGGGCCGGTCCCGATACTCACCCTGGGGCCTGCGCGGGCGATCATCGCGACGCCCGCCCTCACCGGAACGGGGAGCGTCACCGCGCCCACGGTCATCGTAGCGCGGGCGGTCATCCCGCCGGGGATAGCCCTCACCGCGGGGCCGGTCTCCCTGATCCCCGTAGGGTCTGCGGGGCGGGCGCGAGTCCCTGTCCCTCGGCGGCCGGTCCCGATAATCTCCGCCGGGTCTGCGGGGACGGTCATCGCGGAACCCGCCCTCGCGGCGCGGGCCGCCATCGCGACGATGGCCACCGTCACGTCGAGGGCCACCCTCGCGGCGCGCAAAATCATCCCGCCGGGGATAGCCCTCTCGCCGGGGCCGACCTTCGCGCTCGTCCCGTTCTTCCCGGGTCTCGGCGGGACGCTCCCAGCGCTTCTCTTCCGAAGCGCCCCGGTGTTCCCGCAGGAACTCCATGACCCGCTCCATGCCCTTGCCAAAAAGATGAAAATCATCCTCGAAAACCACGACCTGGTGGCGTTCGAACTCTTCTCCCGAATCCTGTTTTTTGCTCTCCACTATCGTGAGAAACAGATCCTTGTTTCTGTTTTCCTTGATATTGAAAAAATAGGTGCGCCGATCGTTGTTGCTGCGCACCCGGGCAGAAAATAACTCTCCCCGAACTCCCATATGTTTCTCCTGCGCTTGAGAGCGCTTGTGCTGACTGGATTGTCTCTGACTCGATGACCCGAAGGAGAATAGCAGATTCATCCCGGGGCGTACAGTACGCCGGACTCCGCTGCTAGATCTCNCGGGGNNGCTCGGCCTCCTCTGCAGAAGCACCTTGACCATGCGGTTCCTGGCGCTCCCCGGGCANGGCCGGCCCCTCCTCCGCAGAAGAGCCCCGAAGGATGAAGTCCTCGGTCATTCCCGAGAGATCCCGGTAGTAGCCGCGATAGTCTTCGGGCATCAGGAGNGCCATCTGATACATGATCTCGTCCGTGACCTGCCGCAGCTCACCGGCAGACAGCTTCCTGTCATGGGGAACACGAATAGTGAAGGGCTCCCCCACAGCGACGTGTATGGGCGTTCGCCGAAAGCGCCGGATATTCCTGAANAGATCCTGCACCCCCCACTGGACCATGGGGATGATCGGCACCCGGGCCTCCACAGCGAGCATGGCNGCCCCGGGNCGCCCCTTCTGGAGCTCTCCCGACATACTGCGCGTCCCCTCGGGAGCGATCCCGAGAAAGGCCCCCTGGTCGAGAGCCTGGCGGGCCCGCCGGAAGGCCTCCCGGTCGGGACCACCCCTGTTGAGGGGGATGATATCCCAGACCTTCATCAGGAACCGGGTGAAGGGGTTCTCCCAGAGTTCTTTCTTGCCCAGGGCGGTGACCTTCCGCGCCCGCAGAAGCACATAGTAGATCGGCCCCTCGAAATTTGTGGTGTGGTTACTGACCAGAATAGCCGGCCCCTGGGGGGGAATTTTTTTCAGCGCCCCGCAATCAACCACAAAGAGCACCTTCAGGAGCACCAGAATAAGGCCGTTCACAATTCCCCGCACAACAGGTTTCACCATGGTGTCTTCTCCTCCCAGGATTCCCTGGTTTTTCCCGGGGCCTGCCCGGTTTACAAGATTCTCTCGCACAGGCCTTCGGTTCCCCGAAGGCCCCGCCCCGCACCCCTCGGCCACTTCAGATTCTATAGACAGTTTCACCATTCGGGCATAGAATTCCAGCCTGACATGATCGACATCAGCAGTGGCTTCCAGACATCCCCCATCGAGGTGATCACGTTCCTGGTGATTATCGGAATAATCACCGTTGCCCTTATCGTTACCCAGTTACTCAACCGAAGGGAAGCAAGACAGCGGGCACGCCGTCGCGCAGCTGCCCACAAGGCCCCCATCCTTCGCTCCCGGTCTGCGGCACCCCGGCCAACACTCCCCCCAAAGCACCAGAACGTCCTCGATCGCCTTGCCTGGTTTCTGAAGAATCCCAACCGGATCACCGCTCTCCTGGAGGATCCGGAAAAGATGCTTCTCCTGGCAAAAAAAGGGCTCCAGGAGGGCGTTGTCCAGGAGAAGGAGATCCGGTCCCTCCTCCGGTATCTCGGCGTGGACCCGGAGCAACTCTTCTCCCGATCGCTTCTGACATCGACGATCCCCCCGGGCTCGGAAGTCTCGGTCTCCACAGCAGACCTCTCGGTAGCCTCGGGCGTGTTTGTCTCCAACCGGAGGGACGGGCTCCTCCTCCGGATCGACCGGGGGGGCCAGAAGTTCAGAACGGGGTTACCCCTGGAGATAGTATGCTACAGCGCCGACGGCATGCACCAGTTCCACAGCACCCTTCTGCGAAAAAAAGGGAAACATCTTCTTGTCTCCCACAGCAGGCACGTCCGGCACGCCCAGCGTCGGCGTTACCGGCGGCACG
Source organism: Alkalispirochaeta alkalica DSM 8900 (assembly GCF_000373545.1). Classification (GTDB taxonomy): domain Bacteria; phylum Spirochaetota; class Spirochaetia; order DSM-27196; family Alkalispirochaetaceae; genus Alkalispirochaeta; species Alkalispirochaeta alkalica. Next base: position 134,786 of record NZ_KB891747.1, read on the forward strand.
AGATCGAAATACCGATCCGGATAGGCACTCCCGGTTTCCGTGGCGCCCCCCTGGAGACGGTCTCGGTGGACATGAGTATCGGCGGGGTTGCCGTACGGAACCCCAAAAAGAAACTTGTTCTGGGAGCGCTGGTGGAGTGCACCCTCGAGGCCGGCTCCACCCCGCCCCTGGTTGTAACCGGCACGGTGGTCCGGCTCTCGCGCCGCAAAACCAGAGCTCATATCAGCTTCTCGGCCATGAACGACAGGACACGGCACCGGCTCTTCCGACGGCTCATTCAGGGGAGGTGACGACCCCCACGTAGGGGAGCGTGCGGTACTGCTCGTTGTGATCGATCCCGTAACCCACAACGAACTGGTCTCCCACAGAGAACCCCACATATTTCACGGGCACCTGGGTCTTCCGCTGGGCCGGTTTGTCCAGGAGCGTGCAGATCTCCAGGCTCGCCGGCGTTTCCAGGAGCAGCCGCTTGCGAATCTCCGAAAGGGTCAGCCCCGTATCGATGATGTCCTCCACAATCAGGACGTGCCGGTCGTGGACGCTCTCGTTCAGATTCTTCAGGATGATGAGGTTCCCCGTGCTCTGGGTACCCACGTAGGAGGTGGCTGCCATGAAATCCACCTCTACGGAGATNGTAAGGTGCCGCACCAGGTCGGCCAGAAAGACGAAGGAGCCCTTCAGCAGCCCCACCAGCAGGACGTTCCGGCCCTGGTAATCACGATTGATCTCCCGGGCAAGCTCGCGGACACGTTCTTCTATTTTTTCCTCGGAAATGAGTATATCCATAGTGGTTCGGTTCCTTTTCGTTGACGAAGGGATTTTGTCTGCGTAGTTTACACAAGAGATGCCTGCGCTCCTAGATGTACAGGATCAGGAAAACCGGGATTTTTCCCGTCACAGGCATTACTATTTACTTCAGGACCAGCCGGGTCAGGGCCAGTCGATTGGGGATACGGTGCCTCGCGCCAATGACGGGCTGGTTCACGAGTACACCGCAAGGGGAAATGCGTGAAACCGGAACAGGCAGTACCAGACCGAACAAAACCGGGCCTGCGGGGCCGGGCCGGACGGGGGGCCTTCCCCCTGGTCTTTCTTGTCCTCTTTGCTGCTACGGCCTCCCTGCCGGTGGCAGCCGAGGTCGTTGTCCTGGAACTCCACGGTCCCATCGACCGTTTCCAGGCCGTCTACGTCCAACGCACCCTGGCCCAGGCCCGACGCGATCAGGCGAGCCTGGTTGTTCTGGAGATAGACACCTTTGGCGGACGCGTCGATTCGGCCCTGCGCATCGCCAGCGCCCTGGGGAGCTCCTCCGTCCCCACCGCTGCCTGGGTTGCCAGTACCTCCACAGGGACGGGGGTGAGCTGGTCGGCGGGTGCCCTGATAGCCTTCGCGACCCAACAGATCTTCATGGCTCCCGGAACGTCTATCGGCGCTGCTGCCCCGGTGATCCAAGCACCGGGAGGGGCGGCCGCACCAACCGACGAGAAAACCCTCAGCGCGATACGGGCCCAGATGGCCGCCCTGGCGGAGAAAAACGGCCACTCCATGGAGATTGCCCGCGCCATGGTGGATGCATCGCTGGAAGCGCACCTGGTTGAGGTGGACGGGTCTCCCCGTATCGTCGATGCCGATGAACTGCAGAGGCTGGAGCGGCGCCAGGCGGGTGGGGAGATCGAGCTGCGGGTGGAAAAAAAGATCACCGGCCCGGGATCGCTTCTTACCCTGACAGCGGGGGAGATGGAAACCCTGGGCGTCTCCGCAGGCAGTCCCGGCACCCTCCAGGAGCTGCAGGAGCTTCTGGGCATCGAGAGCAGCGCCTTCCGTCAGGTACGCCCCGACACACCGGACAGGATCGTCGCGCTCCTGACGGGCGGAGGGTTTACGACCCTCCTCATCCTGACGGGCCTGATCGCTCTTTTTCTGGAGATAACCAATCCCGGCTTTGGAATTCCCGGGACGGTGGCGATAGCTGCCTTTGCGACCTTCTTTGCGGCAAACATGCTCCTGGGACGGGTCGGCTCGCTGGAGATCATTCTCTTTGTGGCGGGCCTGCTCCTGCTGATAACCGAGGTCTTTGTCTTGCCCGGTTTTGGCGTGGCCGGTATCACCGGCCTGGCGGCGATCACCTTCTCGCTGGTTCTGGGACTCCAGGAGTTTGCCCTTCCCCGGGAGTCCTGGCAGTGGGAGGTGGCTACCACAAACATTCTGCTGGTTCTGGGAAGCATCGGCGCAGCTCTGGGAGCGATGGCGGGGCTCGCCTTCTTTCTGCCCCGAAGGAGTTTTTTCTCCCGCCTCGCCCTGGTCACCACCCAGGATGCATCCCAGGGATACAGCGTGCAGCCCCAGCAGGTTCATGATCATCTACTGCACAAGGAGGGAACCGTCAGGACAGACCTCCGCCCCGTGGGATCGGTTCTCCTTGCCGAGGGTGAGATAATCACCGCCGAGAGCCAGGGTGAGTTTGTGGAACGGGGGGCTTCAGTGGAGGTCATCCGTGTGGACGGGAACAGGGTTGTTGTTCGCAGGAAAAGATCGGCTTCGCAGGAAGACGTACAGGAATAACCGGCAGGAGAAGACCAACAGGGGAAGACCCAACAGGAGAGGAAACGATCATGTCAATCGAGCTTATTTTAATCACACTGCTTGTTCTCTTTGCGGCGCTGGCCGTGCTGACCATCTTCATCAAGTTTTTCGGGCTCTGGTTTCGGGCGCTCCTCTCGGGGGCGTCGGTACCCCTGGCCCGGATCGTGGGCATGTGGCTCCGCAAGGTTGATCCTGCCACAATTGTTGACAGCCGGATTATTCTGGTAAAGGCGGGGATCCCCCTGGACCCGGAGTTGCTCGAAACCCACCATCTGGCGCAGGGGAACGTACGGCGCGTAAGTCAGGCTCTGGTGGCGGCCAACAAGGCAAACATCCCCCTGGACTTCCAGCGGGCTGCCGCCATCGATCTGGCGGGCCGGGACGTGCTGGACGCCGTCAAGACGAGCGTGAACCCCAAGGTCATAGACTGCCCGAACCCCGAGAAGTCACGGGGTGCGATCGAGGCTGTGGCCAAGGATGGAGTTCAGTTACGGGTGAAGGCCCGCGTCACCGTCCGGGCAAATATCGAACGGCTGGTGGGAGGTGCCACGGAGGAGACGATCATCGCCCGCGTGGGCGAGGGGATCGTCACCACCATCGGTTCCTCCGAAACCTACAAGGCGGTTCTGGAAAACCCCGACCAGATCTCCCGGCGTGTACTCGAAAAGGGACTCGATGCGGGGACGGCCTTCGAGATCCTCTCGATCGATATCGCCGATATCGATGTCTCCGAAAATGTGGGGGCCAAACTCCAGGCAGATCAGGCCGAGGCAGACAAACGCAGGTTTCAGGCCGAGGCCGAACAGCGCCGCGCCGCTGCCGAAGCTTTTGAACAGGAGATGCGCGCCCAGGTTCAGGAAAACCGTGCCAAGGTTGTCCTGGCCGAGGCGGAAATACCCAAGGCGATCGCCCAGGCCTTCCGCGAGGGGCACCTGGGAATAATGGACTATTACCGGCTGCGTAATATTCAGGCCGACACACGGATGCGCGACTCCATAGGCGGCGATGAATCCTCGGGAGGAAACACGAACGGTGCGACTTGATCTGGAACTGCTGGAATCGCTCCTGCGGCTGGTGGCAGCCCTCCTCTTTGCCTTCTCTCCCCTGATCATAACGATCCTGCGCTTTGCCCGCCGTCGCCGGAAAAAGGCAGCAGAGGAGGGAGGGCCGGCAGAGACACCGCAGGAGGAGGCCGCGAACAGCGGGAACCGCCTGAAGAAGGGTGTAAAGAAAAAGAAGGGGAAGAAGAGGGCGCAGAAACGTACCAGAAGACCGGGAGCACTCCAGCTTCTCCTGAAAAAACGCGTCCATTCCTGGGTGCGGCAGTTGCGTCAGGATTCTGACCAGTCAGGGCAGCAGCCGGGCCATCGGGAGTACAGAACTTCCCCGGGCCACAAGAGACCTGCCCCGCCCTCTCCAGGACCCGTCGGGGAAACCTCAGGAATGGATCGTGGCAGACAGCCCCGGTACAGAAGCAGGGTCCCCTCCCCGGCTCCACCCGGGGAAGGGGCGAGCGAACGGAAAAAGCCGGGAACCGGAGCAGAGCCAGCGTTGCTTGGAGGGAGAAACCTCTCGCCCCTTCAGCAGGCCCTGGTCTACCGGGAGATACTGGGACCGCCCCGCAGCGAGGACCCCTTTCCCTGATCGTCCGCCACCGGCTATGGTAGCGGCGTGAAACCAGGAGAGTTACCACCCTATTGGAAAAACGCCTGTCAGGATCTGGCCCGACGCGATCCTGTCCTGGCAGAGCTTATCCAGAACCACCCGGGAGAGCAGCTCCAGGGGAGCGGCGATGCCTTTCGGACCCTGCTGAACGCCGTGGTGGGCCAGCAGATCTCCGTTGCTGCCGCCCAGAGCATATGGCAACGGCTCAGGGCGCGCGCTCCCGGTACCACACCGGGGGAGATACTGGGAATTGACCCCGCCGGGCTGCGGGAGACAGGTCTCTCGCGGCAGAAGGTTCTCTACGTTCAGGGAATAGCCAGGGCCTTTCTCACGGGCGAGATAGACCCGCACCGGTGGGAACAGATGCCCGACGAGGCAGTCCGGAGCCAGCTCTGTGCCCTCCACGGGGTAGGCCCCTGGACGGCCGACATGACCCTGATTTTCTTCCTCCATCGTCCGAACATTTTACCCCTGGGGGATATCGGCCTGATAAACGGGGCAGCCCGCCTCTATGGCTGGGACACATCCCTGAGCCGCCCGGAACAGACGGCAGCGCTGAAGCGGCTGGGTGAAACCTGGCACCCCTGGCGAACCGTGGCCACCTGGTACATCTGGCGCGACATCGACGCAGAACCGGTGATCTATTGATCCCTTCCCGATCTGTTCGCCCCTTCCCGGGAGAGGGCCCGCGCCGGAATCCCACATCGAGCAGGAACCCCACACCAGGCCGGAAAGCCACACCAGGAAAGAAAAGAGGTATTTTCTATCTCATTTTGCGAATACCGGCCCGTCTTTTTGCGCATCCCGTGGTAGTATAGCCCTGCGAGGGATATCATCTGAGTCTGGTACGGTAGATAATGCACGGCACAGTTTTATTCAAACCAGGACAAACCTGCACCAGCATACTGATCGCTGAGGACTCGCTCCTGCAACGGAAAGTCCTCTATCGGCACCTTTCCTCGCTNGGATACACTGTCCTGGTCGCCGAGGATGGGGCCTGTGCCCTGGATCTCTTCCTGGAGCACCAGCCCCGGATCGTCATTACCGACCTGGATATGCCCGTCATGAACGGCTACGACCTGATCGGCGAAATCCGGCGGCAGGAGATCCACTATACCCACATCACCGTCCTGACAGCCCTCACCCGGAAGGAGAGCACGATCCGGGCGATNTCCCAGGGCGCCGACGACTACCTGATCAAACCCTTCCATCCTGAGGAGATGAAAGTTCGGCTCGAATCTGCCGAACGGCTGGCCCGAATCCAGAGTCAGGAAAAGATAATCCTCCTCATGGCAAAACTCACGGACTACCGGAACCCCGAGACGGGCTACCACATCGAGCGCGTCCAGCACTACTCCAGGCTCCTGGCGCAAATCCTCTGCGACCAGGGACACCCCGAGCTGAACAAGCGGACAATCTCGACACTCTTCACCGTGGCGAGCCTCCACGACATCGGCAAGGTAGCGATCCCCGACGATATCCTCAATAAACCGGGAAAACTTACAAAGGAGGAGTTCCGCCTCATGAAAACCCACGCCGAAATCGGCGGAACCATTCTCGATGAGGCCTTTCAGGAACTGGGATCTGATTTCCTCGGCATGGCCCGGGACATCGCCATGCACCACCACGAGCGATACGACGGAAGCGGCTACCCCCTGGGGCTGGCCGGTGATGATATTCCCCTGAGCGCCCGCATTGTGGCCCTGGCGGACGTCTTCGATGCCCTCAGCAGCCATCGCGTGTACAAGAAAGCCTTCTCGCCCCAAGAGTGCCGCGAGATCATCGCAGCCAAACAGGGCACTCACCTGGACCCGGACGTGGCAGAGGCCTTCCTCGCTCACGAGGATCAGTTCTGGATCATCCGCGCCCAGTACCAGGACCCCTGAACACCCCCGCCCCCCCCGGTGCTGGCCTCACCGCGCCCGTTTTCGCTCGGTGGCGGCCAGCAAAAAATACCTGAAGGGGCTGTGACCTTCAGGTATCCCGATGTTTTGTGTGTTCTGTGAAATCCCGGTAATCGCTACTCCCTACCTTGCGATGAAGATCAGGACGGGTGGGCCTTGTTTTTGGTGTACACGTCAAAACACACCGCTGCCAGCAGAACCAGCCCCTTAATCGCCTGCTGCCAGTCCACACTGACTCCCATTATCGACATACCATTATTCAGAACACCCATAACCAGTCCCCCGACAACGGCGCCGATAACTGTCCCAATCCCCCCCGAAGCCGAAGCTCCACCGATAAAACAAGCTCCGATTGCATCCAACTCAAACATTGTTCCCGCTTTAGGCGTGGCTGCATTGAGCCGCCCGGCAACAACGAGCCCTGCCAGAGCCGAAAGAAGCCCCATGTTCGTGTAAACCAGGAACATAACTCTCTGGGTTTTTACCCCCGAGAGGCGAGCAGCCTTCTCGTTGCCCCCAAGAGCGTAGATATGGCGACCGAAGACCGTCCGCTGGGTGATAAAGGAATAGACCAGTATCAGACCCGCCAGCAGAACCAGCACGACGGGAATGCCGTTATGCGCAGCCAGACGGAGCGCAAACCAGGCCAGGGCCAGAACAAGCAGGACGATCCTCCCCACCTCAATACCCATGGGGAGAACATCAAAACCGTAGCGCACCCTGGTCCTCCTGCTCCTCACAAGGTAGAGCGAGAACAGCACCGCCAGAATCGCTCCAGCGACCATCGCCACAACGTTGTACCCGCCAATTTCCAGATCGCGNCCGGGCAGGTATCCCGCCGCGAGAATCTGGAAGGAGCGACTGAAGGGGGCCTTGGTCTGCCCCTGCAGGATAACCATGGTTAATCCCCGAAAGATAAGCATTCCCCCCAAGGTAACGATGAAAGCGGGTATCCGGAAGAAGGCGATAAAAACTCCGTGGAACGCCCCGACCAGAACTCCGAGGAGCAAAGCCAGGACGATCGTTACGGGAACGGAAAAGTTCATATCCACCATCATTACAGCGGAAACCGCCCCGACAAAGGCCACTACGGACCCCACCGAGAGATCGATATTTCCGGTCAGGATACAAAGCAGCATTCCAATGGCAAGAATCAGGACGTAGCTGTTCTGTAACACCAGGTTGGTAATGTTCATGGGGCGGAACAGAATCCCCCCCGTCAGCACCTGAAAGAGCAACATGATAGATACCAGGGCTATCACCATCCCGTTCTGCCGAACATTACTCCTGAAATAGGATATTAACGAATTCATAGCTACTATTCCTTCCTGGCCTTTTTTTGGTGATTCATAATACAACGCATAATATTTTCCTGTGATGCCTCATCCCGGGTCATTTCACCGGCGATCTCGCCATTGTTCACCACGTATATCCGATCACACATCCCGAGCAACTCCGGCAGCTCCGATGATATCATTAGCAGCCCCTTCCCCTCGGAGGCGAGCTGATTTATGACGGTATAAACCTCGTACTTGGCACCCACATCTATTCCTCGCGTAGGCTCATCCAGAACAAGAACCTCGGGCTGCGACATCAACCATTTTCCCAGGACAACTTTTTGCTGATTCCCTCCGGACAGACTCTCCACCGGCTGATTAAGATCCTCGCTCTTGATCCGGAGCTTCTTGCGATAATATTCCGCAGCAACCACCTCTTCGCTGAGATTTATCACCCCCCGATCACTCACCTTCGATAAGTTGGGTAGTGTTGTATTGCGCCGGATATTATCGATCAGAACCAGTCCCAGGCTCTTGCGATCCTCCGTGACATAAGCCAGCCCCTTCCCGATGGCCTCCGATACATCGTGTAACTCAACAGCTTCTCCGTCAATATATATCTGACCGGAGTGCTTTTGCCCCCAGGACCTGCCAAAGAGACTCATGGCGAGCTCGGTTCGCCCCGCTCCCATAAGCCCTGCCAGCCCCACGACCTCTCCACGGCGAACCGATATCGACACATCTTTTAGCGTGCGGCGGTTCAGGTGCTGGGGATGATAGACGTTCCAGTTCTCTACCCTCAGAACCTCTTCTCCCACCGACACCTGGCGATCGGGATAGCGGTCTGTTATCTCCCGCCCCACCATACTTCTGATGATCCGATCCTCGTGGAACTCACCCTGGTCCTGATTCATCGTCTCAATAACCCGGCCATCTCGAATCACGGTGATCGAATCGGNCACTTCCACAACCTCATTGAGCTTGTGTGATATAAGAATACAGGTTATTCCGTGTTCTCTCAGATCCTTGAGAAGTTTCAGGAGCTTCCTGCTCTCCTCGTCATTCAGCGCGGCCGTCGGTTCATCAAGAATCAGGAGTCGCACGTTCTTCGAGAGCGCCTTCGCAATCTCGACCAGCTGCTGCTTTCCCACCCCGATATCCAGGACAAGCGTTGCCGGATTCTCCTGGAGGCCGACCTTTTCCAGCAATTTTTTCGCCTCCGTCGAGGTGGCGTGCCAGTCAATCACTCCTCCCAGGGAGCGTTCATTCCCAAGAAAGATGTTCTCTGCAATTGAAAGTTCCGGAACGAGGGCGAGCTCCTGATGTATGATGACAATCCCCAGTTTCTCACTGTCCCGAATATCCCGGAAATCGCAGGCTTCTCCGTCAAAATATATCTCGCCGGAATATTCTCCACTTGGATAGACCCCGCTCAGGACGTTCATCAGTGTAGATTTCCCGGCTCCATTTTCCCCGACCAGGGCGCGTATTTCCCGATCATTGACAGCCATATCAATGTCTGTAATCGCGTGAACCCCCGAAAAGGACTTGGTTATCTTTTTCATCTCCAGAAGAGGCTTTGTCATTCTCTAAACCTTATATGAGTGCGTAGTGGTTTCTATCGGTCCGTGAAGGGCCCCCTCCTGGCTCAGAAGGGGGCCTTCGTCGATCGGCAATCTTCCGGACGNTCCTGGCACTGACAGGAGAGCCCTTTTGGGGTTTCCTGTACATAGCCACCGCTCCAGTTCAGCCGGGCTAGTTCAGAACCTGCTCTCGCGTGTAGTAACCGGAACCCACAAGCACCTCTTCCCAGTTACTTGCATCGACAGAAACGGGGTGTTCAAGGTACGAAGGAACAACAACCACCCCATTGTCGTAGGTCGTGGTGTCATTCACTTCGGCCGTGGTCCCCTGCAGCACAGAATCAACCATATCAGCGGCGCGCCGTGCCAGCACCCGGGTATCCTTGAAGATGGTAGACGTCTGCTCTCCGGCAAGAATCGATTTGATCGAAGGCAATTCGGCATCCTGTCCGGTTACCACAGGCATCGGCAGGGAACCGGAACCGTAACCGACCCCCTTCAGGGAAGAGATCACTCCAATGGAAATACCATCGTAGGGAGAAAGAATTGCATCCACCCGAGCATCGGTGTAATGAGCTGCCAGAATATTATCCATCCGGATCTGGGCCGTCGCACCGTCCCACCGAAGCGTGGCTACCCGGTTAAACGCGGTCTGCCCGCTCCGGACAACAAGCTGGCCGTTGTCGATATAGGGCCGAATCTGATCCATGGCTCCGTTATAGAAAAATGTCGCATTGTTATCGTCGGGACTTCCGGCAAAGATCTCAATATTGAACGGGCCGGCACCAGATTCAAGATCGAGCGCCTCAACGATGTACTGTCCCTGGAGGACACCCACCAGATAGTTATCAAACGTGGCGTAATAACTCACATGGGGGCTGTTTCTGATCAGACGATCGTAGGCAATAACAGGGATGTTGTTATCGGCAGCAAGATCAAGAACGTTTGTCAGGGCTTCTCCGTCGATGCTTGCGATCACCAGAACATTAGCGCCCCGGGTAACCATATTCTCAAGCTGGGAAACCTGTGCATCAACACTGTCTTCTGCGTATTGAAGATCAACCCGGTATCCCCGGTCCTGAAGGATATCCCGCATGTTCCGCCCGTCCTCTATCCACCGCTGGGAAGACTGTGTAGGCATGGCGATGCCCACCAGAGGAGTTTCCTCCCTGCTACCGCCTGCGAAGAGACTCACCCCGGAAAAACAGATCAAAAATGAAANAAAAAAAACACCAAACTTCTTCATGATCCCGCTCCTTTTGGAATTTCGAAGCTCAACAATCATTTTTTGATTGTTTGCTTTCGTTTGTGATCATTACACTAGCACCACTTACGACTACGGTCAAGAAAAAAAATCTGCTATAATGGCTGCATGTTTGCACTGGAACGGCTTCGCATCATCAAGGAGTATCTCCTAAACCACCGGCAGGCAGAGGTCAGCACCCTCAGCACCCTTCTGGCTGTATCGGAAGTCACAGTTCGCCGGGACCTTGTGAAACTGGAAGAGGAAGGTTTTCTCACCCGGACTCACGGCGGGGCACTACTCAAGGACACACAGACAATCCAGGACCCTTCCCTGGTTCTCTCCGACTACAATCGCAGCGACGATGATCCTGACCCGGAACTTGCGGCCCTGTGTCTGCGCCTTGTCCTGGACAACGCCGTGGTATTTCTTGCCGACGGGCCGATCAATTTCAGGATCGCCGAAGGGCTGCAAGCCCGGTCGGGTATAACCGTTCTCACCAACGATCTTAAAATTGCCTCCCTGGTGGCACGGCAGAAGTCGAATCGGGCTGTACTCCTGGGAGGGGATCTGAACGACCAGGGAGAGGCAGTATACGGGGCAGTAGCGCAGGAAAATCTCCTCCGCTACCATGTGGACATCCTCTTTTTCGAGGTCGATGCCGTAAACCAGCAACTCCAGCTTACGGTAACCAACGAGCAACGGGCAAACCTGATCTCATCGGCAGCAAAATCTGCAGCTAAGTCGGTACTGGTCTGCCCGGCAAACCGCTTCGGCCGGGGGGCCTTTTTCAGATTTGCCTCGATTCACCTGGCGGAAGCTGTCGTAACGGACCCTTCTCTTCCCGATAGCGAGAAGAATCGCCTGTTTTCAGAGAACATCACCGTTTTCACCGCTGTCAACGCCTTTGAGGGAAGCCTGTGACACCCCTTCTGGAAGTCAGAAACCTTACCCGCCGGTACAGCAACGGCTTTCTCATTTCCAGGGTGAACATGACGGTCCTGGAAGGAGAGGTCCATGCCGTGATCGGCGAAAACGGGTCNGGCAAATCGGCTCTGATGAAATTGATCTCCGGGTTCGAGAGTGCTGATACGGGAAGCATACTTCTGGGAGGAGAAGAGCTGGCACTCTCTTCCATCGGCGCNGCCCGGCGTGCCGGAATCGTCTACCAGCACCAGGATTTGCAACTCTTTGACAATCTCTCGGTAGCGGAAAATATATTTTTCACCACTGAAGCGGTCCGCTATTCACACCTGCAAACCATGATCAGATGCCGGGAACTNTTCTCTCAAACCGGAATCTCCCTGGACCCATCACTCCTTCTGGGGACCCTGGGATACGCCGAGAAACAGCTCGTGGCGGTGGCGAAAACTCTGGCAACACCGGCGAAGCTCTACATCTTCGACGAGCCTACCTCGGCCATGTCAGAGGCGGAGCGGTCCGTGGTATTTTCCATCATCGCCAGGCTGCGGGAGAAAAAATCCGGGGTCATCTACATCTCCCACCGCCTCGATGAGATCCAGAAGATCGCTGACAGAGTCACGGTGCTTCACGGGGGCCGACGGGTCGCCACCAGCGCAGTTCAGCACGTCGACAAGAGCACCCTGATTCATCTGATGACAGGGGAAAAATCGCGCCGCCGCTATCCCCGGACACCAGGGAGAAAAGGGAAAACCATCCTGACCGTAAAGGATCTGAGAAGTCCGCCCGTGCTTTCCGATGTCTCTTTTTCCCTCGGCCAGGGAGAGATCCTCGGAATAACCGGACTCATGGGGTCGGGCCGCACCCGCCTCGCCCACTGTCTGGCCGGAGAACATCCTCTGGAGGGGGGACGCATTTTTGTTTCGGGAAAAGAGCAAATCATCAGGGATCCCGCCAGGGCCCTGGCCCTCGGAATAGCGCTGGTCCCGGAAAACCGTATCGAAGAGGCCCTCTTCCCCTACCATTCCCTGTCAGTCAACATGTCCGTCTCCAGTCTGGCCCGCTTCATGACACCCCACGGGATCGATCAGAATACGCTTCTTGACCGAATCTCAAGCTATACCCGTCGTTTTTCGATCAGACCGGGAGACCCTGCTGACGCGGTACAACGCTATTCGGGAGGGAACCAGCAGAAAATTATCCTTGCCAGAGCCTTCATGAACCGACCAAAGATCTTTCTCCTCGATGAACCAACCCGAGGAATTGATGTGGCTGCAAAAGTGGACATCTATAATGCCATCGACGATCTCGTCTCGAAGGGAGCCTCCCTGATCCTCTTCAGTTCGGAAATCGACGAGATTCTCGGGATGGCTGATCGAACCCTTGTGCTTTCACAGGGGCGAATTGCCGGGGAACTTTCCCGGGCAGAATCCACCCGGGAAAGAATCCTGGACCTCGCTATTGCTGACCATAATATGCCCCAGGCCCGTGCTTCCGGAGAAAATGCTTCTCCGTCAGACAGGCCGGGGCAGGCAGGGCATCGGGGTTAATCAACCGGGATTCGCAGGCCATCCGGGCGACGGCCTCCAGAACAACAGCATTTTCCACCGCCGATTTCCCGTCTCGCCCCCAGGCGAAGGGGCCGTGACTGGCAACCAGCACCCCGGGAACCACGAGCGGATCCAGGCTCCGCTTCTCGAAGGTCTCCACAATGAGGGCACCCGTATTTTTCTCGTAGGCCCCCTCCACTTCACGGGACGTCATATCCCTGGTCACGGGGATGGGAAAGCGAAAATGATCGGCGTGGGTTGTCCCCAGGAGGGGAATATCGCGCCTGGCCTGGGCAAAAGCCACGGCATAATAGCTGTGCGTATGCACCACACCGCCGATCCGGGAGAATCGCCGGTATAGTTCTGCGTGGGTGGGGGTATCCGAGGAGGGGCGAAGGCTCCCCTCCACCACCTCGCCGGACTCGATACTCACCACCACCATCATATCAGCCGTGAGGTCCTGATACGAAACGCCACTGGGCTTTATTGCGAACACCTCTTCCCCGGGGTCACGCACACTGGCGTTCCCCCAGGTCAGGAGCACGAGACCGGCATCCACAATCTGAANATTGGCGTCGAAGGCCTCTCTCCTAATCTTTTCGTACTTCATGAACTGGCCGCTCGATCCTTTNCTGCAGCGCGGTTTTTTGAGATACCCCGAAGGTCCAGAAGCTCCTTCATAACGTGAAAAAGGTCTTTTTGCCCCTGCTTTGTACCAAATGCATCGTGGATGTCACAATACAGCCTGTACAGTTCTTCGTAGATCTCGACATTCTCACGAAGAGGCTCGAAAACCCGATCCATTGTGCCTGTCATCTCTTCCATGGCAGTAAAGAAATCATCGTATCCACCCCTGTCGGAACCGGCCGCCACTGCTGCAGCGATGGCTGACCCGAGGGCAGGAGTCTGCGTGCTTCGAGATATCTTCATGGGGCGGTTGAGGACATCGGCATAGATCTGCATGACCAGGGTGTTCTTGACGGAGATTCCACCGCAGTTCACAACTTCATCTATCTTCTGTCCGTACTGTTCGATCTGCTCAACGATCCTCCGGGCTCCGAAGGCGGTGGATTCCACCAGAGCTCGATAGATTTCAGCGGGAGAAGTATGCAAGGTCAAACCGAGAAGCGATCCGGTAAGCCCCTGATCGACAAGAACAGTACGGTTTCCGTTATGCCAGTCCAGAGCCAGCAGGCCACTCTCTCCAGGAAGAAGCGCCTCCGCCCCCTCCGTGAGAGCCTGATGGGTTCCCTTCTCTGCACCACCGGGACAGATCTTCTCCACAAACCAGTTAAAAATATCCCCAACGGCGCTCTGGCCCGCTTCGATTCCTGCGTAGCCGGGAATGACCGACCCGGGAACGATGCCGCAGATCCCGGGAATGTCGGGAACACCCCCGTCATCACGGGTTATCATAATATCGCAGGTGGAAGTGCCCACAATTTTGACAAGGCTCCCCTCTTTTATTCCTGATCCCACTGCCCCCAGGTGGGCGTCGAAGGCCCCCACGGCGATGGGCGTCCCCTCGGGAATCCCTGTTCTCCCGGACCATTCCGCGCTCAGAGTTCCCGCGAGAACGTCTGCCGTCCAGGCCTCATCGGGGAGAGTCTCCCGAACTTTGACCAGCGCGGGATGGAGCAAGGCCAAAAACTCCTGATCGGGGTATCCGCCCCAATCCCTGTGGAAGAGCCCCTTGTGCCCCGCTGCACAGATGGAACGTTTCACCGCGCCGGGGTCGGTTATTCCTGCAAGCTGCGAGGGAATCCAGTCAGCAATCTCCATCCATGTCCAGGCATTGTCGAGCGCCCCGGAATCATCCAGATACGCTCTCCAGATTTTTGCCCAGAACCATTCAGAGGAATAAATCCCTCCCGTCTTGGCGAGAAAATGCGGTCGCCTGGAGCGAGCCGTCTCTGTTATCTCCCGGGCTTCTTTCATGGATGTGTGATCCTTCCAGAGCCAGGCCATGACCGTGGGGTTATCTTTCTGGTGCGGAAGATCAGTCAGGGGAGAGAGATCTCTCTGAACCGGCATGGGCGTGCTTCCTGTCGTATCAACCCCTATCCCGATTATGTCGCCCGGATCTATCCCGTGGTTGTTCACAGCAGAGCGAACTACTCCCTGGAGTGTGCGCTCTGCCCCCTCCAGGTAATCCCGGGGGTGCTGGCGGGCCAGGTTCGGATCTCCCTTATCCAGAATTACACCCTGGTCTCCGTGGGCGTACCCCCATATCTCTGTGGCGATCTCGGCACCATCCGAAAGCTGAACCAGAACCGCCCTTACCGAGTTGGTCCCATAATCCAAACCCACTGTGTATTTCACGAAAACCCTCCTCTACGGAAAAAGACTTGATAAAGCTATGCGTTAACGATAACGCACACACGAATGGTTGTAAAGAAATATCTTGACATTATTCGAATACGAATCGAAAATAACCCCCACGATGTGTTACCGTTAACGCAAAGGAGATAGCAGAAGAGAATGGAAAAATCCTGGAGCGATCACGACCCGACAAAGCCCCGGGGAAGGGACAAACCTACAATGAAAGATGTCGCCCAGGTTGCCGGCGTTTCCATCGGAACCGTTGATCGCGTCCTGCACAAGCGCGGACGGGTAGCACCCGAGACAGCCAGCCGTGTTCTTGAGGCCGCCCGGAGCCTGGATTTTGCCCCTAACCGTGCGGCAAGCAATCTTTCCAGAGCCACCCCGCGTGTCTTCGTCGGGCTGCTTCCCTTCCCGAACCAGGATAGCGGCTACTGGAGATGGGTTGTACGGGGAATCCAGAAGGCAGCTGCCGAACTTGCTCATCACTACGTTGAAGTCGAGTTCATATATTACGATCGGTTCAGCTCCGATTCCTTTCTGAGAGCCACAGCGGGGCTGGTCCATCAGGAACCCGGCGGGATTATTTTGGCTCCCACCATCGAAGGGGCCTCCCGAAAACTTGTGGAAGAGCTGAAGCCTCGTCCCGTTGTCATCATCGACGGAACCTTGCCCGGGGCGCCGGTGTTGACCACGATCTCTGCGGACAGTTTGGAGAGCGGCTACATAGCAGGAAAGTTGCTCGACATTCTTTGCGAGAAAAAGACCTTTCTTACTGTTACGCCCGGGATGAGCTCTCATCACCTGCAGCTCCGCCGGCAGGGATTCGAGAACTATTTCTCCACCACCACCCCCGGCAAGAAAACCAGGCAGGCCCGCCTCGATCATCTGAACCTTGCCTCGGATGACCAGTGGAAACTCCTGCCCCACTGGCTCGAAGAGCGCAGGGACGTGGCAGGAATCTTTGTGACAAACTCGGCCTCCCACAAGATTGTGAGCCTGCTCCCCCGAGGGTTCACCCCCCGGATAATCGGATACGATCTGATCGCCGAGAATGTGCAGTGTCTGATCGACGGTTCTGTCGATTTCATCATGAATCAACACCCGGAGAATCAGGGCTACAAAGCTTTCTACGCACTCTACCGATCAACGGTGCTTAATGAGCCGGTCCCGGTGGCTGATCGCATTCCTATCGATCTTATGATGCGGGAAAATTTACCCTTCCACCCCGAATATTCTGGCACAACAGGAGAAACACCATGAAACAGAGATCCCCGTTATCCAGGACCTACGAATCAAAAAAGCTCTGGCTCTTCTGTGGCAGTCAGCATCTCTACGGTCCCGGCCCCCTCAAGGAGGTCCAGGAGAATGCCCGCCGCATTGCCCGCGAACTCGATCAGAGCCCGCTTATCCCCACAGGGGTGAGTTTCCGCAAGGTTCTTACCACCGCCGATGAGATCGCGTCCCACCTGGCGCAGGCATCGGAAGATGATTCCTGTCTGGGAGTTATTCTCTGGATGCACACCTTCTCACCAGCGAAGATGTGGATCCGCGGGCTCAGAAATCTCTCGAAACCGCTCCTCCACTTCCACACGCAGTTCAACCGGGATATCCCCTGGAGTTCTATCGATATGGACTATATGAATCTGCACCAGTCTGCCCACGGGGGACGCGAGTTTGGATTTATCGCATCCCGAATGGGGTTGCGTAGAAAGGTGGTTACCGGCCACTGGAGCGATGCCACAATGCAGGAACAGATCGGCGTCTGGAGCCGGGCTGCAGCAGCCTGGGCCGATCAGCAAGGAGCCCGCATTGCCCGCTTCGGCGACAATATGCGCAATGTTGCAGTTACCGAAGGAAACAAGGTCGAAGCGGAGATTCAGCTGGGGTACTCCGTGAACGGCTACGGTCTGTCTGATCTTGTTGCCCATCTCGAGGATGTTCAGGAAAGCGATCTGGAGATCCTTCTGCAACACTACGAGGAGGAGTACTGCCTCGCCCCCGAACTCCGGGAGGGGGGAGACTGTCGGGACTCTCTCCGCTACGCCGCCCGTCAGGAACTGGGTCTCCGCTCATTCCTCGAAGCAGGTGATTTCTGTGGTTTTACCGATACCTTTGAGAATCTGGCCGGCCTTGATCAACTCCCGGGCCTCGCCGTACAGCGGCTTATGGCAGATGGATACGGTTTTGGCGCCGAAGGGGACTGGAAAGCCGCCGCCCTCGTCCGAGCCATGAAGGTGATGGGGGAAGGGCTGGCTGGAGGGACCTCCTTCATGGAGGATTANACCTATCACTTTGAACCGGGGCGGGAACGGGTGCTGGGCTCTCACATGCTGGAGATCTGCCCCTCGATCGCCGAGGGGAAACCCCTGCTGAAGATTAATCCTCTGGGCATCGGGGGAAAGGAGGCCCCCGTCAGGCTCGTCTTTGATACTGCCCAAGGGTCGGCCCTGAATGCCTCCCTTGTTGATCTGGGCAACCGCCTCCGGCTTATCGTCAACAGGGTGGATGCGGTTCAGCCCGATGAGGGTCTGCCGAACCTCCCTGTCGCGCGTACGGTGTGGATCCCCAGACCGAATCTGGCTACAGCAGCAACGGCCTGGATTTATTCCGGTGGAAGCCACCATACGGGATACAGCCAGGCCGTAACTCCCGAGATGATGGAGGACTACGCCGAGATCGCAGGGCTGGAACTCATTCTCATTGACGAGAATACCGAAATACGGCACCTGCGGGAGCAGTTGCGCTGGAACGAGGTATACTGGCGCCTGAACCGCTCCTTCTGATTTTCATTTCACCGCCCCCCCGGTGCTGGCCTCACCGCGCCCGTTTTCGCTCGGTGGCGGCCAGCACCATTTTCCTGATGCGTAACGATGAGGGGGTGACCTCCACGATCTCGTCGTCGCGAATAAAGTTCAGGGCCATCTCCAGAGTCATGACACGGTGCGGCGTGAGAACCACGTTATCGTCGCGCCCGGCGGCCCGGACATTGGAAAGCTTCTTGGTCTTGCAGGGATTTACATCCAGATCGTTATCCCGGTTGTGTTCTCCCACGACCATTCCCTCGTAAACGGGGTCGCCCGCTCCAAGGAACATCTGGCCCCGAGGCTCCAGATTAAAGAGCGCGTAGGGCACGGCGCTGCCCGCCCGGTCCGAGATGAGAGACCCCGTGGCCCGCGAGGGGAAGTCGCCCCGGTAGGGTTCGTAGCCTTCCAGGTAGGCGTTCATGATACCCGTTCCCCGGGTGTCGGTGAGCAGCTCGTCACGAAAACCGATCAGACCGCGGCTGGGGATCGAAAACTCCAGGCGGGTCCGGCCCCGGGAGTGGTTCACCAGGTTCACCATGCGCCCCTTCCGGAGGCTGATCTTCTCGGTGACGATCCCCACGTACTCGTCGGCGCAGTCGATAAAGAGGCGTTCCACGGGCTCCTCTTTTACCCCATCGCGGGTCCGCATGATCACCTGGGGACGGCCCACACAGAGCTCGAACCCTTCACGCCGCATCTGCTCGATAAGAATTGCCATCTGGAACTCGCCACGGCCCTTTACCAGAAAGCCCTCGCCCCCCTCGGAGGGTTCTACCACCAGGGAGACGTTCCGGAGGGTCTCCTTCTTGAGGCGCTCGCCAATCCGCGTGGACTGCACAAACCGCCCCTCCTTGCCCGCCAGAGGGCCGCTGTTACGCATGAAGAGCATCGCCACCGTGGGCTCGTCGACGGTGATTCTCCTCATCGCCCTGGGAGCGGCGGCGGTGCAGATCGTGTCCCCGATGTGCACATCCTCTATACCTGCCAGAATAACTACGTCCCCCGGCTGGATATGATCGGCATCGGCCATGGATATTCCCTGGTATACCTGGAGTTTACTCACCCTCAGGGGAGTACTCTGACCCTTGTCGTCCAGGCGGACGAGGGCCTCCGAGGCTTTCAGGCCCTGATTGTAGATTCTGCCGATAGCCAGGCGACCCAGATAATCGGAGTAGCCCAGGTCGGAGACGAGCATCTGAAAGGGCTTGTCCTCCCGAATGACGGGCCCGGGAATCTCCGTAACAATCGCGTCGAGCAGAGGATCGAGGGTTGTTCCCTCTTCTTCCAGATCAAGCTGGGCGATCCCGTCCCGGGCAATCGCGTAGAGGAGGGGGAAATCGTACTGTTCTTCCGTTGCATCGAGATCGATAAAGAGGTCTGATATCTCGGAGAGCACCGCCTGGGGACGCGCATCGCCCCGATCGATCTTGTTAATTACCACGATGACCGGCATGCCGGCCTCCAGTGTCTTGTTCAGGACGAACCGTGTCTGGGGGAGCGGCCCCTCGGCGGAGTCCACCAGCAGGATCGCCCCGTCCACCATGGAGAGAGCCCGCTCAACCTCGCCGCCGAAATCGGCGTGGCCCGGGGTATCGATGATGTTGATCTTGATCCCCTTCCAGGTGACGGCGCAGTTCTTGGCTGCGATGGTAATGCCCCGCTCGCGTTCCAGATCCATCCGGTCCATGAGCCGTTCTTCCAGGATCTGGCCCTCGCGAAAAACCCCCGCCCGCCGGAACATGGCGTCCACCAGGGTTGTCTTGCCGTGGTCTACGTGGGCGATAATTGCAACATTGCGGATCGTCTCGTTTCTTGTATGACTTGTCATTTTGTCCTGTGTAATTTGTCCTGTGTAATTTCTCTCGTGTAAATCGTTCTTACTAAAAACACCGGATGCGGGGTCTGCGTCAATGCGAACCCCGAAGAAATCCGGTCCTGACAGAATTAATTGATTACTCCCGGCCTGTCAGGTAGAATCGGGGCCTATAGCCAGGCGATGCACACCTGTATGGGGAGGAACCATGGGAATCATGATCGAATACGGTGCGGTGCGCACCGTACTCTACGGGACAATAAGCTGCCAGTGCCCCGTGACACCCGAGACGGACCAGGCTCTCTTTACCGCGCTGGGGCGGGTGCCGCCCCGGGAACGCCGGGAGGATCACCCCCTTCCCCTGGAGCCCTTTCTGGAGGCTGCGGCACAGAACCCCGTAAAAACGCCGCTCCAGCTCTGTGCGGAGTTTGCCTCCTTTTCACGCGATGATCCCCGGGAGTTCACCCTTACCCGGGGGGACGCGCTGCGCTATTTTTCCTGTCGCTATCACTTTGACCGCATGCTCCAGGGGCTGCGGCCCCTGGAAGTTCATCACCTCCCCTCCTTCCTGACAAGCCACATGATCCTGCCCGTTACGCCGGCCGATGAAACGACGGTGCTCTACCAGCCAGCCCGGGGAGATCGATCAATCACCTTCACCCCGGTCTTCGCCCCTCCCTCGATCGGCCTTTCTCCGGGCAAGCTCTACGGGCTGCACTTCGGGATGATCCTGACGGAGCTTTCCCCGGACCAGGCAGAACTGGTGGAACTTCACCTTGCCCGAATCCCCGAGCTCCAGAGCCTGATGAGGGAGGTCTCGCGGGTGGACTTCTCGGCCTTCCCCGGTTCAGAGAACCATTTCCTCCGGGTGCGCCAGCGCTGGGACCTGGTCGGACACCTCGTGGCGCCATGAACCTGCTCCGGGTGGGCGACATGGCCCGAATCAACAGCATCTCGGCCCAGACCCTGCGGTACTACGAAAAACTGGGGCTCCTCACGCCCGAGCTGGTGGATCCTGCCAACGGATACCGCTACTACAGCATAAAGCAATCGGCCCGGCTGGATATGATCCAGCACATGAAGTCCCTGGGAATGAATCTCACCGAGATCCAGGAACAGCTCGAAAAAAAAGATCCCGCTGTTATCCAGGACCTGCTGGAACGGCAATGCCGAAACCTGAGCCACCAGATTCGCCAGCTCCAGACCACAAAGAAGGCGGTTCTGCGGGAGCTCGAAAATCTGCGGCGATACCGATCCGGCCCCGGAGACGGCACGATCATTCTTGAATACCTGCCGGAGCGCACTATCTACCGCTACGATGGCGGGTTGAACATCTACGATTACGGCATCGAGACCTACGAGTATATTCTCCGGGAGCTCAAGAGCCATATCCTGCTGAAAAAGCTCCCCCTGGTATACTTCTGCAACGTCGGGTCTATCCTTCGCAGGGAACGCCTGGAACGGGGAGAGTTCGTCTCGACGGAGATCTTTCTCTTTGTGGATACCCCCTTTCCCGAGACACACCGCCTTGAGACGATTCCCGCCGGTACCTTCCTCTGCATCTACTGCGACAGCTTTCACAAGGAGCGGGCCTACGCAGGAAAGCTCCTCCAGGCGCTGGAAGAACAGAAGGGCCGGATCGCCGGGGACTATCTCTGCGAGGTGGTGGCGGAACTCCCCGTCTTTGAGCAGGAGGAGCGGCAGATGTTTATCAAGCTTCAGATTCCGGTGGAACTCCGGAAATAGCCGCCCCGGGGGCTTTTCTATAATTTTTTCACGAAATCCTTGACCTTATTGCAGGAACAACCTTTATCCTTCTTCTGGAGCACGGGAGGACCGTGCCGGATCATGTTCGAAGGAAGGAGTTCAGACTATGGAACAGGGAATTCGGGTAGCACAGTACGGATGCGGGAAGATGTCGGTCTATACCATGCGGTATGTCCAGGAAAAGGGCGCGCGCCTTGTGGCAGCCTTTGACGCGAACCCCCAGGTGGTCGGGAAGGATATCTCCGAGATTACCGGCTCGGGTCCCGCAGGAGTTGTGGTCCAGGACGCCTCCCGGGCGGAGGAAGAGCTCAAGCGGATCAAGCCCGATGTCTGCCTTGTCACCACCATGAGCCTGCTCCGCGACGTGGAAGAGGCCCTGCTGATATGCGCGCGGAACGGAATTAACGCCATTACAATCTGCGAAGAGGCGATCTTCCCCTGGAACTCTGCCCCCACCATTACCGCAGAGATCGACAGACTCGCCCGGGAAACGGGATGTACCATCTGCGGAACGGGATACCAGGATGTCTTCTGGGGCAACCTTATCACCACTCTGGCGGGGGCAACCCATCGGATCACGAAGATAAAAGGTAAATCCAGCTATAACGTTGAGGACTACGGTATCGCCCTCGCGAAGGGACACGGGGCAGGCCTCTCCCTGGAGGAGTTCGCAGCAGAGATAGCCAGCGCCGATAACATCTCCGACGGGGAGCGGCAGAAGCTCATCGACCAGGGGACGTTCCTCCCCTCCTATATGTGGAACGTTAACGGCTGGCTCTGCTCACAACTGGGACTCACCGTGACCAGACAGACCCAGACCTGCGTTCCCCAGACCTGTCAGGAGGACCTCAACTCCTCCACCCTGGGGATGACCATTCCCGCAGGAAAGGCCACGGGAATGTCCGCCCTGGTGGTGACAGAGACCAAAGAGGGTGTCACCATCGAATCGGAGTGCATCGGCAAGGTCTACGCCCCCGACGAGTGCGACCGGAACGAGTGGACCCTTCAGGGCGAGCCCGAAACCCAGGTGGTGATCACCCGCCCCTCCACGGTGGAACTCACCTGTGCCACCATGGTGAACAGGATCCCCGATGTCATCAATGCACCGGCAGGGTACGTTACCACCGAGAAGATGCCCCGCGCCCTCTACCGGCAGCAGTCCCTGGAGGCCTACCTGGACTGATTCGGTCCAGGGCACGCCCCCTGCCGCCGCTCCCCGGGGAGCGGCGGCACCCCTGCAAACCTTCAGCACCGGAAAGGGCTAGACCGTGAAACGTCCGATGGTGTCTTCCATCTGCCCGATCGCTTCCTTGTTCCGGGCAGAGAGGCGGGCGACCTCTTCCGAGGCCTGATTTATCTCGGTTGCACCGGCGGACATCTCGTCCATGGCCTGGGATATCTCCCTGGACATGGAGGCCAGCTCCTGGGAGGATGACAGGACCAGGGCGTTTCCTTCGGTCATCTCCGATGCTCCCGACTGGACCTCGGAGGTAACATCGTTGATATCGCGCAGGGCCTCCAGAATCTGCTTCGATCCCTGTTCCTGCTCCTTCATGGCCTGATCGATCTCCCGAACCAGCACCTCCGTGTCCCGAATACCGCCGACGATATCGTGAAAAGAGGCCCCCGATTCCTGGGACGCCTCGAGAACCTCCCCGATCAGCCCCCGGATCTTGCTCAACTCGTTGCCGATCGTCTGGGACTGCTTTGCTGAGGTCTCGGCAAGCTTTCTGATTTCCCCGGCCACCACGGAAAAGCCCCGGCCCGCATCCCCGGCGTGGGCGGCCTCGATGGCGGCGTTCATCGCCAGGAGGTTCGTCTGGGCCGCGATGTTGGAGATCATCTCGTTGGCCGAGAGGAGGAGCTCGGACTGGCTGGAGATGAGGCCGGCCTTCTCCTCCACGGCGCTCTGTTTTTCCTGGCCTGCCTCGAGGGTCTTTACCAGGGAGAGGAAGCGCTGGGACATTTTTTCCACCGAGGCGCTCACGGAGGAGATGTTTCCCACCATCTCCTCAATCGAGGCCGAGGCCTGGGTTACCCCCGCGGCCTGGGTAGAGATCATCCTGTCCAGGGACTCGATATTTTTTGCCATCTCCTCCACGGCGCTCACCGAATTGTCGACCCCGGCGAGCTGTTTCTCCGTCTGACGGCGCACGCTGTCGATATTGGCCAGGATCTCTGCGGTCGCTCCGGCCGATTCCTGGGCCGTGGCAGCCACGTTTTCCCCCACCGTGGCCAGCGTCCCCTGGGCTTCCTTGAGCTGAACCATAATACCCCGCAGTTTTCCCACGAAGGTGTTAAAATCCCCCACGAGCTTGCCGATTTCGTCGCTTCTGGCGAGATCGATCTGCCGCGTGAGGTCGGCCTCACCCTGGGCGATCTCCCGGATCGCCGCTCCGGCAACATCGAGGGGAGCGAGGGCGGTCTTCAGGGCGAAGTAAACGGGGAGAACGGCACCGGCAAAGAAAATCATTCCCAGGATGATCAGGATTCTGCTCAATCTGGCGATCGAACCGAGGGCTTCGTCCCGTTCCACGGTGATCACCATGTGCCAGTTGCTGTTTTCCACGGGAGCGTAGGCCGCCGCCAGGGCTCGCCCTCCCTGCTGGTACCGGCCCGCCCCCACCTGGCCCGAGAGAACTCCCTCCTCAAGAAATCTCGCAAAGGATTCGTCGCCGGGGGTTTCCCGGGCGTCCTCCAGGAGGTTCCGCTGGGCGATTACCTGATCGATCTCAATGTGGGCGGTCAGGACCGCAGAATCGTTCACGACGAAGGCCTGGCCGGTCTCGCCGTAGCTGAAATCGCTCACGATATCGTTCAGTGAAGACTGCCCGATCACCCCGTAGAGAACACCCGATACAGAGCCCTCGCGGAGAACGGGAACGGCCACGACGATCCCGGCGTCACCCGTGGCCCGACTTATGAGCACATCCGATATATTCGGTCGCCCCCCCAGAGCGAGCTGGAAGAACTCCCGCTGGGCCACATTCACCGTGGTGCGCTCCCGATTAAAGCTTACGGCCTCACCGGAGGGGTCGGCCAGAGCCAGGCGCTCGTAGCCGTGGCGGTCCAGGTCTTCCTGGATTGCCCGGATCTTTTCCTCCCAGGGGGTGTCGTCGTCAACGATTCTTCGGGCCGCCAGAGATTCCAGGGCCCTGATGGAGTTTCCCATGCGCTCCCGGGTGAGCTTTTCAGCCTCGGTTACAGCTGTGAGGAGGCCCCGGGAGACTTCCTCCTCCAGAATTCTCCGGGCCTGGTTCATCGCCAGCCCGATAAGAAGGGCGAAGGAAAAGACCAGAATTATCCCGATGGAGGTCGCGGTCTTTAACTTTATGGACATGTTTACTGCCATGGGAGCACCTCTCCTTTGTTACTTTCCTGTATACAGCGTAAGGGAGAAAGCTGCTCTTTTTCAAATCGTCTTTCGAGAAGACGTTGGGAGCGTTCTTGGAACGCCTGTTTCGAAGCGGCTTACACAGGAAGCAGGAATGTTCTCCGGGGATACCTCCGCCGGCGCTCTGCCGGGAGAACATATGGGCGCCCGGCGGGAGAAATTGATACCTGGAAGAAATCGGGATACCTTGGGAGTGTGGAACAGATATCCGGGTCACGGGCCCTCCCGAGAAGCGCCCTCCTCGTCTTTCTGCTCCTGGCCCCGATCGGGCCGGTTGCACCCTCGGAGGAGCTGCATCTCCTGATTTCCTACGAGAACAAGGAGCAACCGCCCTACTACATGGGAAACACCGAGGATATTCTGCCCCGCCTGCCCGGCGTTGCTGTGGAGATGGTTCAGACTCTGGCCGAGGAAATTCCCCATCTGCGCATATCGATGGTACGGGTTCCCTGGGCCAGAAATCTGGCCGGCCTGGGCAACAGCACCTACGACGGGATCTTCAACGCCAGCTACCGGGAGGACAGGCTCCATCTGGGCTGGTACCCCACCACCGACGGCACCCACCGGGGGCCTCCCGATCCAGACCGGCGTATCACCACCCTGCGCTACGCTCTGTACCGGCACCGGGACTCGTCGCTCCGGTGGGACGGTGAGTCCCTTCGGGGAACTCCCGAGGCCCTGGCGGCTCTGGGGGCGCCCCTGGGCTATTCCATCGTTCAGGATCTGGAGGGGCGTGGCCACGCCCCTCGGGAGGTACCGGGAACGACCAACGCTCTGGAGATGATCCTTCTGAACCGGCTGGAGGGCGCCGTACTCCAGGAGGTGACGGCCGATGCCATTCTGGCAGCCCGACCCGAACGGTTTCAGCTCATCGTGAAGGAGGAAATTCCTCTTGAGGAGAAGGACTATTTCCTGATGCTCTCGCACCGCTTTGTCCGGAAGAACCCCGAACTGGCCCAACAGATATGGGACACTCTGGGGGAGATCCGCAGAACCCGGGGGGCAGAGCTCTATGGGCCCTATCTCCCGACTCGGACTACCCCAGACTGACCAGAACCAGCCCGGCGATAATGAGCACCGTACCCACCAGGCGTGGCGGGGTCAGTCGCTCCTGGAGCAACACAACGCCCATAAGCGTTCCCAGGGGCAGGCTCACCTGACGGAACGCCACCACATAGGAGACGTTCTGGGCAAACCCGTAGGCCACCAGAACCAGCCCGTAGGCAACCACAATGGCTGCCCCGGCCAGAAACGCCGACCCTCCCCAGAGCGCACGGAGAGACCGGCCGAATCGCCGGGGACCCTGTCTGAGAACGCCCAGAAAAGCCAGCACCGCCGCTGTGGAAGCTGACTGCAGGGCCGCATAGAGGAGCGGCGCCTGAAGACGAGCCATATCACCCGAGAGGGCGGCCCTGAAAGCGCTCAGGGCCCGGTCATCTACCAGGGAATAGCCCGTGGTACCCAGCCCTGCCAGGAAGGCGTAGAAAATCCACCTCCCCCAGAGATGGCCCGGCGAAAACCGGTCCAGACGCTCCTGGGGCAATACCAGGAGCCCCAGAGTTACCACGATCATCCCTGTCAGGGCCAGTTTCCCCGGAGGAGCTCCGTTCCCGAGGAGGAGAGAGGCCAGGATGAGAGAAAAGAGCGGAACCATCAGGACGGGAAAGGCCCGAGCCACCGGGTAGGCCACAGAGAGATCACCCCGCCGGTAGGCCCCGGCGAGCCCTCCAAAATAGAGCCCCTGGAAGATCCCCGTGGGCAGAAGATACCACCAGACCACGGGGGGGATCTGGCCCACGGCGCTCCGCCAGACCCACAGCAGGGGGAGCAGCAGAATAGCCCCCGTTGCGCTGGCCATGCAAAAATAGGCACCGTTCGCGCTGTCCCGCTTCCCCAGGAGGTTCCACCCGGCGTGAACCAGCGCCGAGACCAGCACCAGAAGGATTGCGGTTACCGACACCGCTCCCCCCCTGAACCACGAGCCGAGGAACCACGAGCCGAGGATGCACGAGCCAGGGAGACACGAGCCGCGAAATCCTCGCCTTTCCGCCGGGCCTCGGCCAGGAAGGCCCGGGAGTCACCCCCGTTGGTTCGTACATCGACCTCGAGCAGGAGGGGTTTTCCCGGCGGGTAGGGAGAGGCGGCGATGACTTCGGCGATGGTGTCCCAGGGGGAATCCCAGGTGAGGGGCGGGGAATGCTGATCTGCATCCCCGCGATTATCGTGCAAATGGAGCGTCCTGAGGCGCCTGCGGGCGAGATCGCAGGACCGGCGGAAGGCCTCATCCCCCAGAATAAAGGCGTGCCCTGTATCCCAGCAGAAATCAAGGTAGCCCGGATCGAAGCGTTCGAAGAAGTATTCCAGCGTCTCGAACCCCTGGAGGGTCAGGTCCCGCTCCTCCAGGCGATCGCTCTGGAAGAGGTTTTCCAGCACCAGCGAGACCCCGCTGTTCCTGACATACCGTTCCAGCTCGCGAAGGCTCTTTTCACCCTGGAGACGCCACTGATCGATACGGGAGGGATCGGTGATCATGGGGTGAAGGACAACGGTATCGCCTCCCAGCAGAGCGGTCATATCCACCCGGTTCCGGATCAGTTCGACCCCGGCCAGCCGTTCGTACTCGCAGGGGGAATACCAGCACTTCTCTACCCCGCTGGAACCGTGCATATCCACCAGCGAGAGCCCCAGGTTCTTCATGACCACGGCGATCGCCTGGACCTCGGGAGTCGTGTAGAGAAAATCGGTGTTCCATTGGTGCCCCCACATGACGTGGGAAAAGCCGGCCCGGGCGATCTCCTCCAGGGCGGGCCCGGGAGCTCCTCTGTCACCGACGTAATCTGTATTGATTCCCAGGGCAATCTCCACGGGCGCCTCCTCGTTATCCTGCAATCGGCTATCCTGCAACTGGCTATCCTGCAACTGGCTATCCTGCAATCGGCTATCCTGCAGCTGGCTATCCTGAACCGGATTTTCTGAACAGGGCCATCATACCGGAGGAGGGGCTTTGTGTCAGCCGAAGGCCCGGCCTCCGGAGAAGGGATATCCCGGGGCCCGTGACGGCCCTCGTCTTTTGTGATAGCATCCAGATCTTGTGAAAATCATAGTACTCGGCGGGGGATCCGTGGGATCCCAGATCGCACAACAGCTTATCGACGACAGGGTAGACGTTGTCCTGATCGAGGAAGATCCCGAGAAGGCCAGACTCCTGGCGAACCGTTTGGACTGCACCGTTCTGAACCAGCAGGGCAACAGCCTCGAAGCGCTGCGCCGCGCCGGCTGCGCCAGCGCCGATGTCTTTGTCGCCGTGACCGGGTCAGACGAGGTAAACATGGTGGCCTGCGGCCTCGTCTCCAGCGAGTTCCCCCTGCCCCGCAAGATCGCCCGCATCCGGAATATCAACTACTCCGAGGCGACTCTCTCGTCGCGGAAGTTTCTTGGAATCGACGCGATCGTAAACCCCGAGATCGAGGCTTCGCGGGAGCTGATCCAGAGTATCGAGCACGGCGCCATGAGCGACGTGATTCTCTTCTCTCACTCGGAACTCCAGATCAGGAACCTTCCCGTACCGAGGGGCGGTGCCGTTATCGGCCAGCCCCTGAAAGATGCCTTTGTCGAGATCGATGTCACCTTTCTCGTGGCTGCCATTTACCGCGATAACACCTACGTGATTCCCGACGGCAATACCGTGGTCAGGGAAAACGATATTCTCTACATCGTGGGCAAACGGGAAGACCTGGACGAGGTCTTCCGGTCCTTCGGGAAACACCGGCAGCAGCTGGACAAGGTGGTTATCGTGGGCGGGGGCAAGGCGGGGGTTCTCATCGCCGAGCACCTCCTGGGGCACTCCCGAAACCCCCTGGAGGACCCATCGATCCTCCAGCGGCTCAAGACCTCTCTCAGCCAGAAGAACCTCTTCAGGCAGAAACACGTGGTTCTGGTGGAGCGCGACTCCCGAAAGTGCAAGAACCTGGCCCAGCGTTTTCCCGAGGCCCTGGTGGTCAACGCCGATATCTCCGAGGAGGGGGTCTTCAGCGAGGAGAACCTGACCAACTCGGATCTGGTTCTGGCCGTGACAGATAACCAGGAGCTCAACATCGTGACGGCTCTCTCGGCCCGCTCCCTGGGTATCCCCCGGTCGGCCGTTCTTGTGAATAATACCAATTACGCAGCGATCTGCTCGCGCCTGGAGATCGACACCGTCACCAGCGTGAAGCAGGCCGTGATCAATTCGGTTCTCTACAACATCAAGCGCAGCGGGGCCCAGAGCGTCCACAGCCTCTTCGACGGGCGGCTGGAGGTGCTGGAGTTCCGGGTCGAGACGGGCTCCCGCCTGACCGGGCGGCCCCTGCGGGCTATCAGGTTTCCCCAGGATACCCTGCTCCTGGCCGTGAGCCGGGGCGAGGACCACTGGATTCCCGGGGGAGACTATACTCCGCAGGAAAACGACACCGTGGTGATCATCGGCAAGCGGGAACACGCCGATACACTGCAGGCTCTCTTTGTGGCGGCGCCGTGAACAAGCTCCTGGTTCTCCGCATTCTGGGGGTTCTGGCGGGGGTGGTGGCGATGATTCTCCTGATCCCCGCCGGGGTTGCCCTGATCTACCGGGAAGAGGCCGCTTTTCTCGCCTTCCTCCAGATCGCCCTGCCCACGGGAATCGCCGGGGCGGTTCTCTTCTGGCTCACCCGCGCGAGCGGGCTCACCCTCTCGAACCACGACGGGTTCCTGGTGGTGACCCTCTCGTGGGTCACCGTGGCTGCCCTGGGTGCCCTTCCCTTCTTTCTTACCGGGGCGATCCCGAGCTATACCGACGCCTTTTTTGAGACCATGTCGGGGTTTACCACCACGGGGGCCACGATTCTCACCGATATCGAGGTCTTGCCCCGGTCGCTGCTCTTCTGGCGATCCTTCACGCACTGGCTTGGGGGAATGGGGATCATCGTGCTTACCGTGGCGATCTTCCCGCTCCTGGGGTTCAAGGGGCTCCAGCTGGTCCGGGCAGAAGCCCCCGGGCCCTCGGTGGACAAGCTCACCCACAAGATCACCCATAGCGCAAAGATTCTCTGGCTCATCTATATCGCCCTCTCGGCGCTGGAGACGGTTCTCCTTCTGGCGGCGGGAATGGATCTCTTCGATTCCCTGACCCACACCTTCGGGACCATGGCGACGGGAGGGTTCTCTCCCCGCAACGCCAGCGTGGCGGCCTACAACTCCCTGGCGGTCGATACGATCATCACGGTCTTTATGGTCCTGGCGGGGGTAAACTTCGTTCTGTACTATAGCGTTATCACCGGGCGCTTCAGCACGGTCCTGCGCGACACCGAGCTGAAGGTCTATCTGGGGATCTTTGCCGTGGCCACGGCGATCACCACGGTGGCGCTCCACGGCGAGACCTACCGATCCTGGGGTGAGAGTCTGCGTTACGCCGCCTTTCAGACCGCCTCGATCCTCACCACCACGGGCTACGCCACGGCGGATTATCTCCACTGGCCCGGAGTGGCCATGACGGTGATCTTCCTCCTGATGTTCGTGGGGGGCTGCGCCGGATCGACGGGGGGAGGGATGAAGGTGGTGCGCCTCACAGCCCTCTTCAAGCAGGGGATCAACGAGATGAGCTACCTGCTCCACCCCCGGGGTGTTTTCTCTCCCCACATGAACGGGGCCCCCCTGAAAAAGACGATGCTCCTGGGGATCACGGGGTTTTTCTTCCTCTATTTCTTTCTGCTCCTCCTGACCACCCTGGTGGTCTCCCTCAGCGGAGCATCCCTGATGACCTCTTTTTCCACGGCCCTGGCGACGCTGGGGAATATCGGCCCCGGCTTTGAGACGATCGGACCCACGGGAAACTACGCAGCCTTTCCTCCGGCAATCAAGTGGTTTCTCTCGGCGATCATGCTGATCGGCCGTCTCGAGGTTTTCACCGTACTGATTCTCCTTACTCCCAGGTACTGGAGGAAGTAGAGCGGGCGATCCCGAGGCTCCCCGGAGAGCAGGAACGGGGAGCCTCAGAAATAGAGGCCCCCGTGAATGCCGGGGCTGACAAAGCCCGCCGTCTGGCTTTCGTAGAACACCGCCTGAAGCTGCACCCCCGCCTGGAGGCGTATATTTCGGGAAACACCGAAGCTCAGGAACGCGCCGCCAAAGAGGGCGGGATCGACCGTCTCCATCGATGGCCCCTCGCCCGCCTTGCGATAGTCGAAGTCCATCGTGGTATAGGCCAAACCGGGACCGAGACGCCCCACCAGAGCCAGCCGGGGCCCCAGGCGGTAGCGCCAGGAACCGTGGAGCCCCGCGACGAGGATCGTGGCCTGCAGGTCGGCATCGTCCTGGCCGCCCCCGAGGGAGGCGGCGCTGCAATGGAACCCGAGGCCCAGAAAGCTGCGGCGGCCCTTCACAAAGTAGAGGTCGCCCTGAAGGGTCAGGGCCACGGGGTAGATGCCGTCGTCCCAGAGATCGGTAAACCAGGAATCAAGGAGAGGAATCACCGGGGTCCAGCCCAGGGAGAGGGCGAAGTCGAGCGGTTTCTGATACCCCACCGGGAAGGGCAGCGATTGCAGGAGCCCCCCGGGGTTTTCCACGACAATCCGGTACTCCCCGGGGCTGATGGTGCCCACAGGAAGGGTGAGCGTGATCTCTTCCCCCGCTGCCGAAGAGGTGCCATCCTCCAGAATCCTCCGGTCCTGCTCTTCCAGAACGATAATTCGACCCTGATCGTTCTCCATCGTCACGAGAATATTCTCCTCCAGGTCCTCTCCCCGAAGAAGAATCCGGGACTGTCCCTGATCCAGGAAGAGCCGTGACGGAGAGACTTCGTCGATCCGGGGCTGACGCGCCCGAAGAACCGTCAGCGCTCTCCAGGAGGTCTGGAGATCGGCCCGGCCCAGCAGGTTGTAGAGGGTGATCCGGTAGCGATAGTCCCCCGGCGCGAGGTGAACCTCCAGGGAGGGGGTCTCCACGTATGTATCCAGAAAGACCTCACCCCCAGCGGGGGCTATCTCCACCCGATAGCGCAGGACGTGATCGACCGCTTCCCAGAAGAGGTGCTGGGTGTACCGGGGCGTTCCCGTCTCATCGAGAGCGAAGGAGAAATAGGAGCTCTCCCGGGGCGCGGCAGCGGCTCCCGGGTCTGCCAGGGCCGGGGCCGGGGGGAAGCAGAGTCGAAGGAGCAACAGAAAGGCCGCCACACGCAGGCGGGACCGGGCTGACCCCTGCCGGATCGACCGCCCCGGGGCACCGTAATCAGTAGCCATAGAGAGAATCCTGCAGAAAGAGCTGGGGGGCCCGGAGATCGGGCAGATCTACCCTGAAGCGGCCCGCAGCGACCAACCCCTCCTGGATAACCACCCGGGGCTCGTCCCGAAGCTGGCCCCGGACCTCCCAGCGGAAGTCCCCCCGGTCGAGGAGGGAGAGGTCCGTGAGAAGAAACTCGCTCTCTTCCAGCAGAAGATCGCCCACCAGGGAGGCGCCCGAGGACTCGCAGATCAGCCGGAAGACGTAGCGGTTCGCCCCCTCCAGGGGCTCCCAGGAGAAGCGGAGGTCCTCGGCCCGGCTCAGATAGGGAACTCCCAGGACGGTCCCCGATACCGGGGTCTCCAGCAGAGGCGGTTCCAGCAGGGGGATGGGAGCCACCGTGAAGGACCGGCGTTCCCTGCTGGAAAGATCGAACCCCCGGTACTCGCTGCGTATCCGCCAGTCGTACGTTCCCCGGGGCAGGCCCTTCAGGGTCACCCGCTGTTCCCCCGCTCCGGGATCGAGGGGGAGTTCCCCGCCGGGGAACTCCCGGGGGTTCACCCTCTGACCGTCGCGAAAGAGTTCAAGATCAATTGCACCGGAGCGCTCCCGGGACACCCAGGAAAGCTCCACCCCCTGCCTCAGCGCCTCGAGTCCCGCAAAGGTGGCGTGATCGGAGGGTTCCTGCAGTTCTGCGGGGAAGAGCCTCCGGGAGGAAAAGTCCCCGGTGGTGCGATAACCGATGAGACGGGAGTTTTTCTCCGTTTCCAGGGCAAAGGCCTGCAGCACGACGCGATACCTCCCCGAGGGGAGGCTGCCCAGGGGAATCGGGAGGAACGGTTCGGGAAGGAATCGCTCTTCCAGGATCGCCTCCCCGGGCTGATCCTCCCGGAAGAGCTGAACCCGGTAAAACCCTGCCCCTTCCACGGGGGTCCAGCGGAGCTCCGTGATATCTCCCTGGAGCAGGAGGTGCTCCTGGCCCTCCAGGGGATGATACAGCCGGGGCGGGTCCAGGGGAGGGACAACCCGGAGCGTTCGGGCTGGCGTTTCCAGGAAGACCGAACCGTCCACGTTGTACGTTCGCAGGCGCCAATGGTACGTTCCCGGGGGCCAGGCCCTGCCGAAGAGGGATTCTCCCTGGAGTCTCTCTTCCATAAGAAGGTCGGAAAAGTCGTCGTTTCGGGAGATCTGGAAGTTCGTGGAGGCCGAAAAGTTCCGGGACCAGGTGAATCGGGCCTCGGGGCCGAGCGATCCTGCCAGAATGTACCCGTCGGGAGGGAAGATCGGCCGCAGGGCAAAGCGTCCGTCCACGATTTCCAGAGATCGGGCCGGGGAAGGTTCCGACCAGGATCCTTCCGAATCCTCCCATCGCACCGTCCAGAAGAGGGTTCCCTCGCCGGTGATCCCCTTCAGGGAGGGGGGATCGAGCACGAGAAAGGGCTGCTCCGTTTGAGCCTGCACCAGGGGGTGCGAAGGATCGGAGGCATCGACCAGACGCAGCTCGTACCGTCTGGCGCCATCCCGGGGAAGCCAGGAGAAGGAGAGGCCCTCCCCGGCGAGGCGCAGGACCTCCAGGAAGGTGCCCTCGGCGGGCTGCCGTGGTTCCACGGGCTCCAGGGCCCCTCCCGCCGAGAGGTGAAACACCCCCTCTTCGGAAGGGAGTGGGGGGTGGAGGTATTCACCGGGGAAGACGGCCTGCACTCTCCAGTACCAGCTTCCCTCGTGAAGCCCCTCGAGGGAGATTCCGGGGAGGGCCGTCCGATACCTCCTGAGGCCGGAGGAAAACTCTCCGTCCCGGGAGAGTTCCAGGAGGTAGGCCGTCGCCTGGGGAGTTTCCTGCCAGGCAAAGCGCACACGGGGCGGAACGGTGCGGTAGGAAAAAATCTTCTCCCGGGCTGGTGCCAGAAGGCGTGGCGGCGGCAGGTGATGCACGGCGAAGCGTCTCACAGGGGACGAGAGATCTCCCCCGGGGGCCCGAAGTCGCCAGTACCACTCGCCCTGACCGAGGGGGAGGGAGACCGTTTCGGGTTCCCCGGCGCGAGCGGGAACAGCCAGGCGGTGCACCACCGGGGGGGAGGAGAAATCCCCCGTGGGGGCGATCTCCAGGAGCAGCTCACGGCCCTCTGGCGGAACCGGGTCTGCCGGGTCTGCCGGGCCTGCCGGGCCTGCCAGGTGTGACTCCCCAGGGACGGTGGTGGTGGCCTCCGCCTCGGCCAGGGAGAAACGGAACGGAATGGACGATTCCCCCTGATACTGGTGTATGAGCCTGCTGTTCTGGCGGGGCCAGAGGGGTATTATCCGGTGCGGCTGGTGATGGCCCTCGCCGGTGCTGGTATTGAGGGTGTAGGTGCTGTGCTCGGAAACGCGGATCGTCTCTCCCTGATCCGTTATGATCTCGGCTTCTCCCCGGGCCACGTCCAGGGAAAACTCCCGGGCATCGCCCGAGATGGTCACTGCCTCGGCGCTGTCGGCGCTGATTGTGACGGAACCGATCCGCACCGACCGGAGACTGCTGCCCTGGAGGTCCCCTCCCACGAAGATCGTCCCCTCGAGAAATTCGATCTCCCTGATCATGCCCTGGACGTCCAGGGCAACCAGGGAATGCTCCAGAAGATCCAGGGTGGTTCCGTCGTCGAAGACGATGCCCGCCTCGGACTGCCCCGCTGTTCTCAGGGTGTCGCCGTGATAGACGAGGGCGTAGTTGCTGAGCCGCTCCCAGCGGAGGCTCCGGGATGGTCTGCGCGTGGCGGTGCGTCGGCGGAAGACGATGTGCCCCACCTGATCGGTCTCATCGCCCCGCGAGTTCGCCTGGATCTCCCCGTAATAGGCAAAGCCCAGGCAGAGGATCGCCAGGGCCGCTCCCAGGGATACGAGAAGATCACTCCGGGAGAATCTCATACTTTACTTCGTTCTCCCCGTCCGGCCCGGTGGTGCCGGAAGTATGCAGCGCGCCCGGAGCAGCCATCCCCAGGAGTTGCCGTACTTCCTCCAGCGTCTGGGGGCCCTTGAGACCCTTCAGGTTTATCACGGCGTAGATCTTGAGAGGCGCGGTTTTTCCTTTTACCCTGATGGGCGGCATCTCCTCGGCCAGGAGGTGGTCCCGGACCAGCTCCCAGGTGAACTCCGAGATGAGGATGTCCGTCCCCAGGGGCTTGTTCAGAGCCTCGATACGGCTCGCCAGATTCACCGCATCGCCGATCACGGTGTATTCCATCCGCTCCGCCGAGCCGATCTGCCCTGCCAGACAGATTCCGGTGTTAACCCCGCAGCCGATCCGGATGATCGGCTTGCCCGGCCCTCCCCGGTCCCGGTTGAAGGTGAGGAGCGCTTCCCGCATCATCAGCATCGACTTGATCGACAGCAGCGCGTCGGCCTGGGCGGAGCCCTGCGAGACGGGGGCTCCCCAGACGGCCATGATCGCGTCGCCGATAAACTTGTCCACCACGCCGTGGGTTTTCTCCACACAGGAGACCATGAGGGTCATGTACTCGTTGAGGAACTCCACCACCGATTCCGGGTCCATGGTCTCGCTGATCGCCGTGAAGGAGCGAATGTCGGAGAAGAAGATCGTTGCGGTCTTTCGCTGTCCTCCCAGTTCCAGCCGCCCCTGGAGGGCCTGCTCAGCGATATCCTTGTTCACAAACTTTCCGAAGGTATCCTTGATCCGCTCGCGCTCGGCCAGGCCCCGGCCCATCTCCACGAAGCGCTCCGTGAGAAGCCCCAGTTCGTCCCGGGTGGTGGGACGAAGCGCCAGTTCGAAGTGGCCTTCCTGGATCTGGCGCGCCCCCCGGACCAGGGCCATCACGGGGCGGCTCACGGTTTTGGAAAAGAACCAGACCGCGAGAACCGAGAGGACCAGAACGATTCCCGTGAGGTAGAGGTTCTGCCGCACCACGGCCAGGGCAGCCACCAGAACGACGTCCCGGGATATCCGGGAGAGCACTGCCGCCTGGCCGAAGGGGATCTTGCGGAAGGCTCCGAAAAAGAGGTCCCCCGAGGGGGCCTCGTACTGGATCTGCATCGTTTCCAGGGGGGTGGTGAACATCTGCTCCACCAGGGGGTCCGTGCCGTAACTGACCTCCAGAAGGACCAGGTCCTGATCGGGATGCGCCAGGACTTCGCCCCGATAGCCCACCAGGTAGGGTTCGCTGGCCGCGTTGGTCTGGAGGATCGCCTGGAGGTGCTCCGTGGAGAAGATCAGTACCATGGCGTTATCGGACCCCATATCGGTGTAGGGAACGGCCAGAAGCGCTGTGGGTATTCCCGTGGCTCCGCTCACGTTCACCAGCACCGTCTCCCCTTCCCTGGCCCGGTCCATGACGGTCCTGTTCCGTTCGAGAATAATCCCGATCGTCTCCTCTTCCAGTTCCCAGGCCGAGAGGAAGGAACGGTTATGGAGGCTCTGCTCTCCGGGGACCCCCAGGTAGGCTACCACGGGGTTTCGGGCAAAGTAGTTTCCCCCGGCCAGGTCTTCGGCGGCCGGGTTGCCCCCGAACTCCCGCAGGGTGTCCAGAAGGGAGAGGGCCCCCGAGTAGAGGGAGTGAAGCTCGTTTTCGACCTGCACCGCCAGAATCTGGCTCAGGAGGAGGTTCTGCTCTTCTCCCCGGATTCGGGAGTCTTCGGCGTAAAACCAGGTGGCAAGACCCGTGACGAGTCCCATGGAGATGACCACGATGAGAGAGATGATGCCGATCAGCTTCACCACCAGGGGAAGGGAGACTCTTCGCTCTCTCACGGATCCACCACCCACTGGGCAAAGAGCCTTGTATCACCGTCGAGGGTGATCTGATCACCGGGTTCGTAGTCTATGCCTCCGCCATCGCGGGCTGTGTTCCATGTGTCGAACTCCATATTTTCTCCGGTGTAGCCGGGGGGAGTCAGCCCGGTTGCCTGGGCAACCGTCACCGCTTCTTCGGAATTGACGGTTTGCGTAGAGACGGTACCCGTCCCGCCGTTCGGGTCGTAGAAAAGCCTGTAGGTCCGATAACAGGTGATGGTATATTCCCGGCGGGATACGCGGTCGGGGCCGGTGACGGCAACGCGCAGGTCCTTTCGCTCGGTATGGGCCAGGGGGGGACTCAGGGCGCCCGAGAGAAGGGGGGTCCAGTCTCCGTTGTCCCAGGAGTAGGCTATCTGCTGTCCCTGTTCGGCCCCGGTTGCGATAAATCGCAGGGGCTCGGTCCCCGCCAGAGAGATTGTGTAGGCCAGGTGCCCGGCGTTGAAGCCCACCGCGGGGGATCCGTTGCGCTTCAGTTCACCCGCAACAAAGGAGAGGTCCGAGAGGGCGTTGGCGGCGCGCAGGAACTCATCAGCGGAAAAGAGCCGTTCCTCCAGGAGCTCCCCCGACGAGGGGTCAATCCACCGGTTGGAGACCTGGCCGGTCCAGATGTTCAGGGCCTCGCGGAAGGTTCCCCGGAGCACCGGGTCGGGATCGGCGGGGGGCGTGTAGAAGGAAATGACCAGCGAATGAGCCCCTCCGGGAAGGCCCGCCAGAGAGATTGTAACCCGGAGGGTTCCGGGAAGGGAGGTGTCAAAATCTGCGCTCTCGTAGGTCGCCTCCATCCCGGCGATCCCCTCGATGCGCGCGGTGATCCGGCTGATCCCCATCTGAACCGGCCAGGCCAGGCGCAACGAGAGGCTGCCCGAGGTGCCCTGATCGTTCTGGAGGTACTGGACCTCCACGCCCAGAGGATCGTTGGGACCTCCCTGAAGAACAAGACCCGTACGCTCTCCCCTGGCGAGGACGGCCCCCTCCTGGTCCAGCCCCTCCACGATGAGGTCCCAGGTCCCCTGATAGAGGGTGTCCACCTGATGGGTTGTTTCCGTTCCGGAGATCTCCCAGGAGACCTCCGTGCCGTGAGTGGTACAGGAAAAGGTCCCCCGCCAGAGATCGACCGATCCGGAGAGATCGGGCATCACCGTGGAGACCGAGACGGCAGCGGGATCGCTCCCCCGGGGCAGGAGGTGGATCTCCACCAGGGCGGGCTCCCCTGCCCCTCCGAAGGAACGCTCGGAGGGTGCCTCGAAGGGAGCGGTGCAGGAGCAGAGCAGGGCCAGAAGAGCTCCGACGAGGGCGATCACGGGCGCACCACCTGAACGGTGTAGGTCCGGGTTGTCTCCCTGTCGGCGGCTGTGACGATCACCTCGAGGGTTGCGGTGGTTTCACCCGCAGGAAAAGAGACAATTCGGGTCTGGTCGTCCTGGACGGGCTCGGGGGCGCTGCTGTTCCACCGGTAGGAGATGGTCTGCCGGGTGGAGGCACCCCTGCCCCGAAGGGCGATCTGCTGGGCAGAGCCTGCGCTCAGGGTATAGGTGGTGACGGCGGGAGAAAAGGGTGGGTCCAGCTCCCCCGGAGCGAGACGGAGTTCTTCCAGCCCGACCCCGGGGCAGAGAAAGAAACTCTCGTCCAGCAACCGTTCGGTCTGCAGGGTCCCATCGGTGTCGATCCATCTGTCGGAGACGACCCCGTCCCAGACGTTGATCGTCTCCAGGAGCGTTGCTGCCACGGCTCCGGAGGCCCCTCCCCGACGGAAGACAACCTTCAGCGGCCAGGATCCGCCGGGGATGGAGGTGCTCTCCAGGAGGGTCCGGGCGGTTCCTCCCGCGACCACGAGAGAGGGGGTTGCGCTGAAGTGTCCCTTGATGGTGGCTTCCAGATAGTCCACGCCGGTTCCCGAGGGGAAGGCCAGGGCGAGGGAGAAGCCCCCTTCGGTTCCCGGATCGCCGCTTTGCAGGAACCGGATCTGGGGTGTTCGTTCCTCCGAGGCCCCAGGGGCCAGGAGAATTCCCTGGTCCCCCCCCCGGGCCACGACCGTCCCGTCCGACGAGAGCCCCTCCACTACCAGATCCCACAACCCGGGATAGAGGTCACCCATCGTGACCGGTTCGCTCGCACCGGCCCCGACGGTGACCTCCCGTTCGGTCTGGTCGGTCTGGTTGCGAAGGGTGAGTCGCCACTCCACCACGAGGGCGGAGAAGTCGGGGATCACCGTAGCCGGCGAGAGGCTCCCCCGGCCGGGCAACCGAACCGTCAGGGCGGGGGATTCCCCGGGCGCGAGGGCGTTCTGGAAGGGTGAGCTGCACGATGCCAGAAGGAGGACTGCCGGAATCGCCAGGATCAACAGAAACCGTGGATTTTTCATGGTCAAAACCTCCGTACCGGGCGGACCGTGTATTTCAAACCTTTATGAGCAGAATTTTCATTATTCTGGCGATTTCGCAGCCAAGCTTTATCGGGCTCCAGAAAATCTTGTGTTGATGACCAGTACGCGATCTCGTCCAACTCAAGACTCTCTCCGGCCGGTGGGTCGGAGGTGTTATACATCATCATCGCTGCCAGTTCATTCCGTGAGGGCAGGAACCAGTCGTGGTAGTCACGTCCATCGTGGGTGATGTGCAGGGCGAGGCAGACTCGGGCTGCATTCGGCTGCTGCGCCGTCTGCCCTTCATCGATAGCGCGAGAGTTCTCGAGGCCCCGACCGATCAGGGAAGTCAAGCCAGGAATGGATTGATATTCTCCCCCGCCAATCCATTCATACCGAGGATCCTCCACCTGACCGTACCAGCCACTTGGGGCCGCCTCGAGAAAACGCCAACCCGCGGTCTCGTGATCGGGGTAGTGGTCGTAAAAGATGACCCCCCCCGCGGGGCCACTGCCGCCGACGCTGTAGTCCTCGTAGTCGACGCGCTCGATCTCCACCGTCCGGGAGTCCGATACCCCGCCCCCGGCGTAGACCGCCNGNACCTCGACCNGATANATCCCGGGGTCGACGTCCATGATCCGGGCCGCCCCGGCCCCGGGAGCAACAGAGAAGAGATCCCCTTCTCCCGGCCCGCCCAAGAGGACCCACGAGACCTGTATCCCCTCCAGAGCGGGGGAAACGGGATCGGTCCAGGTCAGGTCCAGGGTATGGGTTGTATTGTTTGCAGAACCCTGAAGGTTCTTCACGGGCAACAGTTCGGGCTCCCAGGAGGCCCGGAACAGAACGTGTTTCCCGGGCATGGTGAAGGTATCCCCGGGCTGATGGAGGCCTCCGGGTTCGGAACCGGGGGGGATATCATCGCTCTGCCAGCCGAGAAAATCATAACCTGCCCGGGACGGCTCAGCCCCAAGGGGAACGGTATCCCCCGGAGCGTGTTCGCTCTCTGCCGGGGCGGGCGTTCCCCCGGCCGCGTCGTACCACACGGTGTAGGTCG
>NZ_KB891748.1 GCF_000373545.1 Alkalispirochaeta alkalica DSM 8900
ATTGGGCGTTCCAGAATAACTCCTTCACAGACAACCTGGTGATCCCCAACTCGGTGGAGACCATCGGAGACAACGCCTTCCAGAACGCAGGATTTACCGTCGCACTCATCCTGGGGTGGCCCTATGACAGCAGCCTCCAGACCATTGGAAGCAATGCCTTCGCCGGCAATGGCTTCCAGGACAATCTACTCACCATTCCCGCCAGCGTTACCTCTGTAGGAAAAGAGGCCTTCGCGGGGTGGGCCGCGCTTGAGTCGGTTTCCGTGTACCCCGAAACTCCGCCCACGGCAACAGGAGAGGCCCCCTATGATTTCTTTAAGGGCAGCACCCTCGACGGTGGTTCAGGAGCTATCCAGGCAGTCGCTCCGGCTTTGAAAGCTGACTATGAGAACGCCCCCGGGTGGGATGTCTATATGATAGAACAAAATTAATCACAAACCCCGCCCCGCAGCCCCCCGGGCCTGCGGGGCTGGCCCCTACCCCGGGGCACCCGACAGGGCGAGCCCCGGCTCCGGAACCCGGGAGCAGGCCGCCTCCCACAGACGGGGCCAGACCATCATCAGCTGCCCGTAGGAGCGGCAGAAAGAACGATACGCCTCCAGCCCCTCCGCAAGAGACAACCCGGCATGGTGATACTCCCGGGGCAGAGCACCCTCGGGAGTAGCGCCCTGCTGAATCAACCGTTCCCTGTAGTCTTCCACATCCCGGGCCCACCAGGAAGGCTTGCCCCGGTACCGCTCCAGAAGCTCCCCGAAGCGCTCCCCCTCGGACGTGGCAAAGACAAGAAAAAGCTCGTGCACCATATCTCTCCACCCCTCGATCGGCATCTCCACCAGCGAGGAAAAGAGCTCACCCATACGAAAGAGCCGTTCACCCGCCCCCACAAGATCAGGTGACACACGCCCCGCCAGATACTGCGCCACCAACCGGGTGAGCATGGCCGCCGTGAGGCCCGTCTGGTGCCAGGCATCATCGGGGAAGGGCCTGGGTTCGCCAAGATCGTGATGAACGCAGAAGGGCATATGGCGGGTCACGCTCCCGGGATAACAGAACCGCACCAACACCCCAAAGACCGAATCATCGGCGTGCCCCTGGGGAGGGAAGGGAGGCAGCAGGATCCTGGCATCTGCCCCGTGACAGGCCGTCACCAGAAAAGGACTCTCGCTGGCCCTCCCCCGGGGGTACTGAAAGAACGCGAAGGGAGCGGCCC
The DNA here is from genome assembly GCF_000373545.1 of Alkalispirochaeta alkalica DSM 8900. Classification (GTDB taxonomy): domain Bacteria; phylum Spirochaetota; class Spirochaetia; order DSM-27196; family Alkalispirochaetaceae; genus Alkalispirochaeta; species Alkalispirochaeta alkalica. The sequence continues at coordinate 1,211 of NZ_KB891748.1, forward strand.
GCGAATGGTTGTAGCGCTTCCCGGGAGCGTATACCCGATCCCGAAGGGGGTCCTCGAGGGTCAGAAAATGGTGGGGCCTGCCGAACCAGCGGTTCCCCGTTATACCGGTCATCACCAGCGGGACCTCCCTGCCCTGGAGCGACCCCGCCATCTCCTCCAGGGGGTCCCCGGAAAAGGGCTCCAGATACTCATCCAGAACCTCCCTGTCGGCCGTCGCCAGGGCGGTGTATCCCGAGG
>NZ_KB891749.1 GCF_000373545.1 Alkalispirochaeta alkalica DSM 8900
GTTTGGATACCACCAGGGCCCGGAAACCGGCTCTCCGAGCCTCCTGTGGCTCCTGTGGCTCCTGTGAGCCTCCCCCCTTCCTTCACTGCGGATTGCCGAGAGGCTTTCGTCGGTCCTGATGTAGAAATCTAGGGTGTAAAAATAAGAATTCTGGGGCGGACGGCGCCCGAGCGAAGCGAGGAATAGCGCCGACCGATTTCTTCTCCTGTTCGACGTGAGAAAAAAATTGTTAACAGCTTCTGATTATTCTTTATAATTCTCCTAATACTAAGGTCTTTTAACTCCTTGCCTTAAAAGTAATTGTAGATCGATATGACTACGTATCCTACGGAACATGACTACGTATCCTACGGAGATATGACTACGTATCCTACGGAAAATATCTACGCTTGATTTCTACGTGTAGTCATGATATATAGTCATATTATGAACGGTGATTCTGAAGTGCGATCCACGGCTGTGGACCCGTTACCAACCGACTACGTGCAACAACCTAATTTGCTGTCCAGATCGATCTACAAGCTACCTGTGATCGTTCGCCAGGTTCTTATGGTCGCTTGGGCGCGGGTGAAGATCGAAGACGTGCAGGAAATGTCTGTAACGATCACTGTAGCGGACATGCTCAAGGCGCTGGGGAAAACAGACGGCTCGCAGAACTACTACGCCATACAGACCGCACTCGACCGGACCCAGGAGGCTACCTTCAAGATTCGCAACCCAGAGAATCCGAAGTCCTTCGTGAACTACAACTGGGTTCGCCGCACCGCCTATGACGATGATCGAAAAGAAATCACCATCATCTTCGACGAGGATCAACGGCCATTCCTACAAGCCTTCCAGAATCAACTTGGCTATCACAAGATCCAAGTATCCGAGTTTGCTAAGTTAGAAGGGCGCTACTCCCAGCGCATCTACGAACGGGCAATGAGTTGGAGGTCAGAAATGGGTCGAGGTGGAAACCCTGCCCAAGAATGGTGGTTTGACGTTGGAATCCCTGAAGAACTGCGAGATTGGCTTGTAATCGGACCCGGAGAATACAAAAGAACTAGCAATCTCAGAATGCGGGCTATAGATGATCCAGTGAAGGAGATCAACGCGAAAATCACCGGGCTTCACATCGAACCGAAATTTGAATACCACAACCGACGACTTAAGCGGGTTCGGTTTAACTGTCGAATGCACATCAAGAGAGAGCGCAATGCCTCTCCAAGTACCCCCACTGAGATCGACGAGGAAAAATGGATCGAAAAAAACCCTGAACTTTGGGACGAATTGTACCAGAAGGCCCTCCGCGAAAATCAAGAATTGCCGGGAATGTTTGCTGACTATTCAGCAGAAAATCGCCAGTGGTGGCGGGAGCAAACCGCCCGAGGTGAAGCCCTGAAGACTCTCAAATCGCATCCAGATGCG
>NZ_KB891750.1 GCF_000373545.1 Alkalispirochaeta alkalica DSM 8900
ACGGCGGCCGAAACACGCTCGGGCCAGGGGATCCTGTTTCCGGTTGTCCTGGTGCTGACTGTCCTTACGACGGTACCGGGGCAGTATAGCAGATTGCAGGGGGCGTTCAACCCCTGAACGGGGGTCTGGCGGGAACAGATTCTGCGAGGCCCGGCCCTGACCCTCAGACGGCTCTCTCCTACCGCTCATCCACCACGGAGCGACCCAGAAGACCGTTCAGGTCGCAGACCACGCCGGCCGCGCCCCTGCGTCAGGGACAGGAGGGGTGCCGGAGGCAGTCGGGGCCGACGGCTCCGACGGGACCCCCGCATGGCCCGACGGCAGCCGGTTCCGGCTGCCGGGACGCCCCATACCCTCATCGAGAACACCCGATACGCGCTGCGTAGCCGTCACGCTGCAGATACCCGTGATACCTTGGAGAAATGCCCGCAGATAGTCCGCACCGCGGAGTCCAAGAAAAGGTCCGCGCGCCCGTCACATACACCACCGTGAACCGGGACATGAGCTAATACCCCATACCCAGGGACTGAGCATCTTCGGCAAGTTTGTCCAGGGCGGACTCGCGTTCTTGAAGTATGCGCTTTTTGTAAGCCTGTACATCTTCAAAGTATACACGCCTATGGGTGCCCACTTTGTGATAGGGAATTACGCCTTGTTCCAGCAACCTGATGAGGAAGGGACGAGATACTCCAATGAGCTCTGCTGCCTGTTGTGTTGTCAGCTCCGCATGAACGGGAATGAGCGTGACGGCATTACCCTCAGCCATGTTCACAAGAATATCTACCAGCAGCCGCACTGCGCCTTCCGGCAGTTCTATTTCATCGTTCGTGTTCCCAACACGCACGGACAGCCTATGGGCTATGTAACGAGACAGTGTCTCGCTTGAGCGCTTTGCAATTCTTGCATCATCAGTTGACGGTACAACCGGTTCGTAGAGCGCTGCGCTTGACATGCGTAACCTCCTGTATTCATCCTGATTACAAGATGCTACGCAAACGCAATAAACGCAACACGGTTGTGATATCCTCGAGAGCAGAGCGCGGTCCCGTTCGGCTTGGTAGTGTCCCTGTCCAGGGGTCCGTCCCACCCGACCACCTGTGCAATGGTCTGGGCCAGGTCTTCTACGTAGAGAAACTCTCGCAGGGCTGAACCGTCTTGCCCGCGAGGGGGGTGTTCTCTTTCTCAGGACCTCCCGGTTCCACCAGGTTCTGCTGTATCTGCTCTACGCCGCAGGCTTGACCGGGGAGGAGTTGCGGGAG
>NZ_KB891751.1 GCF_000373545.1 Alkalispirochaeta alkalica DSM 8900
GTGCAGGGGGTGAATCTCCAGCCGCTACTGAAACGGGGCGGCTACATCAAGCGCAAGCGGACAGGGCCCCTGGAGACTGAGTTTCTCGACAGGGCGCCAACGCGTGACACCCTGACGACGGTGAGCGATCTGGTGCGGGGCTACACCCGCTCTCCGGGCGTGAGGATCACCGTATGAGCAACACGGCTGAGTATCTGGAGATGGCCCGCGAGGTTGCGGACGAGCTGCGGGAGAACGGGAAAGCGGCGACGATCGTTCGCCCGGGGAGTGCGGGCGGCTGGGAGAAGAAGTTCGATGCCCTCACCGGCACATGGTACTGGGAGGACAGTGAGGGCACCATCGTGCACGACGACCCGGCTCAGGCGACGAAGATCCCGTGCTTCGTCCTGGAGAACCGGTTTGCCATCACCCACATTGACGGCTCCCTGGTCCAGGCCCGGGACCGGCTGTTCCTCGCAAGCGGGCACCCGGTCCCGGGGGATGAACTGCATACCGACGGGGCGGTGCTTAAGGTGGTGCAGGCGATCCCCTTTCGGCCTGCGGAGGTCACGATCTACACGGAGGTGCAGGCGCGATGAAGTTCAGGAAGAAACCAGTTGTGATAGAGGCCATGCAGTTGCTCAGTTCCGACGCAAGCATTCTCCAGTGTCTGCAGTTTATGGGACAGCGGGTGAACGTCGAGACCCAAGCAGATCATGATAGGTTCGCGACGTACTGCGACGCCGTGAAAGAAGAAGGCCTGAAAATAGAAACCCTTGAGGGAACTATGACCGCTACTGTCGGTGACTGGATCATCAAGGGCGTAAGCGGCGAGTTCTACCCATGCAAGCCCGACATCTTCGACAAGACGTACGAACCGGTGGAGGACGACGCTGGATGAGCTTCGCACTCGATATACGCCGGTGGGCAAACCAGACGAAGGACCGCATGCAGATCATCCCGCGCAAGACAGCCCTGGAGATTCTCCGGCGCGTGGTGATGCGGACGCCTGTGGATCAGGGCCGGGCGAGGGGGAACTGGCAGGCGAGTACCGGCTCACCCATCGAGACCGAGATTGAGCGGGCCGACCCTGACGGAGGGGCGACGATAGAGGAGGCGATTCCTGTCATCGAGGGCTGGGAGGTGGAGAACGTCGCGATCTATCTGAGCAACAACGTGCCCTACATCGTCCCCCTGGAGGACGGGCACAGCGACCAGGCACCTCACGGGATGGTGAAGATCACCCTCGCTGAGTTTGACGAGATCCTGGAGGCCGTCACGTGACCTACGAGAGGGAGATCCGAAGGGCGCTGGTGAAGCCGTTGAAGGCT
>NZ_KB891752.1 GCF_000373545.1 Alkalispirochaeta alkalica DSM 8900
CTGATAGGCAAATCCGTCAGTTGAGGTGAGATGTGACGCCGAGAGAAGCTACGGCGGATCGAAGCAGGTGGAGTCATGGTGACAAGAAAGAACCTCTCAGGTAGACCATACAGAGACCGTACCGCAAACCAACACAGGTCGGTAGGATGAGTATTCTCAGGCGCGCGGGAGAACTCGCGTTAAGGAACTCGGCAAAATACATACGTAACTTCGGGATAAGTATGGCCTTCGAGGGATAGTAATATTTTGAGGAGGTTGCAGAGAAGAGGCTCAGGCGACTGTTTACCAAAAACATAGGTCTGTGCGAATCAGTAATGAGACGTATACGGACTGACACCTGCCCGGTGCTGGAAGGTTAAGAGGAGCGGTTAGTTTTCGGACGAAGCTGCGAATTGAAGCCCCAGTAAACGGCGGCCGTAACTATAACGGTCCTAAGGTAGCGAAATTCCTTGTCGGGTAAGTTCCGACCCGCACGAATGGTGTAACGATCTGAGCGCTGTCTCAACGCGAGACCCGGTGAAATTGGAGTATCGGTGAAGATACCGATTACCCGTGGTTAGACGGAAAGACCCCGTGAACCTTTACTGCAGCTTGGCACTGAAACTTTGCCCGTCATGTGTAGGATAGGAGGGAGACTGTGAAGCCTGTACGCCAGTATGGGTGGAGTCGTTGGTGAAATACCTCCCTTGGCTGGTTAGGTTTCTCACACCGATCCGTGAAGCCGGAGGGTGGACAGTGTCAGGTGGGCGGTTTGACTGGGGCGGTCGCCTCCTAAAGAGTAACGGAGGCGCGCGAAGGTTCCCTTGCGCTGGGTGGAAATCAGCGTGTATGTGCAAAGGCAGAAGGGAGCTTGACTGCGAGACCAACAAGTCGAGCAGGTGCGAAAGCAGGTCTTAGTGATCTGGCGGTGGCGAGTGGAAGCGCCGTCACTTAACGGACAAAAGGTACTCCGGGGATAACAGGCTGATTTTGCCCAAGAGTTCATATCGACGGCAAAGTTTGGCACCTCGATGTCGGCTCATCGCATCCTGGGGCTGGAGCAGGTCCCAAGGGTATGGCTGTTCGCCATTTAAAGCGGTACGTGAGCTGGGTTCAGAACGTCGCGAGACAGTTCGGTCCCTATCTGCCACGGGCGTTGGATGATTGAGAGGATCTGCCTTTAGTACGAGAGGACCGAGGTGGACAAACCTCTAGTGTACCAGTTATCGTGCCAACGGTAAGTGCTGGGTAGCTACGTTTGGAAGGGATAACCGCTGAAAGCATCTAAGTGGGAAGCCCACCTCAAGATGAGTCATCCCATCTCCCT
>NZ_KB891753.1 GCF_000373545.1 Alkalispirochaeta alkalica DSM 8900
CTTCAGGCAGCGTCTGGGGAATGCCCCCCGGGGGGAGCGGCGGGTCGGGGAGGAGCCCTGAGGAGGGCCAAAAAAAACCCCGCCCGAAGGCGGGGTTCGTGGTGCTCGGGTATACCTTAGAGGTTTACCCGGGCGCGGACGTAGATACCACTGCCAAGCCCGTCGGTGGGAACAAACTCGTCACCAACAACGGTGTTGCCGATGCCGTTATCCTCTTCCTGCCAGAAGTAACCGACACGGAGAGTCATGGCTGCCAGGTTCAGGTTCACCGAGACGTCGAAGGAGTCGAAGGTATCCTCGTAGACATCGTCGTCGAGACCGAGACCGATACCCACAACGGCGCTCACCATGTCGTTGAGCTTCACAGCCGTGGAGATACCCATGGCACCGAGGAACTCATCCTCGTCACCACCCAGAACCATGTAAGTGTCGACCATGTCGGCGTAGTGCACACCGAGGGTGAACTTGTGGATGGTATCGGTGTCTGCATCATCTTCGAAGAGAGTCAGCGCAACGGCGGTGCTGAGGGAGATGTCGGGAGCAACTTCGATGCTGGTCAGGGAGAACCCGAGTCCGAGCTCGAAATCGTCGTCGTCACCCTCGAGGAGGTGCAGGACAGCCTCGTAGCCCAGGGTAGCAAAACCCAGGTCCTGGGAGCCGTCAACACCGAGGAATACGGGGAAGTTCACATCTTCTTCAGCACCTGCTTCTTGTGTCTCGCCTTCCCAGTGAACAGCCTTCATACCGACGGCGGTCCAGAGGTTGGCCATGCCCATCAGGTCCAGGTGCAACTGCATTCCCACCATGGCCCAGTCGGACATCTCGAACCCGCCCCAACCGTAGGTGTCGATGTCGATGGTGTTCTTTGCCTCGGCCAGGTTGTACCCGGCGTTGAAGATGATTCCCAGACCCATGTCCTCTTTGGTTCCAAGGAAACCACCCAAGTCAACCGTGGCGTGGGCGCGGTCAAGACGGAAATTGTAAACATCGTCAGTGTCTTGCCCATCGGGCTTCTCATCACCCACATCCCAGCGCATGCGCACGTCGGCCTGGGTGTACTCGTCGATCTGCCAATTCATCTGAAGCCGGGTATCGACCTGGCTGAAGCTTCCTTCATCACCATTGAACATCCGCGTATCAACGCGCCCGCCGATCGTCAGATCAGCCATAACCACACCGCCAACCATTGCCAGCGCTGCTGCAAGAACAATAATCTTCTTCATGCAATTCCTCTCTCTTTGCAAACTGTGACAAGAGCC
>NZ_KB891754.1 GCF_000373545.1 Alkalispirochaeta alkalica DSM 8900
CCAGTAGAGCTCACGGGGCAGAGGCCGCGCCGGTTTCTGCCCGTGGGCCCTTCCCTCGAACCAGGCCCGGCTGACCAGACGGTTGGCGTAGCGCCTGAGCATTGCCAGCTCCCGCCGCGAAAGATCCGGCGCCAGTTCCCGGACCATCTCGTGGCTCAGAGTCAGGCTGGGGGCACAACTCCGGGAGACACCGATAATATCCCGATACGACACCGACCCGACACGGGCCGACCACAGAGCCCTCCCTGCCCGGGCCAGAAGAACCACCCAGAGGTAGAGGTCTCCCGAACGCGGCGTGCGTCCCTGGGGGAACCAGTCCGTTCGGGGCAACAGATTCCTGCGCACCACAATGGAGTTTGTATCGATGGGGTTCCGGTCGCGACTGGAAAAACGAAGATACTCCAAAAAGGAGATCATCCGCGTGCGTGCCGTCATGGTGGCAGAAAAGGAATCCAGCCTGCGGACCCCGCCCTTTTCCCACATGCGGGCGCTGGTAAAGACCGGCACATCGGGATGAGCCGTGATCATGGCGTGCATCGTCTCCAGATGATCCGGCATCCACTCATCATCGGCATCCAGAAAGGCTATCCACTGTGCCCTGGCACGGGATATGGCCAGATTTCGTGCTGCGTACCCCCCGGGGCCAGGGGTATCGCGCTGAAAAATGCGCAGACGCTCGTCAGAAAAGGCCTGCATTTCCTGGAGGCTGTCGTCGCTGGAGGCATCGTCCACCAGAAGCAGCTCAAAATTGTCCCAGGTCTGGGCCAGGACGGAGCGGATGGCCCGCGCCACGTGGGGGGCCTTGTTATGAACCGGTGTAATTACTGAAAAAAAGGGTACGCTGCTATTCACCTGATGGGCTCCTCTTCTGATATCCGAACCGGGGTATCATGCCCGAGGCGGCCGCCAGCGGGAACGGATTTCTCTTACTGCGCTGGTGGCGCTGTCCAGCCCGACCCGATGGTAGACCGAGCGGTTCCGCTCCGGTAGCCACCAGCCGTGGGTGGTAAAATAAAGGTCGACATCCCCTGCCGTGGCCTGATAGAAGGGCGTGCCCACTCCCCTGTTATGAAAGGGAAAGGCAAAATACCGGTAGGAGAGTCCAAAGGTCTCCTGTACCCACTCCATGCTGAGGCGGGTCTGGCGGATCTGCTCATCCAGGGGGATTTCACAGTATCGGGGGTGATCGCAACTGTGCGCCCCGAGATAAAATCCCCTGCCCTGGAGGTCACGAGCGTCATCGGTGGTCATGAAGGGCCGGGCGTCCCGGAAGAAGG
>NZ_KB891755.1 GCF_000373545.1 Alkalispirochaeta alkalica DSM 8900
GTGAAGTCAGAAACTGTATTGGTAGTGGAACGCTACTGGGAAGGGCGACCAGAGAAGGTGACAGTCCTGTACACGAAACCGATACAACTTCCGATGCGTACCTGAGTAGGACGGCACACGTGAAACGCTGTCTGAACCTGGGGGGACCACCCTCCAAGGCTAAATACGTGGTGGCTACCGATAGAGAATAGTACCGTGAGGGAAAGGTGAAAAGAACCCCGGTGAGGGGAGTGAAAAAGAACCTGAAACCGTAGACTTACAAGCGGTCGGAGCCTGTTGCAAGACGGGTGACGGCGTGCCTTTTGTAGAATGAGCCTGCGAGTTACCGTGTGAAGCGAGGTTAAGGGATAGGAGTCCCGAAGCCGAAGGGAAACCGAGTCTGAAGAGGGCGAATAGTTTCATGCGGTAGACCCGAAGCCGGGTGATCTATCCATGGCCAGGATGAAGCGTCGGTAAAACGACGTGGAGGACCGAACCCTAGTCTGTTAAAAAAGGCAGGGATGAGCTGTGGATCGGAGTGAAAGGCTAATCAAACCCGGAGATAGCTGGTTTTCGCCGAAATAGCTTTAGGGCTAGCGTATATGGAGTCTTACGGAGGTAGAGCACTGGTTGGACTAGGGCCCTTCACCGGGTACCAAACCCAGATAAACTCCGAATGCCGTAAGATGCTCATATGCAGTCAGACTGCGGGTGACAAGATTCGTAGTCGAGAGGGAAAGAGCCCAGACCGATAGCTAAGGTCCCAAAACATGACTGAGTGGAAAAGGAAGTATGATGGCAAAGACAGCCAGGAGGTTGGCTTAGAAGCAGCCATCCCTCGAACGAGTGCGTAATAGCTCACTGGTCGAGTCGTCATGCGCCGACAATGTAACGGGGCTACGTCATGTACCGAAGCTGCGGCTTGATAGATACGCGAGTATGTATCAGGGGTAGGCGAACATTCTGGAGGCCGAAGAAGGTGAGCTGTGAGGCGAGCTGGAGGTAACAGAAGAGAGAATGCAGGCATGAGTAACGAAAAGAGGGGTGAGAGTCCCCTCCGCCGAAAACCGAAGGTTTCCTGGGTAAAGGTCGTCTTCCCAGGGTTAGTCGGCCCCTAAGGCGAGGCCGAAAGGCGTAGTCGATGGGAAACGGGTTCATATTCCCGTACCTCTGTATGGGTTCGAGTGGGGTGACGCATGAGGCGAAGCCTGTCCAGGCGACGGTAGACCTGGAGCAAGCATCGAGCTGATGAG
>NZ_KB891756.1 GCF_000373545.1 Alkalispirochaeta alkalica DSM 8900
ATAAAAGATGTGTGTCTCGAGGGTGACAAGGCCTGTTCCCAGTTCAAGGGGTCCGGCAAAGACAGCCTCTTTGAAGGCGCTGGTACGGATGGTGGTGACCGAGTCGGGGATCGTGAGGCCATTTGAAAAGCTGGCACCCTCGAAGGCGGAGCTCCCTATTGTGAGCAGGCCTTCATGCAGGGTAAGGGCTCCTGCGAATGTGACATTCTGGAAGGCGCTACCCCCGATGGATGTAACCGAAGCCGGGATCGTCAGGGGGCCCGTGAAGCCTGTGTCCTGGAAGGCTCGAAATTCGATAGTTTCGAGGTTGCTTTCGGTGGTTCCCAGGATGAGGTGCCCCCCGTTGCTAAATCCTGCGCTCTGGAACGCACTGGCTCCGATGGTCACCACCGAGTCGGGGATCTCCAGGTCACCCGTGAAGCTGTTAAGGTGGAATGCACCGGCTCCAATCTCGGTGATCGTATCGGGGATGGTGAGCCTTTCCGTGATTCCCTTGTCCTTAAACGCATCGGCAGCAATCTTTGTGACCGGTCTCTCCTCACCGTTTACCTCCAGGGTGCCGGGTATCACAATATCAACCGAGGGTAAGCCGGTGTAAGCCAGGAGGACCAGGTGGTCCGGGTAGACCAGGAAGGTATAATCCCCGTCTGTTACGCTCAGATCACCGGGCAAGGGCGGCGAATCAAGGGGAGGGGATTCTCCGTAGCTGTTCCAGGCAACCACGCGGTACTGATAGGTGTCGTCCTGGTCCCCCAAGATAAAGGTGTTATTGAAGGATGAGGCGTGCTGAGAAAGGTTGTCGGCGTCGTCGAGAACGGTGAAGGGATCATCGTTTACCCGGCGGTAGACCCGGTACCCCCCAGCGGTGTTGGCTGTCCTGGTCCAGGAGAGGTCGATCTCCCACGCGCCCGACCCTTCTTGTGGGTCGTAATCTGCCAGTGAGATCTGAAGGTCCTGCGGGGCCGAGGGCGGGGTCCCGATCAGCTCGGTAATGTCCAGCGTCTTCTCCGAGAGCCGTCCGTCGTAGATGTGGATCACGTCGCGATAGGTTCCCACGGTATAGGTCTGGTTGGTCTCGCTGTCGTGTCGTTCCAGGGGAATCGCGATGCGGTAGAAGCCGCTTGGCAGGTT
>NZ_KB891757.1 GCF_000373545.1 Alkalispirochaeta alkalica DSM 8900
TTGACCAATATGAAGATACTGTTAACGAGCTGGCTCGACTGGTGGGACGAATTGAGTCGGCAGCGGCGCCGCTTGAAGACTTGTTAGCTGATATGCCTGGTTTTCTAAATGAAGAAGTGGCACAGCAGTCACAGCAGCTAATTCTGAATTCCATATTAATGATGTTGTTCGGAATGGTGCTGGTAGTTGGACTGGTGCTCGGGTTCACCTCGCGATTGGTTCGCCGATTACAGATCATAGAGGATTCAATGAATCAGGTCAGCCAGCATGATCTTACGGCCTCGGTTAACATCAATGTGAAAGATGAAACCGGTTTGCTGGCCAAGCATATCAACTCAGTGGTCGATCAATTGCAGGCTATTATACGTGATATCAAGGACACATCATCAGCAGCCACGCAGCTGTGTCAGAACCTTGGCTCCAGCACGGCCGAATCGGCAGCTGCTATCACACAGATTAGTGGCAATATTCAGAGTATCGAGAAACAGTTTGCCAATCTGGATGAAGTTATCAGCAATGTTCAGCATTCGGTTGAAGAAATCGATCGCAAGCTGGCCAATCAGGCCAAAGGCATGGAACGCCAGTCAACAAATATTGTCGAATCCTCCAGTGCCATCGAAGAAATGACCGCCTCAATTAACAGTGTTTCCCGCCTGGCCGAGGACAGGAACAGGGGAATCCAATCTCTGGTTCAGGCTGCTGAAACCGGTAACGAAAAAGTGGAGAGTACTTTTTCCATTATCCGCGAAATAACGGCTGATATTCAGAATTTGATGGATATCATCGATATAATTAACAGTATTGCGGGACAGACCAATCTGCTTTCAATGAATGCTGCCATCGAAAGTGCGCACGCCGGAGAGGCAGGGAGAGGTTTTGCTGTTGTTGCTGAAGAAATACGCAAACTGGCTGAGTCGACCGGTGAGAATGCCCGAATAATTGAAAATTCCCTCACGTCAATTACGGAGCGTATTCAGGAAGCAGACAAGACCAGTGTTCAGAATCTGGAAAATTTTCGCGATATAACGCAGGA
>NZ_KB891758.1 GCF_000373545.1 Alkalispirochaeta alkalica DSM 8900
GACCTGCCGGCCCTCCACAAGTCCGCTCCCCGTGGCTACTCCGTCGCCGTGGATCCGCTTGTCTCCAAGGCCGAACATTGTGGACCGCCCCTTGCTGTAGTGCTGGTGCTCCACAAAACTCCCCTCGTCCAGCAATGCCTGCAGCCGCTCCCGNGCGGTGTGCTTCCCNTTCTGGTGCTGCTGCTCTATCCGCGCCTCACCACCGCCAAGACGCACCTGCTCCCGAATCGTTTTCATGTGTTGTATCGCTTCCCGATTTCCCACTGTCCTACTCCTTGCAGATCTTCGCAGAAAAACTTCATCCTGCAGAACCGCCGCTCCGATTTGCCTCGAGCCCGGCAGCCCTGGTCTTCTGTATTCTTTGTACTCTTCGATATTAAACAGCCACGGTACGCCCTGACCGCACCCCTGTCAAGCTGTGACTTTTTCTTGTCCTCCCCATATAATACCCNGAAGGCGGAAGAAATGCTCTACCCAGTTGCGCCAGAAGAGCCTCTCCGGGCTATTCCGGGGGCGCTTGTGCCCGATTCCTTTTCCGGTATTCTCAGGGGGCGCCATCGGGAGGTGGCAAATATCGANCTTCGGGATCACCGGGGCTCCTATTTTGTCTCCCTCGTGGCGAATACCCGGGATCGAACGGCCCTTTCGATCTTTCTCCCCTCCCGGGAATCCCGGGTTCTTCTCGGGACACTCCAGCCTGGAGAGATCATCACCGGTCTGCCCCGGGGGATCGCACGGGGAAACCCGGAAACGGCGCCTCTCCTGGCGGAGTACCCCGGGGAGGCCCTCCATGNGGCCNGGCGCTACCAGGGCGAGCTCCAGCTATCACCGGCGGAACAACGGGCCCTCACCTGCCAGGACTGCCCCAGGACGCTCAGGCAGGTCCTTCTGGAGGAACCCCGCTTTCACCGCGGATTTCTGCCCCTCGTTTTTTCTGCGGGTCTTTCTGCGCGGTATTCTGNAGCTCTTTCTGCGAACGACCCTGCGGAGCCCCGGAACGATCCATTTCTTGAGCGAGCCAGACGGTGTCTGACGGCCGAAATCCCTCCGGACCCCCGGGTTCTGGCGGGACTGGCCGGACTCGGCCCCGGCTTTACCCCGGCGGGTGACGATTTTCTGGCCGGACTCCTGCTCGCCCTGGATATTGTGCTTGCCCTGGATATTGTCCCGATTCGAGAGGTGCCCCGGGACTCCCTGCTCTTTTTCCGGCGGGAGCTGGCAGCTTCCCTGGAGGGACATCTGGAAAAGACTACCACGGGAGGGGCAACGCTGCTTCGCCTGGCTCTGGAGAAGCGACCTCCCCTTTTTGCCCACCGGCTGTGCCGCGTTCTGGCACTGCCCGGCCGCCCCCCGGAGATCAGAGCCCGAAGAGCATCCCATATTGCAGATAGCCACGGGAATAGCTCGGGACTTGATTTTTTGGCTGGTTTTGCCTGGTTTCTCCTGATCCTTCCGGGATTTGACAGGGAGCAGAACTGGGTGTAGCGTTTACATCTTCCACGAGGAAGTTGTACGAATCCCCGGAGGGTGGTATCCCCGGGGGATTCCGGCAACGTACCGGTGACGGACCCGATGGATAACGGACCCGACGAAAGAGAGGCTTGACGTGAAGCGAATCATCCTGCGGAAGGATTCGTACTACGATTCAGTATTTCTGATGCTGATCAGTACGGACGTGAAGAAGCTGGAGGGGATCACCGACGCGGTGGTCGCCATGGGAACAGAGATGAACCTGGGGTTGCTCCAGGACATGGGCATGAGCGGGCCCGAGCTCGCCAAGGCTGGTCCCAACGATCTGATCATTTCCCTTGAGGGAGTTTCCGGCGAGGCCGTTGATGCCGCCGAGANGGCGGTGGACCAGCTCCTCACCAAGAAGGCAGCCCCCGGGGACNACGCCGCCTANCGCCACGCCAGTAGCGAGGCCGCCTACGAGGCCGCCCCCGACTCGAACCTGGTCATCATTTCCGTGCCCGGAGCCTACGCCCCGCGAGAGGTACGAAAAGCCCTCGGAGCAGGCAAGCACGTGATGCTCTTCTCCGATAATGTCTCTCTGGAGGAGGAGGTAAAACTGAAAACCCTGGCCCGCGAAAAAGGCCTCCTCCTGATGGGGCCGGACTGCGGTACGGCCATCATCAACGGAAAACCCCTCTGCTTTGCCAACCAGGTCGCGCCCGGTTCAATTGGCGTGGTCTCTGCCGCCGGAACGGGCCTCCAGGAGGTAACATCCCTGATCTCCCGCGCCGGAGGGGGGATCTCCCAGGCGATCGGTACGGGCGGACGCGATCTGAAGAGCGAAAAAGTGAACGGCTCCACGGCCCTCATGGCCATCGAGGCCCTGGCAGAGGATCCCGACACCCAGGTGATCGTGGTTATCTCCAAGCCGCCGGCCCCGAAGGTCGCCGAGCGGGTGATCCAGGCGCTGAAAAAAACGGGAAAACCCGCTGTGGTCCATCTGATCGGCCTGCCCGGGGAATCCTCCCAGGGGAACCTTCACTACGCCTCCAACCTCGAGGAGACGGCGCGCATGGCCGTGGCGATCTCCCGGGGAGAATCCTGGTCCCCCTCGGTTTTTGATGCCGACGAGAAGGAGATCGACGCTCTGGTGGAGCGGGAAGTCTCGGCTGTCTCCAGCAGCCAGCGGTATCTCCGCGGATACTTCACGGGAGGGACTCTCACCGACGAGGCGGTCTTCGTTCTGAACGACAGCCTGGGTGGCATCTATTCCTTCGACCCCAGCGACAAGGCCTTTGCCCTGAAGGACCCCCAGCGCTCGGAGAAACACACCATCGTCGACCTGGGCGAGGATGTGTTCACCGTCGGGCGCCCCCATCCCATGATCGATCCCTCCACGAGGACCGAGCGGATGCTCCGCGAGGCCGACGACGAGGAGATCGCCCTGGTTCTGGTGGATTGCGTCATCGGCTACGGCAGTCACCCCGATCCGGCGGGTGCCCTGGCCCCGGCGATCGCGACGATGCGCCGGGCTGCGGCAAAACGNGGGGGATATCTTCCCGTTATCGCCAGCATTACCGGCACCGAGGGGGACTTCCAGAACATTGCCTCCCAGGAGCGGGCTCTCACCGCTGCCGGTGCCGTGGTGATGCCCTCCAACTACCAGGCCGTCGAGCTTGCCCGGCGCATGATGGCTCTTCTGAAAACACGATAGGAGCAGAAAATCATGAGCAAGAACAATGTCACCGCCCTTTTCGGGCAGGAGCTGAACGTAGTAAATCTGGGACTCCAGGGGTTTGGCGAAACCCTGTCACAGCTGGGAACCCCCGTTGTCCCCGTCGACTGGAAACCCCCTGCCGGNGGCGACCCCGAGCTGGCTGCCCTCCTGGACCGCCTGGACGNGGCTGAAGCCGCAGGCAAGCTGGACCGGGCCAGGGCAAACCAGGAAGCGGTCACCCGGATTCTGAAGGGGAAGCCGACCCTGGTGGGAATCGGCATCGCCAGGGAAACCGTCCCGGGGATGCACAAGAAGCTTATCATGCACGCCGGGCCGCCCGTGGAGTGGCCCGATATGGCCGGCCCCCTGCGGGGGGCGATCATCGGGGGCATCCTCTACGAGGGGCTGGCAGAGACCCCGGAGGAGGCTGAAAAGCTGGCTGCCTCGGGTGAGATCACCTTCGATCCCTGCCATCACCATAACGCCGTGGGGCCCATGGCGGGAGTCACCACGGCCAGCATGCCCGTGTGGATCATGGAGAACNNNACCTTCGGGAACCGCGCCTACTGCACCCTGAACGAGGGGCTGGGCAAGGTGCTCCGCTACGGAGCCAACTCCAAAGAGGTNATCGACCGGCTGCGCTGGATGGAGCAGGAGCTGGCTCCGATCCTCAAGAAGGCTCTGGATCTGCACGGTCCCCTGGACATGAAGAATCTCATCGCCCAGGTTCTGCAGATGGGTGACGAGGGCCACAACCGGAACCGCGCGGGCACCAGTCTCTTCATTCGCGAAATGGCACCCTACCTGGTGATGCTCGACGAGGAAAAGGAACAGCTGGCCAGGGTATTCCGGTTCATGCACGAGAACGACCACTTTTTCCTGAACCTCACCATGCCCGCCTCGAAATGTACCGTCGATGCCGCTGCGGGGATCGAGGGAAGCTCCCTGGTCTATACCATGGCCCGGAACGGCACGGAGTTCGGCATTCGCCTGGCCGGTCTGCCCGACCGGTGGTTCACCGGGCCCGCTTCGGTGATCGACGGGCTCTATCTGCCGGGATTCTCTGCCGATGATGCGGCCCGCGATGTGGGCGATTCGGTGATCACCGAGACCTGCGGTATTGGAGGGTTCGCCATGGCGGCTGCTCCGGCGATCGTGAAGTTCGTGGGGGGATCCCCCGCCGATGCCCTGAACTTCACCCGCAAGATGTACGAGATCACTCTGGCCGAGAATGACACCTACCAGATCCCGGCCATGGACTTCCGGGGAACCCCCACGGGAATCGATGTGGTAAAGGTGGTAGAGCACGGTGTCCTGCCGGCGATCAACACCGGTATCGCCCACAAGGACCCGGGCGTTGGTATGGTTGGAGCAGGGCTGGTGAAGCCTCCCGAACAGGCCTTTCGGGACGCCTTTGCCGCCTTTGTAGAAAAATACGCCTGAAAAAACCTTCCGGAATGCCCGGGTAGCTCCGATACCCGGGTTCCGGAGAGCATCCGCAGGAACACCAAAACGGAAGGAGAACGGTATGAAGGACATGAAGGTAATCGATCTGAGCATCCCCCTGGGGATTGGAACTCCTCCCTGGCCCACCTACGAGCCCCTGGAGGTGAAATACTTCAAGCGCCTGGCGCCCAACGGTGCCAACGGCCAGCTGGTGACCCATTCGAACCACATTGGAACCCACCTGGATGGGGAGATCCACTTCTACACACCCGGAAAGGATATCGCCAGTCTGGACATGGATTTCCTCGTCCACGAGGGGGTGATCGTGGATCTCTCGGACGTCGCCGGTGAGTACGATGTCTATACCTCCCAGATGATCGAGGATCGGGTCGAGGTCAAGGAGGGGGATATTCTTATCATCTCCACGGGCTACCACCAGTACAGCTGGGACCAGCCCACGGCCGACGAGGTGACCTACATGGTGAAACACCCCGGGCCGGACCGGGAGTTTGCCGAATGGGCCAAGAAGAAAAAGCTCCGCTGGATCGGCGTGGACTGCGGAAGCGCTGACCACCCCATGAATACCAAGATCCGCGACTGGATGCCCCGGAACGCCGCCGAGTGCGACGCCCACTTCAAGAAGAAGTACGGCAAGGGCCTGACCGAGGTCTTCACCGACGACAAGTACCAGTTGATGCACCTGGAAATGTTCCCCCACGGGATCGTTCACGCCGAGTGCATTGGCGGGGATATCGACCTGCTTCTGAACCAGCGGGTGACGATCGGCTGTTTCCCCTGGCGCTTCGTGGATGGTGAGTCCAGTATCGCCCGGATCGTGGCTTTCGTGGACGAAGCCCGGTACCAGGAACTGATGGAGAAAAAGTCACGTTGCGAACTTACCAAGTTTGGCGATGTGGCACGGGCACGGAACCAGTGGCTCGTTGACGAAGCCCGACAGCGGGCCCGCAAGAGCTGACCAGGTTCACCCGAACCAGAGGCATCCCGGGGGAGTAATCCCCCGGGTTTTTTTTGCCCCCAGACAGAAACGGGTGTACACTTTCCCCAGGAGGACGCAACCATGAAAAGCAGCAAGCCCCTGGCAGGCCTGAAAGTTCTGGATATGACCAGGGTACTGGCCGGGCCCTACGCCACGATGATCCTCTCCGACCTTGGAGCCGAGGTGCTGAAGGTGGAGATGCCCGGCACGGGCGACGATTCCCGCCATTTTGGCCCCTTCAAGAACGGGAGAAGCCTCTATTTTCTCAGCATCAACCGGGGCAAGCACTCCATGACCCTCAACCTGAAGAGCGACGAGGGGAAGGATATCCTGCGGAAACTGGTTGCCCGCTACGACATGCTGGTGGAGAACTTCCGCCCCGGCGTGATGGAGAAGCTCGGTCTGGGCTACGAGGAGCTCAAAAAGATAAATCCCGGGCTCATCTACGCGGCAGCCTCGGGCTACGGCCACTCCGGCCCGGAGAGCAAAAAGCCCGCCTACGATATCCTGGCCCAGGCCGAGGGCGGGCTCATGGGAATCACGGGCTGGCCGGGAGGAGCCCCGGTCCGGGTGGGCTGTTCCATCGGCGATATCACGGCCGGTCTCTTTGCCTCGATCGGGATCCTGGCAGCCCTCCACCAGCGGAACGCCACCGGGCTGGGCCAGAAGATCGATGTGGCCATGCTCGACTGCCAGGTAGCGATCCTGGAAAACGCCCTGGCCCGGTATCAGGCCACGGGAGAAAATCCGGAGCCCCTGGGGAACCGCCATCCCACGATCACTCCCTTCCAGGCCTATCAGGCCCGGGACGACTGGTTCGTGGTGGCCATGGGGAACGATAATCTCTGGAAGACCTTTTGCACCGCCACAGGCCGGATGGATCTGGCCGAGGACCCCCGGTTTGCCACCAATCCGGCCCGGACGGAGAATCTGGACGAGTTGAACGCCCTCATGGAACCCCTCATGGCGGAGCGCACCGTCCAGGAATGGTCGGACCTCCTCTCGGAAGCGGGAATCCCCCACGCCCCCATCAACAAGGTCGAGCACATTATGGAAAGCCCCCAAATCCTGGCGCGGAAGATGCTCGCCACCGTGGAGGACTCCCTGGCGGGGACGGTCCAGGTGGCGGGGAATCCCGTCAAGATGAGTGGGTTCGAGGACTCCACCGAGCGCCCCCCCCTTCCCGAGCTGGGCGAGCACACCCGGGAGGTCCTTTCCGATCTGGGATATACCGACGATCAGGTCCGGGCCCTGCAGGACCAGGGGGTAATCTGAATGAAGTACGTTGCCCCCCGGGACCCGGCGCGGCTGCTCTCGGTACTCCGCCGGGGAGAACGCCCCCTTTCGGTGGAAATAGAAACCCTTCTTGATCGTCTGGACCGGTTCGAGGAGACCCTGCAGACGCTCCTGCCCGACGAATCTCCCGGCCAGCGGCGCGAACGCCTCCTGGCCGAGGCCCGGACCCTGGAGGAACGGTGGCCCCTAGCCGAGGAGCGACCGCCCCTCTTTGGTCTGGTGGTGGGGGTGAAGGATCTCTTCCACGCCCAGGGGTTTCCCACCCGGGCGGGGTCACGCCTGCCGGCCGAGACCTTTCGCCACGACGAGACCCCGCCTGCGGCAAGTCTCCAGCGGCTCCAGGAGGCGGGTGCGCTGGTTCTGGGAAAGACCGTTACCACGGAGTTCGCCTACTTCGGCCCCGGACCAACCAGAAACCCCTGGAACCCGGAGCACACCCCCGGAGGCTCCTCGAGCGGCTCCGCCGCCGCCGTGGCCGCCGGGTTCTGTCATATGGCCCTGGGAACCCAGACAATCGGTTCCATCTCCCGCCCCGCCAGCTTCTGCGGAATCGCGGGATACAAACCGAGCTACGACCGGGTCAGCCCCGACGGCATAATTCCCTTCTCTCCCAGCGCCGATCACGTGGGGGTCCTGGCTGCCTCGGCACGGGCCCTGCGCCTGATCGCACCGGTCCTGACCCGCCACTGGAACGATAGGGGGGGACACTCTTCGGCAGATCCCCCTCACGACACCCTGCGGCACCAGCTGGGAACGGTCCTGGTACCGGACGACGCCTACCTGGAGCAGGCTGCACCGGAGAGCCTGCGAGCCCTGGAGAGCCTCTGCGAGCGCCTCCAGGGAATCGGCGTTACCCCCCTCCGGGTGAAGGCCTTCCCCGATATCGAGGAGATCAACCGGAGCCATCAGGAGATGATCGCCGCCGAGTTTGCCCAGGTCCACGCCTCGTGGTTCGCCGAGCATCATGGGCTCTACCATCCCCGCAGCAAGGAACTGGTGGAGCGGGGGCTGGCCATACCCCAGGAGGTCTACGCCCGGGCCTGCGGTGGCCGTCAACAGATCCGCGACCGGATCCAGGAGACGCTGGACCGCCACGGGGCAACGCTCTGGCTCTCGCCAGCTGCGCCGGGAGAAGCGCCACGGGGGATTGATTCCACGGGAAGCCCCCTGATGAACCTGCCCTGGACCTACGCGGGGGTACCCACGGTGGCACTTCCCCTCACCAGCCTCCCCCACGGCACGGGGCCCGGGGGCCTTCCCCTGGGAGTCCAGGTGGCGGGACACTTCGGCAGCGACGAAGTTCTCCTGGACCGGGCCGTCCTGCTCGAGGAAGCGCTCCGGTAGGAGCGCTTTTTCTTCTCCCACGGGGGCCACGAGGGTTAATACGCCTACCCCCTCTGTGGTACCCTCGGGGTGTTTATGAAATCCTTGACAGCTCGCTCCCGAACGGTTCTGGTCTCGTTGCTCCTTCTCCTCGGTCTGCTGGTGATTACCATGGCCGTGACAACTCTCGCCCACCGCACGGCCCGGTTGCAACAACAACTTGACAGCCTGAGCAGGAACCTGGGCTCGGAAGTGGAGCGTCAGAACCAGCGGGGCCATCTCCTGGAAAACAACCAGCGCCTGGCCACCACCCACCTGCAGGAAGTCCGATCCCTCATGAACCTGCCCACGGCGGAATTCCGCTTCTCCCTGGACGACACCGGGCAGGACCCCGGACAGGGCGACGAGGAAGACCTCCTCCTGCGGGGCCTGGACAGAATCGCCGTGCACCACGAACGGGAAGCGCTGCACCAGGAGCTGGAAGAGCTCTTTGCCCCGGAAGGGGCCCTGACAGAAACGGTCCGCGAGCAAAATCTGACCCTCGCCCCCGGGGAGCGGCGCGGCCACTGGACCATCACCGACGCCACGGACCAGACGGCCCCCCTTCCTCCCCTGATAACCATCCACGTCTCGGGGAACGCCCCTCCCGCACAGGCGGTGCTCGAGGCTCTCGGTGGCGCATCACGGAGCGTCTCCTACGCCACCTCCCGCGATGAGCGGCAGCGGCACATCGCCGATGCCCTGGAAGACCTGCTCCCCCAGGCCCGGGAACACCGGTCAACTCTCGCCGACGAGCCCCCCGACCAGGACGACCCCGATGCCACCGGACAGGACTCCCCCACCGGGAGCGAACTCTCCCCCGACGAAGCCGCCAGGGAAGATCTCCGTGCCCGGGCCGCCTCGCCCCGCGTCCAGGACTGGCTTCAGGAGCAGGATCTCGATCTTTCCCTGGAGCCCCGGGAGACCCTGGACTTCCATGTCTTCGATATCACCACCAGGGAAGCCGGAGACACCGGGGCCACCCGCCTGGGGTCCCTGGCGGTGCTGAAACACAGCGGCGAGATATACCTCCTGGATCAGGAAGATGTGATGATCACGGGCCTCAAGACCCTGGGGAAGGAGCTCGATGCCTTCCACACCCCCCGGGTGAGTTCCCCCGAGGATGCCCTGGCCCTGCCCGAGAACTTCCCCCCGGGCTTTCGGGGAGGGTCTCATCGGGACGGGACCAACATCCTCCTGATCGGCACCCACGAGACCAAGGCTGACTCGATCATGCTCCTCTATCTCTCGCCGGACCGGACGATCTCCATTGTGAGTATTCCCCGGGACATCTACTACCAGGGCCGGAAACTGAGCGACCACTACGAGATCTACGGAGCCAGACCCTTTCTGGCCCGAATAACCGAGATCATCGGGCGCGAGATAGACGCCTACGTCTCGATAGATATGTACGCCTTTATCGAGGTGGTGGATATCCTGGGCGGGATCACCCTCACTCTGGAAGAACCCTTGAGGGACCCCACCTACCGGGTCCGGGATAACGGGACCTGGGGCACCCTGTTCTTCCCCGCCGGGACCCATACCCTCAGCGGTGTCGAGGCGCTCCGCATCGCCCGCTCCAGGGCGACCACCACCGATTTTGGACGGTCCAGCCGCCAGCACGATATTCTGGAGGCCCTGCGCCGGAGAATCAACACCCTCCACGCGGGCAACCTCTCCCAGGTCTACCAGCTGATACAGACCCTGGCCAGCTACGTGGAGACCGATCTTACCCCCTGGGAGATTACCCAGTTCTTCCTGGCCTACCGCAACGCCCCCATCACCAATCGCTCGGGCATGACCTACTACAACGTGCTCTATTCCACCTACAGCAACGTCCACTACGAGGGGATCACCCTGGCCGAAGCCGAAGCCAGGGAGAACTTCTTCATGGGGCTCTGGATTCTGCTCCCCCGGGGGGGCAACTGGGATGTGGTCCGCTGGTTCGTGGACGAGAATACCGCTCCCTGAGCTGCCCCGGGGCCGGGCAAGGGGCCGGCTCCCCGGGGAAATCTCGCCAGCCTCCGGGGAAACCCCCGACAGTCCCCGGGGGAAGCAAACCACCGGTCCCGAAAACCCGGGCGAGGTGAAAAAATCGGTCAGCCCACTGGCAAAGAGATCTCCGGTCCACCATAATCAGAGGGGAAGGAATTATCTTTTCACGACCGTAATTCGGGTTGCTCTGCACCTCGATCTTCGTTCCGGTGCGAGCCCCGGCTGTTCGGGCTTCGGTGCTACAAAGGGGGATCCATGAAGAATATCAAGTTGGGAATCAAGCTGGTGGGAGGTTTTTCCCTGGTGGCCGCGATCGTTCTGGTGGTGGGCTTCTTCGGCTGGATGGGGGCCAACCAGATGAACCGGCATATCGACGAGATATCGCGGGTCCGTCTTCCCAGTGTGGACGCCCTCCTCTCGCTCCGGGGAGAAGCCTCCTCGCTGCAAACTTCCTTCAGGTCGCTCCTGAACCCCCGCATGTCCATGGAGGACCGGGAGCGGCAATACGAAAACATCGCCACAGCCCGAGATCGGGTATACAACGAAGCGATCGCCAGTTACGAGCCCCTGCCCCAAACGCCCGAGGAGGCCCGGCTCTGGGAGCAGTTCCTGCCGGCCCTGGCAGCCTGGGCAGAATACAATAACTATCTCATATCAGAAGGTCGACGGATCGAGGCGTCGCAGATTCTGAACCCCGAGGAATACCAGGTGATCATCCAGGGCTTTATCGGCGACCACCAGGAGCTGATCCGGGATGTTGCAGTTCTGCTGATCACCGGGGCCGACTTCACCGGCGGCGAGGACCACCGGCGGTGCAACTTTGGCCAGTGGCTTTCGGAATACCGCACCGAGAATCCGGTGATTCTCCAGGCGATCCGCGAGATCGGCCCCTATCACGAGGCCTTTCACCGGAGCGTGACCGATATCCGTACCGCCCTGCGCCAGGGGAACCGGCCCCNGGCAGAAGAGCTCTTCTCCCAGACCCTGCTGCCCAGCGCCGACCGTACGATCGAGCTCTTTGGCACCATGCTCGCCGAGGCAGACCGGATTGACGCTATCTACGACGAGCTGAGCCGCCTGGCCCTCACCGAGGGTGTGCGCCATCAGAACGAGGCCTTCGAAATCCTGGACCGGGTTATAGAGGTTAACCGGACCGTGGCGGCCGAGGCAACGGAAATGGCCGTGCGCGACGGGGCGCGGGTACAACGGATCGCCCTGACGGGAATCGTCCTGGGCGTCACCCTGGCCCTGGTTCTGGGGCTCTTCCTCACCCGGGCGATCACCGGACCGGTCTACAAGGGGGTGACCTTTGCCCAGCAACTGGCCAGGGGTGACCTCACCACAACCCTCGACATAGACCAGAAGGACGAGATCGGCATCCTGGCCGGGGCACTGCAGGAGATGAGGAACCAGCTCCTGAGCGTTGTGGCCGATATTCAGTCGGCTTCGGCCAACGTGGCTGCCGGGAGCGAGGAGATGAGCGGCACGGCTCAGCAGCTCTCCCAGGGGGCAACGGAGCAGGCCGCCAGCGCCGAGGAGGTCTCCTCTTCCATGGAAGAGATGGGGGCCAATATCCGTCAGAACTCCGACAACGCCCTGCAGACCGAAAAGATCTCCCAGAAGGCGGCCCGCAACGCCCAGGAGGGTGGCCAGGCGGTCTCCCAGACGGTGTCGGCCATGAAGGAGATCTCCGAAAAGATCAACATCATCGACGAGATCGCCCGCAATACCAACCTGCTGGCCCTGAACGCCGCCATTGAGGCTGCCCGGGCCGGGGAGCACGGCAAGGGCTTTGCCGTGGTAGCCAGCGAGGTCAGGAAGCTGGCTGAACGGAGCCAGAAAGCGGCCGCCGAGATAGCCGACCTCTCCCGCAACAGCGTGGACGTGGCCGAGAAGGCGGGCACCATGATCTCCGAGATCATCCCCGATATCCAGAAGACGGCGGAACTGGTCCAGGAGATCACCGCAGCAAGCCGCGAGCAGAACAGCGGAGCCGATCAGATCAATCAGGCCCTGATGCAACTCGATCAGGTGGTGCAGCAGAACGCCTCGGCCTCGGAGGAGATGGCCTCCATGGCGGAGGAACTCAGCAGCCAGGCCGAGCAGCTCCAGAGCACGATGGAGTTTTTCCGGGTAAACAATTCCGGCCGGGTCGCCGAGGCTCCACGGGCAGTCCAATCCCGAAAAGGGGGAACCCCGGGCGGCCGAAGCTCCGGTGGATCCCAGGGGAGTGGCTCCACAGGCAGAAGCTCCTCCGGATCATCGAGCCAGGGAAAGGGCCCTCACCAGCTCGAGCATCACCAGAAACAGCGGGAATCGGGCGGATCCGGGTCCTCCGAGCGGGGAATCACCCTCGCTGACAAGGGTTCCCAGGCCCACTCCCGGATATCGCTGGATCTCAACGAGAACGGCCCCGACGATATGGACGGAGAGTTCGAGAGCTTCTAGCTCCCGGCGATTCGGACGGCCATCCGGTTGATCCGGTCGGTCAGTTCGGCCATCTGGGAGACCACCACCTTCACCGGCGCGCCTCTTTCACCGAGGCGCGCCGCCTGGATGGAGCCGTTTATCGCGACAACCTTGATCTGGTCTGCCAGATTCGTGATGTCCTGTGCTATCTGATCGAGCTCTTCCCGCCGTTCTTCGTCGGAGCTTCTCTTATCCAGCTCTTCCTGGACGATTATCGCGCCCATCTTCTGAATCGGCCCCACAATTTCAGGGTTTCCGCTGATCCCGATGCACCCGATTCGCCGGCCCTGCCGCAGAATCACCCCGTTATAACCAGCTTTGACCCCCTTGAAACGGGAGGCTTCTTCCTCGGAGACAGCCAGCTCGTCTATCTCTCCGGTCATGATGCGCTTCGCCCCTTCATGAACCGTTCCAACCCGCTCCTTCTGCACCGAGGCAATGATCACCCCTCCCTGACCCATGATGTTTACATTCTTCCCCGTAACGCGGTTGATAAGGGCAACGACCTTCTCGGCAGTCTCCACAGGAATAATCTCATCCTTCATAGTATCTCAGGATACCAGAGGAGCACCCCCTTTTGACTGGGCAGGAGGCACTGTCATGGCCCCTCATATTGTATCTCGAGCCCACCTCCAATTCTCTGGCTCCAATCGGTTCGGTGCAAATTGGCGGGGCGGGATCTCAGCTTCGAGGGATTCCTTTCAGATGTATCGACGGGCTCCCAATTTCACCGGTCCAGTCCGACTGTCCGACAGTCCGATTCACCGGCCAGGTACAGAAAAAAGAAAGGGTGGATTTGAGAGAGATCTTGCCCTATCATGATTTCCATGAAACCTAGCTATGCCCCGGACATTATCCCCACGGCAACCCGCTGGCTGCGGGAAGGACGCGACGTCGTGGTGGGTACCATTATCCACCAGGAAGGATCCTCCAACGCTCCCCTGGGGGCTCGCATGGCCTGCAACGACCGGGAAGAGATCGCCGGTGCCGTGAGCGGTGGCTGTGTTGAGTCAGACCTGGCCCGACAGGCCCGGGAGGTGATGCGGACCGGCGAAGCGCTTCTGATCCGCTACGGCCCCCGAGAGGGCGGGAACGAACCGGCCCTGGANGTGGGCCTCGCCTGCGGGGGATCGATCACGGTCCTGCTCGAACCACTGGACGAGGACTGGCTTGCCCGGCACCAGNANCCCTTTTGCGGAGTGGTGACCATCCAGGTGGCCGAGGGTTCTCCCTGTACCGTCACGCGGACCTGGTACCCCCGGGAGATGCCCTTTGGCGCGGGTCTGGTAAAAGATGCCTGGGAGGCGGGCCAGGCTGCNAGCAGGCGGTCGGGCACGCGAATTATCCTGGCCGAACCGGTGATTCCCGCCCCTGCCCTGCTCGTCTTCGGAGCAACCCCCGTGGCGGANGTCCTGGTACAGCTGGGAGGGATTATGGGGTACTCCTCGGTGATCAGCGACCCCAGGGAGACGCGCTTCTCGGGCCCCAGACCCGTGGCAGATCAGGAGTTTGCCTCCTGGCCGGACCAGACCCTGGGGAAACTCCTTGCGCAGGGCGACCTGGTGCAGCCGGGAAAACTCTTTGTGGTCTCCCTGGACCACGAACCCCGCTTTGAGGATGCCCTCTGGGAGGCCCTGCTGGAGCAGATGGGGCTGGGAAAGATCTCGGCCCCCTCCTATACGGGAGCGATCGGACAGCGGGACCGCGCCGGGGAACGGCGGGACCGGGCGGCCCGCAACGGGCTCGACCTGACACCTCTGGGACCGATCCATACGCCCGTGGGCATGAACCTGGGGGGCAAGGCTCCGGCCGAGGTCGCCCTGAGCATCATCTCCCAGATCGTGGCTTGTACGCACGGCCGACCCGGGGGGCACCTCTCAGGGTTTACCCCGGGAACACCTGGCTTACCGGTCTGACAGATCACCCTGCCCGGTCAGGGTCCGCAGAAGCCGGGAACTCTCGGGGTCGGCCCCCTCGCCGACGCCTATCGTCGCAGGGGTGAGCCCCCCGCGCTCACGCCGGACGCACTCGCGCAGGGCAGCCACCAGGGAGGGCCGGACCACTACCACCAGGGGGAGCAGGGGCACACCCTCTCCCCGCAGGAGTTCGCCCAGAAGCGCTGCGAACCCCTCCCCCCGCTCCAGCTCGAGGGGGCCGATCTCGTCCAGCACAACCAGCCGGTTACCACCCCGAAGCAGAAGCTCCCGAAGGGAAGCGGTGGCTCCATCGAACGCAGCGGGAGAAAAGAGATAGGGCCCCAGTGGCACGCCCGGAAAGGGGAGCTCCTCCCGGGGAGCCGCCGCCAGGGTATAGCGGGGTCTATCCCTCTCGGAGGCGCGCCGGGGAGGGGAAGCCGGATCCACCACCCGGGCCAGGGGGAAACGGGCCTCCCCGGGAAAGACCAGGGCGTCTATTCCAAAGCGCCTGCCCTGGTCGTCTTGGCAGGAAGGGGAGACCAGAGCAGCGACTCCCCGGTGACTTCGGGCCAGGCTCAAGCAGAACCTGCTCTTCCCGGCCCCCGGCGTTCCCGTAAGAATGGTCACCACGGGTTGCCTTCCTCTTCTCATGGCTCCTCCTGAAGCGTGCCCTGACGGCCCCAATACTCTTTTCCCAGTATACTTCCCCTGCCGTGGCCGGGAACAGCTGCACCGGGAGGTTCCCCCGATAGACACCACTTCCAGAGAGCCCGCACTCCCGGCGAGCCCGCCGGCCCTGACAGTCCCTGACAGTCCCTGCAGTATACAAACCCTACCAATACGTGGTACAAGTCCTGGCATCCAACACAAAGGGAGCTCATAGCAGAACCATGCAAAACACAATGGAAACCTTTTTCGAACTCAAGAAAAACAAGACCACCGTCCGGACAGAGGTGATCGCGGGTATCACCACCTTCCTCACCATGGCCTACATTCTCATCGTCCAGCCCCTGACCCTGGCCGAGGCGGGCATGGACTTCGGAGCGGTCTTTACGGCCACGGCGATCGCCTCCTTCATCGGGACCCTGGTGATGGCCCTGGTAGCGAAGTTGCCCTTCGCACTGGCTCCCGGTATGGGACTCAACGCCTTTTTTGCCTTCTCCGTTGTGGTGGGCATGGGCCGGAGCTGGCAGTTTGCCCTGACAGCGGTCTTCCTGGAGGGAATCATCTTCATTCTTCTCACCCTCTTCAACGTCCGGGAAGCTATCGTGGACAGCATCCCCGAGAACATCAAGAAAGCGATCTCCGTGGGAATCGGCCTTTTTATCGCCTTCGTGGGATTCAAGAACGCCGGGATCATCGTGGCACACGAAAATACGCTGGTCCAGTTGGGGAGCATGGGTGAACCGGGGGTTCTGGTGGCGCTGATCGGCCTGATCGGAACCGGGGCGTTCGTAGCCCTCAAGGTACGGGGCGCGCTCCTTGTGGGGATCCTGGGCGCCACGGTGATCGGCATCCCCTTCGGGATCACCACGGTGCGCGAAGGCTTCCAGATCATCAGCGCTCCCCCCTCGATCGCACCGGTCTTCATGCAGTTCGAGTGGGGCCAGATCTTCACCTTTGATATGCTTCTGGTGGTCTTCACCTTTCTCTTTGTGGACATGTTCGACACCGTGGGAACCCTGGTGGGTGTCTCCACCAAGGCCGGACTCATGACAGAGGATGGAAAGATTCCCCGCGTAAAGGGTGCCCTCATGGCCGATGCCATCGGGACGACGGCCGGGGCGATGCTGGGAACCAGTACCGTTACCACCTACATAGAGAGCGCTGCCGGGGTGGAAGAGGGAGGCCGCACGGGTCTTACCGCCCTGGTAACGGCCTGCTTTTTCCTGATCGCCCTCTTCTTCAGCCAGGTCTTTCTGCTGATACCCGCTGCGGCCACGGCCCCCGCGCTGATTCTGGTGGGTGTCTTCATGGCGAGCCCCGTGAAGGATATCAACTTCACCGACTACACCGAGGCGATTCCGGCCTTCCTGACCCTGATCGTGATGCCCCTGTCCTTCAGCATCTCCGAGGGAATCGTCTTCGGCGTCCTGGCCTATGTCTTCCTGAAGCTCCTCACGGGACGCCATAAGGAAATAACCCCCCTGACCTACGTGGTGGGTGTTTTTTTCCTGATCAGTCTGGTGGTGTGATCACTCCCCGGGGATAGCCCCCCGAGACGGCCCTCTGACCTGCGGGCCCGATCTGCTTCTTCCCCGGTCGCCCTCGGGCTGGGGAAAGATGGCGGGCGAAAATCCCGGGGGAAGATATCAGGGTATATCAAGGTATATCAGTCACCTGAGTTCCGGGCCGGGCGCCCGACCCGGAAGTCAGGCCCGGGATGCCAGAAAAAGCTCGACCGAGGGGACCCCCTCGAGCGAGCTCCACTCGTAGCCCGTTTCGTTGAGCCGCGCCTCCAGGCTGCTCCGGTCGTCGGCCTGAAACCCGATAAGAACATTCCCCCTGTCGCTGGCCCGATTCCGGTAGTGGAAGGCACTGATATTCCAGCGGGTCCCCAGAGTTCCGAGAAAATCTCCCAACGCTCCCGGTCGCTCGGGAAAATGAATCTGATAGAGATGCTCCTCCTGATCACCCGATACGGCACCTCCGATCATGTGGCGCAGGTGCTCCTTGGCGATCTCGTCGTCGGAAAGGTCGATGTGCTCGTAGCCCAGCGCATCCATGCGCGCCAGAAAGGCCCCCCGGTCGGCCGGGCTGGAAACACTCACCCCCACCAGGACGTGGGCGGTCTTGCCCCGGCGGAAGCGGTAGTGGAACTGGGTTATGGCGTGATCCCCCACCACGGCGGTGCAGAACTGCCTGAGCGCGCCTGCCCGTTCGGGCATGGCCGTGGCCACCAGCACTTCCCGGCCCGAACCGATCAGTGTCCGCTCGGCCACCTGCTGAAGCCGTTCGAAGGTCATATTAGCGCCCGAACACACCGCCACTGCCCGGGCGTCACCGGGCAGCCCGGTTTTCATGAGCCCCGCCGCAGCCAGCGCCCCGGCGGGCTCCACGATGCTCCGGGTATCCTCGAAGACCGCCTTGATGGCGGCACAAATTTCGTCGGTGCTCACGGTGATCACCCTGTCCACATAGCGGCGGACCGCCTCGAAGGTATGGACCCCCACCTGCTTGACTGCCACACCGTCGGCGAAAATACCCACGTGATCCAGCCGAACCCGCTCCCCCGCTCTCAGGGAGAGCTCCATGGCGTTGCTGTCAGCGGGCTCCACCCCGATGATCGTCACCTGCGGAACCAGCTGCTTCACGTAGAGCGCGATACCCGCCAGGAGTCCGCCACCACCCACGGGAACAAAGATATGCGTTACATCGGGAAGCTGTTCCAGAATTTCCCGGCCGATCGTTCCCTGACCGGCTATGACCAGAGGATCATCGAAGGGGTGGATGAAGGTTTCGCCGCTCTCCTGCATCCGCTCCCGGGCACAGGCGTAGGCCTCCTGAAAGGAGTCTCCCTCCAGAATGACCTCGGCACCGTGACCAGCCACGGCCTCTATCTTGATCAGGGGCGTTGTCTTGGGCATCACGATCGTGGCGGGAATACCGAGCATGGCAGCGCTCAGGGCCACGCCCTGGGCGTGGTTACCCGCGCTCGCCGCGATCACGCCGCGAAGGCGCTCCTCCCCCGTGAGGGCGGCAATCCGGTTATAGGCGCCGCGTATCTTGAAGGAGTGAACCGGCTGGAGATCTTCCCGCTTTAAATATACCTGCGCCCCCCGGAGAGCCGAGAGCTTCGGGGCGGGCGAAAGGGGCGTCTCCTCCGCCGCCTGGTAGACCCGGGCGAGGAGGACCTGCTTGAAGGCATCGGTCATGGCCCCATGGTATCGCCCGAGGGGCGGGGATATCCACCCCCCGGGAGGAGATTTCCGGCCGGGCTAGCTGCTCACGCTGCGCAGAGGATATTCCTCGCTGATGTAGGCTTCCTCGAATCCCGGGATCGCCCGAACCCACTGGAGGAACTGCTCGGCCTCGGCCTTCGTCTTGTAGGGACCGACCCGGAGCCGGTAGAAAATCTGGCCATCGACGTTCCGCGTCGTTACCCGGCCACCCAGATCACGTTCTGCCAGGGTCTGTTCGGCCTGAGCCACCCTGTCGCGACTCGGGGAGGCGATCAGCTGGATCCAGTATTCCGTTACCCGAACCTGGCGGGTTGCCCGTTGCTGGGGCTGTTCACGGGGCTCTCCGGCCGGGGGAGTCGCCTCCCGCCGGGGAGGGTCAGCCCGGGGCGGTGCGGGGCGGGATTCTTCGGCCGGAGCCTGGGAGACCCGGGAGGGTTCATCCCGGGGAGCGCGCGCCGGGGGCTCCTCTTCGCGGGGAGGCTCCGCCCGGGGGTCGCCGACCTCTGCCGGGAGGGATTCCCGGGGAGCAGCAGGGGGCCCTTCGGGGAGATCTTCCCCGCCGTAGACGATAATCAGGGGATCCTCCTCGACCGATTCCAGGGGAGCCCGCTCCTGGCGACGCACATATTCGATCGGGTCAAACTCCCGCACAGCACTCTGGCGCGTCCCCTCCGATTCAGCGCTCCCCCCGGGGTACAACAGGGCAACCCCCACTCCAAAGACGGCGACAAAAAAGATCGCCGCCGAAACGATGATCATCAGAACTTTGTTCTGCTCCATAGTGCGTTTAATCTCCTGGTTCCTGCCGTAACTGAAGAGCCTCCTCAAGCTGCCGATACAACAGCTCCGGCGCGCTCCGGTTATCTACTCTTATTATGTCGGCACGAGATCGCCGGGCTTGAATGTGGAGCTTCCGTTGCACCCACAGCCGGCGCAGCACCGCTCCCCAGCTCAGGGCATCTCTCCGGCGGGCCCGGAGCATCCTCGTGAGCAGGGGAGCCTCCACAAGAAAGACGCCATGGCAGAGCGGGTCCAGCCCCAGGGGAAAGAGCAGGGCCGCGTTTATGACCACCCTCGACGAGGGGTTCTCGCGCAGGATCAGCTCCGTACGCCGGGTAACCTCCTGCCGTATCCAGGGATGAACAATCTCTTCCAGCCGGGCCAGCGCCGGGGGGCTGGAAAAGACCAGCCTTCCCAGACGGCCCCGGTCGATCCGCTCTCCCCCTTCATCCAGGATGCCCGTGCCGAAACGCTCCAGGACCTCCTGGTGGAGCACCTCCAGCGCCTGGTGCCCCACCTGGTCCACGTTGATTTCCTGCCACCCCCGGGTGCAGAGCCACTGCACCACCATATCCTTGCCGGCGCAGCACTTTCCCGCTACCCCTGCCACCCTCACTGGTGCATCGCCCCCCAGCGGTCCCCGCTCTCCACGCTCACACCCAGGGGAACCGCGAGGGAAACGGCGCCTGACATCTCTTCCAGGAGGAGTGCCCTGACCTGCTGTTCCTCGTCGGGCGGGCATTCGAGAATCAGTTCGTCGTGGACCTGAAGGATCATCCGGGCCTGAAGGTTCTCCTGCCGGAGTCGTCGCGAGACGGCCAGCATCGCTTTCTTCACAATATCGGCGGCCGTTCCCTGGATCGGCGTATTCACCACCACCCGTTCCACCGCCGCTTTTACCGTCTTGTTCCTGCTGAGGATATCCGGCACCGGACGGGGCCGTCCCAGGAGCGTCCGCACCTCCCCTTCGACCTCGGCCCGGGCCACGGTGGCCTCGATAAACCGTCCAATGCCCTGATAGGTACCGAAGTAGGCCTGGATGAACTCCTCGGCCTGCTTGCGGGGCAGGCCCAGCTCGTTGGAGAGACGAAAGGCGCTCATGCCGTACATCACGCCGAAATTGATCGTCTTGGCGATCCGCCGCTGTTCCGCCGAGACCTCATCGGGAGCGACCCCGAAGATCAGCCCTGCCGTACGACGGTGTACGTCCTCACCGTTCCGGAAGGCCTCCATCAGCGCCTCGTCACCCGAGAGATGGGCCAGCACCACCAGCTCTATCTGGGAATAATCGGCGCTCACAAAGATCCAGTCCTGACGCGGCACGAAGGCGTCGCGGATACGCCGCCCCTGGTCATCGCGAACGGGAATATTCTGAAGATTTGGCTCGGCGCTGGAGAGGCGACCCGTGGCGGTTCCCGTCTGGTTGAGACTGGTGTGGATGCGCCCGGTCCGGGGATGGACCATCCGGGGCAGGGCATCCACGTAGGTACTGCGCAATTTTGTGTACATCCGGTATGCAAGAACCCGCTCGGGCAGGGGATCCTCCCGCGCCAGCTCCTGAAGCACCGCCGTATCGGTGCTGTAACCGGTCTTTGTCTTCTTCAGGGGCTGAAGTTTCCGCTCCTGGAAGAGGACCTCCTGGAGTTGTCTGGTGCTGGCGATGTTGAAGGGGTGACCCGCCAGATCGTGAATCTCCTGCTCGACCCGCTCGATCGTGAGGGAGAGTTCCCGGGAATACTCCTCCAGGGCGAAGACGTCGAGACCGATTCCGGCGGTTTCCATCTCTGCCAGAACCGGAACGAGGGGCATCTCCAGGGAGGTAAAGATATCGCGGACCTCCCGCTTGTCCAGAAGCCGGTCCAGTACCGTATACAGACGATAGGTAACAAAGGCATCCTCACCAGCGTAGCGCGCCGCCAGATCCAGGGGCACATCCCCGAAGTTCCTGTCATCCCCCGAGGAACCTCGCCGCCCCTTTTGTGCCGGGACCTCTCCCTCGGAGAAGAGATCGGCAAAGGCGATCGTCCGGTACCCCAGATAGTCCCGGGCCAGACGATCAAGGCCGTACCCCCCGGCCGAGGTATCCACCAGCCAGGCCGCGATCATGGTATCAAAATAGATCTGGCCCGGCCGTATCCCCCAGCGGGAGAGAATCTTGTAATCATATTTGAAGTTCTGCCCCACAATGCGGCAGGCCGGGTCTGTCAGGAGCGATTGGAGCTCCTGGCGGAGNTATTCTTCCTGGAAGAGCGCCCCCTCGGGCCCCCGCAGGGGTATGTAGCAGGCCTCGTCGGCGCTACAGGCCAGGGAGAACCCCAGGGGGTTCGCCGTGAGGGGATCCAGGCTATCGGTCTCCACATCGAAGGCGAAGGTTCCAGCCTCCCTGGCCCGGGAGATCCAGCGGGTCAGGTCCTCCCGGGTGGTAACCAGTTCGCACCGCCCCTCCCGCGCGAACCGCTCCTGCTCGTCCCGGGAGAGGACCAGCCCGGCCCGTTCCCGGGGAGACCAGGACGGACCGAGTTCGCCCTCCCTGGGGGCCTCCTCCGGGGCCGCCCCGTCCCCGGGCAGATCCCCCGGTCCGGCCCCCNCCTCCGCTACCGCCGGCGATACCCCCGTCTGCTCCACCAGTTTCGTCATTCCCTGGGCGATCATCAGCGGGGCGGCGGCNTGGTAATCGAGATCCCCCAGCTCATAGTCCGCTCCCCCGGCAGGGAGCGGCGCNTCGCAGGCCAGCGAGATCAGCCCCCGGCTCAGGAAAGCCTCGTGCCGTCCCGCGTCGAGCTTGCTGCGCCTGGCGGGGGTGAGGTCATCAAGATGATCGTAGAGATTTTCCAGCGTTCCGTACCGGGAGAGGAGATCGGCCGCTGTCTTCTTGCCGATGCCCTTCACGCCGGGNATATTATCCGAGGTNTCGCCGATAAGGGAGAGAAANTCCCGAATCTGCTCGGGCCAGACCTGCCAGTCCCGATACACCGCGTCCCGATCCATCTCGTCGATGCCGTCCTTGCCGGGCCGCAAAATCCGCACCGGTTCACCCACGAGCTGGAGCAGGTCCTTGTCCCCCGAGATGACCCGGCAGGGNCGCCCCTCGCTTCGGCACCGCTCGGCCAGGGTCGCCATCACATCGTCGGCCTCGTAGCGGTCGACCCGTACCGAGGGAACACCCAGAGCCTGGAGGATCTCCTCGATCACCGGGATCTGGGCGCGGAGGTCCTCGGGGGTCTCCTGGCGGTTCGCCTTGTACTGCTCGTACTGCTCATGCCGGAAGGTGGGCACCCGGGAATCCATGATCACCGCGAAGTGACGGGGCTGGTACTCCCGGAAGAGCGAGAAGAGGGTCCGAAANAANCCGAAGACCGCCGACGAGTTCTCTCCCCGGGGGTTCCTCAGGGGATTCCTGAAAAAGGCAAAGTACGATCGGTANATAACGCTGTAACCGTCCAGCAGATAAAGGGTGTCGTCCATATATGCCTTATACCATGGACATTTTCGATTGAACAGGAGCACCCTCGCTGTGCTATAGTAGAGNTATGGGAAAAAGAGGAAACCGTTCAAGGAACCGGGGCCAGCAGAACCAGAACCGTCCCCGGCCACCAAAAAAGAAAAAAGCCATTCCCTTTGACCCGGAGAAACATCTTCTTCCTCCGGCCCCGCCGGAGCGGGAGTACGGGGCCTGTCCCCTCTCGGGAGAAGAGATCGACGATATCGTGAATGCTATTGCGCACCCCCAGACGGGGGCTCCCGTGCGCTTCGAGAGCGTCATACAATCGCTCCGGGATCAGGAATCGGAAGAACTCGCCGAGGACGAACGCCTGGCCTATCTGGGCAGGGGCAACTTCGGCATTGTCAAAATAGAAAAAAAGGGCAGGAACAGGCCCGAGCTGGTGGTGCGGAAGTACTTCCACTACGAGGACACCCACGACAAGCAGCGATGGAGGCGGGAACTCGCGCCGGGGATTTCCCGGGATTACATCCCGAACCCCCAGCCCCTGGCCGACCTCTACTCACCGGAAGAGCTCGCTGCCTTTCCCCGGTTCGACGCGACCAGCTCCGCCGTGAACATCTCCCGCTCGTGAGGGCCACCCTGTCCTGAGATGATCACCATGGGGACCGAATCCGAACATCTCCCGCTCGTGAGGGCCACTCCCCTCCCGGGAGGGGGCCCTAGCGGGTCAGGTCTATCGATCGCCCCCCCCGGGGGGGCGGGGCAAAAACGGANCGCCCCTGNCGCGGCACCTGTAACTCCGTGATCCGCCGACCCAAGTCGTCCCTGTAGTTCCTCAGGAGTTCTTCATTTGTTCTCTGCTGCTCCCGGGCCCGGGCGAGGAGGGTCTCCATCTCTGCGCGCTGAACACCGGCCCGCGCATCCCCCCTGGCTCCATCGGGCGGGACCCGTCCCGGCTCCCGCTCCCAGGCCGCACAAACGCGCTGGACCGACTCGAGCGAGGAGAGCGNCTCGGCTCCCTCGCGAAGAAGATCCTCCAGGCGATCGGTCTCNCCCCCGGTGATGGCCCGATGCTGCTGCTCCAGAATCTCCAGATAGGAGAGCAGAAACTCCCTGGCCTGGCACCGGTAGCGCTCCAGACGATCTTCGGTCATTCCGCAGGATTACCCCGCAATGTTGACGCCCCCCCCGGTGGGAACGCTCCGGCCATCGGGCGATTGCCCTTCGATCTGTTTCCAGGCGTCCCGGAGGTTCACCATGAGCCCCCGCACCTCCCGAAGCGGCTCCTGCTCTTTTTTCACGTTGGCCTCCATNAGGCGATCGTTAAAAAAGAGATAGAGCCTGAGCAGATTGCGGGCGATCTCCCCCCCCTGCTCCAGGTCGAGGGAGACCATGAGCTCCGTNACGATATCCTGGGCCTTCACCAGGGCGTTGTTGATCTTGTCGAGTTCCCGGGAACTTTCCGCCAGGAGCGTTTCCGCCGCATCGATCTGCCGGAGCGCTTCATCGTAGAGCATCACGATGATACGCCCCTGGGACGCGGTCTTCACGCTCGTTTGCCGATAGGCACTCACAGAACTCTGTTGGTACGCCATGCTTCCTCCCTCTTGCATCTCCAGACCTTCACCATTCAGGCCTTCACTATTATGTACCCTTTTACATCTTTACGTGTGGGAACACACCCGATACATCGCACTGCACCGGATACACCAAAATTACACCGGACGGGGCAGTTCATCGCGCGTTGTCCCGCAGGATCGAGACGGGAACCACCTGGTANCCCCGCTCGATCAGCCCGTTCAGGAGAACATCAAGACGGTGGAAGAGATAGTCCTCCCGGCCACCGTCGGGACGGTCGTCACCGGGACGCCCCACGGTCATGGCGATAATCGACCCGGGCTTCTTCTGCCGTAATACGTCCTCGATGATCCGGGCCGACGGCGTGTAGCGCCGGGAAACTCCGCCGGCATCACGCAGGGGAACCCAGTCCAGGCTGTCCACATCCCGGCCAATGTAGGTGTAATTCATCATCCGCGCAGCACTGAGGATCGTCGGGTCAACGAAATAGTACGGTGCGTGCCAGAGCAAGGTCAACTCCTGCCCCGTGGCACCGTAGAAAAGATCCTCGTTTCGCGCNAGACCCTGACGNATAAACTCGGGAGTTATCTGAAACCGGCCACCTGCAAAATCGAAATGGGTGTAGAAGAGGTTTCCCACCTCGTGGCCGCTCTCGGCGATTTCCCGGACCGCCCCGGGATGGCGCTGGATAAAATCGCCGTTCACAAAGAAGGTCGCCCGAATCCCGTACTCGGCCAGGGTGTTCAGAATCTCGGGGAGCCCCGTGACGGAATCGATGGCGTTGAAGACCAGCGACACTTCCCNGCGCCTGATCCTGGAACCGTGGGTAAAATGGGTAAAATCCACGGGCTCCTCCTCCTGCGGGAAGGGCTCGTAGGCTCGGGGAGGTTCAGGGAAGAGCGGTTCCGTTCCGAAGCTGGCGATGTTCCGGACCATCACCATGTTGCGATAGCTGCCTCTGGAGAGCTCCTCCAGATAGACCCTGTTTCGGCCGCTGGCAACGCGGCGCTCCCGAAGCTCCAGGGCGTCCACGGANCTCCACCCCCGGGAATCGAGTTGAAAGGCCAGGCCCCCNCCCTGGACCTCCACGCGGCCGTTGCTCCGGTTAAAGCCGTAGCGTTCGGGCTGGCTGAGGGCGAGGACGGTTATCAGCGGGCCGTTCCCGCTCTGCTCCAGATGAACGTGTTCGATTCGCTTCCGCCCCGCCAGGAGGAGCTCCTCCCGGGAGATCCATCGCGCCTGCAGAAGCCCGGGCTGATCGATCCTGACCCGCACCTCGCCCGAGCGATGGTGACGGACCTCGGCCCCCTGGTCATCCCAGACCAGGAGGCTCTCGCCGTCGGGGGAGAGATCGATTCCCCGAACNCCCGAGTCTTCGGTGGCGCGGAAGCGGGTCCGCTTCTCCTGATCCTGAAGATCGAGCCGATACAGGGCAGAGACGGACTCCCCTGCCCGAATGCTTCCCGTCTTGAGGGTGATCAGATCGTCGGGAGACCACATGACCTGACGAACCCGGGTGTTTCGGGGCAAGTGAAGGAAGGGCAGCGAGAGGGTTTCCCCGGTGGTGAGAAAATCGTCGGCTTCCAGGTAAAAGAGGTGGATGTTCCTGCCGTCCCGGGAAAGGAGGATTTTTTCGCCGTCGGGCGATATCCAGTAGCGNTCAAAGACCGGATCGAACCGGTGCGGAAGCTTGCCCACGATCCGTCCGATCTTGAGCAGCTCCTGGTAGAGCGAGCGCGTGAAAAACTCTACCCCCGGGATGCGGTAGACCACGGACCCCGAGACAAAGTTGAGGGTATTTTCACCGCTCCAGACCACGCTGTGGATCGTTCCCGGCCCGATCCTGCGCATCCGCTCCGAGAGGACCCGATCCTCCTGATACTGGCGAACGGAGAAATAATAGACCTGACCTCCCTTGCTGTAGGCCAGAAAGCGGGAATCCCGGGACCAGCTGTGGGGCGCCTCCCCCAGGGCCAGCTCCACCTGCCCCGCCACGGTGATCTCCTGGTCCTGTCTGGTATCGTAGAGCCGGAGCTCGCCGTAACCGGAGGAGGTGGGAACCAGATAGGAGAGAAATCGTCCGTCGGGGCTGGAGACCACGCCCAGAACTTTCCCGGTCTGGATCGCCTCGCCGTGAACAAAGGCGGGGAAGGCTTCGAGGGGAGAAAAGCCGCTGAAGCCGTCCCCTAACGTCCCCCGGAAGAGGCCGAAGCGATTCTGGATCTGCAGGATCGACCCCTGATCCAAAACGGCGATGCGCTCGGGAAAGATGGTGAGCTGCATACGGGTGCCACCCGGAATGTCTGCAAAGAAGAGTGTATCGTAGGAGCCAAACTCGGGAACCTCCGCCGTGGCGGTGAAGAGCAGCTCCTCCGAGGCGTTCAGATCGAGCCCGCTGAAGCGGACCTGCCCCGCCAGGGAGAGCGAGCACGCCGTCCAGAGCATGACAACCAGCGTCAATCGTTTCAAGTTCCTACCTCCCGGTTTCCCCTACCATGATCGGCACCTCAGGAAAAAAAATGAGCCCGGGAAGGGAAATTACCGGCCCTGCAGGGGGGCCTCCAGCATAAAGGAATCCAGCTCCTCCTCCAGGTCTTCCAGACGCCGGACCATACGGTCCAGGCGGTCCAGAAGATACCCCTGCTGCTGCGTTTCGAGCCGGTCGAAGGGATCATCCAGGAACTCCCCGAGCGAGGCGGGCTCCCAGGGGGTCCCCTGACGATCACTCATCACAGAAGCTCCGCCGCCAGCTCGGCCAGGGGACTCCGCTCGGTCCGCGTCATGAGGACGTGTCCAAAAAGTGGCTGCCCCCTGAAGGCCTCCACCAGATAGGTGAGACCGTTGGAGTTCGCATCCAGGTAGGGGCTGTCGATCTGGAAGGGATCGCCCGTGAGAACCACCTTGGCGTCGGTACCCGCCCTGGAGACGATGGTCTTCACCTCGTGGGGCGAGAGGTTCTGGGCCTCGTCGATCACGATAAACTGCCCCGGGAGGGACCGCCCACGGATATAGCTCAGAGCCTCCAGCTCTACCAGACTGCTGTTAATGAGCTGCTCCGGTGTCTTCACGTTGGGTTTGTGGTAGACCCCGAGAATATACTCCAGATTATCAAAGAGCGGCTGCATCCAGTGGGAAAGCTTCTCGTTCTTTGCCCCCGGCAGATAGCCGATATCCTTGCCCATGGGGATAACGGGGCGGCTCACCAGAACACGCTTGTAGGTTTTGTCCTCCAGGGTCTGCTTGAGCCCCGCAGCGATCGCCAGAAGGGTCTTCCCCGTTCCGGCCTTGCCCACCAGNGTTACCAGTTGCACCGCCGGATCCAGCAGAAGCTCCAGGGCGATGCGCTGCTCCGTATTCAGGGGCCGAACCCCCNCCACGGCGGGNATTTTGTGATCGATCAGCTCGAGCCGGGGAGATTCGCCCTGGCGGTANCGCCCCAGAAGCTCCTCGGGATGTTCCTTGTCCCGCAGCACGAAGAACTGGTTCGGCATCGCCTGATCGCTCCACTCCACGGACTGGTCCTGTTCGAGCTGGCGGTACGTCTCGGGACGCGTATCCAGAAAGGTGTAGCCGCTGTAGAGACGGGTGATATCNACGGTTTGCTTCTCGTAGTCCACAGCCTTGAGGCCCAGCGAGGCGGCCTTCACCCGGGCGTTGATGTCCTTGCTGACGAAAAAAACCCTGTTGCCCGCCTCCTGAAGCTGCCAGGCCGTGAGAATGATCTTGTTGTCGGCCTTGTCCTGGAGAAAGTCGTTGGGGGTGTGCCGGGGCTGGGTAGAGACGACCCTCAGGGTGGCACCGTTCTCTATCTTTACCCCCGTGGAGAGGTTGCCCGGCCGCCCCCGGTCGTCCAGGAATCGGATCGCCTTCCGGGCGTTCCGCCCCCGCTCGTCGGAGAAGGTCTTGAGCCGGTCCAGCTCCTCCAGTACCCACATGGGAACCACCACCTCCTGATCGCGGAAACTCAGGATCGCGTCGGGACGATGGATCAGCACATTGGTGTCGATGACGAAGATCTTCTTGCCGGGACTACCGTTTTTTCCGGAATCGCCGGTTTTGCTGGAATCACTGTCTNTGCCGGAATCACCATTCTTGACGGAATCACTNTGTGCCATACTTCACTCCTTGCTGGGTCCCCCCGGTTACAGCTCCGGTACAGTCCATCCGATGCCAGNCTCGCGTAACAGGACTGCCTCGCGAACAGGCCTGCCTCGTGCAACAGGNCTGACCCCCGCAGGAGGCCAGGTTCCCTGTAACAAGTTTATGGTACTGCTATTGTACTGTCGAATCTTTTGCAGGAATAGTGTAAAACAGGAAGAATGCCGCAGCCCCTCATTGTCCAGGGCGATCACTCGATTCTTCTGGATGTTCACGACGACGAAGCCGCCGAGGCCCGCAACGGAATCGCTCCCTTTACAGAGCTGGAAAAATCGCCCGAGCACTTCCATACCTACCGGATATCACCCCTCTCCCTCTGGAACGCCGCAGCAGCGGGGCTCTCGCGGGAGGAGGTGATCACCCGCCTCCGCCGGTACAGCCGGTTCCCCCTGCCGGGGAATGTGGAGCACGCTATCGGGGAGCTCATCGGGCGTTACGGGAAACTTCGGCTCGAACCCGGCGATGACGATTACACCCTGCGCCTGATCGTTCCCGACGAGGATATCCGTCGGGAGTTGCGGTCCCGCACGAACCTGNCCCGGTACCTCCGGGAGGAGGAGGATCCCCGGAACCACCCCGAGACCTTTCTTGTCTCGCTCCTGGACCGGGGAACGGTAAAGCAGGAGCTGATCCGCCTGGGCTATCCCGTGGATGACCGGGTACCCCTGGCTCCGGGGGAGACCCTCTCCTTCTCGCTCCAGGAAAACACCCGCTCGGGNGCACCCTTCGTGCTCAGGGACTACCAGAAAGAGGCGGCCCTGACCTTCCACGGGGGCGGCTCCCCCGGCACCGGCTACGGCGTGGTGGTCCTCCCCTGCGGTGCAGGGAAAACCGTGGTGGGGATCGAGACGATGCACCTTCTCCAGACCAGCACGCTCATCCTCACCACAAACGTTGCTGCCGTGCATCAGTGGATGGAGGAACTCCTGGACAAAACCACCCTGGAGAAAGACCAGATCGGCGAATACAGCGGAACCCGCAAGGAGGTTTTGCCCGTGACGGTAGCGACCTACCAGATTCTGGTCTGGCGCCCCGACCGGGAGTCGCCCTTTCCCCACTTCGATATCTTCCGGCGCCGTTCCTGGGGTCTCATCATCTACGACGAGGTTCACCTTCTGCCGGCGCCGATCTTCCGGGTTACCGCCGAGATCCAGGCCGTGCGCCGGCTGGGACTGACGGCCACACTCGTCCGGGAGGATCGNTGCGAGACCGACGTCTTCTCNCTGGTGGGNCCAAAGCGCTACGACGTGCCCTGGAAGGANCTGGAGCAGAAGGGATGGATCGCCGAGGCCTCCTGCTACGAGATTCGTCTGGACCTTCCCCGGGAACTCAGGACAGAATACGCCGTGGCGGACAAGCGGCGAAAATATCGCCTGGCGGCAGAAAATTACCGCAAGATCGAGGCCGTGAGCCAGCTTGTGGAAAACCACCGGGGAGAGGCGATCCTGGTGATCGGCCAGTACCTGAATCAGCTCACCGAGCTGGCCCGCCACCTGGAGGCCCCCCTCATCACGGGGAGCGTCCCCAATCAGCGGCGGGAAGAGATATACCGGGATTTCCGGGAGGGGACGGTGCCGGTGATCGTGGTGAGCAAGGTGGCAAACTTTGCGATCGATCTCCCCAACGCCTCCGTGGCGATCCAGGTCTCGGGGAGCTTCGGATCGCGCCAGGAGGAAGCCCAGCGCCTGGGNCGCATCCTCAGGCCCTCCCCGGGAGAACACCACAACTCGACCTTCTATACCCTGGTGTCCAACCACACCGTGGAGGAGGAGTTCGCCGCGAACCGCCAGAAATTTCTTGCAGAACAGGGGTACACCTATCATATCGAACACTGGACAGACTGAAACAGCCTTCAGCCGGTACCTGCTCAGCCTGGAGGATGAGTCGTTCTTTGCCCTGATCAGGAACTACCTGGGGCCCGTGCGAACGCCCTACAACAAACACGATCTCATAGCAGGAATGATAGAGTTTCTCTCCCGGGAGGAGACCCGCCGTGCCATACGGGCCCGGATCGACGACGAGG
This sequence comes from Alkalispirochaeta alkalica DSM 8900, assembly GCF_000373545.1. Taxonomy (GTDB): domain Bacteria; phylum Spirochaetota; class Spirochaetia; order DSM-27196; family Alkalispirochaetaceae; genus Alkalispirochaeta; species Alkalispirochaeta alkalica. The sequence goes on from NZ_KB891758.1 coordinate 30,537, forward strand.
ACGAACTGCTCCTGGCTGCGACAGCTCTGCTGGGCCAGGCCAGAGAGGACCAGCTCTATCGATTTCTCGAGGACCGCCTCGATTACGCCCGGTTCCGATGGCTCCTGCTGAACCTTCGGGACCGCCTCCTGCTGATCGATGGTTCCTCACCGGCGACGGTCCGGATNAATCCCCTCCTGGCAGAGACTACCCTGGGGCCCGCGACAGACCCCCGAAAACTCATCGCCGGGGAGCCCCTCCCCCGAGAGATCCTGGATACCCCGGGGGAGCTGCCCTGGCTCTCGGCGGCCTGCGCGGCGGCGCTCTACGCCTTCCTGCGGGAGGAGCCGAACCTCTATACCCAGGCGGGCAAACTCCGGAAGCGCACCGCTACCCGCCTGGAGGAGCGCTTCGGGACGCTCCTGGCGGGCCCGGTGGGGGAAGAACGCCTGGAGACGGCCCTGCGGGGTCTCGCCACACTGGAACTCCTGGCCTTCCACGACGACGAGGGGGTGCTGCTCCGTCCCCAGGCCTGGGACGAGCTCGCCGACCTCCCGGAAGAGTGGATTCAGGCCCTGCTCTGGGCGGCGCCCCTGGCCAGCGCCACCCCGGAGGCCTTCGACATAGCGGCGCTCCTGATCGCCTTCGCCGGAACGCTCCCCCGCGAGAGAAGTTTCTCCCGGGGCGAGATACTCCGGATTCTCCGCCTCACCGAGGCGGGACAGAACCAGACCTTTCCCTTCACGGGGGAGACCCCGGACCTCCTTGCCCGGGTGGGATTGCTTCTGCCCCTGGGCGCACCCGGGGAACCCCCGGAACGGTTCCGCCTGAACCCTGCGGCAGCGGCGCTCCTGGAGCGGGCTCCCGGCTCCTCGGGGAAGGCCGCGCTCCAGGCGACGATGGAGATCAACGTCCCCCCGGGAACGCTCTTCCGGGACCGTCTCGACCTTGCCCGGATCACGGCGCTGCGGCGTTTCGATGTTATGGTGGTCCTCGAGTTGTCCCGGGAGAGCCTCTCCTCGGCGCTTCGGGAGGACCAGATCGCGGCCCGCGAGACGATCCTGCGCATTTGCGGCCCCTCCCTCCCCCAGAACGTCGACTTTCTGCTCCACCGGTGGCAGGACCGCCTTCAGGCGGTGCGGCTCATCCGCGGGGTGGTTCTGGTGATCCACCAGGAGGCCGAGGAACTCCTGGGTTCCGCAGAGCAGCTCGAGCCCTTCATCCAGGAACGCCTCGCCCCGGGGGTGATGCTCGTCGCTCCCGAGGCGGTTCCCCGGGTGGAGGAGCACCTCCGGTCTCTGGGATTTCACGGTTCGGTGCGGCTGGAACCGGCCGCTTCCGGGGGCGCTCCGCCTCCGGAGTACCGGCGGTTCCTCCAGCGGCACCGGGGCTCGGCGCTGGCTCCACCGGCTCCCGGCTACTCCCGGCGCGAACCACCCTCCCCTGAGGCGGGCTCCGCGCCTCAAGACCGGCCTGACCATCTGCCCGAGGCGGCGGTATCCCCGGCAGAGTCGCTCACGGCCACACTCATGGAGACCCTGGAGGCCCAGGACCTCCCCCAGGAGGCGGCCCGGGAGCTGGCACTGCGTATCGAGGGAAAACTGATCCTCTTTCCCGAGCAAATCAGCCCCGACGTGGTGGCCCGCCACGGGGTGGAGGCGAAAGGGCTGGATTACCTGGGCAAGATCCGCCTGGTAGAGCAGGCGATCCGGGAAGAGGAACTGCTGGAAGTGATCATGCGCACCACCGAGGGAGCCCCGGTGAAGCTCCTGCTCCGGCCCCGGGAGCTCATCCAGAGCGGAGAAGACCTGATGCTGCGGGCCCTGGAGCTCCCCGAGGGGAAGCCCCTCCGCATCAGGATTCGGCGGGCCTCCCTGGTCCGGCGCCTGAGCGGGACCCTCCTCCGTTCAAGGAAAGCTCACCCAGGCGCTCGATAAAGAGCCGGAACTGGGCCGACGCCTGGCGTTCGAACATCTCTTGACCGTTGATCACCCTGCACCCGGCAGCCCGGGCGCGCTTGAGCAGGGGGGTCTCGGGGGGCGTATAGATGATGTCGTAGACCACCTCCCTGCCGGTGAAGACGTACCGGGGAACGGGATCCTGGGGGTTCTCGCCCATGCCCACCGAGGTAGTCTGGACCAGAATATCAAAGGGACTCCCGGACCGGACCAGATCATCCAGCCCTCCGGCGCGGTCCTCGGGAATTCGGCAGTCCTGAACCAGCCCCAGGGCGCGGGAGCGGGTGCGATTGAAAACATGGACCTCGGCGCCCTGTGCAGAGAGCCCGGCCGCCACGGCGCGGGCAGCACCGCCAGCCCCGATCACGGCGACCCTGAGCCCCGCCAGATCGCCCAGCAGTTCCTGGAGGGGCTCCAGGAAGCCCGCCTCGTCGGTGTTATCGGCGTACCATCCGCCGCAATCCTCGCGGGTCGAGCGAACCAGGGTGTTGGCAGCCCCGGCCCGGAGTGCTGCCGTCCCGCAGGTTCTGGCCTCCACCCCCGTGGCCACGGCGAAGGAAAGGGCGGCCACCTTGTGGGGGACCGTCACAGAGACGCCCTGCAGGGGAATCACCTGGGAGAGATCGGAAAAATCGGAGAAGGAATCGAGCCGCAGGGGAAGATAGATCGCATCGATCCCCTCCCGGGCAAAGCGCTCGTTGTGATACCGGGGAGACCGGGAATGGGCCACGGGAGCACCGAGAACGGCAAAGACGGGCCACTCCAGCCTGGCCTGGTCTACCCGGTAGACCTCGGCCAGCGTCCTGGGGTCAACCTGGCCCGGAGCAGCTGCCGCCTCCGGGTCACCCCCGGAAGAATCGGAGGCGTAGGTCCAGAGGCTCCTCAGNCGCGCGGGAAAAGCCCGGGTGAGAAAGCCCTGTTCGCCCATGCCGACCCAGATAGCCCGCCTTCCGGGCATCATCTGGTGAAAGGTGTCGGCTGCCCGGATCAGCTCTACCAGATCCCTGGCAGAACAGGTAGCCACAGCGAGCTTGGCCACCTCCTTGGGATCGGCTGCAAGGCGGGCCATGAGCTGCGAGAGATCCCGGGGAGTTTCCCGGGGAACGTGGTGAGACCGGATAACCGTGCCCCCCCGGGCGCGAACCGTCAGGGCAATCTGATCCCAGACCGGATGCCCCCGGCGGTCCAGCTCGATATCGACATAGTCCGGAGAGATCGCCTCCTGGAGTGCCCCGAAGAGAAAAACACGCTGGGCGTCGTCNCCCTCCCAGCGGCCCAGATCCCGGACGCGCCTGATGGTGAGTACCACCGGTACCCCGGGATTTGACTCCTCCCACCACCGGCGTATNGCGCCGGGATCGCGCTCCGAGGGCTTCAGCAAGTCCACCCGAAGCTCCACCAGGGAGATCCAGGGACGATTTTCTTCCAGCTGCCGGGACCACGCCGCGAGCGTATCCCCCGTAAGACACAAGCAGATCATGACCTAACCCTACCGGGAAAGGGACGTTGTGGGAAGTATTCCCCGGTCTGTGCCAGGNNCGGTCGATTCCCGGGACGAACCCCGGGGGCAAACCTCCGGGACGCACCCCCGAGAATGAACAATAGTTATAGTGAAAAAAAACAATTGTTCTTACAATATTCTGAAAGGTCGGTTGCATAATATGAGAAGCCGGAATAGTATTGTGATAGTTTATGTGATTGAAGGCGCAATTTAATGGAAACCAAGATAAATAGAGGGATCGTCCTTCGCCTGGCCAAGTACCTGCGGGTCTTGCACAAGCTGAAGGGCATGGGATTTGTAAAGGTCTTCTCCAACAACCTGGGTGACGCGATCGGGGTCACCCCGGCGGTGGTACGCAAGGACTTCTCCATCATCGGGATTCCGGGCAACAAGCGCGGCGGCTACAACATCGATGTCATTATCGAGGAGATCGAGCGCATGCTGGGCAAGGAAGACCGGCAGCCCATCGTGGTACTGGGGTGCGGCAAGATCGGCAACGCCCTGATCAACTACACGGAGTTCGAACGCGACGGGATCGAAGTTGTGGCGGGCTTCGAGATCGACCCCGCCCTTATCAACCCCAACGCCCACATCCCCATCTANCCCATCGCGAAGCTCCCCGAGGTAGCCGCCAGGGAGTCGGTGAAGGTGGCTGTTATCGCGGTCCCCGATGNGGCNGCCACGGANGTNTTTGAACTGGTCACTGCCTCGGGAATCCCCGGGGTTCTCAACTTCACCTCGGTGGATCTCAAGTGCGGGCGGTGTGATTTCGACGAGTGTGCGATCCGGTGTATCGTGCAGAACGTGAATATCGGCCTGGAGATAGAAAACCTCTTTTACCTGGTCAGGATGAAAGAGGCCGACATACTGGATCAGACCAGATCCCGAACAGAAACGCTCACCGCTCAGACAGGATAACGCCCATGACTCTTGCAGAATGCCTTGAACGCGTAGATGGAAGCTGGATCATCCCCGGGAAAGAGACCGAGGAGTTCTTCGATGTGGTGGTCTCGGACCTCATGAGCGATGTTCTGGTGACAGAGCTGGAGGATTTCCTCCTGGTGACGTCCCTGACATCGGAGCAGGTNCTGAGGACCGCCGATATCGTCGATGCCCGGGCTATCCTGATCACCAACGGGAAGCAGCCCCAGGAACGGATGAGAAGCCTGGCACAGCACCAGACCATGCCGATCATGGTCACGCCCCTGACAACCTTCGATACCTGCCGCGCCCTGGCGGATTGCAAAAAACAATAATCAGAGAGAACAGGGGGATGCCATGAACAGCGGCGGCACATCCATTCCCATCGATACCGATCAGGGGTCACCCATCATCCTGGAGCTGATCTACCGGCTCAAGATCCGGGACGTAATGACGGAACCCACCTTTACCTGCACCACCGACGAGACCATGCGGGACGCCCAGCGGATCATGAAGACCAACAGCATCAGCGGGATTCCCGTGATGGAGGGGCGGCGCCTCGTGGGGATCGTCAGCGTGGACGATGTAATCACGGCCATGGAAAAGGGCAACATCAACGATCCCGTCCAGAACCACATGACCCGTCAGGTGATCGTCCTGGAAGACGACATGCCCCTGAGTTTTGGCATCTCCTGGCTCGACAAATACCGCTTTGGCCGCCTGCCCGTGCTGAACTCCAAGAAAGAGCTCGTGGGGATCGTGACGAGCCGCGACGTGATCGTGGCCCTGCTCCTGGAGATCAACAAGGAGATCGAGCGTTTCGAGAAAAACACCAAGCACAAGGANTCTTCGGGCGAGGGCTTCCGCCTGGAATATACCACCCGNCCCTTCGATTTCGAGATGGCCGGCCGTCTCTCCACGGAGACAAAGCAGCAGCTGAAATCCCGGGACCTTCCGCCCAAGCTGATCCGCCGCGTGGCGATCGCCACCTACGAGCTCGAGATGAATCAGGTCGTCCATTCCGAGGGTGGCACCGTCCAGGTCTCCTACGAGGCAAAACGGCACCGCGTGACCATTCGGGCCCGCGACCACGGCCCGGGGATCGAGGACGTGGAGGCCTCCCTGGAAGAGGGAGTCTCCACCGCCAACGAGTGGGTCCGGTCCCTGGGATTCGGGGCGGGCATGGGGCTTCCCAACACCCGCCGGGTCTCCGATGAGTTCTCTATCTCCTCGTCTCCGGCCGGGACAAACGTCGACGTGGTTATCTATACATCGCAGGAGGGAAAATCATGAACATTTCTGAATTAGCCGGAACGCTGGATCTGAGACTGGTCCAGGAGACCTACGAAGACGGACCGGTCCAGGGGGCCTATACCTCGGATCTGCTCAGCGATGTCATGGCAAACGCCAGCAGCGCCGATGCCCTGATCACGATCCAGGCCCACAAGAACACCATCGCCGTGGCAACCCTGGTAGGAGCCTCGGCGATCATCATCTGCAATAACCGGCCCGTTCCCCAGGACATGCTCGACGCTGCCGAGTCCGAGGGTATTGCGATCTTCGTGAGCGACGAGGACCAGTTTACCCTCTCGGGACGGCTCTACAACATTCTGAAGGGATAAGAGCNGGCCGTGACGGTTGTCGCCGACCTTCACAACCACTCCTGCCTCAGCCCCTGCGGGGACCTGGAGAACAGCCCCGGCGCGCTCTGCCGCCGGGCGGCAGAACTGGGGATCTCCATGCTGGGTCTCACGGACCATAACAGCGCCCGGAACTGCCCGGCCTTTGAGGAAACCTGCCGCCGCGAGGGGATCATTCCCGTCTTTGGTACCGAGACCACCACCCGCGAGGAGGTCCATATCCTCTCGCTCTTCGGGACGGTTCGGGAGGCCCTCGACTGGGGCGACTGGATCTACCAGCGCCTTCCCGATTTCCGCCACGATCCGGAGAAGTTCGGAGACCAGGCCGTGGTCGATGCCGATGAGAATATCCTGGATTTTGAGGAGCGGTACCTGATCCCGGCGATCGATGCCTCGATCGAGGAGATCGCCGAGGAGACGCTCCGCCGGGGAGGNCTCATTATTCCGGCCCATATCGACAGGACCGCCACGAGCATCGCCTCCCAGCTGGGGTTTCTTCCGGACCAGCGCTTCAGCGCCCTGGAGGTGACCCGCCTTCCCCCGCCCTTTGATACCCGGGGCCACACCCTGATCTGCGATTCCGATGCCCACTTTCTCGATGATATGGGGAAGCGGACCTTCTCCTTCGAGATTTCCCCCGGGGACCCCTCGCCCTTCGCTGCCCTGGCCAGGGTACTCCGGGAGGGAGCGGTTCGGCTCTCCATCACCGCCCCGGCCTGAGGAAGTCCGGNGGCTTCGGGCCCCGGGAAAGCCTCGGGTTCTACGAGACCTGTGAGACCCTCGGGGCCGGTTTGTACCAGACGTTCATGCTCTCCAGGCTCCCCCCGATCTGGGTGTTTTTCACGAGAGTTCCCCCGTAGCGATACCCTGCCCTGAAGAAAGTCCGGTTCATTGCGGGCTGGGAGAGCCGGGCGATGGTGTAAAAGCACCGGTACTCCTGCCGGAGCAGGGCCTCCTCCATGGCGGAGAGAAGGGCCCCCGCCAGCCCTGCGCCCCGAAAGGCGGGATCTACGGCGAAATCGGTCATCTCGGCGCTCTTCCGTCCGGGGTGCTTCTCCGCCGAGGCCGCCGCCGCCAGAGGATGAGGACTATCGGCGGGAGCCGGGACAAGATAATAGTCCACGTCGTTCTCCATGGTCCGGGCCAGATAGTCCGGCGAGTCTATAGGAAAGGGATAGCTCTGAAAGGTTCGGGCGTAGAGCCCCGCCAGGGCGGGGATATCGTCGGGTCGGGCCCGCCGGATCCGGGCCGAAGCAGAAGCCGGACCTTCGCTCCCTCGCNCTGGCCCTGCCCCTGACTCTGACCCTGAACCTCGGAGGGAATCTGACCCGTGGGGAGACTCCGACCCTCGCGATGACTCACAGGCCGACCAGGAGGCACAGACCTCGAGCAGTTCCCGCTCGCTCCGGGAGAGGACCTCCCGGGCGGGAGAAAAATATCTGACCAGAATCATCGCCGCNTCTTTGCCCCGAAAGTAACCCGGGATCGTCGCTTCCAGGCGGTAGCCCCGGGCCAGAAAAAAGGGAGCCTCTCCCTGGGGGAGGATAAAAAAGTGCTTCCCGTACCCCCGTTCTTCCTGGAGTTCCCCGATCCGCTTCCAGAGGAGATCCCGATCGGAGGCGTGGTACTCCATGAGATAGATGCGGTCGCTCCCGNTTCCGTGGTGCAGCCGGGAACGGCCTATCCGTTCCTCGATATCGCTCATTCTGCCTCCTCTTCCTGGCGGCGGGATATGCGGGTGGTGTTCTCGGGGACCAGGGTATAGACGTCGTCCTCGTCCGAGAGGAGTTGGGTGATCCCCGTGGCGTTGTTTTCCCGGGCCTCGTCGAGCTTCAGTTGGAGGTGGCAGCTGTCGCAGTCGCGATTGCAGTAGGTATGGGGGTACTCCGAGGGCTCCCGGTAGGTGGTGATCACCCCCTCGAAGTTTCGCAGCACCACCTTGGAGGGAGAGTAGGAGACCAGATAGTTTGGAGCAACCGGGATCTTCCCCCCTCCCCCGGGGGCGTCCACCACGTAGGTGGGCACGGCGAGGCCGCTGGTGTGGCCCCGAAGGCTCTCCATGATCTCGATGCCCTTGCTCACGGGTGTGCGAAAATGGGTGAGCCCCTCCGAGAGATCGCACTGGTAGAGGTAATAGGGCCGCACCCGGTTCTGGAGCATCTTCTGAACCAGGGTCTTCTGTATGCGGGGACAGTCGTTGACGTCCCGCAGGAGTACCGTCTGGTTTCCCAGGGGTATCCCCCCATCGGCCAGGCGCTTGAGGGCCGCCCTGGACGAACCCGTCACCTCCCGGGGGTGGTTAAAATGGGTGTTCACGTAGAGGGGCTGGAAGCGTTTGAGCGTATCCACCAGCTCATCGGTGATCCGGTAGGGCAGAACCACGGGCATGCGCGTACCGATCCTGATTATCTCGATGTGGCTGATCTCGCGAATCTGCTCCAGGATCCACTCCAGGTAGGAATCGGAGAGCATCAGGGGATCGCCCCCCGAGAGGAGAACATCGCGAATCTCCCCGTGGTCGCGCAGGTAGGCGATGCCCTGCGAGAGGATGTCTCTGGTGGGAATGGAATCACGGTCTCCCACCTTGCGCTTGCGCGTGCAGTGTCGGCAGTACATGGAGCAGCTGTTGCTGACGTGGAAGAGCACCCTGTCGGGGTAGCGGTGCGTGATGGCCGGTACGGGGCTGTCCGTATCTTCCGAGAGGGGGTCGGCCATCTCGTAGTCCTGGCGGACCAGCTCCCGCGCGTCGGGGAAGGCCTGTTTCATGACGGGGTCGTTCTGCCAGTCCGTCACGTCGATCAGGGAGAGATAATAGGGCGTGATCGAGAGGGGGAAGGTCTCGATCGTCTTCTGGAGAGACTCCCGTTCCTCCCGGGAGAAGGTAATGCCCGAGACGGCCTCGAAGGAGTCGAGGTCGGTGATGGAGTGCTTTATGTGCCAGCGCCAGTTCGACCAGTTCCCTCCGGTGAAGTTCTCCTGGAGTTTTCCCGCGATCTCCCGCTGCTTGCTGGTAAAATGCTTCATGTGCAAAAAATGTATAGTGTTGAAAGTAATTAATCAAGGGAAACGGTGCGGGAATCACCCTTTCCGGGCGAGCCCCTCCAGAACATCACCNATGGAGCCCCGNANGACCCTCCGGGCCCGGGTGTCCCAGGGGGTCTCATCGCGATTCACGATGATGAGGCAGTCCCCNCGGTACTGGTGAAGGAGCCCCGCTGCGGGGTGCACCACCAGGGAACTNCCCCCGACGATCAGAACCTCGGCCCGGGAGATCGCCCGGGAGGCCCCTTCCACCACGGCCTGATCGAGATGTTCTCCGTAGAGCACCACCCGGGGGCGGACCATCCCGCCGCAGCGATCGCACCGGGGAACGACGCCGGTGCTCTGGATAATCTCTTTGAGGCCAAAAGATTTTCCGCAGGAGCAGCAGCTGTTGCGGTGAACCGATCCGTGCAGTTCCCAGACAGTTTTGCTCCCCGCAGCCTGGTGAAGGCCGTCGATGTTCTGGGTTACCACAGACAGGACTTTACCCTGGGCCTCCCAGGACGCCAGAATCTGGTGGGCCCGGTTGGGCCGGGCCTGGGGGTGCAGGAGGTTCTGGCGGTAGTAGGAAAAAAATATCTCGGGCTGCTCCCGCAGCATGGAGGCACTCAGNAGTTCCTCCGGCGCGTAGCCCCGATAAAGCCCCCGCGCCCCGCCCCGACTGGAGCGGAAGTCGGGGATTCCGCTCTCGGTGGAGACACCGGCCCCGCCAAAGAAGACGATCTTCTCCGAGGCCGCCAGGATATCCTCTATGTCTTTATCGTGGACGTCGCCGGTTTTCATAGGCTCCCCCTGTACTGGTTCCAGGAGCTGGCACCGCAGCCTCCTGGTACTGGCCGCCCCTGCCGGGGTTCTCCCTGGCGGGGCGGCTCTGCTTCNGGAAATCTGTTGCAGGCACTTCGCTTCAGAAGACCTGCAGGAGCCCCCAGGCTCCGCTGGTCCGCCACCGGGGGTCCTCTTCCTGAAGGACCTGACACCGTTCCCGGGATACCCCGGCGAGGCAGTCGCTCTTTATGGTCCGCAGAAAGAGCCAGGGAGTGCCCGGCTTCCTGCCGGCAGCCTCTTCCAGGGGCGTCTCCGGTGACCACAGGGTATCATGAAAGACCCGGCGATAGTTGAGGTCTCCCTTGAAGATCACCAGGCCGGCCCCTTCCAGCGCTTCCCCGATGCGGGGAGGCGCATCGTCGAGAAAGCGAGGCTGGCACCAGAAGTCGTCCGGGGCGAGCCGCAGTGTGCCCTCCTCCAGGGCCGAGGCAAAGGCGGCGGCGCAGGTGCGAACCTCCTGGCGGGGNTGGAGCGCTGCGACCTCGAGGAAGCGCGCCAGGTCTGCCACGGTGGTGTCGCTCACGTAGGTGGGGTACAGCTTGAGGTGCAGCACCAGGGAAACGCCCAGAAGCCGTTGCAGGGCCAGGCAGAGCACCATGTCACCGGCCAGTTCCGANCCGGTATTATCCATGACCAGATGGACCTCCCGGCCCGGGGTTGCCTGCTCCCCGGGAGTACCCTTCAGGGAGAGGAGATGTTCCAGAGCCCGCTGCTCCTCCCGAAGCACCAGGTGCCCCTGCCCTGCTCCCGCTGCGTCCAGGGCTGCGCCGCCGCTGAAGCTCAGGTCGGCGCGGTTCCCCCAGAGGGAGAGGTAGAGGGCCTGGAGGAGCTCATCGCCGGTGGTCCCGGGAGCTCCCCCGGTTGTTCGGGCTTCTGCCGCTGCCAGGATGGGCCAGAAGGCGTCTCCCCGCTGNAGTTCTTCCTCTTTCAGGGGCGCGAAGGGGTCTTTCAGGGTGGAAAAGTAGTCGCAGGCCTCCAGCAGGAGACGGTAGGCCCAGGTTTCGGCGAAGAACCACTGCGTTTCCTGCCAGCGCTGCCCCCGGAAGGGTCGCCACAGAAGGTCCCACTGATCCTTGTCGAAGGCGGGGTCGGTCAGGGGCGGGATTCTGCTGTTTTCCTGCATGCCCCGGGAGAGCTCCTGCAGTCTCCTTTTAATCCGGGAGGGAAAGGCGGGGTTTGCCCGAACCACGGCATCCACAATGTTGGGAAATCGCTCTGTCATGGTGTTTGAGGCGAACCAGTTGGATGAATCGGTTTTAATGGGTTGCTGCGAAAGAAGGTGATTCATGGGTTATTTATACCTGTCTTTCCCTCTTCGGAACAAGCATAGCCAGAAAACTTTCCCCCAGGCTGTCGCCCCGGGGGAGATGATACAAAAAACAGTTTTTCATTGGTTCTTGTATAAATCACGCGCAAGCTATTATACTGGTATAATCTTATTATTGAGGGAGTGAAAAATGGGTTTCGAACTGAAGAAAGTTTCAAAAAGTTCTCTTATTACGGTAAAAGAAGGNCCCCAGATGGCAAAGCGGAAGGGTGCCCCGGTTACCAACGAGATCGGGGTAAACTTCAAGTTTGACGCGAAGGAGAAGGTTCTTTCGGGAAAGATGATGTTTTTCGAGGTTAAGACCGATCTGGCCGACGAGCGCGAACTCTACGAGGCGATCGAAAAGGCGATTAACGAGGTTCTGAAGGCCCGGATGTAAGGGGCCCCGACGCGNTAGCGCCAGCTGATCCGGGGGGAGCGGAAGACCGGCCGCCCCGGCCCGGCGGCGGCGACAGAGCCGGAAAAGCCGGGGCGAACCAGCCGGGCTGAAGCGGGGGGGCTGNGCCCCCTTTTGATGNTCCGGTCCGGGGGGTGTTCGGCGGGTGTGCGGGTATCCTCCCGGGGCTTTTCCGGGTATACTCGGGGCGTGCTCTTCGATGTACTGAACGAGTCCCTGGTAGAACCGGGGTACAGGGCCGATTCTCTTGAGGAGGTTGTGGAGGAGTTGCTTCGTCTCCTCGATGCGACGGGGAAGGTGCTCGATCTCGAGCTGGCCCGGCGCGACCTTCGGGAGAATCAGCAGCATCTTACTGCGGGGATGCAGCACGGTATCGCGATTCCCCATGCAAAGACTGCTGCGGTGAAGGAGCTTCTGGCGGCGGTGGTGGTGACCGAGAGGCCGCTCGATTGCCAGAGTGTGGATGGTTCCCTCTCGCAGATTTTTATCATGACTCTTTCCCCCCACGAGATGACGGGTCCTCATATCAGGTTTTTGAGCGAGATCGGCAGGTTGCTGAAACACCGCAGGGTGCGCCGGAAATTGCTCGAAGCGCGGGATTCCGGGGAGCTTCTGGCGGTTTTGCAGCGGGCCTGAGGGTCCGGGTGTATTCCGGGCCGGGTCTCTCCCGGGAGGGCGGATGTATTCCGCGCCCGGGAGGGGTTCTCAGGGTGGTGTCAGAGCAGCGTTTTCAGAGCGCCGTCAGGAGCACGCCCAGCGAGAGTACCGCGGCCAGGGCGAGAAAGAGCTGAAACTGGGGGCCTCCCCGGTGGAAGGCCGTGAACTGCCGGGCCAGCTGCTGAGTCTGCCGGGCCAGCATTTCTGAGGTCAGAGCAGGGATACTCCGGGCCGATCTGTCGCGCATGGCACCAGCACCGGACGATACGGGGGCCGGTCCCGATGGGGCAACCAGTTTCTTCCTGAATCCTCCCCACAACAGAAGCGATCCACCCAGGGGAAGCAGGGCCGCCCCTATGGAGGAGCCCGAAAACCCCCTCCAGCTCTCGATTCCCGGGACCAGGGCGGGGTGCAGGCCGATCAGAACCGTTACGGTGGCAACGAGCACGGCGGGGATCAGGGNGAGCGCCCGGGCTCCCCTCGGAGCAATGGTGACGGGGTCTTTNCCGGGAGCCCAGAAGATCATCCAGAGAAATTTCAGAAAAGAGAGGCCCGTTCCAGCCGAGGCAAGCTGAAGGAGCACCCCCGGCACGCCCTGGCCAACGGCGTATTTCAGGAGTTCCTTGCTGGCGTAGCCGCTGGTAAAGGGGACCCCCGAGATCGCGGCAGCACCGATCACTCCCAGCAGGCAGAGGATCGGCCGTTTTCGGGCGAGACCGCCCATGCGGGAGAGATCCTCCTGGGGTTCTCCCCGGGGGCCGGCGAAGGATCGCGCCGCTTCGGCGGCGACCATGAAGAGCAGCGCTTTATAGAGGGTATGGGTTACCAGGTGAAAGAGCCCGGCCCGGAGGGCGGTATCGGCGATACCGGCCATTCCCACGGCGGCGGTCATGTACCCGACCTGGCTGATCAGGTGGTAGCTCAGGAGGTGCCGCACCTGACGCTGCCGAAGCGCCAGCACCACGGCGATCAGGGCCGTGAGAGCTCCGATCCAGGCGAGGACCGGAACCCCGCCGGGAGAAAATCGCACCAGCCGGGCCGCCGTGAGGACCCCCACCTTGGTGGTGAAGGCCGAGAGCAGGGGCGTTACGGCGAGGGGCGCCACGGGATAGGCCCGGACAAGCCAGCCGTGCAGGGGAACTCCCGCCGTCTTTATCAGTACCGCCAGCGCCATGAAGGGTTGTGCCGCCGGGACCAGCCCTTCCGGGCCGAGGCTGGCGGTGCAGAGCGTTCCTGCTTCGGTAAAATGAAGCAGGGCCGCCACAAAGTAGAGGGACGCTGCCGTGATCTGGACAAGGAGATAGAGAGAAGCAGCCCGGCGGGATTCCCCGGTTCCGGTCTGCAGAAGAAGGACGAAGGCCGAGAAGGTGAGGATCTCCCAGGCCACGAGGAGCGTTATCAGATCACCGCTCAGGGCGGCCAGGAGCCCCCCTCCCGCGTGGACCAGCCCCGGCAGGAGCGCCCGGTGGTGTCCCTGAAGAAAGAGCAGCAAAAGACTCACCGTACCGGCAAAGCAGAAGAGCAGCAGCACCGANGCTTCCATGCCCGTCGGTACCGTCCAGGTCCAGGAAAAGACCGGCTTCACGGGGTGCCTCCTCTCGCAGCTGCACGAGCTGCCTCAAGCGCCGCATCGAGGTTCGGGGCTGTGGCGATGAAGGCCCGGCTCGCCTCCTCCAGAAAGGGNATGATCCACCCTTCCAGGACGCCCGTGGAGAGGGCCAGCCCCGCCAGAATCAGGACCAGAACCGCCGCTGGCACCGTTCCGGGGGCAGATGGCACCCGGAGCGGGGAAGCAGGGCGCGCCCCCTTCGGGAGCGTGCCGGACCCGCNGGAACTGCCGGAACTTCGGGGATGCGCGAGTCCTNCGGGTTTTCCGGGGCCAGCCAGAATCAGGGCGATCCGCGTGTAATAGACCAGGGAGATCACCGTTCCCAGGGCGATCACCAGNAGCGGCATCAAACCTGGCTGGACCGCTGCGACCTGCCACTTCGAGGCAAANCCTCCCGTTGGCGGCAGGCCGATCAGGGCCGNCGCCGCCCCCAGAAAGGCGATAAACGCCAGGGGTGCAGCGCCCCCCCGGCCGGAGAGATCGGCGATTCGCGTTGTTCCCGCGCCAGCCATGAAGCTGCGACAGGACCAGAAGAGAGCGCTCTTCATGGCGCTGTGATTCACGGCGTGGTAGAGGGCCGCAGCGATGCCGGCTGTGGCGAGAGAAGCCCCGCCGGGGGAACCACTGGCCATTCCCGCCGCGCCCAGACTCAGAAAGATGTACCCCGCGTGGGCCACGCTGGAAAAGGCNCAGAACCGTTTCAGCTCGCCCTCGAAGAGGGCCATGAGGTGCCCCAGAATGATGTTGATCATCCCCGCCCAGAGGAGCACAGGGAAGAGAGCGGGCACCAGGAGCGGTGCCTGCAGGAGCCCCCAGAGAAGACGGATCAGGGCAGCCAGATAGACCTTCATGCCGCAGGCCGAGAGGAATCCCGCCGCAGTGCTTCCTGCGGCCTGGTACGCCCGGGCCTGCCACAGGTGGAGCGGCACCAGGCCGATCTTTATCCCCAGGGAGACCACCAGCGTCACCGCCAGCACCGCCCGGGTTTGTCCTGCCAGGGATGGCAGAACCCGGGCTGCCAGGGGAAGCGAGAGCGTTCCCGTGGCCCGATAGATCACAACCAGGGCGAGAAGAAAGAGGACGCTGCTGAAGGAGGCCATAATCAGGTAGGTCAGGGCCGCAGCGGCGTTCCCCGGGCGCCCCTTCATGCCGATCAGCCCGACCGTGGAAACCGTGGCCAGCTCCAGGAAGACAAAGAGATTAAAGAGGTCCGCCGCCACNAGAATACCGTTGAGCGCGCTCGTATACAGACACAGGAGGGGGAAGAACTTCCCCGCCAGGGAAGAGCCCCCCCGGGAGCTCAGGGAGAAGATCGAGACAGCCACAAAGCCCGAGAGAACGATTCCCGCCAGCAGGACCGTCCCCGCGTCAGCCNCCAGGAGGATCCCCCGGGGAGGAAGCCATCCCCCGGGAGTGTAGAGAACCAGCCCCCGCAGGGCGACCTCCCGGGCCAGCAGGAAAACCGAACCACTCTGCGCCGCCAGCCCCGCCGCGAGAACCACCCCCCGGGCGCGGGGAGCGGCCAGGTCAGCCAGGGCGAGGAGGAACGCCATTCCCAGAGGAATAATCACGATCAGCAGGGGAAGATGTTCCACGGGCTACTCCTCCTGCCGGTGAATTTCCCGANAAATCCGGGAGAGGTCGGTGGTGCCGAAGCGCCGGTACAAGACAACCGAGAGGGCCAGGGCTATCGCCAGAAGNCCCGCCCCGATGACGATCGCCGTCAGGGCCAGGGCGTGCGGCAGGGGATCCACAAAGGCCCCGGCCGGGAGCTCCCCAAGGGGGCCCTCCAGAATGGGCGCCGCACCCCCGGGAACCCAGGCCAGAGCTGCGAGGACGATCACCAGGGATGACTCCATGACNCTCATGGAGATGCAGATATTGATCAGATCGCGGTGAACAAGGAGGCCGAAAAGCCCCACGGCAAAGATCACCCCCGCCGCAAGGAGGGTCAGCGTCTGGATATCGGAAACCACTAGTCGCCCTCCCCGGCAAGGTAGCAATAGATCGCGCTGAGCCCGGCGGCCACCTTGCACCCCACCACAATGTTCAGCACCGGGATGATCCCCCCGCTGAGAAGCGTTCCCGGAGTCCCCAGGGGAAATCCCGCGACCGCGTTGGCGAGGAAGGACGACCCCAGGAGAATCCCCAGGATTCCCGTGGCAAGAAAGGCCAGCGCGCCCAGGTATTCCAGGAATCCCAGAAACCGCAGGGGAACCCGCTGGAGGGCAAAGCGGTGCCCGAAGGCCACGTGGAGGAGAATGACCAGAACGGCGATNCTCACCCCTCCCTGGAACCCTCCTCCGGGCGAGCGATGNCCGTTGGTTATCACGTAGGAGGGGAAGATCAGGAAGAGCGGGAGCAGATAGACCAGCGCCCTGCGCGAGAGCACACCCAGGGGCTGGTCCTTCCGGGCAAAGCGGGGCGTCCCCAGAATGGCGGCGATCACCAGAGCCGATCCGAAGATCACCGAGGCCTCTCCCAGGGTATCGAAGGCGCGGTAGTCCATGAGAATTGCCGCAGGAATGTTGATGCTCCCCGTGGCGCCGACCCCTTCCTCCAGAAACCCCCCAAAGGGACGCCCCTGGCCCTCCCGGAGAATCGCCACCAGCCCACTCCCCGCCGCGACCACCGAGAGGATCGCAGCGACGATAGTGCGCCCCAGATCCCGGGGCCCGGTCACCGGACACCCCCCGTGCGATTCAGAGCCGTCACAAAGAGCGCGGTCATGAGCCCCGCGCCGATCACCGCCTCAGCCATGGCCACATCAACGGCCTGGAGCATGGCAAAGAGGAGGGTGGAGAAGACGCTGAAGACCGAGAGAAGAATGACCGAGGCCAGGGGCGCCTTCAGGAGGACCGCCGCTGCGGCGCTGACCACAGCGCCGGCGAGAAGAAGAACATAGGAGACCTCCAGAAGCAGGCTAGTCATTGTGAGGCTCCGGGGAATCGCAGTGCTCCGGGGAATCAGAGAGCCCCGGGGAATCAGAGAGCTCCCGGGCATCGCGCAGCTCCTGATACTCGTCCAGGACCAGGTGGCGCCGGGAACGGTCGATCCGATAGTTGGCCCGGGCGATCGCCTGGGTCGCGATGGGGTTGGTGATCATGAGAAAGAGAAAGATCACGGCGATACGCAAACCAAAGAGCACCGAGGGAGCGGCCAGAGCTGCCCCCAGGACGATCAGTCCTGCCCCGATGGTGAGCCCCTTGGTCCCCGCGTGGAGCCGCGTGAAGGCGTCGGGAAAACGCCACATACCCACGGTCATGGCAAAAACGAAAAACGATCCCGCCGCCAGGGCGAGAAAACTCAGGCCACGCAAGAGCTGATCGAGCATCACGGGGCGCTCCCCTCCCCCAGGGGCGCTCCCCCGGAATGCCCGTCACCAGCCCCCCCGTCCCGGTCGCTCTCCGGCGGGGAGGGCACTTTTTCCTCGAGGGCACGGGCAATCACCAGAAGATCGGCAAAGAGCAGGAGCCCGTAGACCAGGGCGATATCGAGAAAGATCGCCCGCTCCATAAGCAGGGAGAGAAGAACCAGGGCCACCACGAGCATCATGCCGATGGCGTCGCCCGCAGCGATCCTGTCGAGCAGGGTCGGCCCCCGGAGAACACGGCCCAGGCAGGCGAGACTGCACAGGCACAGCAGGACCAGGACGAGAGCAATCACTCCAGAATCCTCCGGATCCAGGGACGAAGTCCCCCGGTTACCTGCTGATCCAGGGTCGTTGCGTCGTACTCCGACACGTCGATCCAGTGAATGAAGAGCGCGTCCTCCTCCTCGACGTAGTCCAGGGAGAGTGTCCCCGGCGTGAGGGTGATCGTGTTTGCCAGGGCCGCCACGCCACTCATCCCCGGGAGAGCGGTACGAACGCGAACGATCCCCGGCCAGAGGGTGATCGAGGGTTGAAGCGCCAGGAAGGTTATCTGGAGACCCGAGAGAAGGATCTTCCCGGCGAAGACGGGCATAAAGAGAAGACCCGCCAGCACATTCTTCAGGAGCGCCCCGGGACTGCGGCGGTTCTCGCTGCACCGGGGAAACCAGGAAGGCCCCCGGCTGCGGCGAAAGAGGAAGAGGCTCACCAGAACGATCACCCCCCCGGCGATGCTATCGGCCAGGGCGAGGGACCCCACGAAGATGATCCAGAGAAAAAAAAGCGTTACCGCAGCCAGCGCTGAAACCATAGAAGGAGATAATAGGGGAGAAGGATTCTTCGTTTCAAGAAGTATCGTCCCCGGCGGCTCCCTCGCGGCGGGGCACGATCAGGGGCAGAATTCCCCGATGAACCTGAAGCTCAACGGGAGTCCAGGCGAAGACCTCGCCGTCGCCCTGAACGGGCTGGGGCTTCCGTTCGGCCTCCAGGAGGAGCCGGTCCCCCACCCGGTAATGGGTAAAGCGCCCCTCCCGGGCCTTGTGACGAAGGAGAATCCTCAGGCAGATCTCGACATAGTCGATCAGGGAACGCCCGTTCACCACATAGACCTCAAGAAAGCCGTCGCAGAAGGTCCCGGCAGGGCCCAGAACGTTGGGAAGGTGATCCAGAAGGGTTCCACTGGAGACGATGAGTTCCGTGGCCTCCACCCGGCGTGAATAACTGTCCATCACCAGATGGTACCGGCAGGAACGCCCCCCCAGAACATGACCGACGATCCGCCAGAGATATGCCAGGAGACCAAAACGCTTTTTATCCTGCGGGGGGGTCTCCTCCATGGACCGTGCGCTGATACCCACGCTCAGGTTCAGCACAAAATGCCGCCCCTCCACGGAAAAGGTGTCCACCGCCCGCGTTGTTGCGACGGGCGCCCCCTCGACAGCCGCAGCCAGCAACGCCACGGCGGCCTCGGGACGAAGGGGAATACCCAGGGCACGGGCAAGACCGTTCCCCGTGCCGGCAGGCAGGATTCCCAGCACCGCCCCCGTGCCGACCAGGCCGTTCACGACACTCCCCACGGTACCGTCGCCNCCGCAGGCNACGACCAGGGAGACCCCGTCGCTGCAGGCCTCTCTCACNANCCCCGGCAGGTCTTCCGAGGCCGAGGTCTCGTGAATGATCACCCTCCGTCCGGGAGCGGCCAGTTCCCCCGTGAGGAGCGCCCTGATCCTGGTGGTGTCTCCGGCCGTTCCCGCTGCGGGGTTTACCACGGCCAGTATGTTCCGGTACAGCACGGTATCAACAATAATACCTGGAGAAGAGATTTTCCAGAAACCTCGTGGTTCCGGGATCCTTTCGGTCCAGACGCTTTCAAGCGTTGCCGGGAGCATCAGCCGTTGCCGGGGCGGGCTCTTTCGGGCATACTCGGGGAACATGAATATCGGAATCGTCGGTCTTCCCAAGGCAGGAAAGACCACAATTTTTAACGCCCTGACGGGCCAGGAAGCAGAAGTGGCCGAGTACGCCTCGGGAAAGGTTGAGCCCAACGTGGCGGTGGTGGATGTGGGGGACCCCCGGGTGGACAAACTCTCGGAACTCTACCAGCCCAAGCGAACGATCTTCGCCACCACGGAGTTTATCGACTTTGTCAGCGGAACCCAGGGGACCGACACGGCGGGGATCTTCTCGGGCGAAGGCATGACCATGGTCAAAAACGCCGACGCCCTTCTTTTGGTTCTCCGCAATTTTTCCAACCCCACCCTGGACGAGACCTGGGGAACGGCTAGCCCCCTGCGGGATCTGGAAACGATCGAGGCCGAGCTGATCCTCTCGGATCAGATGATCGCCGAACGGCGGCTGGAACGGATCGAGGCGGACCACAAGCGCGGACGCAAGACGCCCCGCTCCCAGGCCGAGGAGAAGGTGATGCACCGCCTGGTGGAACAGCTCGATCAGGGGGGCGCCGTCCGGGATATGGAGTTCACCCCCGACGAGCTGCTGCTCATCAGCGGCTTCCGCTTCCTCACGGCCAAACAGGTTCTGCTGGTACTGAACTCCGACGAGGATCAGTACGGACAACATCAGCCCCTGGTTGAGAAACTTCAGGAGCGTTATCCCGTAATCGAGTTCGCCGGAAACTTCGAGATGGAACTCTCCCGCATGGACGCCGACGACGCCCGGGCCTTCATGGAGGATATCGGGATATCCGAGTCTGCCCGAAACCGTCTGACCGCCTTCGCCTACCGCATGCTGGGATACATCAGCTTTTTCACCGTCGGGGAAGACGAGGTCCGGGCCTGGACGATCCGTCGGGGCCAGAACGCCCAGGAAGCGGCGGGAGCGATCCACTCCGACCTGGCCAAGGGCTTTATCAGGGCCGAATGCTTTAACTACACCGATCTTCTGGAGAGCGGTTCCGAACAGGGGGTAAAACAGAAGGGCCTCTTCCGCCTGGAGGGCAAGGAGTACCCCGTCAAGGACGGAGATATCCTGAACATCCGTTTCAACGTCTAGGGGGATACCCGGGCAATCGTCCCCCCTCCGACAATGCCCCTTCGGGAAGATGATTTCCTGGAAGGGGCACCGCTCAATCTCTTATACTGACGGTAATGTACTGAACGTGATGTACTGACGGGCAGAAAACAGCAATGTAATAAGAGGAGAGCAGGCGTGCGAATACGAACGAACCGGCTCGGAAAGAAACTGATGATCCCCCTGGTTATCGCGCTTCTCGTCTTCATGGCGGTGAGCTTCTACACCGGTGACATCCTCCTGGGAAGGCGCGTCCTGAACCAGCGCCGGGAGTACTACCAGGAACAAACCAGTGGCTACGCCGGGCAGATGGACCACGCCGTGGGCCTCATCCAGGCCGTGGGGCAATCCATCGCTGCCTCGGGGCCTGTCCTGGCCGCCACAGCCCGGGACGGGGGAACCGGAGCCCTGACCGAACAGATCGGGTCCTTCCTGGCCGGTTCTGTCCGTACCTCGCCCCACGTCTTCGGCTACGGCCTCTGGTTCGAACCGGAGGTGATTCCCGGGGAGACCTGGTTCGGCCCCTACAGTTATCGCGACGGCGAGATGGTGGAGGTCACCTGGGAATACTCCACCCCCGAATACGACTATCACAGCCACGACTGGTACCTCCAGGCCACACCCGACCGGAACCCCGAGGGCATTCTCACCATGACCNACCCCTACTACGANGAGACCTCGGGTCAGACCTTCATCACCATCGCCGCTCCGATCTACCGGGAGGACCAGACCTTTCTCGGGGTAGTCTCGATCGACTGGACNCTGGATTTTCTCCCGGAACTGCTCGCCGATATCCGCACCACGGAAAACTCTTTTCCCTTTCTTCTGGACCTGCAAAATGAAACGGTTCTGTANCACCCGGACCCCGGNGTTGTGCAGGCCCCCTTCAGCGAGGTGCCCGCGCTCCTGCAGGACCAGTCCCGGGATCTGGCCATCTTTTNCCGGGATCTTGACCTGGTNCCCTACCGTTTCGGGATCGCCGTTCCCCTGGAAGAGGCCTACGGCGATATTCGGGCGATCCGCCTCATGAGCCTCCTGCTGTTGCTGGCNACACTGGTCCTCATCACNACCATGGTGATGACCGTGAGCAACCGCGTCGTGGTGGCTCCGATCACGGCGGTTTCCAATCAGCTCAGCCGGATCGCGGGAAAAGAGGCCGATCTGAGCGAGCGCATCCGCCTGAAACGCCGCGATGAGGTGGGGGACCTGGCAAAGGCCTTCAACCGGTTCATGACAAAGCTTCAGCAGACCATCGAAGGAATCAGCTCGGCCCTGGGCAAGACCGACCACGACATGAGCCGCGTAGCAGCCAACTCCACCCAGACCACAGCGGCGATCCAGCAGATCCGGGCGAACATCTCCTCCGTGGGTCAGGGCATGGCTCATCTCCACCAGAACATNGAGGAGAGCGTGGCCGCCGTCCGGACCATGAAAGATGCAGCGAACCAGATGCGGGGCCAGGTGGACAGTCAGGTCGCAGCGATCGAGGAGACCTCCACAGCCACNGAGGAGATCAACAACCGGACCCAATCGATNCGGGACACGGCAGAGCAGAAGATGGAGGGTATGAAGGAGCTCGCGGACCTGGTTGATCAGAGCCACCAGGACTTTGNCGGGATAGACACCCAGGTAGCTGCGCTGATCACCATGACCAGCGACATGATGGCCGCCTCGAGCATGATCAATACCATCGCCTCNCAGACGAACCTGCTGAGCATGAATGCCGCCATCGAGGCTGCCCACGCCGGGGAATACGGCAAGGGGTTCTCCGTGGTGGCCGAAGAGATCCGAAAACTGGCCGAGACGGCCTCGCAGAACTCAAAGACCATCAGCCAGTCTCTTCGCGAGAGCGTATCCTCGGTGAAGGCCCTCTCGGAGGTAGTAGGCAAGGCGCGCAGCGTCTTTGACCAGGTCCAGGAATCATCCCGGGATGTCTCGGGNTCCTTCGAGGAGATCGTCCACACCATCGATGAGCTCTCGGGGGGNATTTCCGAGATGACCAGGGCCTTTCTCTCGATCCGCGATGCGATCGAGACGATCAAGGATCAGTCCGGTCTTATCCAGGATGAGAGCAGCCAGATNGCCCTGCTTGATCAGAAGAACTCCGAGATCGGNACCTCCGTAAAGGGGGCCGTGGAAGAGATCTCCCTGGGGGCAGAAGAGATCAGCAAGAGCATGGTCGATCTGGACGAGGGAATCCGCGATCTGGCAGAAGAACTCAGCGAGATCAGGGATCAGGCGAGCCAGTTCTCATCGAAGTCGTAGTCGTCGCCGGCCGGTCCCGGAAGATTCTCCGGGGCTGGCCCCTNTACNGAAGAGCTCCGGTGCGGGTACTGAAGTGCGGAGGCTGAAGTCCTGAAGCGCTGAATCGGCCCTGTACCGCNCCCTAAATTCCATGGTACACTTTCGCGCCGCTGCAGGCGCAGCGATCAACACACGAATGGGGTATCTATGCTGACAAATCCGGTTTTTCTGTCTGTCCTTATCATGGTGGCACTCTGTTTGCTCAANCTCAACGTCCTGCTCTCGCTGGTGGTCTCCGCCCTGGCCGGCGGGATTCTGGCCGGGATGTCCCTCACCGGCACGATGAGTACGCTCATCGGGGGAATGGGAGGAAACTCGAGCACGGCCCTGAGCTACATTCTGCTGGGCGCGCTGGCTGCCAGTCTTCACAAGACCGGTATCGCCCGCATACTCACGGGCAAGATCGTCCGGGCCGTTCGGGGCAAGGCGACGATCATGCTNCTCATCATCGCCGGNGTGGCCTGTCTCTCGCAGAACCTGATCCCCGTGCATATTGCCTTTATTCCGATTCTGGTTCCGCCCCTCCTGGCGGTGATGAATAAACTCTCCATCGACCGGAGAGCCGTGGCGGCAGCCCTCACCTTTGGCCTCAAAGCNCCCTACGTGGCCCTTCCCGTGGGGTACGGCTGGATCTTCCACGGGATTATCAGCGACCAGATGGCAGAGAACGGACTCGCCGTGGAGCAGGGCCAGATCTGGCACGTGCTCTGGATCGCGGGAGCAGCCATGGCAGCGGGACTGCTGGTGGCGATCTTTGTCACCTACCGGAAGCCCCGGTCCTACNAGATGATAGAACTCCGGGAAGACCAGGACTCATCGGCTTCGGATGCCCCGGCTGCCGGCGATGCTCNCTCGCTTACCCCGAAACACTGGGTTGCCCTGGCAGGAGCGCTCTCGGCTCTGGCTATCCAGGTGAGCCCCCTGGGTTCGCTCCACATCGGAGCCCTGGTAGGGCTGGCGATCATGCTCCTGGGCCGGGCCATCGAGTGGAGCGATATCGACGAGATGATCCACAGCGGGATCGGCATGATGGGCTTTATCGCCTTTGTAATGCTCGTTGCAGCGGGCTACGGAGCGGTCATCCGCGAGACCGGGGCCGTGGAACCCCTGGTNGAGAGNGCCCGGGTGCTGCTGGGAGGGAGCCGTTTCATGGGTGCCACGGTGATGATCCTGATCGGGCTCTTCATCACCATGGGGCTGGGCACATCCTTCGGAACGATCCCCATCATCGCGGCGATCTACGTGCCCATGGCGCTTTCGCTCGGCTTCAGCACGCCCGCCACGATCCTCCTGATCGGCGTTGCCGGCGCCCTGGGAGACGCAGGCTCCCCCGCCTCGGACAGCACTCTGGGGCCCACGGCAGGACTGAACGTGGACGGCCAGCACGATCACATCTGGGACACCTGCGTGCCCACCTTCCTGCACTACAACATTCCGCTCATCGTGGCGGGAATTATCGGGGCGGTTCTGCTCTAGACCCTCCACATCCTGTTCCGGATGACCGTGCCCTGTGCGGTCTCTTCCCGGGTTCCTCTCCCGGGAAGAGCCGGGCTTGACCCGGGCCCGGAGCTCCCCTCCCCCTCCTGGCACAGTCCGGCGGCCGGGAACTATACTATATGTGGAGGGTCAGGATGAGGAAAAACCGGCTGGCCTGGCTGGGTCTTCTTTTTCTTCTCGTCGGACTGCCAGCCCGGGAGGATGCGGGGGCAGAACATTTCCGCCCCCTCCCCGCGCCGGACTCTGTTCCGTCTTTCGCGATCTTCTCCGAGGAGTGGAACCCCTTCAATTTTACCGAAGACGGTGAGGCCCGGGGGATATCGGTGGAGCTCCTGGAACTCCTCCTGAAGAGCCTGGGGTCGGACCAGACCAGGGAAGATATCCGGTTTCACCCGTGGGCCCGCGCCTTTTTCATGGCCCGGGAGCAGCCCCGGAGCCTCATCTTCACCACCATGAGAACCACCGAGCGGGAAGATCTTTTTCAGTGGGTTGGCCCTGTTTTTATCCACAAGACCGAGCTCTTTGCACGGCGCGACCGCGCCATCTCCCTGGAGAAACTCAACGACGCCAGGGAGTACACGATCACCACCTATATCGACGGCGCACCCGAGCGGCTTCTCCTTGAGCGGGGGATCCTGCTGGAAGAAATCGACCGGGTTTCCACCCAGGAAATCGCCTTCCTGAAAATTCTCCATAACCGGGCCGACCTTATACCTACCAGCAAACTCTCCCTCGTCATACTCTGCCGTCAGGCAGGGGTTTCCCCCGGGATCTTTGAGTCAGTCCAGGAGATTGCCCGGCGGGGGATGTATTTTGCCTTTTCTCTGGACACACCCCGGTGGGTTATCACGGAGCTCCAGAGGAATCTCGACAACCTCCACCGACGGGGTCTGGTGGCGGAACTCTTCGCTGACCATGATATCGCCGGAGTCTACGACATCCGGGATATCCTCGCTCACTGACCAGNCTGTTCCAGACAGGTCTCTTGCCCGTTCCCGCTCAATTGGGTAGGCTTGGCCCATGGTTACAGAAATATGTCTCGTCCGTCACGGAGAAACCGACTGGAACGCCCGTGCCCTGATCCAGGGCAGCACCGATATTCCCCTGAATGACACCGGCCGGAACCAGGCCAGGGCAGCAGCCGNGATGCTGCAACAGGAACGCTGGGACGCGCTCTACGCCAGCACCATGATTCGCGCCATCGAAACCGCAGAGATCATCGGGGAGGTCCTCTCGCTCGGGCCCGTTACAACGGACCATAACCTGCGGGAACGGGAGTACGGCATCGCCGAGGGAATGGATATTGCTGAACGGTACCGCCGCTTCGGCGANGGGCCCATTCCGGGGGCCGAAGAGTGGGATCAGGTACGAAAGCGTGGCCTGGAAGCGCTCGAGGCGATACGGAGGGCCAACCCGGGGCAACGGGTTCTGGCCGTTGCCCACGGGGGGCTCATCAACGCGCTTCTGGGAGTCATCAGCGCAGGGGAGATCGGTTCGGGGAAGACCGTTCTGAAGAACGCCTCGACCAACCTGATCGTCTGGGACGGCTCATGGAAGGTTCGCTGGTATAACCGGACCGCCGAGGCGGCCTGACCGGCGCCGCTCCCCCGGGAGTGGCTCTCCCGGGAGCGGCTCTCCCGAATCCCTCATTGAGGGATTTCGGGGGTCTTGATCCGTGCCACAGCCTGGTTGATCTCTTCCTGGGAGAGCTCGAACCGCTCCAGACCGCCGTTGAAATAGGCCTCGTAGGAGGCCATGTCGAAGTTGCCGTGCCCCGAGAGGTTCATCAGGATCGTCTTGGCAGCCCCTTCTTCGCGGGCCTTCAGGGCCTCCCGGACAGCAACGGCGATCCCGTGGTTTGCCTCGGGGGCGGGGATGATCCCCTCGGTCCGGGCAAAGGAGACACCAGCCTCGAAGCTTTCCACCTGATCCACCGCCTGGGCCTCTATGAACTTGTCCTTCAGGAGCTGACTCACCACCACCCCTGCCCCGTGGTAGCGAAGGCCTCCGGCGTGGATCGCCGGGGGGATGAAGTCGTGACCCAGGGTATACATGGGAAGGAGCGGGGTCATCCCCACGGTGTCGCCAAAATCGTAGCGGAAGACCCCCCGGGAGAGCTTCGGACACGCCGCAGGTTCGGCCGCGATGGCCCGGAGGGTTTGCTTTCCTTCCAGCTGATGCTTCAGGAAGGGAAAGGCCAGACCCGCAAAATTGGAACCGCCCCCAAAGGGACCGATCACGATATCGGGGAAATGACCGGCCATCTCCATCTGGACCAGCGCCTCCTGGCCGATGATCGTCTGGTGAAGGAGGACGTGGTTCAGAACGCTCCCCANGGAGTAGCGCACATCGTCGTTCTTTGCCGCCATCTCGACGGCCTCGGAGATGGCGATTCCCAGACTTCCGGGAGAATCGGGATCCTGGGCGAGGATTTTGCGGCCCGCCTCGGTGCGATCCGACGGAGAGGGATAGACCTGGGCGTTCCAGGTGTTCATCATGAGCTTCCGGTAGGGCTTCTGGTTATAGCTGCTACGCACCATGTATACTTCGCACTGAATGCCAAAGAGCTCGCAGGCGAAGGAGAGGGCGCTGCCCCACTGGCCGGCCCCGGTCTCGGTGGTGATCTTCTTTACCCCGTCCTGACGGTTGTACCAGGCCTGGGGGACGGCGGTGTTCGGTTTGTGAGACCCGGCGGGGCTCACCCCCTCGTACTTGTAGTAGATCCGCGCGGGGGTATCCAGGAGTTTTTCCAGACGGTGAGCCCGGAAGAGCGGTGTGGGACGCCAGAGCGCGTAGATGTCGCGCACTTCCGGCGGGATCTCGATCCACCGCTCCTGGCTCATTTCCTGCTCGATCAGACCCGAGGGGAAGAGCGGCTCCAGGGCATCCGGCGTCAGGGGCTCTCCCGTGGCGGGGTGCAGGGGAGGAAGCGGTTTATTGGGCATGTCTGCCACAATGTTATACCAGTAGCGGGGGATTTCCCGTTCCGACAAAAGAATCTTGGTCTCACTCATGACAGACAATTCTACGGACAGGAGCTCCGGTGTCAACCGGAAATATTCAGGAAAGGCCCTTCCTTGACGGAGGAGAGGGTATTCTTCTAGTATCCTCTACCATCTATGGACCTCTTCACATCCCGGACGATCTCCCAGGTCGCCAGCGACTACTTCTACTGGATCTTTATCGGAATACTCCTGGTAAACCTCTCCCAGCGNCGTCACGGCATGAAGGCCCACAAAAAACGGCTCGCCACGTTTTTCTATGCCCTCACGGCCATGATCCTCTATTTTGGCGGGGTAACCATCGTCCGCTACGGAGGAAACGATCTCTGGTTTGTCGCCCTCGCGGTGACGGCGGTGCTGCTCCTGGGGGTCTTCCGGGCCCACACCATGCCCTTTACCTGGCGCTGCGTAAAAACGGGCAANCGCCTGGACACCCAGACCTTCCTCTACCGCGACTCCAACACCTTGCCCGAGGCAGAGGATACCACCGAAACCGGCGACGCGCCCCGGGACGGTTCCGAGCCCTGACCGGCCCTAGCCCGAGGAGGAGATAATCTCCCGGGGCTTGCTGCCGTTCTGGGGCCCCACGAGCCCCATGCGCTCCATCTCCTCCACCATTCGGGCGGCCCGGTTGTACCCGACCTTCAGGCGTCGCTGGAGGTAGCTCGCCGAGGCTTTCCGCGAGGTGGTGACGACCTCGATCGCCCGCTCCATGAGCGGGTCCTCGAGGACATCCGTCTCCAGATCGTCGTCATCGTCGTCGATAAAGATCTCGTCGTCGATGTAGTCGGGCTCGCCGAACTCCTTCACCTCCACCACCACCCGTTCCACCTCGTCCTCCGAGAGAAACGCCCCCTGCATNCGCACGGGGAAGGGGTCGGCCGCCGAGGTATAGAGCATATCNCCCCGACCGAGGAGCTTCTCTGCCCCCATGGAATCCAGGATGATNCGGGAGTCCACCTTGCTGGCCACCATGAAGGCGATCCGGGCGGGAATNTTCGCCTTGATCAGCCCCGTGATCACGTCNGTGGAGGGCCGCTGGGTGGCAAGGACCAGATGAATNCCCACGGCCCGGGACATGGCGGTGAGACGGGCCACGGTGCTTTCCAGCTCCTTGCCGCTGGTGGACATGAGATCGGCAAACTCATCGATGATCACCACGATGTAGGGGAGTTTCTCGGTGGCCATGTTCTTGCGCTTGATCTTGCTGTTGTATCCCCCGATATCGCGGGCTCCCATGCTATCCAGGAGCGCGTAGCGGCGCTCCATCTCGTAGATCAGGTATTGCAACGCCTGGAAGGCCCGCTTGGGATCGGTGATCACCGGCGTGAGCAGGTGGGGAATGTCGTTATAGAACTTCAACTCCACGATCTTGGGGTCGATCAGGATGAGTTTCACCTCCGAGGGGGGACGGCGGTAGAGCACGGAACAGATGATGGAGTTCACGCACACCGATTTTCCGCTCCCCGTGGCACCGGCGATGAGAAGATGGGGTGTCTTTGCCAGATCCACGATCTGGGCCTCGCCGGAGATATCCTTTCCCAGGGCGATGGGAATGGTCAGGGCGTCGCCGAAGAACTCATCGTCCAGGAGCAACTCGGCAAAGGAGACCAGGTGGCGCTGNCGGTTGGGTATTTCGATACCCACGGCGTGCTTTCCCGGGATGGGCGCCACGATACGGACGCTGGACGCGGCCAGTCTGAGGGCGATGTTGTCCGAGAGGTTGGTGATCTTGGCGAGTTTGACCCCCGGAGCGGGGAGTATCTCGAACATGGTGATCACCGGACCCTTGCGAATCCCCGTCACCTCGGCGCGGATTCCGAACTCCTCCAGGGTCACCCGCAGAACTTCGGCGGCGTCGCGGGTGTTATCGTCGATCTCCCAGTAGCGGCCATCGCCGTATTGCCGGAGCACTCCCTCCACGGGGAGGAAGTAGCGGCGTCCCCCGGNGGATCGCTCGGGGACGGTGCCCGGGGCGGAGAGGGGGTCGAATTCCGGGTCCTCGTCGTGTTCTTCCGGTTCTTCCTGGTAGAACGGCTCTTCCTGGTCGAACACTTCCTCCTGGTCGAAGGGTTCTTCGATACGGGCGATGGCGTCATCGTTGTCATCCGCGCTGTCGTGTTCTTCCTGGTCGAAGGGGCGATGGCGTCATCGTTGTCATCCGCGCTGTCGTTATAGGCGCTATCATCATCGGTGTCGTCATAGGCGCCATCATCGTCTGCGTCAGACTCGAGAGCGACCTCCCGGAGGAAATCGTCGCCGGGGTCATACGCNCTGTAGTGGTACCCGGAGGGGACTTCCTCCTGATCGGGCTCGCCTTCGATACGGTCGAGAGCGTCATCCGCCGCCGGGGGAACAGGGGCGCGCCGGCGATTCCTGAGGAAGAGGAGGAGGGGCGACTCCTCTCTCGCTTCCTGATTCTCCGGTTCAATGGGCTCTTCTCCCCCGGTTTCGTCCTCCCGATCCTCGCCAGCCTCGAAGGGCGAAACGCCCCGGGGCGGATCTTCTCCCGGAAGGGCCTCAGAATACGTTCTTTCTTCCTCGGGCGAGACCCACCGCCGGAGTTCTCCCAGGGCACGCGGAAAGTCCTCCTCGTCCCCTCCNACAAAAGGAGGGGGACCAAGAAGAATCCTTCGGGCCTCGTCGCCCTCCCCCGAAACAGCTTCTTCGGAATCGCTTTCCCCCGAATCGGAATCCCCCGGGTCCTCTGCCCGAGCCCGAAGGGGTTCGCGGCTCTCCTGCGGTTCGGGAGGAGGGGGAAGCACAGCCCGGTACCGGACCGTGTCTTCCCCGACGGAAGAGGGATCGGCTCCCGTCACGCGCCGCACGTAGAGCCACACCTGCACATAGGCGACTCCCTGGAAGAGCAGCAGAAGGCTCGTCACGAGGAGGGCCCCCCGGAGGGAGAAGCCCGCCACCAAGAGATCGATCAGCACCCCTCCCTGCGCGGGTATTCCGGGCCCGGGGCCTCCGGGAATCATCCCCCCCTGCGCNAGAAGCCGCACCATGGTTGCCACGGTGAGGACCGGTATGTGAAGAAGGTTCACCAGAAGCGTACCCCACCAGGTGAGGGACTTTCCCGACAGGGCCAGCCCCGCCAGAANCAGCAGATACGCAGGAACCCACCANGCCAGAAGATGAAACGAACGGAACAGCAGCCGCCCCGGCCCGGAAAAGCCGCCCGCTATGGCACCAGCGGGATCGACTATCGTTATAACCAGCAACATCGCCACCAGCGCAGCAGAAATCCCGAGAAAGAGACCTGTGATAATGCTGCCCGATCGGCTATTGGATCTTCCTTCCACGCGTACCCCTCCGAACTCATGTATCGGCATAAATTGCAACAGGCTTAGGGATGCCGGGAAAGAGCCCTGCCTGCTCCTACCGGAGCAGAGGCATCTCGGCCGGGTCGGTGCCATCGAGGAGATACTGATACCAGGCCGAGGAGACAGCGATTCTGCGGAGATACCAGCGAGTCTCCACAAAGGGGATCGCCTCTACCAGGAGCTCCGGCGGAAGATCGCCAAAGAGNGCCTGCCACCCCCGGCCGCGACCGGGCCCGGCGTTGTACGATGCTACCTGAAGAATCAGATTGTCGGGAACCATGGTTTTCAGCAGGTTCAGGTAATAGGCACCCATCTGCAGATTGGTAGAAACCCGTTCCAGGTTGAACGGCTGCGGCCAGCCCATACGGCGGGCGATATCGTCCCCCGAGGCGGGCATAATCTGGGAAAGCCCCAGGGCGCCCACGGGCGAGCGGGCACGGGGATTGAAGTGGCTCTCTTCCCGGACGAGTCCGTAGAAGACCGCTGCGGAAACCCCCTCCTGGGCGGCGGCGGACTCGATCTCCACCGAGAAGGGCCTGGGATAGAGAAGGGCTATCTCGCGCTCCCCCACAGGAAGATTCCCCCGGGCAACGGCCCTGCGGGCCAGCCCCAGGGCCGTCGAGGCGTGACCCAGACGGGAAAACTGCGAAGCCAGGGCCAGCGCCGGCTCTGCCTCGCCCGGATCCAGCGCGATCGCCATGGCCAGATTCCCCGCCACCTCGTGCTGACCCGAAGCGAGGATCGCTGCGGCGTGCTCCAGATCTCCCGAGAGCATCCCTCCCGAGGGCGTTTCCCCCGAAAGGGTCTCTCCCGAAAGAAGCGTGCCCGATGCGGAGAGCTCCCCCGACCGTCCCGAGAGACGCCTGGCCAGCAGCCCGTAATAATCCGTGGGCGACAACTCCAGGGCAATATCGAGACGATCCCCGCCGCCCCCCGGCAGTTCGAGAAAGCCCTGGCGAGCCGCCAGAACGGTNAGAACCGCCAGATGAGCCCGGGCGTGAAGCGCCCCGGCGGGAAGAGCCTGGTAGACCTCCTCCAATTCTTCCCACCGGCGGGCCCGGACAACCCCGGGGGCCANCCTGTCCAGGGCGGTGCGGAAGGCCTGGGGCTCCGCACCCCACTGCTTCAGNGCCTCCACCACCTCGGGCAGGGGAGCCCCCTCACGAATGGCCCGGGAGAGCCAGCTCTCGATCATGGCCTGATCGGCCTCATCCATGAAGGAGGCCATCTCCTCCCGGGAAGGAGCGTAGTGAGCCTGAGCCCGGGCNACTTCCCGCCCGATCTCCGCCCTGGTGTCCCCGGGGAGAGCCTCGCCCCGGACCTGGAACTCCCNCTTCAGGCGGACGAGCCACTGCCGGGTAGCCTGGCCCCCCTCACCCGAAGCAGCCTGCGTGAGGGAGGCCAGCACCCCCGGCGCCTCGTGGAGAATGCCGGCGAGCCAGGCCGGGTCGATCCTGCGAAAGAGCCGCTGCGCCTCGTCGTACTCCTCCAAAGCGGTACGGTACACCGCCTCCAGAAGCGCCCCCTCGTCCCGGGAAAAGCCCCTGAACCGGGAATCCCGGTAGTAGCGGAAGAGGTAGAGCCGGGAATGGATCGAATGTGCAGGAATCTCGAGAAAGGCCTGAAGAAACAGATCGTTGCTCCCCTCCTCCAGATGATGACCCGCCACGGCCCTCCAGAGAAGGCGCTCCGCCCCGAGGTCACCGGGGCTGTACTGCCCGCCCCGGGAGCCCCCCTCTGCCCGCGGCAGGAAGAGCGATCGGGGCATCTCATCGGTGAAGGCCAGCAGCTCCCGGTACTTCTCCTGCCGGTATAGGGCCTCGCCAAGGCGGAACCAGAGGTCCCGGTTTTCGGGCTCGAGCTCCAGACCCCGGGCGGCGTAGCCCTCCGACGCCAGCCATCGNCGCCGGGCGGCGGCAAGACGCGCCAGACGCAGGGCGCTCCGCCCCGCCCAGGAGGGCTCCCCCCTCTCGAGTTCCCACCGGTAGACCCGACGGGCGGTCTCCTGCAGGTCCCGGGCCTCGTAACCGCGCCCCAGGACGTAGGGAAAGGAGGGGTCGAGCCCCCGGATCTCCTCCACCAGCGCTTCCGTGGGGACCAGGGTGTCCAGAATATGCCCCTCCCCGAAGGCCAGCCGCTCCATAAGCGCCCGCCCCGACAGCCCCTGGGGGGTACCTTCGCTCCCGGGAAGGAGATCCCCCGTCCCGCAGGAGGAGAGGGAAATCGCTACAGTCACAGCCACACCCAGGGACAGAACCACAGCCCGAAGGCCCGAAACAAGCGATCCGGAGAAAGAGGCCCCGGACCTGGAAGCGCGAGAAAGAAGGTTGGTCATGACCCGAGACTACCGGAAAAGGCCGCTCCGGCGGAAGACGCTTCGCCGGGGAAAGCCCGGCGCGTTCCGCTTCGGGAAATCAGGCCCCGGAAAATCCCCCCCGGGAACGACAACCCCGGCGAGTCCCGCCCCGGCACGAAGGGGTCCGGGCACGAAGAGGACCACCGAGGCGGCCCGGAGGTCGGGGGCGATCCTTCCACCCAGGAAGGTCATGAAGCCGTAGGCCCCGAGCGCGAGAAGACTGAGGGTAATGAGAAGGATCGCCACGAGCACCGTCCAGTGGAAGGNCCGGGGCGGGTCTGAATCACCGCAGGAAAGGGNACTCTCTGCGGCGAGAGAACACTCCATCCGTTGCACCCGGCCGCCCCCCCCATCGAGACAGGCCGTAAGCACCCCCTGCTGATCTATCCCCAGAAGGAGCTCCAGGGGAGCATCGTCACCGGAGAAGGGCCCCTCCAGGATCAGCTCCCCCAGGACGTCCTCGTCTGATCCCTGGCGCCGGACGACAGCGACCCGCGCCCCGGGCTGATCGGTCTGTGCCGGGGTAAGGACCACNCGCTTTCGGCGGCGATCACCCTGGGAGAGAACGGGAAAAAACGAACCATCGGCAAGCTGGATTCCTATTTGGGTCACGGCGAATGCTCCTGCCTTTTACGCTATGTTTTTCCCCGGGCTTTGTCAATGTTCACCGCCCCCCCTGGCGAGGCCCTTCCCCTTCAGGGAGCACGGGACTGGTCGTTGACAGCAGGGCTACCCCTCACTGATAATGGGAAAATGCCGTTGCCGGTTTTGATCGTTCTGATGGTTCTGGGTGTTATGGGTCTCGCCCTTCTCTACTGGTACGCCTTTGGCCGTTCCGACGTGGAGGAGAAGCAGAGAAATCAGCCGAGGAAAGACCGGTCCACCCTCCTGAGGCAGGCCAACAAGCAGCTCGCGGCGAACCCGCGGGATCACAAGGCGCTCCTCACCCTGGCGGATATCTACTTCGCCGACCAGGCCTGGGAGAAGGCCATGAAGACCTACGGGATTCTGGTGGGGCTCTGCGCCACCAACCAGGATATCGAGGAATGGTTCGTNACGACCCGCTACGCCCTGGCTGCACTGCAGCTCAAAATGCCCGAGGAAGCCTACAAGTCCCTTATGGTGGCCCGCACCCTCAAGGCGGACTCCTTCGACATCAATACCAACCTGGGCTACCTGGAACACCGGCGGGGCAACCACGAGCGGGCCGCCCAGCTCCTGAATCAGGCGCACCAGGACTCCCCCGATCATATCCCCACACGCCGCTACNTGGGGCGGGCGCTCTTCAAGCTCAACCGGTATCAGGACGCGGGACGCCACCTGAAGGCTGTGATAGACCAGGATCCGAGCGACAAGGAATCCCTCTTCTACCTNGGTCAGGTCTACTCGGAACTGGGCCGGAGCGATCAGGCCCTGATCATTTTCACTCACCTGAGGCCCGATCCCGCACTGGGCCCCAACTCGGCCCTCTACGCAGGAACGATCCGTCTGGCAAAACGGGAATCTGACAAGGCTGCCCTGGACTTTGAGCTGGGCCTCCGCCACGAGAACATCCCCGAACAGGTGGAGCTGGAACTGCGCTACCGCCTGGCCCAGGTCTATACCAGCCAGCAGGAACTGGGCCGGGCCCTGACCCAGCTCACCGAGATAAACAAGAAGAACCCTGGCTACAAGGACGTGGCGAGCCAGATNGCCCGAAGCAAGGAACTACACAGCAACAAGAACCTCCAGACCTATCTGATATCCTCGACGAGTGAGTTTTCTGCGCTCTGCCGGAGGATGGTGAACACCTTCTTCAAGAACGCCACCATCAAGATCACCGATATCGCCATGCACAAGAACGACTACGCCGATATCCTGGCCGAGGTCGAGACCGCCCGGTGGGAGGACATCATCCTCTTCCGCTTCATCCGGGGCTCCGGTCAGGTGGGGGAACTGGTGGTGCGGGACCTCAACGCCCGCCTCAAGGAGACCCATTCGGGGCGGGGGTTCTGCATAACGGCGGGGACCTATTCNGAATCGGCGGTGCACTTTGTAGAGGCCCGACTCATCGATCTCTTGGACAAGGATCAGCTCTTGGAGATATTCAACCGCCTGGAGTAGAAACCCGATCAGAACCCAGGGTGCCCGCGCCGGGGCGCGTTATCCTGAGGACTCTATCCTGAAGACCAGCAAGGATCGCTCCCGCTCCAGAAAAGGCACAGTCACCCCCTGGACCTCCTCCAGAACCGTTCCGGGAAAGGCCCGGATCACCCGGGCGTCTTCGCGAGCAGTCTCGAGACGCCCCTTCCAGGCCACCACGGTGGTTCCCGCCGGGAAGACCCTCACCAGCCCCTTGAGCGTTTCCGGTGTGGTTTGCTGGTACGCCCGGAAGACCACCACCGGAGGAGGCCCCTCGCGGAGAAGCGCCTCCAGGGCCGGCCCCGGCCGCTCGGCATCGGCCTGAAGCACCTCCAGAGCCGGGACCCCCAGGGGAGCGATAACCCCCCGGAGGAACCGGACCCGCCGCTCCCGCCGCTCCACCAGACAACACCGGTCCAGGAGGCCCTCCAGGAGAACCGCCAGGGGTATCCCCGGAAGACCGGCGCCTGACCCCAGATCGCAGACGACCCGGGAGCCTCCCTGATCCAGCGCATCACGGACCCGGGGGACACCGGCGGCGCTGTCCAGCACGTGCCGGATCGCGAGCATCTCGGGGTCCGCCGCGTCCTCCCGGGAGACGAGCCCGAAGAGAGGGTTCAGGCGGTAGAGCTCCTGGAGGTACCGCGAGAGCTGCTCCAGGGTTCGCCGGGAATCACCCTGCTCGGGGAGCCCCGGTATGGCCGCGAGCCCCCGGGCCAGGAGATCTTCCACGGATTCCGTCATGCCGCAGAACTCCCTTTTCGCCGGGGATCGAGCATCACCATGAGGACGGTGATGTCGGAATTGCGAATGCCCGGAATCCGTGAAGCCTGCCCCACCGAGAGAGGCCGCAGGGTGGAGAACTTTTCCCTGGCCTCGTTGGAGATCCCCTTCACCAGGGAATAGTCGTAGTCGGGGGGAATCCGGAGCGACTCCAGCCGGCGAAAGCGGTGAACCATCTTCTCCTCCCGCGCCACGTAGCCCTCGTACTTCACGTCCAGCTCGACCTGGCGGAGCCATTCCGGGGGGATATCCCGGGACAGATCCTCCAGGAAGGGCAGGAGCATATCCAGGGAGACCCGGGGGTTCTTGAGAATCTGGTGCAGGCTCTTGCCCTGCTGTCCCTGGAGCACCTCCAGGGAGGGCTCGTCGCGGTCGCGGAGAAACCGCTGCTGCAAGGCCCCGGTGATACTCGCCAGGGTTTTCCGCTTCTCCTGGAAACGCTGCCAGGCCCCCTGGTCGTGCATGCCCAGGCTGTGGGCCAGCTCAAAGAGCCGCATATCGCTGGAATCGTGGCGCAAATTCATCCGGTGCTCTGCCCGGGAGGTGAACATCCGGTAGGGTTCCTTCGTACCCAGGGTCACCAGATCGTCGATCATCACCCCGATATACGCCCGGGACCGATCCAGAAGAAGGGGTTCCTCCCCCGCCAGGGTCCGGGCCGCGTTGATCCCCGCCACCAGGCCCTGACCGGCGGCCTCCTCGTAGCCGCTGGTTCCGTTGGTCTGGCCCGCCAGGTAGAGCCCGGGGAGCATCTTGGCCTCCAGGGTGGGGTAGAGCTGGGAGGGATCGATATGGTCGTATTCCACGGCGTAGCCTGGCCGAACCACCTGGGCCTTTTCGAGGCCCGGAATGGTATGGATGAATTCGCGCTGAACCTCTTCGGGAAGGGAGCTGCTGATCCCGTTCAGGTAGAGCTCGCCCGTGGAACGCCCTTCGGGTTCAATAAATATCTGGTGTCGGTCGCGGTCGGGAAACTTTACCACCTTGTCCTCGATGGAGGGGCAGTAGCGCGGCCCCAGCCCCACGATATCCCCCGAATAGAGGGGGGACCGATCGAGGTTCTCCGAGATAACCCGGTGCGTCTCGGCGGTGGTATAGGTGATGTAGCACTGAACCTGTTCCCGGGTGATACGGCTGTGGCTGTAGGAAAAGGGGATGATCTCGTCGTCGCCGAACTGGGGTTCGACCCTGGAATAGTCCACGGAATCGGCCATGATCCGGGCGGGGGTCCCCGTTTTCATGCGGCCCAGCCGGAACCCCACCGATGCCAGGGCCTTGTCGAGACCGTAACTGGCCGGTTCACCCAGACGCCCCCCCTCGGCCTGGTAGGACCCCACGAAGATGCGCCCCCTGAGGAAGGTCCCCGTGGTGACCACCACGACCCGGGCCTGAATCCGGTTTCCCCGCTCGGTTATCACCCCGGCGAGTCGGCTTCCTCCGGGCGTGTAGAGAAGATCCACCACGGTGTCCTGCAGGAGCGACACCCCCGGTTCATCCTCCAGGGCCCGTTTTGCCGCGATCTGGTAGGCCTGTTTGTCGGCCTGGGCCCGGGGCGCCTGCACGGCCGGCCCCCTGCTCCGGTTCAGCACCCGGAACTGAATCATGGTCTCGTCGATCAGACGGGCCATGCGCCCGCCGAGCGCATCGATCTCCCGAACCATATTCCCCTTGGCGAGGCCCCCTATGGCGGGGTTACAACTGAGTTTTCCTATGGTATCGAGATTCTGGGTGATCATGACCACGGGGAAGCCCAGGCGGGCGATCGCCAGGGCCGCCTCGATTCCGGCGTGGCCTCCCCCGACTACAACGGCATCCACTTTCATAGGCGGGAAATCTACCATTCATGGGTGTTTTGGTCTACTTTCCCACGCAGAACTGCTGAAAAACCGCGTCGAGGATATCTGCCGAGGTGACCTCTCCGGTGATCTCCCCCAGGGCGTGGATCGCCTCCTGCACGTCCAGGCTCAGCACATCCACGGGCATCTCTTCCTGGATCCCCCGCTCGACCTCGAAAAGCGCCTGGGCGGCCCGTTCCAGCAGGTCCCGCTGGCGGAGAGAATCGATCACGGGGCTCCCCTCCCGGTACCGCCCTTCCGGAGTCACCTGGCGCCGGACTTCCTCCAGAAGGGCCTCGATTCCCTGGAGCGTCCGGGCGCTCACGGGGAAAAATCCCTCGGGAGCGGGCAGACAGGCCCCATCGTCGGCCTTGTTCCACACCGGAACACAGGGAGGCCCCTCCCCCGTCGCTGCCCGGGCGAGGCGCTCCGTCTCCTCCCCCGTGACCCCCCGGGTGCCATCCACGAGGTACAGAACCAGGTCGGCAGATTCCAGAAGCTGGCCGGTACGGCGAATTCCCTCACCCTCGAGGATCTCCCGGGTCTCGCGCAGCCCCGCCGTGTCGAAGATTCGCAGGGGGATCCCCCCCAGATCGAGGGAGCTCTCGATATAATCCCGGGTTGTACCGGGGATGTCGCTCACAATCGCCCGGTCTTCCTTCAGGAGGGCGTTAAAGAGAGAGGACTTTCCGGCGTTTGTCTTTCCCGCCAGGGCGATGGTCACTCCCTCCTGGTAGAGTTTTCCCGCGCTGTAGGAGGCCGCCAGCTGGAGCAACCCCTCCCGAAGTCGAGCCACTTCTTCCCGGTCCAGGGGGATCTGACCGGTCTCCTCCTCGGGATAGTCCAGTTGCAGGGCGATCCCCGCCATCACCCCCACGAGGCGATCCTTGAAACGGTTCACCTCGGCCTCGACGCTCCCGCCCAGACGTCCCAGGGCAAGTCCGTGACCCCGGGCGGTGCGGGACGAGACGATCTCCTGAACCGCTTCAGCCCGGGTAAGATCGACCTTGCCCGCCAGAAAGGCCCGGAGCGTGAACTCTCCCGGCTCGGCCCGGCGGAACCCGCTGCGAAAGAGCAGCGCCAGGATTTCCTGAACCCCGGGAACACTGCCGTGACAGAAAAGTTCCACCGCCTCTTCTCCGGTATAACTGCGGGGAGCGCGAAAGATACCCAGCATGAGATCATCGAGAAGGCGCCCCGATTGGGGGTCGCGCAGCTGGGCCCGGCGGATCCGGCCCCCGGGGCACCGGGCAAGCGACTCGGGCCTGTCCGTGAGGGCCGCCACGGCGGCGACGCAACCGGGACCGGAGGTACGAATCACGGCCAGGGCCGAGGACCCCAGCGGTGTAGCCAGGGCAGCGATCAGATCGTTTTCCTGAGAGATGATGTTGCTGTTCACGGGGCCATTCTCCCCCAGAAGGAGATATTACGGAAGCCCCGGGGTGCTCTCAGGGGAGCTGGGGAGCCAGCTGCCGCGCAGCGCGCCTCCCGGCAGAGAGGAAGGCCGAGCGGATCGTGTTCCGCGCGTCCCGCCCCGAGACACGCTCTTCCAGGTGCACCCGGGCCAGCTCCCGGTCTCTTCGCATATCGTAGGCCGTCACCTCCAGAGAAATAACCACCGTAACCCCCTCGCTCTCGTCAAAGCGGAGGATCGAGGCCGTTCCCAGGACGATCCGCTCCGCCGAGGAGAGAATCTCGAAGGGCAGGAGATCATAGAGATCGGCGATGGTGACTTCCGGCATATCCGAAAGGGCCCGGACCGTGGAGGAGGGGAGGTCGGTGGAAACGAGGGTGAACCCCTCTTCCTGAAACTGCTGGGTCGCTCCCCGGGCAGATTCCCGGGAGGGCATGGGCAGGCCCGCGATATCCCGATCGATCATGATGATCGCCGTGGGTATTTCGGCGGCTCCCGAATCAACCCGCAGGCGCACCTCGGCGGTGAGACGCGCTTCCAGAGCCTGAAGCAGGGTACGTTCGGGATGCTCCCCCTCGGGATCCTCCCCCACCTCCTCGTGCCAGCGTTGCAGGGCCACGTCCACCGCTTCGGGGCGAAAGAGGACGGTGGTCGTCCCCGCCAGGGAGGGCTCGGGTATCCTGAAGGAACCAACTCCGGAACTCCCCGTATCGACCGATGCCCGCTGCCGTGAGACCCGTCCGTCCAGGGGGGGCTCCCGGAGAAGCACCGCCAGGGGAACCCCGGGCAGATCTTTTCCCAGGTTCTGATCGGAGAGCCGCACCAGCAGGGGTTGCTCCAGTGGCCTGCCCAGGGCGGTGCGCACCTCACCGGGCGTCGCCGTCATGGTCAGCCGGGCCGCTGCCGCGAGGGCCCGCTCGAGCCGAACCATCCGCTCCTCCCGGGATGGGGGGACGGGACCTTTCANGAGCGCCTCCACCAGCTCCAGGGCATCCTGCTCGCGGGAAGGNTCCTCATCGTCTGCCTTCCGGCGCTCCTGATCCGGGTCACCCCCCGGGTCNGCCTCCTGCANGGCGAGGCGGTTGGCGATGCGGTCCAGATCGGANCGGATGTCCTCTTCCTGGTACAGCAAAAGNAGAAATCGCTCGTGNCTTCCGTCGGCCCGGATCGCCCGGAACGAGTCCTGCCGGAGCAGNTGGTGGCGCCGCTCCCGGGAGAGCAGCAGGAGCACCTCCCCCTCCCGATCGGTGAGCCCCCGCGCCCGGGGGTCAAAACGGGCCACAAGAATCTGGAGGATCTGGTCCTCGATATCCCGATATACGGCCTGGGTGGCGGCGCCCCGGGTCTCCCCCGCGCCGTAGCCCACCAGAAAAACCCCTTCATCGCTGGCAGCAGGGGGACGTTGCACCCAAACCGGCAAATCCGAGGGGTCCTGCACCGTGGTGGCACACCCCCAGAAGATCCCCGCCAGGGCCAGACCCAGAACAACCCGAAACTCTCGTCTTCCCATCATCGCTCCGTTCTCTCGTTGCACACGTTCCATCCATCATCCCTGCGTCCCGGGATTCTTCCAGTGTACCACCCCGGAGGGAGAGAATCAGCTTTTTTCGGGAACCTCCTCCTTCCAGAGCCTGACCAGGTGAAGGATCGTCTCCGTGGCCCTTCGCAGGGCAGAGAGGGGAATCCACTCGTAGCGGCCGTGAAAGTTGAACCCTCCCGCAAAGATATTGGGCGTGGGAATCCCCATCTCGGTGAGACGTGCTCCGTCGGTACCGCCCCGGATCGGTTCAAGAACCGGCTCGATCCCCGTGGCACGAACGGCCCGCCCCAGGACATCCATGATGAACGGGTAACGGGAGATGGTATCGTACATGTTCAGATACTGCTGCGTGGCCTGAACCGTCACCCGCGCCCGGGGATAGGCCATCTCCAGGGTTTTACCCAGCTCCTTCAGATAGGCCACGCGCCGTTCAACCTGGGCCTGGTCAAAATCCCGGACGATCAACTCGATCTCGGCCCGGCCGTAGTCACCCCGAACCTCCACGGGGCAATAGAACCCATCGCGCCCCTCGGTTGCCTCGGGGCTCTCGGCCTGGGGGATCGCCGCCAGATAGCGCCCCGCCAGGGCCACGGCGTTGACCATCCGGTTCTTGGCGCTCCCCGGGTGGATCACGTACCCCTCGATCTCTACCGTGACCTGCCAGGCCGAAAAACACTCGGCCTCGATGCTCCCCTGGCGGCCTCCATCCAGGGTGAAGCCGAAGCGTGCCGTGATCCAATCCAGGGGAATTTTATCGACGCCCCGGCCGATCTCTTCGTCGGGCGTAAAGATCACCTCGATCACACCGTGCTCGATCTCGGGGTGATCCTGGAGGAACCTGAGGGCGCTCATGATCTCGGCCACACCGGCCTTGTCATCGGCNCCCAGNAGGGTGGACCCGTCGGTGGTTATCACCGTATCACCCACGTAATCGAGCAGATCCGGGTATTCGGCGGGGTCCAGACGGTATCCATGCCCCAGATCGAGGGGGGAACCGTCGTAGGATTCCCAGAGCCGGGGCGAGACGCCCTCCCCCGAGAGGTCCGGGGCGGTATCGAGGTGCGCCAGCAAGAGCAGGGGTGGCGCCGTTACCCCCGGGGAGGCCGGAAGACGGGCCGTGACGTAGCAATACTCGGTGACGGACACCTGGGGTATCCCCATCTCCTCCAGTTCCCGGGCCAGGAGGCGGGCCAGGTCGAACTGCCGCTCCGTGGAGGGCGTGGAGGTGCCGTGACGGTCGCTGGTGGTATGNACGCGAACGTACCGGAGNAACCGCTCCCGTACATCGGCGGTGATCAGATCATGATATTGTGCAAGATTCATGCCCCATGATAGACGGGTTTGATACTCTCCGGCAAGTTTCCGTATATTGTAGCCATGATAATTCCCCCATACCCCGATCTTGCTCCCCTGGGCCTCGGCCAGCGTGATGCCCTGCACCCGCGCCTGGCACTTCTTCCCGAGGGGATATCGGAGTTCACCTTTGCCGGCCTCTATCTNTTCCGGAATACCTACAACTACCAGATCTCGACCCTNCCCGACGATCACCTGCTGATAGCGGGAGAACGGGAGGGACACCCCTTTTGCATGCTTCCCTGCGGAATCCCCCGCGACCCGGAACTTCTCCGGGAATTGCTGGAGCGGTTCCGGTATATCAAGGGCCTGGGTGAACCCCAGGCTGACTCGGCCTGGGTAAGGCTGGAGCAGGAGGGGTATACCATCCAGGAGGACCGGGACAACTTCGACTATCTTTACCTCAGGACCGACCTGGCCGAGCTTCCCGGCAAGCGGTACCACAAGAAGCGAAACCACGTGAACGCCTTCATCAACAACTATCTCTACGACGAACGCCCCCTGACAGGGGAAAACCGGGACGACGCCCTGGCCGTCCTGGAGCGCTGGCAGGAAACCCGGGAAGACCAAACCGACTACGCGGCAGCCCGGGAAGCGCTGGAACGGTTCCAGGAACTCGATCTGCGGGGCTATCTGGTCTATGTGGATAACGAACCGGCGGCCTGGACCCTGGGCGAACCGCTCATGCGGGGCACGAGCTTCGTGGTTCACTTCGAGAAAGCCCTCGATCAGTACCGGGGGATCTACCAGTTCATTAACAAGGCCTTCGCCACGATCCTCCCGCGCCACTACACCTGGATCAACCGCGAGCAGGATCTGGGGGACCCGGGGTTGCGGCAGGCCAAGATGACCTACCGGCCCTGGGGGTTTGTCAAAAAGTACCGCGTCACCGCCGGTGGGGAGGTGAGCCGTGGCTGAAGAACGGGTATCCATCTCGGACCTTCTCCTGCCCGGCCCGGACGATGCCGGCTCGGCCCCCCACGACCAGGGAGCCCCCGACCTCTACGGCTTCACCCTGCATCTCAAGGACGCGCCGGGGCTCTTCAGCTATATCAGCGGGGTTCTGGGAGCCCGGGGGTTCAATATCCTGGAAGGAGAGATCACCACAACCGGGGGCTTCGCCCGGGATACCTTCCGGGGTGCCCTCTCCCGGGAAACCCTGGAAGAGGCCGGGGGCTTTGCCCCCTGGCTGGAAGAGACCCGGCGCGATCTGGAAACCCTCCTGGCTCCTCTCTACGGCCCCTCGCCCGATCCCGCCAGCGTCCGCGATGCCGTGGCCGAACGGGTAGCGCAGGCCCACCGGGAGCAGACCGNGGAACAGGACCGGCAGGAACCGCTCCTGCCAATCGAGATAGAGATCACCGACGACGATGAGACCACCCGGATCTCCGTGGAGTCCCAGGACACCTCGTTTTTCCTCTACTCCCTGGCCAGCGCCCTGGCACTCCAGGACCTCCTGATTCGCAACGTCCAGATCGAGACCCGGGATCACCTGATCAGGGACGTCTTCTGGGTCACCACCCGCTCGGGCACAGCCGTGACACGCCAGGAAGATCTCCGGCGGCTGCGGCTCTCGATCCTGGTGACCAAGCAGTTTTCCCACGCCCTCCACAGCGCGGCCGATCCCCAGGAGGCCTTTCTCCGCTTCGAGGAGCTGGTCCGCCAGGTGGCGCTCGAGGATGAGGGCGACCGGTTCCGGGATCTTCTGGCGAANCCCGGGGCGCAGCGGAAACTGGCCCGGCTTCTGGGGGCGAGCGANTTTCTCTGGGAAGATTTTATCCGCCTCCAGTACGAAAACATCCTCCCCCTCCTCCAGGTGTCCCGGGAAAACAGNCCCCTGAGTACTCCCGGAGAGCAGCTGGCCCCGGCGCTGGAANCGGCCCTGGAAGCGGCCTCATCGCCCCGGGAGGAGAAGCGGATTCTGAACCGCTTCAAGGATCAGGAGGCGTTCCTGATCGACGCCGACCATATTCTGCAAAAGAACACGGANTTCTTTTTCCTGAGCCACCGCCTCACCAGGCTGGCCGAGGTGGTGGTCGATCAGGCCTACCGGCTGAGCTGGAAATACCTGACCCACCGCTACGGAACGCCCCGGACCGCAGCGGGGCTACCCGCTCATTTCGCCGTCTTCGGGCTGGGCAAGATGGGAGGAAGCGCCCTGGGCTACGCCTCGGACATCGAACTCATGACCCTCTACAGCGANCGGGGAGAGACCGACGGC
Source organism: Alkalispirochaeta alkalica DSM 8900 (assembly GCF_000373545.1). GTDB lineage: Bacteria > Spirochaetota > Spirochaetia > DSM-27196 > Alkalispirochaetaceae > Alkalispirochaeta > Alkalispirochaeta alkalica. The sequence continues at coordinate 74,545 of NZ_KB891758.1, forward strand.
CCCCAGGTGATCAGCAACACCGAGTTTTTCGAGAACCTCGTCCAGGGTGCCCTGGGGCTGATCGAGGCGAAGCGGGAGGGAATCTTCCGGATAGATCTCCGGTTGCGTCCCTACGGCGAGGACGGCCCCCGGGCGGTCCACATCGAGACCTTTATCGAGTACTTCGGCCCTGCGGGGAAGGCCCACAGCGCCGAACGGCTTGCCCTGATCAGGCTGCGGCCCGTGGCGGGGGACCCCGAACTGGGGCGCCGCGTCACGGCGATCCGGGATCAGCTGGTCTACGAGACCGATTCGATCTCCACCGCCGAGATCAGGGAACTCCGGCTCCGCCAGGCCCGGGAGAAGGCCGGCGACGGCCGNCTGAACGCCAAGCTCAGCCCCGGGGCGCTGGTGGATCTGGAGTACAACGTTCAGCTTCTGCAGGTCTCGCGGGGCAGGACAAACCGGGCGCTGCGAAACCCCGGAATCCACGCCACCCTGCGGGGTCTCTCCCAGGAGGGGACCCTGGACCCGGAAGAGACCGAGGCGATGATCCGCTCCTACCGCTTCTTCCGGACCCTTATCAATGGCCTGCGCATGCTGCGGGGGAACGCCCGGGACCTCTTCCTTCCCCGCTATAACACCCCGGAGTTCATCCACCTGGCCCGCAGGATGGGCTACAGCGATACCGAGGAGATCGGGAGCGCCGATCAGCTCCGGATCGATTTCCAGGTAGANACCGCCGCGATCCGCAGCTTCGTGGAGCGCCACCTGGGGGAAGAGGCCCTCCCCGAGGCCGCCCGGGGCAACCCGGCCGACCTGGTCCTCTCCGAAGCGGTGAGCGAGGAAAGAAGCGCCGAACTCCTCACCGAGGCGGGGTTCCGGAATCCCGCCCGGGCGATCGCCAACATACGCCGCATCGCCCGCTCCCCGGCGGAGCGGGACACCTTCGCCCGCCTCCTGGTCCTGGCCTGGGATTACCTCGCGGGCTCGAGCGACCCCGACATGGCCCTGAACAACTGGGAACGCTTCACCGAGGAGGTGAGCGACCGCCCCAAGTTCTTCTCCCAGCTCCTCTCCCAGCCCCGGCGCATGGAGATCATGCTTCGCATCTTCGCCGGGAGCCAGTTCCTCTCGGACACCCTCATCCGAAACCCCCTCTTTCTGGAATGGATCAGCGATCCCCGGATCGTCACAACACCCCGCGATCAGGCCCGGATGGAAGCGGAGCTGCGCCAGAGTCTCGCCGGGGAAACGGACCGGCTCGGCCGCCTCGGTGCACTGCGAAAGTTCCGCAAGCGGGAGATCCTGCGGATCGGAACCCGCGATATCTGTCTGGGAGGGGACTTCCAGGAGATCATCCGGGAACTGAGCGCCCTGGCCAGGGCCGTTGTGGAGGCAACCCTCGGGGAGGTTCTGCGCCACCACCCCCGGGGGGAGGCGCCCCCGGGACAGTGTACCATTCTGGCCTTCGGGAAACTGGGTGGCCGGGAGCTCAACTACAGCTCCGATATCGACCTGCTGGCAATCTACGAACCTCCCCGGGAAGCACCTCTCCAGGGAAGCGACCAGAAAAGCGGTTGGGGGGGCAGCCAGCCACCCGGCCAGAGGGCGGAACAGTTCTGGAGCGAGGTCTTCCGGCAGGTCGTGCGGGATATCTCGGATTTCACCGTGGACGGCCAGNCCTACCGGGTAGACCTGCGGCTTCGTCCCTGGGGACCGGAAGGCCCCCTGGTCTCGAGCCTGGAGCAGATCCTGGAATACTACAAAACCGGGGCGGAGCTCTGGGAACTGCAGGCGGCAATAAAACTCGCCCCCATAGCGGGGGACCCCGATCCGGGGATGACCTTCCTGGAAAGACTCCGGCCGATCCTCACCCGTCGCCTCCAGCGGGCGGGTGAGAAGGAGATCCTGGCCACGGTGCGGCGTCTGCGGAAACGGGCCGTGAACCAGTACGCCACCGACCCGGCATCGCGGGACGTGAAAAACGGCGAGGGTGGAATCAGGGACATCGAGTTCCTCCTCCAGGCACTTCAGATGCTCCACCACCACCGATACCCCGGCGTGATGACCGGCAATACCCTGGAGGGGCTCTCCTGCCTGGAGGAGGCGGGGCTCCTGGAACCGCACCAGGCGGCGCAGCTCAGGGAGGACTACCGGTTCCTGCGGCGGATCGAGCACTTCCTCCAGGCCTACGAGGACCGGCAGCTCCACACGCTGCCGGCGGAACCCCGGGCCCGGGAAAAGCTCGCCCGCATCGTCCTGGAACCTCCCCCGGCAGACCGGACGGGCCCCGACCGGACCGAAGAGCTCCCCACGTCGGAGCTCCTGTCGGCGCGCCTGCAGGAGACGCTCCAGCGAGTCCGGGCCGAGTACGACCGGATCCTTACCGGATCTGCTCCATCAGATTGACCATCTCGATCAGCCCCAGGGCGGCGTCCCACCCCTTGTTGCCGGCCTTCGTCCCGGCCCGTTCCAGGGCCTGTTCGATCGTATCGGTGGTGAGGACCCCGAAGGTNACGGGGATCCCCGTGGCGAGGCTCACCGAGGCGATTCCCTTGCTCACCTCGGCCGAGACGTAGTCAAAATGGGGGGTGGCGCCGCGGATCACCGCACCCAGGCAGATCAGGCCCTGGAAAGAGCCGCTCCGGGCCATCTTCTGGGCCACCAGAGGGATCTCCCAGGCTCCCGGAACCTTGGCCAGGGTGACCGAAGCGGGGTCGGCACCGTGACGCGTCAGACAATCCAGAGCTCCCTCGACTAGCCGGTCCGTGATAAAGGAGTTGAACCGGGCAGACACCAGCCCTACACGCAAGCCCTCGGCAGAGAGCGTTCCTTCCAGCACAGGATATTCCATTACTCGTCCTTTCCCAGGTGTCCCATCTCCTCGAACTTTGTCCTCAGATAGGCCTGGTTGTGTTTTGTTTGCCCCGTCAGGAGGGGAATCCGTTCGGTAACCTCAATTCCACCGGCCCTCAGGGCCGCCTGTTTCTCGGGATTGTTCGTCAGAAGTCGAACCCGCCCGTACCCTCCCTGGCGCAGGACCGCAGCGGCGGCTCCGAACCGCCGGAGATCGGCCTGATGGCCCAGGGCGAGATTCGCCTCGATTGTGTCGAGTCCCTGATCCTGGAGGGTGTAGGCCCGAATCTTCTCGAAGAGGCCGATCCCGCGCCCCTCCTGGCGCAGGTAGACCAGGGCGCCCCCCTGGCGGGCGATCTGTCCCAGGGCGTTCTGGAGCTGGGGGCCGCAGTCGCAGCGGTGGCTGTGGAGGGCCTCTCCGGTGAGGCATTCCGAATGGACCCTCACCAGGGGGGGATCGCCCGAGGGTTCCTCACCCGGGTGCTCCAGCAGAAGGACCTCGGGGGTGGCGGGGTCGGCCGTTCTGAAGGCGCGCACCCGAAAGTCGCCAAAATCGGTGGGCAGCAGCGCCTGCGACGAGGGCTCCAGAGCTATGTCCCCCAAGGCATCGCGGTAGGCGATCAGGTCGGCCACGGAGATCAGGGGGAGGTCGAACCGCCGGGAGAGGGCTTCCAGGTCCGGCCCCCGGGCCATGGTTCCGTCGTCGTTCAGGACCTCACAGATCACCCCGCTGGGGACAAGACCGGCCAGCCTCGCCAGATCGACCGCTGCCTCGGTGTGGCCGGGCCGTACCAGGACNCCACCCTCACGCGCCACCAGGGGAAANACGTGACCGGGCCTGCGCAGATCGCCGGGGGTTGTGCCGGGATCGATCACGGCGGCGATCGTCCGGGCCCGGTCCGCTGCGGAGATGCCCGTGGTGACTCCCTGGCGGGCGTCGACGCTCACCGTGAAGGCCGTGGAGAGTCCATCGGTGTTTACCGGAGCCATGGGCCCCAGCTCCAGNCGAGCTGCGATCGCTTCGGTCAGGGGCTGGCAGATCAGACCCCGGCCGTGGACCGCCATGAAGGCGATCAGGTCCTCCGTGGCGTGTTCGGCGGCGCAGACCAGATCCCCCTCGTTCTCCCGATCCTCGTTGTCCCGGACCAGGATCATTCCTCCCGTCCGAATGACGTCGATCGCCCGGGCCACCTTTTCCAGTCCGGGGGACCGGTCCTGTTCTGCNGATNTCCTCCCTGTGGATCTCCTGTCGACCGATGTCCTGTCTGCGGATGTCCTGTCTGCGGATATCCTGCCTGTCACCGTATCTATAGTTGTATCCGAGGCTGCCCTCTCCGTGGTTGTCGTCATTTCTGTATCCTCCCCTGGAATGTTCCCTGTGCACGTCTGTGGTGCCCGGGTTGCGCTCATTCTCTGGCCTTCCCTGACCGTCACGGACCGAAGCCCCAGGCCGCGAGACGATCCCGGGAGATCCCCCCCGGGGAGCCCCCTCCCAGGAGGCGCTCCACGTAGCGGCCGATGATATCCACCTCGATATTTACCAGATCGCCCGCCCGGCGGTCGCCAAGAACCGTCGTTTCCCGGGTCAGGGGTATCAGATTGACCGTAAGACTCTCCTGATCGAGCCCGGCGATGGTGAGACTCACGCCGTCGATGGTGACAGACCCCTCCCGAACGCAATACCGCAGCAGATCCGGCGCAAGGCCCGCCCGCAGGAAGCCGTTGGGACCGTTGACGCGGGATTCCAGGACCCGGGCCGTACCATCCACGTGGCCCTGAACGAGGTGTCCCCCCAGCCGCGACGAGAGCGAAAGCGCCCGTTCCAGGTTAACCCGGTGACCGGGACCGAGCGTTCCCAGGGTTGTCTTGTCCAGCGAGACCTTGAGGGTCTCCACGGTGAAGGTATCCCCCTCGAGGTCGGTCACGGTCTGGCAAACCCCGTTGACGGCGATGGAATCACCCCGGGCCATCCCCTGGAGCACGGCAGAGGCCCGCACCTGAAGACGCTGGTAATCGCCCCGACGCACCACCTGGCAAACCCGGCCTGTTTCTTCGACAAGTCCCGTGAACATCAGCCCCCTCCTGCCCGCGACGCCGCCGCGATCTCCCCGGCCCAGCCCCGGCGATACCCGTCGAAGCACTGCTGATCCCCGATCGAACGCCACCGCACCGCCTCAAAGGCCACGGCCCCATCAATCTCGAGAATCCCCAGATCGCCCACAGCTTCCCGGCCCGCGCCCAGCACAAGAGGAGCCACGTAGGCCGTGAACCGGTCATAGAGACCGGCCCGAAGGAAGGAGGTGATCACCTGCCCTCCCCCCTCGACCAGAATCGAGGATATTCCCTGGTTCCCCAGGTTGAGGAGCAGATCCTCCAGGTCCAGGCCCCGGTGAGGGTCCTCCCGGCAGGCCAGCACCGTGACGCCCCTCTTCCGCAGGGCCTGGACCGACGGNGCGGGCGCTCCTGCGGAGNCGCAGAGCAGGAGGTCCCCGGCGCGATGGGTCACGAGAGCGCTCTCTCCCGAGAGGCGGGCCTGGCTGTCCAGAACGATGGCCCGGGGCTGCCCCCGGGGTGGCAGCGGTGCATCCCGGACAGTGAGAAGAGGATCGTCCCGTTCGGCGGTCTTTCGNCCCACCAGCACGGCATCGCAGGATCCCCGCAATCGGTGAACCTCGGCGCGGGCTCTTTCATCGGTGATCCACCGGGAGTCCCCCCGGGCGGTGGCCAGACGGCCGTCGAGCGAGATGGCGCACTTGAGGTGGATAAAGGGCCGTCCCAGGGCCATGGTGGTATTGAAGGCCCGGTTGTGGCGAAAGAAGGGAGCGGGATCGTCGGCGCAATCCACGATGATGCCGGCCTCGCGAAGACGGCCGATCCCCCGTCCGCGCACGGCCGGGTTCGGGTCCTGCTGCCCCACTACAACGCGGGAGATTCCGGCGGCGATAATCGCCTCTACGCAGGGGGGCTGATGTTTTCCCGNCCCCCCNTGCGAACANGGTTCCAGATTACAGTAGAGCACCCCTCCCCGCGCGGCTGAACCGGCCCGGGCCAGGGCCTCGGCCTCGGCGTGGGCCTCGCCGTAGCGGCGGTGGAAGCCTGTCGCGATAACCTCTCCGGCCTGAACAATGACAGCGCCGACCTGGGGGTTTGGTTCAACCCGGCCAGCGCCACCCTGTGCGAGCTCGAGAGTCTGGACAAGCCTCCGATCATCCTGATCGTCAAGCATGGTCACCTCCCGGCTCGGGGCGCATCTGTGGAAGCCGCACAAAAAAACCCCGGNTGTTCCCAAGGGAACAACCGGGGCGTATTGCACGACGGGAGACGGTCCCCCCTGCACCAACGAGCGCAAGAACNCACCCGCAGAAGAGCAGACAGAACACGCGGTTTTCTCCCCTCCGGACTATACCGTCGGTACCGGAATTTCACCGGTTCAGCGCCACCGGGAACCCCCGGGAAGCACTCGCGGACTATAACCGCCGGTCGGGAATTGCCGACATAAGCCGACGCACCCTGCCCCGAAAACCGGGGTCAAGGTAACCCGGGGAGCCCCTCCCGGTCAAGTCACAGGGACCGAACCGGGCAGGATTTTCACCGATCAATCGTAGAGCAGACCCTTGATATCAGCGTCGTTCATGTTCTCGTGGGTGTAGAACCGGGCCCCCGTGTCGACATCGGAGACGCTCATACCCTTGTACGCTGCGTGAGCCAGGGTCACCGCCTGGTAGCCGATCGAGAAGGGATCCTGCGTAACAGAACCCAGGAAGAACCTGTTTGCCACGGCGTCCTTCTGGGCGCGCCCGGCATCGAACCCGATGGCAATCAGGCCGGGGTACACTACGGGCAGGTCGGCACCGTCGTCGGTGGCCGAGAGGAGCCCCCGAACCGTTCCCTCGTTGCTCATGAAGATACCCCGAATGTTCTGGTCGCTCACCCGGTTCAACACCGCCTGGGCAGCCGAGGTGGTATCCTGGGCGGAACCCGATGCGGGAACAACCATCTCGATGATCAGCTTCTCACCCGTGGTGGGGTTGTGACTGTCCACAAAGGCGGGGTTTCCCGTGACGCGAATGTCGGACTTNGCCAGGGGAGACCGGCTCGCCACGACGTCCACCAGGGTATCGCGGAATCCCCGTCCCCGGCTCAGGAGCGATTCACCGCGGGCATCCTGGTTCAGAACCACGATCCGCACGGGGCGCGCTGCCGTCGCTGCGGCGATCTCATCGGCCAGCGCTTCGTACATCTTTTCGGCAGCCAGACCGGCAGCGGCAAAGTTATCGGTAGAGGCGTTGGCGTAGATAACCCCCGCGGGAGCCTCGGGCACACCCGAGTCAAAACCGATCACGGGGATGTTCTGGGCCCCCAGGGACTCCAGCTGATCCAGTACCGAGGCGGTATCGAGAGCGGCCAGAGCGATCGCAACGGGACCGCGGGCGATGGCGCTGTTGAGCATCTCTACCTGAATCTGGACATCACTCTCCGAAGGAGGTCCTTCGAAGGTCATCTCGACTCCCAGCTCCTCGGCGGCCGTGGCTGCTCCCAGGCGAACCTGCTGCCAGAAATCGTGTTGCTCGCCCTTGGANACCACCGCGATATACGGTACCTGCTCTCTTTCTCGTCCACCCCCGGCAAAAACAGGCAGAACCGTTACGAACGCCAGCACCAGGGCAATCGCTGCACAATACCCTCTTGAACCCTTCATACACCAACCTCCTATGCATCTTTCTCCGGGCACCCCGTGGCCCCGGTCTTCTTCTGTATCGAAACCGGTCTGGACCAGAAACCTGGTTGTATCAGAACCGGTCCGGATCCCGGCTGACNGGAGGGCTACTCCCGTTCCTTTCTGACCATCGCCCGGAACTCCCGCTCTGCAGCCCTCTCCTCGGCCTCGATCCGGGCCGCCTGGGCTTTCTCCTCGCGGCGCATACGGCGGTAGGTCTCCTTCATCTCCCGCTGGAGTGCCTGGATCTCTTCCCGCCCCGCCTGGCGCCCCCCGGGCCCATCGCCTTCGGAAGAATCGTTCCCCGAGGACGAGAGAGCTTCTCTGGCCTGATCGATCTTCCGTTGCATGTCGGCCCGGTAGAGATCGGCCGGGGTAAGAACCTTCACCTCCGAGGTTTTTTTGGTCCGGTAGATATCGAGAAGCACCGCCGCGATCACCACAATTCCCGTGAAGAAGGTCTGGTAATGGGCCTGCAGGTTCATGGCGGGCAGTCCGCTGCGAAGCACGGCCATGATGAAAACACCGATCAGCGTGCCGAAAACGGACCCCACACCACCCGAGAGCGACGTTCCCCCGATAACCGCCCCGGCGATAGCAAAGAGTTCGAACCCCTGNCCCTGGGCTGGCATGACCGTGGTATACACCGCAGCGAAGGAAATACCGCTGATACCGGCGGCGATACCGCTCACGATATAGGCTGACATCTCCCAGCGATCGACCTTGACCCCCGACAGGCGGGCTGCTTCCTTGTTGCTCCCGATGGCGAAGATGTAACGCCCCATCTTGGTGCGGGTAAGGATAATATGAAAGATGATCGTCACCCCNAAGAGAACCAGGGCCCCCGTGGGTATCGCTACACGATCGGGAGAGATGTACTTGAAGATATTCCGGAACCACCCCGAGGGATCGGACCGGGGAGGAAAGGCCGCGCTCCGCACGTTGGAGACGATCGAGCCGATTCCCATGGAGACCATCATCATTCCCAAAGTCGCGATAAAGGGAGGCAGCTTCAGCTTTGCCACCATCAGCCCGTTGATCACCCCGAAGAGGGTGGCCACTGCCATGATCAGTACCAGCGAGGGCCCCATGGCCCAGCCCCAGGTACGGAAGGCCGTGCCCCCCACAATTGCCGCNCACATGGCCACGGTCCCCACGGAGAGGTCGATCCCCCCCGTGATGATCACGAAGGTGACGCCCAGGGCGAGAAACCCTATGTAATAGGAGGCGTCAAAAATATTGACCAGTGTGTTATAGGAAAAGAAGTTCCGTCCGAAAAACCCGAAAAAGAGATAAATCAATACCAGCGCCAGGGGCGCCAGCAATTTCTGCAACCCCTTGTCACGAAGGGCACGCCACTGTCTTCTGTCCAACCCTGTTCCTGCCATCCTGTCTACTCCTGGTTTCTCATGGTAGCGAGTTTCATGATCNATTCCTGGCTGGCCTCGGAAATATCCAGCTCTCCCGTGATTCGCCCTTCGCACATCACCACAATCCGATCGCTCATACGGAGCACCTCGGGCAACTCCGACGAGATCATGATGATCGACTTGCCCTGCTCTGCCAGCTCGTTCATCAGCGCGTAGATCTCGCTTTTGGCACCCACGTCGATTCCCCGGGTGGGTTCGTCAAAGATGAGAATATCGCTGTTCCGGATCANCCACTTGGCGATAACNACTTTCTGCTGGTTCCCCCCCGAGAGGTTCCGGATGATCTGGTCGATCGAAGGGGTCTTGACCCGAAGTTTCGCGATATAGGTCTCGGTTTCGGCGGCGACCTTCCCGGAGTGAATGAAAAAGTGCTTTTGGAACCGCTCCAGNGCAGCCATGACGGCGTTCTCCCGAACACTCAGGTTCAGGGCCAGACCAAAGCGCTTCCGGTCCTCCGAGAGGTACCCCAGCCCGTGGGCCACGGCATCGGCGGGAGTCTTGATCCAGACAGGCCGCCCCTTGATCTCGATCATGCCGCTCTGGATCGGGTCGGCCCCGAAGATCGCCCGGGCCGTCTCGGTGCGCCCCGCCCCCATGAGCCCGGCGAANCCGAGGATTTCCCCCCGGCGGAGGACGAAACTTACGTCCTTCACCATACGGCCCGCCTTGAGATTATCCACCTTGAGCACCACGGGAGCGTCGGCGGGGACGGAGCTCTGCTCCTTGGGGGTCTCGTAGATAACGCGCCCCACCATCATGTTGATGATTTCGTCGGTGGAGACCTCTCGGGTGACCCGGGTCCCCACGTACTCGCCATCGCGCATCACCGTGACCCGGTCGGTGATCTCACCGATCTCGTCCATGCGGTGGGAGATATAGATCATCCCCACGCCCTGGCCGGCCAGCCCCCGCATGATCGTAAAGAGCTCCCCGATCTCGGTACTGGTGAGTGCCGCTGTGGGTTCATCGAGAATGAGAACCCGCAGGTCGTGGGAGACGGCCTTGGCGATCTCCACCATCTGCTGCTTCCCCACGGTGAGCGTTCCCAGGGGAACCGTGGGATCAATCTCCATATTCAGGCGTGCAAAGAGTGCAGCGGCCCGCCTGTTTTGCTCACCCTCGTCCAGGAGGACCCCTCCCGCACGGGTCGATTCCCGGCCGATAAAGATATTCTGGGCCACCGTGAGGTGATCCATCATGTTCAGTTCCTGATGGATGATGCCTATTCCCGTTTCCAGGGCGTATTTTGGATCGCGGGGATTAAAGAGTTTTCCCCGGTAGGAAATCTCCCCGGCGTCCTTTTTGACGATCCCCGTGAGGGCCTTCACCAGGGTGGACTTGCCGGCACCGTTTTCACCCACCAGGGCGTGGATCTCTCCCCGGCGCAAGGAGAAGTCCACTCCCTTCAGGGCCCGGACGCCCGTGAAGGTCTTCTCGATTCCCTTGAGGGAGAGAATCTCTCCCTTCGTCTCAGCTTCTCCCATGTAGATCCTCTTCTTCGTATCCCTTCCGCCGTCGGGCCGCCCCCCGAGGCATCTTCCGAGATTGTGTACCCGGAAATCCGCCAGCGCAATGCGCGATATGCGCAGTTTCTATGCCGTTTTACGAAATGCCGGAACGCTCCCTGATATACATGGTCCCGGCTGGGAGGATGCCATCAGCCCCCTCCCTTATTTCAGGGTACCACAGGGAAGCCATTTGTCAACTAATTATTTTACATATTTACCATGAAAGCGTTTTGGCATATACCAAAAAGGAGAAGCCAATTATCGCAGAGAGAGTTCCCTTTTGCGCCCCTGCAGGGCGTTTCATGATATAGTTCATGCCAATGAAGAGGATCGCCCTGGGACTGGCCCTTTCAGACTACTACGACCACGGGATCGCCCGGGGTATCGTCCGGTACGCCAGGATGAAACCGGGGTGGCAGCTCTTTGGCCACGGCTGGATGTTCTCGCCGCTGGAGGATCTCACCAGCTGGCGCGGAGACGGGGTGATCACCCGGATCGAATCGCTCCGGGAGATCGAGGTGATGAAAAACCTGCCCTGTCCGGTGATCGATGTGGCCAACGGGTCCCGCACGGAGGGAATTCACCGCGTCTACAACAACGATATCGCCACGGGCCGGATCGCGGGAACCCACTTTATCGGGAACGGCTTCCGCTCCTTTGCCTATTGCGGGATCAGCGACGGCCAGTGGTCCCGGGAACGGCGCCAGGGTTTTCTGGAAACGATCTCTGCCATAGCCGATGCTCCCGATGTACCCCGCTTCGAACGCCCCCTGGAGTGGTGGCTCAAGGAACCGTACAGCTTCGAACTGGCCCTCTTTCTGGCCAGGCTGCCCAAACCCACGGGGCTCTTTGCCTGCAACGACAAGGCGGGGCTCCGCGTGAGCATCACCTGCGCATCCCAGGGGATCGCCGTCCCCGAGGATATCGCAATTCTGGGCGTGGATAACGAGGAGATTCCCTGCGAGCTGGCGAATCCCTCCATGTCATCCATAGAGTTGCAGCTCGAACGGATCGGNTATTCGGCGGCCAGGGTCCTGGACAGGCTCATCTCGCCGGGGTCGTCTCCGGCCCGGGAGGGGGACACGGATATCACGATTGACCCCTTTCAGGTCATCGAACGGCGCTCCACGGCGCTTTACGCCAGCGAGGATCCGCTGGTGGGAGAGGTCTTCCGCGTTATCCGGTCCGATCAGGGGCACACCCGCTCGGTCTCGGAGATCGCCANCGAGCTTGCCGTGGGGCGACGAACCATGGAGAAGCACTTCCGCGAGGAGACGGGAAGGACCGTTCACGGGGCGATTGTGGAGCAGCGGGTCCGGGTGGCGGCGCATCTGCTCAAGACAACGCAACTCAAGACCGAGGCCGTGGCCAGGGAGGCGGGGTTCGGCTCCATGCAGCGCTTCTTTGCCCACTTCCGGCACCACCTGGGGGTCACGCCCCACCAGTACCGGTCACGGTAACCCCGACTTCGGCTAGATCTCGCCGGGCCCCCTCCCGTAGCGGGGATCACCNGGGTCGAGAACCCGGTAGCCCTCCCGCTGGGTTGTCAGGGCTACGACACCCCCTCCCCGCAGGTATACCCGGGGCAGCCGGGGAGAGAGGCCGCAGGTAATCTCGTAGGGGATCGTCCCCGTGAGGCGGGCGAGCTCGCCCGCTCCGATCTCATCACCCAAGAGAACCACCTCGTCACCCCGCCGGACCCGTGAGGCCAGGGGCGTGAGGTCCAGGGTGATCGCGTCCATGGAGACCCGTCCCATGACGGCCACGCGCCTTCCCTGAATCAGCACCTCCCCNCGGTTCGAGAGCGCCCGGGGGTAGCCGTCGCCGTAACCCANGGGCACAACCCCCACGGTGGTTCCCGCCTTGACGCGCCAGGTTCTGCCGTACCCCACCGTCCAGGGGCGGTCGTAGGAGGTGATCTTCACGATACGGCTTACAACACGCAGGGCGGGCCGAAGCTGAAGGGNCTGATCCACCTGGTCGCTGGGGGAAATACCGTAGACGGCGATCCCCGGACGCACCAGATCGAGCGAGACCCGGTCGGGAAAATCGATCAGGGCTCCGCTGTTGGCGATGTGGCGGTACCGGATGGGGATTCCCGCCCCATCGGCCCCCCGGAGGAGTTCCTGGAAGCGGTTGAGCTGTTCCTGCGAGAAGGCCGGGTCCCCCTCGTCGGAGGAGGCAAAGTGAGAAAAGAGCCCTTCCAGACGGATCCCCGGCAGGGCAGCTATATCCAGCAGGTCCCCCAGCGGATCCGCTGAAAAGAGGCCCAGCCGCCCCATGCCCGTGTCCACGTTCAGGTGAATCACGGCGGTGGTCCCCTCCTGGCGAGCCAGCTCGCCCAGGAACCGGGCGTAGTCCCCGGACCCTGCGGCCAGACGGGCCCCCAGACGCAGCACCTCGCGGGCCTCCNCGGTNAAGAGCTCCCCCAGGATCAGGACGGGCAGAGCGATCCCCTGATCCCGAAGAATGAGAAATTCCTCGGCCGTTGCGACGGCCAGCATCGTCACGCCAAAGCGCTCCGCNGCCTGTGCCACCGGAATCAGGCCGTGGCCGTAGGCGTCGGATTTCACGGCGGGCATGAGCCCTGCTCCGGGAACCCGGTTCGAGAGAATTTTCAGGTTGTGTTCGATTGCATCCAGATCGATCCAGGCACGGCTGTGCCGGAGGGGGCCTTGCGCTGCGTGGTCCATGGGATAGAGCCTATCCCGAAACCCTCGACTTATTCGAGTCGTCTTTCTCCCGGAAGGGCCCTTTCCCGAAGGGGCCATCCTGACAGACGGCCATCCCCGGAACGACCGATCCCGGACAGGGCGACCACCGTCACGACACCAGGTCTTGCAGGGACGCCCGATGTCCAGCGGTCAGACCGGCAGCTGCGGCGCCTCCGGCACCGGAGAGAGGCGGGCAGAGACTCACAGGTACCGGGAAAACCATCGGGCCAGGCCCGTACCGTAGCGACCGGAGAAATCNCGGGCTGCCTCGTCGGCCGTTACCAGGGGGTTCCGCTGCTGCAGGTAGTACCAGTGGCTGGAGACCGCCAGATAGAGCTGCCCCCGGGTTTTTCCGGGAAAGGCCCCACGCACTTCCCAGTGGTCGATCGCCCTGTTGAGGGGGGTGTAGACGTTTTCGTACCAGGAGAAGATCGCGTCGTCCCAGGTGATGGTCCAGGGGATGCTCTGGTTGATCAGGAACTTGTGGACCTCCACGTGTTCGGCCAGGGCCTGCCAGTCCTCATCGCGGTGGAGCTGGAGATGCTCATCCTGCAACAGCAGCTGCAGATCTTTCGTCCGGTTGCGCGTGGCAACGGTGTTTCGTACATCGGTTTGTGTCATGCTATTACCTCCATGTAACGCTTCATGTAATCGTTTACCTTCCGATGAACACAATATACCGCAGGAAGAAAAAATGTTCAACTTTTTTCCTTGACAAATTTTTATTCTGACCCTCTATTGGTTTTTCGGGCTATTCCCGGCTTCTTTTTCAGGGTCTTCCACGCCCGTCCGGGCTCGTCCGGGCCGTTCCGGCTCATCCGGGCCGTCGAAGGCCCCTGGAGCGGCCTGACCGACCTGATCGGCTCGCCCTGGCCTCCCCGACCTTCTGGCCGTGTTACTCATGGCCCGGGGCATTTTCCGGGGAGCTCAATCAGAACCTGTCAGAGGGGGGGGTGCCAGGCCCACTTGCCAGCAGGCAGGTGCGGGGGATCGATTTAACTTCAGGCGGCGAGATACAGACCTATGACTTGCCAGCAGCAGGTGCGGGGGATCGATCCCTTTGACCTCAGGGCCGGACCTGGACTAGGCTGGGGCATGGCCCATATCGATTACCACGCCGTTCTGGAGGCGCTTCAAAACCACCGGGACCGGTGCCCGCTCTGCTGCTTTCTGGAAACAGCCGAGAGTTCCTACTTCGATTCGCTCCTGTACAGCTGGGTCGGAACCGAGGGGTTTCAGGACCGGTTCCTGGCAAACAACGGATTCTGCCCGGCCCATGCCCATCACCTGAGAGAAGAGAACGACGGCGTCGCCGTGGCGATGCTCTACGCGCCGCTGCTCAAGCACCGCCTGCGGTGGCAGCGACGCCGCCACAGGCCGTTGCGATTGCTTCGGGCCCTGCCTCGACCCAACCTGCGCCGGGACCGGAGCCCTGCAGCCCGGGGCTACCAGGCCCACCTCACGGACTGCCCGCTCTGCGACCAGATCGCCCTGTGGGAGACCCATTTTCTGCACAACCTTCTTCGACACCAGAAGGATCCCGCCCTGCAGGAGGCCTTCCGGGGTGGAACGGGTCTCTGCCTTCCTCATTTTGAGCGGCTCCTCTGGGGTGCGGGGAAGGTCCCGGCCTGGCTTGCCAGCCACCAGGACGAGCGTGCCCGGACCCTCCAGGAGGCGGTGGAGGAATACGCCGCGGGAAGCCGGGGACGGGACTCTACCGTCTGGAGGGACTTGCTCGAATACATGGAAGGCCCGGCCCGCGCCGTCCGTCACAGGCAGCACCGCAGGAGGTTTCGATCATGACCAGCCCCACAGGACGATACCGGAGATTCCACCCAGGCCGTGGGACGAGCCCCTGCGCCCCTGCCGNGCGCCCTCTCACCGNACCAGGAGCGCCCGGCCCCGGACGCCCCCCTCTGGCGGGGCTTCTCCTGGTNCTGGNCCTCTGTATGATCGCCCCCGCTACGGTTCGGGGAGATATCCCCCGGCTTCTTCCCGAGCTGAACCGCCTGGACGAGGGAGGGTATCTGCTCCTGGTTCTCGCAGAGGACCAGAATGACGATCGCCTCTTCGAGGTCCATCTGACCCTCTCGAACCGCTGGAATGCCCTGACGAGGCGCCGGATTCTGCCCCTGGACGCGCTCCCCCGTCGGCACGACGTGGCCGCCCTGGCCCGGCTCACGGGCGTCCAGGGAAGCGATTTTGCCCTGGTACTTCTGAATCACCGGGGAGAGGTGCTCTTCCGGAGCACCGACCCCGCCCGGGTGCTGGAGATCCTTCCCGNCGTCGATGCGGACCGNCGGGAGCAGTAACCCCTGCTCCCGTTCAGGAAGAGCNCTCAGTTGGAACGGGGCGGCTCCGATCGGCGACGATGCTCCTCGAACGCCCGCTGCTGTTGCTCCTGCCAGATCCGGAAGTCTCCCTCTACAACGCCATCCCAGGTTTCCCAGGGCGAATCGCGCTCGCGTATATAGCTGCTGCGGGCAGCNGCCCGGGGTGTTGCTGCCGGGGCGCTCTCCTGGAGGGTTCGCACCAGCTCTCCCGATTCCCAGCGCCCCTCCAGAATGTCACCCGAGGCNGNCACGAACCGACCCTCACCGTGCATCTCCCCTGATCGGAATCCCCCCCGATAGCGGTCGCCGTTCGCCCAGGTGTAGGTTCCCGTACCCTCGAAGAAGCCCTGCCGGAACTCTCCTTCGTAGTGATCCCCGTTATTCAGATCCATNGTTCCCCTGCCGTGGGGCTCACCGTTATCGAGGTCACCTGTGTAGGTACCCTGGGAAAACCGGATCGCTTCATTCGGGGCTACCCGCGCCACCGGAACGGGGTCGGGCAGCACCCGGGAGGAGCTGTAATAACGGGTTGACCAGTAGCGGGCGCTCAGGGGGGTGATGGTAACACCCCGGTTGGGACCGTTCGAGATGGCGTGGATAATCGAATCCTGTCCCATGTAGATGGCCACGTGGGTCACCACGTCGGACCGCCCCCCGGTGGCAAAGAAAACCAGGTCCCCCGGCCGAAGTGATTCCCGGGGTACGGGCTGGCCCACGCGGGCCATATCCCGCGATACCCGGGGAAGATCGGGGACGTGATTCCCGTAGACCCGCAGGACAAAGCCGCTGCAGTCAAAACAGGGCGGAGAGACCCCACCGAGACAGTATTCCGCCCCGGCGTAGGCCTGGGCCGGCCGGAGGATATCGCGCTGTACATCCACCGCTGCAAGGGGCGCAGCCAGCACTACCGCCAGGACGATAGCAATCGGGGCAATCCCTCTCGTTCCGAAAATTCTCGTTTTCATGGGCCCTCTCCTTTTTTCTTCTCNCTTTAATCATATCCCCCACGACAAAGTTGTCCAGCTTTGTCGGCTGGTNGACAGGATAATCACAAATGATAATCATCGGGAGGNCTCGGNCGGCTATGACCGGTTGTGAAAGACCCTGCTCCGTATTACAATCCGTCAATGCAGCAGNCTGACCGACCGGTCCGCCCCGGAGGGCGCCGGGTTCTCTTTGTCGATCCACCGAGCGTTATCAGGGAACANATGGTTCGCTTCCTGGTCACCGCCCAGTACGAGACGGCGATTGTCAAGGATTACCGCGCCATTCAGACCGTCCTCTACAAGTTCCCCGGGTCGGTGGTCTATTTCAACGCCGACACCCGCATGCCTGCGGGAACCCTGGACCAGGTGCTCAAGACAATTCTCTCCAGCAAGGAGAAACACGGCGCCGACGTGGGGCTCCTTTCCTACAACAGCGACCCCGANCAGGCCCGCCGCTANCTGCTGGACATCGGAATTACCTGCGGCTATATCACCCTGAACATCGGCTTTGAGAAGAGCGCCCGGATCATCATAAAGGCCCTGGAGGCGGCCGAGGCGCGGGGCGACCGCCGCTTTGTACGGGTNNGGGTTCCCCGGGGAAAGGCCTCCCTGAATATTATCACCAAAACCGACGGGCGCCCCCTGTCGGGAACGATCCTGGACATCAGCGAGGTCGGCATGGCCTGCATCCTCGATGCGGATTACTCCGTGGGAACGGTCTTCCCCGACGTCCAGCTGCGCCTCTGGGGCTCCCTCTGCAACGTCTCCGCCACCATCGCGGGGAGGCGGGAGACCCCCCAGGGAAGGGTCAGCGTCCTCCTTTTTGACAAAATCACCGACGGCGATGTGCGGGGCAAGGTCTACTCCTTCCTGCAGCGCGTGATGCAGCACGAGGTTGACGCACTCCTGTGATCGTTCATCTGGCCATGACCACAACGATGATCCTCTGGGGCGTCTCCTTTGTGGCCTCCAAGCTGGTCCTGGAGGAGATATCCCCCCTGACCTACATGGGNGTGCGTTTTCTGCTGGCCTCGGTGTTGCTCGCCGGGGTCATGGCTCTCCGTGGACGTCCCCGATTCCCCCGGAAAACCCACGGCATGATCGCCCTGACCGCCCTGGCAGAACCGGTGGCGTATTTCCTCTTCGAAACCTTCGGGCTTACCCTCCTCTCCCCCTCTATCGCCTCGCTGATCATCGCCACCACACCCCTGGCGGTGATGCTTCTGGCTGCGGCTGTGCTGGACGAGCCCCTCTCCCGGCGGGGGATCGCNGCTGTCTTTTTTTCCATCACCGGGATATCCCTCCTGGTTCTGGGGAACGGCAACGCCGGAGCTCTGGGGGTCCCTGAACCCGGGCAGNTCCTGGGCATCTTCCTGATNTTCGGAGCTGTCCTCTCGGCGGCCTGCTACATCACCCTGGCNCGAAGCCTGACCCAGCGCCACGACCCCGTCAACCTCACGGTGATCCAGACCTGGTGGGGAGCGGGGGTCTTTATCTTCCTCTGGCGGATACAGCCAGCCCCGGCGCGGGCCCTCTCCCTGAGCCCCCTGGGGTGGGGAGCGGTCATCTTTCTTGCCGCAGGGGCCACGGTGGCGGCCTTTCTGCTCTATAACTGGGCCCTTCGCTACGAGACGGCGGGGAGGGCCTCCCTCTACATAAACGCGATCCCCGTAATAACGGCCATAACAAGCTGGTTTGTTCTGGGGGAACGATTGTCCGCTGTTCAGGCAACCGGGGCGCTTCTGGTGCTTCTGGCTGTCCGCTTTTCGTCCCATCCCAAGGAGGTCCTGGTTGTCCCACCAGAAGGTTAGTCATTCTTCGTCTTTCGCCGATCCCTCTTTCACCGATCCCTCTCTCGCAGGGTCGTCCCTCGCAGANCCCCCTCACCCGCCCCTCCACCACTGTCCCCATTGCGGCAGGGAGGGCTTTTCCTTCGACGGAAGAAACCGGTTTTTCTGCGAGACCTGCGGATTTGTCTATTTTCACAACACCGCGGCCGCCTGCGGGGCGATCCTCACCATCTCCCAGGGGCCTTCCAGGGGACGCATCCTCCTGCTCCGCAGGGGCCAGGAACCCCGGGCGGGGATGCTCGACTTTCCCGGGGGATTCATCGATCCCGGGGAATCGGCCGAAGAAGCCCTGCTTCGGGAAATCAGGGAGGAGGTCAATCTGACGGCCCGGAACCTGCGGTACTTCTTCTCCGCCTCGAACCGCTATCTCTACCGGAATGTCCCCTACACGACCTGCGATCTTATCTTCACCGGGACCCTTCCGGGCCCCCCCGAGTCCGTTCAGGAATCGGAAATCAGCGGCTTTTCCCTGCTTCTGCCGGAAGAGATATCCCTGGACGAGATCGCCTTTCCCTCGCTCCGGGCAGCCATGGCCCGATTCCTGCAATTCCCGCCGGACCAGGAGCAGACCCCGGAGAACCAGGAGCAGAACCACGAGACCAGGCCTGAATGTTCCCGCAGACAGTGATATCCTGTACCCTGCGGTATACCCGATGCAAAGGAGCCCTATGCAACCCTTCGATCTAAGTTCAATTGAAGGCCCCCACGCAGGACAGCCCGTGATCACCGAAGGACCGGGCCCCGGAAAGGCAGCGGCAGCGCTGATCCTGCTTCACGGAAGAGGATCGGGAGCGCAGCAGATCCTCGGGCTGGGGAGAAAGATCGTTCACTCCCTGGGTCGCCGGGATCTTCTCCTCCTGGCACCCCACGCCATGCGATCGACCTGGTATCTCCCGCGCTTTGCCGAGCTCACGGACCCTCTGGACCCCTGGCTCGTTTCGGCCCGCCAGGCCGTGGATGCGCTTGTAACACGCATGACTTCGGGCGGTGTTCCCCGGGAGAAGGTCTTTCTTCTGGGTTTCAGCCAGGGGGCGTGCCTCGTGGCCGACAGGGCCCTGAGGGTCCCCGGACGCTACGGGGGGCTCTTCATCCTGAGCGGGGCCGCNCCACCCCTGCCGGGCCAGCAGCGGGAAGAGGAATCGTCTTCTGCCAGCCTGGAGGGAACTCCCGTGTGCATCGGCTGCAGCCAGGAAGACCCCCATATTCCCCTGGAGCGCCTCAGGGCAACCGAGCAGGCCCTGTGCGAGGCCTCAGCCACGGTGGAGTCCTTGATATATCCCGGCGCGGGCCACAGCGTGACTCCCGAGGAGCTCACAACGGTTCAGGACATACTCACCCGCGGGCTCTCTTCCTGAAAAGCCGTCCCCCAAGGAAGGCGAGTCCCTCGGAAAGGCCCAGCGAGACCACCACCGTTACCGTCACCGCCACAAGAAACCTCACCCCCGGGGGAACCCGGGGAAAAGCCCCAAGCAGCACCACCAGGGGCGCCAGCACCAGCGGATGCAGCCAGTAGATACCCCCAGCGTTTCTGGCTACCCGGCGCCAGAGCCCACCCCGCCGCTCCAGGAGCGACCTGGCACANGAGAGCGCCACCATGGACCAGGCAAGAACCACCCCGCCCGCAAGAAGAGCCGTAGCAGCCTGAACCAGCGCCTCACCCCGTTCTTCCGGCACCACCCCCAGGCGGTTTGCCCCGTACCCCAGGAGCAGGACGATCGCCGGAGGGAGCCACCGCGAGAGCCGGGGCCAGGCCTTCTCGTCGCGCAGCCACTCCCGGTGGAGGAAACGCCCCCTGCCGGCGAGGAGCCCGTAGAGAAAATACCCCCCGTAAAAGGGAACCGCCAGGGGCTGAGCCATAAAAAGATAGTTCCAGTGGGCCCAGCTGCCCAGCGGAACCTCCCGATGGACCAGA
This sequence comes from Alkalispirochaeta alkalica DSM 8900, assembly GCF_000373545.1. GTDB lineage: Bacteria > Spirochaetota > Spirochaetia > DSM-27196 > Alkalispirochaetaceae > Alkalispirochaeta > Alkalispirochaeta alkalica. The sequence goes on from NZ_KB891758.1 coordinate 94,833, forward strand.
AAGAACCCCAGCGAGGTCAGCCCATAGAGCAGGAGAAGCCCCTTCCAGCGGTCGCGACGGCACCGCTCGCAATCCCGGGGAGGTTCCTCATCGAGCCACCGGGCGAAGGCAGGAATCAGCGCAGCCCCGGCGAGGATCAGAAAAAAGAAGAGGAGCAGACCAAAAAACCCGTACACCGACTGGTGATAGCGGGAGGAGAAGAACTGGTGCCGCCAGAAGGCGGGAAATCCCCCGGCACCGCCCCCTGCACGNTGTCCCAGGTACACGGGAAGGGGAGCCGCCACGAGAACACCGGCAACCCAGAGCGGTGCCAGACAGCGCACTTTCTGTACGAGAAAGCCCCCGGGTCCGCGACGACTCACCGAGAAGACAGCGAAGTACCCGGCGATGAAAAAGAGGAGTGGCAGCAGGGGCAGCTCCAGCAGAATCCCCAGAAGCCCCACCCAGGACGAACCGGGATCATCCCTCACCACCCACCAGGCAGAGCCGGGCATACCGTAGCTCAGGGTCCCCTGGACCACCACCACGAGCAGAACCAGAACAAGACGCAGGTTATCGATCCCCTCCAAACGAGGTGCAGCCTCTCTCATATCACCGATTGTAACCGAGGAGGATCGGCGAGTTCCACCTGAACCTCGCCAAAAGAGAATTCCCGAGCCCCCCCGGGGGTGCGCTCAAGGGGAACACGCAGACGCCAGATCGTNCGACGCCGCCAGGAAGAGGTTTTGCGCCAGTCCCGGAACATGTCCTTCGAGACGATCAGGGCCGGGTCTTCCTCGGCCCGTTCCAGGATGCGCAGATCCGCCGGTGTTCCCCGAGGCACGACCTCCACCTTCTGAACCAGGGCCTCCAGAGCGGACAGTTCCTCCCGGGAGATGANCTCCAGGACGTTCGCGTCTGCCAGGAGGAGCATATTTCTCACCCCGTAATCCCGGAGCGCCTGAATGACTCCGGGTGCAGCGGCGTACCCCAGGGTCCAGAGGAGGTTATTCAGGTCCACCACGGCGCCGAGCCGTTCCCCGGGGGAAAAACGCCGCCGCAGGCAGACCAGCTCCCCGGGAGATGGCCCCGGCAGGGTNCCCGTACAGGCCAGACGGGAGAGGCGGCCCGAAGAGGCCACAGCGCGGACCAGCGCTCCGGGCACCCGCAAGAGATCCCGCAGCTCCCCGCAGGAGATCCGGTTTTGCAGGAGCCTCGCGGGGCGCACCCGCTGGCCCGGNTGAACCGACTCGATCAGGCGCGCCAGCTCCTCTTCTTCTGCAACAGCGAGACATTCTCCCGCTGCGATGCCCGCCCCGGAAGCAGGAGACCTCCCGGCGGCGAGGGGTTCCCCGAACNAGGGGGAGACGATCCCACGATCTACCTTCACCGCTCCGAGTGTATCACCCTCCCCAGGGGTGGAAAACCCCGGTCGCCAGCGGCCACGGTCGACCGGGCCTCACCCCCAGAATGACTATACCCCCCGGAGCAAATCGGAGTAGGCTTTCCCCATGGCATTACCATCGAACCCTCACAAGGAAACAGCCCTCTTCAGCCTCCTTCTGTGGTTTTTCTGGGCAGGAATCGTGAGCGTCGAGGGGTTTCTGCTCCCCTACCTGACGGAGCAGGGGTTCTCCCCGAGCCAGGCGGGGCTGGTTATGTCCGCGCTCTTTCTCTGCGCGATCCCGGGGCAGCCCTTCTGGGGGCACGTCTGCGACCGCCTGGACACGCACCGGCCGATCTTCCTGGCGGTCATCCTCGTAGGGGCCGGGGCGCTCCTCCTCGTTCCCCTGGCGATTCCCCGGCTGCCCCTGGTGATCGGAGCGGTCATGATCTACTCGGTCACGGTGAACTCCATGCCGGGGAATCTGGACGGCTGGATCATGGCGCGCCGGAGGCTGGTACCCCGGATCGAGTACGGTTTTGCCCGCGCCATGGGATCCTTCGGCTTTGCCCTCTGCGCCATCATCCTGGGGACCCTCTACGACCACTGGGGCCTGCACCTGATCTTTCCCGTCTTCGGTATCTTCGCGGTTCTCGCGGCGGGANTCGCCCTCTGCACNCCCGACAGCGGAAGCCCCGGCATCAGCCCCTCCTGGAGGAGCTGCCCTCCCGGAGCATCGGATCCCGCCTGGGCATCGCCCGGGNCANCCGATTCCACAGACTGCGGAACCGCCACCTCGGGAAGATCTCCCGGAGAGAGCCCCCCTTCGGGGCCTGGCTCCCCGCCAGCGCCCTCGTCCTTCACCCAGGTGATCCGCCTGGTCTGGAACCACCGGCAGTATCGAGTCTTTGTCCTCTGCTCAATCCTGCTCTTCACCGCCTTCCGGGCCACCTATACCTTTCTCCCCCTCCTGGTTGCCCAGGTGGGCGGGGGAAACCGCCACATCGGGTGGGCCCATTCGGTGGGGGCCGCCACGGAGATCCCCGTGATGATCNTGGCGGGGGTCCTCCTCCGCAGAGTCCGGCCGGAGAAAACGATACTCGCAGCCATGGTGATCATGACCATCAGGATGTCCTTCTACGCCTTCGTCGGAACCCCCGGTGCGATCATCGCCCTCCAGAGCCTCCACGGCCTCTCGTTCGGGCTCTTTCTGGCCTCCTCGGTCTACTACATCGAAGACATAGCGCCGGCAGGGTCAAAATCGCTTTTTCAGGCTCTGGCCCCCTCGATGTATTTCGGTCTGGGAAGCGTCCTGGGGAGCTCCCTCGGAGGGGTTGTGGTAGACACCCTGGGACTCCGGACTCTCTTCGGCCTGGCCCCCCTGGGCATGGCCGGGGCAGCGGTCCTCTTTTACCTCACCTCCCGCCCGGGAGCAGGGCGCTCCCGCCGGAAATCGCTTCTCTCCCGACCGTGAGCGCTCCCGGCCGTACACGCTCCCGGCCATAGGCGCTCCCAACCTACGGAAGACGAACCTCCAGCCGTGACCGGGGACACCCCGTTACTGAACGGGGGCAAAGAGATAGGAGACCCGCGAAGCCAGACGGAGCCGCAGAGGCATCTTGCTCACGTCCTCGGGGATCATCTCGCGGGAACGGGAAAAGTCACCCAGAAGCATCCCCCGAACCCGCCCGGCAAAGCGGCTTCCCAGAACGATCGCGGTGATCTCGAAGTTCAGCCGGAAGGAGCGGTTATCCAGATTCACCGTGCCGATCCCCACCACCTGATCGTCCACGAGGAAGACCTTCTGGTGAAGAAATCCCGGCAGGTACCGGTAGACCCGCACGCCCGCCTCGAGCATGGGTCCCAGAAAGGCAAAGGCCGAAAAAAAGACCAGCATGTGGTCGGGTCGATCGGGGATAAGAATCCGCACGTCCACGCCCCGCAGAACAGCCAGCTTCAGGGCGTCCTGGACCCCCTCGTCGGGGACAAAATAGGGGCTCGCGATCCAGAGGACCCGCTGGGCCGAGTGAATCGCGTGCTGCACCATGAGCCCCGCCGTGGGGAACTCGTCGGCCGGCCCCGAGGGAACCACCAGGACGTTGTGCCCCTGGGGATAGGTCTGTTCCATCACCTCTTCCCAGTCCAGATCGAGGTATTCTCCCGTAGCCCAGTGCCAGTCTTCCACAAAGGGGAGCTGGAGCCCCACCAGGGCCGGCCCGGCGATCTCCAGGTGAGTGTCTCTCCAGGGGCCGAACCGGGAGGTCTCTCCCAGGTATTCCTCGCCCACGTTGAGCCCCCCCACGTACCCTACCCGACCGTCCACAACCAGAACCTTCCGGTGGTTCCGGAAATTGATCTGAAAGCGGTTCCGCTTCCCCCTGGTGGAGGAAAAAGAGGTCACCCGGACCCCTCCCTCGCGAAGGTCCCGCAGATACCGTCCGGGCAGCTTGTAGGACCCGATCTCGTCGTAGAGGAAGAAAACCCGGACCCCCGCAGCGGCGCGGTCGAGGAGGAGATCCCTCAGCTCGAGCCCTACCCGGTCGGCCCGAACGATGTAGAACTGAACCAGCACGTAGCGCTCGGCCCGGCGGATCGCCTGGAACATCCGGCGAAACCCGTCCTCACCGTTTTCCAGAAGCTCCACNGCGTTGCCCCCGGTAAAAGGAAGCTCGGCGATTCGTTCAACCGCCAGGATTCGCCCCCCCGGCGTATCGTTCTGGTAGCGTCGGGACTTGAGCAGGTTCAGGAGCCCCATGAGNCGATCCTGGTGGCGGCGGAACTCGTGGTCCACCGCCTTCCGGGAGTCCACGTATCCCTCGAAGCGGGAACGCCCGAAAATCCAGTAGAGAGGAACAGCCAGGTAGGGAAAGGTGTTCAGCGAGACGATCCAGGCGATCGCCCCCTGGGATGTCCGGGCCGTGAGAAGAGCAGATACGGATGAGAGAACCCCCAGAATCTGGGCCAGGGCAATAACCAGAGCAAGAACCATGCCTCATGGTGCCCCCTGAAGAGCCTCCGGTCAAGCCGTCCCGGCAGGGGGCACCAGAGCGACCTCCGAAGCCCGCAAAAGGTCTTCACTCTTGAAGCAAATCCGTACTACCCTCGGGGNNCCCCCCGGGGGAACTATGAAAGAAGAGGCTCACGGCACATCCCGCACATCCTTCGTCCCACCTCGTTGCCCGGGCCGTGCCGGAGCGGTCGCCTTTCTCTCCGTGGGGGCAGCCCTCGCCGCAGCGGTCTTCTCTGGCATCTCCTGCCCGACCGGGGTCTGTCCGCAGGGTCCGATCCTCTTTCTGGCGGTATCTCTCCTGGCGGGGTTTCACCATCTCCTTCTCCTTCACCTTCGGGAGACCAGGGGTGAACACCTGCTCTTCGCCTCCTTCGCCCTGACACTCCTGTTGCACTCCCTGGTATCACTGACAGAGGCGGGCCAGCTCCTCCCGACCCTGCCGGGNCGCCTCCTGACAGCGGGATATTACGCCANNGCCCTGGGGTGCATCCTGGGGGGCGGGTGGTTTCTCACNGGCCGCCTTCGCCGGGGAGAGANGGGCAGCCTTATCTGGGCAGCAGCCCTGGGTCTGGGAAGTCTTCTCCTGATCCTGGCAGGCCCCCGAACCGGCCNGACCATCCCAACCGTCGCCGGGATCGCGGGATTTCTGGCGNGCCACGGGCTGGCGGCAACCGCGACAACCCGAGAGATCACCGCAGAAATACAGGAACTTCTTCGGGGGCTCACGTCCCAGACCCGGGAGAGAGATCAGCTCTTTATCCTGGCCGGTAAAGACGAGCTGACGGAACTGCATAACCGCCGCCGGGGCAACGAGGCCCTGACCCACGAGATACACCGCTACGTCCGCTACCAGACACCCCTGGCGATCGTGGTGATCGATCTGGATCACTTCAAGCAGATCAACGANACCTGGGGACACCAGGTGGGGGACGAGGTCCTGCGCGGCTTTGCCGGGATACTCCGGGCCAACACCCGCTCCTCCGATGTCCTCTGCCGCTGGGGCGGCGAGGAGTTTCTTGTGCTGCTCCCCGACACTCCACCCGCTGCGGCCGTGAACCTGGCAGAAAAACTCCGGGCTGCAACGGCCCGAACACCGCTGGAAACCCGTGCGGGCGCCCTGAAGATTACCCTCAGCGCTGGCGTGGCGGGTCTCCAGGCACGATCTTCTGCAGAGACCAGGGAGATCCCCCTGCGCCCGGGCGACGCAGCGCTGATCGCCGATGCACTCCTGCGGGACGCCGACGGCGCGCTCTATCAGGCCAAGGAGGAGGGCAGAGACAGGGTCTGCCTGCCCCGGACGACCTCCCAGGGAGCCGTGCCATCGCCCCTGTGATGTACCCCCTGGTGCTGCTCCTGGCTTTTGCCCCCCTGCTGGGTGGTGCCGAGCTGGTTGTCCGCGGCGCCCGGGGCGTGGCCCGGGGGCTGGGCGTGCCGCCCCTGGTGGTGGGTCTCACGATCCTCGCTTTTGGAACCTCGGCGCCGGAGCTGGTCATAAATATCGCGGCGGCCCTCAGGGGAAGCTCCCAGATCGCCCTGGGAAATATCCTGGGGAGCAATATTTTCAACATCGCGGGTTTGCTGGGTCTGCTCGCTCTCTGCCGGAACCTTCCCGTGGGACGCTCCACCACCTGGGCCGAGATTCCCCTGGCGATCGTCTCGGCCCTGCTGCTGTTGCTGGTCACATCGAACGGGATCATCAGCCGTGGCGAGGGGGGCCTTCTGCTGTTCTTCTTCGGGGGGTTCCTGGTCTACGTGGGCGTGCTCTCCCGGCGGTCCAGGGAGCCCCTTCTCCCGGAGGAGGCCCACTGCGGCGCGGCCCCCAAGGGCTCCTGCCAGCAGGAAAAAACCTGCTGGCTTCGATCCGCCCTGGTCATGACGGGGGGGCTCGCGCTCCTGACAGCGGGGGGTCGCGGTGTGGTTCTGGGAGCTCTGGGAACGGCCCGCCTGATCGACCTCCCCGAGTACGTCATCGCGGCGTCGATCGTGGCGATCGGCACCTCCCTGCCGGAACTGGCCACGGGGATAACGGCTCTCCGTCGCGGTGAAACGGACCTGGCCATCGGCAACGCCGTGGGGTCCAATATCTTCAACGTTCTTCTCGTGATCGGATCAACCGCCCTGATCACCCCCGTTGCGACGGGGCCCCGGCCCCTGGATCATGGCGCCCACCTTCTCTCGACGGGGCTCCTCTTTCTGTTCATCTTCACCGGCAAAAAGAGCGCCGCCCCCGGGCCTGCCGGGCCTGGCGGGCCTGCCGGGCAGAAAACGATACGCGCTGGCCAGGTAGAGCGCCTCGGCCAGATAGAGCGCCCCGAAGGGGCAATCCTTCTGGGGCTCTACCTGATCTACGGGGTCACCTTATTTCTCACGGCCTGAATCGCGCAGGAACTCCGCCACGTCCTTGTCGGCAAGAAAGGCGCCGTAGAGCTTGTCGCACTTCTTGATGTGGTTCGTGATCCACTCACGCAGNAACTCCATCACCTCAACCGCCACCAGGGGTTTCCCCTTCTCGAGATCAGCCCGGAGCTCTTTCACCCGAGCCACCAGGAGAGCGTGCTCTTCCTTGTGCTTGGCGCACTGTGGATACGCGAAGTGCTCCAGGGTGGCCTCCTCGGCGGAGAAATGGTACCCCGCATAGTCTATCAGTTCATCAAAGACCGATCTGAGCACCNTTCCGGCAGCCCCCTCCTGGAGGGCCTTGTAGAGCTTGTTGATCAGGGAGAAGAGCTTCTTGTGATGGCTGTCAAAGGAAGGAACCTGCACAGCCACGGCAGGGGTCCACTCCACGGACGTCGAGGTATAGGTCGCGGTAAGAATCTCGGTTATCACGTGGGAGGCCTCCAGGAGCGCCTGGAACGACTCCTCGCGCTGCGACGGATCGCGATCCCCCTCGGGGCGGACCAGTTCGGCCACCAGGCCGTGCAGACGACGGTGGGTTTCGTCGAGTCGCTGGAAGGTCTGCGCCGAGGGAATAGCCTGCTGCCCCTCCCGGGCCAGCCATTTTCCGAGCTCGCACGCCTTGTGGTCCCGCAACTCCTCGGGAGGGATCGATATCCGACCGTCCAGAACCATCCGCACCCGGGCGACCCAGGACATGTGTTTCAACATGATCGAGGCCATCTGGAGGCGCTTGCGCGCTTCCTCCTCGACCTGGTCGGCGTCGGTCTGATATCCCTGAAGAACCTGGATCAGACCATCGATCTGGCTATTGTTATCCATGCTCAGGGCAGAGATCCGCTCGGTCGACTCCGTAACGTCCGTGGCGGCCTCGCTCACCTCGCCGATCATCACCACCGTGTCCTGCGCGGCGCTGCGGGTATCGCTGATTACCCGGGTAACCTCCCGGGCCCCAACGCTCATCTCTTCGGCACTGAAGGAGAGTTCCCGTGAGATCGTCTGGAGGGATTCTGCCGCCGAGAGCACCTCCCGGGTCCCCGTGGAGAGCTCTGCCGTGGCGGCCCCGATCTCCCGGAAGGCCAGAGAGACCTCCCGAGCCTCGGTNTCGATCCGTCCAAAGGAGCTGTCGATCGCCGTGCCGGCGCTCTGGGCGTCCTCTATCTTTTTGCCCAGGGTCGCCAGATTATCCGAGATATGGCGGGCGTTGGCGGCGGTTCCCTCGGCGAGCTTCCGTATCTCTGCGGCAACAACGGCAAATCCCCGGCCCGAGGCCCCGGCGTGGGCAGCCTCGATCGCGGCGTTCATGGCCAGCAGGTTCGTCCTGGCGGCGATATCGTTGATCACATCGATCATCTGGTTGACCGCACCCACCCGCTCGACCACCTCACCGATGATCGTGCTCGTGGCCGTCACAGCCCGGCGCCCCTCCTCGGTNGTGGCCAGCAACTGGTCGGCGGCCTCCCGCTTCTTCTCTGCCACCTGGGCAACGCTCTCGATCGACGAAGACATCTCCGTCACAGCCGAGACACTCTGTTCAACCGAGGCACCCTGCTCACCGATTCGCCGGGCCAGACTCTCCACGGAGGCCTGGATCTCCTCAACCGCTGCGGCTCCCTCCTCGACCTGCCGGGAGAGGCTCTGGACCCGGGCCGTTCCCTGGGCGCTGCGCGAGGAGATCCGTGCCGTAGCGGCCAGGGTATCGCCTACCTGAAAGGCCAGTCTGCGTCCCGCGCTCTCGCTGGCCATGGCCGATTCTGCCACCCGGGAAACAACCCGGAAAAGATCCCCTCCCGTATCCTCATGGGCATCGCCGAGGCGGTTCAGAAGTTGCCGAAGGCGGAAGGCCCACCCTGCCAGCAGAACCAGCCCCAGGGGAAGGGCTCCCCAACGGAGCAGAAGCCCCAGTGCGGAGCCCTCCTCGGGGCGGGGAAACGACACCAGAAGCAACAGTGCCAAGACCGCTGCGGAACCGGCCATCTGCAAACGGCCCACGGCACGAACCGCTCCGCTTCCTGCATTATTCTTCATACCAAACTCCCTTGTTGACTGTTCCAGGTTTGTTGTCCCCGATTTACTGTTCCAGCAGCGTCGCCCAGCCCGCCTCNTCCAANCCGATCAGACCGGTAGCGGGAAGNCGCCGGGCAAGTTCGATCCAGCGGGGATCTTCCCCGGCCAACTCCTGCAGGGCCCTGCGGCCCGTGGGGATGTCACCCGCTGCAGCCCGGCCCAGGGCCTCCCAGAACCGGAGCTCCCGGTTCTCCGGAGCCAGCCGACGGGCCTCGCGATAGGCCTCGCCTGCACCGGTGATATCTCCCCGGGCGAGGGCATCATCGCCCTCTTCGGCCGCCGCGTAGGCCCTGTGGAGGGCAATCAGCCGCGCCAGCTCCTCCAGCGGTTCCCGGGCATCCTCCACACGCAGATCCAGTAGTCGCCCCTCCCGTACCGGGGCAACCCGATCGAGAGAGACGATCACCATCGCTGCCGACTGACGGCCCCGCAGGTCACCCCCAGCCACCTCGGCCGCCTGAAGAGCCCCCAGAAGCCGTTCCGCCAGGGCACCCCGAGACTCGGTGTAGGCCCGAGCCATCGCCTCGGGTACGCCGGGGCGGTCCATCATGTTTGCCTGCACCGAGAAGCCGGGCTCGCGCAGATGCCCTGCCTGGGCAATGCAGCGATCCCCCGTGTGGGCAGCGCTCTCGCCCGTAGGAGCGATCACCGCGAGCTGCCGCACCTGGGGATGCTCGTCTCCCACCAGGAGCATGGCCATCACCGCCGGGGGCGCCAGCCCCTGCCCGAGCAGGGAGAGGCCCCACGGCCCGAAGTCGGCCTGTACCACAGACTGGGTGACCACCACCCCCACGCCGGGCTGCGCCCAGGGAACCACGGAACCCACGGAAAAATAGTGGGACTGGACGGCGGCCCCCATGGTTCGCGTCTCGTGATCCACCGCCACGATCGAATAGGTAGCAGCAAGTTTGTTCGTCCAAGCCATAGATGCGGATTATCACCCGCAATCACCCCGGCAGGCAAGGTCTTTCCCGGAAGAACCAGCCGGGGCGAGCTCGGGATCCCCGGCACCACTGCCCCNTTCCGGGCGGGAGGAGAATCCGGGCGGGATCAGGATTCCAGACGNGNCCGGCAGTCCAGAAGAAAAAGAAACTCCTTCACCCTGCCCGGTCGGCTGCGAAGGTTCCTGCTTCCCCGAAAAACTGCGTAGGACGTCTCCAGAACTTCCACCGGTCCCAGCTCCCGGAGCATCTCCAGGATATCCTCCCGCGAGAGAAATCCCTCGCTGTTNAAGGATACCAGGACAAAGCGGGCCCGGAGGGACTGCACGAGCGCTTCCAGGGCTCCGGCAGCCCTGCGCCGGATGTTGTAGACCGACCGGTTCCAGTCGGGGGGAATCCCCGAGACGGGGCTCACCTGAAGCGGCTCCCGGTATCGGGCGATCAGATTCAGCATGAAATAGTTCGAACCGTAGGGGTGCTGGTTATAGGGAGGGTCCAGATAGACCAGATCGAAAATCTCCCCTTCCCGGGCAAGGCGCGGGGCGAGTTCGTTGGCGTCCTCCCGAAAGACCCGCCAGGAGCCTTCCCGGGGAGAAAAACAGGGGTAGTGCAGCNCGATATCCCCCCGGATGCGGGCCAGGGCGTCCTGGCCCGCCCCCCCGAACCGGCCCAGGCCGGTTCGCTTGTCCTTGTAGAACCCCTTGAAGACCCCGGCGGTGTTCGCGTGGACCGAGGCCTCTGCCAGGAGGGGAGCCAGAAAAAAGGGTTGAACCTCCTTCTCCAGCTCACCGATGTAGGAGCGGGCCGTGTCGATGAAGCAGGCGTTGCGACGCGTGTAAAAAACCCGCTCCCCGGACTGAATGTTCTCGTCGTCGGCGGGGGCGTAGTTCCGGGCGATGAATCCCTCCCGCAGANAGCCCCTCCGTTCGTCCTCGGCGAGCTGCTGCGTCAGGTCCCGGTGCAGGTTCCCCAGGCGCCCTTCGTCAAGATCGCCTCTGTTCGCCAGGTAACACCGGTTGATCACTTCGCTGTAGTATTCCAGATCGTTAGCCACCAGACGATGGCAGACGGTCTTGAGATAGCGCGTCACGATCCCCGACCCGGAGAAGAGATCGGCCCCGGCGAGAGAGGATCGGCCCAGACGACGCAGAACCTCCCGGACCGCCTGGTCTATCAGCGGAAGCAAGGCTCGCTTGTTCCCGATGCAGGTTATCAGTTGATCCCGGAGGAAGGGCTCGTCCCGCACAGAGGGCTCGCCCTGTAAAGAGGTTTCATCCTGTAGAGACGGCCTGTCCTGCAGAGACGGTTTACCCTGCACAGGCCGTTCCTCCCGCAGAAACAGCTCATCCCGGGGAAANAATTCATCCTGTAGAGACGGTTGGGACACCATAGCGATCCAGCCTATACTGCAGCGATGGAGCATGACAACGCGCTGCGCTCAACCCTGAAAATACTCTGGCCCTTTCTCCGCCCCTACCGGCTTCACCTGGCCGGCGCCTTCGGTGCGATGTTTCTGGTGGACGGCTTTGCCTATATCGTGCCGGTCATCGTCGCCTACGCCACGGATCACATCTACCCCTCCCTGGGGGAACCGGCAGGGCTCAGACGCCTGGCAGCTCTCTCGGGAGGCCTCCTCGCTCTGGCGTTCCTGCGGGGGATAGCGGTTCACCTGATGATCCGCGCCTTCTGGTTCACCGCCGAGGCGGCGGTACGGGACCTGCGCAACAGCCTCTACCACAAGCTCCAGCACCTGGAGACAGCCTTCTACGACCAGGCCCGAACGGGCGATCTCATGTCACGGGCGACCTGGGACATCCAGCTGATCCGGAACTTTATCGCCTTCGGNCTGGAACATCGCCTGCGGATATCCCTCATATCGGGAACGATCTTCCTCCTCATGCTCTTCCAGGACTGGCGCCTTGCCCTGGCGGTCTACACGGCGATTCCCCTCTTCATCGTGGCGATCATCTCCTACAGCCGGCGGATGCGCCATGCCGGCGCGGCCCAGCAGCGCGAAATGGGTCGCCTCAATACCCACATCCAGGAAAACATCACGGGAATACGCATCGTGAAGGCCTTTGCCCTGGAACAGGAAGAGACCGAACGCTTTGACCGGCAGAACAAGCGGATGCTCCAGCGCGATCTGGAGTCCTCCCTGCTCCAGGCCTGCCTGAACCCGATCCTCCTGATCACCGACGGTGCGGGGGCACTGATCGTCCTCGCCCTGGGAGGATACCGGGTGATCTCGGGCCAGATGTCCCTGGGAACGCTCCTGGCCTTCATTACCTATCTACCTCAATACCCACATCCAAGAAAACATCACGGGAATACGCATCGTGAAAGCCTTTGCCCTGGAACAGGAAGAGACCGAACGCTTTGACCGGCAGAACAAGCGGATGCTCCAGCGCGATCTGGAGTCCTCCCTGCTCCAGGCCTGCCTGAACCCGATCCTCCTGATCACCGACGGTGCGGGGGCACTGATCGTCCTCGCCCTGGGAGGATACCGGGTGATCTCGGGCCAGATGTCCCTGGGAACGCTCCTGGCCTTCATTACCTATCTCTCGGTCATGGCCTTCCCCCTGCGAATTCTGGCCTTCAACACCGCCCTGGTGAACCAGGCGGCCAGCGCGGCCAATCGGGTCCGCCAGATCCTGGAGAGCCCCGACCAGAACCAGCGGAACACCGGCCNGTGCCGCAGACCCATCGAGGGGGCGATATCCTTNCAGNGGGTGNGCTTTCACTACCAGCCCGACACCCCCGTGCTCAGAGACGTCTCCTTCCAGATAGAACCGGGCGAACGGGTGGCGCTCTTCGGCCTCACGGGGGCGGGCAAGAGCACCCTCATATCCCTGATTCCCCGATTCTACCCCCCCAGGGCGGGAACGATCAGGATCGACGGAGAGAAGATCGAGAACTGGGACCTGCCCTACCTGCGCTCCCGGATCGGCACGGTTCTGCAGGAGACCTTTCTCTTCTCTGCCACCATACGGGACAACATCGCCTTCGCCCGCCCCGATGCCTCGGATCAGGAGATCCAGCAGGCTGCCCGGTATGCCCAGATTCATGATTTCATCATGACCCTCCCCCGGGGTTACCAGACCCCCGTGGGTGAATACGGGACGGGTCTCTCGGGAGGCCAGCGGCAGCGGATCGCCATCGCCCGGACCCTTCTCCAGAACCCCCGAATTCTCATTCTCGACGACTGCACCTCCAGCCTCGACGCGGTGACGGAACGGCGAATTCAGCAGCAGCTCCATACCCTCATGGCGGGACGGACCACGATCATCATCGCCCAGCGGGTCAGCTCGCTGGCACTGGCGGACCGGATCATCGTACTGGACAAGGGCACCGTTCAGGCCGTGGACTCCCACGAAGCCCTGCTGGAGCAAAACAGCCTGTACCGGACGATCTACGAGAAACAGGAGACCTGACCCATGCTCAATAAAGGCAGCACCCGCCACATTTCGATTTCCCCGGAGTTTTCTCCGGAAAAAGATTCCCGGAGTTTCGACTGGACCATCCTGAGGCGCCTTCTGGGGTACCTGGCGGGCCATGGGCGCGCCCTGGTNCTGATGTATACCCTGGCGATCATCGCCGTGGGATGCACCGTGGCAATTCCGCTTCTGCTCCAGATCGGCATCGACCGCTTCATTGTACCNGGCGATCNCGGGGGACTGGTCCGGCTTCTGGCCCTCCTGGCCGCGCTCCTGGTCCTGCTCTACTNGAGCAACCGCTACCAGGGGATACTCATGATGAAGATCGGCTACGGCCTGCTCTCGTCNCTCCGCAAGGATCTGGTCACGAGACTGCAGTATCTGCCCTTCCGCTTCTACGACACTCACCAGGCGGGGCAGATCATGAGTCGCGTCACCAACGANATCCAGGTTCTGGAGGAGCTGCTCCGGGCCGGGCTGGACACGGTGGTGGTGGACGTTCTCACTCTGGNNGGGCTGATCGCGGCCATGGTCATTCTTGATGNNCGNCTNAGCCTGGTTCTGGTGGTTACNCTGCCNCTTTTCTGNACCCTGGTCTTCGGCCTTCAGGGACAACTGATCGAGCGCGGGCGACGGATCCAGCATACNCTCTCGATCGTGAACGCCTTTCTGAACGAATCGATCTCGGGAATCAAGGTGATCCGGNCCTTTGCCCGGGAAGAGGAGAATATCGGAAACTTTGGCCGGATAAATCAGGAGTACTATCAGGAGGCCCGGACCTTTTACCCCCTCAACGCCCTTTTCTGGCAGAGCGTNGTCACCCTGGGGCTCGCCGGAACGGCTCTGGTTCTTCTGGGAGGAGGAATCCTGCTGCACCGGGAGGCGATCTCCCTGGGGGTGATCGCCGCCTTTCTGGTGTATATCAACCGCTTCTTCCAGCCGCTTCAGAAAATCAGCAACATGCTGAACCAGATGAGCCGCGCCATGGCGTCGGCGGAGCGTATTTTTGCGCTCATGGACGAACCCCGGGAGGNTTCCCACGAGGAGCCCTCCCGTGATTTTTCCCCCTCCCGACCGATGCGGGGAGAAGTTTCNTTCCATCAGGTCTGGTTCGCCTACGAGGGAGAAGACTACGTTGTCCAGGATATCTCCTTCACGGCCCGGCCCGGAGAGACCCTGGCCGTGGTGGGCGCCACCGGCGCGGGAAAGAGCACCATCATGAATCTCCTGTGCCGCTTTTACGACCCCCTGCGGGGAGAGGTTCTGGTGGACAACCACGATCTGAAAACCCTTCCGCAGCAGTGGTTCCGTTCCCGGATCGCCCTGGTCATGCAGGACGCGGGGATCTTCTCGGGAAGCATCGCCGAAAACGTACGATTCGGTGCCCCCCGGGCCTCGGAGGAGGAGATTCTTCAGGTCTTCCGGGAGATGGGCGTTCAGGAAATGATCCNGTCTCTCCCCGAGGGAATCCATACGCCAGCGGGAGAACGGGGGAACAATCTCTCCATCGGCCAGCGCCAGATCGTTGCCTTCGCCCGCGCCCTGATCCGGGACCCCACGGTGCTGATCCTGGACGAGGCCGGCGCGTATCTGGACATCAAAACAGAGCAGCTCGTCCACGGAGCCCTGGAACGGCTCCGCCGGGGACGGACAACCTTTGTCATCGCCCACCGCCTGGCCACGATCCGCGGGGCCGACCGGATTCTGGTGATGCACCAGGGGAAGATCGTCGAGGAAGGGACCCACCAGGAGCTGGCAGCCCGGAACGGGCGCTACGCCTGGCTGCTGCGGCACCAACGATAGCCCCCCGGCGTTCCTCAGGAGGGGGGCCGTTCCGGTGCCGCTGCGGAGGGGCGCTCCGGACCGGGCGATAACTCCAGCACCGGGGGCTCGCCCGACCCCGGGGAAACCTGACCGGNTCCGCTNCAGAGGATCTCCGGTCGGGCATAATGGAAGCCCTGGGCGATGCTGCAAAAGGTCTCCTTCAGCTTNTCNGCCTGCTCCTGGGTCTCCACCCCCTCGGCNACNATGGTAAGGCCGTAGAGGGTCGCCACAGAGCAGATCAGGTGAAAGAGCTTGAAGCTCTTCTCGTCGCTNCAGATATGCTCCACAAAGGANCGGTCGATCTTCAGTTCTGTAAAGGCCAGGGAGNGAATGCAGTAGAGCGAAGAGAAACCCGTGCCGAAATCATCCAGCGAGACCCCCACGCCGAAACGGGTGAGNTCGCAGAGCACCTGCTGCATGGCGGGCATATCCTCAATAAGAACGTCCTCGGTAATCTCNAAGATGATCTGCGACGGATTCACCCCGGCCCGCGTTATGGTATCGATTACATACTGACTGAACCCGGCCATACCAAAAAAATGCGCCGAGGCGTTGATCGCCACGGGGGTTCCCTGGCCGTAGTTTCTCTCGATCTCCGGCATCTGCTCCAGAATCATGGTAAAGATCAGGCGNCTGAAGGGTATGGTCAGNTGGGCCCGAAGAATGGCGGGGATGAAGATGGNGGGGGAGACCGAACCGAGTTCGGGAGAATCCCACCGCGCCAGGGCTTCCACGCCCAGAATCTTTCCGGAATGGACATCCACCTTGGGCTGGTAGGCGATACGGAACTCCCTNTGCTGGATCGCCCGCTCCAGGAGGTTCTGGAGACGCAGGGTCTCGTCGGCCCCGGCGAGCATCTCGGGAGCAAAGAAGACCATTCCCTCCCGCAGATGCTCCTTGGCCCAGCGAAGGGCGATGCTGGCGCGCCGCCANCAGACCTCGANGCTATCGCCGTCGTCAGGGTAGGAGGAGACACCGCAGTAGTAGGATATCCGGTGGCCGTGACGCGCCGCCGGAAAGGCCCGGTCCGTGGCGGCACAAAANCGGCNGAACTCCCGCTGGAGCTCCTCGCCGTCGACCCCTTCGATCCAGAGGGCGAACTCGTCGCCGCCGATCCGGGCGTAATACTGGGGGTGGGCTTCCTCAGCCTGCAACAGCTCCGCCACGGTCCGNAGAACCCGGTCTCCCCGGTCGTTTCCGAACATGGCGTTGATCACCCGAAAGGCCTTGATGTCCAGCAGCACCACGAAGCCCTTCACCCCCCTCCCGGAGAGGCGCTCCCGAAGGTACTCCTCGAAGCGATGGCGGTTGGGCAACCCCGTGAGGGAATCGAAAAAAGCCAGCCGTTCCACACGAGCCCGGGAGCGGTCCAGCTCGTGGATATGGCGGAGCAACCTCGACCTGAAGGTGTTCACCGTGATACCACTGATACAGGCAAAGCCGGTCATGATAATTCCGTGGAATATCCAGGTCAGGGGACTGTTCACCCGCAGGGCAGCCTGGGGAGCGTAGGAGACGACCCCCAGAAAAACCAGAAGCGCCAGAAGGGGAAAGACCAGGAGCANGCTCCCCACGGCAACCAGAGCCACCCGGGGCCTCACGGTGACGACCACGATCATGATTACCGTGCAGATCAGGATGGTGCCGCTCCCCAGAAGGCCGTTATAGATNAAAGAGAGCGTCGCGATGGGCGTTACCACCAGGATAATCAGTGCGAGCTTTTGCGGAGGCCCGAGCAGCCTCCGGAAGGCCAGCCCCGCCAGAAGAAGCAGAACCGACAGGCCATCGGCCCCCAGCATGACCAGCGCCTGCCGGTCGGGGCCGTAGAGAAGGGCCGTCAGGGCATGAATGACCCCTGCCAAAAGGAGGAACACCACCCCCAGAAGAAGATAGAGATCAAGGAGCGTATTGATCTGATCTTTTATCGGNGCCGAGGGAAATGCCTGCGACCCGCCCCCGGGGGGGCCTTCCGGTAACCACGCCACAATACCTCCGGTATCAGACTCTGATGCCTTACACTATAGCGCAGGAGCGCCCGTTTTTCGAATGTCGCCCGGTCTGCTCCCGGAAATTCCCGGCCGGGGACCCCGTTACGGGGAGGTGCATCACTCCCCGTAACGGGCCTGGCCGGTCCTGAGATACCCCAGGGGGTGCAGCGAGACCCCCTGCCATCCCCGGGAGAGGGCCAGGGTCTCCTCCTGGTGGTAGAGGAAAATCCCGGGGGCGTCCTCCCCGATCTTCCGGAGAACCTCGGCGTAGATCTTCTGTCTGGCCTGACGGTCAGGCTCTTGCCGGCCTCGCAGGAGGAGGTCATCCACCAGGGTGTTGGCGTAAAACCCCCGGTTGTTGCCTGCCGGAGGCAGGGCTTCGCTGTGAAACTGCGGGAAAAGCCCCCAGTCGGCATCCAGCGTGGCCGTTTCCCACCCCATAAGATAGGCATCGTACCCAGCCTGATCGGCCGGAAGCGAGGTGAGCTCCAGAAAGCGGGGCAAGCTGTAGCTCTCCAGCCGCACCCGAACCCCCACCTGGAGCAACATATCCTGCACGGCCCGGGCTACGGCGACCTCCCGGGGATGCTGTCCCAGGGGGTGATAGAGAACCATCTCGAACCCCTCGGGGAATCCGGCCCGGGAGAGAAGCTCCCTGGCCAGGGCAGGGTCGTAACCGTAGGGGTCGGCAGGGGCGCTGCCGAAGACAACCGGAGCCAGAGGCCCCCGGGCACGGGTNGCAGCTCCCTGGAGGGGCCCTTCCAGGATNCGNTCCCCCTGCACGGCGTGGTTCAGGGCGCGGCGCACCAGGGGGTCTTTCAGGGGGCCCCGGGTAGTATGAAAGCCAATATAGGTCGTGTGGGGGCTGGTCCGGCGAATCAGGGAAAGGTCG
Organism: Alkalispirochaeta alkalica DSM 8900; assembly: GCF_000373545.1. Lineage (GTDB taxonomy): Bacteria > Spirochaetota > Spirochaetia > DSM-27196 > Alkalispirochaetaceae > Alkalispirochaeta > Alkalispirochaeta alkalica. The sequence continues at coordinate 112,749 of NZ_KB891758.1, forward strand.
GCCNTCCCCACCGTCTCCCTCTCTCGCCCGGGGGGTATCTCCAGGGCCACATCGACCTCGCCGCGCTCCAGGGCGGCTACCCGCGCCGAGGCCTGGGGAAGAACGGTAAAGACCAGGCGCGATACCCCTGGAGGGGGTCCCCAGTAGCGCCGGTTCACGGTCAGGGAGATCTCTTCGCCCCGTGCCCAGCGGTCAACCACGTAGGGTCCCGTTCCGGCGGGAACGGCAGAAGGGTCCTCGGGGGCGATATCCCNNAGCCAGGCGGGGCTCACGATCCCCGGAGCTGCCCGGGCGAGTCTGAAGGGAATGTCGGCGCAGGGGCGGGAGAGAACGATCCGGATCGTGTGGGACCCCGCCTGCTCAATCGCTTCGATCGGTTCCAGGAGGGCGGCCCGGGCCGGAGCGAAGGGAGAATCCCTGAAGCGCTCGAGATTTACCAGCACAGCCCGGGCGTCGAGGCCGGTGCCGTCGTGGAAGACCACGCCCCGGCGAATCTCAAAGGTCCAGATCGTGGCATCGTCATTGCGCTCCCAGCTTTCGGCGAGGGCCGGCACCGGCGAGAGGCCTTCTCCGGGAAGGGTCTCCTCCAGGCTGACAAGACCCTCCATCAGGTGGGTCCTCACGGAATCGGCCGAGGGCNTTCCGGGCCAGACCGGATCCAGCGATTCCGGCTCCTCCACCAGGGCGATGGTGAGAAGGTCGGGCCCGGCGGGAATCTCGGGGGCTCCCGCAGCAAAGACGGGGCCACCCCAGAGCACCACCGCCCCGGCCAGAAGCATCGGCAGAGCGCGTAAAACCGGCGCGGGCCGCAAGACCCGCTCAGCCCGCAAAACCTGCGCAGCCCACAAACCCTGCGCAGCCCACAAAGAAGAACGAGGCCCCCCGATCAACCTCCGCACTATCGCTACTCCACGCTCACTGATACCTGTAGCGCTTGATCTTGAAGGTGGGCGTCTTCTCGAAGGGTTCGCGCTGCTCCACCACCTCGGTGAGGCGGGAGAAGGAGCTGAGTCTGGCGTTTACCTGGCGACGGATGTCCTCCAGATAGGCTGCAGTGTTCCCGGCGTGGCCCTTCATCTGTTCCGTCACCTGTTCGGCGAGTTGCTCGTAATCCAGAAGAACCCGGGCGATCAGACGACCGCTGCGTTCGATCACCAGGGACTCCACGACGCCCCTGAACTGGTTGATCAGGGATTCGATCGCCTCGGGATAGATGTTCTCTCCGCTGGCCCCGACGATCACCGACTTTTTCCGCCCCTTCACGTAGAGCCGTCCCTGGGCATCGAAGGCCCCCAGATCACCCGTGCGGAACCAGCCGTCCTCGGTGAAGACCTCGGCGGTCTGTTCGGGATCGCGATAGTAACCCTTCATCACGTTGGGGCCGCGAACCTGGATCTCACCGTCCTGGATGCGGATATCCACGCCGGGAACGTTCACACCCGTGGAACGACGGGTATTCGCACCGGGGCTGGTCCCCGCCAGGAGCGGTGCGGTCTCGGTGAGGCCGTAGCCGATCGCGTAGGGAAAACCCATGCGGAAGAGCACGTCCTCCACATCCGCCGCCAGGGGAGCCCCGCCGATCCCGAAGAAGCGCAGTTCCCCGCCGAAAGCCGCCAGAAGCTTCTTTCCTGCTGCGCGATAGATGATCCGGTTAACCCCGGGAATCATCCGGATGATTCGCACCAGGGGCTTGTTCAACTTGGGCATGATCCGGGCCCGCACCATCTTCTCGATGAGCAGGGGCACGGCCAGCATCAGGTCGGGCCGAACCTCCTTGAGGGCGCTCATGAGAACCGAGGGAGAGGCGGGCCGGTCCAGATAGGTTACGACCCCGCCCATGGTGAAGGGAAGTATCATCCCCAGGGTACACTCGTAGGTGTGAGCCAGGGGGAGGAGCGAGAGCATGCGATCACCCGGTTTGATTCCCCCTGCNGCAAAGCCGTTGGACCCGAAGACATTGGAACAGATGTTACGGTGCGAGAGTTCGACACCCTTGGAGTGCCCCGTTGTCCCCGAGGTATAGATGATCGCCGCCGTGTCCCCGGGCTCCAGCTCCTGGGGGTACTCCCCGGGAAGCGTCGCCTGCCCTCGGAGGACCTGCTCCAGCAGCTCTTCCAGAACCAGCACGGTGAGGTCCAGCCCCTCGAGCTGGCTCCCCAGCCGCTCCTGGTGCCGGAGAGAGACGATCAGNACGCNGCTTCCCGAGTGCTCGATGATTCCCTGCACGTCCTCGGGAGTAAACTCCGTGAGAATGGGCACCACCACGGCGCCCCAGGAGGTGATCCCCAGATAGGCGGCAGGCCACCCGACCTGGCTCTCGCTCAAAAGCGCAACCCGGTCTCCCTTTGTCACGCCCAGGCGGGCCAGCTCCTGCTGAACCCCGGCGATGGCGGTTCCCATCTCCCGATAGGTGTGCCCGGTCGTGCCGGTCATCCGGAAAGCCACCAGATCGGCGTGGCGCTCGACAGACTGAGCAACAATTGCACGAATAGTTTCTGGTTGATTCATGATTACAGGCTACACCCGAGGCCTCGCTTTGGCAAGAAAGCAAAATTTGGTTTATGATAAAGGTATGATACATTCTGGAATTATCGGTCCCGGGCTGATATGGGAAAAAACGCACCGCAGGATCCTCTCGGAGTTGCACGACGAGATCCACGTGGCTGCCGTGGCGGCCCGTTCCAGGGAAAACCAGAAGCGGGCACGCCAGGCCTACCCCGATGCAACGATCTACAGCGATGCCCGCAAGCTGATCGAGGACCCCGAGGTCGAGGCGGTTATCATTCTCACTCCGATCAACCTGAACGCTTCCTTTGCGCGGGCCGCCCTGGAAGCAGGAAAGCACGCCATCGTGGAGAAGCCCCTGGCCAGATCCCTGGCCGAGGCACAGGAACTCTACCGCATCGAGGAGCAGAGCCCCGGCACCCTGATCGTTCTGGAACAGTTCCTCTACAAGGCCCTCCTGCCGGAGACCCGGACCCTCCTGAAGGAGGGGGAAATCGGCACTCCCGTGAGTTTTGAACGGGTCCTCCACGGCANAATCTCCGCCGACGGGGACCAGACCGGGGGCTACGGTCAGACAGACTGGCGCCAGAACCCCGACTATCCTCTGGGAACCTTCTTCGACGGCGGCATTCACGAGGTGGCGNTGCTGCAGGAACTCTTTGGTCCGCCCCGGGAGGTCTTTGCCCGGGGTCGTTCGCTCCGGCCCGATTTCGGCGAGGTCGACCTGCTCACCCTCTCGGCGGTCTACCCGGGGGATATCCAGGGGACGATCGTCTACTCGGGGTGCCTGGGAAAACTGGGAGACCACTTCGTGATTCACGGAACCAGAGGAGCCCTGGTGGTTCGCGACCGGGAGCTTCATATCCGCTCACCCCTGGACGGGACAGAATCGCTNCTCCCCTTTTCGTGGCACTGCGAGAACACAACCATGTGGAAGGAGATCCTCGGCAACCTTCGGGAGGGNACACCTCCCCGATACACCCGCGAGAAGGTCCTCCAGGACCTGGCCTTCATGGAGGCCCTCGGCCGGAGCCTCTCGTCGGGCGCATCGGAGCCTCTNGCGTGATGTTCTGCCTGGAGGATCTCCTGGAGAGCCTGCAGGTGGACCGGCTCTCCTCCTACTTCCAGCCTGTGGTCAACCTCCAGANCGGGCAGATCGTGGGGTGCGAGGCGCTCCTGCGCCCCGTGACGCGCGACGGAGCGCTTCTTGCTCCGGGNATCGTCTTCGAGAGGGCCCGCCGGATGGAGTGCCTCCTGGAACTCGAGAATGCCGCCAACCAGGTTTCGGTCGATTCCTTTGTGGAAGAGACGCCCCGGGCNGGGCAGCGTTTGTTGCTCTTCCTGAATTTCTCGGCCCACCTCCTGAACGAAGGCAACCTGGACCCCGAAGCGCTTCTCTCCACCCTTCGACGGGCGGGCCTGGACCCCCGAAACGTNGCCCTGGACATCGTGGAGNCCTCGGTTCACACGCCCCGGGAACTGCTGGAGTTTGTCACCCNNACCCGCCAGGAGGGGCTTCTCATCACCCTGGACGACTTCGGCACAAAGAACTCCAACCTCGAGCGGGTCGCCCTGGTGCGACCCCAGATCATCAAGATCGACCGCTCCATTGTGCAGGGGGTTCACCAGGACANGCTGAAACAGGCCCTCCTGCGGTCTGTGGTCTACCTGGCCCAGGCGATGGGTGCCCTCAGCCTGGCCGAGGGGATCGAAACGCTCCAGGATCTGGCCGTTTGCTCCCGCGAGGGGGTTCANCTTGCCCAGGGGTTTCTCCTGGGACGCCCCCGGCCCGGGATAGCNTCCATGATCACCCTGGGGGCGGAGAAAATNCCCCCCCTGATGGCGAACCTTCAGGAGATGATCGCCGTCGATCTCCGGAGAGCCCGACAGGCCGATCTGGCCATCTCGGGCGAGATCTCCCGCCTCCTGGAGGANCTGGAAAAAATCAGCCCCGATCAGATGGAGTCCTGCCTCGAAGAATGGGTTCTGACCCGGGAGACGATCGATACGATCTGCATTACCACCGACGAGGGGATCCAGATCACCAGAATGGTTGTTCCCGAGGGGGGCGGGGACGTCGATCCCTGCGGACCCGGCGATAACCCCCTCTTCTGCCTCGCCAGGAAGGGCGCGGACCACAGCTACCGGGACGCCGTCTTCGGGCTTCATGCCCTGGACCAGGACCGGTACGTGACCCCCCCCCGCATCTCCCTGACCACGGGAAACCTCTGCAGAACCATCACCCAGAAGTTCCGTTCCGCCCGGGGGGAACACTGCCTGCTCTGCGTGGANCTGCGCTGCTCCTGAAGGGGCGGGGGCAGGAGAGGCGCTGAAGAAAAAGCAAAAAAAANGTATACTGCCCGCCATGGAATGGAAAGCAAGTCATATTCTGGTAAAAGAGAAAGCCCTGGCGGAGCAGCTGTTGAAGCGGATCAAGAGCGGCGCCCGCTTTGAGGCCCTGGCGAAGGAGCACTCCACCTGTCCGAGCAAATCAAAGGGAGGCGATCTGGGGTGGTTCGGCCCGGGGAAGATGGTAAAACCCTTTGAGGAAGCGGTGATCAAACTGCGTATCGGGAAGGTCTCCGGCGTGGTTCGAACCCAGTTCGGATACCACCTTATCAAGAAGACCGGCGAGCGCTAGCGGCCCCGGAGGGCAGGATCCGGCCCCCGGCCGATCGCCACGAAAGATCCGTTGCGATCACTCCCGCCGGGGCCCGACCATCAGGGGTGGTCCCGGGAACCCCCGGGACCCGGAACCTCAGGAGGTGTACACCTTGATGTAGTCTTCCAGAGTTCCGTCGTTCATGCAGACCTCGATGATCTTTCGTCCCAGGGGATCCAGATCGTCCGTGAGGAACTGCGAGAGCTCCTGCTTGAAGAAATCGGTGAGGATCTTCTGTCCGGCGTCGTACCCCTTGATTCCCACTTCGGGCTGCTCGTGAACGTGGAGCAAACCGGTGGGCATCAGCTGGCCAGCGACCTTGAGCCGCTCCAGGCTGTATCCCAGGATGGGACAGCGGGACTCGATCAGCTGCTCGGGCCGGAACTTCACCGATCCCCGGCGAGCCATGTACTCCCGCAGAATCCACTCGGGCTGGAATCCTACGTGGTACGCACCGATGTACTGGTTCGGGATAAGCACGTAGGGGGTCCCGGGAGTCTCCNGGGTCAGCTTGAGCAGGAGGTTCGCCTGGGTAACCCGCTTGCCCGTGGCAAAGGGCCAGTAGGATCCTACGCCCTCGCTGGTGAGACCCTCGGTGGTTACGATGCTGGGGTTCGCGTGGCCACGGGGGGCCACCAGCCGCCAGAGCCATCCCAGAGCGGGTGGCAGGATGTGCATCATGCCGATGATACCGTAGTTGGGATTTTTCTTGGTTGAGGGAGGCGTCCGAACACCGAAGCTCCGCACGTCTATAGCGACCGGATCGTCCACCACCTTGTCGATGAAGTGGCGCGGCATGATCACCCGCGGGTTGGGGCAGGGNTTTCCCGGTGCGTCCTGGATATGCTCCCAGGGCAGAATGGTGGACCCGGGTTTTCCCTCGAGGTTCAGGAAGATCAGGGGCTCCGGCGGATCGATACAGAGCTTCTCGATAGCCGGTTCTTTCCCGTACTCGTTGAGGTGGTCCACCCGGAGGAACCAACCCGCCTCGGCATCCTCGATCATGAGGCGGCCCGTGGTGCTGGTCTGGATCGAGGGATGAGCCAGTGCCATGTCATCGGTGACGGGCTGCAGCTCGCAGGGATCCAGGAGCTCGAAGTAAACATCGTCTCCCGTGATGGTGTTGTGAGCCAGGCGGATCCGGCCGTCCGGTTCCCGGTGGAGCTGCTGGGTCATCTCGCTCTTTCCGCCACCGCTGGCGCCCTCGTGCATGATCACAAACTCGTTGTCGTAGGGAGTAACCACCCGCACAGCCGAGCTGTGAAGTGTCACCCAGTCCTCTTCCTCGCCGATGCTCAGGAGGATTCCGTAGACACCCTTCTTTGCACTGGGCCCGGGGTAGAGGTTGTAGGAGAAGAGCTCGTGCATTCCGGGCAGACGGTTGTGGACAACCACCTGCTTTCCGTCGAAGTGGGTATGACGGAAGGGAGGCGCCAGGTAAATCACAGCCCGGGGCTCGAAGTTTTCGGGGATCTCCTCGGCGGGGAAGAATCCCTGCAGGTCGGCAAGGCCGGCCACAAAGAACCCGGCGTTTGCCGGCGCGATCAGGAGCGTGGGATACCCCCGCTTCTTGTCNCCCGAGAGGAAGGGCAGCACGATGAGCGGCCCCGCGTCCTCACGAAACCAGTTGAAGGTCTCCTGCCGGACTTCCTCGAAGGGCCGATCGAAGCGGTTCTTCCAGTGGGGCTTGTCCGTGGGACGGTCATCGGCGATGACCATCGCTTCGGGGTCCCGCCGGCGCATGTAGGGCTCCACGTAGTTTACGGCAGCTCCGTTCTTGCAGCGACCGACCGTGGCCTCCAGGACACGCCCTTTGCCGGGAACATCGTAGGCAACCTCCACGAGGTCCTTATCACTTTCCAGGAAAGCGAGCTCCAGAAGGTGCTGGCGGCTTTCCGGAAAAACCAGGTCAACACAGCAGAGCATCTTGTGAAGATGCTCGCTTAAAACCAAGCGATCCAGTGGTGACGTTTTCATGGCCCTAGGTTACAATGTAGATGGGAAGACGTTCAAGTAAAAAAATAGTGATTTTTTTAACGTTTTTCTACCGGCAACGCACCAAAGAAGAAAAGCAATTGACTTTTTAAGATCCCTGCATCACAATAATCCCCGAGTCAGCACACAAAAACGTGCAAAGGAGTTGCGTATGACGACGAAAGTTGATCCCGATCTGTGCATCAGCTGTGCGATCTGCACAAACATGGTTCCCGATGTGTTCATCATGAACGACGACGGCCTGGCCGAGGCGAAGCCCGGCGACGTTCCTGCTGACCTGGAAGACCAGGTGCAGGAAGCGATGGAGGAGTGCCCCGCTGACGCCATCGTCATCGAGTAACCTCCCCTGTACCGTCCGGTACAACCGCCCCGCACCGTGTGCGCTCCTGAGCTCCCCGGTGCGGGGTTTTTTGTGCTCCCCGGACCAGTCCGACCGGGGAACCAGTCCGACGGGAGGCCGGGGGATTATGGCTCCCGGAAGAACTGGTCCTTCTGGCGGCGCAACTCTTCCGAGAGAGAGACTTTGTAAATGTGGGGGTTGATGATCCGTTTGTAGGTCTCGTCGAGCCGATCCAGATTGGTCAGGGTGCGCTGGCGGATCTCGCTGAGCTTCGACGAGGGGAAGAGACGCCGCCCCTGGCTCATCTGCAGCGTCAGGAGGGGTTCGATCTTTTCGTAGCGCTCCAGGCGTGTCTTNCGGTAGTCCCCGGCGGGNTGGTAGAAGGTATATCCCCTGCCCGGCAGAATTTCCTCGTCCTCCCGGGCGATCAAGTCGGCCAGGGGGTAGTCGTCGTCGCCGTAAAACCGGTAGATCTGCTTGATCCCCGGGTTTGTGCTCTTTTCCGGGTTATCGCTCAGCTTCATGGTAGGGACAAAGTTCCCCCGGGAATCTTCCCGGGCTGCCATCTTGTAGACCCCCGTGAGGGCCGAATCGCTGCCCCCCGTTACCAGCTGGGTTCCTACCCCCCAGAGATCAACGGGACTCTCCGCTGCCACGAGCTGGGCGATGATCTCCTCGTTGAGATCGTTCGATACGGCGATCCGGGCGTCGCCGAGCCCCGCCTGGTCCAGCCTCGTCCGCACGGCCTTGCTCAGGTACTGGATGTCCCCGCTGTCCAGACGTACCGCCACGGGGAAGCCCCGGCTCTGGAGCTCCTTTCCCACGGTGATGGCGCTCTCGATGCCGCTGCCCAGGGTATCGTAGGTGTCTACCAGCAGAACTGTTTTCTCGGGATAGAGCTTCGCGTAGCGCCGGAAGGCCTCTTCCTCGCTTTCGAAGGCCATGACCCAGCTATGGGCCATGGTGCCCGTCACGGGAATGCCGAAGCGCATTCCCGCCAGGGTGTTGCTGGTCGAGGAGGCCCCCCCGATGTAGGCGGCCCGGGAGGCGCTCACCGCCCCGTCGGGTCCCTGGGCGCGTCTGAGTCCGAACTCGGCGATGGTCCCACCCCGGGACGCCAGGTATATCCGGGCTGTCTTGGTTGCCACCAGGGTCTGATAGTTCAGCACGTTCAAGAGAAGGCTCTCGATCAGCTGCGCCTCGAGCATGGTGGCGTGGACCCGCAGCAGCGGTTCCTGGGGGAAGACCAGTGTTCCCTCGGGGACAGCCCAGATATCACCGGAAAAACGAAAGGACGCCAGGTAATCGAGGAACTCCGGGCGAAACAGCCCGAGCCCGGCCAGATACTCCAGCTCCTGCGGCGAGAAGCGGATCGTTTCCAGGGCTTCCAGAAGATCATCCAGCCCCGCAAAGACGGAAAAGCCCCCGCCAAAGGGCTGGCGGCGAAAAAACATATCAAAAACAGCCCGGCGATGCATTCCCTCGTGGTGGTATCCCTGCATCATGGTCAGCTCGTAAAGATCGGTCAGCAAGGCGGACGTGATAATCATGAGGAGAATCATACCGGAAAAGGAGGGCGGGAAAAAGGACACCGGCCCGGAAACAGGCAACCGCAACGGGCAACCAGCAACAGACAACCCCGGGAAACCCAACCAGAGCCCCCACACAGCACATCACCCGGACCGAATACCCCAAACCGAACCACCAAAACCATCCAAAGAAAAGCACCCAAAAATGGAAAGAGTTGAAATATTGCAGGAGAACATCCATACTGGGACCATGGCATACGAGAAAACCTACGTAATGTTAAAGCCCGGAGTGTTGCAGCGCCGCCTGACGGGGGTCATTCTTCAGCGCCTTGAACAGAAGGGGCTCACTCTGGCAGCCCTGAAAACCATGATCATTCCCCGGGAGGTTGCCGAAGAGCATTACGCAGAGCACTCGCAACGGCCCTTTTTTCAGGATCTGGTAAATTACACCATCTCCGGCCCCGTGGTGGCCATGGTGGTCTGCGGAGAGGATGCCATCGCCCGGGCCCGCGCCCTGGCGGGGCCTACCCGTATAGAGGAGGCGCCCCCCGGAACGATCCGGGGCGACTTCGCCGCCGTGACCAGAAAGAACGTGATCCACACCTCGGACTGCCCCGAGAGTGCCCGCCGGGAGATCGCTCTTTTCTTTTCTCCCGGGGAAATCCTGGAATACGAAGACCCCAATGCCGACTGGATCTGCTGATCACAAGCCGGGGCAGGGTCGATGGCAGCTTGACTCGATCTATCCCGGGCCCGCCTCGGAGGCGTTCCAGGGGGATCTGGCCGAACTGGATCGTCGTCTCGGCGAGCTTCGCCAGACCCTGGAGCGGCAGATCCAGGGAGAACAGCGGGGGGAGCGCCCCCGGGCGGAGCAGCTTGAGGGGGAGTACTTCCGGGACCGTTTCTGCCGGGAGCTCCCGGAGGTTCTCTCCGGGATCGACACCCTGAAGGACCTCTACGAGCAGCTCGAACATTACTGCTATGCCCTCTACAGCACCGACACCACCGACGAGGCGGCACTGAAAGCCCTCAGCGCCGTGACGGAACGGAGCGTGCCCCTGGCAGAGATCGGCGTGCGCCTCCGTCAGGGTCTTGCCCGGCTCTCCTCCGGGGATCTCGCCGAGGCAGCCCGGGAGTCCTCCCTGGTCGAGGGCTCCCTCCTCTTCCTGCAGGAGGAGCGGGACCTGGCAGCACACCAGATGTCCCTGGCCGAGGAATCGCTGGCAGCAGAACTGGCGCGCCCCGGGGCCGACGCCTGGAGCCGTCTGCAGGAGAGCCTGGCCAGCTCGCTCCGCATCCCCTGGGAGGAGGGGCGGGAACTGACCATGGTGGAGGTTCGAAACCGTGCCTCCGATCCCGAGAGAGGGGTGCGACGCCGGGCCTGGGAAGCCGAGTGCCGGGCCTGGCAGTCCGTGGAAATTCCCNTGGCCTGCGCGCTGAACGGTGTCAAGGGAGCCACATCGGCCCTGGATACGCGNCGGGGNTGGCAGGATACGCTGGAACGGTCGCTTCACCAGAACCGTCTTTCCAGAAAATCCCTGGAAGCGCTCATCACCGCCATGAGGTCGTCCCTCCCCCTTTTCCGGCGGTACCTGCGTGCCAAGGCCTCCCTTCTCGGGGTGGGGAACCTTGCTTTTTACGATCTGGCCGCTCCCGTGGGAACGCCCCCCGGCAGGATATCGCTCCCCGACGCCCTGGAACAGCTCCGGGAGATCTTTACCGCCTTCGATCCGGAGCTGGGCNACTTTATCCCGGAACTCCAGGAGAAGGGGTGGATCGATGCCGAACCCCGGGCCGGCAAGGTGGGCGGCGCCTGGTGCATGGATTTTCCCCTCGCCCGAGAAAGCAGAATTCTGACAAACTTTGACGGCACCTGGAACAGCCTGAGCACCCTGGCCCACGAAGCGGGGCACGCCTGGCATTCCCGTCTTCTGAGNGACCTTCCCTCGTCCCAACGGGGATACCCCATGGTCCTGGCAGANACGGCGAGCATCTTTTGCGAGCACCTGCTCTTCGAGGCCNCCCGCTCCCGGGGNACACCGGGGGAACGGCTCTGCATCGTCGAGCAGTTCCTTCAGAGCACCACCCAGATCATCGTGGATATCCTCTCCCGCTTCGAGTTCGAATCGGCCCTGATGGCAGAACGNGCCAGGGGAGAACTCTCCCCGGCCGCCCTGAAGGAGCTGATGCTCACGGCCCAGAAACGGACCTACGGCGATGCCCTGAAAGAGGAGGAACTCCACCCCTACATGTGGGCCGTGAAGAGCCACTACTATCGGGCCGACCTCGCCTTCTACAACTACCCCTACGCCTTTGGCCAGCTCTTTGCAATGGCTCTCTTCCGGCAGCTGCGACGACAGGGTGCATCCTTCCCTGCTGTGTATCGGGACCTCCTGAGGGAATCGGGCCGCCTCAGCCCCGCCGCCATTGCCAGCAGAATCGGGGCTGATCCCGAGGATCAGGCCTTTTGGGACGAGGCCCTGGGGGAGATCGGCGATCTTGTGACGGTCTTCGAGAGCGCCCTCCCCGCCGATCCCTCTTTACAAAGCCCCTCGGTTTGACTATGATCGTTCCCGAAGGCTCATTCGTGGCCTGCCCATTGGCGCCGTACCCAAGTGGTAAGGGAGAGGACTGCAAATCCTTCATTCGCCGGTTCGAATCCGGCCGGCGCCTTTCNGTTTCCCCCAGGGCCTTTTTTCTTCGGGCCTGCCTCCTGCGGACCTTCCCGTCCGGCACTCACCCCGGGGCGCCGGGCCGTCCTGAACGTTCAAGAAAAAATCCCAGAGCCACTCGCATCATGGCGTGGTCAAACTCTGCAGCCCCCTCNCCAGTCAGGAGCTCTTCGGGTGGAACGAGGCATACCTCCAGGTGTTCATCGCTCTCGGGGGCGGGTTCACAGACCTTCTCCACAGCGGCGACAAAATAGGTGTGGCACCGGTTGTTCATGAGGGCCGGGTTCGGGTTCACGGAGCCGAGGAACTCCGGTTCCTCCCGGGACGGGCACTCCCGGAGTCCGTAGCCCGTCTCTTCCCGCAGCTCGCGCAGAGCGGCCTGGCCGGGAGTCTCGCCCGGATCGACCACACCACCGGGGAACTCCAGGGAGATCCTGTTGCTTCCGTGGCGAAACTGCCGGACCATGACAAAGCACTCCCGGCCCGACCGGTCCCGCGTCAGGGCCACCAGATTCACCCAGTCGGGAGCATCCATCACGTAGTAGGTTCTCTCCTGACCGGAGNAGCTGCGCCGGAGGCTCTTCACCAGGGAGAAGACCGGGGTCTCCGCCAGGCCGGTGCGCTCTTTCTCCTGCCAGATCAGGAACGAATCGGAATCATCCTGTTTCATCGGTCCATACTACCCNGAAGAGGCCCGTCGGGGGAGCCCCGCCATCGGCGGTGATCGACCTGGATCACTGCATCCGGCGCGGGGCGCTTGACACCGTTCCAAGAAAGGGAAAGAGTATCGGTATGCGTGCAGACCGAATCAGAAGGCTTATCCAGGCGCTCTCGACAAACCTCTTCGAGAAGGAAGAGATCCTCCGGCTCGCGGTACTGGCGGCGATCTCCCAGCAGAACCTCTTTCTCTACGGCCCCCCGGGCGTAGCCAAGAGCATGATCGCCCGAAGGCTTCCNGCGCTCTTCCAGGATGCCCGCAGCTTTGAATATCTCCTGGGACGCTTCAGCACCCCCGAGGAGCTCTTTGGCCCTGTTTCGATCACGCGCCTGAAAAACTACGACCTCTACGAGCGGGTGGTGGAGGGGTTCCTCCCGGCAGCGGAGATCGTCTTTCTCGACGAGCTCTGGAACGCCTCGAGCCCCATCCTGAATACCCTTCTTACAGCGATCAGCGAGCGCCGCTTCCGCAATGGCCGGGAGGAGATATCCATTCCCCTGAAAACGGTGATCGGTGCGGCGGGAACGCTCCCGGGGGACGATCAGACCCTGGAGAATCTCTGGGACCGCTTTCTCCTGCGGCTGGAGAGCACGCCCGTCACGCGGAACGATTCCTTCCTGGACCTGCTCCTGAGCACCGGAGATCAGACCCCNCCAGAACCCCGGGAAGCCGACACAATCAGGTCGGAGGAGCTGACTCAGTGGCAGGAAGAGATCCGCCAGGTATCGCTCCCCCGGGACATCCAGGAGTTCATTCTCGATGTCCGGGAACGGATCTCCCGCCACAATCGCCTCTCCGGGGGGGGCGAAAACGCCCGGCCTGTCAGGGTGAGCGACCGCCGGTGGAAGGAGATCGCCCACCTCTTGCGGACCAGCGCCTTCCTGAACGACCGCACCGAGGTGGACGTGCTCGATTGTATCCTCATGCGTCACTGCCTCTGGTCGCGTCCGGAAGAGCGGGCGGTGGTGAACACCATCATCGAGGAAGCGCTCTACCGCTACAGTACCTCGGGCCGGTTCGACCCCGAGGCTGCCCGGCTCCGCCTGGGAGACGCGCTCTCGGAGTTTCGCACGGCGCGCTACAGGACGCTCCAGGAAGAGATCGACCAACCCACGGCGTACCGGGGTGAGTATTATCGTCTCCTGGATTTTGTGGAGGATCACCTTAGCCTTATCTGGATCGGAGACTTCCAGAACCTTTCCACGGACAAACCCCAGGAGACGGATCTCTTCTTTTACGGCGAGGCCGATGACTTCGCCTATTCGGAGCGGCTCCCGGTCCGACTGATCGACCCCACCACGGTGGAGGTTGCCGGGGAACCCTTCCCGGTCGAGACCAGTCGCGTTCAGCGGACCTGTCAGGAAGAGGTCGAGGTCACGGAGGAGACCAGGGAAGCCCTGGTCCGGAAGCTCGGGGAAATCCGCCGGGAGGCCGGGGAAACGGCAGCGGCTGTCCAGGCTTACCGGGATGCTGCCAGCGGAGAGGCGGAGCAACACCTCTTCGTTCACCGCTCCTACGCAGAGATCGTGGCTGCCGGCATGGATCAGGCGGCGCGCGATTTTGCCGAACTCCAGATGGAGATAGACCAGGCGCTTCATGAACTGGAGTAGCGCCCCTTCCATGGAGGCATCGCAGCAGATCAGAACCGTCCTGTTTCGGGAACTTTACCGGTTTTTCACCGATGAGGAGGCCCTCAGGTCCCTCCGTTCCGGGTCGCCCCGCTCCGGGGCAACCTCCCCAGACCCGGCAGGGTCCGGGCCGNCCCTGCCTCCTCCCCTGGCCCGAAGCGTGGCGCACTTCTACACGCTTCTTCGCACAGCGGCAGTGGCGGGGACCGACCACGCCCTGGCAGAACAGATAGCTGCCGGGGTTTCCGCCTGGTTTGCGTCGATCTGGGAAGATCTCCAGCATCAGGGGCAGGACGGCTCCGCCTGGCCAGCCCCACCCTGCGGGAAAGAGGCTTCTTTGGGGGAAGCCCCTCCTTCCGGAAAAGAATCCTCCTCCAGGAAGGAAGCCCCCGGAGCCCCCGGAGCCCCCCCCTCCAGGGAAGGGCTCGAGCGGGATCTGCGCGTAGCCTGTACCACCTGGCCCCGCCACCGGCTTCACTGGGAAGAGGTCCAGCGGAAGCTTCCCTTTGCCGCCACGGAGCGCCAGCTCCAGGTTCTGCAACACCGATTTCTGGAGATACGACGCCAGGCCCTGCAGGAACAACGGGAGCTTCAGCAGGAGCGAGCCCTGCGCCTGGTGGCCAACCCCCTTGCGGATCACCTGAACAATCTGCTGCCCCGGTTACAGCATCACCAGGANCAACTTCAGGAGCTGCTGGGCGTTACGGGACGCTGGGACATCCTCGAAGCCGATCCCCGGGAGATCTCCTGGGAGATCTCCTGGGAGGTCCTGAGGGAATGCAAGACCTTCCTCGATCGTGCACCCGGCCTGAACCAGTTGTGCAGAAACCTCCTGAGGGACCTCGCTCCTCCCGCTCCCGGAGCGGCAACACCCCGGGAGCCCCGCAACGGGCAGCGACAGATCNAGGAGGACCAGGGGTGCGGAGAGATAACCGGCCTGGGCCTGGGCAGCGCCTTTCCCGGAGTGCTCCCCGGCGAACTGGCACTCNTGGCCGATGACGCCACGGAGACGCTCTTTCTGCGGAAGCTCGCCGATCAGGCTCTCCTGCAACTACAGTATCAGCGCCTGTGCGTGAAAACCCGCAAAGCCGAGCCCCCCGCTCCGGAACAGGCCGGTACCAGGCCACCCCGGGGACGGCTGATCTTCTGCATCGATACCAGCGGCTCCATGAGGGGGACCCCTGAAAGGGTGGCACGAGCAACCCTTCTGGGGGTCTTCAGGGAAGCCCTCAGGACGGGGAAGGCCCTCACGCTCTTTGCCTGCACTCCCCGGCTGGAGGTCCTGGAAACAGCAGCCTCCNGCGAGGCCACCNCCGAGGGGGGCCCTNCCCCGGGGATCCTCCCCCCNACCCTGGAAGCGAGCGCGCCTCCCGAGGTCTCCCAGGANTTGCTCCTGGATCTGCTGGAATTTCTGGAGCGGCCCTTCACCGAGGGCTACGACGTCTCCCCTGCCATGGAAGCGGCACTGAACCTGCTGGACAGCCTGGATCCCGAGATATCTTCCGATGTGGTGGTGGTGAGCGATATCCCCTACCCCAGGATCCCGCCCCGTCATCTTAACAGGATGCACCAGCTCCAGCGCTCCCGGCGTGCCCGGTTTCACGCCCTGACAATTCACGAGGANCCCATGAAGGATCCCCTGAATGTCTTTGACTACCGCTGGTTCTTCAATACCAGTCCCCGCCCCGAGGGGANATCAGCNACGGAGNCCCCCATGATCGGCCTCGATTCCCGGGCCTTTCTGCACTTTTAGCGTTCTTCAGGGATGAAACCGTTCCTGCGCCCGGACCAGCTCGTCGGGCGTGTCCAGATCAACCCCGATATCGCCGGTGCAGACCGGAACATCCCGGCAGGGCCGCCCCCGGAGAAGCGTCTTCAGGAGAATCTCCNCCCGATCCCTCGGGGATGACGCCCCAGCCAGGGTTTCCGCAAAGGCATCCTCCAGCCCGGGGAGGAGCGATCTGCGGATCAGCACCGGGTGGCCCCGTTTCCCCCGNTAGAGGGGGAAAAAGACATCCTCCTGCCGATCCAGCGCCCCGGCCAGGACAGCCCGGTAGAGCCCCCCCGAGAGGAAGGGCATATCGGCGGGAGCGACAAAGAACAGGTCGCTCTGCACCTGCCNCGCTCCGGCCAGGATCGACGAGACCATACCCCGGGAAAACCCGGGGTTATGCACCACCGTGACCCCCTCCAGGGAAGCCGCCTCCCGGGCGACCTCGTCGGCGCCCCAGCCGGTGACCACCAGGCATCGGGCACAGACCTCGCGGGCCTGCTCTACCACCCGGGCCAGGAGGGATTTGCCGTCCAGGACAAGAAGCGCCTTGGGCACAGGCTGGGAAAGGTTCCGGTTCATCCGCTCCGAGAGCCCTCCGGCGGGGATCACACAATCCACCGCCGGAAACGACCGCTCGCCGTCAGTCACACTGATACTTGCCGATCTCGGGAGCCGACTTGCAGCTCCCCCGGGGACTCTTGGTGATCCAGTTNTCCACCGGCGCCTTGCAGTTCAGNGCCCGCCAGACGTCCTCGAAGCGCAGGGGCATATGGGTCANCTCNGCCCCGCTGGCCCGCTGGATCGCGTTCCCCAAAGCAGCCGCCACGGAGATCATGGAATGCTCTCCCACGCCCCGAGCCCCGTAGGGTCCGTCGAGCTGGGGACACTCCACCCCGAAGGTCTCCACCTCCAGGGGAAGATCGCGGGAGGTGGGTATCTTGTTGTCCGTGAAGGAGGGGTTCAGGAGATGCCCCTTCTGGTCGTAGATATAGCCCTCCACCGTGGCGGTTCCCAGCCCCTGAAGCATCCCCCCTATGGCCTGTCCCCGGAACGCCCCGGGGTTGATCACCCGGCCCGCGTCAAAAACCGAGGCGACCTTCAGGACGTCGTATTCCCCTGTTTCGGTGTCCACGGCGACGATCATGCCGTGGGCTCCGTAGGTCCAGTCCAGAGCGGGCAGTCCCTCGCCGGTTTCCTTGTTCAGGTGAGTCAGACCCTGGGCGATATAGCGCCCGACCCCCACCAGGGGNCCCCCGATGGCGTTCCCGTTGGGATAGGCGTAACCGATCGCCAGCTGCCGGAAGGAAACCCGCTGTTCCTCACGATGACGGACAAAGATGCCCTCCGGGTCGTGATCCAGATCGACCACGTTGGCCCGGAGAACCTGGGCCGCATCGTTGTAGGCGTTCCGCAACAGGTCTTCTGCTGCCAGAATCGCCGCGTTGCCNCTCAGGAGCAACCCCTTGGAGGCCACGGTCTGCCAGTCGTAGGGATCCCGGTCGGTGTCGCTCTCGAAGGCAACCTTGATCCGTTCCAGGGGAAATCCCAGGCGTTCGGCGATGATCTGGGCCACGGCGGTATAGGTTCCCTGGCCGTAATCGATCAGGCTGATATTTGCCGTGACCGAACCGTCTTCGTTCATCTTGATGATCACCGTGGTCGCCGTGAAGGGAGGCATGGCGGGAGCCTTGTGGAGTCCCACCACGGCCTTGCCGATTTTCTTCCCGCTTCGCGCGGCCAGGGCCTCTTCCTCGGGTGAAATTTCTCCNTAGCNNATCATCTCGGCGGCCTTTGTGAGACACCGCGAGATATCCCCCGTGTGGGAGGTGATCTTCTCCCCTGTGAGCGTTACAGATCCCGGTTTCAGGGTGTTCTTCAGGCGGAACTCCAGGGGATCCATCCCGATCGCCTGGGCGATCAGGTCCATATGGCGCTCGAGCCCCCAGAAAAACTCCACGTGGCCGAACCCCCGGTAGGCTGTACCGAAGGGCTTGTTGGTATANACCGTGTAGGCGTCAACGGCAGCGTTGGGGATCTCGTAGGGCCCCCCTGCAGAATACCCCGAGGCCCGGGTGACGTTCACGGCGTAGTCGGCGTAGGCGCCGGAATCCCANTACATGGTCATCTGCTGCGCCAGGATCTTTCCCTCCCGGGAAATCCCNGTCTTGATCCGGTAGGTGAGCTGGCTACGGCANGGNAGGAGGCTGAACTCCTCTTCCCGGGTTGCCGTGAGCTTCACGGGACGTCCCCCGGCAGCACGGGAGAGAACGGCCACGAGGGGCTCGATTCCGATACCGGCCTTTCCTCCGAACCCGCCCCCCACGTAGGGTATCTGGACCCGCACATTCCGGTGGGGAAGTCCGAAGGTGATACAGAAGAGGTTTCTCAGGGTAAAGGGCGACTGCGCNCTGGACCAGATATGGACCTGATCCCCCGCAGACCACTGGACGATCGCCACGTGGGTTTCCATGGGAACGTGCTGAACCGAGGGGTTGGTGTACTCCCGGTCGATGATCCATTCGCTTGCGGCGAAGCCCCGTTCCACGTCGCCCTTTCNCAGGCGGGTGTGGTTCGCGATGTTCGTCCCCGGTTTCGGGGTAAAGGCCGCCTCCATGTAGGAGTAGGACCCCAGATCGGGGTGAACCAGGGGGGCATCCTCTTTCAGGGCCTCCTTGGGGTGGAGCACCGGCTCCAGCACCTCGTAGTCGATCTGGATCGCCTCCACAGCTTTCTGGGCGGTCTCCAGGGTGTCGGCGGCCACGGCTGCAACGGCCTCACCGAAATGACGAACCTCCTCGCGGGCGAGAATGTCCTTGTCCACCACATAGAGACCCAGTTTGTACTCCAGGTCCTTGCCAATCACCACGGCCCGCACGCCGGGCAGCGCCTCGGCGGCGGAGGTATCGATCGAGAGGATCTTCGCCCGGGCGTGGGGGCTGGTNTTGACCCGGGCATAGAGCATCCCCGGGACAGCCATGTCGGAGACGTAGCTGGCCCTGCCGGTGAGTTTTTCCACAGCGTCGACCCGGGCCGTCTCGCGGCCCACGTATTTCAGATCCTGTGCCGGTATCTGGTCAAGCATCGTTGCCTCCTCCCCGGGTCTTTCCGGTGGCGTCTCTCTCCGCTATCTCCCGGGCTGCCCCCTGGCTGGCCGCATCCAGAACGGCCTCGATAATCTGTTCGTACCCCGTACACCGNCAGAAGTTCCCCTCGATTCCCTCGATCACCGCTTCGCGATCGGGGGTGGGGTTCCGCCGCAGCAGGTCCTTTACGCTCATGAGCATCCCCCCCGTGCAGTATCCGCACTGNACGGCGTGATGCCGGTCGAAGGCNTTCTGGACGAGGGTCAGTTCNTCCCCCCGGGCCTCGCCCTCCACCGTTTCCAGGACCGCGCCATCGATCTCGGCGGCCAGGACCAGACAGGAGTTGACGGCCTCACCGTTCATGATGATCGTGCAGGCTCCGCACTCGCCGGCGCCGCATCCTTCCTTTGTTCCGGTGTACCCCAGGTCNTCCCGCAAGTAGTGGAGAAGTGTCTTGTGTTCCGGAACATTCCGCTCGTACCGCTCCCCGTTCAGGGTAAATTGTACCGTTCTCATGCGCAGGCCTCCTGGTTGCACGCTTCCATCAAGCGACGGATAAAGATGTTCACCATAAAAGCCCGGTATTCCCTGGTGCAGCGCACGTCATCGATGGGCGAGATCGCCGCCTGGGCCCGGGCCTGCACCGTTTCAAGAGGAGTGTCCAGGGGGATATCGGCCAGCAGGACCGGCGTGGGNGCCGCCGAGCTGATGCCAAAGCGCATCGTTCCCTTGAGGGAGACCATGGCAACGCTGACCACACCCAGGTCGTGTCCCTTGATCCGCTTGAGCTTCTGATANCCCCCGAAGGCGCCAGCCCAGTCGGGAGGAACCACCAGGCGGGTTACAATCTCCGCAGGGCCGATGATTGTCTGTTTTACCCCGGTGATGAACTCCGCCAGCGGGACCTGNCTGGTTCCCGCCGAAGAGGCGAGCTCCACAATCCCGCCCAGGGTGAGCAGGGGCGAACCGAAATCGCCGCAGGGGCTGGCCGTGACGATGTTCCCCACCACGGTGGCGCGGTTTCTCAGCTGGAACGTGGCCAGTTCCTCCCCCGCCGCGTGGAGCACGGGAAAGCGTTCNTCCGTGATTGGCTCGGCCAGNAGCTGATTGACCGTTACACAGGCGCCCACAGAGAGCCCCTCCNGGTCGTCCCAGGCAAGACGGTGGAGCTCGGGGATTCCCTTGAGGTCTACCACCACCCGGGGACGCGCTATTCCGGCCCGGATACCGACAAAGAGATCGGTTCCCCCGGCGAAGACCGCAGCTTCCGGCNCGGATTCGTCGAGAATGCGAAAGGCCTCGTCCAAGGAGACGGGGCGACGATAGGAAAAATCATGCAACATTAGGTACCCCTTCCGAGACATTCATCGTTCTGTTACAGGCGACGTCTCTGGTTCTCACCCGGCAGTCCCCCCGAGGGGAGTCCCGCCGAGAAAAATAGTGTGCGCCCCCTTCTCCGGGTTGTCAAGAAAAGAAGCGTCCTCCCACCGCTCCCCGGGCATTGCCGCTTGACCGGAGGGATCAATCGGGCCACAATTCCTGCCGATGGACTACACGCGAACTTCAGCACCGGGCTTCTGCCAGGCAAAACGTTTCTCTTCGGTTTCTTCCCGATCGGTCTCTTCCCGACGGGCTCTGCTCGCCGGGGTGTGGCTCCTTGCGGGGCTTCTTTCCGTCCCCTCCCCTGGGCCGGGCCAGCTCCAGGCTTCCGAATCCGGAACTCCCCGGACCGTGCGGGATGCCCTGAACCGCCCGGTGACCCTCACCGTGCCCCCCGAACGCATTGTCACGGCCGGACGCGCCATGATCATGACCGCCGGGGTGCTTTGGGCCTTTCCCGGGGTTCCCGACCGCACCGTGGGGCTCGGAAGAAATACCCAGGGGCCAGCAAACTTCCTGGAAGTAACCCATCCCCGCTACAACGAGATCACCCTGCTGGAACGAACCGTCGGACCGGAGCAGGTAGCGGCCCTGAGGCCCGATCTGGTGGTCCTGAAATCGGGGGTACGGGAGAGTCTGGGGCGCCCCCTGGAGCGGCTCGGCTTTCCCGTGCTCTACGTGGATCTGGAAACACCGGAACAGTACGACCGGGACCTGATCATGCTGGGCGCAGCCCTGGATCAGGAAGAGCGGGGCCGGGAACTGGCCCGGTTCTTTCGCGAAACCACCCGGGCCGTGACGGCCAGAACCGCCGGGGTCCCCCGGGAAGAACGACCGTCGTCGCTCCTGATCTATCATCGCCAGGCCGGAGGCCAGGTCTCCTTTAACGTCCCTCCTGACGGCTGGCTTCAGACCAGGCTGGTGGAGATGGCCGGGGGGAGGCCCCTGTGGAGAGGCGCAAACCCCGGCGGGGGCTGGTCCACGGTCAGCTTTGAGCAGATCGCGGCCTGGGACCCCGATACGATCATCCTGGTAGATTACGGGGGAGAGGCCCCGTCCCTCCGGGACGGTCTGGCCAGACAGCCCCGGTGGCGCCAGCTCCGGGCAGTTCGGGAGGACCGCTTCTACGCCATGCCCCGGGACTACTACAGCTGGGACCAACCCGATGTGCGCTGGCTTCTGGGGCTGCAATGGCTTGCCCGGCAGTTTCATCCCCGACTGTTCACCGGAGAACCCCTGGAGGAAGAGATCCACCTCTTCTTCAGCACCCTCTACGGGATCGAGGGCAGGAGCTTCGAGGAACTCATCGCTCCCGTTCTCGCAGGAGACCTGCCCTGATCGCGCTCCACCGGGAGAAGCAGGCCCTGGCACTGCTGGCGGTGCTTCTTCCCCTGGTGATGGTCGCGGCGAGCCTGGCCGGGAGGTATCCCCAGCCGGGGTTCATGAATCCCCTGCTCCTGCGGGACGACCCCCTGGCCCTGCGTCTGCTGGTCGAGCTGCGGCTCCCCCGGATCATCGCGGCGGCGCTCCTGGGAAGCGCCCTGGCAGCGGCCGGCGTGGTAATGCAGATGCTCTTCGCGAACCCCCTGGTTGAACCGGGGCTGGTGGGGGTCTCCCAGGGGGCGGCCTTCGGGGCCGCTCTGGCGATCATCCTGGTCGGCCATAACCCTGCTGCGATCCAGGGGTCGGCGGCGCTTTGTGCCCTGGGTGCCCTGGCCCTGACCTACCGGATCGCCCGNCGCCTNCGTTTTGGAGGGTGGATACTCCGGCTCGTCCTCTCGGGGATTGCCGTATCGGCCCTCTTCTCTGCCGGTGTGGGNGCGATAAAATANCTGGCCGATCCCCTGGAGGACCTTCCGGAGATCACCTTCTGGATGCTGGGAGGGCTCTGGAATGTTTCCTGGAGCGAGGTCTTCCGGATCGCCCCGGCGGCGATCCTGGGGATAACCATCGCCTTTCTGCGGCGGTACCGCCTGAACCTCCTCTCTCTCCAGGACCGCGTGGCCTTCTCCCTGGGTGCCAGACCCGACCGCGAGCGNCTGCTCTTGCTGGTGGTCGCCACGGTGGCCGCTGCAGCGGTGATCTCCGTCGCCGGGATCGTGGGCTGGGTGGGGCTGATCGTGCCCCACAGTGCGAGGCGTCTCTTTCGGGCCGATGCTCTGGTGGCGCTCCCGGCAGCGATCCTCCTGGGGGCAATCTTCGTTGTCATCGCCGATACCCTGTGCCGCACCCTCGTGGCGGGGGAGATCCCCCTGGGCATTGTCACCTCCCTGGTGGGGGCCTCGGCCTTTATCGGCCTGCTCCTGACCCACAACATCAGGATGGAACGATGACCGGAATACCCCGCCACCGGGAAAAATCACCGGATTCGGCCGGGAGCTCCCCCGCTCTGACCCTGAGCAATGTGAGTTTCCGCTATCCCGAGGCGCGAGAGCCCGTTCTCCGGGANATATCCCTCTCCCTTTCAGCGGGGACGATCACCGCGATTCTGGGCCCCAACGGGGTGGGGAAGACAACGCTGCTGAACATGATCCTGGGATGGCTCCAGCCCCAGGAGGGAGAGGTGAGCCTCTTCGGGCGCAGATCCTCGGAGATATCCCGCCGCGAGATGGGGCAGACCCTCTCTCTGGTTCCGCAGGACGAGCANATTCCCTTCGAGTACACCCTTCTGGATTACGTTCTCCTGGGCCGCGCCCCCTATCTCTCCCCCCTTCAGACGCCGGGGGCCGCCGACACCAGGATCGCCCGGGAGGCGCTCCAGCGGGTAGACCTGGCNGGGAAAGCCTGCCACGCCGTGGCCAACACCAGCGGTGGCGAGAAACAGCTGGCTCTGATGGCCCGCTCCCTGGCCCAGGAACCGCACATCCTCCTCATGGACGAGCCCACGGCGCACCTGGACCTTCGAAACAAGCGGAGAACGGTGGATCTCGTGAAGGATCTCCAGGCAGAGGGTGTGACGGTGATCTTCACCACCCACGATCCGGAGTTCGCTGCAGCAGCGGCGGAGAGAGTGATCCTGCTTCAGGGAGGACGGCTCCTTGCGGAGGGNCCCGTGGCCGGGGTGATGACCGCCGAAAACCTCGGGAAGGTTTTCTCACTGGACCTGGAGGTGCACTACATCGGGGGCCGACCCCTGGTGGTGTGGTAGGCCCGGACCGCGGCTTTGCGATACCATGGCCTATGACAGACACAGAGTCTCGACAGAACCCGCAGTTTGACCTCACCGTGGAGATCCGGTTCCGCGATCTCGATGCCTACGGGCACGTGAACCACGCCAACTACTTC
Source organism: Alkalispirochaeta alkalica DSM 8900 (assembly GCF_000373545.1). Taxonomy (GTDB): domain Bacteria; phylum Spirochaetota; class Spirochaetia; order DSM-27196; family Alkalispirochaetaceae; genus Alkalispirochaeta; species Alkalispirochaeta alkalica. The sequence goes on from NZ_KB891758.1 coordinate 136,320, forward strand.
ACCCTCATCGAATCGGCGCGAACCCGCTTTATGATCGATCAGTTTCGCGGGGANCGGCGGGCCGAGAACCCCCTCTTCCTGGTGGTCCGGGCCTCCTGCGAATACAAGCGACCCATCGAGCTGGTTCCNTCGGTACGAGTACTGATTACCGCTTCGGANCTGGGAAGGAGCAGCTTTACCCTCCATTACCGGATCATCGGTGAAGAGGGGACGCTCCACGCCACCGCCCAAACGCGCATGGCCTGTGTGGATGGGGCGACCCAGCGCCCCACACCGATCCCCTCCTGGTTCAGGGAGCTCGTGGCTCCCGNTCCGCTTCGACCCGGGCAAGAATGAAAAACACTGTGGCTTCCCGTCCCGGCTGGTGATACACTGATCTCATGAGTCACACACAGGTAGACCCCCACAAGCTGGCTGTCATCGCCCTGGGGGGCAACGCGATCATCGCGAAGGGGCAAAAGGGGCTCGTCCACGAGCAGTTCGAGAACGTCCGTCGCACGGTAGATCCCGTGGTCGAACTGATCGCCCAGGGGTACAACTTTATCGTGACCCACGGGAACGGCCCCCAGGTAGGAAATCTCCTGCTGCAGAACGAACTGGCCCGGGAGGANGTCCCCGAGATTCCTCTGGCCATGCTCGATGCCATGACCTGCGGGTCCATGGGGTACATGATCGAGCAGTGCCTGCAGAACGCCATGATCAGGCGGGGTATCTGGAAAAACGTGGTCACCATTCCTGCCCAGGTAATCGTCGACCGGTTTGACCCCGCCATGGAGGCNCCGACAAAGCCNATCGGCCCCTTCTATACCGAGGAACAGGCCCGGAAGCTGATCCAGGAGAAGGGATGGCTCCTGAAGGAGGACGCCGGCCGGGGATGGCGCCGTTTTGTGGCTTCCCCCTACCCTATTGATATTGTGGAAAAAGAGGCGATCCGTCAGCTTCTGCGNCAACAGTATCTGCTTGTCACCGGCGGCGGCGGGGGAATCCCCGTTTCGTATCACGAGGACGGCACGATCGAAGGCGTGGACTGCGTGATCGACAAGGACCTGGCAAGCATGAAGCTGGCCATAGCGGTCCACGCCCGTACGCTGATCATCATTACNGGCGTTCCCAAGGTGACCCTGAACTTCGGAACCCCCCAGGAGCGGGCCCTCGACAGGATCACCCTGGCCCAGGCCCGGCACTACTACCAGGAGGGGCAGTTCCCCCCCGGTTCCATGGGGCCCAAGATGATGGCGGCTATCGAGTTTGTCCAGGCTGATCCGGAGAACCGGGTCATCATCACCAACGAGGGGAGCCTTCTGGAGGCCGTGGCCGGGCGCGAGGGCACCCACATCGTGGCGTACTAGAAGCGGAACCGCCCCGGGGCACGTCCCCCGGGGAGATCTTCCAGCGGGTGGCGCCCCTGGTCGGGGCCAGCCACTCTGCCCAAGGGCGGCCTCAGGCCTGGTCGCTCTGTCGGGCCTGGCTGCTCTGCCGGGCCTGGTCGCTTTGTCGGGCCTGGTCGCTCTGTCGGGCCTGGCTGCTCTGCCGGGCCTGGTCGCTTTGTCGGGCCTCCAGGGTCACCCGGGGGATGCGGACATGGCTCTCCACGCCGTCGGGAACGTCCTGCATGGTCATCTCGGCGCCCAACCGCTCCAGGGCCCGGATCACATTCATCATCCCCACGCCCGATCCACCGCTTTTTCCCGACCGGCCCCTCTGGAAACATCCATCGCGCCGGACATCGACAACCCCGCCGCCTCCGAAGGGCAGGGGCCGCCCGCTGTTCCATACGGTCACCTGCACCATCGGGGACTCAGCCTCGACCCCGGTCACGGTGATGCGAACCTCCCGGTGCGGGCANCCTTCGGTGGCCTCGATCGAGTTCTTGAGAATGTTTTCGAAGATTACCAGCAGGGTAGATCGGCAGGCCCGGACCGTCGCGTNNGAGTTTCCCTGGATGGAACACTTCACCTCGTGACGCACAGCGTTCTTGACCCCCCAGAAATAATAGGTGGTGTTTTCCAGAAGCTCCTGAAGGTGGATCTCCTCGGGTTCTTCCCGATCCCGCGCCGTTGCAACGTAGAGAATGGCGTTGGTCCTGCGATTCAGGCGATCGCCATAGCGCTTGAGTTTCTGGGCAGCGCTGTGGTTCCCCGAAATCTCCTCGATCTGGGCCAGGGCGTAGATNCCCGCCACGTCGCCCTTGAAATCGTGAACCACCCCGGAAATGTTCTCTCCCAGTTCCGCCACGGGGCGCAGATCGAGGGTCTGCTCGTTCAGGTGGTCCCGCTCCTTCCTGAGCTCGGCGATCTCGCCCTCAAAAAACACGTAGAGCGTGGCAAAGCAGAGGATGACCACCACGGCGAGGTGCAGGCTCTGATGAAAGGCCGTGCCGTGAAGGACCCCCGCCAGAAAGACCAGGGTTATGGCCACCACCACCTGCGTTCCCAGAAAGCGCGTGGTGTTTCTCCCCAGGAGCTGCATTTTATGAGCNGCCAGAAGCGCCGCCGACATCACCAGGTAGGGAGGAATGTTGTAGGCCCGGGACGGAAAGAGCACCATGGCGTAGGAGATGAGAAAGAGGACCCCCACCTGGAGGTAGCGCACCAGGCGATGATCAACCAGGGCAAGAAGGAAATGGAAGAGCCCCAGGAAGAGCATGACCTGGCGGAGCCGGAAGGCCGGGGAGACCAGAACATCAAGGCCGTGCACGGAAAGATCGATCAGCACCGACGCAAGAAAAAAGATCCCCAGGATGATGCCGAGATTGCGAGAGATAGTCCTCTGTAGCGGCCGGTTGGCCTCCTGTGCCAGCTTGTTCATATAGCCCCTGCCACGCCGTCTGCACCGACGATTGCTGTATGCCAGCTCCGGCCGATTATAACACGGGATGGGGGCATCGGGTCTCTATCTTTACCCGGCTTTACCCGGGCTTTTCCTGTTTTTTACCCACGGGAAAGCGGAACCTGGCGGGCTCCGGGAATCTCGAAGAGGGAGATCCCCTCCCGGGGAAAGCGTTCCTTTATCTGCCCCAGCGCNTCCCGGAGAGGCTGGACATACCGGTCCTCCACGTAGGCCATGAAGACCACGTTCTGCTCGGGCCAGATAGCGTCACCCCGCCGGACCCCCTGCCCTCCGCGCCCCTGAACACCGGTCCAGAGGGTATAGGAGATCCCCGGCACCGCCTCCTGGAGCGCCTCGATCAGATCGGGTTTTACCGACTGGTTCGCCACCACCTCGATCCGTGTCACTGGGCGTTCCTCCATGCCNGGTCGTCGTCCTGGGGGTCTTCCCGGAGATCCTCCCTTCCTTCCTCGCTCCCGGTCTCTCTCGTGCCCGGGACCTTCCTCGTACCCGGGGCCTCCCTCGTGCCCGGGGCCTCTCCGGCGCCCCGATTCTCCCCCGTGTCCCGACGAAGGAACGGGGAATTCCGCCGAAGGCCCTGCCTCCGGGGATGACGATCCCGCCACCCGTTCAGCAGGGAATAGATCAGGGGAGTAACAAAGAGCGTCATCACCGAGGCTACCGAGAGCCCTCCCACGATGGTCTGACCGATTGGCTGGATCGTCTCGGATCCCTCTCCGGGGAAGAACGCCAGGGGCACCATCCCCAGAATGGTGGTGAGGCTGGTCATGAGAATGGGCCGCAGCCGGTTCCGNCCCGCCGCGAGGGTTGCCTCCCGTACCGGGAGCCCCCGGGCACGGAGGGTATTGGTGTAATCTACCAGAACAATGCCGTTGTTCACCACAATGCCCNCGAGAGCCACCACGCCCACGGCAGCAAAGAGGGAAAAGGGCTCCCCCGTGATCCGGTAGATCCAGATGACCCCCACAAAGAGCAGGGGAATGGAGAAAAATATCACCAGGGGGTCCAGGAACGACTCGAACTGGCTCGCCATGATACCAAAGACCAGAAGCACCGCCACAAGAAGGATAAAACCGAAGGTCTGGCTGAACTCATCGATGTCCTGGGCCTCGCCTCCATAGAAGACCTGGACATCGGGCGGCGGAATCAGGTAGCGGTCGAGGGTCTCCTGCAGGAGCGGCTGAAAATCCGTGGCGGCGATACCTGCGGGCAGATCGCCCGTGACGGTTACTACCCGTCGCCGGTCCTGGCGCTCTATGCTGGTCGGGGCCTGGCCCCGGACTATCGTGGCCAGACCGGACAGAGGGATCAGTCCTCCTCCGGCCCCCGAAACGTAGAGCGAATCGAGACTCTGCCGGTCCCTCCGGTCCGACTCCTGGAGGATCACCACCACGTCCCGCAGGGTCCCCTCGTCTTTCATGGTGGTGGCCCGGTTACCCGCGTAGGCCGAACGGATCTCCTGGGCCAGGGACGGAACGGAGACGCCCAGAGCCGCTGCCCGCTCGCGGTCGACTCGGAAGGCCAGCTCGGGACCACCCTGTTCCAGACTCAGCTCCAGATCTTCCACCTGGGGCAGATGCTCCAGGATGATCCGTCGTGCCTCCCGGGCCGTCTCCACGGCCAGATCGGCGCTCTCGGCGCGCACCTCCACGCTTACAGCCGACGATGTCCCGGCCCTTCGGCCCGCCTGGGCCGTGAGATTAACCCCGGGGATATCTGCAACCAGGGGCATCATCAGACGGGTGATCGATTCGGGGGTATCGATCTGCTCAGCCGGGGGTGGCAGGGTGACCTGGATCGACCCCAGATGGGAGGCGCTGCTTCCTCCCCATCTTCGACCCGATCCAACGGTGATAACGATGTTGTTCCACCCCTGAACCTTCTGCTCCAGCTCCTCGCCGAGACCGCGCAGCACGGCCTCGGTCTCTTCCAGGGGCGTTCCCAGGGGCATCTGCAGGGAGAAAAAGACCGTATCATCGGTACGGCTCCGGACAAAGAGGTTGATTCCCACGTCGTCAAACTGGCGGAACGAGAAGATCGTCACCAGCGCCACCAGGAGGAGCACCAGAAACCGGTGGTCCAGCCCGTAGCGCAGGGCCCGGCCGTACCCTGCCTCGAGACGGCAGAAGAACCCCTCCACCAGACGGTCGGCACTGCGGAGGGGCGCCAGCCGGAGTGGTTTCTGTACGCGGGTGTTCAGGGGAAGCAACGCCCCCGCCAGGGCGGGAACCACCGATACGGCCACCACCAGGGAGACTACCAGAGAGATCGCCACGGTNCCCGCCGCGAGGGTTGCCTCCCGTACCGGGAGCCCCCGGGCACGGAGGGTATTGGTGTAATCTACCAGAACAATGCCGTTGTTCACCACAATGCCCGCGAGAGCCACCACGCCCACGGCAGCAAAGAGGGAAAAGGGCTCCCCCGTGATCCGGTAGATCCAGATGACCCCCACAAAGAGCAGGGGAATGGAGAAAAATATCACCAGGGGGTCCAGGAACGACTCGAACTGGCTCGCCATGATACCAAAGACCAGAAGCACCGCCACAAGAAGGATAAAACCGAAGGTCTGGCTGAACTCATCGATGTCCTGGGCCTCGCCTCCATAGAAGACCTGGACATCGGGCGGCGGAATCAGGTAGCGGTCGAGGGTCTCCTGCAGGAGCGGCTGAAAATCCGTGGCGGCGATACCTGCGGGCAGATCGCCCGTGACGGTTACTACCCGTCGCCGGTCCTGGCGCTCTATGCTGGTCGGGGCCTGGCCCCGGACTATCGTGGCCAGACCGGACAGAGGGATCAGTCCTCCTCCGGCCCCCGAAACGTAGAGCGAATCGAGACTCTGCCGGTCCCTCCGGTCCGACTCCTGGAGGATCACCACCACGTCCCGCAGGGTCCCCTCGTCTTTCATGGTGGTGGCCCGGTTACCCGCGTAGGCCGAACGGATCTCCTGGGCCAGGGACGGAACGGAGACGCCCAGAGCCGCTGCCCGCTCGCGGTCGACTCGGAAGGCCAGCTCGGGACCACCCTGTTCCAGACTCAGCTCCAGATCTTCCACCTGGGGCAGATGCTCCAGGATGATCCGTCGTGCCTCCCGGGCCGTCTCCACGGCCAGATCGGCGCTCTCGGCGCGCACCTCCACGCTTACAGCCGACGATGTCCCGGCCCTTCGGCCCGCCTGGGCCGTGAGATTAACCCCGGGGATATCTGCAACCAGGGGCATCATCAGACGGGTGATCGATTCGGGGGTATCGATCTGCTCAGCCGGGGGTGGCAGGGTGACCTGGATCGACCCCAGATGGGAGGCGCTGCTTCCTCCCCATCTTCGACCCGATCCAACGGTGATAACGATGTTGTTCCACCCCTGAACCTTCTGCTCCAGCTCCTCGCCGAGACCGCGCAGCACGGCCTCGGTCTCTTCCAGGGGCGTTCCCAGGGGCATCTGCAGGGAGAAAAAGACCGTATCATCGGTACGGCTCCGGACAAAGAGGTTGATTCCCACGTCGTCAAACTGGCGGAACGAGAAGATCGTCACCAGCGCCACCAGGAGGAGCACCAGAAANCGGTGGTCCAGCCCGTAGCGCAGGGCCCGGCCGTACCCTGCCTCGAGACGGCAGAAGAACCCCTCCACCAGACGGTCGGCACTGCGGAGGGGCGCCAGCCGGAGTGGTTTCTGTACGCGGGTGTTCAGGGGAAGCAACGCCCCCGCCAGGGCGGGAACCACCGATACGGCCACCACCAGGGAGACTACCAGAGAGATCGCCACGGTGAAGACCAGATCGGTAAAGAAATAGCCCATAAACCCCAGGTCGTTGCGGAAGAGCAGGACCGGAACGAAGACCCCCAGGGTTGTTGCTGTGGATGCCACAATCGCGCGGTACATCTCCTGACTCCCCAGNACGGCTGCCACCGATGCCTTGGTTCCCCGNTCCCGGTAATTATGGATGTTCTCGAGAATGACGATGGAGCCGTCCACGACCATTCCCAGCCCCATGATCAGCCCCGTGAGGGTGAGNAGATTCAGGGTCAGACCAAAGACCGCCATCGCCATGAGGGTTATCAGGACCGAAAGCGGCAGGGAGAGACCGATGATCAGCGTTCCCCGGACGTTCCGCAGGAAGATGAAGAGCACCGCCATNGCCAGAAGAGCCCCCTGAAAGGCCGAGACGTAGACCTGATTCAGGGTNGCCCTGATCAGGGCGGTATTATCCGAGAGGACCTCCAGGGACATCCCCNGGGGCAGGTCCTCCCCCAGGGAGGCCACCCGCTCGCGGACGGAATCGGAGACGCGCACGGCGTTGCTGTCGCTGCTGTTCTGGACGCGCAGAAAAACCCCGGGTTCGCCGTTCACGAAGACACGGGTTGTCTCGTCGCTGGAGGCCAGACGGACCTGGGCTACATCTTCCACGCGTACCAGCCTGGATACCCCTCCCTGACCGCTGCCCAGGGTTGTCACTACCACCCGGCGAACCTCTTCGAGGGAGGAAAGTTCCTCGGCGGTGCGAAGCTGGAACTCCCGGGCGTTGTCTATCAGGGTACCCCCGCTCACCAGGACGTTCTGCTCCGCCAGAGCGGAGGCGACCGCCCGGGCCGTGAGCCCGTAGGCGGCCAGACGATTCTGGATCAGCTCTACCCGCACCTCCATCGATCCCCCGCCCGATACATCGGCAGCGGCGACCCCCGGAACGCTCTCGACGGCGGGTTGCACCCGATCCTCGGCGGCCCGGCGCAGCTCTTCCAGGGAGAAATCACCCCGCAGGACCAGCTGCATCACGGGGATGTTCGCCAGGTTGAAGCGCCGCGCCACGGGCGCCCCCGCATCGTCGGGGAGGCGGTTTCCGGCGCTGGAGAGGATCGACGTTACCTCGTTCATGGCCTCGTCCAGATCCTGGTCGTAACCGAAGAAGAGGGTGATTCGGCTCGACCCGGTACTGGAGGTGGAGCTGATCGAGTCCAGCCCCGTCACAGCGGCCAGAGCGGTCTCCAGGGGAACGGTGACGTTCTGCTCCACATCTTCCGGCCCGGCACCGGGGAAGGAGGTAGAAACCGAGATAACCGGCGGCGATACATCGGGGTAGAGGTTCACCGCCAGCCGGGGCACCAGCGTTGCCGCGATCCCCACCAGAAGCGCTGCCAGTACGACAATGGTAACGGGGTGCTCCACCGATCGTTCGGGAAGGGTCATGGCGTGCCCTCCCCGGATCGTTCCCGGGATCGCGCCATCGCGCTCCCGCCGGGGCTTTCACCGGATCGATCACCGGCAGATTCGACGAGACGGACCGGCGTTCCGTCGACAAGGAAAGACTGCCCCCGCACGACCAGACGGTCGCCTTCCTGAAGCCCCTGAAGGACCTCCAGNGAAGAGCGCCCTTCCAGACCCGTTGTGACGGGCCGCCGCCGGGCGATCTTCTCCTCATCCACAACGTAGACGTAGCGTTCCTGCCACGTTTCGAGCAGGGCCGAGGGGGGAAGGGTGACAACATCGCGACGCTCCTGCAGCACCAGTTCCAGCGAGGGGAACATGCCGGCCCTGATCCGCCGGTCGGGGCGGTCAAAGACCAGGGTCACCTCCAGGGTNCGTCTCACGGGATCAACAACCGGTGCCAGGCGAACCACCCGGGCGGGGAAAACCTCCCCCGGGAAGGCCTCGAAACGCACNTCNGCCCGCAGGCCCGTTCTCAGGAGTCCCAGAAAGCGCTCGGGCACCCAGGTGCGAATCTCCAGACGCGAGAGGTCCTGGAGCGTCACCACGGGGGTCTGGGTGGTGATGGTATCGCCCTGGCTCGCTCCCGTGGCNACCACGGTCCCGCCCAGGGGAGACATAAGCGGGCTCTCGGAGAAGGCATCGCCGGGTCGGGAAGGGTCCACCAGAACGACCCGCTCCCCGGCGGNGATGACCGTCCCCACCGGGGGGACGGGGGTGGAAATGCGCCCTCCCACGTTGGAAACCAGCNCTACCGGATCAGGGGCAACCACATCGCCGGTAATTCCCACGGTGGAGCGGACCGTTCCCCTGGTNACGGTCTGAACCGTTACTGCCCGGGCCTCGGCCTGACCGCCCCTGGCGGAAGCCCCNTGGGGCCCTCCCGCCCCGGCCTCACCCCGGGATGGCCCCCCGAGGTGATCGGGGGAGGGACGGACCGCAGGCCAGACCAGCGCACCGGCCACTACCAGGACCACCACCACAAGAAGGGCCGTGACGAACCGCTCTGCCAGGGCACTCCCCCTCCCGGAACGCTCCATCTCCTGATCCATATCCTGATTCGTGTCGTGATCTATCTTTCGGGTCATTCTCTGATCTCCTGCAAGAGGCTTCGGGGGTTCTCCTCACCCACAACCTGGGCCAGATCGGTGACGGCCAGGGCGTGGTGATACCTTCCCGTGACGACGCTGATCCTGGCGTCGAGAAGGTCTCTCCGGGCCCGATCGAGTTCGAGGCGTTCCACCGTTCCCCGAAGAAATCCCTCCTCGGTGAGTGCGTAGAACTGCTCGGCGATATCTACCTGGAGCAGGGCGATCTCGGTCTGCTCGACGGCGTTGTTTACCTGTGTCACCAGCTCCTGAATCCTCACCTGGTACTGCCGGTACCGGTCATCCCGGTCGATCCGGTCCTGCCGGAGCTGGAGATCGGCCCGGGCGATCCGTTCTGCCCGGGCTGACCCCGTAACCCATCCGTCCAGGGGCATCGAGAGGGAGAATCCGACCCGGAGAGAGTCCGTCCGGGGGGAATCAAGGGTCGAGTTCCAGCTGGTCGAGAGGTTCAGCGAGGGAGCCCGGGAGGAGAGGATCTCCTCCTGGCGGGAGAGTTCGGCCGAACGCAGCCGGAGGTCCTGCAGGGCCGCGTCGTAGCGCCAGGCGGGGTACCTCGCNAGAACCGGTGCGAGCGCCACCCGGTCCAGGGNCAGGTCGAGGGAATCCACAAGAAAGAGAGACTCCTCCTCGCGGNGGTCGGGGCTGTCCAGACCCAGCAGAACCAGGAGGCGCACCTGTTCCAGCTGAAAGTCGCTCCGGCCCTGGCGGTAGTTCAGACGGGCCCGCTCCGCAGCGAGATCAGCCTGAAGCAGTTCCCGCTGGCTCACCAGGCCGTTCTCGTAGCGCGTNCGGGTCTGCCTGGCCTGATGCTCGGCGAGCTGGATGTCCTCGGCCAGCACCTGCAGCCGCTCCTGGAGATGGATCAAGCCGTAGTAGCGCCGTCGCACGCGGGCGACCAGATCGATNTAGGTGACGTCCCGGTCGAGGAGAGCCCGCTCCAGCGAGACCTCNCGGAGCGCNATCTGTGGCGCGAGATCGGGAGCGAGTTGTAACGAGACCCCCAGGGAAGAGGTGGGGCTCCAGTGGGGGTCTCTCCCCGTGCCGGAATCGAAAAAGAGGTCTCTGGTGTAGCTGGTCCCGCCCTGAAGGGTCGCCGAAGGCAGAAAGAGCCCCCAACTCTGGCGGTGGGACCGGGCCGCATCGGCGGCTCCCAGATCGGCCTTTTGCAGGGCCGCGTCGTTTCCCCGGGCCAGATCGATCGCCTCTTCGAGGGAGAGAACCCGCCCCTCCCGGGACGGAGCCNCTTCGGAGAAGAGNACCCCGGAGCAGANGAACAGAAGGGGGAGGAGCGACAGAAGAACCTTCCCCGACCGGGGCCGGCAANGCCCGACCAGATCCGGTTCCGGACGAGAGACAGGGGACGACTGCCGTGGATCGAGGGAGTGCTCCATAGGTCTATCAAGATATCCAGACCAGGAGAAAAGAAAAAGTGTCTCCGGTCATACCCCTCTGTGACCGGGGACATATACAAAACAGAAAGAATCCGATGTATTCTTGGTATCTCATGGAAGAGCAGTCCGATCCGATCNGCCGGGATACAACCCNCCGGGAGACAGTTCATCAGGACACGTTCCATCAGGATGCTCCGTACGGGNATTCGCCGCGCCACGAGGCCCGGCGTCACCGCTCCCGGGACTACTCCCGGCTGGTGCTTCTGACCCTTTTTCTCACGTCGGGTATCTTTGGTTTCCTTCGCCGGGTTCTTCCCCTCTGGCGAAGGCCTCCTTTTCAGGGGGAGCCTCTCCCGCCGGGGGCGATCCTGGCCGGAGCGGGGGCAATCCTCTNCTGGTATATCCTGGAACTCCGGCAGTTTCTGGGGCCGGGATACGACACCGACCTCCGCGATACATCCCGGGCCAGCCTCGGTTTTTTTACCCGGGTTCTGCCCTTTCTTCTGGTTCTGGGAATCTATCCTGCCGTGGCAAGCGGGATTCTCCCCACGGCGGTGACGGTGACGATCTTCTTCGCCGTGATCGCCTTCTCCCTGCCCCTGAGCATCACCATCTCCCTCCTGGTCCTGGGGGGACATTTTCTCTGGGACGGTCTGGCCGGAGTGGGGCTGGCCAGAGTGGATCGGGGCGGGTTACAGGACGTGATCTTCACGATCTACCGCGTAACCAACGCGATGCTTATTTTCTTTATCGCCTTCTTCTGGAAGGAGGATCGCCTGCGGTGGCAGGAAAACCTGGAGCTCACCGGAAAACTTCGCGAAGCCCAACAGCGCCTGAGCCGGTACGCCGAGAGNATCGCCGACGTGGTGGTTCTGGAGGAGAGGACCCGCCTTGCCCGGGATATCCACGACAGCATCGGCCACACCCTCACGGCGGCCACGGTACAGCTCAACAAGGCGATGGCCTTCATCGATCGCGACCCGGACACGGCCCGAAACGCGATCGATGCCTCCCGGGAGACGTTGCGGGAGGGAATGCGCGATATCCGGTCGGTCCTGAGCACCCTGAACCAGGAGGCAGAGGAGCTGGACTTCTTCCGGGAGATACGAACCCTGGCGCAGCGGATCCAGCGGGCCGATGTGACGGTGGATCTCTCCCTGGAGGGTGATCCCCGGGGATACAACAAGGCCGTCCTCATGGCAATATACCGCATGGCTCAGGAAGGGTTCACCAACGCCGTCCGTCACGGAACTCCCTCACGGATCGGCCTGACGATCACCCTGGGAGACGAATCAGCCCGGGTAACGATCGAGGACGACGGGGGAGGATTTTCACCGGAGCCGCTCCTGGAGGAGAACCGCAGGGGGGGACTGACCTACCTGCAGGAACGGATCGAGCTGGTCCAGGGGGCCTTTTCCGTCTCCTCCACTCCCGGCAGGGGCTCGGTCCTTCGGGCGGAGCTGCCCAGNGAACCGGTCCGACACCTGGGGGAGCGATCCCGTGANTGAGACCCCGGGCGNNGCACCCGTTACGGTGGCTATCGCCGACGACCAGCACCTGGTGCGGGACGGAATCGCCTCGGTTCTGGCGCTCTACGAGGATCTGGATGTGGTGGGAACCGCCGCCCGGGGGAGCGAAGCAATCACCCTGGCCCGGCAGAAGCGGCCCCAGGTCTTCCTCATGGATATCCGCATGCCCGGGATGGAGGGGCTCACCGCGGCCGCGACGATTCTCTCGGAGGGGCTGGCCTCTCATGTGGTGATGCTCACCACCTTCGACGACGAAGAGTACGTGATCAGGGCGATCCGCCTGGGGGCATCGGGATATCTCCTGAAGGATCTGCCCCCGGAGGAACTCCACCAGGCGATCCTGGCGGTACGGCGGGGGGTCTTCTGGGCCTCCCGGGAGGTGATGGGCAAGATGGGACGCATCCTCCCGGATCCCCGAACGGGCCCGGGNCCTCCCCGCCCGGAGCTCCAGCAGCTNAGCCTGCGCGAGCGCCAGGTGCTCCATCTGGTCGGCCGGGGGGCAACGAACGGAGAAATTGCCAAAGAACTCTCCCTGACCGAGGGAACGGTGAAGAACTACGTCTCCACCCTCCTGGATACTCTGGGGTTCCGGGATCGCGTTCAGGCAGCGCTCTTTGCCGCGAGCCACCTGGAGGATCCCCCCGGGGCATCCCTTACCGGCACATCCCGGGCTACCAGGGAATCGTCGGGTCCAGCTTGACCCCGATCCACCCGCCGATATCGGCCTGCTCCCGGGCGATCTTTCCCAGAGGGACCTGGGCCGTGAGTTCCGCTACCAGCCAGTCTCGTCCNTCAAAGGGGAACCGGGCTCCCTCACCGGGCATGTCGATTCCCACCAGGGCGTGGGCGTGCTCGCGACTCACCATAAGGATCGCNTCGAACCCCAGATGCTGCAGGATGATTGCGAAGGTGAGGCCCAGGGAGTCGCAGTCGCCGGCGAAGGAAACGAGAACTCCTGCGGGGTTTTTCAGATCGCTCAGAGAACCGGTCCGCCGGTATTCGGCACCCTGGAGCCAGGAGAGAATGTGCCGGGGCATNTCCTGGCGGGCTATTCCCTGCAGGGAGAGGTCCCGAAAGAGCTCTTCGGCCACCACCTGGAGCCGCTGAAAGGTATCGCGATAGATCATGCGGAAATATCGCTGCCACGCCCGGGCCCAGGGAGGTGCCGGGCCCGGCCCGGGACGGAGAGCGGAACCCTCCGGGGGGGCGTAGGCCGAGAGAACCATCGCCTCCCGCTCGATCACCACCTGGGCAGCCTGCCGCAGCCCGCTGGACCGGACGTCCCCGGGAAGGGGCCAGACCGCCCCCGAGGGCAGGACCAGATCAGTCGATTCCCCTGGGTCCCCGGAATCCCGGGCCTCCCCGAGGTCCGGGGAAAACCCTGCTTCTTCCTGCCCCAGCTCCGCCGTGAGGAAGGCGCTTACCGGGCCCGGCTCGAGCCGGGTCCCCAGGGAGAGGGAGAAGCTGTCCAGGGCCGAGAGGAGTTTCGCCTGGAAGGCCTCGTAGTGGTCCTCCACGGTATAGGCCATAACCGCGAAGGATAGTTCGTCGCCCTTGATAAAGGTCATGTATCCCCGTACGGGTATTCCCTCCTGATCCTGGCGGGACGCGGTGACAAAGCGGTAGTCGGCAAAGACTGCGTGGTCCCGGCCAAAACGGAAGGAGGCCTTCTCACCGGAGGCGCCGAACCGTTCCTGGATGAAACGGTCGATCTCCAGGGCCGTGACAAACTGCTCGCCGGGAAAGGTGATAATNTGCAGCACCGCCAGGCGTCGGGGATCGGAAAAACTGACAAACCCGCTCTGTTCGGCCTCCAGAACTTCCCACCCCACGGGGATATCCACGACATAATGGAAATCGGGGTTCTTGAAGACCGTTCCCGCAGCGAGGGGGTGCTCCGCCACAAAGAGGTTCCCCAGAACCAGAAGAGCGAGAACTGTCAAAACCGGGGACACCCCGGGCAGGAACGAGCGGGGCGTTATTCTCAAAACCGGCACCTCCTGTTACTATNATCGGACTTTAGGGTTTCTACGTTGAGGAGGCTGGTATTATTCATCCTGCAGAGGCGAGTCTTGCCGTGGGTCCTGCCCGCGCACAGGGCACCGTGGTGGTCCCCTCGTCCAAATCACACACCATCAGGGCTCTGCTTATCGCTGCCTGTGCCNAGGGGACAAGCCTGATCGGCAACTGCCTCGATTCGGCCGATGCCCGGAGCTGCATCGCAGCCCTGGAGACCTTGGGGTGTTCCGTGGAAGAGACGGGGCGCACCGCCACGGGTGTCTCCCTGGCCCTTACTCCCCCTCCGGGGGGGATTCTCTCGGCCGAGGCGGGGGAGCAGCCCCTCTCCCTGGACGTGGGGAACAGCGGAACCACCCTGTACCTTCTGGCGGGGCTGGCNGCCCAGCGGAGGGGCCCCGTCACCTTCGACGGAGACCAGTCGATCCGCTCCCGCGACGCCGGTCCCCTCCTGGGGGCGCTCACAGAGATGGGCGCCTCCCTNACGGGGGGGCCCCGGGCTCCCTTCACCCTTCGGGGGCCGCTCCGGCCGGGGGCCCGCGTCTCCTTCGAGAGCCCCACCAGCCAGTTTCTCTCGGCCCTGCTGCTCACGGCCCCCCTCGTCCCGACGGGGGGGCGCCAGGCCGACCCGACCATACTGGAGCCCCTGGTGCTCCACGAGAAACCCTACGTGGATATGACCTGCTGGTGGCTCGAGACGCAGAACATCACTTTGGAGCGGCANGGGTACCGCAGGTTTGTCCTTNCCCCGGGGCAAGGGTACCAGCCCGTGCGGACCTCCCTGCCGGGGGATTACTCCTCGGCGACCTTCTGGTTTGCCGCTGCGGCGATCACGGGGGGAACGATCACCGTGGAAGGGCTTGAACCCGAGGATGTGCAGGGTGACAGGAAGGTGCTCGATATCTTCGCTGATCTGGGGTGTACCGTTCAATGGCACCGCACCGGAGCGGCCACACCGGCCGTTTCTGTAACCGGCCCGATCACCCGGGGGGGNACCTTCGATCTCAACGCCATGCCCGACGCGCTCCCGGCGCTGGCAGCGGCCGCCTGTTATGCCCCGGAGCCGGTCACCCTGACGAATGTTCCCCANGCGCGGGAGAAAGAGACCGACCGCATCGAGGTGATGACCCGGGAGCTCACCGCCCTGGGAGCGCTCGTGGAGGAACACCCCGACGGGATGACCCTCCGGCCCCGCAGGNCAGCCTCCTCCNGTGCANGCTCCGCTTCCGGCGCAGCACCCCTGGAGGGGGGAATCCTGCGGAGCCACGGCGATCATCGCGTGGCCATGGCCGGGGCCGTGGCGGCCCTGGGAGCGGCTACACCGGTCAGAATCATCGATCCCGGAGCAGCGGCCGTGACCTATCCAGCCTTTTTCACCGAGCTGGCCCGGCTCGCTCCCGGTTCGTGCACCCCGGAAGGGGATGATCACCACCGGGGGGGGACACCATGACCGGGTCTCTCCAGTTCGATCCGTCCCGGGTTGCCCCGGGTGCGACGGCTCACGTCTTTGACGTGGACCATACCCTGACGCGCCACTCCACGGGAGCACTCTTCGCCCGGGAGGGACAACGGGCCGGGCTCTTCCGGTGGAGCCAGCTCGCGAGCCTGCCCTACTATTATCTGCGCTACCGCCTGGGTGCGCTCTCGCTGGGCGCGGTGACGCGGGAGATCACGCCCCTTCGGGGCTACTCCCGGGATGATCTGGAGGAACTGGCCTATCGCACCTGGCAGAACAGGGGCCAGGACGATCTCTATCCTCCCGTCCGGGCCTATCTGGACGCCTGCCGGCGGAACGGTGCTCCCGTGATCCTGGCGACATCGACCTTCGATGTCATCCTGGCTCCCCTGAAGCAGGCCCTGGGGATCGACCAGGTTATCTCCTCCCGACTGGAGTTTGACCAAGAGGGATTCGCCACGGGCTGGCTCGTGGGGGGGCCCTGCTACGCCGAGGAGAAGGCGCTCCGCCTGAAAAAGCTCCTGGGAGATCTGGGAATAGCTCCCCGGGACTGCGCCTTCTACTCCGACAGCCACCACGATCTCCCGGCCCTGCGCCTGGCGGGAACTGCCGTGGCGGTAAATCCCGACCGCCTTCTGGCGCGCCGGGCCCGCCGCGAGGGCTGGCCTGTCCTCAGGTGGGACAAACCCTGGCAGGACCACCGGGCAGATTAGCCCCCGGAAAATTGATGCAGGGCCCCACCGGCTCTGCGGGTCCGGGAGCCGCCAGCCCCGGGATAGGGGACCGCCGGGAGCCCCCGGTAGTTGCATATCGGGCCAGTGTGGTAATATCTGCCACTATGATCGCAATCAGAAGATCCAGAAAGGGCGGCAATTCCCGCTCAGAATCTTCGGAAGAGCCGAACTCCGCCGACCGGGCAGACCAGCGCCCCGCCTCCGGCACCGGGAAACGGCTCTTTCGCAGGGCCGGAAAGAATCCCGGTCCCCGACAGAAACAGAAAGGGGCGGCCCGAAAAAAACGGAGCTTCCGCCTGCGCCTGCGGGGCAAGATGCTCATGGCCTTCTTTTCCCTGGCCCTGGTTATCATGATCGCNGGTGGCGTGGGAACACTCCGCATTGTCGGTCTGCACCAGGACTCCCAGCGCCTTACCGACCAGGAAACGCCCTACCTCTACGGGATTCTTCAGTCCCGCCTGCTCATTGCCCAGGCCCAGCTCCTGCTGGAAAATATCATCGGNGGGTACCAGGANGCCGACCTGATCCAGGAGGTTCAAAGCCGGTTCACTCTGGCCGATTCCTACCTGCAGGCCATTCTGGACGGGGGGACCGTTCAGGGCATGGAATATATCCCCGC
>NZ_KB891759.1 GCF_000373545.1 Alkalispirochaeta alkalica DSM 8900
GTGCAGGGGGTGAATCTCCAGCCGCTACTGAAACGGGGCGGCTACATCAAGCGCAAGCGGACAGGGCCCCTGGAGACTGAGTTTCTCGACAGGGCACCAACGCGTGACACCCTGACGACCGTGACCGATCTGGTGCGGGGCTACACCCGCTCTCCGGGCGTGAGGATCACCGTATGAGCAACACGGCTGAGTATCTGGAGATGGCCCGCGAGGTTTCGGACGAGCTGCGGGAGAACGGGAAAGCGGCGATGATCGTTCGCCCGGGGAGTGCGGACGGCTGGGAGAAGAAGTTCGATGCCCTCACCGGCACATGGTACTGGGAGGACGGTGAGGGCACTATCGTGCACGACTACCCGGCTCAGGCCACGAAGATCCCGTGCTTCGTCCTGGAGAACCGGTTTGCCATCACCCACATTGACGGCTCCCTGGTCCAGGCCCGGGACCGGCTGTTCCTAGCAAGCGGGCACCCGGTCCCGGGGGATGAGCTGCATACCGACGGGGCGGTGCTCAAGGTGGTGCAGGCGATCCCCTTTCGGCCCGCAGAGGTCACGATCTACACGGAGGTGCAGGCGCGATGAGCTTCGCACTCGATATACGCCGGTGGGCAAGCCAGACGAAGGACCGCATGCAGATCATCCCGCGCAAGACAGCCCTGGAGATCCTCCGGCGCGTGGTGATGCGGACCCCTGTGGATCAGGGCCGGGCGAGGGGGAACTGGCAGGCGAGCACCGGCTCACCCATCGAGACCGAGATTGAGCGGGCCGACCCTGACGGAGGGGCGACGATAGAGGAGGCGATTCCCGTCATCGAGGGCTGGGAGGTGGAGAACGTCGCGATCTATCTGAGTAACAACGTGCCCTACATCGTCCCCCTGGAGGACGGGCACAGCGACCAGGCACCTCACGGGATGGTAAAGATCACCCTCGCTGAGTTTGACGAGATCCTGGAGGCCGTCACGTGACCTACGAGAGGGAGATCCGAAGGGCGCTGGTGAAGCCGTTGAAGGCT
>NZ_KB891760.1:0-76731 GCF_000373545.1 Alkalispirochaeta alkalica DSM 8900
TGGAGGAGCAGCGCGCCGGGGGCGGCGAGATTCTCGAGGCCCTGACGCAGATGCGGGAGATGACCGTCTCGGTCCAGGGCGGATCGGGAGAGATGAAATCGGGGAACGACCAGATGCTCACAGCCATGCGGAACGTGAGCGAGATCACCCTGCGCTCGCGCGACGCCATGGACACGATCATCACCAGCGTGGAGCAGATCAGCGCCGCCATCGGCGACATCTCCAGNGTGAGCGACGTGAACCACTCCCAGATCGAGGAGATCCTCCGCGCCACGGGGGAGCTCAAGCTGGCTTCTTCGTCGAAGAACACCCCGGGCGGGGAAGAACCGGGCTAGGGGCGTTTCCCCCGGCGGCGGCGAAGACGGCGGCGTAACTGGAGCGAGATCTGCCGGAACTGTGCGTGCAGACGCTCTCGCAGAGCCCGGTCCGCTTCGCTCTCGTCCCTGGCATCGTCGCGTTCGCGGTTCCTGACGCTGGTTATCAGGGCGGTAATTCCCTCGTCGGCCTGCAGCAGGAACCGGTCGAGCCTGGCCAGGATCGTCTCACCGGGGGCCTCTTCGCCCGCCACAGGGAGCTCGTCGTACCGGGCAAACTCATACTCGATCAAGTCGTCGCGAATCTCCCCCACCCAGCGCCTGTGCAGGTCGGTGTGGATCGCTTTCAGGGCGTAGGCGAGACGCCCCTCCTTCTCGAGGCGCCTCACGCTTACCTCGGCCCAGACCGAGGCAAGAAACTCCAGGGGCCGGTATTTTACCGCAGCCCTGCCGAAGGCGTGGTCCTCGCCCAGACGGATCGTCTCGTCGAACCCTCCCACGCGGCGGAAGAGACGCCGGCTCACGATGATGCAGAACCCCGAGGAGCGGGGCTCCGTTCTCAGGGTCAGGCGGGTTATGGTCGAGGCAAAACTGAAGAGCAACTTGTCCAGCGAAACCTCCGAGAGGGGTCTCGCCTCGCAGGTGGCAAAATCGATAAACCGTTCCTCGATCTCCTCGTGGGCCCTCCGCAGAAACCCCGGGGGCAACCGCACATCGGCATCGACGAAGAAAAAGAACTCTCCCCTGGCCACGGCAGCACCGGCGTTGCGCCCCGCAGCGGGCATCCCCCCGGGAACAACCCGGCATTTTCTGCTCCGGGCGTACTCTGCCGTCCCGTCGGTAGAGCCGGCATCGGCCAGAATCACCTCGTAATCGGAAAAATCCTGTTCCTCCAGGCTGTCAAGCAGGACCGGAAGGTAGCGGGCCTCGTTCAGAGCAGGAACGATCACGCTGATCGCGGGCGAGGGCGCCGGGGGCAGGTTCCTCATGAGGGCAGCACCCGGCCGATCCCGGCGCGATCCAGAAGCGGGGCGAAGCGCCCGGAAANGGCGATGATATTCCAGATGCGACAGTCCCCGAAGGTCTCCTCCCCGTAGAGCCGCCGGTCACTGTTCCGGTAGAGTCCAAAGATCTGGTGATATCCGGCACGGCGCAGCAGCTCCAGAAGTTCGCTGCGGTCGTANCCGGCGTGGGCCGTATTGATGCAGGAATACTCCATCACCACGGCCGGGGCCGCCTCGCGAAGCGTCTCCAGGGCGCCCTCCAGAACCGCCCGCTCGGCGCCCTCCACATCGATCTTCACCACATCGGGCGGGGGCAGGGGCGGTCCCTCCAGGGTGGGGAGCGCCTCTTTCAGAATTCCCGCCAGGGCTTCCCCCAAAGGCCCCTGCCGACGGGAATCGTGCTCCCCGCCCCCCCCGGAATCCTGACGAAGGAGGCCGGTGAAACCATCCAGAGGCAACACCGTCACCTCTTCCTGCCCCGTCACGGCGAGATCGTACCGCTGCAGATCCTCGCGGGGTCTCGCGTGGACGGACGAGAAGGTGTCATCNCTGTAGATCTGGAGCATCGCCTTCCCTGCCCGCGCTCCCAAGGCGCAGGGCACAAGGGTGAAGGCCTCCAGATCTGCCCGGGAGGAAACCCGCCGGAGCAGCCGTTCCCGGGCAGCCCGNCCCGGCTCGAAGGCGATCACCCGATGGGGGTTCCGTGCAAAGGGCAGGGTGAGCTCGCCGTCGTTGGCGCCGATATCGTAGATCACCGCCCCCCCTGAGGGNANAGCCCCCACCAGCTCGTTCATCCAGTAGCGCAAATTTTCGTGAATGTCGTCGTAGCCGTCGATTCCGGCCTGTTCCCCGCTGGAGCTTTTCATGGCACCGATTCTACCAGACCAGGGAGTCCTTGCCAAAGCCCGCGCCTGTCAGAGGCCCGACCTTGCCAAAGCCCGACCGATAGAGAAGAATGACGCCATGACAGACACGGACACACTCTGGAAAATTGAGGAGTCGATTCCGGCCTGTTCCCCGCTGGAGCTTTTCATGGCACCGATTCTACCAGACCAGGGAGTCCTTGCCAAAGCCCGCGCCTGCCAGAGGCCCGACCTTGCCAAAGCCCGACCGATAGAGAAGAATGGCGCCATGACAGACACGGACACACTCTGGAAAATTGAGGAAATCCGGGACCTCATGGTGGCGGCGGGGAAGATCGCCCTGAGCCATTTCGAGGCCCCGGCAACAGAATACAAGGCCGACCACTCCCTGGTTACCGCTGCCGACCGGGAGATNGAACAGTTCTTTACGGANCAACTCCGGCCCTCCCCGGAGACCGGTACAACCCTCCTGGGNGAAGAGACCTGGGAGAAACTGGACGCCCGGACCCGGGAGAACCTCTTCCGNGGAGCCACCTGGGTGGTGGACCCCATCGACGGGACCGCTCCCTACGCGAACCACCTCCCTTCCTGGGGCATCTCCCTGGGGCTCCTCCTGGAAGGACGCTTCGCCGAGGGGGCGATCTTCCTCCCCTGCTCGGGGGAGCTCTTCATTACCCGGAAGGGTCTCGTTCTCTACGAGCAGGGCCCCCGGGATCCCCGGGGATGGGCCTTCGAAAACCTCCAGCCCCTGGCAGCGCCGGAGCGGCCCTACCGTCCGGGGGGAATGGTGGCCCTGCCCCACGAGATCGCCCGTACCACCCGCTTTCCCGGACCAAACCCGATACAGGTGAACGGCTGCGCGGTCTATTCCCTGACCAACCTCTTTCAGGGCAACTATCTTGCCTACATCGCAAAAATCCGGCTCTGGGACGTGGCCGGGGCGATCCCCATGCTCCAGAACCTGGGCTTTCTGATCCACTTCGCCGATGGCCGNGCGCTGGGCCCCTCCGTCACNGACCAGGACTGGGTTCTGGATCCCCGGGACCCGAACCTCTGGAAGAGCAGGGGACGCCTCTATACGGCCCGCTCACCGGAGACTCTGGAAGAGATCCGCCGGATCTACCAGACCCCCTGAGACAGCGGGCGGTTCCCCCGGGCGGCCCTGAGCCGGTCCGGGGGAANCGCTTCAGCAAAACCTCACGTAGACCCGCCAGGAGAAGGCCCCTCCCCGGCAGCGATACCGGGGAGCGCAGTCGGGACCGCAGGACCCCGTGCCGAGCCCCCGGTGAAAATGATCCACGATCAGGACCGTCTGATCCCGGGGGGTAACCTGCCAGGTGTGCGTAAGCTCGTCGAGATCTTCCGGCGCCGTAGCCAGNGCGGAAAAATGNAAACTCTCCCCCGCCGGAGCGGCTACCTGGAANGCCTTTCCGGACTCGCCCCCCAGGATCTTCACGAAACGGGTTCCGCTGTGCCCCCCGTGCTCCTGGGGGAGGATGTANGGAACGTACTGGTCGGCCACGGAACTCTTCCACAGCCCCAGGGGGTATCCCGCAGACCGGTCGGGATAACTCTCCTGGGGCCCCCGGCCGTACCACTCGACCCTGTCGTAGGAACCGGGGAAATCCAGACGAAACCCTACCCGGGGAAGGTCGGGAATCTCCCCGGAAAGATCCAGGGAAAGGGCCAGTTCGTACCAGTCCGGATTCCCCGCCCGGCCGTTCTCACCGCAGCAAGGCCCCAGGAAGAGCTGCGCGCTCCCCAGCTCTTCTCCCCGGGAGTTCCTCAGAAGTCCGCGCAGCTCCTCTCTCCCTCCCTCACGGGAGAGCTCCCACTCGGCAGAAACCCGATCCAGCCCGAAGCGATACCAGATCTCTCCCGGCTTCTCCTCCTGAGCGGGCATGCCGCGAATCAGATCGTTATCGGTGGGCGCCCGCCAGAGGGCCGGCAGGGGCCCCGCCAGCAGGTCTTCCCCGTCCAGCGAGAGACGGGGCTGCCCCCCGTCGTCCAGAACAAGAGAAAGAGCCCGAGNAGGAGCATCTTTCAGGGTCGGGGGCANCCATTCCCCACCGATACTCCACTGTTCCCACCCCAGCTGATGGCCCGGGGGAACCAGGTCGGTTCCCTCCTCGTTCAGGAGGCGCACCGTCAGAACGATCTCACCCGGAGCGGTCAGGGGACGGCCCACGGTAACATCCCGGAACTGCCCGGGCTCCAGCCGCTCCAGGGAGAGCTTCCCCCGGAACCGTTCCTCGCCCTGANAGGAGAGAATCCACTCCAGAGCGGTCTTCCTGAGGGGGAGAAAATCGTACTCGTTCCGTATCCGCACAGTCCGAACCCCCGCCACGGATGAATCCTCCTCACCGGAAAGCTCGAACGAGACGGGCTGGAAAAGCTTCCTGAACTCCCACATCGCCGGGTGGGGCTCCCTGTCGGGCCAGACCAGGCCGTTGATGCAAAAATCCCGGTCGTTTGGTTCGTCANCGTAGTCTCCCCCGTAGGTCCAGTAGGGAGTTCCCCCGGGAGTCCTCTCCAGAAGCCCCTGATCCATCCAGTCCCAGATGAACCCCCCCTGGAGCCCCGGAACACGGTGAAACGCCTCGGCGTAATCGGCGAGGCCACCGTTGGAGTTCCCCATGGCGTGGGAATACTCGCAGAGAATCAGGGGCCGGGGGTCAGCCTTTCCGGCATCGCTCTCGGCCCAGGAGGTGATCTCCTCCACCGAGGCGTACATGGGGGCGATCACATCGGAGGCCGCCGCCCCCCGGAAGAAGTGATACCTCCCCTGCCCCCACTCGCCCCGCTGGGCCCCCTCGTAATGAAGCGGCCTGGTGGGGTCGGCGTGACGAATCCATCCCGCCAGGGCATCGTGGTTGGGGCCGTACCCGCTCTCGTTCCCCAGGGACCAGAGAATCACGCTGGGGTGGTTTTTATCGCGCTGGACCATGCGCATACCCCGATCCAGGAAGGCAGCCGCGTATCGGGGATCACGGCAGATCTCGTTATAGTAATGGTGGGCCTCGATGTTCGCCTCGTCCACCAGATAGAGCCCGTATTGATCGCACAGATCGTACCAGTCGGGGTGGTTGGGGTAATGGGCTGTCCGGACCGCGTTAAAATGAAACCGTTTCATCAAGGCGATATCGGCGATCATGCTCTCCCGACTCACCACCTTTCCCGTCTCCTGATCGTGCTCGTGGCGGTTCACGCCGCGCAGAAGCACCGCTTTTCCGTTCACCAGAAGCTCCCGGTCCTTCACACAGACCGTCCGGAACCCTGTCCAGAGCGAGGAACTCTGCGCATCGCCCCCCTCCCCCTCCACGGTTACATCCAGACGGTAAAGGTAGGGCTCCTCGGCGCACCAGAGGGTCGGCGCGGGAACATCCAGAATCAGGCGGGCCCGGTTTCCCCCGGTGGGATCATCCTGGAGATGGCCTCCGGAGCCGTACACACCCGATAGTTCCCGCACCTCCCGGGCCACCAGGGGGAGCGCCTCNCCATCCGGAAGAGATCCCTCGCCCCCGTCCCTCCGGCAGGGGCCAAAGAGAGAAACCTCCACACGGCACGAGGGAGCCTGGAGGCGCACCGCTTCGGCAGGGCGATCCTCACCCCGATCCGTCCTGCAAAGCAGAACCTCTCGGGCCCTCCCTACCTCCAGATCCACCTGCAGACNCTCCTCCCCGGGATCGGGCCGGGCACAGAGATCCTGCAAAAACAGGGGAGGCGTTGCGTAGACCAGAACGCTCCGGTGAATCCCCGCCATCCACCACTGGTCCTGATCCTCGATATAGCTGGCATCGCTGTAGCGGACAACCATGATCAGCAGATGGTGCTCCGCCTCGAGCCCCCGGGCATTCACCGCCCCGGTGATNTCGAACTCGCTCTCCATNCGGGAATCCTTGGAGATGCCCACCAGCTCGCCGTTCACCCAGACCAGGGCGACGCTCTCGGCCCCCCCCAGGTACAGAACCATCCGCTGCCCCTCCCATTCCCGGGGCACCGAGAGGGATCGCTGNTAGAGTCCGCAGGGGTTTTTCTCGGGCAGGTGAGGCGGCGGTTCCTGCCAGGGCATGGCAATATTGGTATAGTGGGGTTTGTCAAAGCCCTGGCGGGTCCAGTTTGAGGGAACGGGAATCGTCCCCTCCAGAGAATCGTGGCTCCCTCGGCCATCCCGGGTCAGNAGAATTGCCCCCGCCCGCTCCAGNGCTTCCCGGGGAGTCCCGAAGAGCGCGAACTCCCACGTTCCATCCAGGGAAATCCGGTCCCGGGGAATCAGNGCCGGTCGCCCGGGGAGACGGCCCAGGCCGGTGAACTCGGGCCGCGCCCAGGGCCGAAGTGTTTCCAGATCAATCACGATGCGCTCCTTGTGGTTCCTTGCTGCCAAGCTCTTCTCCCGATGAGACGATCTCCCAGAGGGTTCCCTGGTAATCACCCCGGGCTGGAGGCAGATCGAGCCCCTGCCCCCGCAGAGCCGCGCCCGAAACGGGACCGGGAAACGCCCCCCGGGACGAGCCCGCCAGGACCCTCACCCGGTAGCTCCGCTCCTCCTCAAGCCCCGGCACAACCAGTCGCCGTACACCGGGGTTTCCCCCGGCCAGGACCTGCACATAAAANACCAGTGCCCGCTGCCCGTCGGGAGCGATCGCCGCCCAGGCCCAGTCGTTGCCCCCCTGGCACAGCCGGACAAAACGGGCCCTCCGGAAAAACCTCCTGTTCCTCCGGTAGAGCTCGGAAAAGCTCCGGTAGACGCACCGGTCCTCCTCGCTCTCCCGGGCCAGATCGAGTTCGTAACCGTAGTTAAAGGCCAACGCCGTGATCGCCCGAAGCGAAGCCGGCGTGACCCGCCCCACCTGATGGTTGGGCACAGCCGAGACGTGAGCCCCCATCGTCTCGGGGGGAAAGAGGATACTCGTACCCCGCTGAATCTCGAGGCGCTCGATCGCATCGGTCTGATCGCTCGTCCAGAACTGGGGGGTCCAGGCGAGCATTCCGTAATCAAAACGACCCCCGCCGCCGGCGCACCCCTCGATCAAAAGATCGGGAAACTCCTCCGTGATGGTCTCCAGAATCCGGTAGAGCCCCAGAATGTAGCGATGCATCACCTCCCCCTGGCCATCGGCAGGAAGGGAAGCCGAGGCGGCCTCGCTCATGGAACGGTTCATGTCCCACTTGAGATAATCGATCGGTGCTGACCCAACAATCTGGCGAATCACCCCGATCAGGTGATCCACCACCTGGGGATTCGCCAGATCCAGAACCAGCTGGTTCCGGGCCAGGGTAGGCTGGCGTCCGGCAATACCCATGACCCACTNGGGATGCTCCCGGAAAAGATCGCTCCCGGGACTCACCATCTCGGGCTCTATCCACAGGCCGAATCGAAGCCCCTGACGGTGCACCGCCTCGGCCACAGGCCGGAGACCCCGGGGAAACTTTTCCCCATCGGGGGTCCAGTCACCCAGAGACGAGGTATCGTCGTGACGGCCGCGAAACCACCCGTCGTCCAGAACCAGCAGCTCCGCCCCCACCCGGGCCGCTTCCCCGGCCAGGGCAGCCACTTTCTCGTCGTTCACATCGAAATAATGGGCCTCCCAGGTATTTGCCACGATGGGCCTGTCCCGGTCCCGCCAGGCCGGTGGCAAAAGGGCCTCCCGGACAAAGCGGTGGAACCCCTCGCTCAGCCCGTTCAACCCCCGATCGGAACAACCCAGCAGGCAGAGGGGCGTCTCGAAGGACTCCCCCGGGTCGAGGCGCCAGGAGAATCCCAGAGGATTTATCCCCGCCTGGAGCCGCACCTGTCCGTACTGATCCACCTCGACCTGGTGGCGGTGGTTGCCGCTGTAGACCAGGGAGAGTCCCCACAGGGTTCCCCGATCCTCGCCGGAACCGGGCTCGGCCAGAGCCACAAAGGGAGCGTGCTGATGCCCCGACGCCCCTCCCCGGCTCTCCACAAGCTGCACCCCCGGCCCCAGGGGCCTTCGGTGGAGGGAGCGTTCCCGGGCCCAGGCACCGTTCAGGGTAATCATCTCCAGGGGCCCGGCAGGCAGATCCACCGAAGCCGAAGCCGCCGCCTCGAGCTCTACCCGGGAGCTCCCGCTGTTGGTGATCCGGGCCCACCGCAGAAGAACCGGGATATCACCGGCCAGGGCGTAGAAAAGCGACACCTCTANCCCCCCGGCAGGATCAGCGCAATCGACCCGAAGCACCTCCATATCCTGGTGCCTCACCCAGGGAAGCCCCCGGGGCCGAAGAGCGTGTATCTCCCCGGGGTCCCGATATATTTCGTACCCCCGATATTCCAGGGAACCCGCCCGGGTGCCGTCGGGACGACGGACTATCCAGGCGGGGGCCCGCAGCTCCCCCGTCCCCCAGGAGGGATACTCCCGGGGCAGCAGATCCGGTGAGAAGAGCCCCTCGCCGGACCTCCAGGGGAGGGTCGTCATGTAATCGGCCCGGCCCGGCAGAGGATGATCCCCCGCCTCGTGGGGGCCCCAGTAGCGGGACGAGACCCAGGTGCCGTCCACCACTTCCAGCTCGTACCGTATCGGCCTGCCCCCCTGCAGGGGCCTGCCGCAGAGCAGGGAAAAGATCGGCCCCCGCCGCTCCCCGTCACCCTCCCGAAGGGTGATCAAACCGCCCGTTCCGGAAAGATCCTTCATTCTTTTACCCCTCCAAAGGTGAGACCCGCGATAAACTGGCGCTGCAGCACAAAGAAGACCAGCACCGACGGGAGAGCAGCCACCACCGACCCGGCGGAGATCAGGTTCCAGGCGATAGACCACTGTCCCCGCAGAGCCTGGAGCCCGAAGGTGACCGGCCGGGCAGCATCGCTCTGGACAAGGGTGAGGGCCCAGAAAAAATCGTTCCAGACAAAGGTGAAGAGCAGAACCCCCAGAGATGCCAGCGCCGGACGAATCAGGGGCAGGATCACCCGAAAGAAANCCCCCATCTCGGAGGCCCCCTCCATGCGAGCCGATTCAACCAGGGAAATGGGCAGATCGGCGATAAAGTTACGCAGAAAGAAGGTGGCAAACCCTATCTGAAAGGAGGTATGAAAGATGATCAGCGCCCGGAGCGTATCCAGGAGACCCAGATTTCCAAAAATGGTCCGCACGGGAATCATCAGAATCTGGAAGGGGACAAAGTTGCCGGCGATAAAGAGCGCGTAGAGGAGGATCCTCCCCCGAAAGCGGTGTATAGCCAGGGTGTACCCCGCCATGGCGCTGAAAAAGATCGCCATACAGACCGAGGGGATGGTAATAACCAGACTGTTGACAAAATAGCGCACCATGGGGCTGCGGGCAGGGTTGAAGACCTCGGCGTAGTTCTGGACCATCCGGAACTCCCTGGGCCACCCCCAGTAATTCCCGGCGATGATATCCTGGTTCCCCCGCAGGGAGGTCACCAGAATCGCTATCATGGGCAGNAGCCAGAGCAGAAGCACCAGGGGAACCGCCAGATGGTAGACCACCCGCACGATCCGGGGGGTTCGTTCTATCGGTGTTGGAAACACAGCATTACCTCTCGTTTTTTACGACTGTCCGCAGAAAGAGGGCGATAAAGATCGACATAATCAGAAAGAGCACCACGGCGATCGCCGCGCCGTAGCCCATGTTAAAATTAAAGAGGGCCTCGTTGTACATCTGATAGGCCAGGACGTTGGTCCGGCCCCAGGGGCCGCCCCCGGTCATGATTGCAATAAGATCGAAACTGCGCAGGGCCCCCACGATCGTCACCACGAAGGCCACAAAAGAAGCCCCCCGCAACTGCGGAATAATCACGTGCCAGAGCATCTTCAGCCCCGCAGCCCCGTCTATGCGGGCGGCCTCCACCACCTGGGCGTTCATGCTGGTGAGCCCCGTCAGGTAAAGGATCATGCAGTAGGCCGTCTGGGGCCAGAGGTTGGCCGCGATCACGGCGTAGGTAGCAAGGCGCTCGTGGGCCAGAACGGGAATGGGCCTCAGCCCCAGAGAGCGAAAGACCGCTGCGAGCAACCCCAGATCGGGGTTATAGAACCAGGAAAAAACGAGACCGATCACCACCAGGTTTATAACGAAGGGAAAAAAGAAGAGGGACTTGATCATCCGTATTCCCCGTATGTTCTGATTCAGAAAGAGCGCCAGAGCGAGNCCTCCCAGGGGGGCCAGCATCATCACCACGAGCCAGCGGATATTATTGGCCAGAGAGATATGGAAGCGGTCATCACCCAGGAGTCGCTCGTAGTTTGCAAGCCCCGCCCAGGTCATGGGTCCGAAGCCGGACCAGTGATGCAGGCTGATCCAGAAGCTCTGGACCACGGGCCACAGCACAAAGACCGTAAAAAGAAAGAGCGCCGGAGCAAGAAAATAAACCGGTGCGAAGCGGTACTGCGCACGCAACCAACGGTATTCGATATCTTTATTCACACATAACCTCTACAGAACAGAAAGATACCCGAAGCGGGAACCGGCCCCCTGGGAGGGATACCCGGGTATCCCCCCAGGGAGCCTTCGGTGTTTCACCCGCACGGCATGGGCCGTCGGCACCAGGCCGGACGGCGCAGGCCATCCGGCATCGACTATCGGCATCAACCGTCACATCATCCATCAAGCGTCAGCCGGGNGGCGCCAGCGATCACCGGCTGAAAATCTCCTCTCGCCGTCTGTCCAGNCGCTGGAGGATTCTCTCGAGCCGATCGGGATTCACCATAAACTCCTGGAACCCCTCCATACCGTGGCGGGCCATCTCCTCGCTGGTATCCCGATCGTAGAACTGGGCCAGCCCGTCGGCTGCGTTGAGCATCTCGAACCCCTTCAGCACGAAGGGATCCCGGGGCGGGGGAGAATCCCGGTGGGGAGAAATATTACCCGTGGCCGCAGCAAACTGCCCCAGCACATCGGGACGGGCCGCAAAAGCGAGAAACCGCCGCGCCCCTTCCTTATTCCGGGCACCCGAAGGAATATGGTAGGTCTCGGTGGGCGCATCCTCGTAGATCCCTACAGAGGGGTCGATCACGGGAAACTGGAAGAACCCCATCTTGTCGCCGATTCCCGCAGCTTCCATGTCGGGTATGATGAAGTTCCCGATCAGGTACATGGCAGCGGTGCCGTTGATCAGCGGGGCCTGCGCCTCCTGCCAGGAGTAGCTCGCGTGATTCGCCAGAAAGAACTCCCGATCTATCAGGTCCTGCCAGACCTCGAAAACCCGGGCCAGTTCGGGATCGAGATACGAAGCTTCCCCAGCCATGAGCCGCATATGGTACTCGTAGCCNTTGATCCTCAGGTTGAGATAATCGAACCACCCCGCCGTGGTCCAGAGGTAGCGCGTTCCGATCGTAACGGGGGTGATACCCTGACTCTTCAGGACCTCTCCCAGGGCGATAAACTCATCCCACGTTTCGGGAACCTCCAGGTCGTGCTCGGCAAAGATGTCCTTCCGGTAGTATATGCCCCACTGGTAGTATCCCCAGGGAACCCCATACTGCCGACCATCGACCGTCGCGGCCAGCTTCGACGAGGCCATGGCACGATGAAGATCATTATCGGCCCAGACATCGCTGATATCATCCAGAAGCCCCTGGTCGACAAAATACTTCATCCGCTCCCCGGCGAACCANAGGGCCACGTCGGGGGGATCGGCCACCAGAAAGTTACGGATCGCCGTCTTGTAGGCCTCGTGATCGAAGGTGTTGACCACCACGTCCAGATCGGGATTTTCCTTTCGGAACTGTTCCACCACCTCGGCAAAGGCCGCCCGTGGCGCCGGGTCGGACAGGTTCGAGTTTATCACCAGTCTGCTGGATCGATCCTCCTTCTGACCACCCCCAAAGGCAACTCCCGCTGCCAGGGTAACCAGAACCAGTACCGCGAGGGTTCTGCATCGTCTCATTCTCTGTATCCTCCTTGGTTGGTATCCTCCGTCATTCTCCTGTCACGCTGTTCCCCGGTCAATCATAATATTTTCCGGAACTTTCACATTATTCAGGAAAAGCAAGAAAGAGCATNAAAGACCTCTTTTTTGCGCGAAAAAACCCGTATAAATGTATATTTATGCATTCAAGATGGTTAAACCCTGAAAATAATACCCCGGAAGAGGAGTGGAGCGTATCACAATAGTGGGGACTGTTGTAAAATACTCCGGTCAGGAAGAATTATTGTGGAAAATCAGCACGAGCGGGGCCGCCGGGACGGTGAGTTTGTCCTGGGTATGCCCTCGGAGATAGCCAATGAACTCCCCTACCAGCTGGTCGGTGCGGGGTGTGATTTTTTCCAGTACCCCGTGAAACGCCCCTTCGGGTTCCCCGCCTTCCAGTGGATACAGACCATCTCCGGTGCGGGCAGGCTCGATCAGGGCCAGAGCTCGCACACAGCCCGCCCGGGGGAGGGGTTCCTTCTCTATCCCGACGAGCCCCACAGCTATCGGGCCCAGGAGGAGCCCTGGTACGTCCACTGGATCACCTTCAGCGGCTACCANGTGGGGGACATGCTCTCCTACCTGGGCATGGCCACCACCGCCTCCTACGGCGTGGCAGAACCCATGGCCCTGGCGGGCCATATCAGAAAAGCCCTGGGAATCCTCNCGAGCGACTACCCCCTCCGGGGAATAGACGGGTCCGTTGTGATCTACCAGTTAATGATGGATTTTTTCAAGTTTCTTCACCCCGCCGGGGGGACAAGTCACGATGCTCATGTGCGCCGTCTCAAACCGGCTCTGGACAGGATCGAACGGGAGATCCACCGCCCCCTGACCCTGGAAGACCTGGCCCAGGAGGTGGGCGTCACGCCCCAGTATTTCTGCGAGCTCTTTAAATCGATCACCCGGTACCGCCCCACGGAATACATCAACCAGCGTCGGGTGGAGCGGGCCAAGAACCTCCTCCTGAGGAATCCCCTGGACAAGGTCCACGACATAGCCCGCCAGGTGGGGTTCGAGAGCGACAGCTACTTTTCCAGGGTCTTCCGGAAGTACGAAGGCGTGAGCCCCCGCACCTACCGGGAAACCAACGGCCCCCTGGGGGACGCCTGAAGGCCCCCCGGGGAGCTTCCGAAAGGGGCCGCCCTAGGCGAGCCCCTGCTCCATAACACGGTTGAGGCGCTTTACAAAGTCCGCCGGGTCCTTCACGGGGGAGCCCTCCACCAGCAACGCCTGATCCAGCAAGAGGAAGGCCGCATCGGCAAAGCGATCCTCATCGGACAGTTCCTTCATGCGCAGCACGATGGCACTGTCGGGATTGACCTCCAGAATCGGCTTGATCTCGGGCAGGTCGGTCTGCCCCATGGCTTTCATCATCTGGGCCATCTTCATGGTGGGGTCGCTCTCGTCCACCACGATACAACTGGGGCTGTCGGCGAGACGCACCGAGGTGACTACGTCCTTTACCCGGTCTCCCAGAACGGCCTTCATCCGCTCCAGCAGCGGCTTCAGGGCCTCNTCCTTTTCCTGGTCCTTCTCGGCCTCCAGGTCCTTGCCCGCATCGGAGCGGTTTACCGACTTGAGCTCCACCTCCTGGTAGGTTCCGATCATGGGNACCACCAGTTCATCCACATCGTCGGCCATGATCAGGACTTCCAGATCCTTCCTGCGGTACGCCTCGAGGAGGGGAGAGTTGCGGAGAGTCTGCTCGTTGTCACCGGTGATGTAGTAGATCGCCTTCTGATCGGGCAGCATCCGCTCCTTGTACTCGGCCAGGCTCGTCCACCCCTCGACCTTGGTACTGCGGAACCGCACCAGCTCCAGCAGGGTGTCGCGGTTGGCGAAGTCCGAATAGAGCCCNTCCTTCAGGGGGCGGTTATAATGCTCGACGAAGGAGAGCCAGCGCTCGCTGTCCTCCCGGGCTATCCGGGCAAACTCTCCCAGAACCTTCTTCACCGAACTCTCCCGGATCTTCGTCATAACCCGGTTCTGCTGGAGGATCTCNCGGCTCACGTTCAGGGGAAGGTCCTCGGAATCGATCACCCCCCGGAGAAAGCGCAGATAGGTGGGCATAAGATTCTTCTCGTCGTCGGTGATGAAAACCCGCTTCACGTAGAGTTTCACCCCCGGCCGATAGTCAACCTGGTACATGTCCAGGGGAGCCCGGGAGGGAACGTAGAAGAGCGTCGTATACTCCATGGTTCCCTCGGCGCGGGTATGGAGATGCATCAGGGGGTCTTCCCCGTCGTGGCTGATCGTCTTGTAGAACTCGTTGTACTCTTCGGGGGTAATCTCGTTCCTGGGACGCTTCCAGAGCGCTGCGGCGGTGTTGATCTGTTCCTCTGCGGGAGCGGAGCCCTTCTCCTTGCCCTCCTCGTCGTACTCGGCCTTCTCGTAGTGGAGAAAGATGGGGAAGGCGATATGGTTCGAGTACTTCTTCACGATCTGCTCAATCTGCCAGCGAGAAGCGAACTCGCGCCCCTCTTCTCCCAGATGAAGGGTCACGGTGGTACCACAGCTCTCACGCTCGGCAGGGGTGATCTCGAACGCTCCCTGGCCATCGCTCACCCACTTCCAGGCGGTCTCTTCACCGGCTTTTCGGGTGACCACCTCGGCGCGGTCGGCGACCATGAAGACCGAATAGAAGCCCACCCCGAACTGACCGATCAGGTTGGAGTCCTTTTTGCTGTCCCCCGTAAGGTTTCCCAGAAAGGTCCTGGTCCCGCTCCGGGCGATCGTCCCCAGGTTCTCTACCAGATCTTCCTGGTTCATGCCGATTCCCGTATCGCTCACGCTCAGGGTTTTCTCGTCCCCCTCCTCGGAGAAGGTGATATCGATCCGGGGATCAAAGGAAAGGTTCTTGAAGGAATCATCGGTGAGCGTGAGATACTTCAGCTTGTCCAGGGCATCGCTGGAGTTGGAAATCAGTTCCCGCAGAAAGATCTCCTTGTGGGAATAAAGGGAATGGATGATAAGATGAAGTAACTGGTTTACTTCTGTTTGAAATTGATGCTTCGCCATGGAACGTCTCCTGTGAGTTTGGAATTACCTATTCTTTGGATGCACCGTAATATACCGAGAGTCGGCGCAGCTGGCAATCGCCCCGGCCATGAGCCGGAGCAGAACCGGAAAACCCTACCCCGGGAGGGGGGCACGTCCGGGCGTCTGCGAGCCCTCCCGGGAGGAATCCAGGGGGAGATACAGAACCTGGCTTTTCCGGTCAACATCGTAGCGCTGACGCTTTTCCCGGGGGAGCTCCTCGGGAGAGACCCGGACGAACCCGATCGACTCGAACCAGTCCCCCGTTCGGGTGGTGAGAACAAAGACCCCCCGGAGCCCCCGTTCACGGGCCAGCGAGATCAGATAGAGCACAATCTTCCGCCCGATCCCCAGCTCCTCGAAGGAGGGGTCCACGGCGATCGCGGCGATCTCTCCCTGGCCGGTCGAGTAGGAATGGAGGGCCCCGCACCCGTGAAGCCGGCCATCGGTTTCGTGGACCACAAAATCCTGGTACATCGCCTCGATCTCTTCCTGCGTGCGGGCGATCAATACCCCCGTGTCTGCCAGCGGCCTGATCAGGCTCAACACCTTGGGAACCTCGTCGAGCCGGACGGAGCGGATACTCTGGTAGGCGTTGGCGTGAACCATGGTTCCCACCCCGAGATTGCTGAAAACCTCAACCAGAAGAACACCGTCGCGGCGCCCGTCCACCATGTGGACCCGGTTTACCGAGACCCCCGCCGCAAGATAGGCCAGGCGCAGGTACTCCAGGATCTCCCGCTGGCCCTCGTAATAGCCACTGGGCCTGGGAGCTGACCCCGGGGCTGCTGCTGCATCGGCCCGCCCCTCCCCGCCCGCTGCGGGACGCCCCAACTCAAGATCGTGAATGCCGTTGAGACGCAGAAACTCCCGGGCCTCCTCCACCGAGAGGCGGCTCACCCGGCCATCGGCAGCGGTATCCACCCCCTGGGGCAGGTGGAAATCCCCCCCGTTAATTCCCATCCGGTCGGTGATAAAAAAGAGTTTGTCCGCCTCTACGGAGACGGCGATCCGGAAGGCCAGCTCCCGGGAGGAGATATTGTAGGGCTTGCCACTGACGCTCCAGCCGATGCAGGGGAAGATCGGGATGATCCCCTGCTCCAGGGTCTGGCGAACCAGATCGAGTTGCACCCGCTCCACAACCCCGGCGTGCTGGTAGTCGACCCCCTCCAGCACCCCCAGTCCCCGGGCCCGCACCCAGTTTCCCACCACCGCGTTGGTGTGATGCACGCTCAGGAGCGTCATGAACCGGTTGGTCACATCCACCGCGGCCATCTTGATAAAGGGGATAGCCTCAGAGGAGGCGATCCGCACCCCCCCCTCACGGCGCCAGGGGATGTTGTACCGCGTCAGGACCTCGTCAATACGCTGCTTTGCTCCGGGAACCAGGAGAATCCGTATCCCCGACTTATGCAGCAACACCAGATCCTGAACGAGCCCGTTCAGACGGGAGTCATCAACAGCACCGTAGTCAACGTGAATAACGAAGGTTTTTCCCCGGAACCGATGGGCGTAGGAGAAGACCTCCCGAATCAGGTCTACCTGATCAATGATCTGCGCGCTTTCCATAGTATCCTTTCGGAAGAATCCTCTCGGAAGTATCCCCGCAGCGGGCTTCCTAGAAGCGCGCTCCCAGACCGAGACCCAGTCCGAGGAAGGAGAAGATGTCGCCCTTGTCGTATATACCGTAATACCCCACGGAGATGGAGAACCGCCCCGTCTTTCCCAAACCGATCCCGATATCGAGGGAGGTCGAAAAGGCGGGTTTGTAACTGGCATCGGAGCTGTCTGACACAACCCCTCCCCCGTCCTTTCCGTCGCGCACCGAGGAGTTGGTCATGGCCACCCCCGCCCCTCCCCGAAGCGCCATGTCAGCCACCGGGACGGGACCAAAGGAGATCCCCGTAGTGAGCAGAAGCAGGGCCGCCTCCAGCGTTGCATCCAGGGGATCATCGGAATCTTTCAAATCCGGATCGAAGGAGATAAACCCCGCCTCTACCCCCAGAACGTGGTGCCGGAAGAGCAGATCGTTAAAGAGAACCGTGGCAAAGCCTCCCGCAGCAAGGCCGCTAAACTCTTCGAACCCCTCCAGGGGTATCATGAGCGCCGCCCGGAGATCAAAGAGCGCGTACCAGGGATCAGACAGCCCTCCGAAAAAGGAGATTCCCGGAGTCCCGGCATCCTCCTGCAGGGCAAAGTGCACCTCCAGGAGCTCCCCGGGAGCGATCTGCACGGTGCGCCGCACCAGGGGATACTCGATATCCCCCCGAAGGAGCCAGAGTTCGAGACGGTGTTCGCCGGCGGGCAGAATGACCTCCTCCAGGCCGTGACCGAGCAATCGGCCCCCAGCATAGACAGCGTAGGCCCCGGGAACACCGTGATTCCTCAGAAGCAGCCGCCCGTGATCGGGGAAATAGCCTTCCAGCTCCTCCCGGGCGGCAGAAACCAGCCGGAAAAGCTGGGGGAATACCTCGGGCGTCCTCCCGTCGGAGGGGATCTCCCTGCTCTGAATCCAGACGGAACGCCCCTGGTGAAACAGTTCCAGCTCTACCCGGGTATCCCCGCCGGGACCGGCCTCGGCGCGCGCAGCCACCACGGCGTCCACGCCGGGCGAGAAGGCAGGAACGGGGGGGCCGTCACCGCGCTCACGACGGAGCCGGAAGAGCCCGCTTTCGCGGAAGCTCCCCTCCAGGAGCGTCTCCAGAAGGGGAAGTACACCCGAGACCTCACCGGGGTCACGCCCCTCGTCCCCGGCGGGAGGCAAATAGATACCCAGGGAGGGCAACAGCTCATGACCCTCGGGAAAGACAACCCCTGCCCCGGAGAGAAAGAGCACCGTCGCGGAGAGGAGGAGAAGACCTCGTCTGGACCAGACCATATCGATACCCATAGGATACCGTCTACTCTAACACAGAGGACGGGTCTTTGCACCGGCTTTGCACCGGCTTTAGCCTCTTTCTGTATTCGGCCACGGACCACCCCATTCAGACCACGATCAGAGGACCCCCCCTCCGCCCCCTCCCGGGAAAAGATCCCCGGAAAAACTCCTTGCCGCCCCTTATTATAATGATTATACTATATATAGTTTAATCAGAAGTGGAGAACGCCATGACCCAGAAACTGACAAAAGAGACCTTTCGGGAAAAGATTTTTGACTTCGAACAGAACCAGGACTGGAACTTCCGGGGAGAGCGCCCCGCCATCGTCGACTTCTACGCTGACTGGTGTGGCCCCTGCAAGATGATCGCTCCCATCCTGGAGGAACTCTCCGAGGAATACCAGGGGAGCGTCGATATTTACAAGGTCGATACCGATGCCGAGCAGGAACTGGCCGGGATTTTCGACATCCAGAGCATTCCGGCGATGCTCTTTATTCCCCTGGGGGAACAACCCCGAATGTCCGTGGGTGCCCTGCCCAAGGAAAACATCAGTCAGGCGATCAAGGAAGTCCTGAAGGTGGAACGCCCCTAGAGGCCTCCATCCCGGGCCGCCCCTGGCCTGCCCCGAGCCCCCGCCCCTCCTTCCGGGCCCGGCCCGCGCCGGGAATTTTCCCGGAAGGAGGGGGTTTCTCCAGGCAAGCCCTTCACGATCCATCCCGGACGGGGTAGAATCCCGGCATTGTGAACCTCACAACGGCAATTGTGGCTCTGGTCTCGCTGGTTCTGGGCTCGGCCTTTTTTTCCGGAGCCGAATCGGCCTTCACTTCGCTCTCCCCCGCCCAACTGGCGGTAATCCGCTCCTCCCGGGGCAAAGCGGGGGCCCTGGTCTACCACCTCATGTCCCGTCCCAACCATCTCCTCTCGACCATTCTCATCGGCAATAATCTTATGAACATCTCCGCCAGTGCGCTGGCGACGCATATCACCATCAGGCTTTTCGGAAGCGCCGCCGTGGGAATCATGACGGGAGTTCTCACGCTGGTTATGCTGGTCTTCGCCGAGATCACCCCCAAACAGGTGGCCATGGCAAACAACGAGTTCATCAGCCTCCATACAGCGCGAATTCTCCACCTTCTTTCCAGGATCCTGATGCCCCTCATCGTTCTTCTGGGTGGCTTCAGCCGCATGGTGGCCCGTTTCGGCGGGGGAGAGGAGGGACGCCATCTCACTCTGGAGGGTCTCCTCCATATCATAGGTCACGCCGAGAACGCGGGAATCCTGGAGCAGCATAAATCACGGGCGATGAAAAACCTCTTCCGGTTCAGCGACATTCCCGTGAGCGCCGTCATGACCCACCGCACCGACGTGGTGAGCCTCGACCAGAACACCTCCATCAAGGACGCTCTGGACACTGCGGGAGCAACAGGCCACTCCCGAATTCCCGTGTACCAGGGCAATCCCGAACATATCGTGGGGGTGATCGTCACCCAGGACCTGATCAGGAATCTCTCCGAGCCGGAACGTCCGGTCAAGACGGTTATGATGGAGCCCATGTTCGTTCCGGAATACCGGCGAATTGATCAGGCAATGAACCAGATCCTCCAGGCAAAACTGAACCTGGCCATCGTCCTGGACGAATACGGGGGGCTCTCGGGAATCGTGAGCCTCGAGGATATTCTGGAGGAGATAATCGGGGAGATCTACGACGAACACGAGCCCCGGGAGGGGAGCAAGATAATTTCCCTGGGGGAGGGGCGCTACTCGATCCGCGCCGATATCCCACTCTCGGTGATCAACGATTTCCTTCCCCTGCCCCTGGAAACCCGAAACAGCGATGTTCACACCCTGGGAGGATACATTGTCGAGATTCTGGGAAGAATTCCGGGACGATCCGAGAGGGTTCGCACCGCGGCGGGGGAGTTCACCGTGAGCCGCATCAGGAAGAACCGCCTCATCGAGGTTGTCTGGAAGCGCCCCGAACAAAACTCAACATAAAACCTAAAAAATGACCTTCTGGGTGTTGATTCTCTTTGAATGCTGTTGTATAGTGCCCACCAACAACACAGCACGGCCGGTCTCTGTTAGGGAACGGCCAGATTTCTTTACATACCCTCTCAGGTTTTCCACCTCCTTTCCTGAGAGGGTTTTTTTATGCCCTTCCAGAACCCAATCCCGTGGCCCCTCTCCCCCAGGGAGTCAGGCTCAGGGCGTCAGGGGATCCAGGGCAAAATTGATCCCCAGGCTGAATCTGGTCCCCGTATTAATCCAGTCGGTACCACCGATCAACAGATCCTGCTGAACCTCGGTGTAGAGACTCATGATCGGGTGCACCCGCACGCGCACAGCTCCCTTGGCGTAGGGCCCCATATAAAAGAGGAACTCGTCATCCGTGTCGGGGTTAAAGTTAAAGACCGGCGAGATCCCCGTACCAAAGACAAAGGTCACGGCGTCCCGGGGGAAGGTGAAGTTCAACCCCAGATTCAGGGGTATCAGAAAACTGGGAACGGTATCGCCCTTGTCGTTCTCGTCGGTGTTAATTCCGAACTCGGCCCCCAGGTTCAACTCGAGCCCCTCCCCCAGATCGTGGAGATAGGTGGCACTCAGCGCCGTGAGATAGGCCGTATCGTAGCGGAAGAAATTAACCCCCATGCCACCCGAAAAGGAACTCTGCCCCGCCAGGGGGGCGCCTCCCAGGGCCAGAGCTGCCACAACCAGAATTAGTGAGAACCATCCTGTTCCGCGTCGCTGTATCACTTCGTCCTCCTCATTCTGCAAAACCACACCCTCCTTCGTCCCCGATACCTGTTCAAAAGACCCCGTAGAGCCGAGCTCCGCAGGAAGGGCACCCGCCCCGGCTGGTATAATCGGCAACAGAGGACGCCCGATCAATACAGAGGGTACCACAACGGGGGCACCACGTCCGCTGATACTCCAAGTTTCGGCAGTTTCCACCATAGACAAAAGGGATGCCACCCCGGGATGCGGTCCTCTGGCAAAACCGGTCCAGGAGCGTCCCCAGGAAGGCCTCTCCCGTGGGGGCCCGATCGCTCATCGCCCCGGCGGGGAAGAAACGACTCAGGTGCCATACCGAGACCCCCGCCGAAACGAGGCAGGAGAAAAGCTCCTCCAGCTCATCGGCGGTATGGACCCCCTGGATCACCAGCGTGGTCACCTCGAGGTGTCGTACCGGAGCGATCAGCTTCAGCGCCGCCAGCACCCCCCGGAACCCCCCGGGGGCCCGACACCGGTCTTCGTAGAAGGCCCGGCCACCCTTCAGGTCAAGGTTGAAGGCGTCCACCAGAGGGATCAGCCGGTCCAGCGCCTCGGGGGTAAGATATCCGTTGGTGACCATCACGATGCGGGCTCCCTCCTTTCGGGCCAGAGAAGCCACATCCAGAAGGTAGTCCTGCCACACCCCCGGCTCCGTGTAGGTGAAGGAGATCGTGGGGGTTCCCGATCGTCGCCAGGCCTCCACCGCCTCGCCGGGGCTCCATCGAACCCGGGGAGGCCCCAGGCGGGAGGAAAAGGCGATGGCTCCGTTCTGACAGAAGGGACAGGCGAAATTGCACCCCCCCAGAGCGAGGGAGAAGGTGGCCGAGCCGGGGTAAAAATGAAAGAGGGGTTTTTTCTCGATCGGATCAACGGCGCAGGCCTGAATCTCCCCGTACAGGGTGGTACGGAGCCGTCCCGATTCGTTTCGGCGCACGCCGCACCGGCCCACACCTCCCGGACCCGGAGCGCACCGGTGGAGGCAGAAGTCGCAGGCCAGAACCGCTCCGGTCATTTCCTCATTCACGATTCAGTCCCTCAGTCCCGGTCATCTCCCGATCCCTGGCCATCCTCGCTGTAGTGACAGGTGCGGAAAACCTGGAACAGGGCTCTTTTATCCTGCCAGGCCCGGGAGGGAAGCCCCGCCTTGCGGGCCAGAGCGTCCAGCAAGGCGGCCCTGTCCCAGCCCTGCTCGAGGGGAACCTCGGGAAGAAAGACGCTCCGGGCATCACCAAGAGCGAAGATCACGCCGTCGACCCCCAGGCGGATATCGCCGGGCCTCCTCAGGGGGCGGGGTGGCGAAAGAAGAGAGTGTTCGATGGTGAGTCCCTCCAGCTCCTTCCCTTCCAGGGGGGGAAAGCGACGATCTGCAAAGGCGGCTTCCAGAGTACAGTGGTGAACCGTCTCCCGGAGCACCCCCTCGGCCACGATCCGGCCGATGCAGCCCCGGAGGAGCCCCCGAACCCGGAGCGTGACAAAGAGCCCCCGCTTCTCCTCCAGGAGGGGGTCCCCAAAAAGGGTCGGGGGGAGCGAGGTTCCCAGCAGGGACGCCTCCAGAAGAGCCCGGGAATACCCCAGAAGCTCTCGCCGAAGCTCCCGGCTGACCATCACCGGAGGCCCTCCCGGGAATCCCGCCGGGTTATCTCCAGGGTAGCGTAGGAGACGAAGGACAACGCTTCCCGATCACCCTCGGGCGGCGGGGGCTGGCGGTCCGCCGAGGTATAACAGCAGAGGGGCCTCCCCCCCAGGTTATCGCTCCCGAAGATCTCGTCCAGCACCGCCAGAACCAGGGCAATGGCAAAACGCCCGCACACCGACGAGGGCTCCTTCAGAGCCGCCCAGTAGCGGTGCAGGTCCCCCGAGGAGGCCGCTTCGGCCAGAGCCAGATCGTCCCCCAGGACCTCACCCCTGAGGGCATCGGCCGATCCCGTCCCGCCCGATCCCGCCGGGCCACCCCCGCCCCGGGACGGTCTGCCCCCGCCACGGCCCGTACCGAAGCGGGGCCCGTAATGGGTAAAGTCGGAACTGGCCAGCCAGAGAACCTTGCGAGGATCAACCTGCCGGGAGAGACGGTCCAGGAGACGCCGGGCCGCAGCCGTGGCCTCCCCGGGAGAGGCCACGGGGCCCGTGAGAAGCAGCGCCGTGGGCACCGCCCCCGCCCAGCAACGAAGCCCCGGCAGAAGCAACTCGAGGCCGTGTTCGCGGGCAAGAAGAGGCGGATCATCCCTGTCTCCGAAGGAATCGCCGACCCCGAAAGGGGGCAGAAGCCCCGGAAGGTCACCCAGGGGCGTCTCGTGGCGGGAAAAGGAGGCACCCACCAGGCACCCCCGGGGAATCCCGGCGTAATGGCTCGGAGATACGATCACCACAGCCTCGGGAGCGGCCCGCCCTTTCAGGGGGTACCAGCGGTTCCAGAGAGCAGCCTGGCCGGGAGCGCTGTAGAACAACCCGGCGTGGGGAAGGACCGCGCCGGAAAGGATCTCCTCCGGGGGAGGCCCGGCACAGGGGAGGTGGGGCCAATCGGGCGGATTCCTCAGAAGCGCCTCAAGATCAGCCGCTTCTGCGGGATACCAGGACCCGGCGTAGTTCGAAGGATTCGGCCTGGGTTCCACTCCCTCAAGTATAGGCCACGATTGACTGGCCTGTGAAGCTTTGGGTACCATGCCGGCATGAAGAAATACCCCTTCTCCGAGATCGAGAAAAAGTGGCAGCGTTATTGGGAGGAGAACCGCACCTTCCGGACTGTGGAAGATCCCTCGGTTCCCAAGGAACGACGCCGGTACGTGCTGGACATGTTTCCCTACCCCTCCGCAGCGGGGCTACACGTGGGTCACCCCGAGGGGTACACCGCAACCGATATCTACTGCCGGTTCCTGCGCATGCGGGGCTTTAACGTTCTCCATCCCATGGGGTTTGACAGCTTTGGTCTGCCCGCTGAAAACTACGCGATCCAGACGGGAACGCACCCCAGAAAGACCACGGAAGAGAACATCGACCGCTTCCGGGAACAGATAAAGAATCTGGGCTTTTCCTACGACTGGGACAGGGAAGTATCGACCCACAAGGAAGACTACTATCACTGGACCCAATGGATCTTCCTCAAGCTCTGGGAGAAGGGGCTTGCCTACGTGGCAGAGATACCCATGTGGTACTGCGAGGAGCTCGGGACGGTTCTGGCCAACGAGGAGGTCCTGACCACCCCCGACGGCCCCCGAAGCGAACGGGGGAACCATCCCGTGGAACGGCGTCCCCTGCGGCAATGGATGCTCCGGATAACGGAGTACGCCGACCGGCTCCTGGAGGGGCTGGACACGCTGGACTGGCCGGAATCGATCAAGGCGATGCAAAGAAACTGGATCGGCCGCTCCGAGGGAGCAAACGTCCGCTTTCCCCTGGCTCCCGACGCGGTCCCGGGCGGAACGGCCCTCTCGGGGATCGAGGTCTACACGACCCGGCCCGACACGCTCTTTGGGGCGACCTATATGGTCCTGGCCCCGGAACACCCCCTGGTTCCGCAGATCACCACCTCCGCCCAGGCCGATCAGGTTCAGGCCTACGTGGCCGCCACACGCCTGAAGAGCGATCTGGAGCGGTCCGAGCTGAGCCGGGAAAAAACCGGGGTCTTCACCGGCGCCTTCGCGATAAATCCCGTCAACCAGGAACAGATCCCGATCTGGATCTCCGACTATATCCTCATCAGTTACGGCACCGGCGCGATCATGGCCGTCCCCGGTCACGACGAGCGGGACTGGGCCTTCGCGACCCGCTTCGAGCTGCCCATCAAAAAAGTGGTGGCCCGGTCGCTCCAGGAAGACCCCCGGGAACCCCTGGAGGCAGCCCGGCCGGAACCGGGCTTTTCCGTGAACAGCGGGGCCTTCGACGGGCTCCCCACGGAAGACGCCAAGGCCAGAATCACGGCCTGGCTCGAGGAAGAGGGGATTGGGGAAAAGACAGTTAACTACAAGCTCCGGGACTGGATCTTCAGCCGCCAGCGCTACTGGGGCGAGCCGATCCCCCTGGTGGAATGCGAGGGAGAATACTACCCCGTTCCCTACGATCAATTACCCCTGACCCTGCCGGAGGTCGAGAAATACACCCCCACGGGAACGGGCGAGAGCCCCCTGGCGGCGGTGGAGAGCTGGGTAAACTGCGAGTGCCCCGACGGGAGCGGCCGCCCCGGACGCCGCGAGACCAACACCATGCCCCAGTGGGCGGGCAGTTGCTGGTATCACCTCCGGTACATCGATCCCCACAACGCACAGGCCCTGGCAGACCCGGAAAAACTGGACTACTGGCTCCCCGTAGACCTCTACGTGGGCGGAGCCGAACACGCCGTACTCCATCTCCTCTACGCCCGGTTCTGGCACAAGGTTCTCTACGATCTGGGGATTGTCAGTTGCGACGAGCCNTTTACACGCCTTGTGAACCAGGGAATGATTCTGGGCGAGGGTGGCGTCAAGATGTCCAAGAGTCTGGGTAATGTGATC
Organism: Alkalispirochaeta alkalica DSM 8900; assembly: GCF_000373545.1. Taxonomy (GTDB): domain Bacteria; phylum Spirochaetota; class Spirochaetia; order DSM-27196; family Alkalispirochaetaceae; genus Alkalispirochaeta; species Alkalispirochaeta alkalica. The sequence continues at coordinate 25,244 of NZ_KB891760.1, forward strand.
AACCCCGACGACGTGGTGGCCCGCTACGGGGCCGACAGCATGCGCATCTACGAGATGTTCATGGGTCCCCTCCGGCAGGAAAAACCCTGGTCCACCCAGGGGCTGGTGGGAGTCTACCGCTTCCTGGACCGGGTCTGGCGCCTCACGGAGCGACCCGTTACAGAGGACGAGCCGGGAGAGCACCTCCTGCGGGTGCTCCACAAGACGATCAGAAAAGTTACCCACGACACGGACGAGCTCGCCCTGAATACCGCGATCAGTCAGATGATGATCCTGGTGAACGAGCTCTACAAGGAGAAGACCCTGCCCCGGTCGGTGTGGGACCCCTTTATCCGGCTCCTCTCGCCCTACGCGCCTCACCTGGCCGAGGAACTCTGGGAGATGATCGGGAACCCCGCTCCCGTTTCCCTGGCACCCTGGCCCCAGTACGACGAGGCCCTCACCCAGGATGAGCAGATCACGGTGGTCCTCCAGGTCAACGGCAAAGTCCGGGCCCGCATGGAGGTCCCGGCAGGAACCGACAAGGCGACTCTCCAGACCTGTGCAGCCCAGAACGCCCGAATTCAGGAGTTCATCGAGGGCAAGGAAGTGGTCAAGGTCGTGGTGGTGCCCGACAAACTGGTCAACTTCGTGGTTCGCTGATCCCGGGCCTCCGGGAAGGCCCGGGGAAATCCTCAGGGCCCTTCCCGGAGAACCTCTCCACCCGGAGAGATCTCCACCAGACGATGAAATCCCTGACCCTGGTGGGTCCTGTAGACCACCAGGAGCTCCCGGGTTCCGCCCCGGGAGCTCCACCTCCAGAGGTGTCGCACCTCACCGGGAAGCACCCCCAGGGAAAAGAGCTCGTACTCTCCCGCTGGAGCCGGCACCAGGGGAGGCTCGGCGGGATCGTCGGTTATCCAGGGCCGCGCCTGCCACCCTTCCCCCCGGGACGATTCCCGGAGCAGACGTACCTGATACATCGGAGCCCAGCGCTTGGCCACGTGGTGGCTGTGCATCCGCTGCGCTCCCAACGCGTCCGTCAGACGAACCCTGTCGAGGCGTCGCGGATACCGGGGAAGCCGTTCCCGAACCAGCGCTTCCAGCCGTTCCACATTTACCAGGGCAGGGTCCAGCCCCTGCCGTGCCAGATCCAGGAGCACCAGCGATATCTCACCACGGTGGCGGTCCAGCAGAACCCGATCATCCCCCGGAAGGAGCCAGCCCCCGAAGGACGCCAGCTCCAGCCCCTGGTCCGGACCGAGAACGGGCGTCGCCGTAACCACGGGGAGAATCGCCCCCGCTCCCGAGAGGGGCACGGCCAGACTGGCTGAACCATCTTCCGATGAAACGAAGATCTCCCTGTGGCTGATACTTCTTCCGTCCCACCAGGAGAGTCTCCAGAGAATATCTCCTGACTCGTACCAGGGGGGAAGAGCCGGAATCCGGAGAGAAACCTCCCTCTCCGGGACAAGACTGCACCCTGCTGACAGCACCACCACAGCCAGCGCCACCAGAACAAGCCCCCCCACAGGCGATACCTCCCCTCCTCTCACCCTGCCCTCCTGAGGGGAGGTACCGTTCGGGGAGCTCTATCGCTTGTCGAGAAGGGCAAACTTCCCGTATGATTGGCCCATGACCCAGCTGGACCAGTTTGAAACAACCCTGGCAGAACTCCTGGAACTCCGACGAAGAGACCTGGAAGAATCGCTCCTGCCGGAACTCAAGCAATGCTACCAGCAGATGCGCATCAACTTCGAGGCGATTCACACGGCCTTCAAAAAGAAGGGCCTCATCACGCCCGACCCCTACAACTACGAAGAACGCATCTCCGAACTGGACGTCCCCTCGGACCAGCCCTTTCTGGAGAGCGAACGGGACCGGGAACTGGCGGTGCGATCGGATCAGTACCTGGCTCGGCTCATCTTCCTCACCGATTACTACGAGTTCTCCCTGGAATATATCGACCTGCGGCGCCTGAAAATGCTGGTCCGCTTTACCCGATACATAAAATGGGAGGGCCTGAGCGAGACAGCTACACAACCCACCACGCGGGGGCTCGGAGAAAACGCTGCAAAACTGAAACGGTCGGGGGATCAGCTCTCGGCAAGCATCGTCGCCGACGCCCAGGATCACCTCTCCCAGGCCTGTCGCAAGGCCCTCACTATCCTGCGCCAGCTCACAGCCTACCAGCGGGAAAGCTACAAGCTCGAGGTCCGCCGGGAGGTCCTTCCCTCGGTCCGGATAGCCGAGAGCATCGCCGCCCCCGACCAGGCCCTGAAACAGATCAGAATCGCCTGGCAGCGGAAGATGGGAAAGGCACCCTTCGTGCAGGAACTCATCCAGGAGATCCTCACCGAGAACAGCCCCGACGCGGGCCCCGCCACCAGGGAGGCGCTCCTGGCGAGCCTCCAGATGAAGCAGGACCGGAAGGAGCGGCGGAAACAACAGGCCCCCGATCTGCGGGACACCCTCCTGGAAGCGCTCCGTACCCAGGCAGGAGCGAGCACCCCCCTGGAGGCCATCGCCCAGAAACTCACCGACAACGCCCTCATCCTCCAGAGCAGAAAACTGGGTATCAAGGAGTTTCTCCATCAGGTCTGGGACCGGATCAGGGGAAAGGACGACACCACCCACGTATATACCGTGGACTACCTGGACGAACAGACCCAGACGCGGAAATCGGAGGATATCCGTTTCGAGGAATTTGTGAACGCCCTCTCCCGGCGCGCGCGCCTCTACAACGGCTTCCTGGCCCGGACGGGCAACGCCTGGAACCGCCTCTCCGAGAGCAGCGAGGAAGAGTTGCTTCAGTTTGTCACCCGCGATATCCAGGAGATGCAGATTATCCTTCGTCGGAGCGAGTCCCTGGACACATTTATCCGGGCCTCGCTGGACCGGGAACAGCGGAAGCGTCTGCGGGGAATCGCCTCCGAGCAGGTATCCCTGAAAGACACGCTCCAGCGGACCCGGAAGAAGACCCACGAGTACATCGCCAAGTACGAGGAGCAGCAGCAGCTCAAGCGACTGGGCATATCTCCTGACCAGGCCTGATATCCTTCAGGCCCGGCATCCTCGCCGGGCCCGAACCGGAAGAACTCCCGGCGCGATCCTCAGGAGCGGGCGTAGTTCCTGATGAACGCACCCGCACCATCCCGATTGGCGCAATCCTCAGGAGCGGGCGTAGCCCCGGGCTTCCCGGAAGGTTCCCAGAAGCCGGAGATCGTGGGTCTCGCTGTCCAGCTCCTTCATGGCCAGGTCGAACTGCTCCTGATCACCCGAGAGCTCAACGTCGGCGTAGAACATATACCGCCAGGGCTGCCCCAGAAGGGGCCGGGACTCCAGCTTCTTCAGATTCAACTGCCGTTCGGCCAGAACTTTCATGCACTGATACAGGGCCCCCGGTTTGTCGGGGGTAGAAAAAACGACGGTAGCCATATTTGCATCAGCCACCCCCTCGGCCTGATCCTCCCGGACAAGAATCGCAAANCGGGTATAGTTGCGGGGGTTGCTCTCNATCCCCTGCCGCAGCACCTTCATACCGTAGACATCGGCAGTGCGGGCGTTGGCGATCGCGGCGAGGGAGGGATCACCGCACTCCTGCAGGTACGCCACGGACCCCGCCGTATCAAAGAAGGGCGTCACCGTCCAGTGGGGGTGCGCGTCCAGAAAATCCCGGCACTGTTCGATCCCCGGGCCCTGGGATATCACCTTCCTGATCGTCTCGATCGATGCATCNGGCGTGCCGATCAGGCTGTGTTCGATCCTGATCTGGGTCTCCCCCACGATCGTCACATCGGGATACTGCAGGAGAAGATCGTAGTTTTGGTGAATCGAACCCATGAGAGAGTTCTCCAAGGGAACGATCCCGAAGTGGACCTCTCCCGAGAGAACCGCCTCGAAGACATCCCTGAAGTGAGGGAAACTCCTCGGCTCGACACCCTGGGGAGCATCTCCGAAATACCGCAGGAGCGCAGCCTCGCTGAAGGCGCCCTTTGACCCCTGGAACGCCACGGTTCGGGGGCCCTGGTCAAGGGCCTTCCGGCCAGGCTCAGTTCCCTGCTCTGGGGCGGGTTTCACCGATTTCCGGGGCAACCGGGCAACCTCCCGCTCCACCACGGGAGAAAGAACCTCGATATCCCGGAGCAGCTTCTCGAACTGCTCGGGGTACAGCGTCTGGGGACCGTCGGAAGCGGCCCGGGGCGGATCGGGATGGACCTCCACGATGAGGCCGTCAGCTCCGGCGGCGATCCCNGCNAGCCCTACAGGAATAACCTGATCGCGCAAACCCGTGGCGTGGCTGGGGTCGACCAGCACGGGAAGGTGGCTCAGCTTCTTGACCACCGGTATGGAGGAGATATCCAGNCTNTTGCGGGTATAGGTCTCGAAGGTCCGGATACCCCGTTCGCAGAGGATGATATCTTCCGCTCCGTGAGCGAGNAGGTACTCCGCAGCCATCAACCATTCCTCGATTGTGGCAGAGAGGCCCCGCTTGAGCATCACCGGCCGGCCCTCGGCACCCAGAACCTTCAGGAGTTCGAAGTTCTGCATGTTCCGGGCCCCGATCTGGAAAACATCGACGTAATCCCGCATGACCTCCACCTGGTGGGACGCGACGATCTCGGTGATCACGGGCATACCGTACCGCTCGCCAGCCTCCTTCAGGTAGCGCAGGCCCTCCTCACCCAGCCCCTGGAAGGAATAGGGTGATGTCCGGGGTTTGAAGGCCCCCCCCCTGAGCATGACACCGCCCGAGGAGGCCACGATGTCGGCGCACTCCAGGATTTGCTCGCGGCTCTCTACCGCGCAGGGACCGGCGATAACCACCAGGCGGTTTCCCCCGATCTTGACGGGACCCACGGAAAAGACAGAATCGGCCTTCTTGAACTCCCGCGAAGCGAGCTTGTAGGGCTTTGTAATCGGCACGACCCGGGCGACACCGGGCTGCATCTCCACCTCGCGGTGATCCACCTGGCCGCTGCCAACAGCGCCCAGAATTGTCTCTTCCTCACCGGCAACTTCCCGGACCTGAAACCCCCGGTCGGTGAGGAACGCACGAACCGCTTCCTTCTCGCGGGGGGTGACCCCTTTTTCCAGTACCACAACCATAGTAGAAGCAGTTTATCATCAGGCGGTATCGAAGGGGAACTCGTTCAGGATATACTGGCGGAACCGTTTCTCCAGGGACCGGCGATATTCGCGGATTCGCTCTACGTAGACCAGTGTGGATGCGGGGGTCATACCGGCCCGCACCCGGGTGAGCCCGGCGTTATAGACCGCAACGGCCTGATATTCCGAATCCGTATGGGCCAGACACCAGAGCAGAAAATCGATTCCGTGCCAGGTGTTCACGGGAATATCGAAAAAATCCTCCTCCGAGAGATGCCGGAAGGTCAGGGAGTTCAGCTGAAACAACCCCCTGTCTATAGAGGTGGCGTTCTCGTTTACCGCCACCGGGGAAAAGCGGCTCTCCACCCAGACCAGGGAGAACACCAGCGAGAGCGAGAGTCCGGCCTGTTCCGCGTAGTAGAGCATCGGCAGCGCCGTGGAGGGGTCTCCCGTAAGATCGACGAAGAAATCGGTCACCGCCTGGTGGGTTACGTCTTCCCGGTAGAGGGCGAGCATGGGTCGGTCTGTCTCAAGCAAATTATGAATGGTGGCGTAGGACTGGGGCTTCTGNNGCTCCGGGGGATCACTCTGCCAGAAGAAGCGGAAGCGCGGNGCTTCCCGGGCGGGATCACTCCCCTCGGGAGCTCCTCCCGTGGANCTGCATCCCAGAAGCANTACCAGCAGGTACAGCGTGAGAAATCGGTTTGTCATGGAATCTGTCGCCTTTCATCTCGTTTTGACAACCACCGCGTGTCCGTTGAGATTGGCCACAACCACCCCGTCGGGGCGGTCCCGCAGGGTGTGGACGTATCGGGTTACGCCCTCGCACCCCAGAAAGCCGTAGTCGTCGAAAACCACGATCCCTCCCGCAGGCATACGGGGCCAGACCCACTCAAANACATCCCGTGCGGACTGGTAGACATCAACATCGATATGGCAAAAGGCGATGTCCGCAGAGGGTACGCGGTGCGCTGTTTCGTCCGGGAACACCCCGGCCAGCACCGTACAATCGGGCAGGCCCAGATCATGCAAAAAAGCACGAACCCTGTCAAGAGAGGTATCNCCGTGCTCGCCACCGCGATAATAGGGGTCCTCCTGNCCTGCCTTGGCGACACCGCAGAAGGTATCGGCCACAACCAGGGGCCGGGAATCGCCCTCCCGGAGCAGCCTCAATCCCATGATACCCGCGCTGCCTCCCCTCCAGGCACCCACCTCCAGGAGCGCTCCCGGAAGATCGGGAGGGAGCTGCCCCACAAGCTCCCACAATTCAAAGAGACGGGCCTGGTCGACCATGGTGTTCCTGCGAACCCGCGCCCAGGCCTCGAGAAAGGGGATATCCGCTTCCCAGGGACGATAATCCGAGGGAAGGGGGCTGTGACCGTACCCGGGGGGGTAGACGTGGGTCGGGGTGATCAGCGATTCCATACCTCACCCATTTTACACCTCCCCGGTCCATCGGACCACCCCGTCAGCAGCAGGGGCCAGCATTTTTCTGAACCAGGGGCTGTCGGGAAGAGAAAACCCGGGGTTGCCCCTGTTCCTCCCTTCGGGCAAGATATCCGGCACGGCACCTGTCACGACACCTGTCACGGCACCTGTCACGACAGCAGAGCACGACAGGACGTTCACCATAGGAGACTGTTATGAACCTGCCCGTTTTTTCCGGCCCCGCCGGATTCCCCCTGGCCTTTGGAACCTGGGCCCTGGGCGGAACGGCCTGGGGAGAATTTCCCCCGGGCCCCGCCAAGGATCTGCTCCGTCACGCCTGGGATCTGGGGTTCCGGCACTTCGACACGGCCGAATCCTACGGTTCGGGCCGGGCCGAACAACTNCTGGGGCAGGCCTTCCGGGAAATCCTGCGAACCCGGCGGGAATCCCTCGTTATCGCCAGCAAGACCGTGATCAGGGAGCCCCGGGCGCTGCGAAAACACCTGGAGCGATCCCTGCGCCGCCTNGGAACGGACTACATCGATATCTTCTACATTCACTGGCCCCGGGAGGGACTGAGCCTCCCGGCCGCTCTGGAGGAGCTGCAGNACCTCGCCCGGGAGGGGCTGATCCGTTCCACGGGCGTGTGCAACATCACAAGCAGGGAGTACCGCCTCCTTCTGAACCAGTGCCCGCCCGATCTGGTTCAGGAAGGATATAACCTCCTCTGGCGCAGACCGGAAAAGGCCCTCTGGCCCCACCTGCGGTGTCCCCGCGTGGCCTACAGCCCCCTGGCCCAGGGCATACTGGCCCGTCCCTTTCCGGCACAACCCCGGTGGAACCCCCGGGACCACCGCCAGGAAACGGCCTTCTTTCGTCCTCCTCTCTGGGACAGCATCCACCGATTCAACAGGGCCTTCCTCGATATCTGCAGCTGCCGGGACCTCCACCCGGGAGCGGTGGCAATCCGGTGGCTCCTGGGAGGCTCCCGCCCCCGCGCCGAGGGGGCCATTGCGGGAGGNAGAACNCCNGACCAGCTTTCGCAACTTGTCCGGGGGCTGGAGGCGATCGGCACCTCCCGGGGCGAAACACGGTATGGGGAGCTCGAACCNCAGCTGGAAGAACTGTACCGGACCGTGGAGCCCCTGATCCCCGATATGCCCAACATCTTCGACTACACCCCCACACCCCGGCGAGATCCCCGGAAGAACCCTGGAACACCCCCGGAGGAGGGAACGAATAACCCCGTCACCTGAGAAGGTCTTGCCTGTCCGGGCCAGGTATGAATAATCATGGGAGTATGAGACGCACCACAGGACAGAGGTATTTCCCGGTTTTGTTTCTGGCCCTCGCCGTTCTCTTTCCCGGCTCCGCCGAAGGCTCCTGTCTTNCCGCAGTTTCCGGCTCCGCCGGGGGGGCGGGTTNCACCNCAGNNCCCGCTTCGGCTGCANCACCCCTTCCTGCCACGGAGCCCCTGCAGCACCCAGCCCCGCATCGATCCGATCCCGACGACCTCCTCCGGGTGATCTCTTCCAGGGCCGGCGCATCCCGCGACCGGGAACTCGTGGCCGCCTTCGCCACCACCTCGATCGGACTCAATCCNCTGAACAGCTATACCGCTACGGAAGCCCAGGTCTACACCGCGCTCTACGAGGGTCTCGCGGGATACCATCCCCGCACCCTGGAACCGGTCCCTGCTGTGGCCGAACGCTGGGAGGTGAGCGAAGACGGCAGGACCTACACCTTTTTTCTCCGGGACAACGCCCGCTACTGGAACGGAGACCCCGTAGAGGCGGAGCACTTCCGCGACACCTGGCTCGCCATGATCGATCCTGCCCGGGACAGACCCTACAGCTTCCTCTTTGATGTGATCGCCGGGGTACGGGACTACCGCCAGGGCCACACCACCGCCCCCGACTCGATAGGGATTCACGCTCGGGACAGCCAGACCCTGGAGGTTCGCCTCCGGTCCCGGGCACCTCATTTCATCCGCGTCCTGGCTCATCACGCCTTTGTACCGCTCCACCCCCAGGTACGNTCCCTCCAGGACCCCGCCCCCGAAGAGGCTCTTGGGAACGGCCCCTACCGCATGGTAACCAGAACCTCCGGGGAGATCACCCTGGAGCAAAACCCTCACTACTGGGATATCCGGAACGTGCAGATTCCCCGTCTCCGGCTCCTCTTCGTTGACGATCCCCCCGAAGAGGTGACATCCCGATTCAACGACGGCGAGATTCACTGGGTTTCCAGCGGCATGTCCCTGGCAAACGTGGCTTACCCGTCGTCGATCGTGGTGAACCCCCTCTTTGCCACGACCTATTACTTCCTTCGGTCCGACGAACTCCCCTTTTCCATCCCCTCGGTCAGGAGAGCCCTGGCGCTGCTCCTTCCCTGGGAAAAAATCAGGGACCCGGCGATCCACTTCATGCCCTCGTCGCGCCTGGTCCCGGCGATCCCCCATTACCCCTTTCAGGAGGGCATTACCGGCCCTGACCACGCCCAGGCCCTGGAGCTCCTGAAAGAAGCGGGCCATCCCCGGGGCGAAGGTCTGCCCGAGATAACCATTCACGTTCCCCGGGGGCCCGAGTCGACCCGGGTGGCAGAGCTCATGAAACAGGCCTGGGAAGACGCGCTGGCCACAAGGGTTTCCCTGCGGTACACCCCCTATCCCGAGTATTTCGATGCCCTGCGGGATCCCTCCTATACCGTGGCCATGATCAGCTGGATCGGAGACTTTGCCGACCCCCTGACGTTTCTCAAAATGTGGGTCAGCGACAGCAGCCTGAACGACGCAGGCTTTTCCGACCCTCGCTTCGACCAGCTCATCGANGACTCCCTGGCCCTGACGGGAACCGCCCGGTACCAGATCATGAGCGAGGCCGAAGCGATACTCCTTCAGACAGGAACGGTCCTTCCCGTGAGCCACTCGCCGGCGGTCAATCTGATCGACCGGGACATTATCGAGGGGTGGTACCCCAACCCGCTGGACATGCACCCCTTCAAGTACCTCGCCTTTGTCGAACAACGCCCGCTCCCCGGGCTGGTACGCGCCCTCCCCGGAGGGGACCGGGATCTACCCGGGGGCAGGTAAGACCGGCCTCTACCCGGGCATCCAGATCCTGGGGACAGCCTGTTCCTCCTTGCGCAGCTGTTCCGCCCGGCTTCCCTTCTCCGGCCAGGCCGATCTCCCTACGTCTTTGACCAGACGTGAAAATTTCGGTATACTTCCCGCCTCATGAGCGCCAAAACCAACGGGAAGGGAACAACCTTCGAAGTCGGCCAGCACGTTGTTTATCCTATACAGGGTGTGGGCACAATTCAGGAAATCCTGGAGCTTTCTTTCAAGGGTGAGGACGTCCTCTATTACGTGATTTATATTCCTGTCTCGGACATGACCGTCAAGGTCCCGGTGGACCGGGCAGAGCAGCTCGGTATCAGGGCGATCGTCCCCCGGGAAGAATCAGAAAAAGCCCTGACCATGTTCTCCGAGGATTTCGAGCCGATCCCGGCAGACTGGAAGATGCGATACCAGATGAACCTGGACCTCCTGAANCAGGGGTCGGTACACGANATCGCTTCGGTGGTACGAACCCTGTACCAGCGNAAAAAGGTCAAGGAGCTCCCCATCATGGAGCGCAAGCTCTACGACAGCGCACTCCAGCTCTTCGTAGACGAGGTATCCTTCTCCCTTGATCTCTCGCCCGCCGAGGTGGAGGAACTGGTCTTTCGCAAGCTCGAGGAGAACGCTCCCGGCGGGGGCAAGACCTCGGCAGACATTCTCCCCGACGATGACCTCGCCGATGACCACGACAAGGACTCCGGCGATATCCTTGACGACGACGAATAATCCCGGCCATCCTCCTCCCTGCGGGGATGAATCTCCCGGCAGGAACGTCCCCTGGGAGGAAATCCTGGACCGTATCGCCCGGTGCGATGCGGTTCAGCAGTACCAGGCCAGCGTCAACGCTGTGGCCTCCTGGACGGATCCCCCGGACCCCTTCCGGGTCCTGCTCGCCACGATCATCAGCCTCCGGACCCGCGACGAAGTGACCTTCGCTGCCGCAGAACGACTCTTCGCGATAGCCACCACCCCCGAGGAGATCGCTTCCCTCGAAGCGGAACAAATCGAAAAAGCGATGTATCCTGCGGGGTTTTACCGGACCAAGAGCAGGCAGATCAGGGAGATAGCAGCCACTATTGTCCGCACCCGGCACGGGCGCGTCCCCTCCTCAGAGAGAGAACTGCTGGAGTTTCCCGGGGTGGGTCGAAAAACGGCAAACCTGGTACGGGCCCTGGGGTTCGGTATCCCCGCGATCTGCGTCGATATTCACGTTCACCGGATTTCCAACAGAATGGGGTGGGTCGCGGAAAAGACCCCCGACGAGACCGAGCGAGCCCTCATGGGGACACTTCCGAAACGATTCTGGATACCCCTGAACCAGTGGCTGGTGGGGTTCGGCCGGGGCATCTGTACGCCACTCTCGCCCAGGTGCAGTCTCTGTCCTGTGGGGGAATACTGCGACCGGGTGGGTGTCACCCGGTCACGATAGGACCTGCCGCCGCGATACCCCGTGGGGGGCTCCCGACCGGCAGGGGCCCCTACTGATCCTCGCGAATCAGCAGGGTCTTGCTGTCGAGCTCCAGGTGGAGATCTTCGGGGTTATAATCGCCGTGGTCTTTCAGCAGCCGCAGCCCCACGTGATCCTTCTCGGGGGTGAGCGTGATGAGCACGTCGATCGAATCGATAAAGGGAGAGAGGGCCATCGGCACGCCCTGGTCATCCACCCGTTTGTCCTCGCGATGGATCGATGCGCTGAACCACACAGCGAGACCGTTCTCCCCGGCGAACTCCTTCAGAGCTCGCAGGGTCTCGGGCTCACCCTTGGAAAAATCGTAGCCATCCACCACAAGCACGTCGGCCTTGAACTGGCCGTCATCGATAATAGCCCGGATACTTCGGAGAAACTGGTGAACCGTGACCCCTTCCTGACTGAAGTTCATGATCATGCGGTTTCTGATCGCCCCATCGTGGATCTCCATGGCGTGTTCCAACTCCCGGCGCTTTGCAATCTCGCCGAAAATGTCCTCGTACCANGTCACGATATGGTCGGTCCGTCCTGCAAAGGAAACATGAATCACGTGCCGGTCCTGCAGCAACTGATCCGTAGCAATATGGACGAGACACGCCGTCTTTCCGGTCCCCTTGCGCGCGGCAAAGACACCGATCTCTCCACCCTGCAATCCACCATGAATGGAGCGTTCCAGCAATCGCAGGGGACTGCGCCTTATGAGTTCTTCCTTGACCATTCCGCGTCTCTCCTTTCTACTTATTCCCGTCACGCTTGGCCTTCAAGTACCGTTCGCGCAACTCTTCAGCTATACTTTGCGGTACTTTTCCGTATTTGGCAAATTCCATGGTGTACTCGGCCTTTCCCTGCGTGAGGGATCGCAAAATAGTGGAGAAACCAAACATCTCTGCCAGGGGAACCTCAGCCTCGACCACGCTGAACATCCCGTCCTCGTTGGAAGAAATGATCATTCCGCGNCGCTGGTTCAGGGTCGCGAAGATATTTCCCTGAAACTCCGTGGGACCTTCCACGGTAACCCGCATGACCGGTTCCAGGGCGATGGGCTTTGCCTTCTCGTAGGCCGAGCGGAACGCTCCGATTCCCGCCGTCTGGAAAGCCTGATCGGAGGAGTCCACGGCGTGGGTAGCTCCATCGTTGATCAGAGCCCGGATATTTACCACGGGGTACCCGATATAGGTCCCCTTCTCCATGGCGATCTTGAATCCCTTGTCAACCGAGGGGATATACTCGTTGGGAATCACCCCTCCCTTGATCTGGTTGATAAATTCGTAGTGCTCCTCGGGATGTGGCTCGATGTAGCCCGCCACACGACCGTACTGACCGGAACCACCGGTCTGCTTCTTGTGGGTATAATCGAACTCACCCCGGGCAGAGATCGTCTCGCGGTACGCCACCTGGGGCATGCCCGTCTCAACGTCGGCCTTGTATTCCCGCTTCATTCGCTCAACGTAAACCTCAAGATGAAGCTCACCCATTCCCTGGATGATCGTCTCGTTGCTCTCTTCATCGACGTAGCTACGGAAGGTGGGATCTTCCTTGATGAACCGTCCCAGAGCCTTGCCCATCCGGTCAGANGANGCCTTGTCCTTGGGCTTGAGAGAGAGCGAGATCACCGGTTCCGGAACAAACATGGAGGTCATGGAAACGTTGAGGCTGGGATCACAGAAGGTGTCTCCCGAGGCGCAGTCGATTCCGAAGAGGGCCACGATATCCCCCGCTGCAGCTTCGGAGATGTCGTCCATGTGGTCGGCGTGCATCCTGATCAGCCGCCCCACCTTGAACTTTTTCCGCGTTCGAACATTGTAGAGCTCGGAACCCTTTTTTACCATTCCCTGATAGATACGAATGTAGGTAAGCTGTCCGTACTGACCATCTTCGAGCTTGAACGCCAGAGAAATGGTGGGCATGGTATCATCGGACTGGGTAACAAACTCTTCCTCGTTCTTGTCCAGATCCAGGGCGCGGTTCGTGATGTCCGGAGGAGAGGGCAGGTAGGCGATCACTGCATCCAGTAGAGCCTGAACCCCCTTGTTCTTGTAGGCACTCCCCACAAACACGGGACAGAGTTCGTTGGCGAGTACACCCTGACGGATGGCAGCGTGGATCTGGTCCTCCGTGGCCGTTCCCTCAAGGGCAGCTTCCATGAGCTCCTCGTCGAACATGGAGACCGCGTCGAGCAGCCCCTCCCGGTACTCCTCGGCCTGGGCAAGAAGATCTTCGGGAATATCCTCGTAGCGGGGAACCTCACCGTGATCTCCATCAAAATAGATCGCCTTCATTTTAACGAGGTCGATCACACCCTGGTGTTTGTCCTCGAGACCGATCGGCAACTGAGCCATCACCGCGTTCAACCCGAGTTTCTCCCGCAACTGAGCGCAGACCTTGATGGGGTCTGCACCGGTCCGGTCGCACTTGTTCACAAAGGCGAGGCGGGGCACGCTATAGCGCTTCAGCTGCCGGTCGACGGTAATCGACTGGGACTGGACACCCGCAACGGAGTCCAGGATCAGGATCGCCCCGTCAAGAACCCTCAGGGCCCGCTCCACCTCGATAGTGAAGTCCACGTGGCCCGGGGTATCGATCAGGTTGATGGTATGATCCTTCCAGGTTACGTTGGTGGCAGCGGACTGAATGGTGATTCCCCGCTCCCGTTCGAGCTCCATGGAGTCCATGGTTGCACCGACCCCGTCCTTTCCCCGAACTTCGTGAAGGGCGTGAATCTTCTGACAAAAAAACAGAATGCGCTCGGATAGTGTTGTCTTCCCGCTGTCGATGTGGGCGCTGATACCGATGTTGCGCATCTTTCTCACTGCTTCATTCATGCGTTACTCTTCCTTATAGTACTCCCTGTTATACTCTTTTGACGCACAACGACAGATATAACAGGTTGGTTTTTCCTTCTGGACCCGCGGACGAGAGGAGCAAGGGGCGCTCAGGCGGGCCATACATACACCACGTTTCCCGATATATACAACAAAGAAGCGGTGATTGTCTACCTCTCGGGAAGCTCTCCCCGAGAGACGGCAAGAACTGCCTCGGCGTGGCGGCGGTGAAGCGGAGCGACCCCCTCGGGCAATGTCCGGTTTACCCGCTCCCGCAACTCCTCGGGGTCCAGCGACGGCTCTTTCCCCAGAAGCGCAAAGGCCGCCGCAAGAGCCTGGGGAGAGAGATCACGCAGGGAACCGAAGAGGGAACGCCCCTCCAGAAGAACCACGCCCCGGCGGGCCCGCTCGAGTTCGTTCTCCATCAGGGTGAGGGCTTCGCGAAAAGCCCGGGTGAGTTCCTCCGATGTTTGGGCCAGGGCAGCGGCCTGGGCCTGCCGTTGATCCTCCAGAGCCCGGGTCTGCTCCTGGAGGCGCTGCCCGAGATCTTCCAGCACCCGCTGCTGCTGCTCCAGACGCTGGGCCAGATAGTACGGATCGGAACTCCTGATGTATCCGGCGGGGTTCTCCACGGCGCTGATGATACGCTCGGAGAGCTGGCGGNCCGTGAGAAACTGCCCCTGAACCCGCAGGGAGAAACTCTCCACGAGCAGCCTGAAATCGTAGNTCCAGGCTTCCTCAAAGACAAACCTCATGCCTCCGGGGAGATAGGCAAGGTAATCCTCGCCCTGTAGCCGATATTCACGGGGCAAGACCACGGCCGTCATTCGCGACCCCTCCAGGGCGAGACGGATTCTCCCTATCTGCANCCCCGGCAGATCCTCCAGAAGCTCGTGCAGTCCGAGAAAGCGCTCTACCTGGTCCGACCCAACCCCCGAGGCAGAGGAGATCACCACGGGAAACCCCTGGCGGTGACGCAGCTCCGCCGAAACCCGGAGCCCGTCGCGGTGAAAGGACTCAACGGAAAAGCCCCGGGCCGCCAGCTCCTCCCGAAGGGGGAAGGCCTCCCGNGCCGNCAGGTGATCCAGCAGGAAAAGCTGAAAGAGAAGGAACGCTGCAGCCCGACAAAAGGCCCCTACCCGGTAAGATCCTCTGCAACGGCTCATGCTATTCCCCTCCCTGAAGATCGATCAGAATACGATCAAAGGGACGCAGCCCCTCGTCGTCGCTGCGCGCCCAGATCTGACCCTGTCGTTCATAAAACTGGACCCGCCCCACCAGCTCGTCGTCGCGACGGAAGACGTACCCCCGAGCATCGGGCGGAAGAGCAACCAGGGGGTGCACGTAGACNTCTATCGCCTCGGGATCCCTGGGATCGAGAATGTANCCGCTCTCTCCCTGAATCATGCTCAGTTCGTCCAGAGCGTATTGGAGACGCGCCAGATCCTCTTTCCGTTCTGCCAGCACCNCCCGGGTTTGTTCAAGAGCCAGGGTCCTTTCCTCGGCCAGATCACCCAGGCCACGCCAGACNCTCTCGTAGTCGCTCACCAGGTGCTGAAGTCGGAGGTCGAGCTGCACCAGAGCGGGCGCGAGGGAGTTCTCGTAAGGAATGCTTTGGAGTCGCTCCAGAATCGTCCGGAGCTCTCCGTGCCGGGCGAGAAAGGCTGCGTGGTCCCCGCGGCCAGCGAGCCCCGCCTCTGCCAGAACGGTCCTGTACGAACCCGGTGCGGCCCACTCCCCGGGAGGCTCCAGAGGCACCGTCAGGAGCGGTCCCACGGGGTCCTCCGACAGATCGGGATCGAAGCGACGCCGCAGGAAGGCCTCGTTCTCCCGGTTTCGGGCCCGCAGGGCAGCTACAGCCTCCCTGTGGTGGGCCTCGATCGTCTCAAGTTCTGCCTGGTGGTTTGCCAGAAGCTGCTCGATCTCCTGGTCGTAACGGGAGCGGAGCTGCTGCATCTCCATCTCGAAGAGCCGCTGCTGATTGTTCAGGACTTCCTCCTGCTCACGGGCCCGCTCCAGCTGGCGACTATCGTACTGTGCGATGGCGGCCTCCAGCTCCTCGAGCTCCCGGGCAAGCTCCTGGTCAGCCCGAAGAAACTCTTCCTGGATCCGGTGGATCTGCTCCTCGGCGTCCCCCCGAAGCTGCGCCGCCCGGAGAGACCGCTCCCGCAGCGGAAGACCCGAGTCCTCCAGCAGGGAGAGTTCCCGTTCGAGCCCCCGCTCGACAGAACGAACCCTGCTGTCCCGTTCCTCGGTCAGGCGGTTTCGGTCGCGCAGGGTCCCGTCGTAGCGGTTTTGCAAGCGCTGGGCCTCGTCCAGGAGATCCCGCAGGTTCACATCGGCAAAATCGTCGATATTTACGGGAATTGCCAGACTCGTTTCCTCTATAAACCGGGTAACCATGGTCACTACCAGGGCGAAAACCGCTACCAACAGGAGAATCGAGAGGGGGATCACGAGGCTGCGATTCTTTTTTGTCCTGGCAAACTCCGTCTCGAGATCGTACCGGTCCTGGCCCTGGCGGAACTCCCGCATGATATCCCGAAGAAAACGTTCCTTGCTCTTGGCCAGAATCTGTGCCTGGGAGTGGACCTGCTCTATTTCTCTGTCATTGTCCATATGCCGTCCCAACCTTCCGGAGCTTCCCGGCCGTAGATGCGTTCCTTGAAGATATTTGCCACGGGAAGCGACGAGGCCTGAAAGCGCGAGAAGGCCTCGGGCCAGGCTCCCTGATAATAGAGTTCCAGAGCCTCGGAAAAATGGTCGATTCCCCGGCGAAACTCCTCGTCCAGGGAGTTTGACTCGATGGGCCAGAAAATCTTTTTGCCCTGGGTCTTGCCCTTCACCTGAACAAGATCGAGCTCCACGAAGGTATAGCGGTCGGTGAAGGCCAGAACCTCGTCTTTCACGTATTCCGAACAGACCACGGGCACCTTGTAGAACCGGGTCAGCCCCTCGAGGCGGGCCGCGCTGTTTACGTTGTCACCGATAACGGTATTGACCATGCGCTCGTAGCTCCCGATATTCCCGTAGAAGACCATTCCGCCGTCCAGACCGACCCCCACCTCCAGGAGAACTGCCCGGTAAACGTACTGCTCCTCCTGGGTGAGGAACCCCCGCTCGTCCATAATCTGATCCCGGCGCTTCTGCATCTCCCTCCGCAACGAGGCCGCCACGCGGTTCACCTCGAAAGCAGCCTGGAGCGCCTGCACGCTCTTCGGGGTGGAATCGGACTCAACCGTCCCAAAGACCGCGAGCAGGGCATCCCCGATGATCGATCCGATGTCACCGCCCGCCTCGTGGATGTGATGTATGGCCTGGTCGTAGTGGATGTTCAGAAGCTTGATAATATCCGTCCCCAGAGCCTCGGTCATGAAGGTAAAGTTCTTGATGTCCGTAAAGAGAATCGTCAGATCCCGCTTTACCCCTTCCAGCCGGATTTCCCGCTCCTGGTAGGCCCTGGCAGCCACATCGCGGGCCACAAACTTTTTGAAGATCGTCATGAGATTATCGATGGTGTTCGCCAGGGAGTTGAAGGCCATGCCCAGGTAAGTCACATCGTCGTTGGGCGCCCCCTCCAGCTCCATGAGCGAGAGCGCCTGGTCCTCGTGCATCCTCATGATATTGTCCGTGATGACCCGGACAAAGCGCAGGATGTGCCGGATGATCAGAATCCCCACAACGGCAAAGATCAGGGTCACCAGGACAATGATCCCCGAAACATTGCGGAAGATCTCGGCCGAATCTGCGTAGAACTCGGTGAGTTCCTCGGCCCGAATCTGAAAGAGATCCCAGGCCTGATTGTACTTGTAGACACCGAAGTAACTGTAATCCCCGTACCGGAAACGCAGGGTCCCCTCTTCGACGCCCCTGGCGAGGGCAGCGGTCATCTCACCCAGGGCAGCTCCGTCGGGGAAGGCCCGTCTTTCCTCGACAGCCCCCCCCAGGAAGAAAATGGTTCCCCGGGAATCAAGACCGAGACTCAACGACCGTTCACCCCGGTGATTCCGCTCCGCTGCGGCGGCCATGTTGGAAACAGTCGCCTCCTCGTCGGGATTAAAGAGGAAGATCTCCCGCTGGTTGTTGGCAAAGACGTGCATTTCCTTGAGGTCTTTTACCAGGAGCTGGTTCAGAAGGCGGATCTGCTCACCCCGGTTGAGGATGAGATTGAGATAGTTCGTGGTGAAGTTGGAAACCAGGAGAAATATTACAAATACTGCCACGATCTTGAGCCCCAAGGGGACTACTCGAACAGCGCCGACCTTGTGGCCCAAGAAATGGGTCAGAAAATTTCTCATACCTGACCTTCAGTATAACAGATACCGGGACATTAACTGAAGGTTATCAGCAAAATAAATTGAAAATCACACTTCCCGAATGTCGATCACCTCAAGAATATGCTTCTCCACGGAGGAAATGAACTGCTCTCTGGTCATACCCGTGACCTTCATGATGCAGAGTGCGTCCGTGGGCCGTTCGCCCGGCCAGGTTCCGATGGAGACGATGTTGCCGTTGTGTTCAGAGACATCGCTGCCGAGCTTTGCCAGTTCCCCCGGCTCCTCGGGGATGCGCAGGGTGGCCCGAAGCCCCTTCTCCCGTGTGCCGAAGAGGTCGATAAAGAGGCGAAACATGTCGGACTCGGTGATGATGCCCACGGGGTAGTTATCCTCGTCCACAATCGGGAGACACCCGATGTCGTGATCGACCATCTTCCGGGCAGCATCCTCTACCAGATCCTGGGGATGGGCCGAGACCACCTTCTTTGCCATCACACTCCCCACGGAGAGCTTCGAGAGAAGCCGGGTCATCTCGTAGACATCCAGCGTCGAGGCCGGCGAGGGTGAGGCGTAGAGGAGGTCCTTCTCACTCACGATGCCCACAAGCTTCTTTGTGTGGTCGTCGATCACGGGAAGGTGATGGATGTTTTCCCGGCGCATCGTCTCCTGTGCATCCGTCACCGCTGTCTTGGGGTGGGCCACATACAAATTCCGACTCATGATGTTCTTTACAAGCATTTCACGCTCTCCCTTGCTATGCCAACGGGCTTGCTATGCCATCGGGTTTGCTGGCCCATCGGGACCTGCTATGCCCTCCGGGGCCACCCACCGATGGTTCATCATCCTGCCCCTATTATACCCGTTATACGCCAAGATAGGCGGCTTTTACTTCGGGATTTTCCAGCAGTCTCGAGGCCGCGTCGGCCAGGGTTATCCGGCCGTTCTCCATCACATAGCCCCGGTGCGCGACCTTCAGTGCCTGGTTCGCGTTCTGCTCCACCAGGAAGATCGTCGTTCCGTTCTCGCTGTTTATCTGGCTGATGATCTCGAAGATCTGCTGCACGATCAGGGGAGCCAGCCCAAGACTGGGCTCGTCCAGGAGCAGCAATTTTGGCCGGGCCATAATTGCCCGGGAGATGGCGAGCATCTGCTGCTCCCCCCCCGAGAGGGTTCCTCCAGCCTGACCTCGACGTTCGGCAAGAATGGGAAAGAGCGAGTAGACGTACTCCAGGTCACGCTTTATCCCCTCACGGTCACGCCGGAGCAGGGCTCCCATATCGATATTCTCCCGCACCGTGAGATGGGGAAAAATGCGCCGCCCTTCGGGGACCTGGGATATACCCTTCCCCACGATGCGATCGGGGTCCATCCCCAGGAGAGACTCGCCCTCGAAGAGGATATCCCCGTCCCGGGGTGGCACGACCCCGGAGATGGACATCAGAGTTGTGGACTTCCCCGCCCCGTTGGCACCGATAAGAGTGATGATCTCGCCCCGGTCTATGGTGAGGTCGATTCCCTTGAGGGCCTGAATATTTCCGTAGTAGGTACTGATGTTCCGAAGCTCAAGCACTGACGTCCTCCCCCAGATATGCCTTGATCACGGCCGGGTCGTTGCGGACCTCCTCGGGAGTTCCCGTGGCGATCATCCGTCCGTAGTCCATCACGTAGATTCGCTCCGAGAGAGACATGACAAGGCTCATGTCGTGCTCGATCAGAAAGATCGAGATCTTCTCGGTATCGCGAATCTTGCGTATCAGCGACTCCAGAGTCCTGGTCTCCTGGGGGTTCATTCCCGCTGCTGGCTCGTCCAGCAGGAGCAGAAAGGGCTCCGTCGCCAGCGCCCGGGCGATCTCGAGCCGCCTCTGGGCCCCATAGGGCAGATTCCGGGCAAGATCGTTGGCATACTGTTCGAGATTCAGCTTTCCCAGGATTCCGTAACTGTCGTGAAGGACCTGTTCTTCCTCAGCCCGCGTACGGGGGGGGCGGAAAATAGCTCCCACAATTCCCGTCTTGAGCTGGTTATGGCGCCCGATCATCACGTTCTCCAGGACGGTCATGTTGGGAAAGAGTCGAATATTCTGGAAGGTTCTGGCCAGGCCCTTGGCGGAGATGCGGCTGGGCTTTGCTCCCTTGATCGATTGCAACTCCCCCCCGGGGGGACAGATCATCACATCCCCTCCCGTGGGAGTGTACACACCGGTGACACAATTGAAGAAGGTTGTCTTGCCCGCGCCGTTGGGACCGATCAGGGCGATGATCTCCCCCTGGTGCATTTCGATATTCACGCGGTTCACCGCGCGGAGGCCCCCAAAATCCATGGTCATGTTCTGTACTTCGAGAATTCGGCTCATTCCTGGGCCTCCCCGTGAAAGGTATAGGCCCGGCGTTTTTTCTGGATCAGTCCGCCGGGACGAAAGACCATCATCACCACCAGCACCGCACCAAAGATCAGCATCCGGTAATCAGCGAAGGCCCTCAGATATTCGGGGATGAGAATGAGCCCCAAGGCCCCGACGATAACGCCGGGAATGGACCCCATTCCTCCCAGCACAACGCAGGAGAGAACGATGATCGATTGCCAGACGGTGAAGCTTGCGGGGTTGATAAAGGCCGTCCGCGAAGCGAAGATGACCCCGGCAGCACCTGCCCAGAGCGACCCCAGGGCGAAGGCCGTGAGTTTTGTCCGGGCGATGTCGATCCCCATGGCCTCAGCAGCGATCTCGTCCTCTCCCATGGCCACCAGAGCCCGGCCAAGACGGGAGTTCTCGAACCGCCAGACCACAAAGATCGTAAGACAGACCATGGCGAGGACGATGTAGTAGATATAGGTCGAGACCTGGGAGAGGTTCATGGTGAGGCCGAAAAAGGAGGGCCTGGCGATTCCGCTGATTCCGGCGGGCCCTCCCGTGAGATCGCGGGCGTTGTTCAGCACGATCCGCACGATCTCGGCGAACCCCAGGGTAACAATAGCCAGGTAATCCCCCCGCAGCCGAAGCACGGGGAGCGCCAGGAGAATTCCCGCACCCATGCTGAAGAGCGCCCCCAGGGGAAGGGCGAGCCAGAAGCCCAAACCGAAATAGTGGTGGAGCAATCCGTANGTGTAGGCCCCCACAGCAAAGAAGGCAATATACCCGAGATGGAGCATGTTCCCCAGGCCGATGACGATGTTCAGCCCCAGGGCGAGCATCACGTAGATCAGGGCCGAGATCATGATATTCGTCTGGTAGAGGGACCCCACCAGAGGGAAGATAACCGCCACCGCCAGGATCGCCATCAGGCTTCCCTTGCGGAGCGAAGGGGTCCGGGTCAGGAGAAGAAGTTTCTCCTTCCACCCCCCCTGTCCCGCGAGAGCCTCGCTCAATTCAGGGGTCTCCCCGGTTGCGACCTTCGGCTTCACCCCCAAGCTCCGCCGGGAAAGGGCAAAGCGCCAGAGGAGTCCTCCCAGGAAGGTTCCCAAGCCGATATAGGCCATGTTATGCCACCGCCAGACCACGGTCTGGGTGATGGTATTTACNCGAATCACCATGATGGGAAAGGTAAGAAAGACGAACCACAGCGACACCAGGGCCGTCTTTTTGATATCGTTCACTGTCATGGATTACACCTTTTGTACTTCCGGTTTTCCCAGCAATCCGGAAGGTTTGAAGATCAGAATCAGCACCAGGATAACAAAGGCAAAAACATCCTCGTAGACGCTGGAGATATACCCCGCGGCAAAGGCCTCGGCCATGCCCAGAACGAGACTCCCCAGAACCGCACCGGGAATACTGCCGATCCCTCCCAGGACCGCCGCCACAAAGGCCTTGATTCCGGCGATGAATCCTACGTAGAAGTTGATCTGTCCCGTGTAGGAACTGATGAGGATTCCGCCCAGGGCAGCGGTGAAACTTCCGATAACAAAGGTCCAGCTGATTACCTTGTTGACATTGATCCCCACCAGGGTGGCCATGGTGCGATCCTGGCTGGTGGCGCGCATGGATTTTCCGATCATGGTGAACTTGATCAGAAGGGTGAGCGCCACCATGACCACCGCCGTGGTCCCGAAGATAATGAGCTGCGGGCCGTTCACGATTCCCCGAAGAAAGGGAGGGACCTTCACGGCGGGCAGAAGCGACGGGTAGGGAAGAAAGTTCGACGTCTGTGCCAGAAGCACGTAGTTCTGCAAAAAGAGCGACATCCCGATCGCGCTGATCAGAACCGACAGGCGGGGCGCCTGCCGCAGGGGCTTGTAGGCCAGTTTCTCGATGGTAAACCCGTAGGCCGAGGAATAGACCATAGCGATGATGCTGGAGAGCACCAGAATCGCCAGCGCGGGCATTCCCGTGAAGGAGAAAACCGTGGCCATGATCAGGGCCGTGAAGGCACCGATCATGTAGATCTCGCCGTGGGCAAAGTTAATGAGTTTGATGATTCCGTAAACCATCGTGTAGCCGAGGGCGAGGAGCGCGTAGATGCTTCCCCTGGTAAGGCCGCTGAAAAACAACCTGAAAAAATAGTCTATTGCCATGAATGGATTCCACCTATCATAAAATCAACGCAGGCGGGCACAGATCGGCCCGCCTGCACAGGGTTTTTGGTTTTGATTTACTGCAGTTCTACGTACACGCCGTTTTGCACCTGGTAGATGGCAAAACCGATCCCGATCGCATCGCCCCGCTCGTCGAAGGTGATCTCTCCGATGGGCGTCTGGACAGGGCTCGTGCGCAGAGCCTCCTGGATTGCCGCAGAATCGGTGGATCCCGCCGCCTCGATTGCATTCACCAGAGCGAGCATACCGGAATAGGCGTTCATGAAGAAAGGACCGGGTTCTTCACCGTACTTTTCCTGGTGTGCCCGTCGGGCAGCCTGGGCAACGGGGTTTGCGCTGGTATCCCGGGGACCGGTNGCGTAGACGCCCTCGGCGTTGGCCCCGGCCACATCGATAAAGGTCTCATCCTGGATGCCGTCGCCGGAGATAAAGGGAAGATCCATTCCCTGGGAACGCATCTGCGAGACCAGGCGCGACGCCTCGGGGTGATACCCGCCGTAGATCAGAACGTCCACGTTGGCAGCTCCCACACGGTTGATGATCGCCGAATAATCTACGGCACCCACGGTTATTCCCTCGTAGAGGGCGATTCGCACGTCGGGATACTTCTCAAGCAGAGCTGCCCGGGCAAAATCAGCAAGGCCGCGACCATAGTCGCCACCATCGTGGAGGATCGCCACAGATTTTGCTCCCAGCGTCTCGGCCACAAACTGAGCCTGAAGCTCCCCCTGGGCATCGTCGGGAGCGATGGTCCGGAAGAACGTGGGGAAATCTCCGCTCTGTGTCAGAGGAGGGCTTGTAGCAGAAGGAGAAACCACAACGATTCCCTCGCCCGTGTAGATACCCAGAGCCGTTCGGGTCGCGCCGGAACAGATATGCCCCAGGACACCCACGACGCCGTCACCCACCAGTTTTGCCGCGATGTTCGTGGCGACCTCGGGCTGACACTGATCATCTTCGACAAAGAGCCGGATCTGCTTGCCCAGGAGGCCTCCGGCCTGGTTGACCTGTTCTGCCACCAGCTCTGCAGCGTTCACTGTGGGAAGACCGTAGGAGGCCAGATCCCCACTGTGAGCCCCGGGAACGCCGATCCGGATCTCGTCGGNACCCTTCTGTCCGCAGGCGCTCAGCATCAGCGCCAGAACCACGCCCCCCAGGACGCCAATTTTCATCTTCATGCTCACCCTCCTTGGAAAAAGTGGACCCATTATGCTGTAGGGCGCCTTTCGTTTGCAAGGACTCCGGGGTGTTTTTGTATAAATATGCAAATTCACCCCCTGTTATTCATCACTGATTTCTCCGGNCCCCTGCCGGGAGCTTCCCCGGAGGCGCTCCGGAAACGGTCAGGAGAGACGGGCCCTGTCGCTCTCCATCTCCCGGTGGCGAATACTGTGAAACCGCTCCACAAGACCTTCCACGGTAAGGTTCCGCTTTTCCTCACCCCGAAGATCCAGGATGATCTCACCCTGGTCCATCATGAGCAGACGGTTCCCGCAGGTAATCGCCTGCTGCATATTGTGGGTGATCATCATCGCCGTGAGGCCGTACTCCTCGATATACCGACGGGTCAGTTCCAGCACCAGGTCGGCGTTTCCGGGATCCAGTGCGGCGGTGTGTTCGTCCAGCAGGATCAGATCCGGCCGGGAGAGNACCATCATGAGCAGNGTCAGGGCCTGNCGCTGCCCGCCCGAGAAGAGNCGGACATTATCTTTCATNCGGTTCTCCAGACCCATGCGAAGATGCACGAGCTGCTCCCGGAAAAAAGAGCGNCGTTCCCGGTTCAGGCTGATCCGGAGCCCCCGCATCCCCTTGCGGTAGCAGATCATCATGTTATCCTCGAGCGTCATGGAGCCCGCCGTNCCCAGCAGCGGATCCTGAAAAATGCGGCCGATATAACGGGCCCTGCGGTACTCGGGCTCGCTGGTCACGTCGCGGTCGTGTATACGAATCGANCCCTGGCTCGGCAGAAACGATCCGGCGATCAGGTTAAAAAGCGTCGTTTTNCCCGCCCCGTTCCCGCCGATNAGGGTAATAAAATCCCCTTCCGCCACATCGAGGGTGACCGGGCGAAGCGCCGTTACCTGGTTGACCGTCCCGGGATGAAAGGTCTTGGATACTCCCTGAAGGCGAATCACGGCAGCCCTCCCGAAGGATTGGCCTGGTTCGCCGGGTCTTTTTCGGGGAGATCGGGGAGAAAGGTCTTCTCCAGACGGGATCGCTCGGCACGACCGCCCTGGTAATGACTCACCATGAGCGAGACAATGATCAAAATCCCCGTGAGCAGACGAAGATCGTTGGGAGTCATCCTGATGTGGTATCCGTAGTAGCGCCCCAGGTACATAACACCGCGATAGGCGATCGACCCCAGGATCACCCGGAAGGTTAAAAGCCCGATCCTGTTTGANCGCAGAAGAAACTCACCGATCATGACCGAGGCAAGACCGGCCACAACGATCCCCTGCCCCATGTTTACATCGGCGAATCCCTGGTACTGGGCGGCGAAAGCGCCAGCAAGGGCAACCAGTCCATTGGAGAGACTCAGACCGATAACCTTCATGATTTCGGGGTTNACNCCCTGACTCACCACCATCTGCTGGTTATCCCCCATTGCACCCAGGGTGAGTCCCAGGTCGGTATGAAANAAGAGGTCCAGAAGGAACTTCAGCNCCAGAGCGAGCAAGAGAAAGAAGGCCACCACCGACCAGGGATAGGGCAGGAACTGACCTATCCACGTTGTGGCCCGGCTGAGNACCGTGGGAGTCCGCAGGAGCGAGAGGTTNGCCCGGTTNCCCAGAACGCGGATATTCACGGACCAGAGCATGGTCATGGTCAGGATCCCTGCCAGCAAGTTGGGAACCTTCAGCTTGTTGTGAATGGTGGCGGTCACGGCTCCGGCGGCGGCCCCTCCCAGGAANGCCAGGAGNACCCCCAGAAGAAGGGGCACCCCGGCCAGGACGGCCATCCCCAGGATGGCNGCACCCAGGGGAAAGGTGCCATCCACGGAGAGATCGGGGAAGTTCAGGATGCGGAAGGTGATAAAGACCCCCAGCGCCATGATCCCGTAGAGAAGGCCCTCTACAAGAATACCCTCGATCACCTGAGAGATCCCTCGCTGATTACGAGCGACGCCTGATCGACCAGCTCCGGGGGAAGGTCCAGACCAAGGTCACGGGCCACATCCAGATTAACCAGAAGATCAAGGTCGGCGGGGTCCGTTATAAACCTGACGGGCATGAGGTCGGGGTTNGCTCCCTGGAGAATCTCGGCCACCATCGCTCCTGTGACACGACCAAAGGCGTAGTAATCGAAACCAAGNGCCAGAAGAACCCCGCCATCGAGAGCNCTGGTGGTATCGGCAGCGACAACGGGTACNCCGGCGGCAGCCGCAACCTCGGTGAGGGCGGGCAGGGCGCTCACCACGGTATTATCGGTACTGACGTAGATAACATCCACCCGGTGAAGGATCGCCTGAACGGCGGAACGGACCTCGCTGGAGTTAACCACCGTGGCCTCGACGAAATCCATCCCGAAAAAGGTTGCCGCCTCTTCGGCCTTTCGTGCCAGNCTCACGGCGTTGGCTTCGCCGCTGGTGTAGACGTGACCGACCCGCCGGGCCCCCAGAACGTCGTTAATCAGCTCGAACTGGGCCTGGACGGGGGTCATGTCGGAGGTCCCTGTGACGTTTCCCCCGCCCCCTTCCAGGGACGGCACAAGACCGGCCCCCAGGGGATCGGTCACGGTGGCGAAAACGACGGGGATCTCCGTGATGGTGTTTGCCAGGGCCTGCGCCGTGGGCGTGGCAATTCCTACGGCCACCGACACCCGGTCAGCCCGGAACTTCTGGGCTATCTGGGCTGCCGTGGAAAGATCACCCTGGGCATTTTGCAGATCGAAGGAGAGCNCTTCGTGGCCCAGGTGGTGCAACTCGTCGATGATTCCCTGTTCGACCGCATCNAGCGCCGGGTGGGTAACAATTTTCGATATTCCGATAACCTGTTGCGTCCCCCGGCCGGACTCGGGGGCTCCCCCGGCGAAGAGCGGAAGGGNCCCGATAATCAACACCAGAACCGCTGCAAACCGCGCGTGTACCTGCATACGTATTCATCCTCCTTGAATACGCATCAGGGTAGCGGAATCGTTCCCCCCGTGTCCATGCGTGGGAAGCCACCGGAAGAGGGGCCTCCACAGACTCTGGCGCCGCTAGCGCCGTTGCAGAATCCGGTTGATCACATCCCGGAGTCCCGGGGGCTCTTTTCCCAGATGCGCCACAACGGCTCGCTCAACGGCGGCCGCCAGGGCGGCATCGGACCCGCCAGGCTGGCTCTGCTGAGGGGCTCCCGGGAGGGGCTCGGTCCCGGAAGGCGCTGGAGCGGCTTCTCCCGAAGAGGCTCCACACCGACAAAGCCGCAGGCCTCGCTCACGGGCGCGCTCCCGCGCTGCATCGGTGACCACCGTGTCCGTGTCGAGATGAATCTCCTGTTGCCCCTGCTCTATCAGGTCGTCAATATCCCGGGCTGTAATAAATCGTTTTCCCATGTCGTGCCTCCGTTACACACCGTCAATCTACACACCGTCAATCGCTTCTATTGCCGACACCGCCGCATCCCGGGCGGCAAGCACGTCGGCCTCGGTGCCCGCCATCCAGAGCCTGCCGTAGCGCCCCACGCCACTGATATGCATAAGGTTAACCGTGGAGGCCTTCTCCGCCTCGTTNGCAGCAAGGTTAATGTAGGCAGCGGGCTCGACCTCCAGGACCAGCATGGTCTCNCCGGGAACGAGCATCATTCCCCGGCTGAACCTGTTCAGAAGCTGCGCCTGATAGCCGTTCACGTTGGTGATAACCTGCATGGAGGCGATGGAGGGCTTCTTGCGCTGCCCCGCATCCAGACCCAGCTCGCGCAATACCACCTCACCCGCCTGAAGCACGTCTTCCTGGGAGGTCGAATGAAGCTCGAACATTCCAAACTCCCGCTCCACAATCTGCGCCCCCGGACGNGCNCTGGTGGCCTTCACAGCGGCATCGACCACCCGAAAGACCCAGTTTCCGGGAGCCATCTCCACATAGAGGCTGGCCATGCCCTCTATCGGCAGGTCTCCCTGGGTTACGGTGCCCACAAAAGCGGCGTATTGCGGCTGCATCCGGTCAAGATAGCAATAGGCTCGCAATTGAAAATTGTCAGTGGTCATCAGTTATTCCTTTCTGCCAGAGCCAGCGTCTGGACCCCGTCGTTCAAAGCGATCCCCAGAGGGGTGACAAAGAGGGGATTCCCCGGGACCAGGGTCTCGATTCCCGTGGCCGCCTGGACAACCCCCGCCATNCCCTCGAAGCTNCAGGTTCCTCCCACCAGATAAATCCGTTCAACCTGAAANGGAGCAATATGAGAGGAGATGATCGAACCNATCTTCTCCATCACGGGCCGCACCAGGGGAAAAAGCTCTCGATGCCTGGACGGATCGGTCTTGAGAGACTCGGCCTGATCGAAGGGGATCTTGCGCGCCCCCGCCAGAACCAGGCTGAAATGGGTCCCTCCCGTGGGCTCGTCGGCGGTATAGACCACCTCGCCCTGATCTATCACGGCGATCCCCGTGGTNCCGCCCCCGACATCAACCACCACCCCCTGATCAACCTGCAGAAGCGTGTTAGCCGCGCTCGGCTCATCGATCAGGGTGCTGCAGGTCAGCCCCGCCGACTCCAGGACGTATTTTACNGCCCGAACTTCTCCGGGCGAGACNCCGGGAGGGTAGGAGGTGGCGGCGCTCTCCAGCTCCCGCCCGAGCCGCGTCTCAAGGCGTCCTTTCATGGCCCGCACCAGATCCACCGCTCCGGCGAAATCCACCACGACCCCGTCACGCACCACCTGGGCAAAGTGGTACTCTCCCGCCAGGGGAGTTCCCTCCTCGTCCAGAACGAACATAACCGTGTAGGCGGTTCCCAGATCGACCCCAACCGAAAGCGGCCCCCGAGACTCGACAGGCCCCGTCTCCTCCACGACCCGATCGGCTCTCTCGAGGATATCCAGGAGTCGGCTGTTCACGGGCTCCCTCCCGGACCGTAGTCCCCCCGCACGAGCAGGAGCTCCAGCAGATAGACGGCGCTGCTGAGGCGGTTCACCGCTCTCGCCAGATCGGGCAACTCCCGGGCCGACCCCGGAGGAAAGGCATCGAGCGCCACAAGTTCCGTCTCCCGCACCTGGGTCCTGAGCACGTTGAGCCAGTGGAGCAGTTCATCGTCCTCCACGGAGGGCGCCAGGTGGGGAACCCCCAGCTCCTTTTCGGGATCGTGGGTGGCTCTTCGCAGAGCCGCCTCGTCGAAACCAGCCACCTCGATCGGCGCCACGGGGCGGAGATGGTACTCGGCGCTCATGATCTCGCGGCAGTAGGCTGCCACGGTAGAGAGATGACTCACGAGACCGGGACGCCCCGCAGCCCGGGCCCGGGTTGCCGTGAGCATGACCCAGGCATTCAGGCTATCCATCCTGCCCCGGAAGCGGATCCGGGGACTGTTCTTGGCATCGAAGGTCCCCGCATCCACCTGGGTCAGGTGTTCCGGTTTCTCCCTGACCCCCGACCCACAGAGAGCGCACCGGGGAGCATCGCCCGAGAGAACCACGGGAAACGCTCCGGGCCGATCCCAGCCGGAACCGGCTCCTGCTCCGCGAGCCTCCGTTGCAACGGGACCAGACTCCCCGCTGAAGGAAAGAGCCACCTTCCAGTGGTTCAGAAAGTCCTGCGCCGCCGGAGAAAACCGGGCACCCCGGGGCAGGGAGAGGCTCATTCCCTCCCGGGGTGGCCCCAGGAGCCGCCGCAGGGATTCCTCGGTGTAGAGCGGCACAGATTCGTTCCCTCTCACGATGGCATCGCCCAATCAGCCGGGTAGGTGACATAAAAGAGNTTGGCCCAGGAAGGGGTACCAAAGGTGATGGCCGTTCCGTGAGGAACGTAGAGGATATCCCCCGGCTTGCCCACGATCGTCCCCTCCTTTGTCCCGATGTGCAACTCCCCTTCCAGCACGTACTGAACCTCGTGGTAATGAAAGGTCCAGGGAAAGGAGCCCTTCTGAAGTGAGAGAAACCCCGCAGCCAGGGGTGCTCCGTCGGCGGAAGTCACCACATCACCGCACCGCACATCCATCTCGGGCCTGCCGATATCGAAGGCGAAGGGAGGCAGCGANACCTCNCTGCCATTCACNACCTTGATTCCGGCCCGGGAGGAGAGTTCCTTCGCCTGCGGTGGCGGAGGGGCCCCCGCCCCGAGGGAGGGCGCGGAAGGAGAGCCCGAGGGTTCCGCCGAGGCGGAACCGGGCTGGCGACGAATCTCGATGGAGAGTTCCCGTGCCATGTCCCGCGCCAGGGGGGTGATAATATCCCCCGGCTCGAGAACGAGGAGAGAACACCCCCCGGCTCGTCCCAGCTCCCGGATCGAATCCTCGGTGTAAAGTTTTTTCTTGCCTGCCACAGGATCATCCTCCCCTTGGTTTCAGTCCGGGAAAGCCCGTTACTTTGCGCTCGGCAGGATCATCTCGGCATCGCCATGGGGCCGAGGAATGACGTGTACGCTCACGAGCTCACCGATCCGCTGCGCTGCGGCCGCTCCGGCATCGGTAGCAGCCTTAACAGCCCCCACGTCTCCCCGAACCATGACAGTTACCAGACCGCCACCGATATATTCCTTGCCGATCAGCTTCACGTTTGCTGCCTTCACCATCGCGTCGGCTGCCTCAATCGCTGCGACAAGCCCCTTGGTCTCGATCATTCCCAGTGCGATCATCTGTACGTCTGCCATCGTTTGCTCCTTCTCAGGTTTCTGCTTTTTTGGTGATGAAGACCCGGAACCTTCGTTCTGCCGGGCACCTTCCCCGCTGCTCTCATCCCTGGTTTTGCTGCTCTTGCTCCCGGCCTTCGGGGATTCGTTCCCATCCCCGGCGGCATCGACCGCTTCTGCAGTTCCTTCCTCAACCGGACTCAGCTCGGGCTGGACCGGATCGTTTTTCCTGCTCTCTTTTTTTTGCCTGTCGGCATTTTGCTTGTCAGCACTTTGCTTCTCGGCATTTTGCTTGTCAGCCTTCTGTCCATCAGCCATCTACCTGCTCCTTATATCTCCGCCAGAACCTGACGGACGATATCGGCGATCAGTTCCGGTGAGTGAAGGGATTCTCCGGGGTTTTTCCCGCCAGTCGGGAGAGCTTTCACCCCCGGAGCGAGGCTCTTCGCGGCCTCGGGAGGTTCCGAGGTCATCGTGGCCAGTTGCTTCACATTCAGGAGGTGCGTCACAGTGATATTTCCGCTCATCACCGCCCCGCCGACACCACCGGGTGCCAGAGTCATGGAAGGCATTACCCCCGTGGTAGCTCCCACGGCGCCCAGAGTTCCCCAGGTGTTCACCAGAATGCGGAAGACCGGTTTTTCCAGACCGAAGGCCTCGACGACCTCCTCGTCGGTGGCGTGAATCACCAGGGAGTGCCCGTCGCCCCCGTACCGAATCAGTTGCAGACACCGCTCACACCCGGCGTGCCAGTCATCCTCAACGTAAAACCCCAGGACGGTGGTGAGTTTTTCGCCACTCAGCGGATACTCCTTGCCCACCCCCTCCAGATCAACCACAAGAACGCGGGCATCGTCGGGTACAGAGATACCCGCCATGGCAGCCAGCTGCTGGGGAGTCTTGCCCACAGCCCTGGCGTTCATGGCGCCGTTGGCGTGAAAGAGCAACCGCTCCAGGGCCCGACGCTCCTCGTCGTTCACCCAGTGCGCGCCGGCAGCACGCATCTCCTGGCGCAACTGCTCGGCAATCGGGCGATCTGCCACGACAGCCTGCTCGGTGGCGCATATCACGGAGCAATCGAAGGCCTTGCTGTTGACGATATCCTGAGCGGCCTTCCGGACATAGGCGCTCCGGTCCACGTAGACAGGAACGTTCCCCGGGCCAACACCAATCGCCGGCTTGCCCATGCTGTGGGCGGCCCGGACCATGGGCGTCCCACCGGTGGCCAGAATCAGCGACACCGCGTAGTGCTGCATCAGCTCCCGGGACCCTTCCAGCGAGACATATTTCATGCAACTCACCAGCCCCGGCGGCATTCCGGCCCGCTCGCCCGCTTCGACCATGATCCGCACCGTCTCGAAGGCGCAGTTCTTCGCCGAGGGATGGGGCGCGATGATAACAGCATTGCGGGCCTTCACACCCGTGAGGATCTTGAACATGGCCGTCGACGTGGGATTTGTTGAGGGAATCAATCCCGCAATCACCCCCACGGGCCAGCCGATCTTGACGACCTTCCTCGCTTCA
The DNA here is from genome assembly GCF_000373545.1 of Alkalispirochaeta alkalica DSM 8900. GTDB lineage: Bacteria > Spirochaetota > Spirochaetia > DSM-27196 > Alkalispirochaetaceae > Alkalispirochaeta > Alkalispirochaeta alkalica. Next base: position 57,261 of record NZ_KB891760.1, read on the forward strand.
TCGCGCTCGATCACCCCCACGGTGGGGATATCCCGTATGGACTCCCAGAGGGTCTTGCTGGCGAACTGATTTTTAACGCACTTGTGGGCGGGAACACCGAAACCGGTCTCCTCGTGGGCCATCTGACCCAGCCGTTCCGAGGCATCAAACGCCGCCTCGGCCATGGCCGCACAGATCCGGTCCACCTCCTGCTGGGAGGCTTTCAGGAACTTTCGCTGGGCAGCCCGGGCCGCGACGGCCCGTTCCCTCGCCTCCTGAATCGAAAGCAAGTCCGCGTCAAAGGTCTGCTTCTCCTGCATACCTCCTCCTTTCCAGATCGCTCCCGATCAGAACTTCAGCGGATTCGCCGCCACTTCCACCACCGCATCGGAAAAGGCCTGACACGCAGCCTTGCACGCACTCTGGGAACCCGCCATGAGAGCCCCTCCAAAGTTCGTCTCCGAAGGCGGCTTGAACCATTCCTTCATCTCCACGTCTGCGGCCTTCAGGGCTGCATCGATGGCAAAGGTCGACTCGATGGGAGGCGCGATCAGATAGGCCAGAGGAGTTCCCAGGGGAATATCGGCCATTTTGCTCAGAAAGGATCCCGTCCGTGACACGGTATGGGGGAAGAAGGCGATGGAATCGTCCTCATTGGCCGAGTAGAACCAGGCGCTCTCCTCGCAGTAGGCGACNCAGGCGTTCACGCCCGACCGAACCTCGGCGGGATCGTTTCCGGCGAGAATACCGATCACCTCTCCCGAGAGTTTCCCCGAGGCGTGGGCCGATCCGGCGTAGAAGCTCTGNCCGTACACGACCTCCACATCGGCCATCTTCGTGGCCTCGTCGAGAGCNACNTAGAGGGGGTCGTCCATATCGCAGGTGATAATCGCGATACTTCGCTGATCCGGCCCGAGCTCAAGCCGTTTGGCAAAATCGGCATGGACGTTCGGAATCAATCGAACCGCCAGAATGGTTGGTTTTATGGGATCAAGGGTAGCCATCTTTTCATCCTCCTCGTTCAGCCCTGGTCACCGGAGATCTTCATCCGGAGATCAACGCCGCTTGCCTGGTACTGGAGATACTTTTTCACCTGCTCGACGATGTACGCCCCCGCTTCGAGGGGGTTGGTACCGCCCTGGGTCGTGATCATGCAGAAGGCATCCCGCTCCCCGTCGGTTTTTCCCTTGGCGGGTTTCCACCCCATGTAGGCGCTCATGGCGTCAGCCACACCCAGACCGGGGCGTTCACCGATCAGGATAATCACCACATCGGCCCCGACCACGGAGTTCACGCTGTTGATGACCCCTACCCGGGCGTACTTGACGAAAAAGGGAGTCCCCGAAGAGATCCCCGCCGACTTGAGCCCCTGCTGGATCACGGGGAGAATCTCCGGGGCGTTATTGTTTATCGCAGCAGCGCTCAGACCATCGCCCACCACAATCTGTACCTGGGGATTTTTTGCGCACTTCTCGGCAACGACGGCCTTGGCCTCATCGGAGAGTTCCCGGCCCAGATCGGGCCGCATGAGATACTGCTGGCGGTTCTCCACCCTGGTCTGTACCNCAAAGAGCCCCATACTGTCGAGGACATCCTGGGGAACATCGGAGTAGATCGCATCCTGGGTAACACCGTGATCGGCCTGAAAGAGCAGGAGCGATCTGGTCCTGGGCCTGGAGCCCGCCCGGCCCGCTCCGACACGCGCGCCTGTGGTGGCCTTGAGGTTCTTCAGCCCCTCCACATCCACAGGGTTCCTGACGCCGATCTCCTGACGCGCCTCGGCCGTGGTGGGATCATCCAGATCGATCACCAGACCACCCTCGCCGGAAGCCCCCTGACCTCCCCGGGCCACCCCGGCGGATACACCCGGTGCACCCGGGGTTCCACCCAGCTCTTTCAGCACCGCCTGAACGATGGTCTCTATATCATGCCTGGTCTGTTCCATCTCTATGCTCCTTTTCCCTCTGACCTGCCACTACTCACCGTTGCAGGAAGAACGACGCATCGCCGGCTTTCTCTGTGAGGACCCCGTTTTCCATGAGCCCGATCTTCTCCATCCACCGCTCGAACTCGGGCAGGGGCCGCAAGTTCAGCAGGCGACGCAAACTGGCTGCGTCGTTGAAGCTGGTGCTCTGGTAGCTCAGCATGGGATCGTCCCCCAGGGGAACNCCGATAAAGAAGTTGCACCCCGCCGCAGAAAGCAGCACCGAGAGATTCTCGATATCATTCTGGGTTGCCCGGGCGTGGTTGGTGTAGCACACATCGACCCCCATGGAGATTCCCGAGAGCTTCGCCATGAAATGATCCTCCAGCCCGGCCCGGATAATCTGAACCGAGTCGTAGAGATATTCGGGACCGATGAAACCCACCACAGAGTTGACCTGATAGGGTTCGTAGCGTTTGGCCAGCCCGTATTTTCTCGCCTCCAGCGTCACCTGATCCGTACCGTGATGGGCATCGGCCGAGAGGTCCGCGCCCTGGCCCGTCTCGAAGTACATNTAGTTCGGCCCGGGGGTCACACAGTATTTCTTTGCCATGTCGTAGGCTTCGTCGAGCATCGCCACGGTCACCCCGAAACTGGTATTTGCGAGCTCCGTCCCGGCGATGCTCTGGAAGATAAGCCCTGCGGGAGCGCCCTTCTTGAGAGCCTCCATCTGGGTGGTGACGTGGGAGAGGAGACAGTTCTGGGTGGGGATCTCCCACCGCTCGATCACCTCCCAGGTCATCTCCAGAAGGCGGGAGACGCTCGCCAGGGAATCGTCCACGGGGTTAATCCCGATGACGCTATCGCCGGAACCAAAGCTGAGACCATCGTAGAGCGCGGCCCGAATCCCCTCGACCGAATCGGTGGGGTGNTTCGGCTGGTTCCGCGAGGCCAGCGTCCCGGGCAAACCGATGGTATTGGCGTTCTTTGCCACAACACGAACCTTGGACGCAGCGAGCATAAGGTCCATGTTCGACATGAGCTTTGTGACCGCCGCGATCATCTCCGAGGTAAGCCCCCGCGAGACCCGGGTGATCATGTCGCCCGTGGTGGTATCCTCCAGGAGCCACTCCCTGAACTGACCAACGGTCCAGCCGCTAATGTCGTTGTAGATTGGAGTGTTTACCTGATCCTGGATNACCCGTGTCACCTCGTCTTCCTCGTAGGGTACCACCGGGTTCTCCCGCAACACACTCAGGGGAACCTCGGAGAGGACAAAACGGGCAGCTACCCGNTCCGAGGCGTTCTCTGCNGCGACGCCCGCCAGTTGATCACCCGATTTGATCTCGTTCGCCTTGGCAAGGAGTTCCTTTATACTGTGGAACTGGTAGGTCTTGCCGAACAGCTTGGTCTTTAGGATCATTCCCCTTCTCCTTTTTTTGCTTTCCGCGCGATCGTTGCCTCTCGCCTGATCGTTGCGCCTCGCCTGATCATTGATAAAACACCAGTGTCTTGATCGAGAGTGGTACTACCCGCCCTTCCAGAACAGGCTCTCCGATATCGATAAAGTCTCCCTCACCCAAACCGACCTGATCGATGCTGATCACCGGGATATCACCCCGGACCGCCTTGATCGTTTGCCCCAGACTCTGGGCGAAATCCCGCTGCAGCACCAGCACCAGGGGAGCCCCCCCCGAAACAGCCTGATCGTAGAACTGCCCCAACCCCTCGGCCACCGCCGAAAGCCGCCGGTAGTTCATCTCCAGGGGCAGATCGAGAGCCAGGGCAAACCCCACCTCCCGGGTATGCTGATCCCAACGGCGAAGAGCACCCTCGGCGGCAGCGGCCAGGCGCCGGGGATCGTCCAGATCNGCCACCTCGAGCCGGGGATAGATCACGGCCAGGTTCCGCAGGGGAAGGATGTCCCGATCGGTCCAGATCGTACTNCCGCTGAGAGTTATCGTCTGGCTGGCCGCTCCCAGCACCGTNGCCCGCAGGGTCTCCCCCGGNGGGATCGCTTTCATGGCCCGGATCCTCGGGTTGAGACGAAGGGACCGGGCAAAAAGCGGCCCCACGTCACCGTGAANGGCCACATCGGCGATGGAGCTGATCTCCAGGGGATCGTAAAAGTAGCGGGCCACCCCTCCCGAGAGAAAGAGCACGGACGATTCCTCACCTCCCGTCAGGGGAGGGCTCAATTGAACAGCATCCCCCAGGTCCGGCAGGATCCCCTGCGCAAGATCAGCCACAAGATCGGCCATNCGGTCNCAGAACGTCTCAAGCGCCGGAAGCTCGGCATGATATCCCTCTTCCAGAGGAATATCGAAGGCCTTCACGATCGCCCTCCCCGGCCCGGCGATGCGCCGCACAATCCCCGAGGTCCCCTCCAGGATAACCTGACGCCCCCCCACGGCCATGGCAGAGGCGCTCACGTTTCGGCCCATCTTGAAAACCGCAGCGTTGGACGTCCCCCCCCCGATATCGATGTTTGTTACCTGGGTGTAGTGCTCCGAGGAGTAGGCCGCAGCCCCCGAACCGCGCCCGGCTATCTGGGCCTCCACATTGGGCCCCGCCACGGTGACAACAAAATCACCGGCGAAATCCGAGAGGGCATCGAGCATCACATCGGCGTTCCTGGTCCGGGCGATCTCCCCGGTGATGATCACAGCACCGGTTTCAACCATCTCCGGTGTCATGCCGGCCCGACGGTACTCCTCCTCCACGATCGCCACCAGGGCATCGGAGTCGATCTCCTCCGGTGAGACCAGAGGAGTAAAGGAGATATCGCTGGTATACAGNACCGACCGGGCGCTTACCTCTATTCGCGGNATCTGCCCGGGACGGGCAACGTTCTGGAGTTCCAGTTGCGAGAAGACAACCTGCGTTGTTGTGGTGCCNACGTCCACGCCGACACTGAGCATCGTACGGCTATCCCTCATGGACACTCCCGGACCCTCCCGTCATGATACGCCGCGATCAGGAAGTAATTTTCGGAAGAATCGACTCCACATCGCCGTGAGGCCGGGGAATCACATGAACGCTTACAAGCTCGCCGATCCGCTGCGCCGCTGCCGCTCCGGCGTCGGTTGCCGCCTTCACCGCACCNACATCGCCCCGGACCATGACGGTGACAAAACCACCACCGATGTACTCTTTCCCGATAAGCTGCACGTTGGCCGCCTTGACCATCGCATCGGCCGCTTCAATCGAACCTACCAGACCTTTGGTCTCCACCATACCCAATGCGATCATCTGAACTGATGCCATTCCTCTGCCTCCTCGTTCTGTTTTCTTTCCTGCTGTCCTGTATCGTCAGCCTCACCGGAAGTTCCCCGGCAAGAATGTGATGCCTGTTATTCTTTCCGGAAGGTCGCTCCTGACTCAACCTCCAGAGAATCGATTACACCGACAATCGCTGCATCCACCGGGGCCCCTGCAGTCTTGTCAGTCTCCCGAGCTGCACTCCCCAGGGCAACGATAACGAGCTCACCCGTTCCCGCCCCGACGGTATCGATCGCCACCATCTCGGGACCGGAGAGCGTTCCCGATGAATCGCACTGCCGGAGAATGAGCAGTTTCTGACTGACCAGCTTTGGCTCCTTTATGGTGGACACCACGCTGCCGATTATCCGTGCAATGATCATAGCGTTCCCTTTCTTTTCCGCCGGTCATGGTTGTGCAGTGCGGCGGCGCCCTGACGCACCGGACGGCCCTCCCGGTCGGGACGGGGAACGATGCTAAAGGCTTCCTCTAACGATAAGACCGAACCGTGAAATCCGCAAGAGCAAAACTGCGAAACAAATTAGCGTAACAACCTCATTCAGGCCGATCGAGCAGAAAATCTGCACAATCCCCTCCCGAAGGGGATGTNGAGAAAATTTTCTTGAATTCAGAACGTAATAGAGGGTAAATAGATGTAAGAGAGAATATTTCGTCAAAAAAAGGCTGCCCTGGCGGGCAGCCTTTCTCATTCCTGTTCCGGGAACGTCAGATCTGGAGCCCCTCGGGGAGCAGGCTGTTAATCAGGTCGGTGTTTTCGGCAACAACCTGGGCAGCGGCGTCTTCGGGGTTCATACCCTCGTCGGTCATGACCATCACAGGACTGATCAGATCATCCTCTACGGACATCCAGTCAAAGGTGGTGAGGAACTCGTACACCAGGGGGAGATCGTCTTTCAGACCGAGCCGACCGATCGCGTTGATCGTCTCTACGCCACCGTAGATCCCGGCGGGGTCTTCAAGAATCTTGAGATCGAACCGGGCAAACTTGATGTGGGGAGCCCAGCCGGTGACAACGATAGGCTCGTTGTTTCGGATCGCATCCTGGAGGGCGGACATCATGGTAGCGTCGCTTCCCTCGAGGAGATCGAAGACTCCCAGGCCGAGCACATCGTCGGCAATGGCGTCTTCCGTGGCCTGCATCATGCCAGCACCGGGATCAATACCCACGATCTGGTTGTTGTAGGCCCCGGCGTTTGCCACGAGCTCTTCCACGGTGTTCTCTTCCACGTAGGAGGGAACAACCAGTCCCAGCATGGCGTTGTCGTAGGTCACCCCCAGATCCTCCACCTGATCGGTGAACTGACCCTCGGGTCCGTAGAACATCTGGTGCGTCACGGGCAACCACGCCGCCACATGAAAATCGGAGTCACCCGTGGCAACGGACTGCCACATGGCCGCGTTCGCCACACTCCGGATCGTTACATCGTATCCGGCACGGTCGAGAATCTCGCCCACCACGTGGGTAATCGCGACCTCGCGATCCCATTCCACGTAGGCGATGTTAACACGTCCGCCAACGCCATCAACCGCTTCTTCCTTCGCTCCGCCAGCCATAGCGAAAGACGCAACCATTGCAATCATCAACACGCTCAGGAGCGCTTTTTTTGTAAACCTCATCAATATTCCTCCTTGAAAGGTTTGTATTNATCCCAGCCGGACCGGCCTTCCGGCCCGGCGCTATTATGGAGAGCCCCGGGGGGCTCACTATTCCCTCTTTTGTTTCTCCAGGCCCTTCTATTCCTGCTTCTTCGAGGCGATACTGGCGCTCATGCGATCCAGAATCATGGCGATGATCACCACAGCAACACCGGCCTCGAAGCCCTGGCCCGGCCGGAGCCGCTGAATCGCCCTCCAGACCTCGCTTCCGAGACCGCCGGCCCCGATCATGGCTGCGATAACCACCATGGAGAGGGCGAGCATGATCGTCTGGTTTACCCCGGCCATGATGGTGGGCAGGGCCAGGGGCATCTGCACCTTAAAGAGCTTCTGGTTCGTAGTAGTTCCAAAGGCATCGGATGCCTCGATCAGCTCCTTGTCGATCTGCCGTATTCCCAGAGCGGTCAACCGAATCGTGGGGGGGATCGAGAAAATTACCGTGGCAAAAACCGCCGAGGTCTGACCAAGCCCAAAGAAGGGGATAGCCGGGATCAGATAGACGAAGGCGGGCATGGTCTGCATGAAGTCCAGAATGGGCTTGATGATCGAATAAAAGGTGTCGTTCAGGGCAGCCAGTATTCCCAGAGGAAGCCCCAGCGCCACGGCGATCGCCGTGGCCACCACAACCAGCGCGATCGTGGCGAGCGTGGGCGACCAGAGTCCGATGTTCCAGATAAAGAGCAACCCCAAAGCGGTGAAGATCGCCAGTTTCCGCCCCGTGAGCTTCCAGGCCAGGGCCGCAAAGAGCCCCACCAGAATCAGGGGAGGGAACAGGGCNAGCAGGTTTTCCAGCGAGTTGATACCGGCCTGGACAACCGTGGAAAAGGCCCGGGTTGCCCAGGCAAAGGTAGAGGTCATCCAGTCCAGGGCAGCTTCAACACCTGCACCAAGGGGTATTCGGGGTATATTAGTCATTGTTGCCTCCTTGCTCGGCCAGCGCCGCCAGGATGGCACCCCGGACAATCACACCTTTCAGAATGTTCTTTTCGTCCACCACGGCCACGGGATTTTTGCCCCCTGCCATGGGGAAAATTTCCCTGAGTGGCGTGTCGGGGAGAACCGTGGGAATCTCCTCCCGGTCCACCACGTGATCGAGCCATTTCTCTTCTTTCTTGAGCGCCTCGGCAGCGCGCTCGGCGCTCACGTGGCCCACCAGCTCGTGGTTCTGCCGAACCACAAAGATACCTGATATGTTGGCATCCCTCATTTTATGGAGCGCCGTCCGGGGGCCGTCCTTCACAAAGGCCACGGGGCGCGCCTTTTTCATCACGTCCTGGGCGGTAAGAACCTTGGTGATATCCACGTTTTCCACAAACTTGGCGACGTACTCGTTCGCCGGGTTCGAGAGAATTTCCTCGGGAGTTCCGATCTGAACGACTTCACCGTCCTTCATAAGCACGATCCNGTCCCCCATCTTCAGGGCCTCATCGAGATCGTGGGTGATAAAGAGGATCGTCTTCTTTACTTCGCTCTCCAGCGCCAGAAGCTCGTCCTGCATGTCCGTACGGATCAGGGGGTCCAGCGCGCTGAAGGCTTCGTCCATGAGAAGGACATCGGGCTCCACCGCCAGGGCCCGGGCAAGGCCAACACGCTGTTTCATGCCGCCGCTGAGTTTGTCGGGGTAGTAGGATTCCCACCCCTCCAGGCCCACCGAAGCNAGGGCAGCCCTGGCCTTCTCGGCGCGAACCTGGGGAGGCACGCCCTGAATGTCCAGACCGAACTCCACATTCTGCTGAACCGTACGGTGAGGCAGCAGCGCAAAGCTCTGGAAGACCATACCGAACTTCTTGCGCCGCAGCTCCCGGAGCTCGTCGGCATCCATGATCGTCACGTCCTGGTCGTCCACATAGATCTTGCCGAAGGACGGCTCGTGAATGCGGTTCACACACCGCAGGAGGGTAGACTTTCCGCTTCCCGAAAGCCCCATGACAACCAGAGTCTCTCCCTCGTAGATGTCGAAAGAGGCGTCGGCCACACCCACGGCGCAACCGGTTTTTTTCAGGATCTCGTCCTTGCTCTTTCCCTTGAGGAGCATCTGGCGGGCTCGCTCCTGCTGTCTTCCGAAGATCTTGTACAGACCCTCAATTCGTATTTTTACTCGTCTATTTTCTTCCATAACCATCCTGTTTTTCTCGCTGATGATTATGATACTAATATTTGCTGTGCGATGTAAACCGATTCTATCAGATAATTACCAGCCAAAATCAAAGATTAATTGCATTAATTTACAATAAAATCCTATTAATGCTATTTTTATCGCAACAGTTCCCCAAAAGTCCGCCGAAACCGGAATGAAATCATTCCAGGACGAACCATTACTGGTCTTACCTTTTGCTCCGGTACTACGAACCCGGGAATTGTGGCGCGCCCCCCCTCTGTGCTATAGAGGGGCCATGCGAGTTATCTGCCTTGATCTTGAAGGGGTGCTGGTTCCCGAGATTTGGCTCAACGTTGCCAGGGAAGCAGGCGTGGAGGAGCTGAATATCACAACCCGGGACATCCCGGACTATCACGAACTGATGAAAACCCGCCTGGGTATTCTGGATCGTCACCGGATCGGTCTGCCCGAGATTACCCGGGTAATCGCTTCCATGGAACCGCTCCCGGGGGCAGCGGACTTCCTGGATTCCCTGCGGGAAGAGACCCAGGTGATCATCCTTTCTGATACTTTTGAGGAGTTCGCCTCGCCCCTGATGCGCCAGCTCAAGTGGCCAACCCTTTTCTGCAACAGTCTGGAGGTTACCTCGGGGGGGCGCATCACGGGATACAGGCTGCGCCAGGAGGACGGAAAACGCCAGGCCGTACAAGCCTTTGCTTCCATGAACCTTGAAGTAGTGGCAGCGGGAGACTCCTGGAACGATCTGCACATGATTCTCGAAGCTGACCGGGGAGCCTTCTTCTGCCCTCCCGCTTCGATGCAGAGCGCTCATCCCTCGGTGCCGGTCTGTAACGACTACACCTCCCTGAGGGATTTTCTGCTTCAGTAACTGCCCGGGGGGCGCATCTGCCCCGGGGAGGCTCCCGGTCTGGCAGATTGGCTCCGATCGTACTATAATCACCGGAGATGAAGAGCCAACCCCCCTCCAGTGACCATCTCTCCCGAGAGCCCTCGTCCTTCCCTGATCTGCCGGGGGAGGAGCTCTTTTTCCGGCTCCCCCTGGCGGCGCTGGTGCTGGACCCGGCGGGCCTGATTGTCCAGGCCAACCTGGCCGGGGCAAGCCTTCTGGGGAGTAGCGACCAGAGCCTGGCGGGTACTCCCCTCGCCCGATTTCTTCCCGGGGAATATCATCGCCCCCTCGGGAACCACCTGGATGCGGTTTTTGAGCAGGGAACACCCCAGTCGCTTGAACTCCCCCTGCACCCCCTTCGGGGCACCCACTGCCTGGCGCGCCTCGAAAGCCGGGTGATCCCGGCGGAACAGCCCCTCTGCCTCGTGGTGCTCCAGAACATCACGGGGAGGAAAACCCTGGAAGACGATCTCATCATGGCCAGAGAGCGCGCTGTCGAAGCCAACGACGCCAAAAGCGCCTTCCTGGCGAACATGAGTCACGAGATCAGGACACCCCTGGGAGGGATCATCGCCACGGCGGAACTGCTGCTTCAGACAGAGCTCGCACCGGAGCAACAGGAGTACGCCGACACGCTCCACTCCTCGGCCCGGTCGCTCCTGGCGGTGGTGGAAGATCTGCTGGACCTCTCCAGGGTCGAGGCAAATACGCTCCTCCTGCAGGACGCCCCCTTCCACCTGCCCCGCCTGGTCTCGGCTGTGGAACACCTCTTCCGGCCCGTGACAACCCGCAAAAATATCTCCTTCACGGTGACTCTGGCTGAATCGATCCCGCCCTTCCTTCGGGGTGACCAGAAGAGGCTTCGCCACATTCTGGTGAATCTGGTGAGCAACGCCATCACCTGCACCCGGGCCGGGGCGATCACCCTGCGCGTCACCGAGGAACCTCTGGCCGATTATCTCCGGGAGATCATCTTTGAGGTGACCGATGAGACCAGAGAGGTCGGCAGGTCCGAGGCGCGCCTTCTGCGACAGGCTCTGAACGAGGCCGGGCGGGAGACGCTCCGCTTTGACCCCCAGGTCCAGGGGCTGGCCATCGCCCGGAAGCTGGCAAAGCTCATGGGAGGACAACTCTACTTCGACTCACCCGGCACGGGAGGGGTGCGGTTCTTTTTTACCCTTCCCCTGGAAGTTGCCCGACAGGACGAAGCCCCCGCCGGAAAGGAGCCCTATCGGGAAGCCTGCCACGAGGCCGGCCCCGACCCGGATCCCGATCATCCCCGGGATGATCCCTGGAGAGTCCTGGTTGCCGAGGATAACTCCACGAACACCCTGGTCCTGCGGACCATTCTGGAAAAGGCGGGGTTTTCCGTCCGGACCGTTCGGGATGGCCTGGAAGCGCTGGAGGCACTGGAGGAGGAGTCCTTCGATCTGGTCCTCATGGATATTTCCATGCCCCGCATGGACGGCATCACCGCCACGGGAGAGATCCGCGCGCGCCAGCCCGGTTTTCACCGGGATATTCCCGTTATTGCTATTACGGCCCACTCCCAGGAGGGAGACCGGGAACGCTTTATCGCGGCGGGGATGAGCGATTACATCAGCAAACCCTTCCTCCAGGGAACGGTCCTGGAGGTTGTCCGGCGAAATCTGCGTCGCCCGACGTAGAGCAACGCCGGAACAGGGCTACGCGGGGTCCCGAGGCTGATCACCGGGAGCACGATCCCGGATCTGCAGGGCCACCCGGTAGTAGTCGATCGCTCCGGAACTGCGCAGGCTGTGCTGGAAGATGGTCTGCCCTGCTCCGGGCGCTTCGGCCAGCTCCCTGTTCAGGTGCACGGGTTTCAGCACCAGATCCCGACCCAGCCGATCACGGAGGTCCTCCAGGAGGGATCCTCCCCCCATCACCGAGGGGTCAACAAAGGTGGGGATGATCCCCCGCACCTCAAGGTCGGGGTTATAGTGCTTCTGAACCTGCTCGGCAAGCTCGATGATCTCTATCATGCCTTCCATGGCCAGAAACTGGGCCTGCATGGGGATGTACGCCTCCCGCCCTGCCACCAGGGCACCCAGCGTCAGCAACTGCGTTGTGGGGGGGGTATCAAAGATGGTGAAATCGAAGGAATCCATGGCCGGACTCAGGCGATCCCGCATCCAGAACCGGGCCTCCCGGAGGTTGGAGTGGCGTCGCTCGAAATCGGCAAGACGCCGGGAAGAGGGGATAACGGCCAGGCGGGGAATGTAGGTGGGCCGGAGGGCCTCCTCAAAGGAGGTGCGACCCTCCACGAGGGTGCTCAGATCGGCCTTGAGTCCGGCCTGGGCGATTCCCAGAGACATGGTGGCGTGGGCCTGGGGGTCCGTATCCACCACCAGCACCCGATGCCCCATGTGAGCCAGGGCTGCGGCGATGTTCACACTGGTGGTGGTCTTTCCGCAGCCACCCTTGCGGTTCGTGAAAACCAGCCGCCGCGGAACCGAAGCTGTCATGGGGAACCTCCCTCGAGAATACTGTTCAGAATCGCCCTGGTGATGGCGTAGAGGGGGGGGACTCCCTCGTGGGGTGCCAGGGGTGCCGTGAGCCCGCCGTGGGCCCGCAGGGGCACATCGGAGACATAGTAGAGAAAGGAGCACCTCACATCGCGGGGGATAACCCCCAGCTCGCGGGACTCCAGGATTTCCCGAAAATAATGGGTTCCTTCCATTTCCATCCCCACCACATCCCAGATTTCCCGGTAGAAGGAGAGCATCTGCCGGTTCTGGAGCAGGGTTCCCTCCACGGTCAGCATGGGGCCGCTGTGAACGGAAAAAGCCTGGGCCAGCAGGGCTCCAAGCTCCTTCTGCTTCGCCGGTAGCGGCTGAAACTGATCGGTCTGCTGCTCGATAAAGGCCGACGGGCAGAGGATATCTCCCCGTTCCCCCGTAAGTGCCCCGGCCTTCCCCAGAAAACTGATACTCCGGACGTTCGTCCCGAAGAGGGTGAGCAGATTTCTGATCACGTACTCCGCCTGGTGTCCGAAGGCATAATCGATGTTCACCACCAGATCACGGCACCCCTTCGGGACGGGGAGGAGGTCCTCATCACAGGATTCCCCCCGGAGGCGCTCCAGGTCGATCACCTGAACCTGGATTCCTGTACTGGCCGTCTGGTCCAGCCAGTGCTGCCCCCCCTGGAAGGCCCGCTGCCGCGCCACCTCCGCTTCCCGGGGAAAGCGGGCAAAGTAATCCCGCGCCAGGGCGTAGACCTGGTCCGCCCGATGGCTCCAGGAGCCTTGCGTTGCGGCGTGTTGTTCCTGCTCCCCCCACTGAAGGATAGCGCTTTGGTGCTCGGGAAACCAGGGATTCAGGCAATTTGTTACGGAGTGGGTATTGCTACTCACGATGTGAACGCCCCGTTCGGGCGGAAGGTCTGTCGGATCGCAGCCGATAAGCTCCCCCGCTACCCGGGCGACCTGGCTGATCCAGTACTCCCCGCGGCGCATGTTGTAGTTCCGCCGCTGCCGCCGCACGTCGATGCCGATCATCTCCCGGTGCCGGAGAATCTCGTAGAGCCGTTCTGCCGTACCCTCGGGCCATATCTTCTTGAGCCCCGCCATCTCGCGGGTGCTGAAGGGCATGGTCCTGAGAATTTCCTCCTCCGGGGAAGGCTCCCGGGAAGAGAGAAACCGCTGGAGCCGGGGCGCGGCCTGATCACGGGCCAGGCGCTCGCGGATTTTCTGCGCCTCCACGGCGTAAAGACAGAGGCAGCTCACCAGGTCGATCAGGTCGGAACGACCGTTGCGGAGAAGCACCATGTTTTTGCCGGGCATCATCTCCCAGACGTCGCGCCGGCGTGCCGCCGTAGTGATAACCGGAAAGAGCCGCTCCGGTTCATCGAAGGCGTGGGGAAACTCGTCAACCAGAAGAAAGGCCAGCGTTCGCGTCACGTTACCGGGAAGGCGCCGCAGGGCGTACTGAAAGGCCTCCGTGTCCAGACGATGATGGTCGGTCACGCCGGGGTGGATCGCCGGGTGCAGCGAGCGGTAGAGCGGAAGGAGTCCCTCGATGTTGATGTAGCCCTCGTCGGCCTCCTTGAGGAGCCGGGCGGTGAAGCGGTCAAACCCCGAGAAGATGCCCTGATTATCCCGCAGGATCGTTCCAAATCCCTGGGAACAGGCGGGAGACTCCCGCAGAAGCTGCCGGAACCGCTCCCCGGAAATCCAGACGAGCAGAGCCTCACCCCGGGCACGGGCGCCAAAGAGCCGGGGTTCGCGAAAAATCGCCTCCCACTCCCCAAAATAGTGAAAGGCCTTCACCACCGTAACGAGCTGGTCGTCGCCCCGCCGGGGATCGACGATCTCGACCTCGCCCCGGGCGATCAGAAAGACCCGGTCGTCCTCNTCGCCCCGCAGGAAGATAGCCTCACCCTCGGTGGCCTGGTGCACGCGGAAATCCCGAGCCAGCCCATCCCTCTGGTGGCCCCGCAGGAAGCGGAAGGGATGTACCCTCAAAAGAAGATCCTGAACTGTTTGATCCTTCACCGCTCCATGGTACCACGTCGACCTGCCCCGGTGAAAGAGAAATCCCCGGGGCGATCCCCTAGCGCAGGTAGCCGGGAACCAGCACCTGGGCGTGAAGGCGATCCAGGAGCCGGCGGGCGTCGTCGTAGGAGAAGCCCTCGCTCAGATCAAAAAGGTGATGATCTGTGGGGAGCCCCCTCCCGAAGTTGAAGGTGCACACGGGATGTTCCAGGAGTCCCTGCAGTTCCGCGATCGAGACCCCCCGGTCAAGAAGGAAGCGGGCAAAGGAGGAGTCCTCCAGCGTTGCGGGAGAGCCGTCGCTGGTCAGGAGGTAATCCCGGGTATCGGCCAGTTGTTCGAAGGGGCTCCGCGAGATATGGACCGTTCGGGCGATGGGCGAGGTTTTCCGCAGAACGCCCCGCTCGATCAGGGCCTGCTTCATCTGGTGGGCGATCCCGAAGAAATGAGAATAGCCCAGACGCGTCCGAAAGGCCATGACGGCGATATCCGTGGAGGCGTTGTTTTTGTGGAGCAGGGCGGGCATATCGTAGTTCACGATGTAATGGTCACCGTGGCGCTTGATCACCTGGCCGGCGATGTGGACAACGGCGCTGTTCTTTACCCAGAGCGAGAAGAGCCGTTCCGGTGACCAGCGGTACCGCCGGAGCACTGCAAAGGCACCGAGCACCCGGTCTTCGGGGAATTCTTCACCGTAGAAATCCCTGAACTGCCGCCGCATATCGGGGGTAAAAAAACGCCCCCCGTGAACGGCAAAGAAGAGGCGGAGCGAGTAATGGCGCTCCACGATGGCGTTGTTCACGATGTAACTGCCGGGAAAGTTGGCCAGGTAGATGAACTTCAGGGCCTGGCGGTATTCCCGGCAGCGCTGGATTACCGAGAGGATGGTACTCTCCACGAGCACACCGTTTGATTCGGGCCGGAGGTACAGGAAGATATCCAGCACCTCCGGATCCGGGTCCGGCCCCGGGTAGGGTAAAAGAAGATGCGGTCTAGACAGAGCCTCCGTTTTTACCGCCATGATCCAGCAACCCCTCCAGGTTGATCTCCCCCGCTGTGCAGGGCATCTGGATTCCCCAGGCGTCGAGCACCCGGGGATGAAGTTCCCCAAAAACACCCACGGCCCGATCCGTCCCCTGCAACAGGATCTCCGCTGCCCGGCCCGGAATAAACCGGGAGTCACGACACTCCCGCAGGGAATAGCCGTGGCCCATGTAATAGAGTATAGCCGAGACGCGGGAATTTACCAGGTTGAAGCCCGCACCCCGGTCAGCTGTGAGAAAACCCAGGTTCGTCAGTGTCCGCGTTCCCGTGGGATCCGGTTCGTACTGCTCCGCTACCTTGCCCACCTCGAACACGTTATGGGGGTAGACCGCGTTGGCGCTCACGCTCTCAGCCTGGAGCAGCGAGGCGATCACCGAGGGACGCACAAAGGCGTAGTTCTCGCTCATGGGGTTGTCGACCTGGACCGTTCGGGCGTAGGCCTGATCCCATTCGTCGCGGGGGTAGAGTTTCTCGATGTAATCCTTCCCCGAACCCAGGTAGTTGAAGACCATCTCCTGGAATCCCAGCCCCACGAGCAGCGTCTTGAGCCGTCGGCTGTACTCTTCCAGGGGCGTCAGGCGACCCATGGTAAAGTCCCGGGGCATCTGGGGTGCGAAATAATCCATGCCGCAGCCGATCATCACATCCTCCACCACATCGACGGGGTGAAGGAAGTCGTTCCGGTAGGGGGGTACGCGGATTTCGACGGTTCCATCGGCGGCCGCAGCCTCGATACCCATGCGCTCCAGCGCCCGAAGGATCTCATCGTCCTGAAAGTCGACCCCCAGGAGGGCGGTGATCTGGGCGATCCCGGCGCGCTGGGGAGCCTGGAAGTAATAGGGAACGGTGAAGGAGCGTCCCCAGGGGGTCTCCCAGGGGTATTCTACCTCCACGGGCTCCACGGTGTAGCCCAGGTCAGCGGCGTCGCAGGCCACGATCGACGCTGCGTGAAGGAGCGAGTCCAGATCGGTTCCGGTGAGTTCCACAAAGAGGCTGCTGTCGCCCTCCTGAACCGCTCCCAGATGGGCGCTGTTGATGACGGGAGGAAAACTCAGGATCTCGCCCGTGTCATCTTCCAGAAGCGGGAAAAGGGGGAGATCTTCCACGATGTGGGCGTACTCCTGCCCCTTGGGGTGGTCCCGGAGAATCTCCCGAAGAGAGAGTTCCTGTTCCATCTGGAGCGGCACAAAACGGGTCTCCCCGGGATCAGCTCCCCGATAGTGCACGGGATAGGTGATCAGGTCGGAGCGGTAGAGCCCCATGGCGATGGATTTTCGCTTGCGCCCGTAGTTCCAGGTGAGTTTTTCCTGGGTCTGAATCAGATCTTTCAGAACAGCCTCGTTCACGGGGGCTCCGGTCATGACGAAGCCCACAACCCAGGGGCGAATCTCCCGGACCGAGGGATCCACCACTATTTTCCGGCCGGCGCTCTCTTTCGTCGTTGTGGCATCGGAGAAGAAGGGGTAGGAAGGGTGTTCCCCGCCCTGGTATATCCGCAGCTGCCGCGCGAGCCCTGCCGTGGACCAGAGATCGGGCCGATTGGTGTCGTTCAGTTCGACCTTCATGATTCCCGTCTCGTCGGCGGCTTCGTCCAGCTCGGCCTTGGCGCAGGGGAAGATATTCTCCAGCTGCTCGTCTGTGAGGGGCCCCGACCCGATCAGCTCGATCAGGGCATCCCGGTATACTTCGATTTTCGGCATAACTTGTGTCCCTCTGGCTCCCGGCTCAACCCTGGCGGCGGCGAAGCCGAACGTTTTCGATATCGGAGCTGAAGAGCTCCCGCAGATCATTCAGACCCAGGTGCATCAAGGCCATCCGGTCTATTCCCAGGCCCCAGGCGAGAACCGGCACCTCGACCCCCATGGGTTTTGTAACCTCGGGACGAAAGATTCCGGCGCCCCCCAGTTCGAACCACCCCAGACGGGGGTGCTTGATATGGACCTCCACGGAGGGCTCGGTGAAGGGGAAATAGCCCGGCACGTAGCGGACCTCGGTGGCTCCGGCCAGCTCCTCGGCGAACATTTTCAGAAGCCCCAGAAGATTCCGCAGGTTTACATCTTCACCCAGGACAATTCCCTCGGTCTGGTAAAAGTCCGAGAGGTGCGTTGCGTCCACCTGGTCGTAGCGGAAGCATCGGAGGATTCCAAAGTATTTCCCCGGTATCTCGGCGTCGCGCAGGGATTTGGCCGACATCACCGTTCCCTGGCTGCGAAGAATCAGGCGACGGGTGAAGTCCCGGTCGAAGTGATAGCCCCAGCCGCGACTTCCCGTGTCTCCACCTTTTTCATGAATCTCGGCAACCCGCGAGAGGTAGGGTTCCTCGATCTCCCGGGCGTGACGGGGAGTCTTGACGTAATATACGTCGTGAATGTCCCGGGCGCTGTGGAACTGGGGCATGAAGAGGGCGTCGGAGTTCCAGAACTCGGTCTCCACCACGGGGCCGTCGAACTCGCTGAACCCCAGGGAGACGAGTTTGTCCTTCACCGAATCCAGGTATTCCGCATAGGGGTTTCGCCGTCCGGGCAGGAGTCTGCTGGTGGGAGCATCCACCCCGTATTCCCGGAAGGTCTTGCCCTGCCAGGAACCATCGCGGAGCATCTCCGGCGTGACCTGGCCGATCTCCTCTCCCGTGATACCCCGCTCCCGAAGCGCCGTGCGAACCCCCGTTCCGGTTTCGGAGAGCTCGTACGACACCGACTCACGTTCGATAATCTTGAACATGGCCGTGGCGGCTCCCCGCTTGCGGGCGTGCCGGGCGATCTCTTTCTGTTCATCGGCCGACAGCTGACTGTGCTCCAGCGGCGCCTGAGCCGCACGATCCAGAAGCTGCCGGATTGCCCGGTCCGGCTCTGCTGCGGGGTCCTCCAGGCGGACCCGTTTTTCCCCGTCCATGGCAAGAATCCCCGCTTTGGACAACTGTCCGTAGGACGAACCGGCATCGCGGTTCTCTACTCCTGCGGCGGCAGCCAGGTCGGGCAGCGTTAGGGGGCCCTGTTCGGCCAGGACCCGCACCATTCGCTCCACGGGGGTGCCTTTTTCGGCGTATTCGGTCCCAAGATCGGTCCGCTCGTAGAAGATATCGGTCCGGCGCTGGCTTTCGCGGAGAAAACCCTTGGCCTCGAGCCAACTCAGAGCCTGATTACACTGTCCGAGGACCAGACCGAGATCCACCTGCATGCGAGGGGCGTCAAAAGTAGCGCCGTCCTCGTAGAAAAGAAGGGTCTTCACCTCCAGGGGGTGAAGATTCTTGAGCGTTGCATCGGAAACCATGGGTGGCATTATAGACAGAAGCGGGAGATCGTGCGAGGGGTCTCAGCGATTCTCCCGTATCTGCCGCAGTCGTTCACTCATGGCCTGGGCCCGCTTGCCCAGTTCTTCCCCGATGCTGGTGTCGGGAAGGGCGCTGCTCAGACGGGCGATGTGCTCGAAGGTGCCGGGCAGGTCCTCCTGGGGCGGGGTGTCTCCCGACCGGGCCTCCCGGGGAGGATCACGGCGGAAGCGCTCGAGCCGCTCCCGCAGAGTGGGGCGCCCGTTTAACCGGGAGGCCACGCCGATCAGCTTGAGTCGTTCGTCGCTCCGGCGAAACTCCTGGTCCCGGTCCGGGGGCAGATCCTGGGTCAGGTCGATGAGGTAGCGAAAGAGCCGGGCCGATTTTGCCAGGGGGTCCTCATCGGAGCCATCGTCGGGGCGGGGCTCTTCGGGTCCAAGCTGGTCCCTCAGTTTTTTGATCATATCCTGGAGCCGTTTTCGCAAGGAGGGGTCGGGCCGGGAGAGGGGGTCTCCCTCATTTTGCTCCTGCGGCACGGGACGGGGCTCGGGCCGGGATGGCTGTTGCGGTGGCGATTGTGGTGGTGCTGCAGGCTCGGGGGGCTTCTCTTCGGGCCGGGGAGGCTGCTGTGGTGGCGATTGCGGTGGTAGTGCAGGCTCGGGGGGCCCTTCTTGGGGAGGGTCTGGCTGTGGCCGGGAAGGCTCCTCGGGAACTACCTGATCGGCCGCGGGCTCCGGCGGGGCCTCTTCTTCGGGAGGAAGGGGGGCCGTCTCCGGTTCGGGAGGTTCTTCTGCGGG
>NZ_KB891760.1:76831-145061 GCF_000373545.1 Alkalispirochaeta alkalica DSM 8900
GGCCGTCTCCGGTTCGGGAGGTTCTTCTGCGGGCTCCGGCGGGGCCTCTTCCTCGGGAGGAAGGGGGGCCGTCTCCGGTTCGGGAAGCATCTCCTCGGGGTCACGAAAATCCTCGGGTTCGACCAGATCCCTCAAGGAACTCTCGGGCTCGGGCTCGGGCTCGGGCTCGGGCTCGGGCTCGGGCTCGGGCAGGGAATCAACATCATCGGACGGTTCCTCGTCGAGATCTGACCCGGCATCGGCCTGGTCCGACTGCGCTTCGGGAGAATCGGAGGTTTCTTCACCGGAAGACCCGTCTTCGTCGGCCTCCATTCCCTCCTGAAGCGCTTCGCTGAACCCTGCAGGGATATCCTCAAGAGCAGGGTGGTCCTCCGGCAGCGCCTCTTCCAGAGATTCATCCTCGGGAAGCAGGTCATCCTCGAGATCTTCTCCCGCCTCGGCACCGGAAAAGTCCAGAATCGGGATCGACTCCTCGTCCAGATCGGCCGTCTCCTCCGTGGCCAGGGGCTCCACAACCCCGGCCTTGCCTCGTTCGGCAAGACGCCCGAGTTTGTCCAGATTCCGCTGCCACCGCTCGACGTTCTCACCTTCGTAGGCCTCCACGAGCTGCTCGTAGAGTTCCAGACTGTCGTTCAGGTCTGAAAGATCCTCCGAGGAGGCGCGCTTGCCCTGGAGAGAGATGAGTTCGTCTGCTGCCGCCAGGGCCGCATCACGATCTCCCAGGGCACGATTGACGTTTGCCCGGGCGGCCAGTACCCGGCCGTTCTGGGGGCTCAGCTCCGAGGCGTGCTCTATGGCCGCCCTCGCTTCCTCTTCCTGCCCCAGACTGGCCAGCGCTTCGGCCCGGCGAAGGTGGGCTTCGGGATCGCCGGGATCCCGGGCGGTGGCCTGCTCGGCCAGCTCCAGAGCTTCCTGCGGGAGCCCCCCCTCGTTGAGAATTCCCGAAAGCTCCGTCAGATAGGTCTTGTCCTCGGGGTTTGCCTCGGCGTAGGCATCGAGGGTCTGGCGCCCCGCCTCGGGACGCCCCGACCGATACTGGGCCAGCCCGAGTTCCCTGATCGCTGTAATGTCCTGGGGATCATCCTCCACAACCCGCTGCCAGGCGCTGCAAGCTTCGCCGTGCATGCCTGCCCGGGTCAAAACTCCGGCGAGTCCTTTCCGCAGGTCCACATTATCGGGGTCCTGGGTCAGCATTTGCTGCAAAACCCGTTTCGCCACGACGGGATCGGCGGACTGGGTGGCCGCCTGGCCCAGGTTCGCTGCGGCCCGGCGATACCGGGGGGCGTGCTCCAGAGCCGTCTGGAAGGCCTGGATCGCATCATCCACGCGCCCTGTTCGGGCAAGAACGGCGCCAAGATTGTTATGGGCGGTGCTATTTTCGGGCTGAAGCTCGATCAGTTCCCGGAAAACTTCCTGCGCTTCATCGGTCCGATCCTGCCGGTCCAGAACGATCCCGAGGTTATTCAACGCATCGGGCCAGCCGGAACGGCTCTTGAGGGCGGTGCGGTAGCTCTCGGCGGCCTCGTCGAGGCGCCCCAGAGCCGAAAGGGAGTTCCCCAGGTTATAGTTCAGGGTGGGATGGTTGGGGTCTTCCCTGATCCCCCGCTGAAAGGCCTGGACGGCCCGTTCCTTTTCTCCCCTGGAATCGTAGAGGGTTCCCAGATTGTTGTAGGCCACGGCGATGGTGGGGTCGATCCGCAGGGCCTGCTCGTAGGCCTGAATCGCCTCGGCGTGATTTCCCGTGTCCTTCAGGATGTTTCCCAGATTGTACCGGATCTCTCCGTTGTCGGGGGCTATTTTGATGGCTCGCCGGACCATCTCCAGGGCGCGATCGGTATCACCAATCTGGCGGTAGACCACGGCAAGATTGTTCAGGGCTTCGGCGTTGTGAGGGTCCAGCATGATCGCCTGCTCGTAACGCTCGATGGCCGGAGCGATNCGCCGCTGCCTGCCGTAGATCGTGCCCAGCAGAACCTGGCCGGCCACAAGGTCGGGAAAGCGTTCGAGCAACTCGAGGGTGAGGCGTTCGGCGATCTCGTAGTCGTTCACACGGAAGGCGCTGACCGCCCGGTCGAGCAGCTCGGTGTGGTTCATTGCTCCCCCTCTCTTCCTGCGCGCACCTCAATTTCCCGCGAAAGCGGGCCAGCCTGGCCGTGGCGATCGTAGCTCTCCAGAGCAAAGACGTAGGGAACATCCGGCTCCAGGCCACGGACTGTGATCGTCTGCTCCGTTCCCGCCTGGAGGGGACTCACCACCCCCGCCGATCCCGTGTAGGAACGGGGCCGCTCACCGAAGTACACCCGGTACCCAGCCAGATCCGGATGCTGAACGGCGCTCCATTCCAGACGAACNCCCCCCGGCACGGGAGTCCCCCGGACGATGCGGGGAGGGGCCGGAGGAGCCACGGGATCGAAGCCGATCCGCACCTCCTGAAGGCGAGGACTCTCTTCCCTGGTCGCATCGGCGAGGAAATCGTAGCGAAGCTGCAGATAACGCCCCCGTTCGTCACCCTTGATCATACCCGATGAGGGCAGAGGATTCCACTCCGCAGGAAGCGCCTCCGGAGCATCTCTGCTCACCACCAGGTCGGCCAGACGATAGTATCCGCGAACATCGGTGTTTCCGGGGGTCTGAACTCTGGATTCCACCGAGAGAAGACGCGCGCCACTCCCTCCCAGGTCCAGGGGAGCGGTAATCATGCGCCCGGGAGAACCGCTGTACCGCGAAAGCTGCGGTTCCGCTCCGGCGACGTGGCCCGAAGATCTCCCGAAGGATTCACCCGGGGAGCGGGAGATGCGGAACTCGTCCAGCGCCCCCTCAAACCCTCGCCCGAGAAGGATCCCGTCGCCCGTGTCGTGGCCAAAATACAGCGAAAAGACTCCCGGCTCCTCGCGCCCGCTCTCACTCATATAGATGACGTCTTCGGGAATCTGATCTACCAGATAGGCGAGCTGCCCCGTTGTTGCATCGTAGCGGAGCTGGTGATGCTGCCAGACCCGGGGGACAAGACCGCGTCGCGCCGAGAGCCTCACCTCTTCCAGAGGTTCCAGTCCGCCCCGATCGGCCCGGACCAGGACGTGCGAAAATACCCAGTGAAGTCTCCGGTCGGAGATCTCCAGGCGGATCGTCTGGAGCACGGGATCCTGCCCCTCCAGAAGAGCCCCCTTCCACCGGAAGAGCGTTGCCCCCTGGGTTACGCGGTTCGGATAGAGCCAGAAATCGATCGAAAAGCTTCCCGGTTGCTGCCGGGGAGCAAACAGAGCCCCCGGCCGGGGATAGAAGACAAGCTCCCCCGTGCCGTCAAACCCTGCGGCGGCGCTCCCCCTNCGGCGGGGTGTCCCNACCAGGCGAACCCCTTNGGGNGAGGCCCGATAGTTTCCGGTCTGATCTTCCAGGGTGCCGTCAAAATCTGCCAGAAGATCCACCCGTCCCGCCACGGGCAGCGCCCCCTCATCGAGGGCGATATCCTCTCCGCCCTCCCAACCCGGGACAAGACGAAGATTGGTGAAGGAGGCCGCCCGGTCCCAGCCGTCGCGACCACCCAGGCGAACCGTCCCGACTCCCGGACTGGCCTGGAGCCCCGGGGCGATCAGAACCAGACCGACCAGGCAGACCAGGCCCCGAAGGAGAGAACTCCCGAGGNAAGCCCCCCGAAGAAGAGAACGCGGGAGACCTCCAGGTTTTGCATGTGTTGCCCCGGGCAACATGACACGAGCACCCATAATTCCGTACTATCTTATCGGCATTATGAAGGACGATCTGAAAAGCAGGGTGAAGAACTTTCCNGCCTCACCGGGAGTATACCTNATGAAGGACCTCGAGGAGAGAATCCTCTACGTGGGAAAGGCCAAAAATCTCCGCGCCCGGGTCCGCTCCTATTTTCTGAAAGACAATCCCCTCAAGACGAAGGTCCTCATGTCCCACGTGAGGGAGATCGAATATCTGGTGACGGGCAACGAGTACGAGGCGCTTCTCCTGGAAAACAACCTGATAAAGCGCCACGCCCCCCGGTACAACATCGACCTGAAAGACGGAAAGAGCTATCCCGTAATCCGGATCACGGCCGACCCCTTTCCCCGGGTCTTTCAGACCCGCACCATCGTTCAGGACGGGTCGCGCTACTTCGGCCCCTACCCCGGAATGAGCCGTCTGGAAAACTACCTGGAGCTGATAGAAAAGCTCTATCCCCTGAGGAAATGNCGCTCGGCATCGCTCAAGAAGAGAAGNCACCCCTGCCTGTACCATCATATCGGACGGTGCGCCGCCGTCTGTGCGGGNAAAACCTCCCGCGAGGAGTATCTGCGCCGCGTGGAAAAGATCGAATCCCTCCTCTCGGGCAAAACCGGGGAGCTCCGCAGGGAGATCACCGGAAAGATGACCGCCGCCGGCGAAGCCCTGCGCTTCGAGGAGGCCGCAGAATACCGGGACATCCTGAAAGCTCTGGATCAGATGGAAACGGAGCAGCGGATCGTGGATTTTGATCCGGAGGTTCGCGACTACATTGGCTACGCCACGGGAGAGACCTTTTCGGCCTTCGTGGTCTTTCAGATGCGCCAGGGAAACCTCCTGGGCAGCAACACCTTCCACGGCGAGCTCCCCGGATCGGAGGAGGAAAACCTGGTGGAGTTTGTGCTCCGGTTTTACAGCTCCACCAGCCGGGCCCCGCAGAAGCTCTACACATCGGCATCGCTGGGGGACGTGTCNCCCCTGGAACGCTTCTTTCGGGAAGAGCTCTCCCGGGAGGTACTGATCAGCCCGCCCCAGTCCACCCGGGACGCAGCCATCCTGCGACTCTGCACGGAAAATGCACGGCAGGAACTGGAGCGGCTCCAGCGCTCCCGCGGTGACCTGCCCGCCCTGGAAGAGCTGGCCCGCCTCCTGAAGCTCCCGACCCCTCCCCTTCGGATCGAGGGGTTCGATATCGCCCAGGTGGGAGGGCACCACACCGTGGCCTCTCTGGTGAGTTTCTCCCGGGGAGTTCCCGACAAGGAGCAGTACAAGCGGTTCCGCATCAAATCACTCCCCGATGGGGTNGTGGACGACTTCGGAGCCATGAGGGAGGTCCTGGCGCGGCGCTACAGCCGCGTGAAGAACGAGAAGCTTCCCAGACCTGACCTGATCCTGATCGACGGAGGAAAGGGTCAGGTCAGCGCTGCCCAGGGGATTCTTTCGGCCCTGGAACTGCCCATCCCCATCGTGGGGCTGGCAAAGCGGGAGGAGGAGCTCTTCCTTCCCGGCCAGAAGGAGTCCCTGCGCCTTCCCGAGGGAACCCCGGCTCTGCGCCTCCTTCAATACGTCCGCGACGAGGCGCACCGTTTTGCCACCACCTACCGGGGATCNCTCCAGAAAACGGGAGCGCTCACCTCCCTGCTCCAGGCCGTGCCGGGGATCGGTCCCCGTCGGGCCGCGCGGATCATGAAAGCCTTTCCCCGGGAAGAGAGCCTCCTGGAAACCCCCCTGGACATTATCGCCAAGAGCACGGGCATATCGGAGGAGCTGGCCCGAACCGTTCAGGATCACCTTCGCAACGCGCGGAACTCCTGAAACAGACCGCTCCTGCAGCACCCCCCGGGCTAGACGCCCCTGAAACCGGCTGTACCGGGAAATTCCCAGGGTCGCGATGCGAAGGGCGCCGCCACGTTCCACTGCCCCTTCCGGGTGATCACGCTGTAGAGATACTGCTGCAGTATCCCCCCGTGGAGTGCAGCGGGGACGGAACGNAGCAGCCCGTCGGTGTCACCCGTGAGAACCCGTATGGCCCTGCACTCCTCNAGAGAATAGCGGGAGAGCCCCTCCAGGAGGGTCTTCTGGAGCCGTTTTCCCGCGATCCGCTGCCCCGACCGCCGGGCCTGCTCCTGAAACAGCTCGGCCCGGGGAACCCCGGCAGCACTCAGGGTCTGGAGGGAAAAGAGGCGCTCCACCTGCCAGGAGAGCCCCATCAGGACCTGAACGGCCTCCATGGTAACCAGCAGCTTCACGGCGATATCCAGGGAGTGCTCCAGATCCCCCGCCAGGACCGCGTCGAAGAGGGTGAAGATATTCTCTTCCTTGGCATGATAAATGTACCGATCCACGTGCTCCAGGGTGATCTGCCTCCCGAAGAAGGCCATGAGCCGGTCCGCTTCCTGCCGGAGATCCAGGGTATTGTTCTCCACCAGCTCCAGAAGAAGCTCCAGCGCCTCGGGGTCTATCCGCGCGTCGTGGCGACGAAAATACCCCGAGAGCCAGCCCTTCTTCTGACTCTCGAACATCTCCCAGAAGATTTTGGTATGCCGGCTTCCCACAGCATCCTTCAGGTCCTTGTGAAGGGAGACCTCGGAACTCTCCAGAAGGAGCACCGACTGTTCCGAGGGGCTCCTGGCGTAGCGCACCAGCGGGAGCAGATCCTCTTTCCGCTTCAGCTGCTCCACCGCCCGGTATCTCACCAGAGAGGCCGAACCGAAGAGCGAACCNTTCTGAAGAAGATCCACCACCTGATCGGGGGGCGTCTCGAAGGCGTAGAACGAGTGCTCTTCCAGATCCTCCCCGAAGGTGTTCCGCAGGGCGCCGCGAATCTCCAGAAAGGCGGCCTGCTTCTCCCCCTCCTCGGGCCCCAGATGAAGAAGCAGAGCGGGAACGGTTCGGGCCATGGGGGGTTACCCGTAACTCCGCAGGAGGTGCGCCAGAGTTCCCAGAATCCGGACCTCCCGCGTGTAGATCGACGAATAGGCGGGGTTTTCCGCCTTGAGGTGNACCCTGCTCTGCTCGCGATAGAACCGCTTCAGCGTGACCGCCTCGTCCACCAGGGCCACCACGATCTGGCCGTTTTCTGCCACGGGGGTGCTGGCAATAATGGCGATGTCTCCCTCGAGGATTCCCGCGCCGGTCATGCTGTCGCCNCGGACCTCCAGGGCGAAGTATTCGCGCTCCCGGAGGAGCGATTCGGGAACATCCACGGTNCCTTCGCAGTTCTCCTCGGCAAGAACGGGCGTTCCCGCCACGACCGTTCCCAGAAGGGGCACCTTCCGGAGCGCNGGCTCATCCCTGGCGTCCTGGTGGTGCAGAATCTCGATAGCCCGGGAGCGGTTNCCATTGCANCGGATCATGGATTTTCGTTCCAGGGCCTTCACATGCCCGTGAGCTGCCTTGACGGAGATTCCGAAGTGCTCCGAGAGGTCCCGGATGGCAGGAGGATACTTTTTTTCCCGGATAAAATCCTGGATCGCCTCAAGGACCTCCTGCTGTCGTGGCGTAATGGATCTCATCGTTCTACCTCGATACCAAGCTTCCTGATTTTGCCGTGCAAACTGCTGGGGTACATTCCCAGGGCCCGGGCGGTACGGGAAATATTATTGTCGTGGGCACGCAATGTGGCCTTCAAGAAATCCCTCTCAAAGCGATCGCGGGCCTCGTGAAGCCCCAGATCGAGATAATCGGCCAGGCACGGCCCCTTCCCGCCCTCATCCCGGGGTGTGCTCCGGGACGGACCTCCCAGAAAACGCAGGGCCTCCTCCCGNGTCAGNACGTTTCCGGCAGACATGATGCTAACCCGTTCGGCAAAGTTCTTCAACTCTCGGACGTTCCCCGGCCAGGGGTGGGCACAGAGCTCCTCCAGAGCCAGGGGNTCGCACACCAGGGGCTTCTCGGCACCCCGTGCCCGGGCAGCTTCCTGGAGAAAGAGATCCAGAAGAAGGGGGATATCCTCCCTGCGCTCCCGCAGGGGTGGCATGTGGAGCGGGACCACGTTCAGCCGGAAAAAGAGATCCTCCCGGAAGGTTCCCCTGCGGATTTCCCGGGCNAGATCCCTGTTTGTCGCGGCGATAATCCTGACGTCCACGGCGATCGTCTCCTCGCCGCCCACCCGCTGCACGCGCATGTCCTGGATAACCCGAAGCACCTTGGCCTGNGCACCGACAGACATATCGGCCACCTCATCCAGAAAGAGCGTCCCCCCCTGGGCGTGCTCGAACTTCCCCCGTCGCACCGCGTGGGCTCCCGTGAAGGCTCCCTTTTCGTGGCCGAAGAGCTCCGTCTCGATCAGTGTCTCGGGGAGNGCCGCGCAATTCACCGCCACAAAGGGTTGGTCCCGGCGGGTACTGGCGTTATGAATCTCCCGGGCAGCCAGCTCCTTGCCGGTACCGTTCTCTCCGGTGATCAGAACGCGGGCATCGCTCTCGCCGATCTGGTCGATGATCTCCCTGACCTTGCTCAGGGAAGGGCTTGTCCCTTCCAGACGCGAACGGCCCGCCGGGGCGGCGCATCTGCGGAGAACCTCGTTCTCCCGGCGCAGATCCTTCATCTCCAGCGCCAGCCGGACAACCCTGGTGATCCGGTCCAGACTGAGGGGCTTCTCGATGAAGTCGAAGGCTCCCCGTTTCACAGCCTTCACCGCCATGTCGATCGATCCGTGGCCGCTGATAATCACCACGGGCATATGGGCGTCATCGGACAGGATATCGTCGAGCAGGTCCAGCCCTCCCCGGCCAGGAAGCCATACATCGAGAACCACACAGTCCACGGATTCCTCGTTCAGCATTCCCAGGCCGGCGATACCGTCCCCGGCCGTGATAACCCGGTAGCCCTCGTCGGAGAGAATATCCGCCAGGATCTGGCGAATCCCCTCCTCGTCATCAATAACAAGAACNGTCTTCATTACACCCTCGTCTCCTGACACTCCTCCAGGGGAAGATCAATGACAAATACCGTACCGGAGCCGGGGGTGGTCTCGCAGGAGATCCGGCCCCGGTGATCAAAAATAATCCGCTCCACAATCGCCAGCCCCAGGCCGGTACCGTCGCGCTTTCCCGTCACGTAGGGAAGAAANATCGACTCCTCCAGATCGGGGGCAACCCCCGGTCCGTTATCCTCGACCCGCAGACGGCAATACTCCTTCCCCGATTTCCGGACCAGATCGCTGTGAAACCGCACGATCACCCCCCGGGGAGAGGCTTCGGCGGCGTTGGTTACCAGATTCACAATGACCTGCCGCATCAGCCCCGCATCGAGCAACAGCATCTGCCCCGGATCGAGCCCGGCGGTGTCGATCGTTATGCGGTGGTCGGCCTGAAAGACGCTGACGGCCTCCCGGACGAGATCCTTCAGCAGCACGGGCGCGAAGGAGGGCAGGGGCAGACGGGCAAAGGACCGGAACTCGTTCAGAAGCGACGAGAGCGTATCCACCTCCCTCAGGATGGTATCGACCGTGCGCTCCAGAACCTCGGGAAAATCGGGAGCTCCCGTCTGATACTTCCGCCGCAGGCGTTCCGTGGCGAGCCGGATCGGGGTAAGGGGGTTCTTGACCTCGTGGGCCAGACGTTGTGCGATTTCCTGCCAGGCCTGAACCTTCTCGGCCTGCGCCATCCGCCGCCGGGCCCGGTCAAGATCGGTTACCATATTATTGAAGGAGATCACCAGCAACCCCAGGTCGTCCGAGGGCCGCCCCAGGATGCGCACCGAATAGTCACCCTCGGCCACGCGCCGGGTGGCCTCTTCCAGGGATTCGATCGGCCGGATGATACGATCGGCCAGAAAAAAACTGGTGAGTACCGCCATGAGCATGATCGGAATGAAAAAGGAACCGTAGACAAGCCCCGCGAAGATACCAAAAAGGGGCCTGATCTCCTGCAATCGCTGAAAGAACCCCATGGCCCGGGCCATGTCGAGAGATGCCNTCTCGAACCCCTCGGGNAGCGCCGTGGTGATAATAACGTGCCCTGCCGAGGGATGGTCCAGGGGAAGATCGAGTCGCAGAAACTCCCCGTCTCCCTGCGACAGGCTGCGGACCTGGGGCTCCTCCTTCGGGCCCGTCTCGCCGGGAAGAGCGGGAGAATACAACCGCTCCAGGCGAAGATCCTGCCGTCCCGCGAANAACCAGTCCCGNCCTAACCTGTCGAAGATCTGCACCGCCGCCAGCGAGGGAAGCCGGCCCTGCAGGTTCGCCCAGAGTCGGGCCCCCTCGGGAGGAGATCGCTCCGGCACCAGAAGCTGCTCCAGGTCCGTCTCTGCCGCGAGGTGGCGCAGGTCCCGGACGTGCCGGTCATGATAGGCCAGGGCCAGGGTAAGGCCCTGTGAAAGGGCCTCCTCCGTGCCGACGTGAAAGAGGAGTTCCTTGGCAGAGGAGAGGAAGTTGACCGACAGCACCCCCTGGGGAATCGCCGAGAGCCCCACAACAACGAGGAAGAAGACGGAGAGCTTGCTCTTCAGCATGCTTCCCGCCACACCCCGCCGCCTGTCGCGAAAGAGCCGCACCAGATTCAGCGCCACGATCCCCAGAAGNACCGCCGAGACGACCATTCCCAGGAGAGCGAAGAAGACGGCGAGCCTGACCTGAAAGCGCTCAGGCCCCCGCCCGAGCTCACGGGAGAGAAGAACCGCCAGGACCACCACCGTAAGATACAGTGTACCCAGGCTCAGCACCGCCGTGAGCGATGCCGAGGTGGTCCGCTGGACACGTCGCGAGGGAGATCTCCNCCTGCTACTCCTCAAATCCGCTCTCAAAGAGCTGAACCAGCTGTTCCACGGCCTCCTCCTCATCGTCNCCGTCGGCCTTGATCCGGATCATGGCCTGATACCCGGCCCCCAGCGTTATAATTCCCATGATAGACTTGGCGTTTATCGTCTCGTGCTCTGTGGAAAACTCGATATGCGATGAAAACCTGGCAGCTGCCTGCACAATCATTGCGGCGGGTCGTGCGTGGATTCCCGCACGGTTTCGTACCACCACATCCTTCTCCGTCATAGTGCGTTACCTCGCTAAATACCTTTTTTTTGCAAGTATGCCTTGCGCGCGTTTTCGCTATCGAGCCAACGCATCACATTCTGGTTAAACTCGCGGGCAGAATAATACCCCATTTTCTTGAGACGTTCATTCATTGCCGCCGTTTCTATAATAATAGGAATGTTTCGTCCCGGCTTGACCGGGACTTCTATGTAGGGAGTCGCCACCCCCAGGATCTCGTAGGTCTGCTCGTCGGCGCCGATGCGGTCGTACTCCTTGGTGGAGTCCCAGGCCTCGAGGCGACAGATCAGCTGGACCTGCTTCTTGTCCCTGATCGATCCCACCCCGGAGAGGTGCGCGATGTTGATAATTCCCAGCCCCCGGATCTCCATGTGATGACCCAGGGCGGGATTTGCCCCCTGCCCCATGAGAATGTTCCCCGCCACACGGCGGATCTCCACGGCATCGTCCGCGACNAGCCGGTGTCCCCGCTCGATCAGCTCCAGCGCGGCCTCGCTCTTGCCGACCCCGCTCTCCCCGAGCAGGAGCATGCCGATCCCGAAGACCTCCACCAGGGTAGCGTGGATCGTCTTTCGTGCAGCGAAGACGTTCCCCAGGGCCCGGATCAGACGCATGGTGAACTCGCTGGTATCGAGCTGCGTCTGGAGCAGGGGGCACCCGCTGATCTCGGCGAGCCGCGCAAAGGAAGNGGTCGGCTCCAGCCCGTGGGTAAAGAGGCAGCAGGGAATGCTGCTCTGGAAGAGCTGCTCCACCGATTCGAGGGTTCCCTGCTGCTCAAGCCGCTCCAGATAGGCCTGCTCTCCCCGTCCGAAAATCTGTATCCGCTGTGCCCCGAAGAGATCAAAAAAGCCGCTCAGGGCAAGGCCGGGCCGATTCAGCTCGGGTGTCTCGATGCGGCGCAAAAGACCGCTCCGCCCGCCAATGCAGACGAGCCCGAGATCGTTGTTTTCCTTCAGATCGAGATCGAGCAGATCTAAAACGGTAAACTGTTCCATAACAGGAGGATCAGGCCTTGTGCTCCTGAACCTTTTCCACTTCCTTTCGCACTTTCATATCGACCTTGTCCACAAGTTCGTGTATGCCCTGGTTGAGATCATAGGACTTCGTTTTCACCACGGCCCGCAGCCCCCACCGGAAGTGAAGCTTCGCTTCTATCTCGAACTGGTGATCCTTTTCCCGGGTGAGGGTAAAGTCCAGATCCACGATCTTGTCGGTGGCAAAATCGATCTTCTGTAAGCGTTCTTCCAGAAACTCTCGCGTAGATTCACTCGCATCGAAATGTACCGATTTAATCGTAACGTTCATCAATAAACCTCCGGTTCGTGTGTCAACGCTCGTAGGACGAGCTGATTTTCAGTTCGCTGCGATACTTTGCAACGGTCCTGCGGGCGATCTTTATCCCCCGCTGAGCCAGAAGATCCGCAAGTTTCTGGTCGGAAAACCGTTTTCCCTGCGAATCCTGCTCTTCCAGAATTTCCCGTATGATCTCCTTTACACCCTCCTTGCTGTACTGCGCGCCACCAGGGCCCGCACCGGCTACACGATTCGAGAAGAAGTGCTTCAACTCGAAAATTCCCCACTCGGTCTGAATATACTTACCGTTTGTAACCCGGGAAACGGTGGATTCACTCAAATTCAGCTCCTGAGCGATATCCTTGAGCGCCAGGGGCACCAGATACTTCTTGCCCTTCAGGAAGAAGTCCCGCTGAAACTCCAGAATCGCCCGGGCAACCCGAAGCAGGGTCTCGTTGCGCTGCTGTATCCCGTGAATGAACCACTGGGCCTCACGCACGCCGCGGCCGGCAAAGGTCCGGGCCTCGCGGTTGTCCCCGGCGGCAACCCGGGAAAAGAAGGGGTTCACGCCCAGAACGGGAATCTGCTCGTCGTTCAGAACCAGGATGAACTGCCCCTCCTCACGCTTCAGGAGGAGATCGGGAATCACGTACCCGGAAGCATCGGAGGAAAACATCCGCCCCGGATAGGGTGTGAGCGAACGAAGCACCTCCAGCGCCTCCTGAACCTCCTCCGGAGAGAGGCCCAGCAGCCGGGATACCTCCTGGTGATGACCCCGTTCGAGTTTGTCCAGATGATCGGCGATGATCTCCTGCAACCCCGGCGGGGGATCCACCACCAGCCCGGCCTGAACAAGCAGGGATTCCCGGAAACCGGCGGTGCAACATCCCACGGGCTCGAAGGTCCTGATAATCTCCATGAGCGGACCCAACAAGGGCCGGTCGTCGTCGGAGACGAGCAGGTCCGGCGGCTCCTGGTGAAAGCCGTTGTCGTCCAGGTTGAGGATCAGCAGCTCCCCCACCCGGAACTCCCGCGCAGAAATGGGCTGCAACCGCAACTGCCACAGGAGATGCTCGTGGAGCGACTCGGGCCTGGAGAGGGCCCCCTCCAGAAAGTTTCTCTTGCTCTCTTCATCGCCGTGGAAGGACTCTCCCGAAGCGTAACCCGGATCGGAGGAGTTCTCGAAATAATCGTAATCATCACCGGAATCGTCGCGGTCGTTCAGGGAGAGCGAAGGGGTCTCCGAGACCAGCTCCAGAGCGGGATTCGCCTCCAGCTCTTCCTGAATGCGAAGCTGCAGATCCTGCAGGGGGAGGGTCATCAGCTGTATACTCTGCAGAAGCTGCGGGGTGAGCCGCATCTCCTGGCGCTGCACCAGCGCAGGTTTCTGGAACTGCATACTATCCATAATGCGAGAGGCCGCCTCCTTTGTCAATTTTTTCGGGGTTCCCCGCCGGCTTATCGGTGGAGCTCATCCTTTATCGGCCCGGCCCGTCGGCCTGGCCCATCGGCCTGGCCCATCGGCCAGCCTATTATCGCTGGTAATCGTCGCCCAGGTAAATCCGCCGCGCCGTCTCGTCGGCCTCGATCTCTTCCCGTGTCCCGGCCACCACGATCTCGCCGCAGTTAATCAGGTAGGAGTAGCTCGAGATCTCCAGGGTATCCCGTTCGTTGTGATCGGTGATGAGAATGCCGATTCCCTGGTTTGCCAGGTGGAGACAGATGCTTTTGATCTCGTAGCGCGCTCTGGGGTCTATCCCGGCAAAGGGTTCGTCCAGGAGGAGGAACTTCGGTTCGATGGCCAGAGCCCGGGCGATCTCGGTCCGGCGCCGCTCCCCCCCCGAGAGGGTGAAGGCCTTTTGCTTCCGGAGGGCCCTGACCCCCAGTTCGTCCAGAAGCTGGTCTGCACGAAAAAGCCGCTCCTTGCGGGAGAGATCNCTCCGGAGCTCCAGCACAGCCAGGATGTTTTCCTCAACCGTGAGTTTTCTGAAGATCGATGGTTCCTGGGGCAGGTAGGATATTCCCGCCAGAGCGCGGCGAAACATGGGCAACCGCGTAATCTCCCGGGACCCCAGATAGACCTGGCCCTCGGTGACCGAGATAAACCCCACCACCATATAAAAAAGTGTGGTTTTGCCCGCTCCGTTGGGCCCCAGAAGGCTCACAACCTGTCCTGTGGTCATGGAAAAATCCACTCCCCGGACCACTTCCTTACGGCCAAAGCGTTTCTTTACNCCCGCCACGGTCAGGGTGGTTTCACTCATCGTTCTTCCTCCCGGACATTATTCCTCCTCCCGGGAGGCAGATTCTTCCAGGAAGATCGATCCTTCCACCTGCCCCTGGAGCTCGATCTCGTCGGTGGCGAGGTTCATGATGATCCGCGTGGCTCGATACTCATCGCCCTTCCAGAAGACCCGGGGGAACCCCGAAAGTTCCAGAATCTCCTCCTGACGTCGATACCGGAGAAACTGGGCCCGGGCGGTGAGATCCTCCCGCAGGACCCGTACCGACATCTGGAGAATGAGCAGGTCCCCGCCCAGGCGGGTTTCCAGAAACCCGCCCTTCACAACGAGACCGTTTGCCTCGTCATCCACGACGACCTGCCCCGAGGCACGGGAGTTTTCCGTTTCCCGGTCGAACCAGACCGTGTCGGCGGTGATGGAAAACCCCCGTTTTCCGTCGAGGAGGCGCACATTTTTTCGNGGTTCGGCGTAGCGGAAGTCGGGACCGTACAATTCGATCTCATCGGCCAGGAGGGTGATATCGGAACTTTCCAGGCGGGCNTTGCCCCGCAGAACCGTGCGCTCCCGTCCCCGGGCAAGAATGATTTCCGTCTCATCGCCGGAAAAACGGAAGGATTCGGCCCCAAGCGGCAGGAGACCGGGAGCCCGAAAGCCGGGAAGCCAGGGCCCGATACCCGAAGAAAAAAGCACCAGAAAGAGAACCACGGGGAGACCCGGGACNCGNCGCCCCCGGGCACCGGTATCGGCACCCGTACCGGGTGAGGGAATCACCGAGGAGACTCCTCTGCCGAAAAACGCCCCGCCACTCCCCGGGAGAAGATGATTTTGTTCTCGCGCCCCTTCAGGCGAAAGCCAGTCCCCTCCACGNCAGACCCGTCGTCGCGAAGCAGGGAAACCCTTCCGTCGGGGGGGCCCGCCAGAAGGCGATCCGCCTGGTCCCAGGAGAGATGGGAACTCTCCAGTCGGGCCTCTTCCTGAAAGGAATGGAACCAGACCGTTCCGGTGAGTTCGATATTCTCGGAATCGAAAAAGAAGATTCCCCGGTCGGCCTCGCCTTCCAGGCGCAGAGCCCCGTCGGGGCCGTACTCCCGGAAGGATATCCCCTCAAAGACCTGGAGGTTCNTGTCCCGGTAGGTAGCGATCCGATCCACCCTCATCTCCACCCGATAATCCCGGTCAACTACCATTCGGGCCTGCAGGACCTCCACCTGGGGGATCGCTCCCTCCCCGTCGGCCCCTTCCGGAAGGGCATTATCGGGGGCACAACCACCCGCGACAGGAAGAAGGACCGCCAGCAGAAGGGCCCGCAGAACCATCGATAGTCCCGGAATCAGTCGGAATCTTCCGGCCGGTCCGGGGGCGCAGACCGGTCNGCCCCGGGGGACCGCTGCGCCTGAAAGGCCCCGGCCGCACCGAGAAAGCTCCTGAACAGGGGGTGAGCCTCGACGGGCTTGGATACAAACTCCGGGTGGAACTGGACGCCCAGCCCCCAGGGGTGATCCCGCCACTCCACCGATTCCACCAGGGAGAAGTCTTCCGTCACCGATCCCGTTACCAGGCCCGCCTCGTCCAGCCGCTGCCGATAGAGGTTGGAGACCTCGTAGCGGTGGCGGTGCCGTTCGTGGATGACATCCCTGCCGTAAATACTGCGGATCAGGGTGTCGGGCAGCAGGCGGGATACNCTGAGGCCAAGCCGCATGGTTCCCCCGTAGTTCTTTACATCCACCTGCTCTTCCAGAAGGCTCACCACGGGGTGTTCGCAATCGGGGGCAAACTCGGTGCTGTCGGCACTCTCGTACCCCAGAACGGATCGGGCGTACTCGATCACCATGATCTGCATGCCCAGGCAGATTCCGAAATAGGGAATCTTCCGTTCCCGGGCGAAGCGCGCCACAGCCACCATGCCCTCCACGCCGCGCCCGCCAAATCCTCCGGGAACGAGNATCCCGTCGACCCCGGCGAAGGCCTCCTCGAGCCCCCGGGGAGAACGGTCGAGTCGCTCCGAATCGACCTTTACGAGCTCCACCCGCAGATCCTGCGCTACCGCACCGTGAATGATCGCCTCATCAACGGATTTGTAGGTGTCGCTCAGCTCGATATACTTGCCCACCACGGCGATCCGTACCTGTCGCTCGGCGCCGGTCACAACAGAAACCACGTGCTCCCATTCCGAGAGATCTTCGGGAGGAACCTCCAGGCCCAGCCGTTCCAGACAGACCCGGTCCAGCCCCTGGCGGTGATACATCAGGGGAATCTCGTAGAGAGACCGCTTCACATCGCAGGCAGAGATGACGCTGTCGTGCTCAACGTTGGTAAAGAGTGCGATCTTCCGNCGCTCGTCGTCGGGCAGTTCCAGGGGAGCCCGGCAGAGGAGAATATCGGGCTGAATGCCGATCTCCCGAAGCTCCTTCACGGAGTGCTGGGTTGGTTTTGTCTTGAGCTCACCGTTGGCGACCACGGGAATCAGGGTCAGATGAACCGAGAGGACGTTCGTTTTGCCCAGCTCGTGCATCATCTGGCGAACCGCCTCCAGGAAGGGAAAGGATTCGATATCCCCCACCGTTCCACCCACCTCGACAATGGTCAGATCCACGCCGGCCTCGTCGCCTACCTGGCGAATGCGCTGCTTGATCCTGTCCGTGATATGGGGAATCACCTGAACCGTCCGACCCAGATACCGGCCCTCGCGCTCGCGCTGGATGACCTCCTGGTAAATCTGCCCCGTGGTAATGGAGTTTGCCCGGGAGAGGGTAGACTTGGTAAAGCGGGCGTAGTTGCCGAGATCCAGATCGGTCTCGGCCCCGTCGTCGGTNACGTAGACCTCGCCGTGCTGATAGGGACTCATGGTCCCGGCGTCAACGTTGATGTAGGGATCAACCTTGATCATCCGGATTGTGAGGCCGCGGCTTTCCAGAAGGCTCCCCAGAGACGCTGCGGCAACGCCCTTTCCCAAACTCGAACAGACACCACCGGTCACGAAAATATACTTGTTCATCGGGGTTCACATTATTACCTTCGGCGGGGTGAATAGCAACCCCGCAGGCCCGGCTTTTCGCAATCCCCTCGCAATCCCCTCACGTTCTGGTTCTCTTCGCCCGATCTCCCCGAAGCAGCGGGACCAGAGACAGAAGGTTCGGCAGAACGGAACCAGGCCACGACGGAGCGTCCGGTCCAGGTCACGCCGGGATGATTACAGGGAAACCCGGCTCGTAAACGGTAATCCTGCAATCATCCCCNCCTGCAGCGCGAGGTTCTGAACATGAAGTAAGTCAAAAAACAACTGGATTTGACAGCCGTTATGTGCAAGAATTATTCTTGACTAGCATACGAGGCGGTGGAGAAAAAATGTCTGAATTTTTAAGCGATGCCGATTTTACGCGCTTTCGGAACCTGATTTACGATGAAAGCGGAATTCACTTCTCGGAATCGAATCGCACGATTCTGGAGAGTCGCCTCAAGGAGCGGCTCAAGGCAGAGAAGATCGAGACCGTGGGGCAATATTTCTCCCACGTCCGATCTGACCAGGAAGAGCTGAAGGTGCTCCTCGATGCGGTCACAACAAACCTTACCCGGTTCTACCGCAACGCCGCCCACTGGCAGACCTTCGAAAACTACGTTNTNCCCGACCTGGTCAAGTACAAGCGCGACCGGGGTGACCGNACCTTCCGGGTCTGGAGCGCCGGGTGTTCCACCGGCGAGGAGCCCTATACCATCGCCATGGAACTTCTGGACTTCCTGCCTCCGGGGTTCAACATAGAAATCCTCGCATCCGACCTGAGCCTTAAATCGGTTCTCACGGGTCAGCAGGGCTTCTACCCCGACAGCCGCGTCACGGGTATTCCCGAAAAACCCCTGGCCAAGTACTTCGACAAAAAGGACGGGGGCTATCAGGTAAAGGATTCCATCAAAAAACTGGTTACCTTCGACTACCACAACCTGAAACACGACAGCGGAAAGCGCAACCTCGATGTAATATTTTGCCGGAATGTCCTGATCTATTTCGATGAACCCGCCCAAAAAGTTGTGGTAGATCGCTTCTGGAACGCCATGGCGAATCACTCCTTCCTTTTCATTGGCCACAGCGAATCTCTCTTCGGAATGAAAACCCAGTTTTCCTTTCTCAAGACTGATTGGGCCTGTATCTATGCAAAAGACGTGTAACCACACCCCGGGTAGTACTTCCAGGAGAATCAGGTGAGTAAAGAAAAAAANATCAATGTGCTGGTTGTCGACGACTCGGCCCTCATGCGAAACCTCGTGAGCAGAATCATCGAGAGCGCACCGGAACTGGCCGTAGCCGGAACGGCGATGAACGGGGAGTTCGCCCTGCAAAAAATCCCCCGCCTGAATCCCGATATAATCGTCCTGGACCTGGAGATGCCGAAGATGAACGGGATCGAGTTCCTCCAGGCCCGGCGGGACCAGGGGATCGATATCCCCGTGATAATCCTCTCCTCGATCGCCCAGAAGGGAGCCCGCATCACCATGGAGGCCCTCTCCCTGGGGGCCAGCGACTTCATCTCCAAACCCTCGGGCGCGGTGTCCCACGANCTTCACGTTGTGGGCGATCAGCTGGTCACCATGATCCGTGCCTACGGAGGAGAGTACCTCCGCAGTCGTGGCGAGACGCCTCCCGAACCACCCCGGGACTACGCCACCAGGGTGCCCCGTCACGAGGAAGCGCCTCCCCGGGAGATCCCCGGCGCGGCGCCNGCCGAGGCATACCAGCCTCCCCAGAAACCCGTGAAAAAATCACCCCAGGCACGGCCGGGCACACTGGAAATAATCGCTTTGGGGATCTCCACGGGTGGCCCCAACGCCCTGCGCCGGGTCTTTGCCGACCTGGACGGAGACATCGGTGTCCCCATCNTGGTGGTCCAGCATATGCCNCCGGGCTTTACCACGGAGTTTGCGGCCAGCCTCAACAGGATCTGNCCCCTGGAAGTACTGGAGGCCTCCGACGGGGATCTGATAAAACCCGGCCGGGTTCTGATCGCTCCGGGGAACTACCANATGGAGGTAAACCGNCGGCCCCTGGGNGCNACCNTCACCCTCAACCAGGGCGATCCCTGCAACGGCCACCGCCCCTCGGCGGGGGTCCTCTTCAAGTCGGTAGCACGNGCCTACGGAAACCAGGCCATGGCCATCCTGATGACCGGCATGGGCCGCGACGGGGCCTGGGAGATAGGAGANATCTACGAGGCCGGGGGCATGACAATCGGCCAGGATGAACAGTCCAGCATCGTCTACGGCATGCCCCGCGTGGCCTGGGAGAACGGCTACATCCATCGCCAGGCTTCCCTGGACAANATGGCCGAGACGATCAACGCCATGGCCAGGAGCCTGCGCTAACGGTGCGGGGTTCTCTTGGACAGGGGGCTCCCCTGGCGGTGCACGATCTTGGCATGGTTCCCTACNGGGAGGCTCTGNCGCTCCAACACGAGCTGGTGAGCAAACGCCAGCAGGGGGATATCCCCGATACGCTGTTGCTTCTGGAACATCCTCCCGTGATCACCCTGGGCCGGAGCGCCGACGAAGGCGATGTCCTGGCGCCCCCAGAGGTGCTCCACAAGGCGGGAGCAACGATCGAACGCATCGAGCGGGGCGGGGAAGCCACGTACCACGGTCCGGGACAACTGGTGGGGTACCTGATCGTGGACCTCCGCCAGCATCTACGGAGCCTCAAGCTCTATGTTCACCTTCTGGAGGAGGCCTTTATCCTCCTNCTGGACCGGCACTACGCCATCCAGGCACANCGGGATCCCCTGCACCGGGGGGTATGGGTGGGCAACGAGAAGATCACCGCCCTGGGGGTTGCCCTGCGGCAACGAGTTACCTTTCACGGCTTTGCCTGTAACGTAAACACCGATCTCTCCCATTTTTCCTGGATTATACCCTGCGGGATCACCGACAGGGGGCAGACATCTCTTCAGAAGCTGCGGGGAGCACCGGCCGATATGGACAACGTCAAGGACGAGG
Source organism: Alkalispirochaeta alkalica DSM 8900 (assembly GCF_000373545.1). Taxonomy (GTDB): domain Bacteria; phylum Spirochaetota; class Spirochaetia; order DSM-27196; family Alkalispirochaetaceae; genus Alkalispirochaeta; species Alkalispirochaeta alkalica. The sequence continues at coordinate 97,064 of NZ_KB891760.1, forward strand.
TCTCACACATCCTGGCGGAGATCTTCGGGTTTGAGAGGGTCCNCGGAGGATGCCCTCTCTGCGGGAGCGGGGCTGCCCCCGGAAGCGGTATGGAGCACCGGTAGGTCCTGCCAGGAGGAACCCCGGACGAGGACCACCCCCANAACGNCAGCACCAGCCAGAAGAGCGAGCGCGGTACCTCCGGGCAGAAAGACCCGCCAGAACACCCCCGCTGCCAGTGGTGCCCCGGGAAAGCGCACAAGCCCGCGCAAAAACGCCCCGGGGGGCGTATAAAATCGAACCATCTCCCCCGGCCGGGGAGCGGGGATCCCCGNCGGNACGGCGACTCGCAGGAGCCGGTGTCGTCTGTTGCACCGATCCCCCCCGCAGGCGCGGCACCCCTCTTTTCGGGGCAGCACCAGCAGGTCCCGCTGGTCCGGGTTCCAGCGCATCACCCGGCCCGCGTGGTATTTCACGCCGGAGGCTGACACGGCAGACTGATCGCCTCAAAGCTCAGAAGATATCCCGTGGCCGAATCGACCTCCAGCAGGACACCCTGGAGATGNAGATCCTCCCAGGACTCCTCGGACTTCGCCGACAACCGGGAAAGATACTTCTTGATCTCCGGCCCCGGGGCAAAGCCTCCAACACTACTCCTGCTCCCCGTGCGCCCGGCATCGCAGATAACAGCCGTACCCGAGGGCATCACCTGGGCGTCGGCCGTCTGAACCCGCTGACCGCTGCCTATTACGGCGGTAACCATCCCGTCGGCGTGGTGAAACATGGTGTACTTCTCGGCCGTCGTGGTGGCGTGAAAGTCCAGAATGATCGCGCAGGCTCTCTTCTTCAACCGATCAACCAGGGAAGAGAGGGTATCGTAGGGATTGCTCCCGTGGATTCGGTCGAACCCCGATTGACCCAAAAGGCTGATGACGGCCACGCGTTCCGGGACCACCTCCGTTTCCGGGGTCTCTTCTTCGGGCGGATCCCCCTTTCCGGGGGTGACGGTGTAGTGGCGCCAGCCCCGTCCGGGCGTATCGGGACAGAGATTCGCCGGGCGCAGAATCCAGGGGGCCTGATCGATGTGTTCGGTCATGTCTTTCTTGAAAAAGAGCTGATCCCCGCCGGTNATCACATCGACCCCCATCTTCTTCAACATGATCGAGTGGTTTTTTCCGAGGCCGAACCCGCCGGTAACGCTATCGCCGTTGGCGATTACCAGGTCTATCTTCCGGTCTTCCCNCATCGCCGGGACGATGGATTTCAGGCAATGGAGCCCGGGTTTTCCCACAATCTCCGCCACGTAGAGTATCTTCATAGGGCGCTATCCTACTGGCCCGCAGAGACCTCGTCCACCCTGAGGCAACACCCCGGGCATCCTGGATGCACGACGATGGTGCGAAAACAGACCTTCTGTGGTATACTCAAATCGATCATTATGTATACACAAAATAAGCCAAAACATCAGCAAATCTACGACAACCTCCTGGAAGAGATCACCCGGGGCGTCTTTCCGCCGGGCGCACAACTGCCCACCGAGCGGGAACTGGTGGAGCGCTACCAGGTATCGCGCCCAACCGTTGCAAAGGCCCTGACGCGGCTTCAGCAGGAAGGGTTTATCAGCCGACGGGCGGGGTCAGGNAGTTTCGTGAGTCCCCTCTCGCGGATGGACACNGAGAAAAGCAGCACCGCCAGGTACTTCGGCCTGCTGATCCCCAAACTGGGAGTAACGGAAATTTTNGAACCCATCTGNGGACGGATCGCCCAGCTCTCACGCCTCCACGACTTCCATCTNCTCTGGGGAGACTCCTCGGCCCACGGGACCGAGACGATCGCCTCGGATTTCGAGGAGGTCTGCCTGCGCTACATCGCCCAAGGCGTGGACGGCCTCTTCTTTGTGCCTCTGGAGCTGGTACCCACCCGGGAAGAGACCAACGCCCGGATCGTCCAACANCTGGAGAAGTCAGGAATACCGGTGGTGATGCTCGACAGCGACTACCTCCCCTTTCCCCGGCGGAGCTCCTTCGATCTGGTGGGGATCGACAATACCCGGGCAGGCTATCTGGCAGCCCTCCACTATCTTGACCAGGGAGCCCAACGGATCGACTTCCTCTACCGCGAGAAGTCCGCCTATACCGTAGGTGAACGCCTCCAGGGAGTCCGGCTTGCCCTGGCCGAACGGGGCATCTCCATGGACAGCCAGTGGGTCCACATCGGGGAGCCCCAGGAAGACTCCTTTACACAGGCCCTGGTAGACGACGGTGCCCGGAACATTATCTGTGCCAACGATGCCACGGCGATCGCCCTGATGCACACAGCCTACCGGCTGAAACTGGAGATTCCCCGGGACCTGCGGATTATCGGATTTGACAACGTGAAATATTCCGAATACGCCCGCATTCCCCTCACCACCCTGCGCCAGCCCTGTGCAACCCTGGGTGAACTCGCCGTGGAGACCATGCTCCTGCGACTCCAGAACCCCCGGCGAGCACCAGCAAAAATCTGCGCAGAGCCGGAATTTCTGGTGCGGGATTCCTCGATCATACCCTCATGATGAGCTAATAGTCCCCCGGAGCAATGAATTCNGGGGGAATTTTTCTCCGGGTTTACGANCTCGGAGGATTCCCCTTCCCGATCTCGCGCCGCTCCCGCAACCAGTCCGTCTCACCGGTCTCGGGGTNTACAATACGTTCAGGCTCGATAGCAAGCGCCCGAACTCCCTCNTCAAGAGAGGCGTAACATCCCGCCGCAACACCTCCCAACAGCGCGGCACCTCGTGCTGTGGAGTTCANCTCGGGCAGAATCGCCAGAGGTTCCCCCACAGAATCACACAGAAGCTGCACGTAGGCCTCGGAACGGGTCCCCCCGCCCCCCAGACGCACATAATCGCCACCGGAACCGGTCGCAACCGATGAAGGAAGAACCCCGCGCACCTTGCCGAGGGCCTCGGTGAGACTGAAAACGACACCCTCCAGAGCCGCATAGAGTAACTCTTCCCTGGAGGTACTCTGGCGAAGGAGCATCCAACTCCCCGTCGCTGAAGGATCCGTCACGGGAGAACGCTCTCCTGTCAGATAGGGGACAAAAAAGGGTGGCGATGAGTCGCCCCTTCTCCTCCGTCCGGTTCGTATTTGCGCCACCGCCTGTTCGATTTCCTGCCAGGAGGCTTTCATCACCTGTTGCACCCAGGTCAGAGCAGAGCCCGCATTCTGCACACTCCCCTGGACCAGCCAGTTCTGATGGTGGCAAAAGAGATTAAGCCCCGAAGGAATCGCCCGGGGGCACCTATCCAGGGGGGAGGAAATCTGGCCACCCGTTCCCAGCATCATCTGCACCACCCCGGGAGTGATCATTCCAGTGGCAACGGCAGCCGCTTGCTGATCCCCACATCCCAGAGCAACAGGAACTGCCCGGGTGACTCCAAAAACGGGGAAAAGCTCCTTCCGCAACACCCCGCCCTGGGTCCAGGAATCCTGAAGAGACGGAAGGATATCCCCGGGAAGACCAAGAAGACGATCCACATCTTCGAGCCATCCCCGACGGGGAAGATCGAATAACAGCGTGGCCGATCCATCGGTTGGATCAGCAGCGATCCCACCGGTAAGGCGAAAACGGATGAAATCCTTGGCCGAGAGCAGGNCCGACGCCCGAGCCAGTGCATCCGGTTCGTATCTTGAAAGCCACAGAAGAGGTAGCGCCGTAAGCCCCGGCGAGGGATGGTTGANCAGGCTTCCTTTCAGCTTGCCCCCGTTGATCATCTGATGAAACTCCGGAATCAANCCCTTTGCCCGGGAATCCATCCAGGTCACGGCGGGCCGAATAATCCGGTGATGGCGGTCAAGAAGAACAAACGAATGCATCTGCCCGGTAACGCCGATCCCTTCTATTTCCAGGATCACNTCCCGGCTTTCCGGGGCACTTCGAGCCTCCTGAAGCGCCTGANNAAGGGCATCCANCGTGGCCTGCCACCAGGCCTCGGGGTCCTGTTCAGCCCACCCCGGTCGGGGAGAACAGGTGGGATAGGAACCGCGCCCCTCTCCCAGAACGCCTCCTTTCTTCTCCTGGAGAAGACAAACTTTTACACTGGATGTACCTATATCGATACCAACGAGAATACGATCTGTCATGTCCCCTGTTACCCTTTCACAGCACCCTGGGTAAGGCCGCTCACAATATACCGGTTTGCCACAAGCGCAAAGAGAATGATGGGAATAATGATCAGGCTGCCGTAGGCAGCAACAACTCCGTACTGTGCTCCCACATCGACCCCGCCGACAAAACGGGTGATCCCTACCGTCAGAGGTTGCGTGTTCCTGCCCGCCAGAAAAAAGGCAAAGAGAAACTCGTTATATGAAATGATAAGCGCCAGAATGGCCGATGCATTCAATCCCGGCAAAACCATGGGAAGAGAGATTCGCCAGAACGTCTGGAAGGGCGAGCACCCATCGATGACGGCAGCTTCTTCCACCTCCAGGGGTATTCCCGAAAAGAACCCCAGCATGAGCCATACGATCATGGGCATCTGCATTGCCAGATGCGCCAGAATAACCCCCGTAAGCGTTCCCGAGATTCCCAGTTGCCGGAAGAGCATGAACATGGGCATGGCCAGAACAACATAGGGAAGAAACCGCGTACTCAGCACAGAGAAAACCACAATATTTTTTTGCCGAATTGAAGGGAGCCGGGTAATTCCGTAGGCCATGGGTGTGCAAACTACCAGGACCACCACTAAAGCGCTCAGGGAAATTATCATACTATTACGCAGATACAGGAAGAAGTTCCCTCCCCGCAGAGCCCGGCTGTAATTCTCCAGAGTCATTCCCTGAAACGAAAGAATCTCGGGAATCGTCTGAAAGAGATTTGTCGGCTTCAGCGAGGCCATCACGAGAATCAGGATGGGGACTACGCAGACAGCAAGCCAGCCAAGAAGAATAGCCAGTCGCCCTCCGTAGGAAAGGCGTCGACGCAAGCGATAATTCTTTATTTTCCTTTGTGCTTCACCCATAGTTTACTCGCTCATTGCTCCAAGTTTTCCGATCTTTACTGCTGCAATAGTAATAACCGAGACGATTACCAGCATCGTCACTGACACAGCGTTGGCCATACCCATATTCCCCTGCGTAACACCCAGTCGGTACACCAGAATACTCAACACCTCGGTAGAGCGCCCAGGACCACCACCAGTGAGTCCATAAATTACATCAAACTCCCTGAACGCCGAGGTCAGAATGATCAGAGAGACAAAGCCCAGGTGAAAGCGGATCATGGGATACTTGATGCGAAACCAGAGCGTGAGAAAAGACGCCCCATCGACCTCAGCTGATTCGACGATCTCATCGGGAATCGTGGCCAGAGCCGCATAAAAGATGAGCAGGGCCAAAGGGGCCATGCGCCAGCCATTGGTTACCACTGTAGCGGTCATGGCGTGATCCATACTGGTAAGCCATCTTACCCGTTCCAGACCAATCGTCTCGAGCAGAAAGTTAACCAGACCGTAACTGCTCTGCCACACGTACAGACGACCCAGAATGCCCGTCACAACTTGGGTGGTAACAAAGGGAACAAGAAAGAAGGCCATAAAAAATCTGGCCAGAGCAGTACCCCGAATACCCTGGCTGCTCATGACACTCGCGATAAAAAGTCCAAAAGCTACTGCCAGAACTGTGCTCCCCAGGGTGAAGGAGATGGTTGCCATAATCGACCTCAAAAAAAGGTGATCCCCAAAAAGTTGCACGAAGTTATCCATTCCGACGAAGACCCCATCCCCAAGTCTTCGCATGGTTACGGCATGGAAACTGTGGTAGATCGCCTGAACGATGGGATACCCCAGAGTGATCAGGCCCAGCATCGCCCCGGGAAATATGAAATACCAGGGACGGAAATATCTTTGTGTTGCCATTCGCAGCTCCTGCACCAATCTTTCCGGATGCGCGCGCCTCGGAAAAGGCCAGTAAATCATCTGAGAAAATTCTGCCGACCGCGCACAGTCGGCAGAACCCTGAACTCTTTGTTTTGTCCTACTTCAGGTAGCCTTCCCGACGAAACACGCTATTCATATTCCGGACCAATCGCTGCTGCGCAGCCTGAGGTGTTTCAACGCCGAAGAAAACGTCCGATGCAAACTGACCTACCGGGGTATACATAACCTCACCCCACTCTGCAATAGGCTGCCGGGGAAAGGCATGCTTCATCTGCTGCTGAAAAACCGGCAGAAACTCGGCATAGAAGGGACGGGATTCAAGAATCTCCCGATTCTCGAACTGCTCGTTCAGGGCGAACATGGCCGTCATCATGGTGAACTCCACGGCATTCTCAACCAGAAGCCAGTGCAGAAAATCGTAGGCGTGGTCCTGATTGGGAGTATCAAAGACGAGCACACCCCCACCACCCAGAAAAGAGCGCCCCACAGGGAGGTTTTTCCGGTTTCCTGGCCACTGGGGCAATACTGCGTACCCCACATTCCCCTCGGAAGCGCCACTCTCGACTGTCATTACTCCCTCGGGCCAGAGTTCTGCCATGGCAAGGCGCCCACTGGCAAAGAAATCAAGGTGTTCCAGGAAGTTCCACGCCAGGGCGTCCTCTGGAAAGGTATCGCGAACAAGCCGGGTCCAATATTCGACCCCTTCCAGCAGAAGCGGATCGTCAAGATCGGTTTGAAACTCTTCATCGAACCCGTCGAGCCCCATGGATTTTACGATTGCCAGAAAGGCTCTCGCCATTCCTCCCGGCTCGCTGATCGAGGCGGAGTACCCGTAGAGATCATTCCGAAGGGTTGTCCCTGCCACAGTTTCCCCTGCGGACCTGGTGAAAAAGGATGCTACCTGATAGAGCTCTTCCCAGGTGGTGGGCGGCTCCAGATCGCGACCGTATTTCTGGCGGAAGGCATCCCGCTCCTGGGGGTGCTCGAACCAGTCAGTTCGATACGCCATGATAGGCGACTGGGGATTCCGGGCCAGCGCGATGATCTCACCAGGGCGCAACATCTCGTTTACCATATGAGACTGGATAACAGCCTCGGAATAGTTCTGGTAGGGATCAAAACCGTGNCGGGCCATATGAGGGGTCAGGTCTGCAACATGTTCGTAAAAGTATCCGAACCAGCCGGGGCTGTGGTAGCCAATATCCCACTCACCATCGGGAGCGTCCATCTGGAACCGCTGCCAGACCTGGTCAGGAGGGAGAACCTCCATCTCTATGCGAATCCCCGTCTCCTCTTCATAGCGAGGAATGAAGTAGTCTTCCATGGGTGCTACGTGAGGCCCCGGATGCTCTCCAATCCTGAGTGTAACTTGATCGGTCCCTTTTTCTCCCGACCCACCGGCAAAGAGAACCGATGGTGCCACTAAAAAAGCGATCACTCCTGCAATACCCATTAATCTTGATCCTGAATTTTTTGCGATCAAAACGCTCCTCCTCTTGAAAGGTCTTTGCTTTATGATACTACCGACGNAAATGCTGTCAATGCATAAAAGATTCATTTACCAACTTTCTCAGCTTTTGGTATTTACATTTGGGCTTTTTTAAAAAAAGAACCGGAATGATTCCTGATTAATTGCACGCCCCGAGAGGAAATCTTCTTGCCAGCACGGTAGAGATCACCCTATTATTTTCTTTCGCAGAGAATTTCCAGCGAACCCTGTTCCGGAGAAAACAGAGAAAGGCAAGGATCCTGTGGACTGGCGTCACCTGCAGAACAGGTATTCCCGAGAGATAAAAACACGGATTTTCAGAATCGTTCTGACTTTTACCGGCACGGCCTTTGCTCTTGCTGCCCTGGTGAACGCCCTGAACAAGCGGCCTGCCGTTAATATCTGGCTGCCCCTGGTGGCGGCCTGCTTCCACGCCCTCCCCTTTCTGTCACGTTTTTTTCTGAGCCACTCACGATACACGGGGCTGATCCAGGCCGCCTGGACAAGGAGGCTCTACATGGCAGGCCTTGCCTGGGTCTACCTTCCCCTGGCGTGGCTAACATCTCCGGGATCGCACAGCGCCATGCCCTTCTATGCCCTGGCCTTCATCGTGATTATGGTTTGCCTGGCCCTGGACCCCCGGGACTACCTCTTCCCCCTCTCGTCGCTGGCCATCACCCTCCTGCTCGTTCTCTACGAGCCCCTGCGGCCGCTGCAGTTTGCTCCCTACGCAGCGCCGGGGGAGCGCTCCCTCGATCTGGCTCTGCACTTTCTTGTCGCGACCTCGATCATAGTTGTCGCCCTCCACATGATTAACCGCTATTTCAGCCACGAGAACCGGCGGATCTACACTCTCTCCATCACCGACCCCCACACCGGGCTCTATAACCGGCGATATTTTTACGAGGTCCTCAGCCATTACTCCCCCCGTTCCTTTTGCCTTGTCCTGATGGATCTGAATAATTTCAAGAGAATCAACGACACCTGGGGACACCCTGCGGGCGATTCGGTGCTTCTTTCCTTTTCCCGAATTCTTCAATCCTCCTGCCGGAGAGAGGACCTGGCCATTCGCTACGGGGGAGACGAGTTTATCCTGCTTCTCCACGACACCACCCTCACCCAGGCCCGGACGCTGGAAAGACGCATCAGAAGGGACTTCCGGGAGCTGGAGGAGCGCTATTCCCGGGAGGAGCTGTCTATCGCCTTCGGCTACGCCACGCACCTCGAGGGCTCCATAGAGGAGGTCATACAGAAGGCGGACGAACACCTGTACAAGAGAAAGCCCAAGAAGGAGTCCCAGGAGGCGGGCCGGACCTAAACGCCCCCGAAGATCCGGAGAATCAGGAAAAAGAGCATCTGGGCCCCCAGATGAACCGGAGGAAGCCTGGTCTTGACCCCGGGAAGAGCAAAAAAGTAACAGACCCCGGCCCCCAGGGCGATCAGAAACCAGGCAGCATAATTCTGCAGGGGTATCTCGCCACCAACCCAGGACCAGTAGCCCAGGGCGATCGCCACGGGCTCCATGAGATAATCAAAGGCCGTGGCCAGAACAGCCGCAGCCAGCGCCTTTGCTCCGCGCGGAATCCGCCAGCCCTGAACGAGCCTGGCNGCCCCCAGACAGACCAGAACCCAATTGAACCCGATCAGGGGAGGAACCCCAAAGACGGGGAATCCCATGCCCCGACCGTAGCGGTAGCCCCCGAAGACCAGCCCTGTGTAGACCCCCAGAACTTCCAGCAGGTAGGTCACCAGAAAGGTTCCGACGATCCAGACCCAGAGGGTAATCTCCCGTTGAACCAGGAGCGGCACGAGCGTTACCACGCCCAGCGTCAGCAGAAACCAGGGGGTCATGGCCAGCATAAGAGCCCGGGTGGGGTCGTAGATGTGTCCCAGGGCGCCCACGGTGTAGAGCACAAAAAAGAGCGCCCCCGCTATGCGCCAGCCTGTGTCCAGCGTCTCCGCAATTGTATACAGACCCTTTTTCTCCATGAAGCACTCCCTTCAAAATTCCAGCCCGGGGCGATTCCGACCCGGGGTAATCCCCGCCCGGATGTTCTTACCAGCTCCGCAAGAGCTCTCTCACGGCCAGCCTCCCCGAAAGGACAACCAGGGGCATGCCCCCCCCGGGATGAGCCGATCCTCCGCAGAAATAGAGGTGACGATAGAGGGAACTCTTGTTGGGGTGTCGCAGAAAGGCTGATTTCCAGTGGTTTGAACTGGGGCCGTAGAGGGAGCCCCGGCAACTTCCGGTGAGCTCCTCTATTCCGGGAGGAGCGAGCCAGGATTCTTCCTGAATGTACCGGCCGATGTCCCGATCCAGACGCTTTTCCAGCGAGGCGATAACACGCTCNCGCACAGCAGGGACAACCTCGTCCCAGTTCTGCTCACCCCGGGGAGGCGCATTGACCAGGACGAACCAGTTCTCCGATCCCTCGGGAGCATCACCCGGCACGTACTTTGCGGTGATGTTTACATAGATTGTGGGATCCTCCGGGACCTGACGGTCCTGGAAAATACTGCGGAACTCGCCGGGATAATCGCTCCCGAAGAAAATGTTGTGCAGCCCCGTTTGTGGATAGGTATTCCCCAGGCCCCAATAGAAGACCAGCGCCGATGAACTGAGTCTGGAGTCTTCGACCTGGTACCGCCTGGTCCGGGGAGGATCCCCCAAAAGCCCGTAGAACCCGCGGGGATCGATGTTCGAAAAGAGCACATCGGCCTCGAAAGACCCCCGGGAGGTCTCGGCGATCCAGCCGCCCCCCTCTCCGGCGGGGGGCGCGAGGCCCTCCACGGTGCAGGCGTAGCAAAACTCCACCCCCATCTCGCGGGCCCGACGCTCCATGGCCAGGGGAATCGTGTAGATCCCCCCCTCGGGGGCCCAGGCCCCCAGACCGTATTCCACGTGGGGAATCAGGGCCAGTGTTCCCGGTGCCTCGTAGGGGTTCGATCCGTTGTAGGTGGCGTAGCGGTCGAAAAATTGCCGGGCCCGGCTATCCCGAAAGAAGGATCGATGCACTTCGTGGAGTGTCCGGCCCGTATCCAGCCCCAGGATCCCCAGGAGCCGGGGCCAGAGGGCTGGTCTGCGCCAGAGCGAGCGGGGGTCGATCGTATCGTAGAGGAAGAGGGGGGTGCTCCGTTCGTAGAGCTTCCGGGAGTGTTCCAGGTAGGCCAGAACCTCCCTGGTCCGGGCAATACCGGCCCGGGAAAAAGAGTCCGCCAGGGTTCGGGGTGACGAGAAGGAGCGCAGGGCCGTTCCGTCGGGCCAGAAGTACCGGGCGATCTCCTCCAGGGGGCGTGCGCCAAAATACGCCTCCCGATCTACCCCGGTCAGGGCAAAGAGCTCATCAAAGACGGGCAGGAGCGTCAGCAGGCTGGGCCCTGTGTCGAAGCGGTACGGCCCCAGGTGCTCCGTGAAGGCCTTTCCTCCGGGACCGGATCTCTGGTCAAGAACCTGAACGCGCCAGCCCCGGCTGGCAAGCTCCAGGGCCGCCGCAAGTCCCCCAAGCCCTGCTCCGATGATCAGAGCATTTCCGGCTTTTTTCACTGCAGCCACGGCAGACCGCCCCGCAGGGTGAGATGAACCACCAGGCTGAGCCCCAGAAGGGAAAAATTGTAGAAGAAATCCTCCAGGGGGATCGTCCCCGCCCTGATTCCCCAGATCTCCCGGGGGTTATACCAGATCGTGGGCAGGGCCGTATAAAGACCGTTAAAGACCAGGAAGGCGAGGAAACTCAGGCCAAGAAATACCCAGAACGCCCGGGTGGCGAGCAGATCGGGCACCAGCAGGAACTGCACCAGAAAAAAGAGGATCAGCGAGAGCATCACCAGCCGGGTGTAACCCTGCCCCCGGTAGCGCCAGGCGGCGAGGCCCGAGGCCAGCAGGAGCAGGCCACTGAACCAGGGAGACCAGTGAAACCAGAGCGCGTCCCCGAAATAGGCTACCACCACCTCGTAGATGAAAAGACAGGCGTAGGGCACGGTGAAAAAGAAGAGGATCTCCCCCCGGGGCAACCCCAGGAGCCGGGCCGTGCCGGTGTAGCGCGGGTTGAAACTCCAGTGGCCCCGGCGGGTGACCCCGACATCCCAGATGATATAGAGCCCTCCCACAAGGAGAGAGGCCGCCGCCACCCCCGGCCAGTACTGGTAGAAGGCAACTCTGCTGTCGAAGCTCAGGGCCAGGGGGCCCGCCAAAATGATCAGGGAAATCAGGGTATAGGGGTCCAGAACGATCTCCTTTCAGGTGCTTCTCGCCGGTGCACCTGCTGTGGTATCGGCTGCTGCGCTGGCGGCCGCGCCGGAGCGCCCTGCGGCTCCCCTTCGGTGGGGTCGGTGAAAGAGTACGATCCAGGTGTTCAGGAAAGCCCTGGCGAGTATTCGGAGTCTCGAGGGTTTTATCGTGCGACGATACACCAGGAAGGGATCTTTCATGATCCGGGAGGCTGTCCAGTTGTACATGTCCGAAGCTGTCTTGACGGCGATCAGCACCCGCCTGGGAAGATAAGGATACCCCGCTTCCCCTTCCCGCTGCCAAACCCGATACAGACGGGACTGGGCGCGAAGGAAAGCAGCAAACTCCCCGGGCCGCGCCCGGGCCTCCTCCGCGGTGAGGCTCTTCAGGGAAGTCCCCTCCAGCGGAAGATACCGCCGCCCCAGGCCGAGGTCCTCGTTGATATCCCGGATAAAGTTGATGTACTGCATGGAACGCCCCAGAGCCCGGGCGCTCTGGTGTGCCGACTCGGGAAGTTCCAGTATGGCAGCCATGCACAGGCCGATCACCTCGGCGGAGCCATAGATATACTCCAGGGTATCCTCGATCCGGTCGTATTCGCGGCGGGTCAGGTCCCACTCCATGGACCGGAGGAAGGCATCAATCCAGGCGGGATCGAAGTTCTTTCGCCGGGCCAGGTCGATAAATCCGTCGATAACGGGGTCTTCCGTCGAGGCTCCCGGCCCGAGCGCCCAGGCCTGGCGGTAGCGTCTGCAAAAAGAGAAGAACCCCTCGGCGTCCTGGGGAAGCTGGTCCACAAAGTTGTCCGCTACCCGTACGAAGCCGTAGAGGAGAAAAACATCGCGCTTGACCGATTCGGGGAAAAAGAGGCTCGCCGTGTAGTAGGTCTTGCTCCCTTCCCGGAAGATCCGGTCGTGAAGGTCACTCCCTTTGCAACTCATGGTGTATCTCCCTGGCAGTACCCCCCGGCAAGAGCGGGCAGCAGTTTCTCCCGGACCCACCCCAGGTCCGGCTCAAAGGCGAGGGCTCTTTCGAGGGCAGCAAGAGCCGACTCGTTATCACCAATATGACAGAGACTCCTGGCAAGCCCGATCAGACTATTCAGATAGAGCCACTCCTGACCAGGTTCCAGGTTTTCCTCGAACAACCGCACCGCTTCCCCGTAGGACTCGCGGGCACCCTCCTTGCTCCCTCCAAAGGCGGCGGGCCTGTGAAAAAGCGCGTTGGCCCGCTCCAGCCACACCAGAGGCTCCCGAGGGTCCAGTTCCATCGCGCGATCGAGGGATCTGGAGGCCTCCGGACCGAAACGAAGCGCCGAGAGGGGCCGCAGAAGGATGCGGAATCCGCTGAAAGCCCCCCGAAGAGCCCAGAGACGCGGATCGTCCGGGCTCTGGTCCATCAGGGTCGCCATCTCCTGCCGGGCCCTGGCGAGGTGCTCCCGGGCCAGATCCTGCTCCCCCTCCCCCAGAAGGGCCCCGATATAACCGTACCGCGCCAGCACGAGGGGGAAGAGGTCATTCCCCCCGGCGCCGGCGGTAGACGCTGCTTCGAAGCGCTCGATCGCTGTGGCCCAGAGGCCGAGATCCCCCTCCAGGTAAGCCCGGTATACCCGGTGATGCAGATCCGCCGGGATCTCCCGTGGCGGCACACCCCGCGCCGGCAGTTCCCGTGCCAACAGTTCCCGCGCCGGCAGTCCGGGAGGCAGAAAGACCCCGAACGGAACAAGCCAGCAGAGAAAGACCGACCAGAACAGGTACACAGCCTTTGTCACATCGAGCGCTCCTGAGGGGTTCTGAAAGGGGCCTGAAAACCTCCCCTGAAGATCATAATGCACGACGGTCCCTGTCAACAGGCGCGGCTCTCAACTGGTGACGGCCCCCGTGGCAGCGCTGCTGCACAGACGGGCAAACTTGGCGAGCGCTCCCCGGAGGTATCCCGTTTCTCGGGGCTTCCAGTCAGCCCTCCGTCGCGCCAGCTCATCCTCTCCCAGATGGACCGTGAGCTCCTTCGTGGAGGTGCTGATGGTGATGATGTCGCCGTCCCTGATAAGGCCGATAGGGCCTCCCTCCTGGGCTTCGGGAGAAACGTGACCCACCACCATGCCGTGACTCCCGCCGGAAAACCGCCCGTCCGTAACGAGGGCGACCTCTCTGGTGAGCCCCGCCCCGGCTATGGCTGCCGTGGGAGAGAGCATTTCCCTCATTCCCGGCCCCCCCTTGGGACCCTCGTAACGGATCACCACCACGTCGCCCGCCACGATCCGGTCCTGGAGAATCGCTTCCAGGGCCTCCTCCTCGTTGTCAAAGACCCGGGCAGGACCGGTATGGCTGAACTCGTTCAGACCGCAGGTCTTCACTACAGCACCCTGGGGGGCCAGATTTCCCTTGAGAATGGCCACGGGTCCCCGGGGCTGCTCGGGTTCGGCAAAGCTCCGCACCACCTCCTGCCCCTCCAGCCGGACCTGCACCCTGGCGAGATTTTCCGCCAGGGTCTTTCCCGTGACGGTGAGGCAATCGCCGTGGAGGAGCCCCTCGTCCAGGAGCATGCGCATCACCATCTGGACCCCGCCAACCTTGTAGAGATCCGTCATGACGTAGCGCCCTGCGGGCTTCATGTTCGTCACGATGGGAGTTGAATCGTAGAAGTGGTTGAAATCGTCAATCGAGAGCTCCACATCTACCTCCCGGGCCAGCGCCAGAAAATGGAGTACGGCGTTGGTGGATCCCCCCAGAGCCATAACCAGGCGCAGGGCGTTCTCGAAGGCCCGGCGCGTCATGACATCCCGGGGAAGAATCTCTTCCCTGAGGCATTGCATGAGCGCGTCGGCGCTGGCCTCCATGACCCACCGCCGGTGCTCGCTCACGGCGGGAACGGAGGCACTGCCGGGAATGCTCATGCCCAGAGCCTCCATGGCCGAGGCCATGGTATTGGCCGTGTACATGCCTCCGCAGGCTCCTGCACCGGGGCACGCTGCCCGTTCGATAAGAAGGCGCTCCTCCTCGGTGATCGTTCCCGCCGTGCAGGCTCCCACGGCCTCGAAGGCNCTCACAATGTCCACGGGCTCTCCCCGGTGAACCCCCGGTGCGATAGATCCACCGTAGACAAAAACCGAGGGAACGTTCATGCGGGCCATTCCCATGACCGTACCCGGAATCGTCTTGTCGCACCCGCCCACACCCAGGAGCCCATCCATCTGGTGTCCCCGGGCAGAGAGCTCTATCACATCGGCGATCACCTCCCGGGAAACCAGAGATGATTTCATCCCCTCGTGGCCCATGGCCTCACCGTCGGTCACCACGAAGGTATGAAAGGTGAGAGGCATCGCCCCCGATTCCCTGAGACGGGACCGGGAATACCGGGCGATCTGGTCCAGATGCATGTTACAGGGGCTAACGTCGCTGTCGGCGCTGGCGATTCCCACGATGGGCTTGGTGAAATCATCGTCCCCAAAACCCACGGCCCGCAGCATCGCCCGGTTCGCCGTACGCTCTATCCCCTGGGTCATGGCCCTGGACCTCTTGTTTAGTATTTTTGTCATATTTTTGTCCATCGCTGTTCCTTCGTTCCTCCCACCCCCCCGGGGCGCACCCCCAGGGTCAGACTCAAAAAATCCCCTGTTCTGAAAAGGTACTGCCATATCTGCCCCGGGGACAGTGTTTTTTGCTATATTTCAGGGGTACAATGATTCAGGAAAGACGGTGCCGAAGGGACCGTTGCTGCGGGTCCGCAGGAGCGCAGCGCATCAAACCACCAGGGAGGTGTNACCATGCACAACAAGGATTATCTCGATCTGGGCCAGCTTTTTGATTACATCTTCGAAGCCACGGAAGAACTCACCAGCACGTTTGGAGACTTGGGCTTCGATTTCCGGAAAACAGCGGAGCATCGCAATTACTATTCGCTCTACTCCTTTCCCCCGGCNAATATTTACATGCTCCCCGACAAGACCATGGTCTTCGAGTTTGCCCTGGCGGGCTACCGGGACAGCCAGGTNTCGCTGGAGTTTTCCGGCGACTACATGGTCCTCAGCGCCGCCGAACCCGAGACGTGCCCCGGCGGAGAAGAGGTGATCTTCTTTCACCGACGGCTCAANCTCAAGGCGATTCCTCCCCAGAAATACTACGTCCCCGAGGACAAATTTGACCGGGAACAGGCCAGGGCGGTCTTCCGCAACGGGATCCTGAAGGTCACAGTCCCCTCCCGCGAAGAGGTCAGGAACCCCGGAGGAATGAAGATCGAGATCGTCAGCGACGACGACTAGACCCCGGGCAGGGATATCCGGAGGCGGAAGCCGCTGTGCCGGCGCACGTTCAGCACGGCACCGCCCTCAAAAATCAGATACTGCCCCCGGATTCCCTGGAGAACGCTCTCCACCAGCGGCGTTTTTGCCAGATTCACTGACTTGACCTTGCCGGGCGGAGCGATCACGGGATAGGAGATCGTCAGGGGTTCGGCCTCACCGGGCCGGACCAGATACTCCGCCAGGGCTGGATCGGAGCCGTTCAGAAGATCCCGAACCCGCCCAAGCTCCCTGGCCAGATCCACGGGATCGGCGGGGGTCTCGTCCTTCAGCATCCGTTGCCAGGCGGTCCTGTCCGTGTAGAGCTCTTTCATGGCCACCTCGATCCGGCCCGCAAGCTGACGGTAGGGAACGCGGGCGATCACCACCGCCCAGGAGGCGCCCTGGTCTATCCAGCGGACAGGAACCTGGGTCAGCCTGGTAACCCCCACCTTGAGCGCGCTGGACCGGGCAAAGTAGACCGCGTGGGGCTGGTTATGGTGATCCTCTTCCCACTGAACATCCCGGCCGCGTCCCAGGTGGGCCTCGCACAATTCCGGCCTCACGATACACTCCGCCGCCTCGGGGGCGTCCCGGAAGCAGGGATAGCAGAAGCCCTCGCCAAAAACTCTTTTGAGCGGGGTCCCGCAGCGAACACAGGCGTACTCACCCCGGTGTTCCAGCCGCAGGGGCCTGCCCAGAAACGTGCTGATTGGCAGGGTCCGGACCGCCGCCGGAGAGGTTCCCGGCCCTGACCGGGGGTCCTCGAGGCGCATCTCGTACACTACCTGCCCATTCTCGATGCGGGCAGGCATTTTTACCGCTATTCCCGTTGCTTCCATGCCCCTATCTTGCACCGACCGGCGGGGGAGCGTACAGTACGGGCCATGTACAGACTGATTGCAACAGATATTGATGACACCCTTCTGGCACCGGACGGCTCCTTTCCCGAGGTGAACCGGCGCGCTTTGGCCCTACTTCACCGTCAGGGTGTGGCGGTTGTGCTGAGCTCGGGCAGGGCCACCGTGAGCATGCGCCCCTTCGCCAGGCAGATCGGGCCCGCCGATGACACGGAGTATCTCATCTCCTTCAACGGCGCCAGGGTAAGCACCGTACAATCCGATACCCTCCTCTTTGAACACCTGATCTCCCGCGAGGCGGTAGAAATCGTCATGGACTACGCCCGGCGTGAAGATCTTCTGGTTCACGGCTACCGGGACGAGGCCTTTCTGACGGAACAGGACCACCCCCGCAGCGCCCGCTACGCCCGGGACACGGGAATGGAGTGCCTGCCTACGCCGGACATGGTGGCAGACCTTCCCCGGGGAACGCCCAAGCTGCTCGTCATCGGCGACCCCCGGGAGCTCCCCCACCACAGGGACGAGTTGATGAAACGCGCCGGAGGACTCTTCGAGGGGGTCTTCTCCAAGCCCGAGTACCTGGAGATCATGGCTCCCGGGGTAAGCAAGGGCGCTGCCCTGGGCGAGCTGGCCCGCCATCTGGAAATCCCCCTGGAGGAAACCATAGCCCTGGGAGACAGTCTGAACGATCTGGAGATGATCGCCACAGCGGGGGTGGGTATCGCCGTGGCCAACGCCCGGGAGGAGCTCAAAGGTGTGGCCGATCTGGTGCTGAACCAGACCGCAGCCCAGGGGGCCGTAGCGGAGGTAGCGCGCCGTTTTTGGGGCATCACCGCTTGACACAAGAGGCCCCTGTCGCTACCATGGTCCACGGTTGTTGCCCGAGTGGCGGAACTGGTAGACGCGCTAGGTTCAGGGTCTAGTGTCCTTACGGACGTGGAGGTTCAAGTCCTCTCTCGGGCACAAGAGGCCGTCGGTTATAACAGACCGGCGGCCTTTTCTGTTTCCGTGGCCCCTCTGTGCCCTGCAGGTTCGCCCTGGATCTCTTCATCCCCTCCTCCGGCTTGAATCGCCACCTTTCGTGAACTACTCTTTCTGTACCGTGGACACCACGACACTACAGGGGCCAAAGGTAACGGTCAGCACCTCCTTCCTCCGGGACCGGGCGTTGCTCTTACTTACAGGTCAGGCGTTTTTCACCGGTCTCTCCTTCGGGCTGCTCTTCAACGTGGCCTATACCCTGCTGGTGGTGGAGTTCGGTTCGGCCGGCCTGAGAACCGTCTACGTCCTGGTGGGGGTCACCGTTCCGGTCTTCACGATCGGCTTCAACGCACTGGAGGCGCGGCTCCATCTGGCCAGAACCTCCACCCTCGTGACGGCTCTCTTCACGGGACTCTTCTTCCTTGCCTACGGGGCGCTCCTCCTGGCGGATCTTTCCTGGATCATCTACGCCCTGATGGTGATGAACACCATGGGAACGCTCTATCTGATGATGCTCCGGGGGTCCCAGGCGGTAGAGATCTACGATGCCAGGACGATAAAAAACCGCTACCCCAAGATCACGGGAGGGGAGATGCTGGCCGTGGTCCTGGCAGGCCTCCTGGTACGCCCCCTGACAGCCCTCACGGGTTCCCTGGAGCGGCTCCTGATTGTGGGAGGCCTCTCCATGGCGGGGGCCCTGGTACTGGTAACCGTGGTGACCGCCGAGTACATCTGTCCGGCAGAGGCCCATCACCGGGCACACCGCCACGAGCAGAGCCGGAACAGAAACGACCAGGGGGTCCGGGCGTTCCTGACAATTCTGGGAAAACCCTACACCCTGCTGGTCTTCAGCTACCAGATGGTGACCTCCACCATCTCGCTTCTGGTGCAGTATATCGTGTACTCCCAGGCTCAGCTCTTCTTTCCCACCCAGTCGGAGATGAGCCACTTTATCGGTCTGGCGAAATCGGGGACAACCGCTGTGAGCTTTCTCTTCCTCAGCCTCGCGGCGGGACGGCTTCTGATACGTTTCGGCATGCCCCTGGGGCTGGCCGGGAGCCCTGGGGGGGTCGCCCTGGTCCTTGTGGCGGCACTCCTGGCCGGGATGATCGAGGGGACTCCCGGCACGTGGTTCTTTGCCCTGGTCGTACTGGCCCAGTTTGTGGACTACGCCATGTATTCGGGGTTCGCCAAGACCTCGATCCAGAGCGCCTTTCAGCCTCTCTCTGCAAAAGAGCGCGACGTGGTTCATACCTTCGCCCAGGGGATCGGAATCCCCGCCAGTTATGGCCTGGCGGGTCTGCTCCTCGTCTCCTTTGCACGCATGCCGCGCTACACCCCCGGGATGGCAGCCTATCTCACGCTGATGGTCACGCTCCTGTGCGGAGTGACGGGATTTTTTCTCTACCGGGCCTACAGCGCGCAGCTCCGCAGAAGCCTTAGCAGGAGGAACATCGGGGAGATGGAACTGAATCTGGAAGACGCTTCCACAATGCAGGTGGTGAACCGTCTTCTGGAGGCAGACGACCCCTGGCTCCTGCGAAGCGGCCTGGACATTCTGGAGAAGGCCGCCCACCCCTCCTACGCCGGAAAGATCCGCAGTCTCCTGGAACGCCCCCTGCCTCCGGAGGTCCGGAAAGACCTTCTGGAGCGGATAGAGCGGGAACGCCCCCCCTGGGGACGAGAGGCCGCAGAACAGGCGATCCTGCAGTCGGAGGACACCTCGCTCTGCGCCACGGGAATCAGGACGCTCTGCGCCCTCCTGGATGAACCGTCCCGGGCGGTGGCGCACCATCTGGAGAGCCCCTCCCGGGAGATCAGGAGCGCCGCCGTGAGCGGTCTCTTCCTCTACGGGGGAATCAATGGCATCCTTCAGGCGGGAAACGTCTTCAACTCCATGCTGGCCAGTCCGGATCCCCGGGAACGGGTCGAAGCGGCGGGGATCCTGGAGCGGGCAGGGATCAGAACCTTCTACCATCCCCTGATACCCCTTCTGAAAGACCCCGTCGAGAAGGTGGTCTCGGCTGCCCTCAGGGCTGCCGGCAGCGTCCGCCATCCGGCGCTGATCCCCGAGATACTCCCCTGGATCGATCCGGTGAACACCCGGGCCGAGGCGATCTCTGCCCTGACCCGCTTTGGCGGGGATCTCGCGCCCTGGCTGAGCAAGTCGCTCCGGGGAGACCCCGAAATTCCTCCTTCGCGATCGATCAGAATGATTCGCCTCTCTGCCCGTATCGCCGATCCCCCGATTGGAGCGCTTCTCGAAGAAGCACTCATGGCCGGAACGAGGGGGATGCTGGCGGCAACGGTTCAGAGCGCGCTCTCGCAACGGGGATACCGGGCCGTGTCACCGGAATCGAGAAAGAAGGTGATCGGGGAGGTCCTCGCCAATTCCGGGAAAGCTGCCCGCATTCTGGTGGCTATCCACCTCCTGGAGGCCATGAACCAGGAGATCAGGCCCCTGATATCGACCCTCCGGGACCAGTACCGGCGCCAGGAGGACCGGATCTTTACACTCTGTACCCTGCTCTACAATCCCGACGAGATTATGGGTGCCCGGGGAAAGATCATGGAGGGCACGGCCAAACAGAAGGCCCTGGCGAGCGAGATGCTCGACGTGATTCTCGAGCCCGAGATCCGGCGCCACGTGATTACCGTGATCGAGCATACCGAATCCGGTGATGTTCCGGTGCTGCGGGAGCTCTTCGGCCTGCCCGTCCTGGACGGCCCGGGGCAGATCGCGGAGATTCTGACCGAGAAAGACCTCTGGCCCGAGGAATGGCTTCGGACCTGCGCTGATCACGCTGCCGTCGTGACGGGTATAACCGATCACCCCCTGGAGGACGAGATGCTCACCACAATAGAACGGGTCATGACCCTGAAGGCCGCCGATATATTCTCCACCATCCCCGACGCGGTGCTGGCTCATATCGCCTCGATCGGTGAGGACGTGGACGCAGCGCCCAGGGAGACCGTTATTCGCAAGGGCGAGATGGGGGACTGCATGTACATCATCCGGGAGGGGAGAGTTTCCGTTCACGATGAGACCAGAACGTTCGCTGAACTCGGCCCCGGTCAGGTCGTGGGAGAGATGGCCGTCCTCGACCCGGAACCCCGGTCCGCATCGGTAACGGCCCTGGAGGAGACGAGCCTGCTCAAAATCGGGAAAGACGCCTTCGATTCGGTCATGGCAGACCACCCCGGTATTGCCCGGGGCGTGATCCACGTCCTGTGCAACAGGCTGCGAAACAGCCTGAAGAAGTAGCCACCCGGGTATCCTGCCTCAGTCGGTGCCCGGGAGCTCCTTCAGGTTTTCTCCCCGCCTTCACACCGGTCCAGGGCTCTCTCTATCGTCTCGTAACCGGTGCACCGGCAGATGTTCGACTGGAGCCAGATGTGCCGCTCCCGCAGATCCCCGACACCGCCCCGGTCACCCCGGGTGGCTGCCCTCCCCTCCGGCCTGCGGAGAAAGGCGTCGGCATTGACGATAAACCCCGAGGTGCAGTAGCCGCACTGAAACCCCTCCTCCTGCTCGAAGGCTTCCCGGGCCACAGACCCCTGGAGGCCCTCGATCGTGGTGATCGCCCGTCCCTCCACATCCACCGTCAGGGTGTAGCAGGACTTGACGGGGACCCCCTCAATCTGGACGGTACAGGCTCCGCAATCGCCGTTCTCGCACCCCCGTTTTGTTCCGGTGAGCCCCAGACCATCGCGCACAGTATGAAGGAGCGTCTCTCCGGGCCGCACTCCGACCCTGCGATCCTCTCCGTTCACCTGGAGAACTATCTCCGTTAATCCCCGAAAAACCTTCATCGGGCGCGCTCCTTTCGCCAGCTGTTTATGTTCGAACCCTCAGGAGTCCCGGCCGATACCGGGACCAACCGGCCCTGGGGAGCCGGTCAGCGAGTCCAGCTCGGCCAGCCCCCTGGCCAGACTCTGCACAGCCACGGCCCGCCGGTAGGGGCCCGAACCGCGAAGGTCGGTCTTGTATTTCAGCCCCTCTGCGTCCAGGGCAGCCCCGGCGAGTGCCTCCCACCCATCGCTTTCCGGAGAGACGGCCTGTGCAGGGGTGGTCTCCGGAGCGGGGAGCCCCTCGGGCCGAGGTCCGTTCAGAAGGGCCTCCGCCCGGAGCGCTCTCAGGGGATACCCGAAGACCCCCGTCAGGGCAAGACGATACTCACCGTCGATCTGCACCAGCACCAGGGTCGAGAGCGGATAGTCCACAGGGCCACCTGCGGTCCGGCGTTCGTAGAACCACCCGCCCCGTCCTCCCCGGGCGAGGGCGCTGATGCGGCAGGGTTCCTCTTCCTGGCGGATCACCCCCCGGGACTCTACCGCTGCAACCAGCGCCTGCTCCAGACAGAACGAGAGGACCAGCTCCCCCTCTGCCAGCCCCAGACGCTTGGAAAAGCGCTCCGGCAGAGGATACATCTCCCGGGTGTCAGGCCCGGAGAGGCTCTCCACCTGCCCCTGCAGAAGCAGAAAGGGAAGCACCGCCTCCCGGTAAGGAAGCATGCCGCAGATATTCCCCCCCAGGGTGATAGAGTTTCTCACCGTCCGGTCGGCCACACCGTTGCAGCACAGCCCCAGGAGTAGAGACATTCCCCGGTCGGCCACTTCGTTCAGGCGCAACCCGCTTCCCCAGACAAGCAGGCCCCCCTCTTCCCGGCCCTCCTCCCCCGGCACACCCGAGGGATACCCCGGAGAATGAAGGCCGACCTCGGGAAGGGTCCTGCAGGCAATAAACCGGTCAGCCCGGAGCTTGTTCTCCCGGGCCAGGGTAACGATTTCCGTCCCTCCCCCGAAATAGAGAGGCCCGGCCCCCTCCTGACGGGAATCCTGCCAGGCCAGAACCGCTTCCCGGGCCGAGTCGGGCTTGAGAAAGGTAATATCACGGGAGGGTATCATCTGCTTCGCCGCCTTTCAGGATCGTCCAAAGATACTCCGGGGTCAGGGGCAACCGATCCAGCTGATACCCCGCGGCCCGGGAGAGGGCCGACGAGAGCGCACCGGGCACACCGATGATGCCCTGCTCTCCCAACCCCCGGGCTCCGAAAGGTCCGTCCCCCTGGGGTGTCTCCACAAAATCCACCACGTACCGGGGGTGCTCGCCATAACGCAGAAGCTTGTAGTCTCTCAGTTTGCCGTTTATCACCCTTCCNCGCTGGTCGAAGAGGAAGGATTCCCGGGTGGCGTAGCCTATCCCCATGGCCATGGCACCAACCACCTGTCCCCGGGCTATGACGGGATTGATCACCCTGCCCACGTCCATGGAACAGACGCTCTTGAGAACCCGGAAGGTCCCGTCGCGAAGGTCCAGCTCCACCTCTACCCCCAGTGCGCCCAGGGTCCATTCCAGTCCGGGACGGCCCTCGCCCGTTTCCGGGTCGATATGGCTCAGGTGACGGGCGATATACTTGCCCCGGCCGATCACGGGCCCGCCGATGGCGTTTCCGTTGGGGTAGACGTAGCCCAGAACAACCTCGGCAAGAGGCAATCCCCAGGAGGGATCGTCGCGAAGGAACACACGCCCCTGGCTGACCTCGAGATCCTCCTCGGGAGCCCGCAGGGGGGCCGAGGCCACGCGCTTGATCTGGTCCACGGCATCGCCCACCGCCGCCAGAACGGCACGACCCACCATGAAGAGGGTGCGGCTCGCTGCGCTGGTCCAGTCGTGGGGAGCGCGGTCGGTCATAACCTCCCGGACCACGTGAACCATGGAAAGATCGATTCCCAAAGCCTCGGCGGTAATCTGGGCCAGCCCGGTATGGATTCCCTGGCCCATCTCCACGGCTCCGGTTATCACGTTTACCGACCCGTCGTCGTTGAACGTAACCATCGCCCCGGCATCGGTAAAGGTGGGGATAGCCGGCGCCTTCCAGTAGCAGGAGACTCCCCGGGCCCGAACCAGATGGTCCCTGATCATCTCCCGGTTGGGGCCGGGACTGTTCACGGGCTGCTCCGGGGGCGGCGAGTCCTGACGTTGCCACCCGATATGCCGAACCACCCGGTCCAGGCACTCCCGGAGATTCCCCGTGTTCGCGTCCAGCTCGTCCCGGGAAGGGGTGGTATCCCCCTGGCGAATCGCATTTTTGCGCCGTATCTCCACAGGGTCCATCCCGAGCCCCTGAGCGAGCAGATCCATGGCCCGTTCCACGGCGAAGCTCAACTCGATATGACCAAAGCCGCGGAAGGCCGTGGCGAAGGGATGGTTCGTGTACACGCAGTAACTGTCGGTTGTCACGTGGGGGATCGCGTAGGGGCCGGTAGAGGCGTAGGCTGCGGCACGGCTCACGTTTACGGCGTAGTCGGCGTAGCCCCCGGAATCGAAGAAAAACTCGATCTCCGCTGCCAGGAGCTCCCCCTCTTTCCGGGCACCCAGTTTTACCCGGGCCTCCAGGCCGGGCCCGCCGGGAGAGGCCGTCATATCCTGCTCCCGGGAGTTCATCACCCGTACGGGCCGACCACCCATCTCCCGGGAGAGGAGATAAGCCAGNGGCTCGAGCTGAATCCCCGCCTTCCCGCCAAAGCCTCCCCCAACCTCGGCTACTTCCACCACCAGCTTCCCCGGGGGAATGCCGAAGACCCTGCTCATGATCCCCCGAACACCGTAGGGACTCTGGCTCGCCGTGCGGATCACCACCGTTCCATCGCTGGTGATGCGTGCAATGGCCACCCGAGGCTCCAGGGCAGCGTGATCGCGGGGGGGAAACCCGAAAGACCCCTGAATAACCAGATCTGCCGTGGCCAGCGCGCTGGCGGCATCACCCTTTCGTATTCGGGAATGGTGAGCGATGTTGGTTCCCGGCTCGGGAAAGATCGCGGGAATGTGAACATACTCTGCCAGATCGGGATGGAGCAGCGGGGCCTCGGGCAGAAGGGCCTCGGTCGGGCTGGCAATAACGGGAAGTTCCTCCCAGGTTACCTTGATCAGCGAGGCCGCCTGCCGGGCCGTCACCTCGTCGTCTGCGACGACCGCTGCCAGGGGTTCCCCGGAGTAGCGGACCCGGTCCACGGCCAGGGCGGGCTTGTCCCCCAGATAGAGCCCCAGACGCTGGGGAAAATCGCGCCCCGTAAAGACCCCCCGCACCCCGGGAAGCGCCTCTGCCCGGGCCGCATCGATCGATACGATCCTGGCGTGGGCTGTGGTGCTGTTCACCACCGATGCGTAGAGCAGCCCCGGCAGGCGGTGGTCGTCGGTATACCGGGTCCTGCCCGTGGTTTTGTCGCGACCGTCCCTGCGGGGAACGGCCCTTCCCAGGGGCCCCTTCGGCCTGGTTCCATCCATCGCGCACCTCCCCGGTCACAGAATTATACAACCCTCTCCTTGTTCCCCGCAACGAAATTCCCGGCGGCGAAATTCCCGGCGGCGAACGCCCGGTTCTGCGGTTCCCCGTAATATCAGTGCCTTCCGGCACCGGAGGAGAGGGGAGCCCCGGCGATTGTGCCTCAGTCGATACCCAGGAGCTCCTTCAGGGAGGGGGTCAGAAAGGTTCCCTGCGGGTCCATCCGCTGGCGAAGATCGAGGAAAT
The DNA here is from genome assembly GCF_000373545.1 of Alkalispirochaeta alkalica DSM 8900. Classification (GTDB taxonomy): domain Bacteria; phylum Spirochaetota; class Spirochaetia; order DSM-27196; family Alkalispirochaetaceae; genus Alkalispirochaeta; species Alkalispirochaeta alkalica. Next base: position 122,332 of record NZ_KB891760.1, read on the forward strand.
CCTGCCACCGGGGGTAAAGATCTGCAAAATCGTCCCCCCTCATGGCGTGTCGCTTGGCCCAGTGCGGACGCCCCCCGTAGCGACGGAAGATCTCTTCCACCACTCCGAAGGCGGCGTAGCTGTCGGCAGCCTCGGGGACGCGGCACACGCACCCCAGGGTGACACAATCCCTCTCACAGGCGTAACTCAACCAGGTATTGTCGGCCTTGAGGAAACGGACGTCCATGGGAATGTGTACAAAGGCGGGGTTTGTGCGGTCCCGCAGCGCAGAACCGAGCTCGGCGAAGAGCTCGGGAAAGCGATCCTGCGCCACGGTCCACTCGGCAAGCTCCAGGGTGGAGCCCCGGGATTTTGTTACCGTGGCCTCGTAAAGTGTACCAAAGGCCCGCTGGGTGTGGCTGAAAAAGAGCTTCTTCAGAATTTTGTTGGCCGTCACTGTAAAGGAGGGATGTCGCACCGTGCGCTGGTAGAGCCGGGCCGACACGGCCCGGCGGTGCGTGATCCACCAGGGTCGGGTTCCCTGGCCCTGCGGTTCGGTGGCGTAATCCCCGGTAATAACATAGCCGTACCCGGTATGGGGCAGGTACAGGATGCGGAGAAAGGGGTGCGTCTGGAGCAGCTCCGGCCAGCCCTTCTGCCAGACCTCGTCCTTCACGGGCCGCTCCGTCACGGCCAGCCGGAACCCGGGATCGCACCGCAGGGTGATGGTAGAGAAGACCCCCAGCACTCCCAGGGAGAGACGCAGAGCGGGCATCTCGGGGTCGTCTTCACGGAACTCCCGAACCTCGCCCCGGGCAGTAACAAGCCGGCACGCCACCATATGGTTCCCCAGGAGACGTCCCGCTCCGGCCGTGCCGTGGGTCCCCGTGGCGATCGCTCCGGCCAGGGTCACCGTGTCGATATCGGGCAAAGCCGAGAGACTCCATCCCTGGCGGTCGATCTCGGCCAGCAGGACCCCCAGGGGGGTCCCGGCCCGGGCAGTTACCTCCCGCTTCTCCTGATCGACCTTCAGAANTCCCTGGTAGCGATCAAAGGAGATGAGCTCCTCCGACCCTCCCGCAATATCGGCAGAAGACTGNCCGTTCCCGAGGGGTCGGATACTCCGGGCCGCGCCTACAACCCTGGCGAGCTCCTCCTCCGTGGAAGGCTCGTGAAGCGTATTATATCTGTGGCGTATATTGCCGTTCCAGCTGATCCATTCCCGGCTGTTCGTGTCCCGGCTGTTCGTGTCCCGGCTGTTCATGGAAAACCGCTCCTTCCGATGATGATCGTGGTGCAGCAGCACCCCCGAAAGATACTGCCCCCGCGCCCGGGAGGCTATCTCCCGGCCATCACCGGAGGTGAAGCACCTACCGGAGGTGAAACCNCTGCTGATGAAACTCCTGCGACACGAACCGGGCGTACCGCTCCTGATCCAGCGGGTAATCCCAGCACCCCAGGGAATGATAGAGCGTACCGCCAAAACCTGTCTTGAAGCGGTAGAGCCCGTGCATGGGATGGTCCGGATCGGGGCGGGGTGCCACGCCGAACATATCGTACTGGCAACACCCCCGATCCCTGGCTATATTCATGGCCTCCCACTGAAGCGCGTAGGTTGCCATAACCTTGCGGTGGTCCCCCGCCGAAGCTCCGTACAAATAGGACGCCCGGTTCCCCGAAAGAACCAGGAACATCGCAGCCAGAGGAACACCCTGGGACTCAGCCACCAGGAGCAACACCCGGGCATCCTGCCCCGCAGCGGCCTCCGCCCGGACCCTGGCCAGAAGAACCGCCCGAAAATACTCGATATCGTGAAGAAAGAGCCCGTTCCGTCGGGCCGTCTCGGCGTAGAGACGGTACCAGGTATCCAGAAACTCCAGCCCCAGGCACCTCACCTCCACACCCTTCCGCCGGGACAACCCGATATTATAGCGCGTCTTGGGCTTCATCTGCGCCAGAATCTGCTCCCGCCGGGGACGCAAATCCAGATACACCGTATTTGAGGGCAGGATATTGGACGGAGCCTTCTTCAGGTTCCATCGAACCGTATTATAATTGAACCTCAACTCCTGCATCTTCACCTGGGGCGGACCCATCCAGTGGCCCTGGTCGTCGTAATAATCGGGATCCTTCGCCCAGAAGGACTCCCAGCAGAGATCGTAGCGCAGACAAAAGCAGTCCGACGGCAGCACCTCGCGAAGACACTCCGAGAGCTCTTCCAGAAACGCCCCTTGACTGCTCTCGGAGGGCTCAACCTCGGGGCCGTAGGGCACGTAGGCAAGGGAAGAAAAGCGGTCTACCCGCTGCAACACAACCAGCACATCCGTGGCGACCCCGTCCCATCCGCCCACGCGGAAATCGAGCGCGAGGGAGCGCACACCCAGGGAGCTCTTCAGGGAAGACCAGAAAGCGGTCTGCTGTACGATGGGGGTGGAAAAGAGTTCATCGGGAGACTTGGATCGAAGATCTGTAACCATGGCTAAAGCTCAGGGATCATAGTAGACTCTTCACCTGAAGGCAAGTCCCTGGATCAGCCCCGGCAGGAACCTCCGGGTTTTCCAGGACACCACGGGACCGGGGCGCAGAGGAACCGGATCACAGCGGAGCCGGAACAGAGGAAGAAGCCATGGAAACTCCCTACAGAATGGTTCTGGTCGACGACGAGGACGAGATCCGGAGCAGGATCGCCTCACACATCTCGCCCGAAAGCGGTTTTACCGTGGCAGGAACAGCAGGGAACGGCTACGACGCCCTGGAACTGGTGGAACAACTCGCCCCGGACGTGGTCCTCACGGACATCAAGATGCCCTACATCGACGGCATCGAACTGGCCACAATCCTGCGCCGGGACTACCCCGCNATCAGNGTGGGCTTTATCTCGGGCTACAACGACTTTGATTACGCCCGCCAGGCCGTACAGCTCCAGGTCCGCAGCTATCTCATGAAACCCCTCACGCAGGAGGACATCCGCTCCTTCCTGGCGGACCTCAAANCCGAACTGGACCAGGAGTTCGCAAGCCGCTACAGCCAGGAAACCATGNTGCGCCAGTACCAGGAGAGCCTTCCCGTCCTGACAGAAAAGGCCCTCTCGGACCTCCTCACGTCACCCCCGGCGGAACAGCCCCCCATCGTGCAACGCCTTCGGGAATACGGCCTCCGCCTGGACGACGCAAACTACGTAGTTGCCCTGATCGGGATCGAACGATCGGAAAAGCACTGGGACATCCTGGAGTTCGAAACGGCCAAACTGGGAGTCCGGAACAACATCAGCCACGCCCTGCACGCCCAGGAGATCGAGCACTACTCCTGTTCCTTCCAGGATGACCTGGTCTTTGTCCTCAAGGAGACCCGCTCCACCTTTCTGCGGGAGATCGACGCGCTTCTCTACCAGGCGATCCGCACGGTGGAGCACTTTCTCTCGCTCCGCATCTTTCTGGGCCTGAGCCGCCTCACCAGCGGATGCAGCCAGCTCCGGGGAGCGTTCAACGAGGCGTCCCAGGCCTCCCGCTCCGGACAGATGCAGAATCTGAGCCTGGTGATGTACTCANCGGACCAGACCTCCCCGACCCGGACCCAGCCGCTCNTGCTCACCGGGGAAGAAGAGGCGGAGCTTCAGCAGCTTCTTCGCTTTGGCGACCCCCAGGAGATCGACGCGGCCCTGGCCGGGTTTGGCGATCGCCTCGAGAGCCTTCGCCAGAGCCTGAGCCCCCGGCGGCTGGGGGAGCCCTTTCACGCCCCTCCCGGGGAGATACCCCTGGCACGGTTTCTCATGCTGGGCATCACCCAGAGCCTGGTGAACTACGCCCGGACCGTCGGCGTGGACATCCGGACAGTGGCACCCGACGACATCCTCGAAACCCTCCTGCGCATGCGAAGCTTTACAGAATACCTTCAGTGGGCCCGGAAAACCGGCGAAGCGATCCGCCGGGAGAGCCAGGAGAACCGCCGCGACAGCGGGGAAGAACTCCTGGCCCAGGTAATCACCTTTCTGAAACAGAACTTCTCCGACAACCAGCTGACCATGCAGACCGTCTGCGACACCTGCGGCATCAGNATGTCCTACCTGAGCCAGCTCTTCCGGAAATACCAGGCCACCACCTTTGTNCGGTATCTGACGAAACTCCGCATGGAGCACGCCCGGGAACACCTGCTGCTCTCGGGAAGCAGGGTGGTGGAGGTCGCCGAAGCCTGCGGGTACCGCGACGTCTATTACTTCAGCCACTGCTTCAAGCGGCATACCGGGCTTCCGCCCAAGGCGTACCGTGAAAAACACCTCTAGCCTGCCCCGGAAGCATCCCTGGAAAAATCCCTGGAGCATCGGACAGAAAATCCTGGCCGCCACGGTCCTGATCGTCACGGTGGTACTCTGCTTCTCCAGCGCCGCCTACTTCTTCTATTTTGCCCGGACCACGGAAAAACTCATCGACCGGCAATCCCGGGAAATCACCAAGCAAATCGTCTTCAACTACGACCGCTACATCAGCAGCGTCATCGAAACGGCGAACTTTCTTCACCTGACCGTTACAAATCGGGACGTGGGACGGGAACTGCCCCAGATACAGGAGATATTCTCCCTGAACTCCCAGATCAAGAGAGACCTGACATCGATCTTTCTCTTCGACAACCAGGGAAATCACCTGGCCGGCGATGCGTCCACCCTGGAACCCCAGGCGATCCGCCAGACCCCCTGGTTCGATCAGGCCCGCACCTACCCCGACATCTTTCACTTCTCTCTGGGCCAGAGCCTGAACGCTGCGACACCCCGGGCCGAAGAGGTGATAACCGTGGTACAACGGGTCCAGTATCAGTATCAGGGCGGCCTGGCCGAGGGGCTCCTGGTACTGGAACTCAATACAAACGTCATCAAGGACCTGGCCCGGAAAACCAATCTGGGAGAGTTCGGACACCTGCTCATCCTGGACCCCCGGGGATCGCTGGTGTACACCTCCTCCTGGGGCATCCACGCCGAGGGGAGCTACCGCTACAGCCGGGACCGCTACCTGGGGGTATACCGGAAGCGAATCAGGGGAATCGATTTCTACATTAACGTAAACAGCCTTTATCAGACCCGGTGGCGCATCGTGACCGTCCTGAACGTGGACGTGGTCACCCAGACCCAGCATCACCTGGTGGTGGCAATTGTTCTGATCTTTCTCGGCTCCCTGGGCATAACAGCCATGATCGCCGGGTTTCTCTCCTTCAGGATATCCAAACCCATCCACGAGCTCAAACACATCATGGCCAGGATCGAAGGGGGCGATCTCTCGACCCCCATCGACGTGGAAGGCCAGCGGGAAATTGTGGAGCTCTCCCGGTCCTTCAGGCGAATGGTGGAACAGATCAGAACACTCATGGACAGACTGGTAGAGGAACAGAGGGAAAAACGGAAGACGGCCCTGCGGGCGCTGCAAAACCAGATCAACCCCCATTTCCTGTACAACACCCTGGACTCCATCATCGGACTGGCAGAAGAGGGAAGAAACAACGACGTGGTGATAACCGTGGCGGCCCTGGCGCGGTTCTTCCGGCTCAGCATCTCCCGGGGCGCCACCTTCATCCCCGTCCGAGACGAGGTGGAGCACATCAACAGCTACCTCACCATTCAGCAGATCCGTTACGCCCGGAAGTTCAGCTATACCATCTCTGTGGAGGAGGAGATGCAGGAACACCTGATCATGAAACTCCTGCTGCAACCCCTGGTGGAGAACGCCCTCTACCACGGCATGGGCGACGACGAGAACATCCTGTCGATCCGGGGAGAACTGATCCGGGACGACACGAAGGGGGAACAGATGATCTTTCGCGTCACCAACAGCGGCTACGGCCTCACGGAGGAGAAGATTGACCAGATTCACCGCATGATCCGGAGCCCCGACGCCCAATCCAGCGTGGGGCTCAGGAACGTCTACCAGCGGCTCACGCTCTACTACGGTGACTCGGCGGATCTCCGGATATCGAGCATCGCCGACGAGAGCACCACCGTGACCCTGGTGATTCCTCCCCCTCCCTCACCGGATCCCCTGGCGGGNGGNGNGCCGTGATGTTCGCGAAGGCCTTGGCCATCCCGGTGGCGCTCCTCCTCCTCGCGGGGTGCCAGCCCTCGACGCCAAAGATCACCCTCTTTCCCTATACCATGGAGGACCCCTACATCCGCTCTCTGGTGGAACACATCAAGGACGAGACCCGGGAGTCCTTTCGCATCACCCTCTGGGACGCCCAGAACTCCCAGGTGATGCAAAACGAGGGGATCGAGCGCGCCATAGCCGAGGGGGCTGACCTGCTCATAATCAACCCCGTGGACCGGCTCAGCGCCTATACGATCATTCTCCACGCCCGGGAGCACAACATCCCCGTGATCTTCTTCAACCGGGAACCCCTGCGGTCGGACATGGACCTCTGGGACCGGGTCTACTACGTTGGCGCCAAGCCGGCNCAGTCGGCAGAACTCCAGGCCGATCTGGTGGTCGATCTCTTTGGCGGAACCCCTCCCGACCTGAACCACCTGGACAGGAACGGCGACGGCCGCGTGCAGACGATCATCTTCAAGGGCGAACAGGGCCACCAGGATGCAGANATACGGACCACGGGAGTTCTCTCGGCCTTCGAGAANCGGAACTTTCCCGTGGACATTCTGGCGATCGAGGTTGCCAACTGGAGCTTCACCGAGGCCTACGAGAAGAGCCTGCCCCTGCTGGAGACCTACGGGGAGACGGTTGAGCTGGTGATCTCCAACAACGATGCCATGGCCCTGGGCGTCATCCAGCGTCTTCACGACATGGGACGCGCTCCCTCGCCGGNGAGCCCCCGCTGGATACCCCTGGTGGGGATCGACGGAATAGACGAGGCGGTCCAGGCAATCAGACAGGGCCACCTCTACGGCACAGTCCTGAACGACTCGGCCACCATGGCCCGGGCGATTGCCGAGCTGACCGGGGATATCCTCTCGGCGGGTCCCGAGGACCCCCACGCCCCCCCTCCGGAAGAGGGGCGCTACATCTGGGTCGATTACCAGCCCTTCATTCACTAGCCACGGGCCGACCCGCCAGTCGGCCCGCCGGACCACAGACACAGACACAGACGCAGACGCAGACGCAGACGCAGACGCAAGCAGTGTGCAGGATTTTGCAATGTTTGTAGCGGATCGTCCATTGCGAACTGGCCAGGGGAGGGTAGCATACAACTCATCACACACAAACAAAGGAGTATGTATGACAAAACGAATCGTTTTGATCCTGCTTGCCGCCGCAATGATGGCCCCTGCCCTCTTCGCCGGAGGCCGCCAGGAATCGGACCAGATCAGGATCGGGGCAAATATCTACAGTTTCGCTGACAACTTCATGAACGGAGTCATGAAACCCGAACTGGAGCGCTACGCCCAGGTACGGGGTGTCCGGATCGACATCGTGGACTCCGAGGGACAGCAGGCGCGCCTGAACGATCAGATCGACGTCTTCATCACCCGCGGGGTGGACGTGCTGGTGATCAACCTGGTGGATCCCGCCGCAGCGCGGAACGTCATCGAAAAGGCAAAACAGGCGAACATCCCCCTCATCCTCTTCAACAAGGAAGCCACCGAGGCGGGTGTTATGGACCTCTACGACAAGGTCTGGTACGTAGGAACCGACTCGGCCGAATCGGGAATTATCCAGGGCCAGATGATGGTGGAAGACTGGCTCGCCAACCCCGAATGGGACAAGAACGGCGACGGCATCCTCCAGTACGTGATGCTCAAGGGTGAACCCGGCCATCCCGACGCCGAAGCCCGGACCCTTCACTCGGTCAAGGCCTTCACCGACCGGGGAATCCAGGTTCAGCAGCTTGCCCTGGAGGCCGATCCCTTCTGGTCCACCCAGCACGGCGCCGACAGCATGGCAGCCTGGCTCACCTCACAGTTCGGAGACCAGATCGAGATGGTCATTGCCAACAACGACGGCATGGCCTTCGGCGCAATCACCGCCATGAAAGCAGCCGGTGTGTCTATCCCGATCTACGGTGTCGACGCCCTGGATCAGGCCCTGACCCACATCGCCGACGGCGAGATGAACGGAACCGTTCTGAACGACGGCGTGAACCAGGCCCGGGCATCACTGGACCTGGCCATTAACGCAGCCCGGGGGAACCCCGTCACCCAGGGCACCGACTGGGTTCTGGAGCAGGACGGGTCGAAGGCAGTTCGGGTTCCCTACGTGCCCGTAACGATCGACAACTATCAGAGTTTCCGCTGACACGAGGGGAACCTTCGAACAGGGAAGCCGCGAGGCTTCCCTGTTCTGTTCTGAAAGGGGCGCAGGTGGTGCAGGAATTACTGTATATCAAGGATGTAACAAAGACCTTCTCCGGTGTGGCGGTTCTCAGGAACGTCTCTCTCTCGGTCAAACCCGGAACGGTCCACGCCCTGATGGGCGAAAACGGCGCCGGGAAATCGACCCTCATGAAGTGCCTCTTCGGAATATACCGGGAGGATAAGGGCCAATTTTTTCTGAACGGGCAGGAAGTCAACTTCGCCGATCCCAAGGACGCCCTGGAACAGGGAGTCTCCATGGTCCACCAGGAACTGAACCAGGTCACCCAGCGGAGCATCTCCGACAATATCTGGCTCGGCAGGTATCCCAAGACAGGACCGCTGATCAACGAGAAGAAGATGCGCCAGGCCACACTGGCTCTTTTTGAGCGACTCTCGATCCATCTGGACCCCGATACGATCCTGAGCCGCCTCTCGGTTTCCCAGCGCCAGATGGTGGAGATAGCCAAAGCCATCTCCTACGACGCCAAGGTGATCGTTCTGGACGAACCCACCTCGTCGCTCACCGAGAAGGAGACCGAACTGCTCTTCTCCATAATCGGCGAACTGCGAAAACAGGGGGTGAGCATCATCTACATCTCCCACAAGATGGACGAAATCTTCCGCATCTCCGACGAGGTCTCGGTCTTGCGCGACGGCTCCTACGTGGGAACCNAGAAAACATCCAACCTCACCATGGACAAGCTGGTAAAAATGATGGTGGGCAGACAACTGGAAAACCGCTTTCCCGAAAGAACCAACAACCCCGGAGCGGTCCATTTCGAGGTGAAGGATCTCTCTACCCGGTACGAACCCCGCGTGCGGGAGGTGAACTTCTCGGTGCGGCGGGGGGAGATTCTGGGCGTGGCAGGACTCGTTGGAGCAGGCCGAACGGAGATGGCCGAAGCGATCTTTGGCATCAGAACCCGCGAGAGCGGCAGTTTCTTTATCGACGGGAAACCGGTCAGTCTCGATTCCCCCGGCCAGGCCAAGAGAAACCGCTTTGCCTTCCTCACGGAGGAGCGCCGCCAGACCGGCATCTACCCCGTGGGTGACATTACCTTCAACTCGACCATCGCAAATATTACCTCCTACCGTACCGGAATCGGTCTCCTGGACGAAACCGCCATGAAGCGCGACACCGATGAGAAAATCCGGGCCATGCGGATCAAGACAAACTCCAGGAGAGACCTCATCCGGACCCTGAGCGGGGGAAACCAGCAAAAGGTCATTATCGGACGCTGGCTCCTGACCGACCCGGACATCCTTATCATGGATGAACCAACCCGTGGCATAGACGTGGGCGCAAAGTACGAGATCTACCAGCTCATCATAAAACTCGCCATGAAAGACAAATCGGTGATCATGATCTCCTCGGAGATGCCCGAACTTCTGGGGATTACCGACCGCATCATGGTGATGAGCAACGGCCGGGTCGCGGGAATCGTCGACACCGACAAAACCAGCCAGGAAGAGATCTTTCACCTGGCGACAAAGCATATCAACAACACCAAAGAGGCAGAAGTATGAAAACTCCAGTGCTCTCGAAGCTCCTGACAGTGCGATCGCAAAACTGGAAGGACTTTTTGATCAATAACGGGATCTACATCGTGATTGCCCTTATCATCGGGATCATCGTTATTCACGAGCCCCGGTTCATCTCGATCCCGGTCTTTCGAAATATCCTCACCCAGAGCTCGGTGCGGCTTATCCTGGCCTTCGGGGTTGCCGGCATCATCATCCTTCAGGGGACCGACCTCTCCCTGGGGCGGCTTGTGGGGTTCGCCGCTGTCATATCGGGCTCCATGCTTCAGCGAGCAGACTACGCGAGCCGCTTCTACCCGGACCTGCCGGCCCTCCCCCTGATCGTCCCGCTGATCATCGCCTGTATCGTTATCGGGTTCCTGAGCGGCATCAACGGCTGGGTTGTGGCAAAATTCAAAATTCATCCCTTTCTGGCGACCCTGGGAATGATGATAACGGCCTACGGGATACTCTCCATCTACTTCGCCTCGGGAGCTCCGGGACCACAACCGATCGGAGGATTTGACACCCGCTACACCCAGGCCGTGGTGGGCACCTTCCTGGGAATTCCCAAACTGGTAATCTACGCTGCCATGACCAGCGTGGTGGTCTGGATTCTCTGGAACAAGACCACCTTCGGGAAAAACCTCTTCGCCGTGGGGGGGAATCCCGAGGCGGCCGAGGTATCGGGCGTCAACGTGACCCGAACCGTCATCATGGTGTATGTCTTTGCCGGAATCCTCTACGGGATCGGCGGTTTTCTGGAGGCGGCCCGAATCGGGTCTGCCAATAACGGCACCGGCTTCGGCTACGAACTGGACGCGATCGCCGCCTGTGTGGTGGGAGGCATCTCCTTCTCCGGCGGTATCGGGAAGGTCTCGGGGGCTATCGCCGGTGTCTTCATGTTCACCATCATCAGCTACGGCATGACCTTTATGGGGCTGGACCAGTACTACCAGTACATCATCAAGGGTGTAATCATCGTGGTTGCCGTTGCCCTGGACAACAAGAAATATCTGAAAAAGACATGATCCTTCTGCGGCAGGGGAGCACCGGGGTCAGTCGGCCCGCCCCTGCCGGGATGAAAGATCCCGAAAGCAGGAGCTGACACAACCCTAACAAACCAGCGCCATAGTAGAACCCATACCGTGACCCCGGGAGAAGACTATGGCAAAAGCAGACCTGCACGTACATTCCAGATACTCCGACCATCCCACGGAGTGGTTTCTTCAGCGACTGGGCGCCTCCGAATCCTACACGGAACCGGAAGCGATATACCGTCGGGCCCTGGCGGAGGGAATGGACTTTGTCACAATCACCGACCACAACGATATCAGGGGAGCCCAGGAACTCCAGGACCGCTACCCAAATCGGGTTATACCCGGCGTGGAGAGCACTACCTATTTCCCCGAGGATGGCTGCAAGGCCCACCTCCTGATCTATGGACTCGACTCCTCGCAGTTCCGAAAGATACAGTCCCTTAGAAAGAGCATCTACGCGCTCAGGGATTATCTCCTGGAGCAAGACCTGGTCCATTCTCTGGCCCACGCCACCCACGCGGTGAACGACACGCTCTCCCCGGATCACCTGGAGAAATTTCTTCTGCTCTTCAACCATTTTGAAGGAATAAACGGTGCACGAAACCGTTCCTTCAATCAGGGATGGATACACTTCCTGGACACGCTGGAAGAGGAGCGACTGGAACAGCTCTCGAAAAAACACGGCATCGATCCTGCGGGCACTGATCCCTGGATAAAGGGGATCACCGGTGGCAGCGACGATCATGCCGGGCTTCTCATTGGCCGGACCTGGACAGAGACGGACGCTCCGGCAGGGACTCCCCGGGACTTTCTTGAGGCGATCAGGGAGAAAAAGACCCGCGCCGGGGGGGTGCATAACGATTTCCGGACCATGTCCTTCGGCTTCTACAAAATCGCCATGGAGTTCAGTCGCACAAAGCCGGTAACGGTGTCCCTGTCCTTTGCAGAGCAGATACAGGGGTTTCTCTTCAACAACCAGAAGCTCTCGCTGACAAGCGCCCTCAAGCTGGGACGTCTGCGCAGCCGGAAAGCCGGGCCCGTCATGAACCGCCTGGCCGATCTGGTCGATACCATTGCAACCCTGGACGAGTCCAGTGGAATCGAGAGCCGGATTGATACGATCTACGAAAAAATCACCGCCATATCCGACGAGTTTCTGAAGGAATTTTCCCGATCGGTCACGACGCACCTGGCAACGGGAAATCTCTGGAGTCTGGTGCGGAGTATCTCCGCTTCCCTGCCCGGATTCTTTCTCTCGGCCCCCTTTGTTTCAACCTTTCTGCATATGTACAAGAAAAGGGATCTTCTGCCACAGCTCAAAGAACGGTGGGGAGTTCCTCCCGAAGAGGAGACCCGGGAGATTCTCTGGTTCACCGACACACTGGAAGATCTCAACGGAGTTTCGGTTACCCTCTCACACATTGCAACTCTGGCGGAAGTCCAGAAGAGACCGATACGGATCGTGACATCCCTGAACTCTCACGATCAGAAACTTCCATCGAGTGTGATCAACCTGCCGCCACTATCGGAAATCCCCCTGCCCTACTACGAGGATCTCCTGCTCCGAATTCCCTCCTTTCTCAGAGCCCTGAAGGTTATGTTTGACCACGACCCCCGGGAGATCTATATATCCTCTCCCGGCCCCATCGGGCTGCTCGGCCTTGCCCTGGGGAAACTGGCCCAGGTAAAAACCACAGCGGTATACCACACCGACTTTTCCCGGGAAATAACCGAGATAACAGGAGACCTCACTCTGGGAAATCTGGTGGAATCCTGTACACGATGGTTCTTTCAGTCCTCCGACGAGATCCTGGTTCCCACCCTGGAATACAAGGCGATTCTGGCCGAACGAGGGTTTGATGTCTCAAGGATGAAGCTTTTCCGGCGGGGAATCGACACGGAGCGGTTTATCCCGGGAGCGACTCTCTCTCCTGAAGCAAAAGCGATCATCCATTCCCGCCCCTTCGGGGCAGAACACAAAATTGTCTATACCGGTCGTATCTCGCAGGACAAAAATCTGGATTTTCTCATTCGCGTGCAGAAGCGGCTGCGCGAGCGGGGATGTCAGGTCTGCCTCTTTCTGGCCGGAGACGGTCCATACCGCAGGGAACTCGAGGCAGCGACACAGGACAGTCCCGATGTTGTTTTTACGGGCCGTCTGAAAAATGGGGAGATTCCCGGATTGCTCTCAATGGCCGATCTCTTTGCCTTTCCCAGTACCACCGACACCTTTGGTATGTCGGTACTGGAGGCGCTGGCCTGCGGTGTGCCCTGCATCGTTTCCGACTGCGGCGGCCCCTCGGAACTGGTGGCCCAGGGGAAAAGCGGGTTCATTGTACCTGTCGAGGACCCGGAAGAATGGGCGCAGGCCATAGAGAAGGTCCTGCGAATGAAGAGCCTTGCCCCTGCGGAGTATCAGGCAATGTGCCGACAGGCCCGGGAAGGCGCCGTGAGAAACCACGACTGGAACAGCGTACTCGACGAAATTACGGGAGTAGCATGATGGAAGACCACAAGACAAAGCCGGAACTGATCCAGTTGACCGACCAGGTTATCGACTGGCGCCTCGATCCTTCTGCCTCCCGGCGCTCCGGGGGCAGCATACCGCCCCCGAAGAATCTGGTCAGGAGCGTGATTCGCAGGTTTTTTCCGAAAAAAAGCAGAAAATAGGTGCTGCGAGCTTTTTCATATAAGGCTAACCACGATCTAACCCTTCCCTAACACGAAGCCGGGAGAGTACCCCCGATAAGCGCAGATGCGCGGAACAATTCACCGGGAGGATATGTATGAAGATTGAAAGAACGGTGGCCCTCGTAGCGGCCATGGCACTACTCGTTCCCGCTCTCTCTTTTGCCGGCGGCAGAAGCGAGTCCGGGGGTCCGACCCAGTACACAATCGAGGTGACCGGCTCCACCTCGGTATCGCCCCTCATGGAGAGCTTTGCCGAAACCTACTCCGCTGCCCACCCCCATGTCTCGATCAACGTCAGCGGCACCGGCTCCGGTGACGGCATAACCGGAGCAAACACCGGTGTGGCAGAACTGGGAATGTCCAGTCGATCCCTGCGTCCCACCGAACTGGGATTCGGACTGGATGTTCTCACCGTGGCAATCGATGCGATTGCCGTGATCGTCCACCCCGATAACCCCGTCTCCGGCCTGTCCCGGGATCAGGTGCGACAGATCTACACCGGGGAGATCACAAACTGGAATCAGGTCGGTGGACCGGACCGGCCGATCGCCGTGGTATCACGGGAACCGGGATCGGGAACGCGCGGTGCCTTTGAAGAGGTCGTTGACTTTGTTGACCGGCTGGTGTCAGGGGCTATCGAGTTTGACGGAACTGGAGGCGTTCGGGCCTCGGTTGCAGGTAACCTCAACGCCATCGGGTATATATCGCTGGGTTCTATCACCCACGAGGTGAAGGCCCTCGACATCGAAGGCGTTGCTGCAACGGGAGCAAACGTTACATCCGGTGCCTACACCATCGCCCGACCCTTTCTGGTGCTCTACCGCCAGGAAAAGACCGCTTCCGAAACAGATCGCTTCCTGGAATGGATGGTTTCGCCGGAAGCTCAGGCGATCGTCGAACGCAACTATGTCCGGATCAACTAGCATGAACCACGGCGACAGCAAGCTGTGTGCCCCGACCGATGCGAGAGCCACCCTTGATGACCGCGACCGGCTCCCCTGCGAGTTTCCTGGTCAGGCCGCCCGACCGGAATACGCCATGAGTTCATCCACAAGAATTATCGTTGATCGATCTCTTCGGCACATCTTTCGGATCGTGTCATTTTTTTCGGTTATCGCCCTCGCAGCGATGGTTATCTTTGTCTTTGCCCAGGGACTGGGTCCATTTTTCTTTCCCACCGCTCCATCGATTGCGGTAGTGCTGGAGAATATCCCCTCGGCACGGATAAACGGGTCTCTCTACGAGAATCATCGGCGAGCGATCCCGCTGGATCCGGAGGCATCATATCTGACAATCGAATTTCCCCTCTCCGGAACTCCCACCCGGATTTCCCTTCCCCTGTACAGGAACGTGGAGGATCCTGGTCGTTCCATTGAGTTTCCCCCGGAACTTCAGGATTACCTTTCCAGCCCCGAACATCTCTCCTACACCCTGTCGTTCCCGGGATCCCTGCCGGGACTGGAACCACGAATCCATATAAATATCCCGGAGCCCCCCTACAGCTTCCGGAGCTTCATAACGGGAAGGGAATGGCGCCCGGTATACCGAAAAATGTACGGCATCTTTCCCATGATTATCGCAACACTTCTGTCTGCCCTTGGAGCCGTTCTTGTCGGTGCGCCCGTAGCTCTTCTCTCGTGCGTTCTGATCGCCGAGTTTCTCCCCCCACGCCTCTCGGCTGCCGTTACGGGTGCCATCGAACTGCTGGCCGGAATTCCTTCCGTGGTTTACGGATTCTTCGGGCTGATGATTGTCGTTCCCGGCATTCAGAGATTGTTCGGGTCTGCCTCGGGAAGTTCGATCGCTGCTGCAATAGCAATCCTTTCTCTTATGATCCTCCCCACGATTGTAACGATCGGGGTTACGGCACTCCGATCGGTTCCCGCTACCCTCCGGGAGGCCTCACTCGCTCTGGGGGCAACAAAGATGCAGACCGCCTGGTGTGTGGTCTGTACCAGCGCAAAGTCGGGCCTTGTCACGGGGGTCGTGCTGGGAACGGCGCGGGCCCTGGGCGAGACCATGGCCGTGATCCTGGTGGCAGGCAATTCACCGCAAATTCCCGTATCCCTTGTCTCCAGTGTTCGAACCCTGACCGCAACGATCGCCCTGGAGATGGGATACTCGGCGGGGCGTCACAATGAAATGCTCTTTTCCATCGGAATCATTCTTTTTCTTCTCATCTTTCTCCTGAACGGCGTCATCATGCGCCTTCGAGGGAAGATGCACACCGAGGTTTCATCATGATCTACGGTATTCATCGAACCAAACGCCGGGTGCTGGACTCGCTCCTTCTCCTGCTGATGGCCGGGGCAACCACAGCTATCGTGGCGGCTCTGGTCTGGATTGTGGTGTACATCGTGACCAGAGGAATCGGCACGATCAGTCTCCGCTTCATCTTCTCATCGGAACGGGGGGTCGGAATATTCCCCATGGTGGTGACCACGCTCTACATCGTCTTCACATCCCTGGCCATAGCCCTGCCTATAGGAATTGCCACTGCGGTATATCTCAATGAGTACAGTGACAAGCCCCGGGTGGTACAGTGCATTCGAACCGCCATCGAGACGCTGGCGGGTATTCCCTCGATTCTCTACGGGTTGTTCGGGCTCCTGGTCTTTGCCAGATTTGCCGGTCTGGGCCAGTCAATCCTCGCGGGGGGGCTCACGCTCAGCATCATGATACTTCCCGTTATCATCCGGACCACCGAAGAGTCTCTCCAAACGGTACCCCGGGCATTTCGGGAGGGCTCTCTGGCCCTGGGAACAACCCAGTGGCAGACGATATACCGGGTGGTCCTCCCCTCGGCATTGCCAGGGATCCTTACGGCGACGATCCTGGGAATCGGCAGAGTAGNGGGAGAGGCCGCACCGGTTCTCCTCACCGTTGGAATAGCCAGAAATCTTCCCCGCTCGATCTTTGATTCGGGACGAACCCTTACCATTCACCTCTACTACCTGACAAAGGAAGCCCTGAATCCGGAGGACTTTCAGATCGCCTTTGCCACTGCATCGGTTCTGGTGGTCTTTGTCCTGGTTGTAAATATTGCCACGAAGGTTCTCACGGCCTTCTTCAAAAAACACATGGAGCACTAAGACAATGAACTCTTCTCCCAAGTTTTCCATCAAGAATCTCAATCTGTATTACGGGGTCTTTCATGCCCTGAAAGCGGTAGAGATGGAGATCCCCGACAGGAATGTGACAGCCCTGATAGGTCCCTCGGGATGCGGAAAGTCCACCTTCATCCGTGTGCTGAACAGGATGAACGATCTGGTCAGGGATTGCCTCATTGAAGGCACGGTGTTGATGGATAATACCAATATATATGGACCCGGGACGGACGTGACATCCCTGAGAACCGCCGTGGGGATGGTCTTCCAGAAGCCGAATCCCTTTCCCATGAGTATCTGGCAGAACGTTGCCTACGGCCCCAAAATGCAGGGACTCCGAAATACCGCCGCCCTCAATGAGGTTGTGGAGGAATCTCTTCGCCGCGCAGCCCTGTGGGATGAGGTCAAGGACCGGCTCAAGAAAAATGCCTTGAGCCTCTCCGGAGGACAGCAGCAGCGACTGTGCATCGCCCGCGCCATAGCCATGCAGCCCCAGGTTATCTTGATGGACGAACCTACCAGCGCTCTCGACCCGATAGCAACGAAGAGAATAGAGGAGCTGATGGAGTCCCTGAAACGGGACTACTGCATCGTTATTGTCACCCACTCCATGAACCAGGCCCTGCGAATAAGCGACAAGACGGCATTTTTCCTGATGGGTGAGGTTCTTGAGTTCGGAGACACCGCCCGGGTTTTCGACGATCCCCGGCACGAAGAGACCAGTCGCTACATCACCGGCCACTTTGGCTAGAGCGGTCTCTCCCCGGCGTGGTGAATCTCCATGAGAGCACAGTTTGACATACCACAGATCGAATCTTCTCTCGCCCGGTTCCAGAAGTCCTTTGCTGACATCAATGACCTCCTCTCGATGCGAAGGGAGGTCTTCACAACCCAGATGCGGGAACAGATTGTCGAAGCCTACGAGTATCTGAACTCGCTTCTGAAAAAGGACATGGATATTTTTACGCCCGCCGGATTACACGCCCTGCTGGAGATGAACCACGTCGTACTCTGCGGGCGGAACCGGCAGGATCGAAGACAGTACTATGCGCACCTGGAGGAGACACGCAAGAACTTCCTGAAGAAAATTTTTCCCGTCAAGGAGTGGGTCCTGCGCAAACGGAAAGAGAGCGACCCCTTCCACCTGGCCAGCGGATTCTATTCCCGCATGCTCAGCCGCCCACAGCTCTTTCTGGAGGGCAATCACCGAACGGGCAATATCGTGTTGAACTATCTTCTTGTCAGCAAGGGAGCCCCTCCCTACATCATCACCGTTGAAAACGCCCAGACCTATCTGAATATTTCCGGCGATATCAAGTTCACCGATAACGGGAATTACCTTGACACTGCACTACGTATGCCCGGCCACAAGAAACGCTTCCGGTCCTTCCTGGAAGAGGAATCCCGGGAAGCCTTTGTTATCCGAACGAACTGACCCGAATACACCGGGCAAAAACAGGAGATATCTGCCATGCACACGAGTCTGGAAATCCTGACAAACCTCGGTGCCGTCGCGCTTTTCATACTGGGGTTGCGACAGGTCACCACAGCAGTTAACCATTCCCTGGGTCCGTTGGTGCGATCCCGCCTTTCCCGGCCCCGGGTCCCGGTTGTGTCGCGGTTCCTCACCGGGATTCTGCTGACCGCCGGGGGATCGGCCGGATCGGGAGCAGCCACTGTTGTGACCATGGTCGACAGCGGAGCGCTCACCTTCTCACGAACTGCCCCGGTTCTGACCGGAATTAACCTTGGTGCGACGGCTCTCTGCTGGGTTGTGGCCCTGCCGGGATATCAGTTCCCCCTGGCACCGATCGCACTGATCCTTCTTATTATTGTACTCCTCCTGCGGCAGCACGGCGGGGTTGGACGGTACCCCTGTTCCGAGGTTCTGGGAGGGCTCTCTCTGCTGATGCTTGGCATGGAATTTCTATCGGGCCGACTCCCTGTCATCCCCGGGGCCGTTCCGGTCCCCCCGGTGTTGGCAGCATTCANAGGTTCCTCCTTCGGACCGGTCATTTCCTTTGTCGCAGCCCTGGTTGTCTCGGCAGGATTCAGGTCTGCCACAGGAACAGTCGTGCTGATCATGTCCCTCACCGCCCGGGGATGGATCCCTCCGGGGCTCGCTGCGACAGCCGTTCTGGGAGCTAATCTTGGGGCACCTCTGATATTCCAGCTGTCGGTCCGGGAGCTCCAGGAGGGAGCCAGAAGGACCGCCCTCTTTTACCTCATGACCGGCGTTATCTCCACTATTACGGGTTTTCTGCTGCGGTATCCACTCCTTGAGCTGGCAGAGTTCCTTCTTCCCGGGCGGGCAGGGACGAGGAGCGCGGCACAGATCGCCCTCTTCTACTCATCGGTACATTGTGTCGCTCTGCCGGTGATCGGTATTATGAGAGGCCCCCTTTTGCGTCTGGCAGAGAAGGTCCACCCCCCCCAAGGGTCAGCAGATCCTTCGCACCTGCGTCCGGCTCTATTGAGATCACGACTGCCCGAAACTCTGGATGCAGACCTGACCCTGATACAATCTTCCCTTGCGGGTATGGCGCGAGGTGCCTGCGAGATGATGATGATTCTGATGAACGTCTCACAAATCGACGAGACCCTGGACGATACCCTGGAAGAGTCGGGCCGGCGATTGTCGAAACTGCGTGAAAATAATCGGGATTTGATGAATCTCATCAGCCGATCGCTCACGGCCCGCTCCCAACTCCCCTGCAGCACCCTTCAGGCCGAGAGAATGTGGCAACAGCAGCGGATAGCGCAGGAGATGGGGCTTATCGGAGAGGACTGTCTCAAGACCATGAGATTATTCATTGGCAGTCACACCAAGGGACTTCAATTCCACCAGGAGAGTCAGGAGGAGCTGTTCCAGTTCAGCGCCCGGGTCATGGACTTCCTCGGATACATCAGCGATTATCTGGAGGGGCGCATTGACCGGCCCGAACCGGAAATTGCCAGCCGTATGGAAGACGGTATTGACAGACTGCGGGATAAACTAAAAAAACAGGTGCGCCTGGTGCTGGAACTTCGGGACGGTGCCGATGTCCAGGGGGAACTCGCTTTTATCGATATCATCTCGCACCTGGAACACGTGGGCGACCGATGCCTGGCCATGGCAGAGACGGTGAGACAGCTTTCGGGAACCCGGGGCCGCCCGATATCGGGAGAGCCCTAACACAATTCTCATAAAACACTGCATACTGGGATCCATGGGATATGTTCTGATCGTTGAAGATGAACCGGACATTCTGGAGCTGGTCCGCTATAACCTGGAAAAGGAAGGGTTTTCCGTCCGGGGCGTCTCTTCCGGGGAGGCCGCCCTGAACCAGGTCAGAAAAGCCCCCCCCGACCTGATTGTCCTCGATCTGATGCTCCCCGGAGTCAACGGATGGGAGGTCTGCCGGGAACTCAAGCAGGATGTCCTCTACCGATCGATCCCGGTGGTGATGCTCACGGCCCGCACGGAAGACAGCGATGTAGTAGCGGGTCTCGAAGTGGGAGCAGATGACTACGTAACAAAGCCCTTCAACCCCAAAGTTCTCATGGCACGCCTCCGGGCGGCCCTGCGTCGCGCAGGAGACCCGGGAGAAGACCGTCATCGGGAGGAGCGAATATCGATCCACGGGATCACAATCGACATTACCCGCCACCAGGTAACGTGCAAAGCCGAAGCGGGTGAGAACCACACGACGGCTATCTCTCTCTCGGCCACGGAGTTTTCCATTCTGGAGTTTCTCTCGCGGAACCCCGGGTGGGTCTTTTCCAGATCCCGCATTATCGATGCGATCCGGGGGGAGGACTACCCCGTAACGGAACGGTCCGTGGACGTCCAGATTCTGGGGCTCCGGCGAAAGCTGGGAACGTGCGGACAGCTGATCGAGACGGTACGGGGCGTGGGATACCGGCTCAAAGGCAAGGACTGACGAGCTGATGCGGCGTTCTCTTTTCTTCTACATGTATCCGGCCTACCTGGTGGCTATCGTACTGGCCTTTGGTATCCTCTCCCTGATCGCAACCCGGATGTTCAGAAGCGTCCTGTATCAGGAGAAGCTTCAGGAGCTGCACACCATCGCAACCCTGGCGGGGAACGCCATCCCCTCTCCCTTTACCGACCAGGACCAGCTGCGCCACTTTCTTCAGGGAACAACGGTCCGCCTTACCATTATTGCACCCGACGGAACGGTGCTGGCAGAATCCCGGAAAGATCCCGAGTCCCTGGAAAACCACGGGGACCGTCGGGAGATTATCGACGCCTTTCAGGGCAGTCCCGGAGTGTCGCTCAGGCGAAGCGATACGACGGGGGAGCCCACCCTCTATGTGGCGCTCCCTCCACCGGAACAGCCCCTGGAAATCCCGGGGTCTCCGCAACCGGTTTTTCGGGCGGCGGCTTCACTGGCACAGATCGACCTCAGGCTCCGGGAGATCATAGCGGTTCTTGTTCCTGCTGTAGCAGGAGTGCTTGTGGCAACGGCTATCATCACAGCCATGATCATAAACCGGGCACAGAGACCGCTCCGCACGATCCAGGAAGGAGCCCGCCATTTTTCCCGGGGAAACCTGACTCATCGTATCGAGGTTCGTGGCCCCGAAGAAATCTCCCTGGTAGCCACCGCCCTGAATGGGATGGCAGAGCGGCTGGCCGAGACGATTCATCGTATCGAGGATCAGCGCAACGAATCAGAAGCAGTTCTGACCAGCATGGTCGAGGGTGTAATCCTGGTCGATGCCAACAGAAACATTCGTTCCATGAACATCGCCTCCCAAAAGCTGTTCCGCAAGGAGGGGGTCCCCTGCCGGGGGAAACATCTTCTGGAACACCTGCAAAATCCTGATCTGAACTATTTCGCCGAAGAGGTGCTGAAAACCGGCGAATACGCCGAAGCGACGATCACCCTGCCCAAGGCTCCCCCCGTGCATGTTCAGGTCCATGGAACGCTTTTGCGCCGCCAGGACGATCGCGGTCCCCGGGTGCTGCTTGTCCTGAACGACATAACGCGCCTCAAGCAGCTCGAAGCGATACGCCGGGATTTTGTCGCCAACGTTTCCCACGAACTAAAAACTCCCGTCACGGCGATCCTGGGGTTCGTGGAGACGCTGCTGGACGAGGTTCCCCACGGAACGGACCACACCAGGCAGTTTCTCAATATCATCGGGAAACACGCCAATCGCCTGAACTTGATCATCGAGGACCTCCTTGCCCTGAGCCGCCTCGAATCACAGGAGGGGATGATCGAGCCGGTCAGGTTCTCTCTGGAGCGGATCGTGGAACGCGTCTTCGAAGGCTACCGCGATCAGGCACGTCGGAAAGATATCGATCTTCGGGTCCACTACGATGGCCACGCCCAGGCCTGCGGAGCAGCAAATCTGCTTGAACAGGCCCTGAACAATCTTGTGGAGAACGCGATCAAGTACAGCGAACCCGGTGGCGAGGTTGCCATTATCGTGGAAAACCGCGACAGGGAGATGCGGCTCCAGGTCAGGGATACCGGCCAGGGAATACCCCAGGAGGACGTGCCCCGGATCTTTGAGCGGTTCTTCCGGGTGGATCGGGCACGGAGCCGCGAGCTGGGCGGAACCGGTCTCGGGCTGGCCATCGTGAAACATATTGTTCTGGCCCATCGGGGCGACATAACGGTGGATACCCGGGAGGGATCGGGAAGCACCTTCACCCTCCGGATACCCCAGGATCAATGACCGGGCTTGCTGTGCTCGTGCTCGCGACACACCTCTCCGGAATCGGCCGTCGAGTCGGTTCTCATGAATCCCCCGGGTCAGTTCGCCTGGCGGGACCCACCGTTATTTTCCACTTCCCCGCCCGGGGTGTTCTTCGACGAAGAGGCCAGCTTGAGCTCCCCCGTGGCGCGGAGGATCTCCTCGATCTGGGAGTGGTTCACGTCGCTCACGCTGGAGATGTCGCCGATGGCGGCGCTGATCTGCTCCACGCTGGTGATGATCGTGTCCATGGCGTCGCGCGAGCGCAGGGTGATCTCGCTCACGTTCCGCATGGCCGTGAGCATCTGGTCGTTCCCCGATTTCATCTCCCCCGATCCGCCCTGGACCGAGACGGTCATCTCCCGCATCTGCGTCAGGGCCTCGAGAATCTCGCCG
>NZ_KB891761.1 GCF_000373545.1 Alkalispirochaeta alkalica DSM 8900
GAAACGATTTCGGAATAATCGTTGTTGCCATAAAAAAGCACTCGGGCATAATGATCTTCAATCCTGTTTCAACAGAAATTCTTGAATCAAATGATGTTCTGGTTGTAATAGGAAAAAATCAGCAGATGCACGAAATCTAAGACCGCAAAACAGGGATTTCTGCAAATTTGTGTACGCCGGTGATTTGGGACAGTGATTCCGGGGAAAACGGACAGCTCCCTGAGGGAAGATAATCCCTGTGGCCACGATACCACTATAAAATGCTGTCCAGTTTCAGGGTAATCCAGGGCACCCAGGTGCCTCTTCACGGTGTTGTAATCATCCCCGCCAGGTGTAAAATGTCGCGTCGCTGATGCGGTGCTCGAGATAAACGGTCTTGTTAATCAGATCGGTATGTTCCCTGACCCGATTAGATGGTATATTCGGGTCAGATAATGACCGGAATAAGCTGCTTTTCCGGTCGGAACGGTGAATAGTGTGGGTGAGTTTATCTGGGAACACAACGAGTGGCCTCGGTTCCGGTACGACACGGTACAACTGGTGCGGGCCCTTGGTCACGCGCGATCGCTGCAAGGTGCACTTCTCGCTCATGCCGATACGTTCTCGCTGGTAGATCAACGGGATCTTTTCGTTGATGAGGCGATCGCTACGTCGGAGATAGAAGGGGAAACGCTTGATCGAGAGCGTGTGCGGTCTTCCGTGGCCGAGCACCTCGGACTGCCTACGGCGGGAATGCCGGTACCTGACGGTAAATCCGACGCCCTCGTTTCCGTCCTGCTTGATGCGACCAGAAACTACGACACCCCACTGACCGCGGAACGACTGTTCGGCTGGCAGGCGGCACTCTTTCCCACAGGTTACTCCGGACCGATAGCCGTGGAGACAGGATGCTGGCGTCGGAGCATGACACCGATGAACGTCGTATCCGGATCAATGGGGCGAGAACGGATCCATTTCACCGCGCCACCTGCAGATCGCCTGGACGACGAAATGCAACGATTTCTTTCCTGGTGGAACGGCCCGTCCCGTGAAATGGACGGCATCCTTCGGGCCGGTGTTGCCCACCTGTACTTCGTAACGATCCATCCCTTTGCTGACGGCAACGGGCGGATCGCCCGAGCGCTCACCGATATGGCGCTTGCGGCGGACGAGCGCTCTGCGCGGCGGTTGTATTCACTTTCCCGTCGAATTCATGCCGTTCGGTCTCTATACTATCGCGTTCTGGAAACGGTTCAACGGGGTAACCTGGACATCACCGAATGGCTCCTCTGGTTTGTTGAGACCTACTCCGCCAGCCTCACCTCCGCCGAGGGGCGCATCCACCGGTCGCGGGTGATCGATCGCTACTACCGGCAGATCGCCCATGCTGCTCTCAATGACCGACAGACCAAGGTGATGAGGAAGATGATCGAGGCATATCCGGAAGGGTTCACCGGGGGAATGACAAACAGGAAGTATGTCTCCATCACCGGTACCAGCAGTGAGTCCGCCAAACGTGATCTTGCTGATCTGGTGCGCAATGGCCTCCTCCAGAGAGGTGATGCCGCTGGCCGCTCAACGTATTACGTGCTCCCTGATCCTGATGCCGAAGGTGAACCTTTTACGTGCCAGGAATTATAAATATTTTGCGAGAATTCGTTCTGGAAGCACCGATCCTCGCTTGCACTCGGTAGTCGGATGTATCTACAATTTACCCGGAAAAAGCTTCCTCCAAAATGTAACGTTCTGGAATGAATTACTTTCGGTATCAGGAGTTCCAATTGCGCCGTGTTACTATTTGTATTCTCGTTCTTGTCCTCGCAGTCTCGTTCGTGTCCGCGCAGGACCATTCCCGCGTCTCGATCTCCGTTGTTACCGATCCCCGCACGAACTTTCCAGACGAGTCGGCCACGACATCTCGATACATAGCGGCCGCCCTCTCCCGATTAGGGCGCTTTAACGTGGTAGAGCGGGAGAACATCACCGGCATCATGAGAGAGCTCGAAGTAACCCTGCTCAGCGGTCTTATGACACCGGAGACGCAAATGCGGAGCGGTGCGTTTCTGGGTGCCGAGTACCAACTTCTCGGGCACGTATCTTCCCTTGAGGTACAGCGGGTTCGCCCCCGACAGGGCAGGCCCTACTATCGCGCGGTGGCGGACGCCGTCTACGCGCTGATCAATATTGAAACCGCCTCCTACGCTGGTGCAATCCAGGTAACCGGCACGGGGACATCCTCGGAAGGCCGCCAGGAGGCGCGGATGAACGCGTTGCGGGAGATATCCTCCAAGGTAACCGCAGACATACGCCGTCTTTTTCCCCTCCAGGATCTGAGCGGCGCGGCTCTCCATGTTACCCATATCGATGGCCTTCATGTTTTCCTGTCCAGTGGCCGTGATGCGGGCATCGATTCCGGAACGGTCTTTCGTGTGGTACGGCCAAACGAGGGGATCGATCCATCCCTCTCCGGTTCGGTGGGGCGCCTTGTCGTTACTGATGTAGCGGCCACGTCTGCCCGAGGTCGCATAGTGTCCGGTTCGCTTCCCGGACCGGGAGATGTACTCATCGACGATACCGATTACTCCTTGAGGCGTGCGTATTTCGGTTTGATCACCATGCTGCCGACAACCGGTGGTTCAAGCGGGGTTGGCGGTGGCTTTGTGGGCGCCTTTGATCACCCGCTTCGGCCGTGGTTCATCGGGGGGCGTTTCGAGACCGCCTTTGTGGATGACCTCAAATTCTTCATGAATCTCGGTGCGGATTTTGGGTTCAAAGCCGCCGTGATCACGCCGCGATTCAAACTGCGCCCGTCCGTCGGTCCCTTCGTCACGATCGCGACACAATCGGTCCCCAGCTCTTCGATTAAAGTTATTAAGGAGGACTACCCGACACCCGGGGATACCGCGACAAGTGTGGGGTTGGGATTCGATGCGTCCCTGGGAGCCACGTTTGAAGTCGCCGATAATGTTGAACTGTTCGGGGCGCTCTCGTTTCGGCTGGCTCCCTCTCTCAACGAATGGAAGGTTAAGGAAAACCGCAACAATTCCGACTCGGATTCGTTTACGGTCGATAACGATCTTCTTACGGTCGACAGTTATCGGGAAGATCCATTCCGATTGGTCCTTGGCGTTCTGTTCCGTCCGTTTTAGGCAAGAAGTGTACGGCACGGGCGTTCTTCGATCACAAATCGATGTGGTGAATAAGGTTGCCGCTGTCTGTCATGACGCGGTGCGTAGCGAAAACAGGTAGCAGATCACGTACGGAGGAATACCATGGCGTTACCCTTTGAGTGGCACGAAGCACGCTCCAGCTATAATGATCCGGAAAAGAATGATCCGGAAAAAAGAGAGATATCGACCGTCTTCCATACTGCACAATTACCGTTTTATCAGAGAATAGAACTGGTGCGCATGCCGAAGCCGGTCGGTCTTGAGGGACCCGACGATCTGTTCGACTACTATCTTGGATACAACGACGAGAGACAACTTGTTCGTCTGGATGGATCATCCAGTGTGATACATGATGCCAACGAGTACGAAAACGTTCGACTGACCCCGGAGACGGCCTCAGTGTATCTGCCGTTCTTCTGCTATTTTATACATTCCGACCAGGGCAATTTTTACGTTCTGGACGGGAAAAACGATCCGCGAATGGAGCAGCTGCGCCCCATGATGGATCCGGACGTTATTAAAAAAATAGCCCCGCCGACGCTTATCCGTGAGGATGAGGCCGGATACTATCTGTTCTCGGCCTATACGCTCTACGGCACAATTCTGGCGAAAACGGAGTATCTCGTGTATCCCCAGGGCTTTGTAGAGATGGGGGACGACGACCCGGTCTGGCAGATGCCTGCGTCCGGCGTCTGAGGTTATGCCCGAACAGGAAGTGCTGTGTTCCCCAGGAGCAGCAACCTGCATTTACCAGCCTGTCTCCCCGAATATTACGTACATCACGGCTGTCGGTTGAGCCGGTGTATACAACTTCACAAGCTCCTGCAAGTCCGGCCCATGAGCAATCCGCCGGACCATACATATTTTGCTCAAGCGCAGGAACCCAACCTGTGGACCGTAAAGCGATCAGCAAATGGTTCCACCGGGCACAGCTCTGGGGCATTTTCAAAAACACCGGTGTGGACATTTCAGGGGGGGTGTCACAGTTTTTGTCGCCCCCCCTTGCCATAATGTCCTGTGCAATGATTGAGCAATCAGGAATTCCTTGCTCGTATGGGGGCCGGTGGTTCCGGCACCCTCCTCGCAGGACGATCCAGGATGTTCCTGATGACAGGTAGGGGTTTCTGTTTTATGCTCTTTCTTGGGGAATTTTGTGATACAGGGCATGGAACTCTACCGGCGAGCCTGCAACCCGACAATTGCTTCCCCGCTGCGGGCTCTGCCCGGCTCTCTGGGAGAACTTCTTTTTCATGCACCCGATGAGACCAGCACCGGGATCACCAGGGTTTGGACCTGCATCCTCTCCCTCTTTGGATGAGCCGGACCTGGCGTGACAGTCTGCGTGTAATAAAGAGACGAAGGGGGATACACGCAATAGCGGGGGGGACTAAAGGGTGTATATACGCAAGTTTGCGTGTATCGGGGAGTTTTCCAAAATTGCGAAGCAATTTTGGAAAACGGGGCGGCGGGCAAGCCCGCCAGCTGTCCTGCGTTGCTTCGCAACTTCGGACAACTGGCGGGTATCCACAATGTCTCGGTCAAGCCTTCGGCTTGCCCAAGCCACTGCGGATACCCGCCGCCCCGTTATGAGAAATACCCGATTTAGAGTTTTACATAAGAATCGCCATCAATGGCTCAAAAAGGAAGAAAGAATGAATGATAGAGAAATTCCGAATGAATTTGTTACTTATGCTGCAAACATTTTAGGTGAAACAAGTTCTGGTTTTTCTGGACCGCAAATCGTAAAAATTACTACAAGCTATGCAGTAAAATATAATATATCTATACCCCATAGTGCATATCCTTTTGGTATGCGTAATAAGAAAACTGCATTAGCTGAAAACCTTATCAAATTTGATGGTGCCCAACTTTTTGAAATTATTGACACTATGTGCAAAGAGCTTGATTCTGATGAATCTCAAGAATTACTTTTATTACTGATAAAAAGATATGGACATCTAAATAGGAATCCAAATCCCGACGGTGTTAACGAAGAGCTGATTCAACAGACAAGGCATTGGTTATCAAAATTTCCTGAAGTATTAGATGTATTCAATTCTGCAATAGAAAAACAGAGTCATGGATTGTATAAACGGAATCTTCTAGATGATTTGCGACTTTCTCTAGAACTTCTATTAAAAAATATTTTTGAAAATAGTAAATCCTTAGAAAACCAGTTACCAATTTTAGGTGGTTTCATAAAGGACAAAGGAGGCTCTACAGAACTTTCAAACATGTTTCATAAGTTGATTGATTATTATACAAAATATCAAAATACTTATGTAAAGCATGGTGACGCTGTTAATGAAGAAGAAATAGAATTTATTTGTGAGATTACAGCTTCTTTCATGAAGCACTTTATTAGATTAAATGACAAATAAAAAAGTCCGTCCATGGACTTTCTTTACAACCCAGTCAAATTGGGTACTTCTCATAACAGCGAATATATGCAGCGCCTTCGGCTTGGGCTTCGCCACATTTTTGCTACGCAAAAACGTCATATATTCGCGGAACGTTTTCCAAAATTGCGAAGCAATTTTGGAAAACGGGGCGGCGGGCAAGCCCGCCAGCTGTCCTACGTTGCTTCGCAACTTCGGACAACTGGCGGGTATCCACAATGTCTCGGTCAAGCCTTCGGCTTGCCCAAGCCACTGCGGATACCCGCCGCCCCGTTAAGTCCAATACCAAACGGTGTTGTAGTGTCGACCCGTCCGTGGGTCGACGAGAGGAAAAGAAAGAAAAAAGTCTAGCGGATAAGCATGTGGTATAGTATAGTTTAACGGAAAACAGGTTAATATGTTATATTTACAAAGGCATGAGGAAGGTTTGCAAGAATGATAGAATCATACTTAAATAATAAAATACCTAAAGAATTTATTTCTTTAGAGGATCTCCTGACCTCTGAAATATTTGGTTTTATACAATTTCTTCCCAATGAAATTCTTATAAAAATATTAGAAAAGTCGGAAAATATATTTAATAAATTTGCAATTGGTACAATCCCAGAACCAAAGATTAAATCAATAAATTACAACTTTTGGCCGCGATATAAAAATTATGGAGAACCTGATCTACTTTTAAAACTTGATAATTTTTATTTAATAATTGAAATTAAATACAATTCAAAACCTGGTCAGTATCAATTAGAAAACTATTACAAATTATTAAAAGATGAATATAATATGGAAAATCCATTAATCATTCTATTATCTCCAATGCATCATTACCATTCTATTCTTAATACTTGTTCTGAGGAAATACAGAAGACCATTTTTTCATTAACTTGGAAGCAATTAAAAGAAATATTAGATTTTACTGCCTTTGAAGAACCGTATAACTCAATGGCAAAGAAATGTGTTGAGTTGTTAAATTTTCATAATTTTAAAAATTTTGATGGTTTTAATAAATCTATAAATGTATCTATGAAAAGTAGCTTCTATAAAACTGCTGCTGATATAGATCGATTGTTTGAAACAAATCATGTGGTAAAAAAAATGGAGAGCTACTATGAAAGATGAAAAGTACGGAAGTAATATGTATTTATCGATGAAGAATATAATTCAAATGTATGAAGACAGTGCCTTCTTATTACGTGATATAGACTCACTAATGGGAGGCGATGGATTTAATCCTAATGGTGGAAGAGGAGCAGATGTTTTTGGACACGGAGGCTCTAGAAGCTATAATCATTCTTTTGAATGGCTTCCCCATTATATTCAGCGCTGCTGGAAAAAACTAAACTCATTAATTGGTGTTCGAATACTTTTTTATAACTATTGGGATGGAGTTAAGATGGAACAGGAACGGCCATATATTTTCTTTACTAATTTAAAAGGTTCAGGAGATTTAGATGAAGCGTTTAGAGAATCTTATTGTTTTGCAAGTTATCCAGAAGACGAACCCCTATATATTGATTATACAAAAATTGGAATAGTTCAAATAGCAAAAGACCAAGAAAATTCAATTGAATCTAAATATATTATTGAATATTTAGAGAATATTGAGAGTTCTGAATTAATAAAGAATAGATTAGAAGCCATTGATGCATTAGATAAATGAAATATAACAATCGCATGCAACTGACAATTTTTTTGTCGTAGTTTTTGAATGCTCAAAAACTACGACAACCCTTCGGGACAAAATCGTAGCTGATGCGGGCGTTAGACTGACCCTGAGGGCTGAGAGGAAGTCAAATGAAAAAAGAAAGTATTAGAAGCGCTCTAAATTTAGCTGTACAAAAGTACTCTGAAGAGATTTCGCGCAAAGATAGAATAGAAGCCAAAGCAATTGGATATTATACGGTTTTAGGAATTACTTTAGCCGCTTTTCTAGTTATCTATCCGTTCTGGCTAGAAAAACAGTTTAGGTGGAGCTGTGACATACACGGAATACTTAGCGCAATTATGATTGTGTTATTGGTAGGATTTTTAACAGTCTTGACGATTGCTTTCATAAATATTCACAATGTTTATAAACCAAAGAATCGCGCTGAAATAACTCCAGAACAATACTGGAATGAAGCAAATTCCGAAATATCGGAAAAGACATATTTG
This sequence comes from Alkalispirochaeta alkalica DSM 8900, assembly GCF_000373545.1. Lineage (GTDB taxonomy): Bacteria > Spirochaetota > Spirochaetia > DSM-27196 > Alkalispirochaetaceae > Alkalispirochaeta > Alkalispirochaeta alkalica. The sequence continues at coordinate 7,703 of NZ_KB891761.1, forward strand.
GAAACGGTATATAATCACGTTGTTGAAACAACCCAGAAAAATGAAGAAATCAATAATCAATTGGTGTTAAAGGCGGTTACAATTAATAATTTGATTTTGACCCTCATGATTATTTCAGTTTCAATATGCGTCTTAGTTTTTATCGCTTGGATCATTAAATAGAAAGGAGTTACACATGGCGAAAGAAAAAAATACTAATAACAGTGGAAACCAGTCTAAAAAGCCGACTGAGCCCAAAAAGCTTCCAATCAAGTATATCAAGGATTCCAAAGAAGAAAAAAAGGATGGCAAAAAGAAACTCAATGGATAAAATCTAACAACGAGTTCGAACGCGACAACGCTATGTCACGGAACTTGCTTATCCGGCATTCGCTGGGCAAGTTCCGTGACATTTAACGACTTGCGGCGCAACTCAATGTTAAACTTATCTCCAAAAGTACATCCGTGTACTTTTGGAGAGGCAAGAATAGTAGGTTTGGTACTGTACTTAACAGCAAATATAAGGTTACGCCTTCGGCTTCACCCAAATTGTCTTTGGTCGCAAGCTCCCGACGGCAACTTCTTATATTTGCGGAACGTTATAGGCAATACCGCGCCAAGACAGAGAGAAGAAGATAGAATGGAAATGTGGAAGATTTTAAAATCCCCGCGCCCCAAGAAGCCCGCCGTCCATGGCGGGCTAAGAGAAGAAAAAGATTGAGGAAATGAATGAATAAAAAGGAACTTTCGGAAAGAGATATCTGCACGAAATATATAACCCCTGCTATTGAGCAGGCTGGTTGGGATATTGCTACGCAGATTCGGGAAGAATTTCCTTTGACCAATGGTCGGATTATTGTAAGGGGCAAACTTCATACCAGGGCGGCAAATAAGCGGGCTGATTATATTCTCTTTTATAAACCGGGCATTCCTATAGCTGTGGTTGAAGCTAAAGACAATACACATACCATTTCCGATGGGATGCAGCAGGCTTTAGGCTATGCTGAGATGATTCAGGTGCCTTTCGTTTTCAGCTCCAATGGGGATGGTTTTCTATTTCACAACAAATTGCAAACTTCAGGGCAAGTGGAAAAAGAAATAAGCATGAACGACTTTCCTACCCCTGAAGAACTATGGCACATGTGGGCAATTAATAAGGGAATCGATACTGAGCAATCTGCTATTGTAACCCAGGATTACTACAGCGATGGAAGCAATAAAACACCACGGTATTATCAGTTACTTGCCATCAATAAAACAATAGAAGCCATTGCCAAAGGTCAAAACAGAATCTTACTGGTCATGGCGACCGGAACCGGGAAAACGTTTACTGCCTTCCAGATTATTTGGCGTTTGTGGAAATCAAAGACCAAAAAGAGAATTCTGTTTTTGGCTGACAGGAATATTCTGGTCGATCAGACCATGACCAACGATTTTAAACCCTTTGGCAGTGCCATGACAAAGATTCAAAAACGGCAGGCGAATAAATCCTATGAAATTTATCTGTCCTTGTACCAAGCGGTAACTGGTGCTGAAGAAGAACGAAATATTTATAAGCAGTTCAGCCCTAATTTCTTTGATTTGATTGTTATTGATGAGTGTCATCGTGGAAGTGCTGCCGAGGATTCCGCCTGGCGGACAATTCTTGAATATTTCACCAGCGCAACACAGATAGGCTTGACCGCTACCCCTAAAGAGACCAAAGACGTTTCCAATATCGACTATTTTGGTGACCCGATTTACACCTACTCATTGCGGCAGGGCATAGATGACGGGTTTCTTGCACCCTATAAGGTAGTCAGAATTGACCTGGATAAAGATGTGACCGGTTGGCGTCCTGATAAAGGAATGACCGATAAATACGGTAATGAGATTGAAGACCGAATATACAATCAAAAGGATTTTGACCGTTCTCTGGTTCTGGAAAAAAGAACAGAAATGGTCGCTCGTAAAATCTCCGAGTTTTTAAAACAGACAAACCGCTATGATAAAACCATTGTCTTTTGTGACAATATCGACCACGCAGAGCGTATGAGGCAGGCACTGGTCAATGAGAACGCCGATATCGCGGCAGAAAACCCCAAATATGTTATGCGAATTACCGGCGACAATGAAGAAGGTAAGATGGAGCTGGATAACTTTATTTTTCCTGAATCAAAATATCCGGTAATTGCCACTACATCCAAGCTGATGACCACCGGGGTAGATGCCCAGACCTGCAAACTGATTGTACTGGATCAACGCATTCAGTCTATGACCGAGTTTAAGCAGATCATCGGTCGTGGAACACGTATCAATGAAGACTATGGCAAGTATTACTTCACCATTATGGATTTTAAAAAGGCGACGGAGCTTTTTGCAGATCCCGATTTTGACGGTGATCCGGTGCAGATTTATGAACCCAAAGGCGCAGACACTTCCCCTGTCCCTCCGGACGATTTTGAAGAAGAGGAAACTGCCAGCACAGAATACCCGTTCAATGACCAAAACACTAATGCAAGTTTTGTCAATGAAGATGGTTCAGAATCATTTGGTACTACTGAAGAGGGAACAAAAATTAAAAAATACTATGTTGCCGATGTCAAAGTAACGGTATCGGCAGAACGGGTGCAGTACTTTGATGCCAACGGCAAACTGATTACCGAGTCACTCAAGGATTATACCCGAAAGGCATTGTATAAGGAATTTTCTTCGCTGGATGATTTTTTAAACAGATGGAATCACGCTGATAAGAAGCAGGCCATTATTGAAGAGCTTTCCCAGCAGGGAGTTTTTTTTGAGGCACTAGCTGAAGAAGTTGGTAAAGACCTGGACCCCTTTGATGTGATTTGTCATGTGGCCTGGGATAAACCGCCCCTAACCCGCAAAGAACGGGCAGAGAATGTAAAGAAGAGAAACTACTTTGATAAATATGGTGAGCAGGCAAAAATGGTACTGCAAGCGTTATTGGATAAATATGCCGATGAGGGAATTGTTCATATCGAGGAACCACAGATATTGGCAGTGAATCCTTTCAGTTCCTTTGGAACACCAATGGAAATTATTAAAAAATTTGGCGGGCTGACACAGTATCAAAAGGCCATCCAAGAGCTGGAATATCAGCTTTATTGTGCGTAAACAAACAGGAGTTATGAGATGCCGATAGGTACTTTGATTAAAACGATTCAGGATATTATGCGAAAAGATGTGGGTGTCGATGGTGATGCCCAAAGAATCAGTCAGATGGTCTGGCTTCTATTTTTAAAAATATTTGATGATAAAGAGCAGGAATGGAAACTGACGCAAAAGGCGTACAAGTCGCCTTTGCAGACCCGCTTTCAATGGTCAAATTGGGCTGCCGATGCGGAAGGAATCACCGGTGAGGAACTGATTGATTTTGTGAACAATGAGCTTTTCCCGGCCTTAAAGAAGCTCGCTACAACAGCCGGTGTTAATGAACAGGGAAAAGTGGTTGGTAGTGTTTTTGAAGATGCCTACAACTATATGAAGTCAGGTACGCTGTTACGTCAGGTAATCAATACCATTCAGCAGGATGTGGACTTTAATTCTTCCAGTGACCGTCATCTGTTTAACGACATTTATGAGAAAATTCTGTCTGACCTTCAGTCTGCCGGTAATGCCGGAGAATATTATACCCCCCGAGCGGTAACGCAGTTTATGGTGGATATTATCAATCCCCAGCTGGGTGAAAAAATACTTGACCCGGCTTGTGGTACCGGTGGGTTTTTGACTTGTGCTATTGGGCATTTGGACACGCAGATAAAGACAGCCAAAGATAGAGAGACTTTGCAGGAAACCATTTACGGCGTAGAAAAAAAGCCGCTACCTCACATGCTGGCGCTTACCAACATGATGCTCCATGGCATCGATGTTCCGACTAACATCAAACATGACAATACCCTGAGCCGTCCATTGAAAGATTACAGTCCCAAAGACCGGGTAGATATCGTGATTACCAATCCTCCTTTTGGCGGCATGGAAGAAGACGGCATCGAGAATAATTTCCCCAAAAAATACCAGACCCGTGAGACCGCCGATCTTTTTATGGCCCTCATCATGCACCTTTTAAAACACGATACCGGCCGGGCTGCTGTGGTTTTGCCCGATGGATTTCTCTTTGGTGAAGGGGTAAAGACAAACCTTAAAAAAGAGCTGATAGAAGAGTTTAACCTGCATACTATTGTGAGATTGCCCAAGGGGGTATTCAGCCCCTATACCGGCATCAATACCAACATCCTGTTTTTTACCAAGGGTGATAAAACCAAAGATGTCTGGTTCTTTGAGCATCCCTATCCGGAAGGCTATAAATCCTATTCCCGTTCCAAGCCTCTGACCATTGGTGAATTTGATCTGGAAAAGAAGTGGTGGAACAAGCGTAAGGTGACTGAACACGCCTGGAAAGTTTCTGTCAAAGAAATAGAAGCCCGGAACTACAATCTGGATTTCAAAAACCCCCATCAGGTAGAAGTAAACCATGGAGACCCCGAAGAGCTGATGCAGGAATACGAAGCTATCGTTAAAGATATGAACGCCACCCGTGATGCCTTAAAAAAGGAACTGATGCAGGCCTTGGGGGGTGGTAAATGAAGAAATCAAAAATTGAACCATCTGGGGAACTGCCGATTTCTTTGGAAAATCAACCCGAAGGTTACTCTGAGTGGCTAATTGATTTAAAGAAGCGTATTCAATCGGCGCAACAACGTTCTGCTCTGGCAGTTAATCGTGAGTTGATACTTTTGTATTGGCAGATTGGGCGTGAAATTCTTGTCCGGCAAGACAAAGCCGGTTGGGGAGCCAAGGTTATTGAACGTATAGCTCACGATCTGCGCAATGCGTTTCCAGAAATGAAGGGCTTTTCCCGAGCAAATCTGATGTATATGCGGGCTTTTGCTGAAGCCTGGAACGAAGACCAAATTGTCCAACAGGCTGTTGGACATTTGCCCTGGGGGCATAATCTGGTTTTGCTCACGAAACTGAAAAGCGAACAGGAACGGCTCTCCTATGCACAGGGAGCACTTGAAAATGGCTGGTCCCGTAATGTTTTGACTATTCATATTGAATCCAGGCTGCTTGAACGAACAGGAAAGGCCGTTACCAATTTTGAAAAGACACTACCCAAAGCTCAATCGGATTTGGCGATAGAGTCTCTAAAAGACCCTTATAAATTTGATTTTCTTGGTATTGGCTCGGAAGCTGCTGAAAAAGAGATTGAGACCGCCATGGTTACGCATATAACCCAGTTTTTAATTGAGCTGGGGGCCGGTTTTGCCTATGTTGGTCGGCAAGTTCATTTGGAAGTGGGCGGTGATGACTTTTTTATTGACCTTCTTTTTTATCACCTGAAGCTGCGTTGCTATGTGGTGATAGAAATCAAGGCAGGAAAGTTTAAACCAGAACACCTGGGTCAGCTGGGTTTTTATTTAACGGCAATTGATAAGGAAGTAAAAAGTGCTCAGGATAATCCTTCTATTGGTTTGCTATTATGTAAAAGCAAGAATAAAGTCGTAGCCGAATATGCTCTGGGTGACAAAACCCAGCCTATGGGTATTGCGGAATACAAACTTGAAGACGCACTTCCTGAAGATTTAAAAACAAGCCTGCCTACCATTGAGCAGATTGAAAAAGAGCTGGAGGGTAAATAATGTCTGACCAGCTATCTTTATTGCAAAAACACTTCGACACCGCCCTTGAAAGCCCCGATGGGATAAAAAAACTAAGGGAACTGATTCTCACGCTGGCTATGCAGGGAAAACTGGTGAAGCAGGATCCCAAGGATCAACCAGCCTGCGAGCTGCTCCAAGAGATACAGGCGGAGAAGGAACGGCTTATATCCAACAAGAAATTAAAACGGGGACAACTAACTGAGGATTCGACAACAATATTTAATGCTTCTATATTGCCTGTAAATTGGAAATTAGCAAAAGCCGGAGAAATATTTTTTATTACTAAGTTAGCAGGATTTGAATACACTAAACATTTTAATTTACTAGAGTATGGCGATGTTCCTGTTATTCGAGCTCAAAATGTACGAAAATTGAAGTTAGATTTAACGAATGTATTGTACATAGATTTAGAAACATCGATTCTTCTAGAACGGTGTGCTCTAAGTAAACCAGCTCTGTTGGTAACTTTTATTGGAGCTGGCATTGGTGATGTGGCACTATTTACTGAAAAGGAACGTTGGCATCTTGCTCCTAATGTAGCCAAAATGGAATTGTTTGATAATTGCGATTATTTTATCGATCTAATTTACATTAACTATTTCTTGATTTCAGAGTATGGACGAAGGGAAATATTCAAACATCTTAAATCTACCGCACAACCGAGTATTTCAATGGGAACAATCAGAGATATTGATATCCCCCTCCCGCCTCTCGCCGAACAAAAACGGATTGTCGCCAAGATTGACGAACTTATGGCGCTCTGCGACAAGCTGGAAGCCCAGCGCAATGCCCGCAATGACAAACGGCTGGCAGTTCATACAGCCGCCATCAATCGCCTGCTGACCGCTGCTGACAAAAATGACTTTGATTCTGCCTGGCAGTTTATCACTCGCCACTTTGACCCGCTCTACAGTGTCAAAGAAAATGTGGCCGAACTGAAAAAAGCCATCCTCACCCTGGCCATGCAGGGCAAACTGGTAAAGCAAGACCCCAAGGATCAACCGGCTAGTGAGCTGCTCAAGGAGATTCGGGCGGAAAAGGAACGGCTGATTAAGGAAGGGAAAATCAAGAGGCAAAAAGAACTACCACCGATTAAACCGGAAGAAGTGCCTTATCAGATGCCGGATGGGTGGGTTTGGACGAGATTGGGGGATGTCGTCCTTTCGATCACTGGGGGTGGTACTCCAAGTAAAAATAACTCATTATTCTGGGATGGAACAATCCCTTGGGCAAGTGTTAAAGATCTTAATGTTGATGTATTTATATCCGATACAATTGACCACATAACTGAAGATGCAATTCAAAGTAGTAGTACTAACCTTATACCAAAAAATCGAGTCATTGTCTGTACTAGGATGGGCTTAGGAAAAATAGCCATAAATACTGTTGAAATGGCAATAAATCAAGATTTAAAGGCACTTGAATTAACGAGCCAAATTGACCAAATGTACTTCTTTAAGAAGTTTAAAAATTTTCAGATTATTGGTACAGGAATGACTGTATCAGGGATTAGGCAAGAAGAGTTGTTATCATTTTTGTTCCCCCTCCCGCCCCTCGCTGAACAAAAACGCATTGTCGCCAGGATCGACAAACTTATGGCACTCTGCGAAAAGCTGGAAAAGCAGATAGAACAGGCAACTGCAAAACAGACCGACTTGTTTGATGCGGTGCTGGCGAAGGTGTAGAGAGTATGCGGCTAAAAAGTATACACATTGGGGATTATAAAAACCTCAAAGACTTTGCCCTCAACTTCAACACCGCTTGTTTTATCGATATCTTTGTCGGCAAAAACGGCTCGGGGAAGTCCAATCTCTTTGAAGCCATTATTCTGATATTCAAACATCTGTTTGAGTTTGGAAAAGGCACTTGTAATCATCCCGGTTTTGGTACAGGCCATAACTTAGTACCGTCGCGGCTGTTGGCTCGTCGGTAGCCCAGCGGAGCTTGGGCATGCAGACCTCTTCCTCGACTGATTTTACTCTGGAACCACCGTCCGCATCCCGCCGGTGTATACCCCCGAGGGGTTGCTGTTTCCAGCCCTTCCCACCACGCCGATCTCAATAGCGCAGCACCCCCTCCACCCCCGCCTGAATCCCGAAGACGTGGAGGGCTCCCTCGTCGTATTCGGCGGTGTCGGTGTACCANGGTTTTCCCTGCTCATCGCGGTAAGAAACTGACTCGTAGAGGTAGGTATTGCCCCTCACTTTCTGGCGAACGATTGAAGCCATGGATAACCCCTTCCAGTAGGTTAGCGACATTATACCTACACAACGAGAGGCTGTCAATTGAATAATGTCATTGCTGCAAACGAGTTATCAAAATACGAGTGATTCAGAATCGGTCAAATGAGCGTAGGTATAAGGTTCGCAGGGAAATTAGGTTGTAATCATCCCCGTCAGCAGTACAACGCCGATTCCCCTATTTCACCGGTGAGATCTCGCAGTTCGGTGAACGTTATAATCCTTGTCTCTTTAATTTACAACAATTTCCAAACGATCCTGAACATGGAATTGACCGTCCGGCCAGTTGAAATAGAGCCTTACTTCATAAACCCCTGCGGATAAACCTGAAAAAGTGTGACTCCCTGAGCGCTGTCCCTCTGTGTAGAACCACTGCCCGTACTGATTAGTGGGGGCGTCTTTATTTATCAAGGTAATCCAATCTTGTTTGTACCCCGGTAAATCTTTAAAAAAGACTTTTATTTGTTCGCCTGGTTTATAAGAAGATTGAGCAGTATGGAGGTAGCGTGAGGTGTGGACCTCTTGTTGATCAGCTTTTTCATCAGTTACCACTACTAAAGAACGATACCGCACATTGAATTGACCATCCGGCCAGTTAAAATAGAGACGCACTTCATAATTTCCTGCATTCGATCTCTGATGGTCTTCAGAATTTTTTTCCTATGGATAGGACACATTCCCGTACTCAGATGGAAGCATTCTGCGTCTCCGTTTTGCTGTACGGTTCTAAACAACGCTCTCGCTGAACGCTTCGTATTAACGATTACGAGACAGCTTCCAGTTTTCGTTACTTCGTCGAGTACAAGATCTGCGGTTTCCTCGTCGCTCCATCCTTTTGCCTTACGAAGATCGATTACATCAACCCGTTTTAGATCGTCGAAGAGCTCGTACACGTTCGGCATGATTTCACGCATCGAAGAGGGATCCAGGGAACCTTTTTGATTGTCTACTCTACCAAGAAGAGGCTGTGTGGCGGTGCACAGGACAATGCTGCTCCCGCACTGCCTCACGAGAAAGTTTACCGCGTTACAGAACATATGAACGCACCGAATTGGAAGCGTCTGGATCTCGTCAAATACGATGACGGATTCTGCCAATTGATGCATCCGCCGGGCTCCCCGGGTCCCGGCTCCGAATAATGCCTCGAGGAACTGTACCATGGTCGTATAAACGACGGGAGCATCCCAGTTTTCCGTGAGGAGTTTTTCTTTCCATCCCTGCTTCTCGGCTCCGATATTTGAATGATGTTCGAGAACGATTCTTCCCTTGTCCGCTGCGCTTGTTTCAAGTATCTTCCGAACGACTTCGGCATTCTGGTCGATTATCGATGTAAAAGGTATTACATAAATGATTCTGTCTATTTTATGTTTTTCTGCATGGTGAAGCGCAAACCGCAGGCTCGAAAGTGTCTTTGCACCACCTGTCGGCACGGTTAGCGTAAAGATACCTTTGTCTTTACTGGCTGCTTCCAGACAGGAGTCGCAGACGTGTCTTCTCAGAATATCAACATCGTTTTCAGGTTCGCCGAACTCTACAATCTTTTTTTCCAGTCTGCTAATCAGATCCTTCCAGCCGACATACATTCCGTTCTGGCGAAACCCGGCCGCTTGCATTTTTTCGGAATCCGCCGTGTCTTGTCTGTCAGCATCGATCAAGCAACTGAACAAAAACCGGACGAAGAGTCCCGCATGAAACTGGAATAGGGATGATGTCTGATTTCTTTGTCCGTCTGGAAGAGATTTAAAAACGCTGCTCAGTACCCGTTCCATCGGTTCAGAAAAAGTTTGATTAGAAATGATTGAATTAACTCTGGCCAGAACCTCGGCTTTGTCTTTAATCTCTTTTAAATGGGTTTTATCGGTATTTTTACGTATGCGTTTCGTAAATGAGTCAACAGTTCCATTGTTATCAGAACGAAGATTGTCAATGAGCCCGGAATGATGGGAAACAAGACAAAGGGATAGTATTTGGGCGAGAAACCGCTGCGACGAAGTTTTTCCCGCCAGTTCTTGCCAAATGAACTGTGCTCCGGCTGTAGAATGATCAATTTTTCCCTTATATTCACTCGTGTTGACGAAGTCTTCATCCTTATCGGGATCTAGTTCTCCAACGGACGACTTAATGTAGTTTTGAAATTCCGTGCTGTATTTGCCGACATCATGAAGTAAGCCAAGCACTTCACCGTAGTCACCACAACCGATCTTGCTTGCATTTTCCTTGCATTTCGTCGCGACACCGCACAGATGACCGATTAGCGATTGGTTCTCATGGGCGATAAAGTCCACCTAATCCTCCCTGCCCGCGTTGGGAATGGCGGTTGCAAACAAAGAAGTAATCCAAATTACGCCGTTTTCTTTAATGCGTGAGGTGTCTGCTTTCCTGTGATGGATTCAGGTACACAGCCCGTTAGCTCGTTGACACTTCCGCGCCTATTTATCGGATCACTCTCGCAACGCTGGTACACAAGGGAATGAGACAGACTCACGAGCCTAACAAGCACACGCTTCTCCGAATCCCACTGTTGCCGCGCTGACGATACACAGTATTCAATCCTTAAGTCAGAAACGTCAAAAAACAACTCTGCCTCCTAATTGCGCCCTCCGGCCTGCGTATAGATCCTCCCATCAACATGTTGCAATTCCGGCAACACCAAAGAAAACTTTCCGTAAAATAAGCGTAATCATCTTCAAAGAACTACACAAACGTTTCCTTCTCTCTCTTGCTCTCGCAGTAAACCTCCAATCCCCGCTCAAAATCCTGTCGATGCTCCTCCCGGAGCCACGAGGGCTCGATTACTTCAACATCGGGACCCCACCCCCTGATCCAGGGGTACATCTCCCGCGGTTCCGTTACGGCACCGTTCCAGATCACTCCGCCATCCTGTTGTGGTTCCAATGTCTGGCTGCCGTGCCACAGCGTTTCCGAGACGCGGTCCGCGACCGCCGGTCCGAAGCGAAGGACAACCTGCACGGGTGGGGCATCCCCAGCCCAGATACCCCATGCGTGCATCAGCCGGGAGGGAATCTTCTCCACGGGGATCGCTTTCAGGAGGCCCTCGTCCGGTTCCAGCAGGATTATTTTGCGGATACGTTCTATCTTGAGCGTTCGGAAGCGGCCGGACGATGTGTGGTGTAGCGGGATGCCAGGCTTGCCATCGGTCTGGTTGTTGGAGTCAAGGTCCCACGCCAGCAGGTGAACTGAACGTCCCTCATGGTGTGGTTCCAGCGTAAGCGGAACGAGTCGATAGATACGATCCTCGTCGTGATTCCGGGAATAGTGTGTTACTTCTATCGGGCGGTATTCCGTGATCGCGATACCCAGTTGCTCCATGATGGCACGGTATCGCACCCCCGGTTGATGTCCCGAGCCGGAGGGAAAGCGTTCGATCTCCTCCGCTGTCTCCCGAATTCGATCAGCAAGACGGATACTGACTCGACCCTGGGCGTCTGCCAGCTTGCGGAGTGCCGCGGAAGCGTGTGGAAAGGGAAACTTCATGACCCGCGCGAAGAGGCGAGCCGCCAGATGCAAGGCCTCCAGTTCAAACATCGTCAATCTGATCGTGGTGAGATATCCCTTCTTGTCCAGAAACAGGCGGCCGGAATCGGATTCCTGCAGCGGAAGTATGGGCGTGAGCGACGTGATATCCCGGCCGATAGTACTGCGGTGGACTCCCAGTCGGCCGGCAATTTCCGAACGGGACAAGCCATCGGGGTGATCCAGCAGAAGGCGTTCAATTTGTTGCATCCGGTCAGATTTAGCCACCTCTATAGTTATACAATGGGTTTTCGCTAAAATGGGAATGAATGTTCCATTCATCGTAACGAAGGGGGTGAGTTAGCGAATACGTTGCTCTTCTGCTCTGGTCGAGGGGAGGCACTGGACAGTAGAGAATCTCCCGGATTCAATTCCAGGGATTTTAACGTCCTGTCCTGTGATTTTCCTGTACATAGCCACCGACGCTGTCCCTGGCAAATCTCAGCTACTCGCTTTTTCTTTTCGGGCCGCGTCAGACGGGTAAAACCCCGCTCCTCCGGGAAAACTTTCCCCATGCGCGATGGTGTGATCTTCTGGAGAGCAATACTCTTTCCGGGCTCAGTGAACTCCGCCCGGGTCAGTTCGGATGACAGATAATCCTGAATTTCCACGACCTCGATTCCAGCCCTTCCCACCGCGCCGATCTCAATAGCGCAGCACCCCCTCCACCCCCGCCTGAATCCCGAAGACGTGGAGGGCTCCCTCGTCGTATTCGGCGGTGTCGGTGTACCAGCCAAGGTCGGCGTAGAGCCTGATCTCGCTGGAGGGNTTAATCACCAAAGTAGTTGCGTGGCCGAGCTGGATCTCCCGGGTCTCGAGGTCGCCGTCGCGGCGCGTGGCCGTGGCGGTGATCCGCTCCTGGTGGTTCAGGAAGGGCGGCTCCTTCTGGCGGCGGAGAAACTCCAGGGGAGGGTGGCGGTCCTGACGCCACCGGTATCCCAGGGTAGAGGATGTCCTGGTCCTGACCTCGTCGTTGCCGGTCACGGTGAGGGTGGTCAGGATCGACGCCTGGCGGTGACGGGCCACGGTCAGGGTTGTTTCCTGGAGCAGCGATGCTTCCCAGCGGGTGATCTCTCCCGGGACCGCTTCGGTCAGGGAAAAACTGAGGCGATTGCGGAACTCGTCGCTCTCGTATCGCTCCGTCAGGGGGCGNCTGCCCAGAGACCCGAAGAGGTTTATCGCCCGGGCTGTGGTGGTGAGCTGGTACGTGCGGGTGTCGGTCCGGGTGTCACTCTCCCAGACGGTGCGGCGCTGGAGACTCCCTTCGGCCTCGGCGGGCAGGATCAGATCCTGAAGGCGGGAGGCGAAGGAGCGGGTAAAGCCCAGGCTCGCCCGGGATTCGTAGCTGCGGTTCTCNCTGGTGCCGGAAAGCTCCTCCAGCCCCAGCGATTCCGGGGAGAGGAAGAGTTCCGCCAGGGGGGGGGAGCTCAGAATGACCGGTTCCCGGTGGAGCGCCCGGGCCCAGAGGGCGGCGTCCCGGGAGAGGNTGTCGCTCTCGACGCGCCGGGTGATGCTGTAGGTGCGCTGGTACCGGGGGGTAATCCGCCAGGGNCGACGGCCGGGATCGTTCTGCTCGTGGGGGATGGTCAGGTCCAGGAAGGCTTCCTGGCGTTGGGTTCCCGCTGTGGCACTCCTGTTGCGCCAGCTGCCGCCGCTNTTCAGGGATGCTCCCTGCAGGAAGGCNCCGTGCCAGGACCCCTCGCCCGTCACCGAGGTCCGCCGTTCCTGGCGCGAGTTCTGGCCCGGGGGGCCCTGGGAAAAGAGAAACCGCCCCGTCTCCTGCCAGCTCTCCCCGTAGTCGCCTCCCGGGAAGGTGCGGTCCAGATCGGTCAGTTCGGCGGTGCCCTCCAGGGTGAGGTCCCAGGTTTCTCCCGAGGGAAGGGCTGCCCTGGTCTTCCAGTTCAGGAGGGTTTCCCGGTCGTCGCTGCGGTGAAGGTGGGAGAGGCGGTACTGTCCCAGGCGCGGGTCTCCCAGGGAGAGGGCCAGCCGCCGCTCTGCCAGGGGGCTGCGGGAGTCAAAGTCCCGGTAGAACTCCTCTTCCAGGGTGATTTCCCCCTCGCCCGAGGGGATCAGGGGGATCACCAGGCGNTGGCCTGCCGCGCCGGTGGTGCCGTAGCCCTCTTCNCCCCGCAGGGCAACCTCNCCCGAGACGCGGAAGCGCTCCTGGTGGTAGCTCGCCCGGCTGGTGGTGTTCAGGGTGCTCACGGGGGAGTCGCTCTCGGTGCCCTGAAACCCCTCGCTGTGGGCCTGTATTCCCTGCTCCAGGGTGAGGGTTCCCGGTCCCAGGGGGGTGGTCCAGGCCGCATCCAGCCGTCCGGCGAAGGCGCTTCCTGCCCGGGGGTCCCGGGCGTGGAGTTCGTCGAAGTAGAAGGCTCCCTTTGGGGATACCCCCACAAGGGCGATCTCTCCCAGGTGCAACAGCGCCTGGCGATCCCGGGGAAGCCGGGCCCGCTCGATCGTTCCGGACCAGCCCGAGACGGCCACGGACCCCGAGGAGAGGTTCAGGGTGATCTCCTTCCAGGGGTTTTCCCCGGTTTTCCCCCGCAGGGCCTCGGCAGGGAGGGTTATGGTCAGGGTCTCCCGGAGGGGGGCTCCCCGGTAGGGTGCCAGGGTCAGCTCCACCAGGGAATCCCAGGGTCTCCCGGAGGGGGGCTCCCCGGTAGGGTGCCAGGGTCAGCTCCACCAGGGAATCCACCAGGGAATCCGGGGGGAGTGGATCCTCCGGATCGGGTTCCAGGTAGGCGTAGAAGACCAGGGTGTCGTAGTGGTTCACCGAAAAATCGGGCAGGGGGAACTCGGCCCGCACCGGCGAAGGCTCCGGCGAATCTTCCTCCCAGGAGAGTTTCAGCACGGGCTGGTCCTTGTCGTCGGGGTTAAACCGGCTCCGGACGGGGCTGAAACGGGCGCGCAGGGAGGGGGTAGCCGGGTCATCCTGCACCGCTGCCAGGGCGTCCCGGTCCCGTCCCGAGGTGATCGTGGCGTTGCCCCGGCGGTCCAGCTCCACCTCGCCGATCAGGAGCCGGCCCGAGAGGCCCGAGAGGCCCGAAAGGGAAGTCCCGTCCGGGTGTGTCACGAGGAAGCGCACGCCCCGAAGATCGGCCAGCCGCTCGGCCTCCTGGGGGGTGAGGGTCACGGTGTGGCGCTGCCAGCCCTGGTGCTGGTCGGGGTCCAGCGGTCCTGCCCCGGCACCATCGCCGAGGGAGAGGATTCCCTGGGGAACCTCCTCCAGCAGTACCCCGTCCCGGCGCGGGTCCTCGCGGTGAGGCGCCGTGAGCCCCGGGGCGTCCTGTCCTGCCCGGCGGAGCGATCCCGCCAGGGGNCCTTCGGGAAAGATAAAGGGAAAGGTCGGGTCCAGGGCGCTGCGTCCCGTGGCGGCCGTGCCGTCTCCGTCCAGGTCTTCTCCCAGGGCGCCCAGCTGTATGTCCAGGNGGGGGTGTCCGGGCTGATCCTCCTCGCCGGGGATATAGCGGTAGGTCACCGTCACCTGCCGGGTATCACGCAGATCCGCCGGTGAGGCGGGGGCCCGCAGAAGGGCGCCCACCCACTGGCCTCCTTCCAGGTCCTGCCATTCCAGGACGCCCACCGTGCCGGTGTAGGCGCTGTCGGTGCTGCGGGCCAGGTAGGGCCCCAGGCGTGCCCCCTCCCGGTCGGGATCGGCCTCCCGGGAACTCTGGTAGGGCTGGAGCGAGCTGGAACCGAAGGTTCCCGTCTCCCAGTAATCCCGGTAGAGCGCTCGTGCGCGCTTTTCCCGGGGGAAGGTCTGGCCCGCCCCGGGGAGGTCCTCGGGAAAGGACGAGGGAAAGAGCGTGCGCTCCCGGGGGGCCAGGGTGAAGCTCCGGGCCTCTCCCCCGAAGAGCCGGAAGTAGCCCGTGGTGTCGGGNTGGTAGAGCTGTGCCGCCGCCGCTGTCTCCAGGGAGAGCCGCCTTCCCTGGTAGGTGGCTCCCGCNGAGATGGTGCCCTGGCCGGGGTGTTCCTCCATCTCCCGGGAGTACTGGGCCTCGCCGACGCTCCACCGGATTCCNCCGGCCAGGGTCAGGAGCAGGGAATCCCGGGGTTCCCAGCGGGTCCCCCCGATAACGACCAGNTCGTTCACCGGCTCGTCGGGTGTATAGACGCGGTAGCGTACCTCGATATCGCCCCCCTGGCCGCTCTCCCGGGGCAGAATGATCTCCCCCGTGTCGTAGTCGATCCGGGCTCCCCCCAGGGGACGGCCGTTGCGGGTGACCGTCACGGTGCCGGGCACGATGTCGCCGTCCAGGTACCGGCTGCCGCTCTCGCTCTCGTATTCCAGAAGGATATCAAAATCGGCCCTGCGGGCGGAGCTCTCCGCGCCGGGTCCGTACATCGCCGCGTGGGAGGCCCGGGGCGAGCGGTCCGCAAAGGGGTACATCCAGCGGAACCGCGCTTCTTNCTGGGGGCCNTCGTCCTCCCGGCGGACCACCCGCAGGAACGCCCCCTCTCCGGCGGGTTCGATCACGTANCGCTCCTCCTCGGCCAGGGGGGTGCGGGTGTTGCGGTGCACCAGCCGCACCCGGGCGTCGCCCCGCGCCAGGGCCTTCCCGGCCTCGGGACTCAGGTCATAGTGGTTTGCCGCAGCGAAGGGCGAGTAGAGACCGGGGGTGCTCAGGATCACCCCCCGGCGGCCGGATNCGCTCCCGGCGGTGACGGTCATCCGGTGGTACCCCGGATCTCTCCCGTAGGACTCCACAAACTCCGGNGCCGGGCTGTTTNCGTAGGGGAAGGGCACCGTCTCGTTCGTGGGGGTCCGTTCCTCGTCCAGCTTCACCACCGATCCCGAGGGGTCCAGGGGATCGTAGGACGCNGCCAGGGTGGCGTGGCGGGCCACCTGGGGCGCCAGGCGGATCATCCCCAGGGTCTCGTCCAGGACGTAATCGCCCTTTTCGGGGTCCAGGCGTCGGAACCGCAGGGGCCGGTTTGGTTTGTCGGGGGTAACAAGNACGGACCCTTCCGGGTCCAGGGCGTAGACCGTGACGTTCCGCACCGGGGCCTGGGGCAGAAGAAAGACCCGGTTCTGGAGGTACTCCTCGGGGAAGATCCGTTGCTGCTCCAGCGCTCCCTGGCCGAAGTGGCGCCGTTCCAGCCGGGAGCTCTCCAGCTGGATCAGCAGCTCCTGGTGGGTCCGGGCCGTGGCAAGGCGCAGGACAGCCCCCGGGTTGGGGGTCGTGCCGGTTCTTCCCTGGTCGCTCCCCGTGTACTGGTAGGGGTAGGAGGAGATCGTCAGGGGGACGTTTCCCAGGACCACCTCCTGGATCAGCTCATCCTCGNCACCGATGTAGCCCGCCGCCAGGGTATTCAGGCGCGACTGATCCTCGAAGGAGGCCTCGAAGAAAAACTTCTGATAGAGCCACAGCGATACCATCAGGTCCAGGGTCTGGGAGAAGGGNTCCGTCTCGAACCCCTTGTAGGGGTAGGGGACCGTTACCCGCCGGCCCGTGCCGGGGAGCCTGGGGTGGATCGCGAACCCCCAGGNGACCCGCGTCGAGGCGAGCCAGCTCCCGATCAGATGAAGNTCCACCTCGGCGTCATCCCGGTCCAGGGAGAAGAGCGCTGCCGGGGCCTCTTCCTGTTCGAAGGGATTATAGGGCTCCCAGGCCCAGCCGGGGGAAGGAAAGATCCCCGAAAAGATCAGCAGAAGCAGGATAGGCCGGGAGGGGCGTGATAATGATCTGATTGGGCCGTCCCGCATGGCCAGAGTCCGCAGGGCCGCAGCCGGCATGGGGATAGCCCGCATGGTCATAGCCGGCATGGTCATAGTATGATGCAGGGGCGGTGTTCCTGAACAGCACGATCGAAAAACCAGGTGGTGGATGGCGATGAAAAAAACACGAATTCTTCTGGAAATTCTTGCTCTTGCAGCGGTTCTGGCTGCCCTGACCCACACGGTCCTGGACGACCTCGTCCTGGTGATCGACGGGAGCCTCCTGTTGCGGCGNCGACTGCTCTTTGCGGGGCTGGGGCTGGACCTTTTTCTCTTCATGGAATGTATCCTTCGAGGATATCACGCTTTCAGATATCGACAATTCCGCCGCTACCTTGTGCGTCAGGGCGGGTGGATCGATCTGGTGGCGAGCGCGCCCCTTCTCCTTCTGGTGAGCGGCCCCGCCGTTCTGGGNGAGCTGGCGGGGGGGATCGTTCCCGTTTCACTCGGCCTGGGGCTGGCCCTGCGCCACCTGCGTCTGCTCCGGTTTCTGAAGCTTCTGCGCTACCTCGGCCCCGGGATGGGCTTCCCCGGTGATGATTCCGCACCGGCCGGCGGTGAGCTTCCTGCTTCGCGGAGATGGGTCCCGCTGATTCTGGCGGTGGCTGTGATCGCCCTGGCGGGGATCGATCTGCTTATCCCCTGGGGGGGCTCCGCCGGTGCCGGGGAGTTGCCCCATCAGGAACGTACCCTGGCCGCACTCCAGGAGGAGCAGCTCCTGGATCAGCCCGGCGAATTGCGNCGTTTTCTTGAGGCTCGGGGGGTGCTCCTCCTGGAATACCGGGGAACGGTCCTCTACAGCCGCCACGACCAGGCCGACTACGATCGCCTCTACGGCCCCGGTGATTACCAGGTTCTGGAGGCGGGGGAGATAACCCTGTTCAGTGATCTCAAACCCCTCCTGCGGAGCCACGGTGCGGCGGGGCTGCGNTACNCAACACTCACGGGGGTGCTTGTCCTGGGGGCCGGTTTTCTGGGGGGCGCCGGTGGCTCAGGGCGCGCGCCGTCGGGCCGTAGCAGGAGGAAGAGGCCGTGACCGTAACGATGCTTCTGGCCATTCTGGAGCTGCCGGGGCTCTCGTCGCTCAAGGACAAGCGGCGGATCGTGCACAGCCTGCGGGATCGTCTCATTCGCACCTACAAGGTGAGCGTTGCCGAGGTGGACCTTCAGAACAGCCACTCCTTTTCCCAGATCGGGGTGGCTCTGGTGAGTAACGACAAGGTCTACGGCGAGCGGGTCATGCAGAAGGTCCTGGCCTTTCTGGAGAACCACCTCCCCGGACGGGTCGCCGACGTGCAGATCCACAGCGAGATCTACGAAACGCCCCCTCAGGAAAACATGTAGAGATCGGGCAGGGTGTGGTCGCGCTGCATGCTCACCATGGTTGAGGCAGCCTTCTCGCTGGTGCATTCCAGGGAGAAGAAATGCGTCACCGGTGCAAACCCCGGACCCTCCAGAAGGATCTCGAAATCGAAGGTGCGGGTGACCCCCTCCCCCTCGGCNGTCACCGAGGCGGGCCAGAAGTTGTACATGCCCCGGGTCTTCTCCGAGGTCGTGTAGGGGTTGCTCCAGCGGTTGTCGAACATCGCCGCCGGGCTCCCCCCCTGGCGGAGGGTCGCCGTGATCTCGCTGAGGGGAAAAAAGCTGTTCCCGTCCAGGACCCGGCCCTTCACGGTGGGGAAATTGAAGCAGGGGCCGTGGGGAACCGACCCCGAAGGNGTCCCGTAGAAGGCGCGGGAGACAGCGCTGACCCGCTGCAGCCCCTCGTGGGCCAGGCGGACCAGATCCACCTGGAGCTGGGTNTCCCCCCGGAGCTCCTCCGTCAGGTGCGCGTAGCCCCGGCCGGAGCTGATGTAACGCGGGGGGATCCGGTTCAGAACGTAACAGATCGCATCGAGGCGGCACTCCTGGGAGGTATTGTACCGGGGAGACTCGCTGGCGCTGTCCTCGGCGCACACGTCCTGCACCGCCGATGCGGCGATCTCTTCCAGAAGGTTACGAACTTCCATGGGCGTCTCCTGTTTCTCTTTCTTCTTCAAAATTGATCTCGAAGATCTCCTGCTGCGCCTCCACGGCATCGCGGAAATCCCGGACAGTCTCTTTCAGGGCGAAGTAGTTCAGGCCGGCGAAGTAGATCTTGGAGCAGACCGTGTGGATGATCTCCTCGTCGGCGATCTGGAGGGTGAAGTAGCAGCCGAACTCGTAGAGGGTATGCATGATCTCCTCGATACGCTCCCGCACGAAATCAGCCATGGCTCCGGAGAAGGTGAAGGTATANGCCAGTTCCAGAAACTTGGAGTCGGCATCGATAAAGAGGTCCGCCTCAAAGCCGTCGGGCGTGGTAAAGGCGGCATCGTAGCTCTCTTCCGAGAGATCCCCGGGGTGCATCTCGTAGCCCAGTTCGCGGACCAGGACACTCACGCGGTGGATTCGCTCCTGCATCAGACGGTTCTGCTTCATCTCTCCCGTGATTGTACTGCATCATGGCGGTGATCACAACTCGGGCAGATACTGATGATCGATATTCGTGTGGGCCCGGTTGATGTTTTCCCGGACCTGGGGGTTGATTCTGGCCACCTCCTCGATGAGCGGCCGGATTCGTGCCCGCACATTGGTTGTGTGGAAGGGACAGTCGATGGAGGTCACCGGCAGATCCAGGCTCTCCGAGACCGCCCGGACCAGCTCTTCCCGGACCTCACAGAGGGGTCTGATCACGGCCAGCTCCCCCGAGAAGAAGGGCTGGACCGGCATCATGGTGGAGAAACTCCCCCGGAAAAAGAGGTTCATCAGGGTGGTCTGGACGATGTCGTCCAGGTGATGGCCCGTGGCGATCAGGGGCCGCTCCGGCCAGGACCGGACGTGATCAAAGAGGATGCGCCGCCGGTTTCTGCCGCAGCGGTAGCAGTCAAAACGCCCGCCGAAGGAATCGGGCCGCATATCGGCCGTGAGAACCGTAAAGGGAATCTCCAGGGCCTCAAAATAGCGGTGGAGCGCATCCAGGGACTCCGGGGCGTGGGGGTGCTCCCGCCAGTCCACAAGCGCCGCCTCAAGACGGTAGGTGATGGGAAGAAAGCGCAGACGGAGCCGCAGGGCCAGGGCCATGGCCAGGGAGTCCTTCCCCCCCGACACGGAGAGCAGAACCCGATCCCCCTGGCCGATCATGTNNTGGCGGTTGATTCCCCGCCCGGTATAACGGAGAAANCGCATGATCACCGGGGNCGGCTGCTCCCGGAGATAGCGGGATATCTCGTCAAAACGCCGGATGTTATCGGCCATGGAGCAGCTCCTGGAGGTACTGCAGGGGGTCACCCATGGTGCGCGCCGTCTCGGGAGGCGCCACGAGGCGGATCTTCCGGAGCGTCGCCGTAAAGCGGCTCACCACGGAGGGGGAGAAGACGCTCTCCTCGGAGAAGTTCGAGACCTCCCGGGACAGTACCGGCAGATCGGCCTCGAAGGAGATCGCGTCGGGGAGGTCCAGCAGAACNTGATGGTCCTGGAGGGACCGGTGGCCCCGGCCGCGAAGGTCCCGGGCGATCTCCGCCTCCAGCTCCTGGCGGCGCNGATTGTCCTCCACCAGGCGATGGCCGGGAATCTTCTCCGAGAAGGGGATCTCCGCCAGAGGTTTCAGCAGGTCCCTCCGGCCCACCCGGCGGATCAGCTCGAAGGGCGGAAAGGTCTCTTCGTCCAGGCGCGAGAGGAGCAGTTCGTCATCCAGCCCGTAGAGTTCCTCCGGGACGAGGACGCCCTCCTGAAGGGCCCGGTAGACGGCGTTTTTTATCATCGCCGTGGCAACGCGCACCGTCCGGTGCCAGTAGACCGCCCGGTACATGAGGTATTTTGAAAAGAGGACCGTCTCCACAGCGGCCACCCCGGCCTGATCGACCCCGATCCGGCCGTCACCGGCGGGAACGAGCCTGGCCAGGGCAAAGTCCACATCCTGGATCCCGTAGGGTACGCCGCAGAAGAAGGCGTCCCGGTTCAGATAGTCCAGCTTGTCGGGGTCGAGGCTCCCCGAGAGCAGCGATCGGTAGAAGGGGATCTCCCGATCCTCTCCTGCGGGCAGGCTCGTGTCNACGATGGCCGCCACCGTTTCGGGCGCTACCTCCAGGTTGTGGCGGAGCTTGTGGGCCATCTCTCCCGACTGCACCAGCAGACCCGTGAGCTCCTCGTGTTCCCGCAGGGGCAGACTCTTGAAGCTGTGGGTGTAGGGGAAATGGCCCAGGTCGTGGAGCAGTGCCGCAGCCAGAAAGGACCGGACCCCCTGCAGGGAGAGGCGGGGCGTTTCGGGGTGACGCAGGAGCTGCTGGAGCAGCCGTCGCGCCAGGTGGAGTACACCCAGGCTGTGGTTCAGCCGGGTATGGGTCGCNCCGGGATAGACCAGATAGGTGGGGCCCAGCTGGCGGATCCGGCTCAGCTGCTGAAAGGCCCCGGTATCCACCAGGGAGAGCAGGGCCGGGGTGAGATGGATATGGCCCCAGAGCGGGTCCCGTACAGGCTCGGTAAAGGCCTCGTCGAGGTATCGGAGTATTTCCTGTTGTCCCGTCATGGCCGACTATACTACCATTGCCGGGTGAGGTTGTGGCAATGAGCAGACCGGGTATTTTCAGAACCTGCCGGACTCTGGCGGGAGCCCTGGCGGTNTTGCTGGCGCTCTGGAGCCCCCTCGCCGGGACGGCCCGGGCCGGGATAGCTCAGGCCGGGACTCCCCCGGAGGATCGTGAGCCCCTGCGGCTGCGCTCTCTCCGCGACGAGACGGCCAGAACCGTTCTGGATCTTTTNGGNCCNCCCTCGGAGGTNCCTCCCCGGGCGACCCTCNCCTCGCGGGATCANCTGGACCTGCTCTGCCCCGAGGGGGAGCGCCTCGTGGCCTGGCTGGTGAGTCCCGGGAGTGCGGAGNTGCCTCTCCAGGATTTTGCGCCTTCCCTGGGGGAATATCTCCCGGGGGAGCTCCTGCGGGCCCTCTCGGGTGCCCGGGGGTTCATCGCGGCCTACGGGGTAGCCCCGGCTCCCGNTTCTTCCCCNNCCGGGGACTCGCCCCGGGAACTGCTGCTTTTCTACCGTTCCGGAGCCTTTCGGGTCCTTCTCTACCGCGAAGAGGGGCTTTTTGTGGACGGGGAGGTGATTCCCCGGGAGTGGTCGCGCCGCAGGAGCCTCGCCACCGGTCAGGGTTATTAATTCCCCCCCTGTCCTGGCCGATACTTACAGGAAATGTACGCTATTCTAGTAGAAGCGGGTGGGCTTCATCAGATGGCCCGGATTCANCCCTCCTGGCAGCGGCGATTTCTGCTGGACCTGGGAGAACTCCTGGGCCGGTACGATTTCATTCCGCTTCGTCACGACGGTGATCAGCTCCTCTTTCTGCAGGAGAACCCCTCCCGGGTCTCCTCGCTCGAGGAGACCCGGGAGATAATGGGCGAGCTCTTGCTGGGCCTTCGGTCCTTTCTTGCTGACTGCGCGGAAAACCTGCTGGATTACACCGTGCTTCTCGCTGCCGACCTCAGGGACCGGTCCGGCGCGGCCGAGGCCTTCCCGGGCTTCCTTCAGCAACTGTCGGCGGCTCGGGAGGAAAACGCGCTGTATCTCACGGGAGAAGCGGCGGAGTACTTTCGGGATGCCCTGGAGCTGGTCAGGGAGGGGGCCCTTTTTCGCGTGGCCTCTCTCGTCCGGGCCGACCAGGCCAGGCCGGGGCCCTACAGCCAGGCCCTGCGGTGCAGCCAGCAGCGCGACGCGACCCTGTGCCGCCCCGGGCACCGGGGCCCGGCCAGGGCGAACCGGAGCCAGCCAGACCAGAGCCNGGCCGATCAAAGCCAGCCAGACCAGAACCAGCCGGACCGGGAAATCGGGAGCATTCTTCAGGTCCTCTCGGGGGACGAGAGCTCCGGGGGATTCTGGTTCTGCGGTCCCGACCGGTCGGCCCTGGCCGCCTGGATNGAGGCGGCCCTGGAGGTTGCCGNTTCGAGNCCCGCCGTGGTGATCCAGTGCTCCCGGGCCGCAACGCGNCGGGACTTCCTTCGCATGGTTATCCAGGCGATCCCCGACACACCCGTTCCGGCGTCGGAACGNTCCGAGGAAGACCGGGTGTACGGNGCNCTNCGGGAACAGCTGNGGGANCCTGGCCGGGGGTATCTGGCCCGCACCATGATCGACCACGACCTTCGGGCCACGGCAGCCTTTCTGGTGCGCCGCTTTTTTCTGAGCGACTCCCGCCGCCGGGTTTATCTGGCCGACGGAGACCTCTGTCAGGGGGGAGCCCGGGAGTTTCTCTCGTGGATTCCCGAGGTTGCTGCGGGAGCTCTCCTTGTTGTCTCTGCCACGGCCCCTCCCGGGGAAGATCATGGACCCTGGGTGGTGACCGACCTCTCTTCGCCGACTGATTCCTCCTCCCGGACCGACCGTTCCTCCCAGGGAGATATCGCTCCCTCCTCCTCATTGCTCTCCTCGGCCGAAGAAGCGCGGTACCGGGGTGAGTTCGGTCGGGCCCTTCGCTATTGGGAAACCTCCTTCGGTTCAGGCCGCGNTCTGGCCGGGATACTTCGCCAGGGGCTGAACCCGCTGCACCGGCGCGTTCTCTTCCTGGTGTACCTCCTCCGGGGGCGCGGGGGAATCACCCTCCTGGACGAACTCTGCCGCNGCGCGGGAATCCCCGTGGCAGAGGAGAGTCACGCCCTGCGGGANCTCCTGTACTTCGGNCTTCTCCCGTCGCTGACNCCCCCGAGAGTTCACGAGGCGGTGGCCTGTGNTGCCGGGGAGCTTCTCTCTCCCCGGGAACGATCTGAGCTGGAACAGCAGGTTTCGCGCCACCTCGCCGGGGCCGTTATGGCGGGCACCCGTGCCCTGGTTCCGGAGATGTGGGACCTGGTGCGTACCGGTCTCTCCCGGGAGGAGCAGGCCTCCCTTCTCCATCCGCTTCTCCAGCGGTGTGCCGAAGGAGGCGGGAAGGAAGAGCTGGAGGAACTCGCCCGGGAGATTCCCCGGGATATTCTCCGGGAAACCCGNGGCAGCCTCGAGAGCGCGCAGCTNCGTCTTGCCCTCCGCTGGGCAGAAGGNCCCGAAGAGTCCCCGTCTCTGGTGGAGCGCCTCTCCCCTCTGGCAGATCGNCTCTCCTCCGGNGAGGTCCGGGCCCCCGCTCCCTGGGAGAGTGACCTGCTTCTCGCCCTGGGGGAATACCAGATGGCCTGCCGGGATTACGCCGGGGCGCAGAAACTCTGCAAGAAAGCCGTGCTCCTGAACCAGGAACGACCAGAGCAGCACNGTCAGGNCGGGCGGTCCTGCCGGGGTATGGCCCACCTTCTGATGGCACGAATCGCCCTGTATCAGGGNCAGCTCAGGGAGTCGGGCCAGTATATTTCCTTCGCCCAGGACGAGGGGNCCCGGGATACGCTGGTATGGTGCGAAGCCAGAGTTCTTGAGGGTATCCACTGCTTTCTCCTGGGGAACTACACCCGGGCGGACCGGATCTTCGGGGAGATTCAGCCCCGGCTCTTCGAGGCGGGGGCGAGCCACCTGCTGGTGCTCTCCTGGTTTGTCAGGGCTCGCCTGCGGTTCGAATTGGGTGAATACTCCGAGGCTCGGGCAGGATTCGCCTTCCTCGAACGCTACAGCGGCGAGCGGGAACTCGCGCCGGTACGGGAGACCGCCCGGGCCTGGAAGCGACGGGCCCTCTGTTTTCTTCACGACCGATCGGGGGAGAGGGTTTCTTCTCCCGAAGCAGCTTCGGGGAAATCGGACCCGCAGATCGAAGAGATCTTCTCCCGGGACGAGGGTGAGTTCTCCCCGGAAGAGACCTTCTTTCTTGCCGAGGCGCTCTGCCGGAGGGGCTTCTTTGCCCGGGCCCTGCCGCTTCTCGATCAGGTCTGCCAGATCGAGGGGGGGAGCGATCGCTGGCCTCACNTGGGCGTCGCCTGGGACAACGGCTTTGCGCCTCTTGAGGACCTCCTGGTAGGGGCCGCCTCCGGGACAAGCGAGCTGGGACGCCTCGCCACGGCCTGCCGGGCCTGGGCGCTGGCGCGGACNGGGAGAATGGACGAAGCGGTACCGCTCTTCTTCGGGCTCACCCGGTCTGGAAACGGCGTCTCCCGGGACCCCCAGGCCCTGGTCTTTACCTACCTCTACGCTACGGTTCTCCCCGAGAAACGCTCNCCCGATCAGGATGACCGGGCCACCATTCTGGGGCGGGCCGTNAAAATCTGTCAGGAACGATCGAGCAGGATCGAGGACCACCAGGACCGGGTGGGGTTTACCCGCAANAATCTCTGGACGCGAGAGCTGCTGGAGGCGGCGCGGCGGTATAATCTGGTCTAGGGCCGGATCGGGAGAAAATCCCGTTCCGGGCCGGNGCGCAGGCTTGACAGAACGGGGGNCTTTCGGTACAGTNGGTCACCGTAACAGAGGGTGGCGTAGCTCAGTCGGTAGAGCAAGCGGCTCATATCCGCTCGGTCAGGGGTTCAAGTCCCTTCGCCACTATCTTTCAAGGCACATCCCCGGNTGTGCCTTTTTTGTTGCTGTTTCGCCGGTGTGCCAGGCACCGGTGCGCCAGGGGCCAGAATGCCACCGTGGACCGCCACGCCGGGGGCTCCAGGGCGTCCCCCCGGCCGTTACCCCTGCTCCAGTTGCTCTATTTCCCGGATAAACTCGTGGACACTCTCGAAGTTTCGATACACCGAGGCGAACCGGACGTANGCGACCCGGTCAATCGTGTAGAGGCGGTTCAGTACCATCTCCCCCAGGCGGGATGCGGCGATCTCGTGAGAATCCATGCCCTCCCGGGTGGCTTCCTCCTCGAGCTCGTCGATCATGGAGAGAATCGCGTTCTGGCTCACCGGGCGCTTCCGCAGGGCCTGCTGGATACCCTTTTCCAGCTTTGCCCGATCAAAGGGCTCTCTCCGGGCCTCGCTCTTCTTTACCACCATGAGGGGCTTCTCCTCGATCCGTTCGTAGGAGGTAAAGCGGTACCCGCAGCAGTCGCACTGGCGACGGCGNCGTATCGTGCCCCCGTCTGCCAGGGCCCGGGATTCTATAACACGATCTTCCAGGGACGTACACTTCGGACAACGCACAGGCCTCTCCCGACTTTCTTGAGGTACCGCAGGTTCGCGCGGGGACCCACTGTACCACAGCGACGGGTGTTGTGCAATTTTCTGNCACNCCGCCGGGNGGCGGGGTNGCTCCTCAGGGCTGACTCAGGAGACTCTGGAATCCTCCCCGATGCGAATCGCCAGGGATCGCTGGATCAGTTCGGAAACCTGCTGGTCCACCTGGAGGGTTTGCTCCCTCACCCGGGTCAGTTTTTCCATGATCTCGCCTCCCTTCTCGTTGTGGAACGAGAGGAGCTCTATCTGGCGGGAGACCTCCTGGAGCTTCGCCGTGAGATCCTGGAAGGATCGCTGGTACTCGTCCAGATTCGTCTTCGTCTCCAGGGCCACCTCGGCCACGTGCTCGGAATCGNCGTGAACCGCAGCAAGATCCTGGCCAAGGCGCTCCCCGAAAGAGATAAAGCCCCTGGTGCTGGCATCGATCGTCTCGATATACCTGCGGGCCTCCTCCAGCTCCTTGTGTATCCTGCCGTAGGAATCCTTCGCCCGTGCGCCATCGCTGGTAGAAGCGTCCACGGCCTCTTTCATCTCCGTGATAATCGACGAGATCTCCGAGGACCGCTGGTTCGCGTCGGTCGCGAGGGACCTGATCTTGTGGGCCACCACGGCAAATCCCCGCCCCGCGCTCCCGGCGTTGGCCGCCTCGATGGAGGCGTTCATGGCCAGAAGATGGGTCTGGTCAGCGATATTCCGGATCATGGCGTTGATCTCCGTGAGCTGGGTCTGGCGTTGCTCGATCAGGCCGATCCGGTTCAGGACGCTGGCAAGATCGGTCTCGCCCGTCCTGCAGGCCTCCTCCAGGCGCCGGGCCGCCTCCTGGGTCTGGCTGATCTCCCCGGAGGTCTTGTGCAAGGTGCTGTCCAGCTCCTCCCGGAGTTCCAGAGATTCGCAGAGCCGTTCTTCCTGCTCCTTCAGGCGGAGCAGTACCTGGGCCATGGCCTCGGTAACGCGGGAGAGCGTGCTCTGCGTGGTCTGAAGGCTGCTCTGCATTGTTCCCGCATCGGAGCTGATCTGGCAGACCGTGCCGGAATAGGCCGAGAAGATCGTCTCGATGCCACCCATGTTATCCCGGGTCTCGCTTCGGGTGTGCTCCAGCGGCTCCTGCAGCCCGTTCATCTCCTTGATGATCGTTCTGAGCTTTATCAGGGCCTGCTGACTCTGCTCGCTCGAATCGGCGGCCTGTTTCAGAAGAATCCGCGTTACGATCCCCACCACCAGGCCCGCCGCGCCACCAAAAAAGAGCACCACCGAGAACAGCGGTATCCTCGCGATGAGGGCGGGGTAGGCGCTGCTCGAGATGTGATACCCCAGAATGGTGGTCGCCACGGCGCACGAGGCCAGGGGGAAGGCGGGGTGTACCACCACACCCGTGGGGAAGATAACCACCAGGAGCAGCCCCAGCACAGAGATAAGAACCGTGGCGTACTCACCGGGTGGGGCGAGATCGGGCAGGGCGAGAAAGGTAATGATCACGATAAAGAGAGAGAAAAAGAGAATCCCCCCCGTGACAACCCGTCCCCGGGAAATGAGAACGAGGCANGCCACTCCGTTGGCCAGGGCTACGCCCGCAGCGATCGCAGCGGGGAGGTTCTGCAGGAGGAAAAGAAAGATCGGCGCGAGTATGAGGGCGATCACCGTGAGGATCGCCACAAACCAGAGGGCCACGGTCTGTTCCAGCCCCGCCGTGGCAACGCCCCTTTTCCCTGCTACGGGTGAAGAAATTCGTTTTTTCATTGCCCCAAGTATAGCGCAGAGGAAAAGAATCTTCCCGCAGGTCAGGAAAAAAGATGCTTTCGATCTTGCCGAAAGGTCGCCGGCTCGGTACCGTTTACCCCCTATGGCAGATCAACCACTGTACGAGCAGATCGGGCTCACCGTTTTCAACTCCTTGAGTCGTTCCCGGGAGCCCTTTCGTGCGATCACCCCTCCCCACGTGGGGATGTATGTATGCGGTCCCACGGTTTACAGCGATCCTCACCTCGGCCACGCCCGGGCGGCTCTGGCCTTCGATACGGTCTTCCGGTACCTGCGGTTTCTGGGNTACCAGGTCCGGTACGTTCGGAACATCACCGACGTCGGGCACCTGGAAGACGAAGCTGCCGAGGCGGGGGAGGACAAAATCCTGAAGCGGGCCCGCCTGGAACGGCTGGAACCGATGGAGGTGGTCCAGCGCTATACGCTCCTCTACCGCGAAGGGATCAGCAGCCTCGGTTGCCTCCCTCCCTCGATAGAACCTGCCGCGAGCGGCCACATCGTGGAGCAAATCCAGGTGATCGAGCGGATTCTTGCGGCGGGCCTGGCCTACGAGCAGGATGGCTCCGTCTATTTCGATCTGAACCGCTACGTGAGTCAGGGGAAAACCCTCCAGGGGTCACCCTACGGAACGCTCTCGGGGAAGGTCTTCGAGGATCTCCTGGAGAACACCCGAAACACCTCGGGGCGGGAAGAGAAGCGGAACGCCCTGGATTTCGCCCTCTGGAAGCGGGCTGAACCGGGCCATATCATGCGCTGGCCCAGCCCCTGGGGAGAAGGGTTCCCCGGCTGGCACCTGGAGTGCACCGCCATGAGCACCCGCTACCTGGGTGAGACCTTCGATATCCACGGNGGAGGGCTGGACCTCCAGTTTCCCCACCACGAGGCGGAGATCGCCCAGAGCCACGGCGCCTTCGGGGAGGACCCCGCCCGCTACTGGCTCCACAGCAATATGCTCACCGTGGGGGGGCAGAAGATGGCCAAGAGTCTGGGGAACTTTATCACCCTGGAGGAGATCTTCTCCGGCGACCACCCCGCCCTCGACCGGGCCTGGGANCCCATGGTGGTGCGGTTCTTCATGCTCCAGTCCCATTATCGCAGCACCATCGACTTCTCCGGCCAGGCCCTGGCCGCAGCCGANAAGGGTTACACCCGCCTGATGGCCGCCGTTCAGGAGGCCGAGCGCTACCTGGCCGATCATTCCGGCGAGGAAGCGACGCCCCGGGCGGCCTCCCTCGACGATATCGCGCTCCGCCGCTCCGCCGCTCCCCGGGAGGACTCCCTGGCCGTATCGGGCCGCACCGTTCCCGCCCCGGGGGACATGGCCTTCGCCGAGGGCGATGATCACGCCCGGGCCGTGGCCGACCGGATCGAGGAGTGCTGGCGCGCCATGAGCGACGATTTTCACACGCCCCGGACGATCGCCACGCTCTTCGATCTGGGACGGCTCACCCAGGGCGAGGCTCACCTCCAGGCAACCCCGGAGGTTCGCGCCGCCGCCGCCCGCACGCTGGTAGCCTTCTCCCGGGACGTTCTGGGCCTCCGCCCCCCCGCTGCAGCAGGTGGCGCAGCCTCGGACGACGCCCCCCTGGAAGCGGCCCTGGAGCTCCTGATGGAGATCCGCAGGAAAGCCCGGGAGGAAAAGGACTTCGCCAGGGCCGACGCGATTCGNGATCGGCTCGGCGCTGCGGGCATTCAACTCAAAGACGGGAAGGATGGAACCACGGGATGGACACGAACATGACAAAAGACCTGGCCGCCATGCACGGCTACTTCGACGAGATCACCGAAGAGCTCCTGATGCTCCGGGAGATCGACAACCTCGAGATGTACCGGCTCCTGACGGACCTGGGGAAGGAACTCAAGGAACTCTCCCCCGAGGAATGTACCGAGGAAAATTACGTCTACGGCTGCATCAGCAACGTCTACATCGTGGACGAGTACGATCAGGGAAGGATCTTCTACCGGGGAAACTCCGACGCCCACGTGGTTCGGGGGTACCTGGCCATTTTGCTGAATGCCCTCAGCGGACTGACCCCCGAGGATGTCATCACGGGTACAAAGGAGGCCGTGGAGGCCTTCGCCCGCAAGACCGATCTGAAGGCCTCGCTCACCCCCAACCGGGCCAACGCCTTCGGGAATATCTATAAACTCATGGTGGAAAAAGCCGCCCGGCGACTCGCCGACGAGGGAGAGGATCCGGGGTCAGTCTGAACCCCGGAGTGATTTCCGGGCTGACCCCCGGGTCAGAATACGGCCGGGGGCTCCGCCCGCAGGCGGAGACGNCCCCCGGCGGGGGGTACCGTCTCAGGTCGGGACGGAGATATCCACGCTGGGCCGGTAGGCCAGGAGGGTCTCCACGGCCTGGTGAACGGGGTGGGNCTCGAAGGCTCCCAGGAGTTCCCGGTTCGCCCCTTCGCCGGCATCGACGCGGGGGAAACCCAGCTGGCA
The DNA here is from genome assembly GCF_000373545.1 of Alkalispirochaeta alkalica DSM 8900. Taxonomy (GTDB): domain Bacteria; phylum Spirochaetota; class Spirochaetia; order DSM-27196; family Alkalispirochaetaceae; genus Alkalispirochaeta; species Alkalispirochaeta alkalica. Next base: position 38,133 of record NZ_KB891761.1, read on the forward strand.
CAGGAGATAGTCGAAGCGGGGTGCCCACTTCCGGCTTCCCAGGCGGGCCGTGGTGGAGCAGTTATCCACCATGTAGCTCACGCCCCGGGCGTGCATGTAGGGATTCAGGCTGTCCACAGCCTCGATCACCGATTCGTTCACCACNTCGGAGTAGACGTGGCCGGCCGCCAGAAGCACATCGATCTGGGCGATCATGGTTGCCACGTAGACCCCCGCCGTAAAGGGGTTCAGGGGAGCGCNCCCGGNGGTCCGGGCTGCGCGAACTCCGGCNCCAACCTTCCACATGGGCGTGTTGTCGATCGTGTCCAGGGGATACTCCTGGAGGCGTGNGCCCGCCAGAATGACCGACCTGATCTCGTTCCCGCTGGCCACCTCGTCGTAGATCTCCTGGAGGATCTCCCTGGCGGGNCGGTAGGCCGCGCTGTAGGCGGTCTCGAAGGTCTCCTTGTCCTGGCCCGTGAACTTTCCGTAGAGCGCCCTGATCCCCTCGTGGGAGATCGTCTTCGAGATGGGCCCGGTGATGCTCTCCACGGTCTCGTTGAAGGACTGCTCGGGGGTCATGCCCTGGTCAATGAAGCGCCGGTAGAGAGCCTCGGCGAGGCCGTGAACCGCCCCCAGGAGGATTCCCCGCTCGCCGTAGATGTCCGAGCGGTACTCCATCTCCAGGGAGGTCATGAAGGAGAAGGGTGCGCCCAGGGCAACGGCCCAGGCGATGGCGTAATCCGTAGCCCGTCCGTCGATGTCCTGCTCCACGGCAAAGCTGCTGTTGATTCCCGCTCCCTCGGTGGTTCGGCCCTGCTCGTAGAGGCGCCGGACGCTGGGNCCCATGCCCTTGGGGCAGACACCGATCACGTTCATATCGGCGGGNAAGGACTCGCCCCGGGAGTTCAGGTGGCCCAGGAGAAACCCGTGGGAGAGCCCCAGGGTGGCGCCCTTTTTCATCGCCTTGAAGACATCCTGGTACAGCTCCGCCTGGGCGGCATCGGAGATCAGAAGCAGTACCATATCGCTCTCGGCGATCACCTGCATCATCTCTCCCAGCGTTCCNTGCGCTTCGGTAAAGCCCGCCGCCTCGGCCTTGCTCCACGACGAGGATCCGCTGCGAAGCCCCACGGTGACGGTGATATCACTTCCCGCTTCCTTGAGAGAATCGCGCAGGTTCTGGGCCTGGGCGGGTCCCTGGCTGCCCCAGCCGATCACGCCGATGCGCGTGATACCGGCGAAAGCCTCGGGCAGTTTGGAAAACAGGTGGCGGCCGCCACGCACAATGTACTCTTCCGTTCCGGCCAGCGTGATCTTCTCTTTCTCGAACACGCGGGTAGTAAAATCGAACTTCATAATACCCCTACCATACCAGAACCGCCGGAGGATCGACAAGACTAGCCCTCCGGGGCAATACGGCCGCTCCGGCAGAGGTCTCCCCGGGCGCGGATTTCTGCTCTGGGCAGGACGGGGTCTTTCGTCTTACTATATGTTCCATGAGTAGTGTAATCGACGGTCTGGAACCACAGGAAGTCTGGAAGTTTTTCGCCGAGATCTCGGCGATCCCCCGGGAATCGGGGAAGGAAGAGAAGATACGGAACTACGTCCTGGAAAAGGCCCGCCTCTGGGGGTTGCCGTCCCGAAGGGACACCATCGGCAACGTGGTGGTGGAAAAACCGGCCTCACCGGGCTACGAAGACCTGCCGGTGACGGTCCTTCAGGGTCACCTGGACATGGTTTGCGAGCAGAACCGGGGGACCGGTCACGACTTTGACCGGCAGGGCATAGAGCTGGTTCGTCAGGGCGAGTGGCTGCGGGCGAACAACACCACCCTGGGAGCCGACAACGGGATCGCCGTGGCCATGATGCTGGCCCTGCTGGGGGGGAATGAACCACTGGGGCCGCTGGAGTGCCTCTTCACGGTGGACGAGGAAACGGGTCTCACCGGTGCGCTGGAGATGGATCCCTCCCTCATCACGGGGCGCGTCCTGATCAATCTGGACAGCGAGGAAGAGGGCTATTTCTACATAGGCTGCGCGGGTGGCTGCAACACCTACATGGAGCTTCCCCTGGTGAGGGAGTCCTTTCCCCAGGGTTCCCCCCAGGACCGCGCACCCTGGGGCGCCCGCCTGGAGATCACGGGGCTGCAGGGTGGTCACTCGGGNATGGACATCCACGAGGGACGGGGCAACAGCCTGGCCCTGGGAGCNCGTATACTGGCAGTACTCCGGCAGGAGTTCCCCGAGGTGATGGTATCCAGCCTCTCGGGTGGGGGAAAGCACAACGCCATTCCACGGGAACTTCTGGTGGATCTGGCCTGCACCGGGGCGGGGGGGACAGACCGTGAACAGGTGCAGCGTCTGGTTGCCCGCCAGGAGGAAATCCTCCGGCAGGAGCTGGGGTCGCTGGAACCGGGGCTCGAAGTCTCTCTCAAGGAGGCCGATCTGCCGGAGCTGGTCCTCACTCCATCCTGCTGCGACCGGGTCATCCAGTTGCTCCTGGCCATTCCCCGGGGTGTGCTCGGCATGAGCCGGGACGTTCCCGGTCTGGTGGAGACCTCGAACAACCTGGCTGCCGTCGATGTTTCCGGTGACCGCCTCCTGGTTCTNACCAGTCAGCGTTCGTCCCGGAACAGTCTCATCGACTGGGCCGCTCTCCACGTGGCAGCCCCGGCCCGGCTGGCCGGAGCCTCTGTGCGNGTGGGCGAGTGGTATCCCGCCTGGACGCCCAACGCTGAGAGCCCCCTGCTGGAACGGGCTGTCCAGGTCTACCGGGAGCTCCGGGGCCAGGACCCCCAGGTCAGGGCCGTGCACGCCGGGCTGGAATGCGGTGTGATTCGCGACCGGGTGGGCGAGATGGACATGATCTCCCTGGGGCCCGACCTCGTGGGCGTTCATACCCCGGAGGAAAAGCTTCATATTGCATCCACCGGGCGGACCTGGGAGTTCCTGCTGAAGTTTCTTCAGTCCCTGGGGTAACCTCTGGGGTGAGGAGAAGGCCGGACAGGGGGGCNGGGGCGAAGGGGCAGGGTCATAGCTCGATCTGGNACGGCCCGAGACACTGCGGCCCTGCTTCTGCGATTCCGGCCTCGCNATTCCTGGCCCTGCGGTTTTGACCCCGCGATTCGAGAGAGGGAGAGGAGGGCACCGTGTTTTTTGAGACGAGACGATCTCGGGAGGATTCCCGGCGCGGGGCCTTCCTCCTCGCCCTGGCGCTGTTGCTGCTCCTGCCGGCGGGGGTTCTTCGGGCTACGGGACTGCGGGAGGAGCTCCCCGAGCGGCCGGAACCATCTCTCAGGGAACCCCCAGCCGGGCCACTGCCCGCCAGGGTGGTTCGGGTCGCCCTCGTTCCNCCNGGGCCCGACGAATCTTCCCTGGAAGCGGGGGTNCGCCAGGCCCTGGACGATCAGAACACCACCCTCTCCGNCGGAGAGAGGATGGTNCTTTTCCAGAGAGATGCGCCCCCCCGGGATGCCCTGGATNTCCAGATCAACCTGGTGGAGCGGGCCGTGGCCGGGGGGGCTCACGTGATTCTTCTGAACCCCCTCGATCCCCGGGGGCTGGTTGCCGCTGTGGAACGGGCCCGGGCCGCGGGAGTTCTGGTGGTCACCCTGATGAACCCCCTGGAGCGCGGGGCCTCCTTCCACGTGGGAACCGACGCCTCTGCTGCCAGCGGTAGCGTGGTAGAGCAACTTCTTCGCTATCGGGGAACGGGCCCGGTGGCCCTCTTCNCGGGGCCCGAGGGGGCTCNGCCTTCCCGGGACCGGGCGCGACAGGTCCTGGGGTATCTGGAAGAGCATCACCCCGAGGTGAGGGTTCTGGAACCCCTGCCGTCGGGNCCTGTCTCTCTGGAGGCGGTTGCCGTGGCAACCCGAAGCCTCGTGGCAGCCACGCCCGATCTGGCGGGGATCATCGCCACCGATAGCNTCTCNCTGGAAGGNGCTGCCCGGGGGGTACGCGAGGCAGGGGCAGCCGGACGGGTGGTGGTTGCGGGGTTCGACAAGACCCCCGGCACGAAAGCCCTTCTCGAGGAAGGGGTTATCCGGGGAATTCTCGTGGAGGACCCCTTCGCCATCGGCTANGTGGCCCTCGTTCGGGCCACGGCGGCCCTTCGCGGCAGCGATGTTCCGGAGGAGATCTTCCTTCCCTACCGCATGGCCGGTCCCTAGCCCCGGGTTTGCGGGAGTTTTGGCACCATCGAAGGNACTGGCCTGGGTGCTGGCGGGCGCTCCCCGGGGTTGTAANCGCTCGGGAGCGATCAATCTCCCCGAAGCTCCTCCCNGCGAGTTGAAGAAACCCCCNCACAGGTTCTATGATTGACTGAGAGAGCGCGTACAACNACAGACTNGCAGAGACTCGCGAAGAGCGNGAANACAGAAGAGCGAGAAAACAGGAGATGGAAAGAATATGGCTAAACGGATACTGGTAGTTGACGATTCCGCAGCGGTTCGCGAGAGCGTCTCCTATGTTCTGGATCAGGCCGGCTACGAGGTTGTTCAGGCCGGGGATGGTCTGGACGCCCTGGGNATGCTCGATGGCACCGCCTTCGATCTGATCGTTACCGATGTCAACATGCCGAACATGGANGGNATCACCCTCACGGGAAAGGTCCGGGAGCTCGAAGCCTACAAGTACACCCCCGTGGTGGTGCTCACCACGGANTCGCAGGAGAGCAAGATGAGCGCCGGCAAGGCGGCCGGTGCCACGGGGTGGATNGTCAANCCCTTTAACTCGGANAANCTCCTGCAGGTGGTGAAGCGGTTGGCCGGATGACCTCCCTCGCCATGGTCATGGTTGCCCTCCTGCTCCACACGGGGGGCGCGGGGCTGGACACNTCCTCCACGGCGGAGGTGTCTCTCTACCGGGGGGCTTCNCTCCAGGGGGTCTGGCGGAGCGNTGCTGCCCCGCAGGAGGGGGGCTACCGGCTTGAGGGNCCCTCGGGGCAGATCCTGGTCCAGCGCCTCCCCGAGCCCGACCTCACCTACGCCGTGATCCTCGATCGCGCCGGCGGAGAGGATCGNCCCTCGCTGGCACTGCTTTCTCTGGCGGAACTCCGCCGGGCGGGCCTGCTTCCCCGGTACAGCTCCNCCGAAGGAGAGCTCTCGATTCCCCTGGAAGCCCTGGTGGTGGCCGCCTCGGAGGATTCTTCTGTTACCGGGGACGCCCTTCCCGGGCAGAACCAGCCGCTCCAGAACCAGTCCCCGCACAGCGAGCCCCCGCAGAATCAGTCCCCGCAGAACCGGATTGCGGGGGACCTGCCGCCCACAGAGGAGGAACTCCCCGACGGGGCCGGAACCATTCTGCTCCGGTGGAAGCCCGGCGAGGTTGTGGCCTCTCTCGCGGACCAGGGGCTGCTGGCGCTCCTGCGTTACTGATCTCTTTGTTAACCCTTTCTCCTCTTTTTCATTTAACCATATCNTGGTAGTATTATGAAAAGCTGAACGCAAGCATTGCGAGGAGTAGAGAGAATGAAAACGAAAGCCGTNCGAATGTACGGGAAAGAAGACCTTCGGCTGGAGGAGTTTGAGCTCCCGCCCCTGAAACCGGGCGAGATCCTGGCACAGGTGGTCTCCGACAGCCTCTGCATGTCTTCCTATAAAGCCGCGATCCAGGGGAGCTCCCACAAGCGGGTTCCCGNCGATATCGATCGTCACCCGGTTATGCTCGGCCACGAGCTCTGCGGCGAGATCCTCCAGGTGGGGGACCGGTGGAAGGATCGCTTCTCTCCGGGGCAGCGGTTTTCCATTCAGCCGGCCCTCAACTACCGGGGGACCCTCGATGCCCCGGGGTACTCCTATCCCTATATCGGGGGAGACGCCACCCGTGTAATCATTCCCGAAGAGGTGATGGAGATGGACTGCCTCCTGGAGTACCAGGGCGATGCCTTTTTTCTGGGGTCCCTGGCAGAACCTATCTCCTGCGTTGCCGGTGCCTTTCACGCCAACTATCACACCCGCCAGGGGTCCTACGAGCACTCCATGGGAATCGTGGAGGGCGGAAAGACGGCGATCCTCGCGGGAGTCGGTCCCATGGGGCTCGCTGCGATCGATTACGCCATTCATAACCCCCGAAAACCGGGGCTGCTCGTGGTAACCGATATCGACCAGGAGCGGCTGGATCGGGCCTCCCGGGTGTACACCGTGGAGGAGGCGCGTCGGCAGGGTGTGGAGCTTCACTATATCAACACCTCCCGTCAGGGTTCGGAGCAGGAACTGCTGGACCTCACCGGAGGGGCGGGCTACGACGACGTCTTTGTTTTTGCACCGGTACGGCCCGTGCTCGAGCAGGGGGACCGTCTCCTCGGTCACGACGGGTGCCTGAACTTCTTCGCAGGGCCCTCGAGCCCCGACTTCAGGGCGGAGCTGAACTTCTACGAGGTCCACTACTCCGCTCACCATCTGGTGGGTACCTCAGGCGGGAACACCGACGACATGCGCGAGGCTCTGGACCTGATGGGCNGTGGCCTGGTAAACCCCGCNGGGATGATCACCCACGTGGGAGGCCTCAATGCGGTAATAGAGACAACCCTGAATCTCCCCGCAATTCCCGGGGGGAAAAAGCTGATCTACACCCACAAGAACCTGCCTCTGGTGGCGATCGACGATTTTGCCGCGCGGGGAGCAACCGATCCCTTCTANGCCGCCCTGGCGGAAATCTGCGGAAAGAACAACAATATCTGGAGCGCCGAGGCCGAGGCCTATCTGCTCAGGGAAGCCCCGGAAATCTAGAGCGGGCCCGGGGATGAATCAGATGGTACAATGGCAGAGCCGGTGNGGGAGCTCGACCGGCCATCAGGAAANGCACAACGCAAGGAGGCAGNCGTGCGGGTAATGTTCGTGTGTACCGGAAATATTTGCCGCAGTCCCCTGGCCCANGCCGTTCTGGAGAAAATGGCTCGTGATCGGGGCGTGGCGGAGCACCTTCAGGTCGAATCCTCGGGGACCGACGGGTGGCACGTGGGCGAGAACGCCGATTCTCGTATGCGGGAGACGGCCGCTGCCCGGGGTGTCCCCCTGGATCATCGGGCCCGGCAGTTCTCCCCCGGGGACCTGCAGGACTTCGATCTGATCTTTGCCATGGGCAGCAACCATCTCAAGGCGATCCGGGAGATCGACCGCCGCAGGGGAGGGCAGGCCCGGGCCAGGGTGCTCCTCTTCCGGGAGTTCGACCCGGCCCTCCCGGGCGGGGGAAAGGCCCCCGACGTGCCCGACCCCTACTATGGAGGACCCGAGGGGTTTCACGAGGTCTACCGGATCGTGGAACGTACCTGCGACGAGATCCTGAACGGGATCCAGGAGGGCCGCCTGCCGTGAGCAACGGTCCCGGCGTGCCCGGCCTGACTGGTGTGCCCGGCCCGCCCGAGGGTGATGAGATCCTCCTGCCCGTCGAGAGCCCCGACGAGGCGGTGGCGCTCCTCTTCGGACGGTCTGTCTCGATCAGCGCACGGCGCCCCGTGGGCGGGGGCAGCATCAACGACACGGCCCTGCTCGAGCTCTCCTCGGGAGGGAAGGTCTTTCTCAAGCAGAACGGCCTGGGTCAGGGCGATCTCTTCCGGGAGGAAGCCCGGGGGCTCGCTGCTCTGGCCGCAGCACCCCGGGGTCCCCGCGTTCCCCGGCCCCTGGCGCTCTTCTCCGGTAACGCCAGCCAGTATCTTCTGCTGGAATACATCGAACCTGGGCGTCCCCGGGGGGATTTTTTCCCCCGCTTCGGGGGTGCCCTGGCGGCGCTTCACCAGACCTGCCGGAACGGGAGCTGCGGATTTGTCCGGGACAACCATATCGGCGCGACTCCCCAGCCGAACCCCTGGACGGAGGGGTGGATACCCTTTTTCTCGGACCATCGGCTTCGCTTTCAGGGAGAGCTGGCCCGATCCCGGGGGCTCTGGGGNGCAGGGGACCTCCGCTCCCTCGAGGCTCTGCTGCACCGTCTGCCGGATATCCTTCCCGAGGTCGATCAGGGGGAGGCCTCGCTCCTGCACGGGGACCTCTGGAGCGGCAACTTCATGGCCGACAGCACCGCCACGCCGGTGATCATCGATCCCGCGGTATACTACGGCCACCGCGAAGCCGATCTGGCGATGACCGAGCTCTTCGGCGGGTTTCCCCCTTCCTTTTATGAAGGCTATCGCCAGGTCTGGCCCCTGGAACCGGGCTATGGCGAACGCCGGGACATCTACAACCTCTACCACCTGATGAACCACATGAATCTCTTCGGGGGGAGCTACCGCTCCAGCTGTCAGGCGATTCTCCGCCGCTTTTCCTGAGGAGCCCTCGGCGTCCGCGCAGCTCCTCAGAGCCAGCGCAGGATCAGCTCCTCCACCTCCAGAAGCCACTCCCGCCGCTCCCGGAGGGAGCTCTGGCGGACCCCGTAGAGGGTCTTGAACGTCACCGAACGGATTCCTGCCTGGGCAAAGACCCGTTCCCGCCAGATCGTATTCATCGCATCCTGGCTCAGGGGATTGGTCTCGTCGGTGGTGGAGATAACCAGGCCCTTCTTGTCCGTCAGAAGAGGGACCCNCTCCTTCTGGAGAAACTCCGGCCCCTCATAGTCGAAGGCCACNCCCGGGCGCAGAACCCGGTCCACCCAGCCCTTGAGAATCGCCGGAGGCATCCCCCACCAGTCGGGGTAGACCAGGATGAGCCCTGCGGCCTCGCGCAGTTCCCGGGTGTGCTGCGTCACAAGGTCGTCGAAGCTGAACCGCCGGCGAATCTCCTCGTTTTCCAGAACGGGCTGGAAATGTTCGGCGTAGAGATCGTGGCACCAGGCCCCGTGCCCCCCGTCATCCAGGGCGGAGACGATCCGCTCCACGATNGCGTGGGTAAAACTATCCGTTCTGGGGTGACTGTAGACGACTAAACTGGTCACAAACGCGTTCCCTCTTCCCCTATCTTTCAGTATACTCTCGGTACAGAAAAAAATCATTCATCTTGTGCAGGCGTCTTATTCGGAATTGTTCTTAAAAAAAGAGCAAAAAAGGTTGCTCAAGCGGCCTCGAAAGCGGTACCTTACAAGAGGAGTTAGGAACAATAAACATGATTAGCAAGACCGATATACTCGAATCCCTGAAGAAGGTCATCGACCCCGAAATCGGGATCAATATCGTCGATGTGGGGCTCATTTACCGTGTCGAGCCACGGGAGGGAGCCGTGGAGGTTGATTTTACCCTCACATCACCGGGGTGCCCCCTGGCCGATACGATCAATCAGGAGATCATCGATGTGATCAAGAAAGATCACGGCGTGGAGGAGGTGGTGACCAACCTGGTGTGGAACCCGCCCTGGAGCATGGAGTTTCTCAGCGAAGACGCTCGGGTAAGCCTGGGATACCCCATCTAGCTCAACCAAATTACCGAATCATTTTTTTGCAGGAGAAGCACAATGAAAATAGAGATCAAGGATCTGCACGCCCGCATCGCCGATACGGATATTCTCAAGGGGGTACATCTCACCCTCAATAGCGGAGAGATTCACGCCCTCATGGGGCCCAACGGCTCCGGCAAGTCGACCCTCTCCAACGTGATCTTCGGGAACGAGGCCTACGAGGTCACGGGGGGNCAGATNCTGGTGGACGGCCAGGACATTCTGGAGATGGAAACCCACGAACGCGCCCAGCTGGGGCTCTTTCTCGCCTTTCAGTACCCCGTGGAGATTCCCGGGGTTACGGTGGGGCGCTTCCTCAAGCGGGCCTCGGAGATCCGCTTTCCCGGTGACGATGCCCGGGTGCGGTCNTTTGTAAAGCACCTGCGCTCCAACATGGAGTACATGGAGATGGATCAGCAGTTCATCAACCGCTACCTGAACGAGGGCTTCTCGGGGGGGGAAAAGAAGCGCATGGAGATCCTCCAGATGCTCATGCTCCAGCCGGAGTTCGCCATCCTGGACGAGACCGACAGCGGCCTCGACATCGACGCCCTCAAGATCGTCTCCCAGGGGGTGAACAAGCTCCGCGATGAAACCTCCTTCGGGGCACTTATCATCACCCATTACCAGCGGATGCTGGATTATATCAAGCCCGATTTCGTGCACATCATGTACCAGGGCCGGATCGTGACCTCCGGTGGCGCCGATCTGGTGGCGGAGCTGGAAGAGCACGGCTACGATTGGGTCAAGAAGCAGCACGGCATACAGGAGGAGGCGAGCCATGAGCAGCAACCCGCAGGTCTCGCTTGAGGACTACAAGTACGGTTTNCACTACGAGGACAAGTCGGTTTTCAAGACCCGCAAGGGGCTGGACGAAGAGGTGGTCCGCGCCATNAGCGCCGCCAAGAACGAGCCCGAATGGATGCTCCAGTACCGCCTTCAGGCCCTGAAGTCCTTCCAGACACTGCCCATGCCCTCCTGGGGATGCGACCTGAGCGATATCGACTTTGAGGATATCTACTACTACGCAAAACCCACGGANGAGCAGGCTCGTTCCTGGGAGGACCTGCCCGCAGAGATCAAGGAAACCTACGACCGCCTGGGAATCCCCGAGGCAGAGCAGAAGTTTCTCTCCGGCGTGGGAGCCCAGTACGACTCCGAGGTGGTCTACCACAGCATTCGCGAAGATATCGAGAAGCAGGGCGTGATCTTCCTCTCCCCCGAACAGGCTCTGGAACAGCACCCCGAGATCGTGAAGAAGTATTTCGGCACGGTTATTCCCTATAACGACAACAAGTTCGCGGCCCTCAACACCGCGGTCTGGAGCGGGGGNAGCTTCGTCTATATTCCCAGGGGAGTGCGGGTCGATGTCCCCCTCCAGGCCTACTTCCGGATCAACAGCCAGAACTTCGGCCAGTTCGAGCGGACCCTGATCATCGCCGAGGAGGAGAGCTTTGTTCACTACGTGGAAGGCTGNACCGCCCCGGTCTACACCACGGACAGCCTCCACAGCGCTGTGGTGGAGATCATTATTCTGGACGGAGCCCGGGTTCGGTACTCCACCATCCAGAACTGGTCCTCCGACGTCTACAACCTGGTGACCAAACGCGCCGTGGCCCACAAGAACGCCACCATGGAATGGGTGGACGGCAACCTGGGCAGCAAGCGCACCATGAAATATCCCGCAGTCTACCTCAAGGGCGAGGGCGCCCACGGAGAGGTTCTCTCGATCGCCTTCGCAGGAAAAGGTCAGGAGCAGGATTCNGGGGGCAAGATCGTTCACGCCGCCCACAACACCACCTCCACCATAACCAGCAAGTCCATCAGCAAGGACGGGGGTATCTCCACCTACCGGGGCCTTATCAAGGTCGACCAGGGGGTGCAGAACGCCCGCAGCAAGGTGGAATGCGACGCCCTCCTGATCGACGGAGAGAGCACCACCAACACCTACCCCTACATGGACATCAAGAGCGACCAGGTAGCGATAGAGCACGAGGCAACGGTGAGCAAGATCAGCGACGACCAGATCTTCTATCTCATGAGCCGCGGTATGACCGAGGAAGAAGCCGCCGGCATGATCGTCAACGGCTTCCTGGATCCGCTGGTGAAGCAGCTCCCCATGGAGTACGCCGTGGAGTTGAACCGCCTGATCGAGCTCGAAATGGAGGGATCCATCGGATGAGTACCGCCGTCTATACCAGCAGTTCCCCCGAGACCCTGGGGGCCTACATCGAGGGGCTTACCGAGCCGGCCTGGCTCACCGGGATCCGCCGCGACGCCCTGGAACGCTTTTCTCGCCTCCCCTGGCCCTCGGCCCGGGACGAGGAGTTTCGCCGCACCGACCTTTCGTCCTTCGACTTTGAATCCTGGGGCTTTTCCCGTGGCGAGGGCAGTCCCGCTCCGGAGGGGGCCGCTCCGGCAGCCGGAAGCGCACCGGGGGAGATCGCCTTCGAGGGTGCCTCCCTGGCGGGGAGATACCTCGACCCGGAACTGGCCGGAAAGGGGTGCCTTCTTCTGAGCTTCGACGAGATCGCTGCGGGAGCACTCCCCGAGAAGGTGGCCCGCAGTGTAGCCGCTGCCTTGCGGAAGGGCCTCGACCGGGCCGATAACCGCCTGGCGCTGTGGCACTACGTCACCATGACCCACGGGGCGGTTCTCTATGTTCCTCCCTTTCTGGAGCTTCAGGAGCCCTTCAGGGTAACCTTCAACGAGACAGCCTCGGGCGGCGCCCAGGGTGCCTCGGAGATCATGCGCGCACCCCAGGTGGTGGTGATCGCCGACGAGGGGGCGAGGTTCTCCCTTCTTCACCAGAGCGATACCGACGTTTCCGGGGAGATCCTCTTCAACGAAGGGATCATCCTCGATCTCGCCCGGGGAAGCAAGGTGGACTATTTCCTCTTCCAGGACGTGAACATCGATTCCTCCTTTTTCTCCAACAGTTACGCCTCGGTGGGGAGCGACGCCACGCTCCGCGTCTATTCCGCCGTCTTCGGCGGGCTCCTGAGCAAGTACCGCATGGAGGGCGAGATGGCGGGCCCCGGAGGCGACGCCTTTTTTGGCGGGATCTACTTTCCCCACCAGGATCAGCACGTGGATCTCAGGACGGTTCAGGACCACCGGGCGCCCAAGGCACACAGCCTTGCCCTCTACAAGGGGGCCGTGGCCGACGAGGCCCGGAGCGTCTTCCAGGGCCTCATCAAGGTCGACCACGACGCCCTCGATACCGACGCCTACCTCACCAACAACAACCTTGTTCTGGGGGATGAGGCCGAGGCCGACTCGATCCCCATGCTGGAGATCAACACCGATCAGGTGCGGTGCAGCCACGGCTCCACCACGGGCAAGCTCGACGCCCGCCAGCTCTTTTACCTGGAAACCCGGGGGTACACGCCGAAGGAGTCCCGGAGAATTCTCATCGAAGGGTTCTTCGCCGAGGTCTCGGCCTCCTTTCCCCGGGAAGCGCGGGAGCGGATCGAGGCGATCGTAGACTCCCGGATCCCCGTGGAAGACGAGAGCAATGGCGCAATGGCGTGAGGCCTGTCGGGAAGATTCCTTCCGCAAGGCGACCTCCTTCACGCACCGCAGGAAGGAGATCGCCCTCTTCAGGCTGGACGACGGTATCTACGCGATCGCCAACTCCTGCAGCCACGAATATTCACCGCTCTGCGAGGGGATGGTGGTGGGGCCCCACGTCTACTGCCCGAAACACGGCTCCCGCTTCGACATCACCACCGGGGCCGTGCTGGATCTTCCCGCCACGAGCCCCGTGAAAACCTACCCCGTCAAGGTCGAAGAGGGGGTGGTCTACGTCAAGGTCTGAGCCGAACCACCCGATCCAGGGGCAGGTCGCCTCGGGGGGGGAAGACCTCCCGGGCCAGGAGGAGACCCTTCTCCTGGACGCCTCCGGGGTCGACCGGGCAGGTCGTCTGCTTGCAGAGGGCCGTCTTGTGGTCATCCCCACCGAGACGGTCTACGGCCTGGGCGCTTCGGCTGTGGACCCCGGAGCTGTCCGGGCGGTCTTTGCTGCCAAGGAGCGTCCCCTCGATAACCCCCTGATCGTACATTTTGGAGATTCCTCCGATGCGGTTGCCGTGGTTCCTCCTCCCCTCGGCCTTACCCGGGCCCTGCTGGAGGCCTTCGCGCCGGGACCCCTCACGGTGATCATTCCCGCTCCCTCCTGGGCTGTTCCCGAGGTGCGCTGCGGTCTGCCCACGGTGGCCCTCCGTGTTCCCGACCACCCCCTGGCCCGGAGGATCATCTCCCGGGCGGGTGTTCCCGTGGCGGCACCCAGCGCCAACCGCAGCGGGCGTCCCAGCCCCACCTCCCGGGAGATGGCCTGGGAAGAGATGGCCCGGCGGGTAGCTGCCATTGTCGATGGCGGCCCCTGCGCCGTGGGGATCGAATCGACCGTGGTGGACGCCACCAGCGACAGGGACGTGGTCATCCTCCGACCCGGGACGATCAGCCGCGACGAGATCGCGCGCCGTCTGGGGTGTGCGGTCCGGCTCCAGACCCGGGGGGACCGTCGTTCTCCTGGAACCCGTTACCGTCATTATACGCCCCGGGTCCCCGTGGTCCTGGTGGCCCCGCCGGACCTCGAGCGGGCCAGGGAGGAGGCCCTGGATCTGCTCTCTTCCGGGGCCTTGAGGGTCCTCTCGGCCGGGTCTTTCGGGGGGTACGACGCCTACGCCGAGGGGGTCTACCGGGCCTTCTGGGAAGCCGAGCAACGGGGGTGTTCCCTCATCCTGGCCGAGGATCCCCCGCCGGGTCTGGCCGAGGGGCTGGTGGACAGGCTGCATCGGGCCGCCCGGGGGAGCTACCGTCCCGGGGAGCTGGCCTCTGTTCTCGCCTCTCCCGGGGCTCCCGCCTGAAATTTTTCCCCTGGTAGTGCTGCGGGTGCTCCGGCTGCACGGGCTGCCTGGCCATGCAGAACCAGGAAGGTCAGGCAGCCCAGACAGACCAGACAGGTCAGACAGGTCAGGGCGAAAACTCTTCCAGCTGTGTGGTCAGGAGGAAGGGATCGTCGCCCTCCGCTTCGAGCGCCTCGGGAACCACCCGGTAGAACCGGTTCGGTACCGGCCCAGCCGCTGAAGACTCCCCGGAGAACCGGATCGGCACGTAGTGCGCTCCCAGCCCCTCGGCCAGAACCACCCCGGTGGTCGACCCCGGCTGTTCAGCAACCCCTTCAATCAGAACAACCTCGCCGACCCCCCTCAGCTCGCTTCGGTAGCTTCGTTTTGCCCGGGTAGCTTCGGCCAGAACCGCCTCGCTGCGGCGTCGCTTCTCGGCTGTCGAGATTGATCCCGCCAGACGGGCCGCCCCGGTGCCCTTCCGGACCGAGAAAGGGAAGGTGTGGACGTGGCCGAACCGCATATCCCGTATCGCCCGAAGACTCTCCTCGAGATCGCTCTCGCTCTCCCCGGGAAACCCCACAATAATATCGGTGGTCACATTGAAGAGGGGATTCTCCCTGCGCAGGGCCTCAAGGGTCCTCCGGTAACTCTCGCTGGTGTAGGTGCGGTTCATCGCCTTCAGGATCCGGTCGCTGCCGCTCTGCAGGCACAGGTGGAGATGGGGGGTCATACGGGGGTGGGAAAAGAGCTCCAGGAACTCCGGCGTCAGCTGATCGGGTTCCAGCGAGGATATTCGAAGCCGGAATGACCCGGGGAGCTCCAGCACCTCTCGCACCAGGGCGGGGAAGCCCGTGCCCTCCCGGGGAGACCGGTAGCGGCTCATATTGATCCCCGTCAGTACCAGTTCGCGGGAGCCTCCCTCCAGAGCCTGGCGGGCCTCATTCAGCACCGCCTCGGCGGGGCGGCTCGTGGCGGCCCCTCGCACAAAGGGGATAATGCAGAAGGAACAGAAATTATCGCACCCATCCTGGATCTTGATGCTGGTTCGGGTATGAAAGAGCTGCTCCGGCGTGGTGAAGCCAAAAATGTCACCCGCCAGCTTGCGGGGATCGACCATCTCTCCGCTCAGGTGAGCCTCCAGAAGATGGGGGATGGTGCTCTTCCTGCTGTTGTCTACCAGGTATACCCGGTCGCTCTCCGGAGAGAAATCGGGACTGCTCTCCACAAAACACCCCGTGAGGATCACCGGCGCCCCCGGGGGGGCTTGGCGCAGGACCCGGTAGAGGATGTTGCGGCTCTTTCGGTCGGCCTTGTTCGTTACGGTACAGGTATTGATCACGTAGGCGTCGGCCAAAGGTTCCTCGTGGAAGGACACGGGACGCCAGCCCCGCTGTTTGAGGGTCGTGGCGATCGAGTCCGTCTCGTACTGATTGAGCTTGCACCCCAGCGTCTCGAAGGCAACCTTCACCGGTTCCCGCCCCGGGCCGGATCGATGATCTCCCCGGCGATCGAAAGAGGTCGCGCCCCGGTGATTCGAACCGTCACGAAGGTCCCCGGCTCGATCCCCCCGGGATCGCTCATGCGCACGGGGATGCGCCCCTCGGTCTTGCCGCTGAGAAACCCCGGTTTCCGGTCGGGCCCATCCACAAGGACCCGCCGGGTGCTCCCCTGGAGAGAGCGGGTAAAGTTCCCTGCGGTCCCCTCCAGAATGGCGGTGAGCCTGTGAAGGCGCTCCTTCTTGATCTCCTGCGGTACGTCGTCGGCCCAGCGGGAGCTCGCCGCCCCGGGGCGTGGCGAATACTGGGCTATGTAGGCCATATTGAAGCGGAACTCCTCCAGGGCTGCGCAGGTATTCTGAAACTGCTCCTCGGTCTCACCGGTGAACCCCACAATGATGTCGGTAAAGAGCGTGGCTTCGGGAAGAATGGTCCGGATCGATGTAATGATCGAACGGTAGTCCTGGAGGCGGTATTTCCGGTTCATCCTGGTGAGGACCGTATCGTCCCCGCTCTGAAGGGGCAAATGAATCTGCTGTGCCAGCGTGGGGTATTCCGCGATCCGCTCCAGCACGTCCTCCCCCATATCCCGGGGGTGGGGAGAGGTGAAATACGTCCAGAGGGGGTGTCCCCGGGTGAGGGAGCCCACCCGATCCAGCAGCTCGGGAAAGGTAATCTCCCGGCCCGGACGGTCCAGGCCGTAGCTGTTCACGTTTTGCCCCAGCAGGGTGATGGTGCGGTAGCCGCGTTCCAGGAGCGTCTCGATCTCCCGCAGAATCTCGCTGCTCGGCCGTGATACCTCCCTGCCCCGGGTATAGGGGACAGCGCAGAAGGTGCAGAACTTGTCGCAACCGTTCTGGATCGGCACGTAGGCCTCGAAGGGGGAGGTGTAGGTGGGTGACACCTTCCAGTAGTCCTCCTCCCCGGGCTCCTGGGTCGTTCCGGACAGAGCGGGGAAAGCTCCGTTCAAAGCTGTGGTGACCCCGTACTGGCGGAGCATCTGGGGGAGCTGGGGAAGATCCTGAATCTGAAAGATCAGGTCGAACCGGCCAAGAAGCTTCCGGTGATCCTCGGGCAGAATACATCCCGAAGCGAAGGTGACAAGCGGGCGGTCCGCTTTCCACTGGTTCCACTTGTGGATCTTGCTGTAGACCTTGTCGATCGCCTTTTGCCGGACCGAGCACGCCACCAGTCCGATAAGATCGGCCTCTTCCTCTGTCTCGCAGGGGGTGTACCCCGTCTCCTCCAGAACGGTGCGGATGCGCTCGGCATCGGAGAGGTTCATCTGACATCCCAGGGGGAGTAAGTAGTAGTGCATGTGTTTTGTTCTCTCCATAGGGTTTGCTCAGTGATACAGTCATGTATGTATGAGCGGTACCTGCGCAGCCGGGTCCGGGGCCGGAGTACCCGGACCCGGCGTCATGATAGCCGGTGAGGTCCTGCAGAATCAACAGGACCGCCGGTTGTTCTGCACGGTTTTTCTCCCCCGGTGGCCCGCCAGCGGTTGACACTTTTTCGGGGAACTGATACCTTCCGTCCAGCCTGACAGTTGCCCTTGTAGCTCAGTCGGTAGAGCACATCCATGGTAAGGATGGGGTCATCGGTTCAAGTCCGATCGAGGGCTGCGGCGGACTCGCGGTGCGGGTCCGTTTTTTATAGGCCAGTAGCTCCAATTGGTAGAGCGCCGGTCTCCAAAACCGGATGTTGCGGGTTCGAATCCTGCCTGGCCTGTCTCTCGCCGGGATTGTCTAGAGCGTTCCGGGGTCGAGCGAGGAGTCATTGGTGAAGAAACTAGTCGAATTTATCAGGAACAGTTACGCAGAGCTGAAAAAGGTGACCTGGCCCTCGCGCGAAGAGGTGGGATCTTCCACCCGGGTGGTGCTGGTCTCGGTTCTCATCTTTGCTGTCATTCTCGGTGCGCTGGATTACTTTTTCCTGGCCGGGATTGATTTCCTTTTCTGATCGCTGCTACTCTGGAGCGATACATTATGGCAAAAAACTGGTACGTGCTTCACACCTACTCGGGCTACGAGAACAAGATCGAACGATCTATTCGTATGCTCATGGATGAGGGGAAGCTTGGTGAGGCGGTGATCGATATCAAGGTCCCCGCCGAAGATGTGGAGGAGCGCACAAAAGACGGCAAGCGTCGCGTCACAAGCAAGAAGTTTCTCCCCGGGTACATTCTCCTGGAGATGGACCTCCCCGATGCGGGGTGGAACTCTGTGATGGCGCAGATCAAGCGCATCAACGGGGTTACCGGCTTTGTCGGTTCTGCTCCGGGGGCAAAACCCCGGCCGATCTCCCAGGAGGAGGCTCGGGTCATCCTCCAGAAAACCGGTGAGATCAAGGGTGACGCCGTTCATCGCCAGAAGGACTCCTTCGTTCAGGGCGAGACGGTTCGTATCACCGAGGGGCCCTTCAACACCTTTACCGGGGTAGTCGAGGAAGTAAACAGCGAGAAGGCGAAGCTCCGGGTTACGGTGGGTATCTTCGGGCGCTCTACGCCGGTGGAGCTCGATTTCTCGCAGGTAGAAAAAATTTAGCGGTTTCTGCTTTCACAGTTTGTGCTGAAGCAGATTCTGCGCCCGGGTTTTTGCGCGGGTGAACGCACGAGCAAAAATCTGGTGGGAGTCACCCGGGCAAGGATGCGCCGGGGACGGTAGAACCACGAGGAGGGTATATGGCTAAGAAAAAGGTAGTGGCGCAGATCAAACTGCAGGTGCCCGCCGGAAAGGCGACACCGGCGCCCCCGGTTGGGCCCGCCCTGGGTCCTCACGGTGTGAGTGCTCCGCAGTTTGTTCAGCAGTTCAACGATGCAACAAAGAATTATGAGCCCGGTCTCACGATTCCTGTAATCATCTCGGTTTTCTCCGATCGGTCTTTCACCTTCGTGACCAAAACGCCGCCTGCGGCCGTTCTGATCAAGAAGGCCCTCGGTCTTGCCAAGGGGTCGGGAGAGCCCAACAAGACCAAGGTCGGGAAGATTACCCGGGCTCAGCTCGAGGAGATCGCCAAAACGAAGATGGCCGATCTCAACGCGAACGACCTGGATGCTGCGGTGACGATCATCGCGGGAACAGCCCGAAGCATGGGTGTTGAGGTGGAGGCCTAGTATGAAGCGGGGAAAAAAATACCGGGAAGCGATCGCAAAGATCGATCGAGCCAGAAACTACCCCCTCTCCGAGGCGGTTTCACTGGTAAAAGAGCTGGCGTTTGCGAAATTTGACGAGACCATCGAGCTCTCCCTGAACCTGAATCTGAAAAAGAGTCAGACCGTGCGTGATACCCTGGTTCTTCCGAACCAGTTCACGGGGGACAAGAAGATTCTGGTCTTCGCCAAGGGGGACAAGGCCGAGGAAGCCCGCGCTGCCGGGGCGGCCTACGTTGGCGATGACGACCTGATCGAGAAGATCAAGGGCGGCTGGCTCGATTTCGACGTGGCCGTGGCCACGCCCGACATGATGAAAGACGTGGGCCGTCTGGGCCCTGTTCTGGGTCGTCGCGGTTTGATGCCCAACCCCAAGACGCAGACCGTTACCATGGACATCACGGGGGCTCTGGCCGAGCTTCAGAAGGGGCGGGTCGAGTTCCGCTCCGACAAGACCGGCGTTGTCCACATCGCCGTGGGGAAGGCCTCCATGGATCCTGTCGCTGTCGAGGAAAACGTTCGTTCGATCGTTTCCGAGGTAGAGAAACGGCGTCCACCCGAGGCAAAGGGTGTCTTTGTAAAGACCATTGCAATTTCTTCAACGATGGGTCCCGGTGTCCGGGTTTCGATGGGAGACTGAGATGAAACAAGGTTACGAGACGCGAGTAAACGACAGCAAGGTCGCTGCGGTTGACGCCATGAAGGAGCTTTTCTCCGGGGCAAGCGATTACATCTTCACGGACTACCGGGGTCTCACGGTGTCCCAGATTTCGCAGCTCCGTGCAAAACTGCGGGAGAACGGTGCCGATTTCCGGGTCGTCAAAAACCGCTTTGCCCGGATAGCGTTCCAGCAGATGGAAAAGCCCGATGACGTCGCCGATTATCTCACAGGGCCCACGGCGGTGGCTCTTGCTCCCGACGATTCTGCTCCTGTAGTAAAGGCCATGGTGGAATTCGCCAAGGGTGCGCCTCTGGAGCTCAAGGGAGCCCTCGTGGCGGGTCAGGTCTATAACGCCGAGCAGGCCGTTGCCTTCAGCAAGCTTCCCAGCAGGGATGAGCTTATTGCTCAGCTCATGAGCGTGATGCAGGCGCCGGTCCAGAACTTTGTCTATGCCGTGAACGGAGTTCCCACCAAGCTGGTGCGGACCCTTCAGGCGGTGGCGGATCAAAAAGCCGAGGGGTAACCCTCGCGAACCAGGTGAATCAACCGGCGTTAGTCTTCGCGATTGTTGCCTGCTATCGCCGGATATATTTTGAAAGGAGAAGGTAATATGGCAGCTACAAAAGAGGAAATCCTCGAAGCTATTGCAGGGATGACCGTGCTCGAAGTCAGCGAGCTGGTCAAGATGATGGAAGAGAAGTTTGGTGTTACTGCGGCGGCTCCCGTTGCGGTTGCTGCGGCCGGTGCTGCTGCTCCCGCTGAGGAAGCAGGGGAAGAGCAGACCGAGTTCGACGTCATCCTGAAGGGTGTCAAGGACGGTACCAAGATTCAGGTTATCAAGGCGGTCCGGACCGTGGTGACCGGACTGGGTCTCAAGGAAGCAAAAGAGCTCGTCGAGGGTGGTGACAAGGCCATTCGTGAGGGCGTTTCCAAGGAAGAGGCTGCAGAGATCAAGAAGACACTCGAGGAAGCAGGCGCTGAAATCGAGGTCAAGTAACGCCGAACGGCCTATTTTTCTCAAGAGTCGCTCGTACGCCACCGGTGTGTTATACGCCGGTGGTGCGTTTTTTTCGAAAGTCCGTGGTCGGGAGGTGTAAATGTTTGACAGAGAACAGGTTGTCAACAGAGTAGAGGTCGGAACTGCAGGGCCGGGCGTTATGGAGTTGCCAGACCTGGTTGATATACAGCTCTCTTCATATGAGCGGTTTTTGCAACGGGAACGATTGAAGGCAGGAAAACCGCCTCTCTCACAGGGGCTTCAGGAAGTATTCGAGATGGCCTTTCCCATAGAGAGCCCCTCGGGTGATATGCGTCTTGAGTACGATCATTACATCCTCGACGAGGCAAACATAAAACTCGGTGAGGAAGAATGCAAGAACAAGGGTGCCTCCTACGCCTGTCCGGTCAAAGCCCGGATTAACCTTATTTTCCTGGAAACAGGAGAGATCAGGCAGAAAGATATCTACATGGGTGATATCCCTCTCATGACCGAGCGGGGAACCTTCATCATTAACGGGGCCGAACGGGTCGTGGTCAGCCAGATCCACCGGAGCCCTGGTGTAATTTTTGCACACGACAAGGGTGTGTACAGCTCCCGGATCATCCCGTACCGGGGGAGCTGGCTCGAGTTCGAGATCGACCAGAAACGGGATCTGATTTACGCAAAAATAGACCGAAAAAAGAAAATCCTGGGAACCCTTTTTCTCAGGGCCATGGGATACGATACACGCGAGAAAATCATCGACCTCTTTTATCAGCGCGAGCAGGTAACCCTCACGGGGGATCGGCAGGAGCGGGATTACATCGTGGGCCGCGTCCTGGCCCGGAAAATCGTTGTCTCCTCCGACGCCGGTGAGCGGACCCTCTACCGCGCCGGGGAGAAGCTCCATCCTCACGATCTGGACGAGCTGCTTCAGCTCGGAGTATCAGAAATAGAGCTCGTCGACGACGATCACGATGACTCTCTCCACGCCGACATCATCCTGAACTGCTTCGAACGGGAAGAATCCAAGTTTGTCGGTGACGATTCCGATCAGGATGAGCCTTCCCGGGAGGACGCGCTCTCGGCAATTTACGCTGTCATCCAGCCCGGCGAACCGATCACCATGGAAGGTGCCGAGCGGGATTTTCAGAGCATGTTCTTCTCCTCGCGGCGCTACGATCTGGGTCGTGTGGGCCGGTACAAGCTGAACAAGAAGTTCGAGTACCAGGACGCCTCGGAAGAGCATACCCTGACCAGGGAAGACATCGTGAANACCATGCGGTTTCTTATCAAGGTCTACATCGGCGAGGAAAACGTCGACGATATCGATCACCTGGGGAACCGGCGCATCCGCTCCGTGGGAGAGTTGCTGGCAAACTCGCTCAAGACCGCCTTCAGCAGGATGGAGCGCATCGCCAAAGACCGCATGTCCCTGAAAGAGACCGATACGATCAAGCCCCAGGATCTTATCTCGATCAAGCCCGTGGTGGCTGCGATCAAGGAGTTTTTCGGTTCCTCCCAGTTGTCCCAGTTCATGGATCAGGTGAACCCCCTTTCGGAGCTCACCCACAAGCGGCGCCTCAACGCCCTTGGGCCGGGGGGGCTCTCCCGGGACCGCGCGGGCTTCGAGGTTCGCGACGTTCACTACACGCACTACGGAAGAATGTGCCCCATCGAGACACCGGAAGGTCCGAACATCGGCCTTATCGTCTCCCTGGCCAACTATACCCGGGTGAACGATTACGGCTTTCTGGAAACACCCTACCGCCGCGTCGAGGCGGGGAGGGTAACCGACCAGATCGAGTATCTCTCGGCGATGGACGAGGAAAAGTCCTTCATTGCCCAGGCGAACGCACCGATCAGCGAGGACGGAGAGTTCCTCAACGATCAGGTATCTGTTCGTAAGGGCGGGGATTACAACACCCGTTCCCCCGAGCAGATTCAATACATGGACGTCTCGCCAAAGCAGATAATCAGCGTGAGCGCAGCCCTGATCCCCTTCCTGGAGCACGACGACGCCAACCGGGCACTGATGGGGGCGAACATGCAACGCCAGGCCGTGCCCCTGGTCTTCCCCGAACCACCTCGCGTGGGAACGGGTATGGAGCGCAAGACCGCCTACGATTCGGGCGTTCTGGTCAAGGCTCGCCGTGCAGGAACGGTGGTCTATGTCTCCAGTACCCGGATCGTGATCGACCCCGACGAGAAAAAAGATTCCCGGGATCAGGACGTGTACAGTCTGGTCAAGTACCAGCGCACGAACCAGGATACCTGTTACCTGCAGAAAGCCTATGTTCAGGTAGGCCAGAAGGTCCAGGCCCGGGAGGCGATCGCCGACGGGCCGGCTACCTTCAAGGGTGAACTCGCCCTGGGGCGCAACATCGTCGTGGGTTTTGTTCCCTGGAACGGGTATAACTACGAGGACGCGATCCTCATCTCCGAAAAAGTGGTCAAGGAAGACATCTTCACCTCGATCCACATCAAGGAGTTCACCGTCGATGTGCGGGAGACCAAGCTCGGGCCCGAGAAAATTACCGACGACATTCCCAACGTGAGCGAGCGGGCTCTGGCCAAGCTCGACGAGGAAGGGATCATCCGGGTAGGGGCCAAAGTTACTTCCGGGGATATCCTGGTCGGAAAGGTAACGCCCAAGAGCGATGCCGAAACCACGCCGGAGTTCAAGCTCCTGAACCAGATCTTCGGAGAGAAGGCAAAAGAGGTCCGCGACACCTCCCTGAAAATACCTCACGGGGTTGAGGGAACGGTGATCAACGTGCAGCGCCTGCGCCGCAGCGAGGGCGATGATCTCTCCCCGGGAGTGGAAGAGGTCGTGAAAGTTCTGGTAGCCACCAAACGGAAGCTCCGCGAGGGCGACAAGATGGCAGGGCGCCACGGAAACAAGGGTGTTATCGCCCGGGTGCTTCCCGAGGAAGATATGCCCTATACCCCCGAAGGAATCCCCCTCGATGTCTGTCTGAACCCCCTGGGCGTTCCCAGCCGGATGAACCTGGGGCAGATTCTGGAGACCGAGCTGGGGTGGGCTGCTCTGGGGCTGGATGAGTGGTACGCCACACCGGTCTTCGAGTCGGCCACGCCCGAGCAGATTCAGGAAAAGCTCAAGATGGCGGGCATCAGTCCCGACGGCAAGACAGAGCTGCGCGACGGCCGGACGGGGGAGTTCTTCGAGAACTCCGTCACCGTGGGCGTGATGTACATGATCAAACTTCATCACCTGGTGGACGACAAGATGCACGCCCGCTCCACCGGTCCCTACTCGCTGGTTACGCAACAACCCCTGGGCGGAAAGGCCCAGTTCGGTGGCCAGCGGCTCGGGGAGATGGAGGTCTGGGCCCTCGAAGCCTACGGAGCAGCCAATACGCTCCAGGAAATGCTTACAATAAAGAGTGACGACATGAACGGTCGGGCGAAGATCTATGAAAGTATTGTGAAGGGCCTCCCCGCGACGGCGGCAGGCATCCCTGAATCTTTCAACGTTCTGGTGCAGGAACTGCGGGGCCTGGGTCTTGATATGTCGATCTACGATTCCAAAGGAAAGCAGGTTCCCCTCACCGAGCGTGATGAGGAACTCATTAACCGGCAGGGCAGCAACTTCTAAGGAGCGAAACCGGTATGCGCGATATTCAGGATTTCGACAGTATCAATATTCGGCTCGCCTCTCCCGACCAGATCAGGGCCTGGAGTTACGGCGAGGTAAAAAAGCCCGAGACGATAAACTACCGGACCCTGCGTCCGGAGAAGGACGGGCTCTTCTGCGAGCGGATCTTTGGAACCACCAAGGAGTGGGAGTGCTATTGCGGAAAGTTCAAGAGCATTCGTTACAAGGGTGTTATCTGTGACCGCTGTGGCGTCGAGGTGGCGCACCCCAAGGTCCGGCGTGAACGGATGGGGCACATCGAACTCGCGAGCCCTGTCTCCCATATCTGGTACTACCGCTCCGTTCCCTCCCGCATGGGATTGCTCCTCGATCTGACGGTATCGGAGTTGCGCTCCGTTCTCTACTACGAGAAATACATCGTCATAGACCCGGGTGATACGGACCTCAAGCCCTCTCAGCTCCTCACAGAGGAGGACTTCTGGGAAGCAAAAGAGCGGTACGGTATGTCCTTCTCGGCCGATATCGGCGCCGAAGCGATCCGCCGCCTCCTGGAGGGGCTCGATCTGGAGGCCCTCTCGATCGAGTTGCGCGAGCTCATGGCCCGCAAGGGCCCCAAGGCCGACAAGCGACTCCTGAAGCGTGTGGAAATTGTGGAGAACTTCCGTGATTCCACGAACGAACCCGCCTGGATGGTCATGGACGTGATCCCCGTGATTCCCCCCGAGCTGCGGCCCATGGTCCAGCTCGACGGAGGGAGATTTGCCACGAGCGACCTCAACGACCTCTATCGGCGCGTGATAAACCGGAACAACCGGCTCAAGCGGCTTCTCTCCCTGAACGCTCCCGACATTATCATCCGTAACGAGAAACGGATGCTTCAGGAGGCGGTGGACGCACTCTTTGACAACAGCAAGAAGAAACGGGTTGTCAAGGGAGCCAGCAATCGTCCGCTCAAGTCGCTCTCGGACATGCTCAAGGGAAAACAGGGGCGTTTCCGGCAAAACCTGCTGGGTAAGCGCGTGGACTATTCGGGTCGTTCCGTTATCGTTGTGGGGCCCGAACTGAAACTGCATCAGTGCGGTCTGCCCACAAAGATGGCCCTGGANCTCTTCAAGCCCTTCATCATGAAAAAACTCGTCGAGAAAGACGTAGTTTATAACATCAAGCGGGCAAAAACCCTGGTAGAACAGGAAGAGCCCGAGGTCTTTGCTGTTCTGGATGAAGTGGTGCGGGAACACCCGGTACTGCTCAACCGCGCCCCCACGCTCCATCGCCTGGGAATCCAGGCCTTCGAGCCCGTCCTGGTGGATGGCAAGGCGATCAAGCTTCATCCTCTGGTTTGTCACGCCTATAACGCCGACTTCGACGGCGACCAGATGGCTGTGCACGTGCCCCTGACCCAGGCTGCGCAGATCGAAGCCTGGACCCTCATGCTCGCGTCCCAGAACCTGCTGAACCCCGCCAACGGTCAGCCCGTGGTCTTCCCCAGTCAGGACATGGTTTTGGGGATCAACTACCTTACCAGGAACCGGCCGGGAGCCAAGGGGGAGGGCAAGCGATTTGTCAGTCCCGAGGAGCTCATTCACGCCCTCGAGGCCAAAGCTGTGGACTACCAGGCTCTTATCAAGGTAGAGATCGACGGACAGTTGCTGGAGACCACCGCCGGAAGGGTTATTCTGAACGATGCTTTCCCCCGGGAAGTCTCCTTCGTAAACGAGACCATGGGGGACAAGGAGCTCCGGCGCCTCATCGGGCGCGCCTTTGCCGATCTTGGCCCGGCCGTGACGGTGCGCATGCTTGATGCCATCAAGGACATGGGCTTCCGCTACGCCACAGTCTTCGGGGCCACCATCGGAATCGACGATATCATCATCCCCGAAGAGAAACCCGAGATGATCGGAGCCGCCAACGAGGAAGTCGCCCAGATCCAGGGGCAGTACCTCAGCGGTGTCATCACCCAGGATGAGCGGTACAACAAGGTTGTCGAAGTCTGGAGTAAAACCAACGACGAACTGACAAACCGGATGATGGATCGCCTCCTGAAGGATCGCGACGGCTTTAACCCCGTCTACATGATGGCCGACTCGGGAGCCCGGGGAAGCCGTAGCCAGATCCGTCAGCTCGCGGGAATGCGGGGTCTCATGGCAAAACCCTCGGGGGACATCATCGAGCTCCCGATCCGCAGTAACTTCAAGGAGGGGCTCTCGGTCATCGAGTTCTTTATCTCCACCAACGGTGCGCGGAAGGGGTTGGCTGACACGGCTCTCAAGACAGCCGACGCAGGATATCTCACGCGCCGCCTCGTGGATATCGCCCAGGACGTGGTCGTCACCGATCAGGACTGCGGAACGATCAACGGAATCAACATGACCGCCCTGAAGGACGGCGAAGAGGTGGTGGAGCCCCTGGGCGACCGTATCCGTGGCCGCTTCACCCTGGAGCGGGTTCATCATCCCATCACGGGAGAAGTGATCGTCGATGTAAACGAGGAAATCAGCGACGACATGGCTGATCAGATCGAGGCAGCCGGTATCGAAGAGGTGCGGATCCGCACGGTTCTTACCTGCGAAGCCCCCTACGGGGTCTGCCAGAAGTGTTACGGCCGAAGCCTGGCGGATAACCGGGTGGTCAACATCGGTGAAGCCGTGGGGATCATCGCCGCCCAGTCGATCGGGCAGCCCGGAACGCAGCTTACCATGCGTACCTTCCACATCGGTGGTGCCGCCACCAAGACCGCCGAGGAAAACCGGGTTTATCTCGGCTATCCCGTCATGATCCGACGCCTCGAGGGCAGCGTGATCGACCTCGAGGACGGTTCGCGCATGTTTACCCGCAAGGGGTACATCTTCGCGGCCCGCGTTATCGAGAGTCACGATCTGGACGAGACCTGCAAGCTCCAGGTCTCCCAGGAGGAGCGGGTCGTGCGCGGTCAGGTGGTCCTCCTGCGGGGAACCGAAGAGGTCCTGGCCGAGGATAACGCCTACGCCATTCTCCGGGATGACCGGCTCTATCTGGTAGCCCAGGAGCAGCGCCTGGAGGTCCGTAACGGCGCCGAGGTCTACGCCCGGGAGGGATCCTTCCTGGAGGCCCAGGAGACGATCGCCAGCTTTGATCCCTTCAGCGAGCCCATCGTGAGTGAGCACGCCGGAACGGTGAAGTACGAGGACATTCTTGAGGGAACCACCCTGAAGAAGGAGATCAACGAAGAGACGGGGAACACCGAGAGCAGGATTGTGGAGCATCCCGTGGAGGGAATGCAGCCCCGCCTCCTGATTCTGGACGGACAGGGCGAGGAAATCGCCTCCTATCCCCTGCCGAACGGAGCCTATATCGGCGTTGCCGACGGCGAGAGCGTCCGGGCCGGGAGAATCCTGGCAAAGATGCTCAAGGAGGGTGCCAAAACCCGGGATATTACCGGTGGTCTCCCCCGGGTAGGGGAACTCTTCGAGGCGCGCAGGCCCAAGACGGCGGCGGTCCTCGCCCAGATCAGCGGAACGGTAAAGACGGGGAGTGTCGTCAAGGGCAAGCGGGTCATCCTGGTGGAAGACCCCTACGGACGGGAGTTCCGCCATCTTGTCCCCATGGGTCGGCACATGCTGGTTCGCGACGGTGACCCCGTGGAAGCGGGTGAGCCCCTCTGCGACGGCGCGATCGACCCGCACGAGATTCTGGGAATTCTGGGAGAAAACGCCCTGCAGTCCTTCCTGGTGAACGAAGTCCAGGAGGTCTACCGTCTGCAGGGGGTTGTGATAAACGACAAGCATATCGGTGTCATCATCCGCCAGATGATGCGAAAGCTCGAGATTGTCCAGGTTGGAGACACGCGGTTTATCTTTGGTCAGCAGGTGGATAAGCCCAAGTTCCACGAGGAGAACGCCCGTGTGATCCGTCAGGGTGGGCAGCCGGCCGTGGCCAGGCCGTTGCTCCTGGGGATAACCAGGGCGAGTCTTAACATCGATTCCTTCATCAGCGCGGCCAGCTTTCAGGAGACCACCCGGGTCCTGACCAACGCGGCCATAGCCGGTTCTACGGACCAGCTGCGGGGTCTGAAGGAGAACGTCGTGATCGGGCACCTGATTCCGGCGGGAACGGGAATGCGGGATTACCGAAACATCCGGCTCT
Source organism: Alkalispirochaeta alkalica DSM 8900 (assembly GCF_000373545.1). GTDB lineage: Bacteria > Spirochaetota > Spirochaetia > DSM-27196 > Alkalispirochaetaceae > Alkalispirochaeta > Alkalispirochaeta alkalica. The sequence goes on from NZ_KB891761.1 coordinate 66,354, forward strand.
TTGACGACGAGACGGAAGACCTGGACAGCCACGTGGCAGAAATTCTGGAGGAGCGGGCCAAGGAGAAAGAGGCCCTGGCCCAAACGGCAGATACGGTGGACGTGGATATCACCGATTAGAGATTCAACGGGGCGCCCGGGTCTATTGACATGGCCCGGGTGCTCTGGTAAGGTTTCGATCTACAAAACGGAGTATAGAAGAGATATGCCAACTATCAATCAGCTTATCCGTACTGGACGGGAGCGTCAGTTAAAGAAGACAAAGTCACCGGCTTTGCAGAATTGCCCGCAGAAGCGGGGGGTTTGTACCCGTGTTATGACAGTTACCCCAAAGAAGCCCAATTCGGCCTTGCGGAAAGTTGCCCGTGTGCGCTTGTCCAACGGAATCGAGGTTACGGCTTATATTCCGGGGATCGGTCACAACCTTCAGGAGCACTCGGTTGTATTGCTTCGCGGAGGGCGGGTGAAGGATCTGCCCGGTGTCCGGTATCACGTTGTGCGTGGCACCAAGGACACTCTGGGTGTTGAGGACCGCCGGAAGGCGCGGTCCAAATACGGCACAAAGCGGCCGAAGGCGTAAGGGAGCAGATAGAGTATGCCAAGACGACATATTCCCCAGCGGAAACCGCCTCTGGCGGATCCCCGGTACGGAGATGTTACGGTTTCGCGGTTTGTGAATCGCATGATGTTGCATGGAAAGCGTTCCACCAGTCAGCAGATCATGTACGAAGCACTCGGTGACGTAGAGAAGAAAGTTTCTGACGCCACGCCCGTTGAGGTGTTTCACAAGGCGCTGGAGAACGTCATGCCCGTGATTGAGGTAAAGAGCCGGCGTGTAGGTGGGTCTACCTATCAGGTTCCGGTGGAGGTCAAGGAAGGGCGTCGTGAGGCCCTGGCCATGCGGTGGCTTATCAACGCTGCCCGTTCCCGCAGCGGCAAGTCCATGGGGCTTCGTCTGGGGCAGGAGCTGGTCGACGCTTACAACGGCACCGGAACGGCCTTCAAGAAGAAGGAAGATACCCATCGAATGGCAGAGGCGAACAAGGCCTTTGCGCATTATCGCTGGTAAAATACAGAAATCATGGTGACATGCCGTTGCAATGATGGTATAGTCATCTGTAGTTTTCGGGATTATGTGCGCGTTGCCGGGTTCTGGCGGCGTGTAAACTGGCCCCGAGGAGCCAAACCGCAGGCTTTTGCCTGCAGGTGGCGCCGTATAGTCAGGTCGTTGGCCTGGCAGACCCCTGCGGCTTCCCGTTCTTGACAACAAGAGCGATGGTTCCTTATAATCCAGTCCCAATTCAGATTACCGGTCGGGGGTTCCTTGCCGGTGCAGTCTGTGCGAACATTCTAATTATTTCGTCGTTGTAACGGTGCAAGGAGGACGACAATGGCCAAGAGCAAATTCGAGCGAACGAAACCGCACGTAAACGTCGGTACGATCGGTCACGTTGACCACGGAAAGACAACGCTGACAGCAGCAATGACAATGGTGAGTGCCGCTCGCTACGGTTCCCGTGTCATGAGTTACGATGAGATTGACAACGCTCCCGAGGAAAAAGAGCGGGGTATTACGATCAACACTCGTCACGTTGAGTATGAGACTGACGCGCGCCACTATGCGCACGTGGACTGTCCCGGGCACGCCGACTATGTCAAGAACATGATCACCGGTGCTGCCCAGATGGACGGTGCGGTTCTGGTCGTTGCCGCTACCGACGGTGCGATGTCCCAGACCCGTGAGCACATCCTTCTCGCTCGCCAGGTTGGTGTGCCCCGGATCATTGTCTTTATCAACAAGACCGACCAGGTCGATGATCCTGACATGATCGAGCTCGTCGAGGAAGAGGTTCGGGATCTCCTGAACTCCTACGATTTCCCCGGCGACGAGGTTCCTGTGATCAAGGGCAGTGCCTTTGTTGCTATGGAGAACCATGACGATCCCGAGAAGACCGAGAAGATCATCGAGCTCTTCAACGCCATGGACGAGTACTTTCCTGTTCCCGAGCGGGATGTGGACAAGGCTTTCCTCATGCCGATCGAGGATATCTTTTCCATCCAGGGTCGTGGAACGGTTGTGACCGGTCGTATCGAGCGCGGAATCCTTCGTGTCGGTGACGAGGTCGAGATCGTGGGTATCCGCGATACCCAGAAGACCACCTGTACCGGCGTGGAGATGTTCAACAAGCTTCTCGATGACGGTCAGGCCGGTGACAACGTTGGTGCCCTGCTGCGTGGTATCGACAAAAAGGCTGTTGAGCGCGGTCAGGTGCTCGCCAAGCCCGGTTCGATCACCCCTCATACCAAGTTCAAGGGGCAGGTTTACGTTCTGAGTAAGGAAGAGGGTGGTCGTCACTCGCCTTTCATGTCGGGTTACCGGCCCCAGTTCTACTTCCGGACCACCGACGTGACCGGAACGGTTATGCTGCCCGAGGACAAGCAGATGGTTATGCCCGGTGACAACACCGAGATTTCCGTTGAGTTGATCAAGCCGATCGCCATGGATCAGGGGCTTCGCTTCGCGATCCGCGAGGGAGGCCGGACGGTCGCCAGCGGTCAGGTGATCGAGGTCATAGAGTAATCGGCTTTATGGCCGTTGCCAGGCCTTGTTGCAGATGCGGCAAGGCCTGATTTTTTGTCTTGGAGGAACGATGACCGGCGATAAGATTCGCGTTCGTCTGCGTGGCTTTGATGTGCAGCTGGTTGACCAGAGTGCTGCGTCGATTGCGCAGACCGTTTTGAAAGCAGGTGCGACTGTGTCTGGTCCCGTGCCGCTTCCCACTCGCACAAACAAGTTTACCGTTTTGCGCTCGCCGCATGTAAACAAGAAGTCGCGGGAGCAGTTCGAGATGCGGACCCATAAACGGCTCATTGATATCATAGAGCCCTCTTCGGCAGTGATGGATTCTCTTATGAAGCTTGAGCTTCCTGCCGGCGTGGATGTAGAGATCAAGCAGTAACAGGAAGATAACGATGGTTGGTCTGATTGGAAAGAAAGTCGGAATGACTCAGGTCTTCGATGATACGGGGCGCCTGATTCCTGTCACGGTCCTGAAGGTTGAGCCCAACGTGGTTGTTGCTCAGCGAACGGTGGATCGCGACGGCTATTCTGCTGTGGTGCTCGGTGCAAATCCTCAAAAAGAGTCGAGGATGGCCAAGCCGGTGCTGGGGCAGTTTGCTGAGGGGATTCAGCCGATGCGTGATCTCTACGAGTTTCGCGATTTCGGTCGGGAATGCGCCGTGGGTGACACGCTTGGTCTTGATGTGATGCAGGATGTGGGGTACGTGGATATCACGGGAACCACAAAGGGAAAGGGTTTTCAGGGTGTCATGAAGCGCCATAACTTTGGCGGTGGCCGGAAAACGCACGGTTCCAAGTTTCATCGGGCCAACGGTTCTACCGGTATGGCGGCCTACCCTGCAAAAGTGATCAAGGGGACCAAGATGGCGGGCCGCATGGGCGGCGAGAGAAGCACTGTTCTGAGTCTCCGGGTGGTCAGGATCGATCAGGAGAATCAGTTAATCCTCGTAAAGGGTGCGGTGCCTGGTCGCAAGAACGCCGTTGTGCGTATTCGCCCGGCGGTCAAGCGGTCCATGATCGGCTGATATAGAGGTTCGGAACGATGGATGTACAGGTAGTATCAACAGCAGGCAAGGAATTGCGCACCCTGAGTGTCTCGGAACGGGTTTTTTCCCGGGATGTGAGCGATGGTGCGATTTATCACGCAATTCGCAATGAGCTTGCCAACAAGCGAGTGGGGACGGCTTCCACAAAGACGCGGGGGTTCGTGAACTTTGGTGGGCGAAAGCCCTGGCGCCAGAAGGGGACCGGTCGGGCCCGTGCTGGTAGTCGCCGTTCTCCGGTATGGGTCGGTGGAGGAACCGTGTTTGGTCCGCTCCCCCGGGATTACAGTTACCGCCTTCCTAAAAAGATGAAGCGGGCTGCGATGATGTCTATTCTTTCTCAGCAGATGCAGAACGGAAACCTTCTGGTTGTTGAGGATTTTTCGGTTGAGTCGGGCAAGACGAAGGATATGGCGGCGTTGCTGCGGAACCTGACCGATGCCCAGCGGGTTGTTCTGGTGACAGCCTCGGACGATCCCATGGTGAAGCGGTCTGCCCGCAATATCCCCTGGCTTCGTTTTCTCTCCTGGAACCGGCTTCGTGCGCACGATCTCTTTTATGCGCACAAGGTGGTTATGATGGAGTCGGCTGCGACTGCCTTGGGTGACTTTTATGCTACCCCCGGGGAGGAACAGGTATGAATCCGGAACAGATTATTTTAGAGCCTATTCTTACCGAAAAAACCAACGGTATGCGCGAGGATGGCGTTTATGCCTTTCGTGTAGCCCAGCGGGCTAACAAGGTTCAGGTGAAAGGGGCTGTTTCGGCCTTGTTTGGTGTGCACGCCCAGGAGTGTCGCATCATCAATGTGAAGGGCAAGCCCAAGCGCACCCGGTCTGCCAAGGGTCGGACCTCGTCCTGGAAAAAGGCCGTGGTTACCCTTGCAAAGGGCGAGCGCATCTCTATTTTTGAAGGCGCTTAAGAGAGGTTATTGATGGCAATTAAAACCTATAAGCCGATTACGCCCGGCTTGCGGTTCAAGACAGCGTTGAAAAATGACAGTGTCACCGAGGGGAAAGCCCCCGAAAAGGCTCTGACGAAGGGAACTTCCTTCAAGGCCGGTCGTGACACGAAAGGGCGTATCAGCGTTCGTCGAAAGGGTGGGCGGCACAAGCGTCGCTACAGGGAGATCGACTTTAAACGGGACAAGATGAATATCCCGGCGGTCGTGAAAGCGATTGAGTACGATCCAAACCGAAGCGCGAATATCGCCTTGCTCTGTTACGCCGATGGCGAGAAGCGGTATATCCTTGCTCCTCGCGGGTTGCAGCAGGGACAGACGGTGGTGAGTGGTCAGAAAGTTGCTCCCGAAGTGGGTAACTGCATGGCTCTTGAGAACATCCCNCTGGGTACGGTGGTTCATAACGTCGAATTGCAGCTGGGGAAGGGTGGTCAGCTCGCTCGTTCTGCGGGGACCTCCGCAACGATCGCTGCTGCTGACGGCGACTACGTGACGGTGAAGCTCCCCTCGGGAGAGATGAGGATGATCTTTCGCCGTTGCCGGGCCACGGTGGGNTCTGTCGGAAACGAGGATCACATGAACGTGACCCTCGGTAAGGCGGGTCGGGCCCGCTGGCTGGGTCGCCGGCCAAAGGTTCGTGGTGTTGTGATGAACCCGGTCGATCACCCCCATGGTGGTGGTGAGGGTCGGACCAGCGGTGGACGCCATCCGGTGAGTCCGTGGGGTGTGCCTACCAAGGGGTACAAGACACGGAAGAAGCGGAAGACTTCCGGCAATTTTATCGTGAAGAAGCGTAAGTAGGAGTAGGGTGTGTCGCGTTCAATAAAAAAGGGACCGTTTATAGAAAAGAGTCTCTACCGGCGGGTTCTGGACATGAACAAGGCTGATCAGAAAAAAATGATCAAGACCTATTCGCGAACGTCCACGATCATTCCCGAGATGGTGGGGCTTACCATATCTGTGTACAACGGCAAGGCGTGGGTGCCGGTTTATGTGACGGAGAACCTCGTCGGGCATAAGCTCGGGGAGTTCTCTCCTACCCGGTTGTTTCGGGGGCATGCCGGATCCGATAAGAAAGCCGGAAGACGGTAGAGGACGGTACGATGGGATACAAGGCAGTAGCCAAGTACGTTCGGATATCACCTTTTAAGGCGCGGGTCGTTGCTGATCTCGTGCGAAGAAAGCCGTATCCGGAGGCAATCGCGATTTTGAATAACCTCCCCAACAAGGGGGCCGGGCTTATTCGTAAAGTTATTCAGTCTGCGGCAGCGAATGCCCTGAGTAACAATCGCAGTATGGATGAGGGAATGTTGTACGTCAGTGAGCTGTACATTGACGAAGGGCCCCGCATGAAGCGTCTTTGGGTTCGCGGACGCGGACGGGCTGATATGTTGCTCAAGCGGATGAGTCATATCACGGCAGTTGTAGACCGCATAGACCAGGTGGGAGAGTAACGTGGGACAGAAAGTCAATCCGTATGGCATGCGCCTCGGGATAAACAAGACCTGGCGCTCTAAGTGGTATGTAGACCCCCGGGAATACGCGGATACGCTCCATGAAGACCTTCATTTGCGGAAGGTGCTGAATAACGCTCCCGAGACCAAGGGTGCCGACATCGCTGAGGTCGAGATTATTCGTCATCCCCAGCGGATAACCCTGGTTATTCATACCTCCCGTCCCGGAGTAATTATCGGAACCAAGGGCTCCAACATCGAGAAGATCGGCACGCGCCTGCAGAAAATTGCAGGCAAGAAGATCCAGATCAAGATCAAGGAGATCAAGCGGCCCGAGACCCATGCCCAGGTTGTGGCGCTGAACATCGCCCGCCAGCTCAAGTCCCGGGGTTCCTTCCGGCGGACGCTGAAAATGGCGGTGAACAACGCCATGAAGGGTGGCATCCAGGGTGTGAAGGTTCATATCTCTGGTCGTCTGGGTGGTGCCGAGATGTCCAGGAGCGAGCAGCAGAAAGCGGGGCGGGTGCCTCTTCATACGCTGCGGGCCAATATTGACTACGGCTTTGCCGAGGCGCTGACCACCTTCGGGACAATCGGCGTGAAGGTCTGGATGTTCCACGGTGAGGTGCTTTCCGCCGAGACCAAACAGGACGCCGGAGCGGTGGTCCGGAAGAACCGGCGCGAGCGAAGTGGCGCGAGGAGTAGTGTATAATGCTGAGTCCAAAACGAGTAAGGTTCAGGAAGCGCCAGCGGCGCGTGAACCGTGACCTGCGCGGGCAGGCCACCCGGGGGAACTCGGTCTCCTTCGGGGACTACGGTCTGGTTGCGCTCGAAGGGCAATGGCTGACAAACCGGCAGATCGAGGCGGCTCGTATCGCCATGACCCGGAAGATAAAGCGAGGCGGAAAGGTGTGGATCCGGATTTTTCCCGATGTGCCCTACACAAAGAAGCCCGCTGAAACCCGGATGGGTAAGGGTAAGGGAAGTCCCGAGCGGTGGGTCGCGTCGGTGAAGTCCGGAACGGTTTTGTTCGAGCTTGCAGGGGTCGGTCACGAACTCGCTGAAGAGGCGATGACCCTTGCAGCGAGCAAGCTGCCGATCAAGACACGATTTGTGGCACGGAGAGGTGTGGAGTAATATGCGTAATTCCTTTCACGATCTGACCTTTGAAGAGCTTGTTGCCAAGCGGGAGGAACTCCGTCGCAAATACCTTGATGTGCGGATGAGCCACGTGGTTGGTCATGTGGAAAATCCACTGGAAAAGCGAACGTTGCGACGGCAGGTGGCCCGATTGAATACGCTGATCTACAACCACCCTGACGTGCAAGTTAACGAGGGAGAGTAGGCTGAATGGCAGTCCAGGTGATCAAGACAGAGGGCAGAAAGACTGCCCAGGGCCGTGTAGTAAGCAACAAGATGGATAAGACGATTGTAATTCGTGTCGAGGGTCGGCAGGTCCATCCCTTGTACAAGAAGTACGTCTCCTTTTCCAAGAAAGTAAAGGCTCATGACGAGTCCAACGAGGCAAATGTAGGGGATCTGGTTCGCATTGTCGAATCCCGCCCCATCAGCCGTGACAAGCGGTGGCGCCTCGTAGAAATCGTTGAGCGGGCACGTTAAAGGCGGTGATTGTATGATTCAGATGCAAACATATTTGAACGTGGCCGACAACAGCGGTGCGAAAACCGTCCAGTGTATCAAGATACTCGGGGGAAGCAAGCGAAAGTACGCTTCGGTCGGCGACATTATTGTGGTGGCTGTGAAGGACGCTTTGCCGAACGCACCGATCAAGAAGGGCTCTGTCGAGCAGGCTGTTATCGTCCGGACGTCGAAGGAGTTTCGCCGGAAGGATGGAACCTACATTCGTTTTGACGACAATGCCTGCGTGATCATCGACAAGGTCCAGAATCCCAAGGGAAAGAGAATCTTCGGTCCCGTTGCGCGGGAATTGCGCGACGCGAATCACATGAAGATCGTCTCGCTTGCTCCCGAGGTTTTGTAGGAGCGTTGTATGAAGACGAAGTTGAAGAAAGACGACACGGTGATGGTTGTCGCCGGAAAAGACAAAGGGAAGACCGGGAAGATCCTGAAGATCGACCGGGCAAAAAACCGGGTTCTCGTCGAGGGTGTCAATCTGGTCAAGAAGGCGCAGAAGAAGCGTAGCCAGGAAGACGCCGGCGGAATCATAGAGCGCGAGGCTTCCATCGATATCTCGAACGTCATGTTCCTTGAGAAAGATGGAAAACCTTCCCGCCTGGGATATCGCGTTGAGGGCGATGCCAAGGTCCGGTTTTCTCGAAGAACGGGAGAAACGATCTGATGGCAGCACAAATTCCAGCGATGCGGAAGCTCTACAACGAGAAGATTCAGCCCGAGCTTCAGAAAGAGTTCGGGTACACCTCGGTAATGCAGGTGCCCAGAATCGAGAAGATCGTTTTGAGCATGGGTGTGGGTGAGGCGATCCAGAACAAGAAAGCTCTGGAAAACTCCCAGAACGAGTTGACCCTGATCGCCGGTCAGAAGGCTGTTCGAACGAAAGCAAAGAAGTCCATCGCGAACTTCAAGCTTCGTGACGGCATGGAGATTGGCACCAAGGTGACGCTTCGCAGTGACCGGATGTGGGAGTTTCTCGATCGTCTTGTGAACATCGCCCTTCCCCGGGTGAAAGACTTTCGCGGGATCAACCCCAACGGGTTCGATGGCCACGGGAATTATTCCCTGGGCATCACGGAGCATATTATTTTCCCGGAGATCGACTATGACAAGATCGATCAGATTACGGGGTTGAATGTCGTCGTGGTAACTACCGCGAAGACCGATCAGGAAGCGCACGCGCTTCTTTCAAAATTGAACTTGCCATTCCGGAAGTAGGAAGAGGGGGCTCGATGGCTAAGAAGTCACAGATAATCAAGGCGCAGCGAAAACCGAAATATTCGACACGACGTGTGAATCGGTGTCGCGTATGCGGACGGCCTCGCGGCTATCTTCGCAAGTTTGAAATGTGTCGTGTGTGTTTCCGGAAGTTGGCAAGCGAAGGGTTGATCCCTGGTGTTACCAAGTCGAGCTGGTAGGAGAGAGTAATGAGTGTTTCTGATCCCGTAGCCGACATGCTGACCAAGATTCGGAACGCCAGTATGGCGCGCTTCGAGAAGGTGGATGTTGCACCTTCCAAGCTGAAACTTGAGATCATCAAGATTCTGAAGAACGAAGGCTACATTAAAAACTTCAAGCGAGTGGCTCAGGACGACCGCGATACGATTCGTGTCTTCCTGAAGTATGACGACAAGCAGCAGCCGATCATTCACGGCATCAAGAAGATCTCGACCCCCGGACGACGGGTGTACACGGGATACAAGAAGATGCCCCGAATACTGAATGGCTATGGAACACTGATCGTTTCAACCTCCGCCGGTGTCACCACCGGACGCAAGGCTGCGGAAAAGCGTGTCGGCGGCGAGCTGATCTGCTCGATTTGGTAAGGGAGCGTAGCAATGTCTCGAATAGGACGTTTGCCGATCGACGTGCCAAAGGGCGTGACGGTCACCGTGAACGATATGAATGTTACCGTAAAGGGTCCCAAGGGTGAGCTCTCGCAGCTTCTGCGCCCCGAGGTCTCCCTGGAGGTCCAGGATGACACCGTGGTGGTGAGCCGGAAGAACGACTCCAAGAAGGCCAAGGGCTTTCACGGACTCTATCGCCAGCTCGTTGCCAATATGGTTGTGGGGGTCTCCCAGGGTTTCAGCCGGACCCTCCTCATAAACGGGGTGGGCTACCGAGCCGAAGTGAAGGGCTCTTCTGTCCTTCTGAACCTCGGCTACAGCAACCCCATCGAGTATATGGTCCCCGAGGGGATCACCATAACCGGTGAGGGCGCGAACAAGCTCGTCGTTCAGGGGATTGATAAGCAGCTGGTCGGCAAGACCGCCTCGGAGATTCGGAAAGTACGGCCCCCGGAACCCTACAAGGGCAAGGGTGTGAAGTACGAGGATGAATACGTGCGGCGCAAAGTCGGAAAGTCCGGTATAAAGTAGGCAGGTGAATCGATATGAAGCGAATAATTGAGAAGAACCGCCGCCGGGTCAAGCGAAAGACCAGAATACGGGGGCGCATCAAGGGAACGGCCGATCGTCCGCGCCTGACGGTGTTCCGGTCAAACCGGAATCTCTACGCCCAGGTTATCGACGATGCTTCGGGCCACACCCTGGCCTCGGTTTCCTCAGTTTCGGGAGAGTTCAAGAGCATGGCTCCCCGCAAGGAAGATGCTGAAAAGCTGGGTGAGGCTCTGGGCAAGGACCTCGTGGCGAAAAATATTTCCGAGGTTGTCTTTGACAGGAACGGGTACCTGTATCACGGCGTGGTAAAAGCGCTGGCCGACGGGACCCGTAAAGCGGGCGTCAAGTTTTAGGGGGTTGTTCCGTGGATCATGGAATGGAAAAAGAGTTTGCCGAAAAGCTCATCAAGCTGAATCGTGTAGCGAAGGTAGTAAAGGGCGGTCGCCGCTTTTCCTTCTCTGCTCTGGTTGTGGTGGGCGATAAAAACGGCCGGGTCGGGTACGGTTACGGAAAAGCCAACGATGTCTCCGAGGCGATCCGTAAGGGTGTCGATCGGGCAAAGCGCAGTATGATCGAGATTCCGCGGCAGAAGTTCAGCATACCCCACGAGGTAAACGGACGGTTCAAGAGCGCCAAAGTGCTCCTGAAGCCGGCCGCTCCCGGTACGGGAATTATCGCCGGTGGTCCTGTGCGCGCTGTCCTCGAAGTAGGCGGTGTCCACGATGTGCTGAGCAAATCCATGGGAAGCCAGAACGCGATCAACATCGTAAAAGCTGTTTTTGCCGGTCTGGAAGATATCATGAACGCTCGTGAGATCGCGCGGAACCGCGGCAAGGGGCTTAAGGAGATGTGGGGGTAAGCCATGAAAGTGCGAATTACGCTCGTTCGAAGTCCCATCGGCCGGAAACCGGCCCAGCGCCGGACTGTGGAGGCCCTGGGTCTGCGCAAAATCCGGCAGAGTGTGGAGAAAGAGTTGAATCCTCCCCTCCAGGGGATGATCAACAGGGTTTCCCATCTCGTGGAAGTTGAGGAATTGAAATGAATATGATTCGAGTGCCTGCAGGTGCAGTGCGTAACCGGAAACGCCTCGGTCGGGGTATCGGGTCCGGCCTGGGCAAGACCTCCGGAAAAGGGCATAACGGTCAGAACGCCCGTTCCGGGGGTGGTGTGCGGCCCGGCTTCGANGGTGGCCAGATGCCCCTCTACCGGCGGATCGCCCGACGGGGCTTCTCCAACTATCGCTTCAAGGTAGAGTACTATCCGCTCAATCTCGACGTTTTGTGTCAGGCCTTTGAGACGGGTTCGACGGTCTCTCTGGAGGTCCTGAAGGAGCGGCGCATGGTGGGGAAGAACGTGAAATACGTGAAGATCCTCGCTCGTGGGGAGTGTTCCCACCCGCTTACCGTTCAGGGGCTGGCCGTCTCTGCCGGAGCAAAGGCAAAGATCGAGGCTGCNGGCGGATCGGTTGTCGAAGCGGTGTGCGATACCGGCTCGGAAGGGTAAACTGAATGGCTTCGAATCCGATCGCTGATATTTTTCGAATCCGGGACCTGCGCGAAAGGGTTCTGTTTACTCTGGCCATGCTGGCGATCTACCGCCTTGGTGCGACGATCCCGATTCCCGGGATCAACATCAACGCGCTTCGCCTGTACTTTATGACTCAGGCCGGCTCGGGAGTTTCTGTAACAGACTACCTGGACTTCTTCGCTGGAGGGGCTTTCTCCCGCTTCAGCATTTTCATGCTCGGTATCATGCCGTACATCTCGATGTCGATCATCATGCAGCTTTTGTTGCTGGTGTTCCCGTCGCTGAAGAAAATATCCGAAGAAGAGGGCGGTCGGAAGAAGATTCAGAACTATACCCGCTACGGAACGGTGGGAGTGGCCCTGATCCAGTCCTTTGCCGTGACGGTCTACGCCGACAGTATCCCCGATGCGATTACCATATCCCGGGGACTCTACACCTTTGTCTCCATCCTCTCGGTCACCTCGGGAACGCTCTTCCTGATGTGGGTGGGGGAGCAGATCAACCAGCGCGGTATCGGAAACGGTATCTCGCTNCTGATCTTCGCCGGAATCGTGGCGCGGATGCCCAACGCCTTCTGGATTCTTATTCAGAGCGTTCGCAGCGGTGATCTGAACCCGGTCTTCCTCCTGGCGGTTCTGGGGATGTTCGTGGGTGTGGTGGCTCTCGTGGTATACGAGCAGCGGGGGCAGCGGAAGATTCCCGTGCACTACGCCAAGAGGGTGGTGGGACGAAGGATGTACGGTGCGCAAAACACCTACGTGCCCTTCAAGATCAATCCCTCGGGAGTAATCCCGGTGATCTTTGCCTCCAGTATTCTGACCTTTCCCCTCCAGGTTGCCCAGGGGTTCGGACCGGAAGTGCGCTGGTTGCAGAGGGTTGCCTTCTGGATGAGGCCCGACGGAAACCTCTACCTCTTCATTTACACCGTCTTGATCGTGTTCTTCGCCTACTTTTATACGCAGGTGACGCTCAACCCGATTGAGATTTCCAAGAATATCCGCGAAAATGGCGGGTCGATACCGGGAATCCGCAGCGAGAAGATGGAGGAATACTTCACGAGGGTATTGAACAGGATCATCCTCCCTGGAGCGATCTTCCTGGCCTTTATCGCGGTGATTCCCAGTCTGGTTCAGAGGTGGTTCAACTTTCCCATGGAAGTCGCGTTTCTGATGGGGGGTACGTCTCTCCTGATCATGGTGGGAGTAGACCTCGACCTGATGTCGCAGATAGAGGGGCATCTCCGGATGCATCATCATGAAGGGCTGACCAAGCGCGGTCGGATTAAGTCAAGACGCAGTTTGTAGTCGAAGGATGGTTTGATGAAAGTTCGTGTCAGTGTAAAACCAATTTGTGCCGGGTGTAAGGTTATCCGACGGCGAGGTGTCGTTCGCGTAATTTGCAGCAATCCAAAGCACAAGCAGCGGCAGAAGGGGTAAGGGATGGCTCGTATAGCAGGAATCGATCTTCCCAACAAGCACGTCGACATCGCGTTGACGTATATATACGGGATCGGCCGTTCTTCGGCTATCAAGATTTGCAACACCGCAAGTATTGATACCGAGCGGCGCATTAACGATCTCTCGGCGGAAGAATTGAACACGCTTCGGCAAATTATAGAGAACGATTATACCGTGGAGGGCCGTTTACGGACTCTGGTCTCGCTCAATATCAAGCGGCTTATGGACATCGGCTCCTACCGGGGACTCCGTCACCGGAAGGGATTGCCTGTCCGGGGGCAGCGGACGCGTACAAACGCCCGTACCCGTAAGGGTAAGCGGAAGACCGTTGCAGGCAAGAAGAAATAGGGAGGCGAGAGAACTTTGGCCAAGATCGTAAAGAAAAAGAAAGAGAAGAAATCTCTCTACGAGGGACGTGTGGTCATTCAGGCCACATTCAATAACACCATTGTGACTATCTCCGACATGAACGGCAACGTCGTGTCCTGGAGCAGTGCAGGATCCCTGGGGTTTCGGGGTGCAAAAAAGTCTACTCCCTTCGCGGCGCAGACCACGGCCGAGACGGCAGCCCAGAAAGCCCTCCAGTACGGCTTGCAGGAGGTCCACGTCTTTGTGAAAGGTCCCGGGATCGGCCGGGAGTCAGCTGTTCGTTCTCTGGGCCAGCTTGGTTTGCGGGTCCGCTCCATTGAGGACATTACGGCGATTCCCCACAATGGATGTCGACCGCGAAAAAGCCGGCGCGTATAATCACGGCTTCTAAAGGAGATTGGAATGGCTCGAAAAGCTCTACTCAAGGGTTTTAAACGGCCCAAAAATATATCGTTTGAACCCAGCGAGTCGACTCCCGATTACGGCACCTTTGTGGCCTATCCTTTCGAAAGAGGATACGGGACGACCGTGGGGAACTCGTTGCGTCGGGTTCTGTTGAGTTCCATTCCGGGTTACGCGATTACGGCTTTCCGGGTGACGATTTACGATGCCGAGGGGAATCAGCGGATGCTCTCAAGCGAGTTCGAGCCGATTCCGGGGGTCATGGAAGACACGCCCGATATCGTGAACAAGCTGAAGCGTCTCCAGGTTGCTCTGCCCGAGTCGATGGATCAGAAGGTTCTCTTTCTCGAGTTTTCGGGTGCCCAGACGGTGACGGGAGCATCCTTTGCGACCGAGGGAGTGGAAGTCTCCAACGCCGATCTGCCCATCATGACACTCATGGAGGATGCCCGGTTCGATGTGGAGGTCCAGATCGACCTCGGGCGCGGCTATGTGCCCGCCGAGGCGAACGAGGAATACCTGGACGGTGTGGGGACGATCGCCGTGGATGCGATGTTTTCCCCCGTAAAACGGGTAAAGTTTTCCATCGATAATGCCCGGGTGGGACAGCGGAATGATTACGACAAGCTGATCCTCGATGTCTGGACCGACGGGACGATCTCTCCCGTTGACGCTGTCGGAGAGGCAGCGAAGATCGCAAAGGACTATTTCGACGTCTTCATTAACTTCAACGAAGATGAAGTGGGTCGGGACGACGACGAAGACGAGGACATGAAGTTTGTCCGCCAGATCCTGAGCACTCCCGTGGAAGAGCTGGAGCTCTCCGTCCGGGCCAGCAACTGTCTCAAGAACGCCAACATCAACACCCTGGGTGATCTGACGCAGCGTACCGAGGATGAGATTGCAAAAACGCGGAACTTTGGAAAAAAATCTCTTCAGGAGATTAAAGAGAAGTTGGACGAATGGGATCTTGGTTTGGGGATGACCGATTATTCGGCACTGAAAGAGAACCCTATATTCCTCAAAAAGAAGGAAGAGCAGAATGAAGCATAAGATCGGATATAATCGGTTGGGACGAAAGACGGCCCATCGAAAGGCCATGACTCGGAATATGCTCACGTCATTTTTTCGCCACGAGCGGATCAAGACCACCAAAGCCAAGGCTCTGGTGGTGCGGCGCGCGGCTGAAAAGATGATCACCCGCTCCCGGGTGGACAGCGTTCACAACCGGCGAATGATCGCCCGGGATATCAAGGACAAGGCTGTCCTGGCCAAACTCTTTACCGATATCGCCCCCCGCTACCTCGAGCGGCCCGGCGGGTATACCAGAATACTCAAGCTCGGTCCCCGGCACAGCGATGCCGCCGAGATGGTTATTCTTGAGCTGGTAGCCGATGAGGCTGTGAAGAAGGATACGGGGAAAAAGAAACCCTCCAAAAAGGCTGCATCCCCCGTTGCCGCTGAGGCTGCTCCCGAGAAAGCCGAAGCACCCGTAGCGGAAGAGGCTCATGAGGAGATCCAGACCGATTCTCCCGATGCCGAGGCCGAGGCGGGCGAGGAAAAGACCGAGGCGGACTCGGCGGAGTAATACCCGCAGGGCCGCTCCCCCGGAAGAGATCGCACGATCGGGGGGATCGGGCCCGTGGGTCTGAACCGTTCCGGATCGGGGGGGTATTTCCCGAAAATCCGGCTCGTCCATATGGAAGCAGCTCCCCGGGGGCTGCTTTTTTTGTTGCCGCACCCCGGGAAGACTCTCGGGCGGCGAGGCAGCCAAAGGAGTTTTGAATGCGCGACCTCTATCGTCCCCTGCAGGAGGGGATCGTCCGGCTCTCTCTGGAAGACTGGAGACGCCTCTGGCAGGAAGATCGTGCCCGTTGGGCCAGGGAGTTGAGGGATCGACCCGCACGGTACGATAAAGCCCTCTGGTCCAGAGC
This sequence comes from Alkalispirochaeta alkalica DSM 8900, assembly GCF_000373545.1. Classification (GTDB taxonomy): domain Bacteria; phylum Spirochaetota; class Spirochaetia; order DSM-27196; family Alkalispirochaetaceae; genus Alkalispirochaeta; species Alkalispirochaeta alkalica. The sequence continues at coordinate 82,133 of NZ_KB891761.1, forward strand.
GTTTCGGACCTGGTGGAACGAAATTCCCCCCGATTCACCCGGATTGCCGCTTCAGGGTGTGCCTGTGGCCGTGAAAGACCTCTTCGACGTGGCTGGCGAGGTGACGGGGTGCAGCTCCCGGGTTCTGCTGGAGGCCCTGTCGCCGGAACCGGCCTCCTGCGACGCACCCCTGGTGGGACGGTTCCGGGAGCGGGGAGCCTTTCTGGCGGGCCGCACCCAGATGAACGAGTTCGCCTACGGTCTGGACGGCAGAAACGCCTCCTTCGGGGATTGCCCCCATCCGCTGGACAACGGGCTGATTCCCGGAGGGTCATCGAGCGGTTCGGCCTGGGCCGTGGCCGCCGGAATCGTTCCTGTGGCGCTGGGCAGCGATACGGGGGGCTCCATCAGGGTTCCCGCCGCGCTATGTGGCCTGTGGGGGTTCCGGCAGGGCTGGGACAGGGATGAGCTGCAGGGTGTGTTTCCCCTGGCTCGGTCCTTTGATACGGTGGGCTGGTTTTGCGCGACCCCCCGGGACATGAAGTTTCTTCTGGAAGAGCTCTGCCTTCGGAACGATCCCCCCTCGGGTGATGCTGCCGGTGATTCCTCCGGAACGGCAAGATTCTTTTCCTACACTCCCCGGGGAGTGGTCCTGGAGAAGACCGTCCAGCGGGCGTTCGATCTATTGCCGGAGGATCTCTCGGGGGGTGGTTCTGCGGTTGTGGTGGAACCCCTGCCCGATGACCGCCGGGCCCGTCTCGATGCTGTGATGGAACAGGCTCTGGAAGCCTACAATGTGATCTGTTCCCGCGAAGCCTGGCTCCACCACCAGTCCTGGCTGGATGCTCAGGGAGATTATTACGATCCCCTGGTTCGGGCGCTGATCGACCGGGGGCGGCACTGGAGCGAGAACCGGCTTTCCCGGGCTCGGGAAATCGTGGACGAGGCCGCTGGTGTGATCGGGGAAATTACCGCCTCGGGGGATGGGCTTCTGCTCCCCTCGGTGGCCGAGCTCACACCCCTGGCTGCATCGCTGGGACCGGAGTATCGGGAGACGACCCTGCGCCTCAATATGGCAGGTTCGCTTTCCGGCTTCCCCGCCCTGGCGGTTCCCCTCCACACCGGTGGGATCAGGAGTTGCGGCGCTCATCTGATGGTTCCTCCGGGATCGGAAGGCCTCTTCCTGAAGGTTCTGGATGCCCTGGCGGTACCCGAGCGAAAGAGACGGCGGTAGGGGGCCTCTTCAGCGGCGAAGGGAAAACCCGGTCCGTCCAGAGACCGCTTTGAACCTCGGCGGTCTGGAAGGCCCCAGCCAGAAAAAGGTCAGGGGAAAAAAGCTGGTTTTCCCGCCACATCGGGTATACCATTGACCCTCATGATGGCGGCATCCCGTTTTCCCTGGCTCCCTCCCGAGGGAGGCTTCCTGCAACCTCCCCGGTGCATCCCCTGGACCTTCTGTGCGCTCTTCTTTTCGGGATGGGGGATCGTCATGGTGGTCTTCCAGGTCCCTCCCGTTCAGGGAACCCTCGCGCCGGTCTTGCCGTCAGGGTTCTGGCAGGATCTGTTTCTTCTGGGAGTTCTCGCCGGGGGGGTGCTCCTGATTCTTCTGGTGGGATATTCGCCGGTTCTGCTCGGTCTGGGGGTCTTCTTCCTCTGGCTCCAGGCCCTGTATCTGGGGTTTTCCCTCTCTTCGCCCGGTCTCGCGCCGCTCCTGCAACTTCTGGGGACGGCGGTATTGCTCTCCATGCCAAAGAGTACCCAGGTCGGAGGGGCGCTGATGCTGCTGGTGACAGGAACCTTTGTCTATGCTCCCGTTCCGATTGAGGCAACCTATCATTACAGGGTGGGGGGCCTCGGCCTGTCTGGACGGATATTGCAGGCGGGCCCGGCTCTGGCGTTGCACGTTGTGGCACGGCTCTCGGTGAAGAGGGAGCTGACTCTGGAGCGGGAACGGGAAAAGAATCGTCAGCTCGAAAGAACCGTGGGAATTCTCTCCAAGGCAAACGTGGGGTTCCAGCAATACGCCCAGAATCTCGAGGTCCGCTCCCGCGACGAGGAGCGCAAGCGGATAACCCGGGATCTGCACGATACGATCGGGTACATGATCAGTGCGATCACCGTCATGATCGACGCGGCCCTGGGGTTCCTGCCCGACTCCCCCGGAGCGTGCGCCGGGGTTCTGGAAAAAGCCCGTAACCACGTCGACACCACCCATCAGGAGGCCCGCACCGCCCTGCACGCGCTCCATTCCCTGGAGGGCGCCGTTGCCTACGGGGTAAAAAACATCCACGAGATAGCCAGATCCTTTGAGGCTGCCACGGGCGTGAAGGTCTCTGTCTTTTTCAGTAACGCCGCACGGAGCTACGGCGGGGTCATAGATGCCACGTTGTACCGCTTTGTCCAGGAGGCTCTGGTGAACGCCTTTCGCCACGGCAAGGCCCGGAATATCGAGGTCGCGCTCTGGCACCATCCCGGAGAGCTCGAGGTGTATGTTCGGGACGACGGGACTGGCTCGGACTGTCTGGAGGAGGGCATCGGCTTTCTGGGAATGCGGGAACGGCTCTCCCAGGTTCGGGGGCACCTCACTTACGAGACCCTGAAGAGCGGTTTTCGCGTGGCTGCCCGCATTCCCCTGGAAATGCAGCCCGCCCTGGCCGGGCCCGAAGAGACGATCTCCCAGGGGAGGGCGCAATGAAGATCCGTGTGATGCTCGTTGACGATCAGGTGCTCTTCGTGGAAAACCTGAAACTGGTTCTGGAAGCCAACGCTCCCGATGTGGTAGTAGCGGGAATAGCTGGAGACGGTCTCGAGGCAGTCCGCAGAGCGAAGGAACTTCGCCCCGACGTGATTCTTATGGATGTGCGCATGCCGAAGCTCGACGGTGTGGGAGCAGCGGGGCGGATTCTCCGGATTCTTCCCCGGACTGCCATTATTATGCTCACCGTTTTTGACGAGGACGACTATGTCCTGGAGGCTCTCGACCAGGGCGCTACGGGGTACCTCCTGAAAAATACCAGGCCCGAGACGCTGATCTCCTCCGTCAGGGCGGCCCACGAGGGGGCTGTCCTGATCTCTCCCTCGGTTGCCCAGAAGCTGATCGCCTCGGGAGGTGGCTCCCGGCAGAGCAATGCCCACTCGCCCGCCCCCTGGGTGCAGGAACTCTCGAGCCGGGAACGGGCGGTTTTGCTGCTCCTGGCCGAACATCGCAGCAACAGCGAGATTGCCCGGGAACTGGGGATTTCCGCCGCCACCATCCGCAACTACGTGAGTGCACTCTACGACAAGATGGGAGCCCATGACCGCTTCCACGCCCTGCGGCTCGCCTCGGAAAACAGGGTTTTTCTGCTTCACCCCGATCAGGACCCGGCGTCGCATTCCTGAGCGGGTGACTTTTGTCATCCCCCAGCGGGAACTGACCGGTTTTTTTGTGACATTCATCACTGTTCACCTCCCCGAAATCACCCCAAGATCAGGAGAAGGGATGGCACCTTCGGGGTGTCTCGCAAAACCAAGGGGGAAATAATGAGAAAAGGCGCGTTCCTGCTCGTTGCTGTGTGTGTTGCCCTGGCCCTGGGTCTCGGGAGTTGCGGGGATCGTGGTTCTGCCCGGAGGGAGGGAGAGCCCGGCTTGGTCAGGCTTACCTTCTATTATCCCGTGGGGGTTGCCGGACCCCTGGCCCGGGTGATGAACACCTACGTGGAGGAGTTCAACGAGCTCCACCCCGACATAGAAGTTGTTCCGGTCTATTCCGGGGATTACGACCCCACCATGCAAAAAGTCCAGACCGCCGTTATGGGTGGGAACCCTCCGGATCTCTTCATCGTGGAGATCTCCGAGTTGCCCACACTTCTTGCGATGAACGGAATCGAGCCCTTGAGCGCCTACGCTTCCCCGGAATATCTGGCTGACTTCTTTCCGGCCTTTCTGGAGAACAGCTACGACGAAGAGGGAGAACTCTGGGGAATTCCCTTCCAGCGCAGCACGCCGGTGTTTTACTGGAACAAGGAGCACTTTGCCGAGGTGGGGCTGGACCCCGAAAGGCCCCCCGAGACGTGGCAGGAGGTTCGGGAGTTTGCGGGAAAACTGAACCGGCCGGGACGCCACGGTGTTACCATCTCCGGAGGATGGGACGATTGGCTCTTCCAGGGCTTTGTCCGCCAGAATGGATCGGAACTGATCAACTACCGGGAACGGCGTGTTACCCTGAACTCTCCCGAAGCGGTGGAAGCGCTTGAGTTCTGGGTGGCCCTCACCCAGGAAGACAAGGTCGCTCCACCCCACAGTACCTGGGCGTCTACCCCTCCCGATTTTGTCGCTGGCCAGACCTCCATGCTTTACCACTCCACGGGGGTGCTCAGCTTTCTGCGGAACTCCGCCCAGTTCGATTTCGGCGTGGCCTTCATGCCGGGAAACGTGAGCTTTGGAGCCGAGGTGGGGGGAGGGAATATCCACATGGGCCGGGGAATCCCCGAGCAAAACCGCCGCGCGGCCTGGAAGTTTATCGAGTTTCTGACCACCCCGGAGCTGGCCGCTCGCTGGAGCCGGGATTCGGGGTACGTGTCGGTGCGGGTCTCCTCCTACGACCTTCCCGATATGAGAGAGTACACCGACCGATATCCCGAGTATCTGGTTGCCCGCAACCAGCTCGACTATGCCTCGGGAAAAATGATGGCTCCCGCCTTTCAGGAGATCCGGGAGTTTCTGAAATCAGCCCTGAACGAGTCCACGGCGGGTAATATGGCCCCCCGGGCAGCCCTGGACAGGGCCCAGCGTCAGGCAGAGAATCTGCTGAGAGAATGGCTTCCCTGAACGGACTACCACAGCACTGACCGTTTAGTTTCCCGGCGTGCGGCACAGCTGCCGTGCCGCACGCCACTTTTTTCCGGGAGGAGCCGGCACTATGAAAAACCTGCGTATCACATCTGTTTTCAGACGATCCTATCAGCCCTATTTGTATCTTCTGCCCAGTGTCATCTTTCTGATTCTCTTTACCTACTGGCCCGTGGTCTATTCCCTGGGTCTCAGCCTCTTTCGGCAGAGCGTTATATCGCCGGTGCCGGTCTTTGCAGGTTTCGGTAACTACCGTGATGCTTTTCAGGCTGATATTTTCTGGACCGTCGTGAAGAATACCCTCGTCTTTGTTGTGGGAACCATACCTGTAACCATGGTGATCGCCCTTATGATGGCGGTGCTTCTGAACGAGAACCTGGGGTGGTTGCGGAACGTCTACCGGGTGGCCATGTTCTATCCCACCATGATTCCCATGGCAGCGGCGGCTATGCTGGGGGTGTGGCTCTTCAACCCCGGGATCGGCCTCATAAACTACTACCTGGCGCGCCTGGGCGTACCTGCCCGGCAGTGGCTATACAGCATGGACTGGGCTCTGCCGGCGATCATGATCACCGCGATCTGGAAGAACTTCGGGTATTTCATGATCATCTTTCTGGCCGGGCTCCAGAGCATCAGCAACGAGCTCTACGAGAGCGCAGACATGGAGGGTGCCGGATTTTTTCAGAAACTCTGGTTCATCACCCTGCCCCTGCTGGGTCCCACCTCGATGTTCGTTGTGGTGGTGGGGATCATAACCTCCTTCCAGGTCTTTGATCTGGTCTACGTGATGACCCAGGGAGGACCTGCCGATCGAACAAACGTTATGGTCTACTACATCTACCAATACGCTTTCCGGTTCTGGAACATTGGCCGCGCTGCTGCGCTGACCGTGCTTTTCCTGGTGGCTCTGATAGGGTTTATCGTTATCCTGGTTCGTTCCATGGAGAGGAAGGTGCATTATGAAGTCTGACCAGAACGATTCCGCTTCCTGGAGACACCTGCCGGTGGTTACATTCCTCCGGAAAAAGAAGGTGTTTCTTCATCTGATTCTTATGGCCGTAGCGGCCATAACGATAGTGCCGTACGTGTGGGCGCTCTCCACATCGCTCAAGACACGGGCTGCGGTCTTTACTCCCGAGCCCCAGTGGATACCTAACCCCATGGTGTTGGTCAACTACATGGAGGTCTTTAGCATGGCCCCCTTCGGGCTGTACCTGATAAACACCATTATTGTAGTTCTGGGCGTCCTGGCTGTGCAGATTTTCACCGTTACCACGGCGGCCTACGCCTTTTCGCGCCTCACCTTTCGGGGAAGCAACCTGCTCTTCGTCTTTTTTATTATTCAGATGATGCTTCCCGTTCACGCGATCATCGTTCCCAACTACCTCACCGTGAGGCATCTGGGGGTGTTGAATACACGGCTCGCCATGATGTTGCCCTTCTTTGCCTCGGGGTACGGAACGTTTCTCCTGCGCCAGGCCTTCAGGCAGGTTCCCCGGGATTTTGAGGACGCCGCAGTAATAGATGGATGCTCGGGGCCGGTATTCATCGTGCGGATTCTCATGCCCATGGCCAAACCAACCTTCGTGGCCTTTGGTCTCATCAGCATTGTTACCCACTGGAACGACTTTTTCTGGCCTCTGGTAGTGACCGATACGCCCTCGGTGCGGACCCTCACGCTGGGGCTCGCCATGTTTGTCCAGCAGGAGAGCGGTGCCGACTGGACCCTTCTCATGGCGGCCACGATCTTTGTCACGGCCCCGCTTCTGGTTCTCTTCGTGGTGTACCAGCGGAAGTTCATCGAGAGCTTCATGTCGGCCGGGCTCAAGGGGTAGGGGGGGATAAAATTTGCATCACCGCCGATCCTGTGCGAGACTGGGAGGAACGGGTGTCGCGCCCTTTGCGGCACAGTTGTTTCAAAGGTAACGCAGGAGGAAGGCAATGGACATTCTGCAGAAAGAGTACGATCAATTTGGTCCGTGGGTACTGGTGATCAGGGAAGAGGAGGATATCCCCCAGCAGTTCTTGCGGGTAAAAGACGATATCGCCGCCGCCCGGTACGCCATCAAGATACCGATCAACGTGGAGCGGCGGAACGTCCGCAAGGGAATGCCCCTCTACAACACCCTTCTCGCCTTCACGGAGGAGGAAATCCTTCTCTTCCAGCGGACAAAATACGCCGTGGACAAGACGGTGATTCCCTACGGGGACCTTCTCTATTTCCAGTACGGCCAGAACCTGCTCCTGGGGGAACTCCTCCTGGCCACGGCCGATCACTTTGACTCGGTGATCTTTAATCCCGTGGAGATCGAGCCCCTGGAAGAGGCCGTCCGGATAATCCGCCGGAACTTTGTCACTGCCACCACAGAGGTGGATGTGAACAGTCTGCCCGAGAACCGGGAAGAAAAATCCCACTTCTACGAGTCACTGGTGCTGGCCGATTTTCAGGACGAGGCGGTGACCCCCGTGGAGTACCAGCCCTACCGGGAGTACCGTTCCGAGGGGAGGAGGAAGAAGCAGGTTCTGCAGGATACGCTCTTTCTCGCGGCCGCCCGGGAGCTGGTGGTGATCAACCGCGACAAACCGGTCAAGGCCGAGGATGACGCCGATTACGGCTACCGCTACACCCACATCCCCTACGACCGCATCACGGGGATAACCCTCGATCCCGATCCGGGCGACGAGAGTGTCCTGGATCTCTCGGTCCATTTCGGGGAGAGCCGTGTGGTTTTTCCTGTGGCTCCCGACTTTTCTCCCGAGCGGCTCACGGCGCTTCTGGACCGTCTCTAGGGGCGCCCGCGCAGAAATTTTACCCGGGAGTTGCGCTCCCGGGCCTTGCCTTTTCCCGGGGATGAATCATACTTGGGTGTATGAATTCATCAAAAACAAAAAAGGGATGGGCCCTCCCGGCGTTGCTGGTGGCCCTGGTTACCCTCGCAGGGGGGGTGTCCCGGGCAGGCGCCCAGGATCTGAATGAGGCCTTCATGGCTGACCTGCGGGAGGCGCTGCAGACCAATACCTACCTGCTCTCTACGGGGGTGCGGGCCACCCTCCCCAGCCGGTTGGGACGGGATCTGATCGAGCGTTCCGAGGGAACCCGCATTGGCTTGATCGGCGGGATCTCGGCCAACGTCTACGAGGACGAAGAGACCGATCAGGTCGATAACGAGGAGGCGAGCGCTGCCACCTCGTTCTTCGAGTTCCAGTTCTACGAGATCCCCCTGGGGAGGCACGTGGAGGTCACCGGGCTGGTGGGCTACTTCGGGGAGCCCGACCACATGGAGGAGGATTTTGATAACTGGAATCTCTTCAGGCCCCTCAAGGACAGGACCCCGCCACCCCAGGGAATAAAGCTCAAGCTGGACAATAATGGCGAGGTGGAATACTACCCCCTGGGATCGGGACGGGTCGTTCTGGAGGCTACCTTCTTTAACCACCTGCAGCTCGGGTTCGGCTACACCCAGTACGCCTACAAGATCGTCTCCCGTCCTGACGGGGATCCTGAGAGTGAGGAGTTTCTGGACCTCTCGATTATGCACGTTTCGGCCAACCTGCGAAACCTGGGGGCCCTGGTGGGGCTTTCCGAGGAGGGGGGCGGTTCGCTGGGGCTCTTTAACAAGGTCTCCTTCTCCGAGGACCAGGGGTATCTGGGGTCGGTTCACTTCATCCCCACGGGGCTCATGATGCTCCCGGCTGTGGAGTTCGCCGTCTTTCCCGAGTTGAACGATCTGGTGATCGGAACGCTCTTCCTGGAGACGCCCCCCACCTATCTGGGGTCGCTCTCGTTCAAGCCCTCCTTTGCCAACAAGAGCACCTGGTTTGCCGAGGTGGACGTCTTTTATAATTTCTACAACCCCCTGCTATGGTTTTACCGGGAGTTTCTTGCCGAGGAGGGCGAGGAGCTGCCCCCGCCCGATACCGCCCGGGAGCGGACCCGGTTTCTGAAGGGAGAACCGGGGCGCATCATCTCTGTCGGGGTGGGGTTCACCTATACCAACCTGTACCCCTACGGTATCCGGGGCGAGACCGATTACGACGGTCATATCAGCCCCTACTTTTCCATGAACGGGGCCTTTCGGTGGGCCGAGGGGCTCTTCGGGTACGGTGAGATCTCCTGGCGCCACGATACCCTGGACAGTGTTCCCAACATGCTGGGTCTCGATCAGGGAAAGGAAGGGGTCATCTCAGCGAACTTTGGTATCGGTCTGCAGCTGCGGTAAGGCTTGGGGAGACCGGGGGCTGATGCCCCCGGTGCTCCTGGTCTGTTAGAGGCGGGAAAGATCTACGGTGAAGACGGCCCAGCCCTCGCTATCCTCTTCCAGAAAGGAAAGCCCCTGGAGACCGTGACGTTCCACGTAGTCCACAGCCAGGGGTGAGGAACTGAAGTAAAGAGGGCCCGCTGTTTCCACAGGCTTGATACGCCAGTTCCGTGAGGGTTCGGGATTTACCACCTGGCGCTGGCTGATATAGTTGATGATCTGCTCCCGATTGATATCGGTGGTGGCCATGAGAATGTTCTCCTCTGTCATGTGGGGGAAACTGCCACCGCCGGAACCCCGGTAGTTGTTCGTTACCACCAGAAAGACCATCTCCTCGTTCAGCTCGGTCCCTTCAAAGGTTGCCGATACCACCCGTTCGCCTGCGGGCCTGGTCACATCCAGAAGGTACTCGATTCCCTCGATCACGTCGAAGTTATAGGCGCGGAAATTGTAGTCCACCAGGTGCTGCGGTTCCGTGCTGGCGGGGTCGATCCGGTTAAAGTTCTCCGCCGAGCGCTCAAGCCAGTCCCTGACCTGGAGGCCGTCGAGTTTTGCCACAAAGACCGTGTTGGGGAAGACGTAGAGATCGGTTACATCACCGATGTTGACATCGTCCGTGACGCGGGTGAAATCCAGGGGGCCATTCCGTCCGGCGATAAAGGGTGCTGCTGCGCTGAGGATCGGAGTGTCTTCCCATTCCGTGCCGGCGAAGAGCTGGCGGGCGTACCAGAGCTGGGCCTCGTTTACGATCTGCGTGACTGCCGTGTCTTTCAGGCGGGAGAAGAACGAGGCGATCTCCCGTTCNGTGGCCCCGATGGGGGTGCGCACGTAGGCCAGGGTCTGCTCGTGGCGCTCCCGGACGATCTCCTCGATCAGGGGGTGCGAGGCCACCTCCTCAGTGACGGGCCGCAGGTGGCTCTGGCCGGAGACTACCTGCCAAGTGCCGTTGCTGTGACGAAGATTCAGCTCGATCACACCCAGGTTCCGTCCCCACGCTCCGGGCATGACTGCGGGCACTCCCTGGAGAAGCCCCCGATCGTTGTCGATCCCTTCGGGGTGTTCCTCGGCGAGACTGGCGAAGTCTCCCGGAAAGCGGCGGTGCTGGTGACCCAGCGCCAGGGCGTCGATTCCCGGAACCTGGGCGAGCCACCAGGCGGCGTTCCCCCGGGCGCTGTAGGAGTCCTCCGGGGCGGGGTCTATGCCGGTGTGGGCCAGGGCGATCACGATGTCAGATTTTTCCCGCACCCGGGGAATGATCTTTCGCGCCTGCTCCACAATGTCCGGGGCGGTCACCTTTCCCTGCAGGTGGCGGCGGCCCCAGTCCATGATGTGGGGAGGGACAAAGCCTACCACGCCGATCCTGATGGGGATGCCGTCGATCTCGCGCTCCAGGATCACGTAGGGGTCGGTATAAAATTCCTCGGGGTTATCGGCCCGCATGATGTTGGCCGAGAGCCAGGGGAAGTCGGAGCCCCGTTGGGCCCGCTCGAAGAAGTCCAGGCCGAAGTCGGTCACCTCGTGGTTGCCCACGGCGGCGGCGTCGTAGTTCATGGCGTTCATGGCCAGGATGATCGCCTGGGTCTCGTCGCCCTGCAGGGGCTGAACCTCTGCTTCCAGGTCACCCACGAGGCTTCCCTGGATATCATCGCCCGCCGAGAGAAGCANGGTGTGGGCGTATTCCTGCCGCGCCGCCTCGACCAGGGTGTAGATCTTGCTGATCCCGATCGTCTCGTCGGGGCGGTCGTTGATGTAGTCGTAGGGCATGATATACTGATGCAGGTCCGTGGTGGTCAGCACCGCCAGGGTGTGCTCCGTCTCGGGCGATGCCTCCCGGGGTGCTCCGGCGCATCCCGTTGCCGCCAGGGCAAGGGCGACGGCCAGAGCCGTGAGTATTGATGTTGTCCGGGACAACAGCGATTTTTGTCTTCTCATGGTCAATTCCTCCGTATGAAATGGACAGGGATAGCTAAGAAAAGCTTTTCTCTGAGGCTAGGACGGTTTTTTGCTTCTGTCAAGATTTTCACAGCTTCTTTTCACGGGGTTTCGGGAATATCGGGGGTGGCGGGGAGGGGGCGCCTGGAGCTTTCCGCAGGCTGTCTGGCCGGCGGCGTCGGGAGCTTTCCGGGCCGGTTTGCCCGGGCAGGGACAACTGCTCTGCCGGCCGGGGTGTTACCGCGCCGGGGGGTACTCCGCCGGGAGGCGGTGATCCAGGGTCTCCTGAAAGCGGGAAAAGGAGAAGAGTTCGTCAACGATAAGAATTCCCGCCCCCGTGGGGCCGCTGCGCGCCATAAGTTCGGAAAAGCGGATCGAGAGATCGATCGTAGCCAGGTGGGGTGAGCGCTTGACGATGGACTCCCTGATGGACGAGAGAAAGAGATTCCCCGAGTTCGCCACACCACCACCGATGTAGACCGCCCCGGGGTTGGCAAAGTTCACCAGTTTGGCCAGGACAGAGCCGATCTTGCGCCCGCTCTCCTGGATGATTCTGATCGAGGCCATATCCCCCCGCTGGGCGCAATCTCCCACATCCCGGGAGGTGATGCGGCTTCGTGATTGGAGGATATCCTCCAGGAGGGGGCTTTCGCCGGTCATGGCCGCCTCGAGACCCCTGGCTGCGATTGCCGGGGCAGCGGCGATCGCCTCAAGACAGCCCTGGTTTCCGCAGTGACACAGACGCGTTTCCCCATCGATTCCTATGTGGCCGATGTCTCCGGCGCACCCCTTGGAGCCCCGGTAGATCTTCCCGTCCAGAATGAGGCCCGAACCGATCCCGGTCCCCACCTTCACGAAGATAAAATCCTTCTCCTCCTGGGCCGCTCCGGAGAACCCCTCCCCCAGGGCCATGACGTTGACGTCGTTATCTATCAGGACGGGGCAGCCAAAATGGTCCTCGTAGATCTTTCTCAGGGGATACTGGTTCCAGAGGGGCACGTTCGGAGGAGAATCGGCGGTGCCCTTCATAAAGTCCACGGGAAAAGGGAAGCCGATGCCGATACCCCAGAGTTTCTCCCGGGGGATACCTGCTTTCAGGAAGAGCTCTTCGATCTTTTCCATGATAAACCGGTTGGTCGGTTCCGGCTCGATCACCGAAGACATATCCCAGGCTCCCTCCACCAGGGTGGCCATGNCAATATTAAAAACGTTGATGGTCAGGGCGTGGATACCCAGGAGAACCCCCACCACGCAACCCGAATCGGCGGCGAGCTCCAGTCTGAGCTTGCGCTTGGCCTTTCCGGCCCCGCCCGGGGTCTCCTCCCTGATGAGGCCCCGCGAGAGGAGCCGGTTGATCTGGAGGGAGACCGTCGATTTTGAGAGCCCCGTTCTGGTGACGATGTCGGTTCTGTTTATCGGTCCCTCGGTGCGGATGATGTGGAAGATAAGCGCCACCGCCGACGGTGTCTGATAGTAAAGGCTCCTCATAATAGCGATACTCTAAAGCCACCATCAAGCCATGTCAAGGATTAGCACAATTATGTTCGATAAACGCACAAAAAAGATTGACGGCAGAATCATTACGTCCTATAGTAAAGCATCATCGTTGGAATGTTGGATGAGGAGGTTTGAATGAAGGTGAAAAGAGTTCTGGTTTTGGGGCTCCTGTTGGGGCTCTCTGTGTCCTTTCTGGTCAGCGCCGCCGGCCGGGGAGAGGCCAAGACCGAGGGATTTGTCATTGGTGTGAGTAACCCCTGGGTAGGAAGCGAGTGGCGTACCCAGATGGTGGACCGGGTTCAGGAGGTCGCGGAGCCCTATATTCGCGAAGGGTTTATCAAAGAGGTTATCGTCCAGAGTTTCGATGTTCCCCTGGAAGGTCAGATCGACCAGATCAGAAACCTGATCTCCCGTGGAGCCAATGTGATTCTGGTGAACCCCGCCGATGCCAACGCCCTGAACCCCGTCATTCGCGAGGCCACCCAGCGGGGAGTTATCGTGATCGCCACCGATACGGAGGTATCATCCCCCGAGGCCATCAACGTGGCGATCGATCAGGCCGAATGGGCACGGATCAGCGCCCGGTGGCTCGTGGACAAGCTGGGGGGTGAGGGGAAGATCGTTGCCATCAACGGGATCGCCGGTCACCCCGCCAACACTGCCCGCGTCAGGGGATACACCGAGGTGTTTGGCGATGCTCCGGGGATCGAGATTCTCAACCAGGTGAATGCAGACTGGGACAACGCCCTGGGTCAGTCCACCATGCAGAACCTCCTTGCCACCTATCCCGACATCAACGGGGTCTGGGTCCAGGACGGTATGGCCGAGGGAGCGCTCCGGGCGATCCGTTCCGCCGGTCGGGACGATATCTATGTCACCGGTGAAGCCCGCGTGGGATACCTGAACCTCTGGAAGGAGACAGGGATCGACGGAATCGGTGTTGCCAACCCTCCCGGGTGTATGGCATCGGCTCTTGAGGTTGCTGTTCAGCTCCTGAAGGGGCGTGAACTGAAGGATGACGTCCTGTCAGGACCGTTCGGGAACACTATCTACGTTCCTGTTCCGGTGGTGGTTACCAACCTGAACTTTGATACGGTCTACAACGAGTATAAGGGGTATCCCGACTACTACTCCGTGGACGGGCATATCACGCCGGCCCAGGCCGAGCAGTTTTTCAAGTAGGGTCTCCCGAATCCTNTCGGGACGACGATCATCGGGAAGACCCGTCTGATTGTGTGGTGACCCCCGCTCCGGCGGGGGTGCCACAGGATAAGCCACATGACATTATTGCGCGCACAATCAATCAAGAAGCGTTTTGGCGGAGTCACGGCCCTGAGCGGGGCNGACTTCGATCTGCGATCCGGGGAGGTTCATGTTCTTCTCGGGTCCAATGGATGCGGAAAGAGTACTCTCTGCAAGGTGATTTCCGGTGTGGTCCGGCCTGACTCGGGAACGGTCAGCGTGAAGGATCAGCTGATGGAGGACATAACGCCCCGCCTCTCCCGGGANCGGGGGGTCGGTGTGGTCTACCAGGAACTCAGTCTGATCCCGGGGCTTTCCGTGGCCCGAAACATCCTTCTGGGGATGGAGCAGGCCAACGGGCTGGGAATTCTGCGAGACTCAAAAAACGGTGAGGTCCTGGAAGAAATATTTTCTGATTTCCGTGGTCTCTTTCCCCGGGACTTCTCCCTGGATACCCTGGTGCAGGGCCTCTCTCCCGATCTGCAGCAGCTTGTGGAGATCATGAAAGTTCTTGCCAGGGATCCCGAGATCCTGATCTTCGACGAGCCCACGGCTTCGCTTTCCAAGGAACAGATAGATCTCTTTTTCGGNATTCTCGAGCGACTGAAGGCGAAGCACAAGGGCATCATCTTTATCAGTCATAAACTGGAAGAAATTTTCCGGGTCGGTGACCGGATAACCATCATGCGGGGGGGCAGGCACGTGGGGTGCAGCGACCTCTCTGACATAACCCGCGACGAGATCGTCAATCTCATGGTGGGCGATATCTTTCACAGCGAGTACCGCAAGAGTTCCCCCTCGGGTTCCGGGAAGGAGCTTTTGGGCGGATGCGGTCTGTCGGGAAAGACGATCAGGGGAATCGACTTCTCCTTGCGTCAGGGCGAGATTCTGGGGCTCGGCGGTCTGCAGGGGCAGGGNCAGCGCTCGTTCCTCCTCACCCTTTTCGGGGTAGAGCCTCTGCAGGAGGGGCAGCTGAGGCGTGAGGGGCGGGAGGTTTCCCTGAGATCTCCCAAGCAGGCCATGAGAGAGTCCCTGGCGTATATCTCGGGGGATCGGAAAAAATACGGGGTCTTTCTCATTCGATCCATTCTGGAAAACCTCTTTGTTTCCAGAGTTATCCTGAGCAGGGTGCCGCTCTTTCGCCGGAAGACCCTCAAGGAATCGGCCGGACCGGTTATCCGGGATCTGGGGCTGGTCTACGATACCCTGGACAAACCCGTGAGTACTCTCAGCGGCGGGAATCAGCAGAAGGTTATCATCGGCCGGTGGCTGCTGAACGACCCTGCGGTGATTCTGATGGATGATCCCACCAAGGGGGTCGACGTGAAGACAAAAAAGGATCTCTACGAGCTGATGGAGCGAATGTGTCAGGCCGGGTGTTCGGTGATCTGGAACTCCTCGGACGATCAGGAGCTGTTGCAGAACGCCGACAGGGTCCTGGTTTTCCGTGAGGGTCGGGTGATCCGGGAACTCCAGGGCAGCGATCTCAACGAGGAGACCCTCTACAGGGCTGCTTTGGGGATGGACGATCCCGCCGGGGAAGGAAGGTAGCGTGTGGTGAAACAGTTCTTTTCCCTGTCGGGGGTTACGGCAGGGGCGAAAAGGTTTTTCCTGAAGGGCGAGGTCTGGCGACTCTCCCTTCTGGTGATGATAGCGCTGGCGGCGGTTATTACGGCGGTGCAGCCCAACTACATCATGCCNTATAACCTGCTGNTCAAATTGCGGACCTGGCTTCCCCTCGTTCTGGCGGCCTACGGCCAGACCTTTGTCATTCTGGGGGGAGGGATCGATCTCTCCGTGGGGACCATGATCGCTCTGGTGAACGTCACGGCCGTGGAGGTCATGGCTGCGGGAGGGTTCTCCGGNCCGAGCATTCTCCTGGGATTTCTCTGCGGCATCGCNGCCGGTCTGGCTGCGGGGGCGGTGAACGGGTTCTGCGTGGCCTATCTGCGCTTCCAGCCCATCATTACGACCTTTGCAACGGGGATCATCTGGACCGGCCTGGCTCTGTGGATACGGCCCGAATCGGGTGGCGGGGTTCCCATGGAGCTCTACGACCTCTACTCGGGGAATTTTCTCTTTCTGCCCCTCGTGGTGTGGGTTCTGGTTGCTCTCTTCGGGCTCTCGTGGCTTCTGAAAAANAGTTCCTTCGGGGTACACCTCAAGGCCGTGGGGGGAAATGCTCCCGCCGCCTTTGAGACGGGACTTCCCGTGGCCCGGATTCGTCTCTCGTCCTATATGATCTGCAGCGTCTTTGTCTCCCTGGCATCGTTCTGCATTCTGGGGGAGACGATCACGGGCAACCCCTACGCGGGGCAGGGTTACGATCTGGAATCGATCAGCGCCGTTGCCCTGGGGGGGACCAGTCTGGCCGGCGGAATCGGNGGACCTCTGGGGAGTATCTTCGGGGCAGCTATCCTGAAGCTGGTNAACGACGCGATCTTTTTCCTGGGAATCCCGGTTAATTTTCAGCGGCTCATGCAGGGGCTCATCCTTGTGGGCGCCCTCGCAGCGGGGGGCCTTCTCTCGAAGAAGAACAGGGGAAACGGCAAAGATGAAGAATAATTGTTCAGCAGGAATACAGCAGCGTCTGGCCTGGTTTCTGGAGCCGACGGTGCTGGTCTTTTCGCTCTGTCTGGTTCTGCTCGCGATCGGCCAGGTTGTCTCTCCCGGTTTTNCCGCACCGAGGCAGATAATAAACATGCTGGTGGTGGCCTCCTTTCTGGGAATCGTTGCCGCCGGCCAGAGTCTGGTAGTGATCGGTGGAAAGAACGGAATCGACCTCTCCGTGGGAAATCTGGTGACCTTCGGGGCGATTGTGGGGGGCGCCATGATGCGGCAGCAGGACCAGCGTCTGGTGCTGGCGCTCGTGACGGTCCTCGTTCTCTCCTTTCTGGTGGGACTCCTGAACGGCACGGGGGTNGTTTTTTTCGGGATACCGCCCCTGGTTATGACCCTGGGCATGGGCATCATTGTGGCTGCCACCAACCGGTTCATTACCGGCGGGGTTCCCGTGGGNGGCGCCTCGCCCCTTCTGAGGAGTCTCGTTGTGGGAAGGCTNGGGGGCGTTCCGGGAATCCTCTTCTGGTGGGTCCTTATCGCGGTGCTGGTGCTGGTGTTGCTCCACAACAGNCGCTACGGCATGAATCTCTACGCCCTGGGAAGCAACGAGACCGCAGCGAGGCTTTCGGGGGTCCCCGTTGTGCCCATGAGGATCATCACCTTCGGCATCTGCTCGCTTCTGGCCGGACTGGCAGGGTTTCTCTATCTGGGGTATTTGGGGTCCGTTTATAACATCACTCTGGGGGACAAATATACCCTCGCATCGGTCGTGGCCGTTGTGGTGGGAGGTACGGCCCTCACGGGGGGCACCGGGGGATACCGGGGGGTGTTTTTCGGGGCGATCATGCTGCAGTTGCTCGAGAGTCTCCTGATAACGCTCAGGATGGAGCAGTTCGGCAGAAATATCACCTTCGGGGTGGTTCTTCTTCTGCTGATTTTTATGTACGGCCGCGACAAGAAACTTCGAATGTAACGATGTGGAGGAAAATACTATGGGTGTGACGAGCGTTGGCGTGATAGGAACGGGGCTGATCGGTCCCGTCCACATAGAAGGGCTTCAGAGGAACTCCGATCTGGTGCGGGTTCTGGGTGTGGCAGGGACATCACTGGAAAAGGCCCGGGCAACGGCNGAGCGGTACGGTCTCCCCAGGGCGTACGAGTCCTGGGAGGAGATGCTTCGGGATAGCGAGATCGAGGCGGTCCACGTCTGTTCTCCCAACTATCTTCATCACGGCATGGTGAAGGAGGCTTTGCTGGCGGGAAAGCACGTGGTGTGCGAGAAACCCCTGGCCCTGACCCGTGCCGAGGGGGAGGAGCTGCTCGAACTGGCAACCTCCCGGGGGCTCTTCCACGGGGTGCATTTTAACCTTCGTTATTATCCTCTGGTCCAGAATTTGCAGCGGAAAATTCGCTCGGGGCACCTGGGAAAGCTGGTGAACATTCACGGCGGTTTTCTTCAGGACTGGTTGCTCTACCGGGACGACTACAACTGGCGTCTGGAGTCGTCCAGAGCCGGCGAGACCCGGGTGGTGGGGGATTTGGCTTCNCACTGGTTTGATATGATCGAGTTTCTTACGGGCCAGCGGGTCCGGCAGGTCTGCGCCGATTTCTCCACGGTTCATCCCCTTCGCAGAAAGCCCCGGGGCTCGGTCCAGACCTTTTCGTCGGCGGCTTCTTCGCCGGATGATTCCGAATCCTGGGAAGAGTATCAGGTCGATACGGAGGACCAGGCGTCTATTCTCTTTCGGACAGACCAGGGGGTTCAGGGGAGTGCTCTCTTCAGCCAGGTTGCGGCGGGCCGGAAGTGCTATCTGAACTTTGAGATCCACGGTCTGGATCAGGCCACCCGATGGAACTCGGAGGAGCCGAACCACATCTGGTACGGCAACAGGGAGGGAACAAACCAGGTTCAGATCAAGGACCCCTCATCCATGGAGGAGGAGGCCCGGAAGTACTGTTCCTACCCCGGGGGGCACCAGGAAGGATTCGGTGATACGGTGAAACAGTTCATGCGCGATTTCTACTCCAGCCTCCAGGCGGGAACAGCCGGCGGCTATCCCTCCTTTGGGGACGGTCTTCGGGAGATTCAGGTCTGCGAGGCCTTGTTGAAGAGCGCTCGNTCNGGTTCGTGGCAGGAGGTCTAGCTTCCGTCTGCGACGGGAGCAGGACCGGCAGGATTCACAAGGGCGACGCGCCGGGCGGGACCGGTGCGGCCACACATAACGGCAGGGGAGGAAGAAAATGAACAATCCGATTTGGCTGATGACCTCGGCATTTCCGGGGCTGGGGCTGGAAGAGATTCTTGCCAGGGCAGAGGGTCTGGGGGCCCAGGGGCTCGATCTCTGTGTGTTCCGCCGCGATGGAACCAGAACGGACCACGTGGCGACCCACATCGATTACGAGNATTTCACGCCGCGTCGGGCCCAGGAGCTGCTTGACCTCTTTGCGGCCCGGAAGATGCGTTTTTCTCTGGGAGCCTACGAGAATCTCCTGGGAGGAGACCCCGAGGAACGGGTGCGAAACCAGAACCANCTGCTGGCGCTGATCCGGATCGCGCACCTTCTGGGAGGCGACGGGAACGGGGTTCGCGTGGGGACCTTTGTGGGGTACAACCACGAACTGGGCAATACCGAGGGCGGGTTCGAGAAGAACCTCCTGGAGTACCAGCGCATCTTTACTCCCATCATCAGGTACGCCGAGGACCTGGGAGTGACCGTGACCTACGAGAACTGCCCCATGGAGGGGTGGCGCTCCCCGGGGTACACCTCGACCTACAATAACCTGCCGGGTACCCTGGCTGCGCGAAAGCTCATGTATGCCCTGATTCCGAGCCCNGCTCACGGGGAGATCTACGACCCCTCCCACGATGTGTGGCAGCACACAGACCCGGTGGAGGTACTGCACTATTCCGATTTCTCCCGGATAAAGATGGTTCACGTGAAGGCCACGCGGCTCCGGAAGAACAGCGTGGCTGCTCACTGGGGCGGCATGTACGCCATGCAGCTCGTCTCGTCGGAACTGGCCGAGCGGGCGGGGGTTCCCGTACCGGCCCACGAATGGGACCGCCTGAACTACGAGGCCATGCTTCCCGGGTTCGGTGGCAGCGACAGCATGGACTGGCGGGCCTTTGTGGAGACCNTGCTGGAAAAGGGCTTCTCCGGNCCCTTCTCCATAGAGAACGAGGCCGCGCTCTCGCGGGGGACGGAGAACCTGGGCGCCATTCTCCAGGGCTTCTCCGGTGCCATCCACTCGCTGATGCCCCTGCTCTGGCCCCTCACGAGCGAGGGATACCGCTTTGACGCCACGCGCCAGGAGGCTCTGAAGGGAGCCGCAGCGAAGGATATCCCCCTGGTAACGATGGACTCACTCTGAGGGGCCGGAATTTTCCGGTATCAGGGGGCCCCGCAGGACGATGGCGGCTCCCCCCTCGGAGGAGNCCGCCGCCGAGGCGGTGTATCCCAGGGTCTCGGCGATGGATCTCACCGTGGTGAGGCCGAAGCCGAGGCCCGGCTCGTTCCGGCCGTGGGAGCCCCGGCGAAAGGGCTCAAAAACCTCCTCCGGGGGAATCTCGCCAAAACCGGGGCCGTTATCGGCGAACTCGAGTTCAAAGATCTCCTTCCCCTGGCCGGGACGAACCCGAAAGAAGAGCGTGTCCTCCTCCCGGGTATAGCGGATCGCGTTCTGGTAGAGATTCTCGAAGACCCGATCCATCAACCGCCGGTCAACCCGCACCATNCTGTTCCGGGGGAGTGATATCTCCTGNCNGAACTGCCTCCCCGTGAGTTCCACGTCTCTGCGGAGTGTCCCGGCGACCTCCGAGAAATAGTCCCTGGCCCGCACCGTCTCCAGCGACGTCGCGTAGAGAGGGGAGTCCAGGCGGGCAAAATCGATGAGCTGATCGATCCGCTCCTGAAGCAGATCGGCCTTGGAGGAGATCGCCTGGAGNGCCTGGGTGCGCTCNCGAGGCTCTCCAAAGATATCGTCTTCCAGGGCCTCGACGTAGCCCTTGATGGTGGTCAGGGGGGTGCTCAGATCGTGGGAGANGCCCATGACCATGCGGGTCCGCTGCGCCCGGGCCTGGTCCAGGGAGTGGCGCAAGAACTCCAGGTCCTGGGCCAGCAGGCCGAACTCGTCGCGGTAATCTGCGGAGATGGCGGTGGTGATGTCTCCTGCCGCGATGCGGTGGGTGGAGTGGCGCAGGANTTCCAGCTTGCGGGAGAAGTCCTGCAGGATCGTTGTTCCCACCACGCTCCCCGCTATCAGGGCCAGCGCNACCAGGGTGAGGGGCAGAAGATGCCTGCCTGCGGGATGCCTCCGGGGTGGCTTGATCACGGGGTGTTCGTAGATCACGTAGTACCGGTCGTTGCCGGGGTCCTGTACCGCCAGGAGGCTGAACCGGGTTTCTCCCAGGTGTCTCTCGATGTGGGCCAGGAGCTCGGCCTGGGGGTTCGGACTCGTTGCGAGAGTCCCCGCCTTGGGGTGCCGTCCCGCAGAGCCGGCGGCAACTTCCATCTCCTCGGTGAGTACCACAAAGGCAAATTCCCGATCTTCCAGACCGTCCTGGTCCAGGATGCCCTGCCGTATCTGGCCGGTCAGCTCCGTCTCCACCCATTCCTGCCATTCCAGGACCTCCCGAAAGAGAGCAAANTCCCGGGAGAAGGTGGTGATCATGTAGTAGGAGAAGGNNATGAGAAAGAAGGGTGTCAGGGTGAGGGCGATGATCATGGCCCGTATCTTTGTNCTGTGCTTCACGGGGNTTCCCCCTCTGGGGGAGGAGGGCCACCGGCGAGAACGTAGCCGTAGCCGTGGCGGGTGAGGATATACTGCGGGTCGGCGGGGTTTTCCTCAATTTTGCGGCGCAATCGCTGGATATGGACGGCCACGCTGGAGAGATCGCCGTACTCGTTTCCCCAGACGGCCTGGTAGATCTCTTTGGGGCCTGCCGGCTTTCCCTTGCACTGGATCAGATAACGCAGGAGNGCAAACTCCCGGGGTGCCAGGGAGATTTCCCTGTCTCCCTTCAGTACCTGCCAGGTTTCCAGGTGCACCGAGACCGGCCCCAGGCGGATTATCTCCGCTTCNGCCGAAGGAAGATCCTTCTCCTGTCCGGTTTNGTCTCGGGCTTCCTCACCGGTTTCTTCACCGGGCGGGATGGCGNTGCCCCGCTGCTCTACCTGGACTCTTCGCAGAAGAGCCCGGACACGAGCCACCAGGACNCGGGGAGAGAAGGGTTTTGTCACGTATTCATCGGCCCCGGCCCCCAGGCCAAAGACCACGTCCAGGTCTTCCTTGCGGGCCGTGNTGATGATCACCGGGGTATCCCGGTTCCGTCGGAGCTCCTGGAGGACCTCAAAGCCGTCTATGCCGGGCAGGTTGATATCCAGCAGAATGAGGTCCCAGGGCTGCGCGGCCAGAGCCTGGAGGGCGGCCTCGCCGGTTTCGGCGATCTCCGTGCTGAAGCCCTCCTGATGGAGGTAGGCGCGCATGAGCTGTCCTATGTCGGTGTCGTCTTCGACTATCAGTATCGATCCGGTCATGGTCTTCCCGCCCCTCATTATACTGCTTCTGCTCCTGAATCGTTATACTTCCTGAAGATCNACCGCCGAGGCAAAGAGCTTTATCCCCTCGTCGGGGTAGAGGCCTTTCACCTCCCGCACGGCCCGGACAAGCCGGTCCTTCTCATCGCGGTCGCAGTAGATCAGGATCAGGACGTTCTCCTCGGGCCAGACCTGATCGCCCCGGCGCTCTCCGCTCGATCCTCTGCCGAAGACNGGGCACAGCCGGGTAAAGGCCCGACCCGCCCGATGGGTCTGGAATCGCTCAAGGAGATCTTCCTCCACCGCCTGGTTCAGAATTATTTCTACCCGGAGGCAGTTCCTGGTTTCGCTCATGGCCTGGGTCCTTCCGTTTCTGTCTGGTGATCTGCATGATGCTCAAAGCGGCGTTCGAGCCGCGCCCGGCGACGCTCCCTGAAGGCATCGGTCTTGCTGTTTATGGCAGCGTAGAGGAGCGGCACAAAAAAGAGCGTCAGAATGGCGCTCGCCGTGAGCCCTCCCACCACGGTGATACCGATTGGTCGAATCAGTTCTGATCCCTGCCCCTCCAGAAAGGAGACGGGAACAAGCCCCAGAATGGTGGTGAGGTTGGTCATGAGGATCGGTCGGAGCCGGTTTTCTCCGGCCTGGAGACAGGCCTCGGTGAGGGGAACGCCCCGCTTCCGCAGAAGGTTTGTGTAATCCACCANGACAATTCCGTTATTCACCACAATCCCCACGAGCATAACGAACCCCACGGCGCTCAGGATGCTCAGGTTTACCCCCATGAGAAGATGGGTGACGATTACTCCGATCAGGGTGAGCGGAATGGTGAAGAAGATGATGAAGGGATCCACAAAGGATTCGAACTGGGCCGCCATCACCCCGAAGACAAGAAGTATCGCCACCACGATGATCGCCAGGAAGACCTGGCCGTACCGCTGGAGGTCCTCAAAGTCTCCGGCAAAGAGGATGACCACCCCCTCCTCGGGGGGAATNCCTTCGTTCATGAGGCGGCGTATCTCCTGCTCTGCCTGGACCAGCTGGGCCCCCGGGGCCAGGTCCGCCTCTACCGTGACCTGGCGTGCCTGGGCTTCACGGCGGATCGTCACGGGCCCCGAGGTTCTCCGGTAGGAGGCGATACTGGAGAGGGGCACCCGCACTCCGCTGGAGCTGGTNACGGTGATGCGGTTCAGGTCGGGCAGGTGGGTCCGGTCTGCNTCGTCCAGGATGAGCACAATATCGTACTCATCACCATCGCGGCGGAACTGCGATGCCGTGATACCNTCGATATTGGCCCGTATTTCCTGGCCAATGGTGGTGATGCTCAGACCCATGGCGTAGGCCCGTTCACGGTCTATCTCGACGTCTATCTGGGGAAGCCCGCGGGTAAGGTCAGACTCGGGGTCCAGGGTCTCGGGGATCGNCTCCAGGATTTCCAGTATCTGGTCGCTGATCTCCCCGGCCCGGCTCGTATCGTCGGTTCGTATCCGGATGCTGATGGGACGGCCCCCGCCCAGACCTCTCTGCCCGCTCCCAAAGGAGAATTCTACTCCGGGAAAGCGGGGGAAGTAGGGTCGCAGCCGTTCCTGGATCTCCCGGGCCGATTCGATCCGTTCCTCATAGGGAGGAAGAGTTATGGTGATGGAACCGGTGTGGGAAGAGCTGCTTCCGAAGCGTCCCCCGGCGCCTCCTCCTCCGGCGTCAACCACGATGTGCTGGAACCCTGCTATCTCGTGGCGGATAATCTCGTAGAGTTCCAGGAGCACCTCTTCGGTTCGGCCCAGGCGGGTCCCCACGGGCATGGTCACGTTGAGTTCCAGACTATCCTCGTCCTGGGCCGGGAAGAGCTCGAACCCCGTGAACTGTATCAGGCCGAGGCTCCCTCCNAAGAGGGAGAGCACCAGCAGGGTGGTGATTATCTTGTGGCGCAGCACCAGGCCCAGAAGGCGAAGGTAGCCCCGGTCAAGCCCGAGAAAGAGAGAANCCATGACCTGGTCCAGTCGTTTCAGCCATCCCCGGAGGGGGCGCTGGACGGGGGTAATCAGCGGGAAGTAGTGGCTGGCCAGGACAGGAACCAGAAAAACAGCCACCAGGAGAGACGATATCAGGGAGATCACCACGGTGAAGGCGAGCCCTGCAAAGAGTTCTCCCGCAATTTCCAGGCGCTCCCGGAAGAGTACCAGGGGGACAAAGACGCACACCGAGGTGAGGGTGGCCGCCACGATGGCGTTCACCATCTCCCGGGTTCCCAGCAACGCTGCCGGNCGCAGTTTCACTCCCTTTTCCCGGTACCGGTAGATGTTCTCCAGAATGACGATGGAGTTATCCACCAGGAGGCCCACGCCCAGGGCCAGACCGGCCAGGGTCATGAGGTTCAGGGTGAGTCCGGCAAAGTACATAATCGTCAGGGTGATCACAATCGAGGCGGGGATAGAGACGGCGATAACCAGGGTGGATTTGAGACTTCGCAAAAA
Source organism: Alkalispirochaeta alkalica DSM 8900 (assembly GCF_000373545.1). GTDB lineage: Bacteria > Spirochaetota > Spirochaetia > DSM-27196 > Alkalispirochaetaceae > Alkalispirochaeta > Alkalispirochaeta alkalica. The sequence goes on from NZ_KB891761.1 coordinate 106,445, forward strand.
GATAAAGAGGATAATCACCGCCAGCAGGGCTCCCATAAGGGCCTGGCTGGTAACCGTTGCCAGGGAGTTCCTGATCGATTCGGTGGTATCGTTGATCACGCTCAGCCGGACACCGTCGGGGAGTTCCCGGTTGATCCGGTCGAGCCGGGCAATAACGTTGTCTGCCGCTTCCACGGAGTTGGTATCGCTCTGTTTCTGAACGTTGATGTACACTCCGGGAACACCGTTGATGTAGACGGCTTCGGTNTCCCGGCGGGTTCCCAGGGATACGCNTCCGAGATCCCCCAGCCGCACCGGGGTGGCTCCGCGCCGAGCCACTTGGGCCTCCTCGATTTCCCGGAGGGAGGAAAACTCCCCGGTGGTGCGTACCACGAAGTCCGTGTCTCCCTCGATCAGCTGGCCTGCCCCGATCTCCCGATTCTGGGAGGCCACGGCCTGGGAGATCTCGGCGATCGTGAGGCCGTAGGCATCCAGCCGGTTTCGCAGAAGGTCGACCCGGACCACCTGTTCCTGTCCTCCCTGAATCTGGGCCTGGGCAATATGTTCGATCTGCTCCAACCGGGGCTGAACCAGGTCCAGGGCGATCTCCCGGAGCTGATCGGGAGAGCGGTCTCCTGTGAGCTGGAGCATCAGGACGGGTATCATGGAGGGGTCGAAGCGGAAGATCATNGGCGATGATGCATCGTCGGGGAGGGTTCCCCGGGCCAGCTCCAACCGATCCCGTATGTCATTGGTGGCAGAGTCCATGTTCGTCCCCCAGGAAAACTCGACGATCACCATGCTGNTGCCCTGGCTGGTGGTGGAGGTGAGGGAGTGTATGTTGGAGACGTTACTCAGGAGAGATTCCAGGGGGCGTGTAACCAGCCGTTCCACCTCTTCGGGGCCGGCCCCGTCGTAGTNGGTTGTTACCAGCAAAACGGGAGGATCTATCTCCGGCAACAGATCGATGGAGAGATCCAGGGCTGTATAGGCGCCAAAGCCGATGAAAATGGCAAAGATCACAAAAAATGTGGTGGGCCTGTCGACAACGTTCCGTACGATCATCGGTGATCCCCCTCCAGGAGGCGTACCGGGGTCCCGTCGGAGACTCTGTTCTGACCGCGAATGATGATCTGCTCGCCTTCAGAAACTCCCTGTCGCAGCTCCACCAGACCGTCGATTTCTATCCCCGTGGAGACGGGTCGCTGCCGGGCCCTGTTCCCGTCATCCACCACGAAGACGTAGGTTCCCTCCCGGTGGTGGCGGATCACCGCGTCCTGGGGAACCACCAGTGCCCGGGGTTGCTCTTCCAGAATGATCCGGGTTCGGGCAAAGAAACCCGGCCGGATCCTCCGGTCCCTCTCCAGAAAGACCAGGGTTGCCCCGATGGTCCTGCTTGCGGGGTCCGCCAGGGGGCTCAGTCTGGAGATCCTTGCGGAAAAGGTCTCTCCGGGAAGGGCGTCGAGCCGGACCTCCACGGGGGTATCCCGTCCGATTCGGGAGATATAGCGTTCGGGGATGTGCGTGGTCAGTTCCAGGTCATCGGTTGTGGCTATTCGGGCCACCGGTGTCTGCAGGTTGATCCGGGAACCGGCCTGAAAGGGAAGTTCTACCACGGTTCCGCTGATAGGTGCGGTGATGGAACTGAGGGAGAAGCGCTGCCCCGCCCGGGAGGGGTCTATCCTGGCCAGAAGCTGGTCCCGGGTGACCCGATCTCCTTCCTGGAGGGGCAACTCCAGAAGTTCNCCCTCCACGTCGGCGAAGACCTCCACCTGCGAGGCGGGGCTGATCTCTGCGGGAATATCCAGATAATCCCGCAGGAGGGAGGGGGCCAGGGTAATNACCTCCACGGTGGTTGTGTAACGGTCTCTCTCCTGCTCGTGNCCCTCCCCCTGGAGGGTCTCGCTGTCGGTGCTGTTCCGGGGGCCTTCGCCGGTTCGGGGACCCTCGCAGCTCGCGAGCACCGNCAGGGCAAGAAAGAGCAGGGGGAAGAGGGNTGTCGTTCCCGGCCCTGGCGATGATCCGGGTATTTTTGTGGCGGTCTTTTTCATCAGGGGTTCTCCTTTTCTGTTTTTCCCTCTGGCGCTATTGTGTGCTCCAGNGGNNATTCCCCCTCTGTCAGGTCCCGGGTTTCTCCCGGGAGGGGGGTCTGCAGCAGGTGCGAAAGGTCCAGAAGCAGTTCCCGGTAGGTGTGCTGCTCCTGCAGAAGCTGAAGCCGGGCATCGGCCAGATCTATTTCGGCATCGCGCACCACGGAATAGTCGCGGAGCCCGCCGGCGTAGGCCTCCCGGGCCAGTTCGTAGGTCCGTTCTGCCAGGGCTATGTTGTTCCGGACCGATTGCATCGCCTCGGCCGACGATTCCAGNGATCCCAGCAGATCCACCAGTTGGACCTCCACCGATTCCAGCACCTCCNCTNCCCTGAGGTGGGCCTGGGTAATCCGGTCCTCCTGGTTCTGTATCTTCTGGCGGGTGGAGGAGCCCGGGAGAAATCCCTCCAGGGGCTGGCGCACGGTCACGGAGAAGCTTCCTCCGTCGTCCCAGTTTCCACTGCGCCAGAGATCATCGGACCAGGGATCCCCCGTGAGGGACGGGGCCAGGGAAAGCCCCAGGGAGAGGCTGGGCATCAGGGCAGAACGGGCCAGATCTTTCTGAATCCTGGCCGATTCTATGGCCCGCTGCGCGGCCTGGACCTGGTCGTTCCGGGATGCGAGTCCCAGAAGTTCCTCCTGATCGAGCTGGAGGAGCTCTTCCGGTTCGATCTTTCCCCTGAGGATCACTCCCTCCATGGTGCGAATCCCCAGGGTGGTTCCCAGGCGGTACCGGGCCGTCTGAAGGCCCCGGCGCTGCTGCACCAGGGCGGGACGCTGGTTCTCTGCAGAAACCTGGACCTGCCGCAGGGTGAGCTCGTCCACCAGCCCGGCGTCGTACTGATTCCGGATCTCCTCTACCCGTTCCAGGGCGGCGTCCAGNCGGCGCTCTCCCAGACGAAGCTGCTCTTCCAGCATCAGGACCTGATAGAAGGACCGGCGGACCTCCAGATCGATTTCCCGGGTAGCGTCCTCCAGTTCAACCCGGGAATCCCGGTAGGCCTGGGTAACGGCCCGTATGGAGTGAATCATGTGGGGCGAGAGGGTNAGGGTTGCCGAGAGAGCTGTGTCCAGGCGCCACCGTGCCGGATCGTCCTGGCCGGGAAAGAGGGCTTCGGCAGCCTCGTTCGGTCGTGACAGTGAACCCTGAAGGGCGATCTCGGGAATAAAGAGAGAGTGCCGGTACTGATAGTCCCGGGNCGCCATGAGGGTATCTATTCTCCGGGACCGAAGGCCCAGATGAGCCGCCAGAGCAAGGTCGACGGCTGTTTCCACGTCCAGCTCCAGGGTNGGTTCCTGCTGGGGGGGCGGAACCGCCACCGGAGATGGCGTCCGGGCCAGCAGGAGCGGGGCGGTGAGAGTGAAAAAAAACAGGGAAATCCGGAAGATCGTCTTCATGGGAGAGAGGGTACGGAGGGTCTCCTGTTAGGAGAATGGCCNCAGCCTGAACAGGAGATAAACNGGAGATGAACAGCGTTCCCCCGGGNCTCCGTCGGGGCTGGCAGAGCGGAGAAATTCTCTTTCCCCTGAGGTTTGTTTAAGGTGTATTTAAGATTCGTCTCGTACACTCCAGAGGGGGAGCGTCCTTTCGTCCNGGCCCGGGGTATCGGGGACCGGGGAAAAAGGAAGCAGTCTGGTGCGGGAGATCCTGTGCCATGGCCGGGCCCCTCCAAGGTAAAGGTTTAAAGAGAGAGATGGAGAAGTAAGGAGGAAGGTATGGGAATGATCCCGAAAAAAGGATCCTGCTGTCGCGTTCTTGCGGTTGTGGTGGTGGTTTTCCTTGGGTCGAGTTGCCAGATGCTGGGTATTGCAAACCCCTTTAGCAGCGGTGCCGACAGTTTCAACCGGGCCAAACAGGCTCTGGAGAGGGGCGAACACGATGCGGCGCTGATGAACGCTGCGGCTGCCATTAACAGGGACGACAAGCATTGGCCTTCCTACAAGTTTATTGTTGAAAACTACGAAGATTCCCTCGCCAAGGTAGAGGCCCGTCTGGCCGAGCTGGGCCAGGAGGAACAGACCTCGGAAGTTCTGCAGGAGAAGGTGAAGATCCTGCGAAACATGTACTGGTTTGTCCACTACGTCTCGCGGATGCCCGGAGACCGGCCTGACTCCAGGGTTATCGAGCGGGGCAAGGAATCGGTAACGGTGGCGCTCACCGATTACGAGACACCCCTGGCCGAGGCCCGGGAGCAGGGCTATGCCATCGCCTTTGGCCAGGCGTCGGGTCTGATCGAGGCTGGCGAGTACGACGAGGCGATCGAGGCGCTCCAGACGATCACCCGTTCCTTTGTGCAGGGGGCAGAAGAGCGCCAGGCTGCCGAGATCGCGATCGCCGGATTTCTTGTCGAGTCGGCAGCCCCCCTGGTGGGTGCGCTCTCCATGGCAAATCTGGAGGGTGCGACCAGGATCATGGCGGCGGCAGCTCGTTTTGAGAAGACCGAAGAGGTAGAAGCCCTCACGGCAGAGCTGAACAGCAAGGCCCAGGACGTTATCCTTGCCGAGGCCGACCGGCTGGCACGGCGGGGGAACGTGGCGGCCCTGGAAGAGGCCCTGGGGGTAGCGGTAAAGGCCAGGGACTACGTGGATGACAACGACCAGGTGAACCCGCGGATTTATCCCTACGCGCAACGGCTCGCCGATCTCTATCACGGAGAAGCTCGTGCCGCGGTGCGCGCCTTCAACGGTACCCGGGACAGCAAATGGGGAGCCGAAGACGTCTTCCTGCGGTACGTGGCTTTTGTCGGCGGTTGGCCTGCTGTAACCGGTCACGAGGATGCAATTGAGGACTTTGCGGAGTTCATCGAGTCTTCCAGAACGGTGGTTCATGTGGTTCTGGAGCCCGACCACGCCGCCTCTCATGACCGTGTCACGGGAGCCATGGAGAGAGCTCTGGAAAGCCAGCGGGGCAAGGTTCTGTGGATGTTCACCGATCAGAGCAGGGAGCAGGCCGAGCAGCGACAGCGCCACTTTCGGGGAACCGGACGGTGGTGGAACAATAATCAGGACAAGGCGGCGAGTCTTATCTACCCCGACAGCAGCAATACCTTCCATCGCAATGTGAGGCAGCTGACAACGGAGAGCAGTCTGGACGATGCCAGAGGATTTAATATCGACTTTCTGGTAAAGATCACCGCCGATGCCTCCGTGGGGAACGTACGTCCCGTGGAGCGGCGCGAGTCCAAAGAGATCTCGGCCTACCAGAAACTGGACGGGTCGGTGCACCTGGATCCCGGCAACAGCAAGGTTGACGGCTGGCACGCTGCGCGGACGCTCGCCGAAAACGTTGGGGGAATGGACACCTTCAACCAGCAGCTCCGGGAAGACCACGGGGTGAGTGATTTCTGGCGCAACGCCGCTGTGATGCACACCTACCAGGCCCTGTCAGCCCCGGTAACGGTGACGTACAACCTGGAGGTTATCCGCGTGTCCGACGGGCGGAGCGTGTATACCACCCGTGCGACCCACCGGGACGAGGCGAAGGGGAACGAAGTGCTGGTGGGCGTGAGTTCCGATATCCCTGTTATCGAGAGTAAGGTGGGAGAACAGGTTCGGNAGGCCCCCTCGAGTTTTACTCCCAACACGGCCTCGGCGGTACGCGCCGGGTTCTCGCAGCTGAACTTTGCCCCTGCGGCAAATGCGATCGGACGGAACTGATACCGGAAGCAGGAATGATTCTGGCGGAGCGCCCCCCGGGCTCCGCCAAAGAGCGCAGGCCCCGGACCGTTTTGCAGGTTGCCTTGGTGCAACGGGGCGGCCCGGATATTCAGAAAAGGAGATTTCTATGTTCAGGTATGGATCGAAGGGGAGTGTGCTTGCTCTTGCGGTGTCCCTCCTGTTTTTTGCCTCCTGTATGACCGCAGGTAACCGGGAATACCGGGCAGCAGAGCGGGATTACGACGCAGGAAACTACGTGGGAGCGACGGAGAACGCCGTGAAGGCTCTTCAGGCAAATGACGAGCACGACGATGCTCCGGGTCTGCTGCGCAGGGCTTTGCCCAAAGCCACGAGCCAGTTGCAGGAGCAGATCAGCCAGGCCAAGGCCTCGTCGGAGGAGTTCCCCTACGAGAGAGCTGTCTCCCTCTACGAGCGGCTGGTGAAACTTCATAGCGATGTGAACGATCTCCGCATGGGCTTTTCCACGGAGNACTTCAGCGCCCAGCTGGGGGAGGCCCGACAGGTGGCGGCCGAGGCCCGTTATCAGGCAGGAATAGCGGCCCTGGCAGCGGGGGGATTTGAGAATGCCCGTGTCGCCCTGGCTCATTTCCGGACCGTGGGGAATTACGTCCAGAACTACCAGGATACGGCTGATCTCATTGCCCAGGCAGAGAACGCCTCGATGGCACGGCTCTACGTCTACGTGAACGACGCCGAGGGAGAGATCGCTTCCCGCCTCGGCCAGCGGCTGATGGGCGATAACGATCTGGCCAGGGTAACCGATCTGGTTCCCGCAGGTACCCTTGGTGTGGGGGCCAGGCAGAACGCTTCCACCGTGCTGGCTGCTGCCAGAGCGCAGGGTGTTGATCTGCTCCTCTATGTGGGAATCGATTCCCTTGAGTCCGATATGAATCCTCTGGAGGTAACAGAGAAGCGGATCCATAACGTTNCGGGAGCCGAGGTGACCGCCTCCTACAGCGTGTCTGCCCTGGGCCAGTGGCAGATCTACGATGTGGCGAGNGGCAGCGTTCGGAGCGAGGANAACCTGCGTGTGAGTGTCGGAGAGTCCCTGAAGTTCGATTCCCTGGTGCCCGTCGGCCAGGCCGAGGTGAATTTTGCCGATGGCTCCCGGAGCGTGATCTACGCGGATCTTTCCGAGATGGGGCTTATTTCGTACATGGGGATGGTGCGCCGGACCAGGGATTTTATGGATTCCGTTACCGCCGATGTCTTCAGGAACATGACCCTCACGGAGATGACCGAAAAACTCGATCGGATTGTGTTGCACGGTGGAATCTACGGGTTCAAGGTCGAAGAGATCTCGCCCTCCACGGGTNCGATAGATCCCTACGATGTGGTTCACGCCTACGTAAGCAAGATGAATGAGATTCTGCATGTTATCACCGGTAGGGCCTCGAAGCTGGATGAACTGGCATCCCAGGCTGTATACGAGCTTCCTGGGGAGATCGAAGCCGCTGTGGCCAGGGCTGCCCTGGCTCCGCTCCGGCAATAAGTACCGGGTGAGGTAATCGTCANGGTACGGGCGCTGTGGGAGGGTTCTCCGGCAGCGCCCGTCGTGTATGGGGCCGGTACCCCCCGGAGTCTTTCATCTTTAGTACCGAATTGTAAGGCGGGTTGTCCCCACGATCACCAGATCCTGGTCTTTCAGGAGGCGGGGCTTGTTTGTGGGGAGCTTTTCGCCGTTTACCAGGGTGCCGTTGGTGCTCCCCGTGTCCTTGATAAAGGCATCTCCCTTTTTAAAGGTGATGATCGCGTGGAACTTGGAGACCTGGGGATCGGCGATGATCACCCCGTTGTGCTTGTCCCGGCCGATCCCGATGGACTTCCGCGAGAGGGCCTTGCTCTTTCCGTGGGCCTCCAGAAGCGGCTTCAGGCCGCACCTGATGGTGGCCGCCTTCTGGATCACCAGATCGTCGTCACCCCCGGAAATGAAGGTGTCCTGCGAAAAAAGATTCTTCCGTTCTCTCATGGTCCTGACGCTCCTGATAGTCCCGATGCCTTGGGGCCTTGGTGTCTTGGTGCCCCCTGGCGGGTGATCATTGTAGCGTCTTTTTGCGCGATTGTCCCTGTTCTCCCGGTTATTCTCCCGCTTCGCGACGCAGAAGCTCCTCGATCCGTTCCTGGGGAAGTTCCAGGGTGTTGGCCTTGAAACGGGACGAGAAGGAGACGCGGGGAATGGCTCTCCGGGGCTTGGCTGGTATCAGGATCTCTTCCCCCGTTCCGGGGTGACGGCCCATCCGCGCCTTTTGGGGGTGCCTGAGATGAAGGTGGACCGCGCCAAGAGGGCCCAGGGAGACGCGCTCTCCCAGAAGAACCCCCGTCTCTACCATGGTGAGGTAGTCCAGAATGATCTCCCGGGTTTTATCCTGGGTCAGCTCGTTCCGTGTTGCCACGTACTGGACCATGGAACGCAGGGTAAACCGCTCTGGCCCCTGCTCCCGGCAAGACCCGTGTTCCCGGCAGGAGTTGATGGTCCGGTTTGCCTGAAGAAAACCGTTGGTCAGGAAGATGGCCCCCTGGCGCAGGCGCTCCTTCTGATCGGTCCAGGGAAGCTCCTCCTCAAAGGTCGCTATGGAGAGAATTTCCGAGCTCCGCGTGACCGGGGCCCCCCCGAAACGGGCGATCCGGCCAGTTTCGGCATCTTCTTCCAGCCAGGCCTCCTCCGATCGTGCGAGATCGGGAACGTCCTTGCGCAGGGAGATACTGGCGTACTCGAAGGAGCGCGTTCCCTTGCCGTTCTGCGGCCCCAGAACGATGAGCGACCCTGAGCAGGTGAGAAGTATGGCTCCCCGGGGATCTTCCCGGCACAGCTTCGGTTTCTGAACCATGCGGAGGGCTGCGGTCTGGTCCCGAAAGAGCCGGACCTTCTCCAGCCAGTTCTGTGTTACGGCCCGGAGCGCAGCCTCCCGGGGAAGGATCTCTGTTTCGTCGGCGATCGCGGCAAGGTGAGCTTTCATGTTGTGTGGTACCGTCTCTTCCGATACCATCGTTGTAGGGGTTTCCTGAATACGGGACATACTTTCCTCCTCGGAACTGGAAATCCACCGGCACGTGTGGAATGCTTTCAATGTATCACGCCGGCCGATTTTCACAGGTTTTGGTGGGTCGGCCCAGGAGGAAGATATGGAACATTTTTTTGATCAGATACCGGAAACGGTTCAGGAGCACCTGCGGCGGATCACCGCCACGTCGGGGTTGCCCGATACGGAGGAGTCGCTGGAGCGTATGGCCCGGGCCTGGCTCGAGAAGAAAACGCTCTTTGAGCAGCGCCAGGAGGAGCACGGCCTGTCCCAGGTATCGCTCTTTGGGGCCGACGAGGCCCGGGGGGCGCTGGTTCTGACCTACTCGGGCTCCCTTATCACGGTGGGTCCCCTCANCGGGGAGGGCCGGCGGGTGGAGTACACCTCGATCGGTCTGCGCCAGGATGTTCCCGACGCGGCCACGGCCGACGCAACGGCTCTGACAGATGATCTTGCCCTGGATAAGCTGGCCTCCTTTTCGCAGGGGCCCATCCATACAAGCTCGGCGCTCTTTGCGATCGCCCTGCTTGAGGAGGAGATGGACCCCGAAGAGGAACAGCAGGTTCTTACCGGGGTGACCCGGGTTCTGGCGGAAGACTTCGTCGAGGTCAACAAGACCCTCCTGCGGGGGTGACCGTCCAATGGGGGGGAGAGACCAGGTGACTCCCGGGGGTGAATCTTTCCGGGATCGCTTTGACCGGATCCTGCGGCAGAAGAGGCCGCCCGATCCCGGGGAGCTGGCCAGCGACATGGAGCGGGCCTGCGCTGTCCTGGAGACGGAGCCCTCGTGGCAGCGCCCCCCCGACCGGGAGGGGCTGCCCGGGGGGGTGGTCTATCTCCGGCCCGAGTTGCCCCTGGTGGTGCTGCCCGATATCCACGCCCGGCTGGACCTGCTGGCCTGCCTCCTGAAGACGTCCTTCCCCGATCACGGGATCGACCGCCCCCTGCTCGACGCTCTGGAGCAGGATCGGGCGCAGGTGCTCTTTCTGGGAGACTACGTCCACGCCGAGGCTCGGGGCCGCGAGCGCTGGCTCCGGGCGTACAAGGAGTTTTCCCGGGGCTTCCGCAGGCGCCCTGCCATGGATGCCGAGATGCGGGAGAGTCTGGGGGTTCTGCAGGTTGTGGCCCTGCTGAAAACTTCCTATCCTGACCGGGTTCACGGTCTGAAGGGAAACCACGAGAACATCACCAACGAGAGGGGCCAGGGGAACTATCCCTTCGGCAAGTTTGTGCTGGAGGGGGCCATGGTGGCGGCCTACATGGAGCGCTTCTTTCCGGGGGCTCCCCTGGAGGGGGTCCGACGGTTCGAGAAGAGCCTTCCCCTGCTGGCGGTGGGGCCCTCCTCCCTGGCGAGTCACGCCGAGCCGCTTCGCTTCTTTGAGCGATCCCGGGTGATCAACTACCGCAGCGATCCCGAGGTGGTGGAGGGCCTTACCTGGACCGATAACGGTCGGGCCGGGGAGGGTAGCGTGGCTGCCATGGTGGACCACTATCTGCGGTGCGGCAGCTCCGCCGGGGCGGTCTATCTGGGAGGGCACCGGCCCGTGGGAGGGCTCTACGCCCTGCGTGCCCGGGGGCAGTTCGTGCAGTTTCACAACCCCGACCGCTTTGTGGTCGCCCTGCCGCCGGTGAACCGGCGATTCGATCCCTGCCGGGACATCCAGGATCTTCAGGCGATCCGGGAGCCCCGGGATCTTCCGAACTACCCCGACGAGGAGGCGGCCCGGCATGGCCAGGACAGTTGAGACGATAGGCAAGTACCAGGTGCTTCAGCGTCTTGCCCAGGGGGGCATGGGTGCGGTCTATACGGCCCGGCATCCCACCCTGGACAGGACGGTGATTATCAAGAAACTCACCCTCCGGGGAAGCGCCGACATGCGCGAACGCTTTCGCCGGGAGGCCCAGATCATGATGGATCTGCGCAACGACGCGATCGTGGACGTCTACGACCATTTCCGCGAGGGGTCCTCCTATTATATCGTTCTGGAATACGTGGAGGGGGTGTCCCTGGAGGAGCTGATCCGGCGGCACCGGTATGTCCAGGAGGATGCCGCCCTGCTGATTCTGAGGGAGGTCTGCCGGGCCCTGGCCTACGCCCACGAGCGGGGGGTGGTCCACCGCGATATCAAGCCTGCCAATATCCTGATCTCCTCCCGGGGCGAGGTGAAGCTCGTCGATTTCGGGATCGCCACGATCCACGGCGGTGAGGAGGAATCGGCCCTGACCCGTGAGGGTATGACCCTGGGGACGCCCAGCTACATGGCGCCCGAGCAGTTTCAGAACACCCGTTCCGTGGATCACCGGGCCGATATCTATTCCGTGGGGGTCGTCCTCTACGAGATGGTTACGGGAAAACGTCCCTACCCGGGGACGTTCTCACCCGAGGTGATCTCCCTGATCCAGAAGGGCCGCTACCGGCGGCCGCGAAAGATCAACCCCAGAATTTCCCTTTTCACGGCTCGCATGATCGGGCGAATGCTGCGGCCCCTCCCGGCGCGGCGTGTTTCCGATCTGAATCGCGTGATTGATCGCATTAATCGTCGCTTGAGGTTGCGGCCCCACGGCCGGATCGATTCTCTGGTGGAGGCCTGCCTGGAGGGTGATGCCCTGCGGGTGCGGCCCCGGAGGAGGGCGCGGGTGATGGCCCTGGCGGGGTTGGTGACGGCCGCTCTTCTGGCTTCCCTCGTGGCGTGGGGGCTTCACCGGGGGGTGCACCGGGAGCTCTTCCAGGCCGATTCCTGGGGCGCTCTGGAGGTGACCGTCCGGGTGGGAAACTCCGGTCTGGAGGGGAAGGAGGTCTTCCTGCGGGGAACCCTCTTCAAGGACGACGGGGACCGCATCCCCGCTCTGGACGGGGGGGAGTTGCGCTTCTTCCCCGACCCCCAGGGGGAGTCCTCCCGGTATTTTCTCTTTCGGGCGCGGCGGAAGCATCTGCCCCCGGGGTCGTACCGCGCCAAGATCGAGGCCGGCACCGCCCTCTGGTGGCAGTCCTTCCAGGTGCCCCCCCTGAGCGAGGGGCACCATCACCTGGTGGCGGATTTTCTGGAGGTTCCCGAGCTTCCGCTGGTGGTATCCTTCGACGTGAGGGACCGCGAGAGCGGGCGNCGCCTGACCGATGAGGCGGAGATTTTCCTCTTTCTGGGAAACCGCAGNCTCCCCTGGTCGGCCGAGGCGGCCTCCCGTCTCCGCAGCGGTCAGATCTACCGGTTTCAGTTTCGCCACCCCGGGTACGGGGAGCAGATCTTCAGTCTCGCCATCGCCCCCGAGCAGGCCAGACTTCATCTCCAGGTCCACCTGGAACCCCTGAAGGAGAGTCCCTGATGTCTCTGTTGATACGACGCNTGATCTATCTGGCCGTGGGAGTGCTGGCCGGGCTTGCCCTGTGGCCCCTGGTGGAGGTGATGCTTCTGGTCCAGCGCTTTTTCCCCACCTATCTNTCGTTCAGCATCGTCTCGGGTCTGCTCTTTGGCGCGGTCATNGGGGCCTTTTTCGGGATGATCGACGGNATTGTGGCGGCCCGGTTCCGCAGGATTCTTACCGGAGCGGGCTTCGGGGGNGTTCTGGGGGGGCTGGGCGGAGCCCTGGGGTTTGTCCTGGGGCAGGGTCTGCTCTTTTTTCTCAGCGACCCGGGCAGGGTCGGGCTNGCCGCCTCGCGGGTGGCTGGCTGGTCTGTTCTGGGNCTGTGCGCGGGAGTATCCGAGGGAATCCGGCGCCGGTCCTGGCTGCGCACCGGCATGGGCCTCTCGGGGGGGCTTCTGGGAGGGCTCCTGGGGGGAATAGCCCTGGAGTTTCTTGCCCGCCCCCTGGGGTTTGTTCTCTACGGGTTTCTGCTGGCCGGTTTTTACAGTCTGATCGAGGGGGTCCAGAGCAGTGGGGTCTTTCGCCTGCTGAACGGNCCGCACAAGGGCCGGGAGTTTATCCTGAACCAGCGTCGTCTCCGTATCGGGTCCTGGCCCGGGAGCGATATTCTCATCCAGGGCTACTCCGGTACGGCGCCACACCACGCCGAGCTCCGCCAGAGGAGGGGTGAGCTCTATCTGAAGGCGCTGGTTCCTCCCGAGGAGGGAAAGACGAAACGCAACGATCGCCCCCTGGATCAGGAGACGGCCCCGGTGCTGCTCAAGTTCGACGATGTCCTGCAGATCGGTTCTGCCAAGTTTCTCTTCCGGCCCCTGGCGGCGCTCCTGGTGGTTCTTGCGGCGCTGACCCTGCCCCAGGAGGGGGGGGCCTGGAACGTGCGTCTGGGCCAGGTGAACACCGCCCGGCTTCTGGGGCGCCAGACCGTGGATCTCTATCTGGGGATCACCGATCACGAGGGATCTCCCCTGGAGGGGNTCTCCCTGGAGGACCTGCGGGTTCTGGAATCGGCCGACGGAGAGACCTTTGTTTCCAGACCGCTCATCTCTCTGGAAGAACGGGCGGGGGANCGNGAGGGGATCACGGTGCTGCTTCTGGTGGATAATTCCGGGAGCATGTACCCCGCCAGAATGCCCGGGGTGAGGGCGGCGGTGCGTCAGTTCTTGCAGGATCTGGACCCCTCGCGGGACCGGGTTGGNCTGGCCACCTTTAACACGCACTATCGGCTTCTGGCTGCTCCCACGGAGTCGGTTGCTTCGGTGGAGCTGCTTCTTGAGACGATCACCCGGCCGGGNCGGGACGATGCCTTTACCGAGCTCTACCGGGCGATCTCTCTGGCGGCGGAGGATCTGGCGGNGTTCGAGGGCCGGCGAGCNGTGCTGATTCTTACGGACGGGGAGGACTATCCCTTCTCGGTTCACCGGGGGGACCCCCATCCCCTCTACGGGATGGAGACGGTCCCGGCCGGGGAGGCCCGGGATGCGCTCCAGCGCCGGGGGGTGGGGGCTTTCGGGGTCAACTTTGCCGGGGGAACCGATCCCCTGTTTGAGGAGATTGTCCTGCCCAACGGGGGCATGATTTTTGATGCCGCCGACGGGGACGAGCTGGGCCGCGTCTACGGTGAGATCCGCCGGGCCATGCTTCAGGAGTACCGCCTGCGCTATCGGGCGGGGACGATGCCCTCGCAGAAGCGGTATNTGCGGGTGGAGCTGGATTCCCCGGAGGGGAGGGTGAGCCGGGAGGGGGCCTACTACGCGGGGACGCTCTTCGGGCTCCCCCGGGAGGACTGGAACCCCCTGACGCTGCTCCTCTTTCCCGGTGCGCTGGCTGCGGCGGCGCTGCTGGGNCNGCTCCGGTTTCTGAACCGCCGGAAGAGCCCCAATCTGGAGGTTCTGGGGCTCCGGGGCGGGGCAACCCGGGTGCTGGATCTCTCGGGGCAGGAGACGGTGATCGGGGCCAGCGCCGAGGCCGATCTGACCATGACCTCTTCGCCCGATATGAGGGACCGCCACGCCACGATCGTGCGGGACGAGAAGCGCGGTACCGCCACGGTGGTGAGTGCCCAGGAGATNCTGGTGAACAACCAGCCCGTTACCCGGCGCGTGCTGGANCCGGGCGATGTGATTCAGCTNCCGGGAGCCACCNTGNTCTTTGACGACCCCCGGGTGCCGGAGGAGGGNAAAAAGGNTGAGGGCNAAAAGAGGGGCGNCCNCGAGGCCGCCCCGAAGGAGGATTCCCGGTGAACCGGGGGTGCTAACGGTGTCCGCCTAGTCCAGGGACCAGGAAAAGTTGGGTGTGATGGTGTAGCTCCGGCCGGGTTGCACCGAGATGTCCTGGTGCAACTCCAGGCCTCCGCTTTCCAGGGAGACGGTGTAGCGCCCTGCCGGGAGCTGGAAGGAGGAGCCCGACTGGACCTCGCCGTTCACCCGAACCCNCACCAGAGAGGAGGGGTTTCGCTCGCGGGAGTTCAGAAGCCCCGAGGGTATGCTCACCCGAACCGTGGCCAGGGCCGGTTGCAGCTGGACCACCACCCGTTCGTCGCGGTTCAGATCCAGGGTGGTCTCCCAGTCCTGGTAGCCCATCTCGGAGACCCGGATGGTGTAGCGTCCCGGCCGCAGGCGTTCGCTGTGGTTTGTCATTCCCCGGGGGTTCCCGTTGATGAAAACCCGGGCTCCCCGGATGTTGGACTCCACCTGGAGGGTGAACTCCTGGGGCTGGAGGGTTGCCCGCAGGGTCTGGTCCCCCGAGAGCTGAACCGTTTGCCGCCAGAGCTGGTAGCCCGGGGCCGAGACCTCTACGGTGTGGCTTCCGGCGGGGAGGCTCAGGGTGTTCCCCTTGATGACCTCTCCGTTGATGCTGATCCGGGCGTCGTGCACGTTGGTCTGGACGGTGAGGTCGTGGGTGACGGGGGCCCGGCGGGTGGTGGTCCGCTGGGCCATGGCAACCGNCGGCAGGAGAAGCCCTGCCAGCAGAAGGATTGCAAGTCGTTTCAGNTTCATTCCTGCCTCCCCTTTCTAGCGGATCTGGTCCACGGCCGCATCGGGGCCGAGGGAGAGAGAGCGGATGCCGGGATTTACATCATCAACCCACCGGGTTTGGGTGAAGATGGTGAAGGTTCCAGGGTCATCACCGGGGATGACCGAGAAGACCTGCAGGGTGTTCTCGCCGGTGTTCCAGGGGAGTACCCAGGTGCCGTAGTGTTCGCCAGGATCGTTGCCACCCTGGTTGAGCATCAGGTGGACCCGGGCGCTGGCTGATTTCTTGTCGCTGTCTGTACCGTCGATTCCCGTGAGGGATGCGTTGCTCCGTGTGAAATTATTGACGTAGAAGCGCAACTCGTCGTTGGGGACATCCTCACCTGCGATCTCTGATTCTCCAAAATAGTCAAACCAGGCTGCATTGGGATCTGGTGCTCTGACGGTAATGGTCTCCACCCGGGGGATTCCGGTGGTGGTTGCGGGTAGCGCTTGTACATCCCGGTGGAGTTCCATCTGCAACCCGCCCGAGTTTGCGCTTCTGGAGGTATACGATATGGTGCCTCTAGTGTCTCCATCATNGATAGAGTAGGTCAAATATGCATCCAGATCGATCGTCTCGTCCTGCCACTCCAGTAGAATGGTCAGGGAGTATTCATCCTCATTTTGGTAGGCGATCATGGGAGGGGCTTTCATCGTCTTTCCCGCTACCGTAACCTCCATGGGGACGAAACTCCAGTTATCTTTTACCCCCTGGAGCTTGTACTGCCCGCCGGTGACATCGGTGCGCCGGAACTGGCCCGTGGATCCCACGGTGGTTGTGTAGGCCGGTGTCGACGAATAGAGGCCGTTTGCCTGCTTTCGGTAGAAGCGGACCACGGCACCCGCCAGGGTTTCGTCTCCGCTCTTCCAGTACTCGTCCTCATTCCCCTCAGCAAGGGCGTTTACCACGGAACCCGTTACCGTGGAGGAGATAAACTCCTCTTCCAGAAACAGATCATCGCACCCCGCAAGGACGAGGACTATCAATGCTCCCAGCACCACGAAACTGACAGACAGAAAACGTTTCATCACCGTTCTTCCTCCTGATTTGTACATACTTCAGACCAGCCGACGGGCCATAAGGAAATCCTGAATTCCATAATACCGCCGGTTCCTTTCAGTATTCGCCAAGCTCCGGGACTTTGCCAGCCCTTTTTGAAGAAAGAGGAAAATAATATTGCGAAGTGGAAAATAAAAGCCTAGGCTATATCTGGGGCTTGGGGGTTTCCGTGATACGTCCCGGGCACGCCGATGCCGGGATACCAAGGAGTACAAAATGATGCGACAGATCCGTCTGATAACGTTGGTGGGGGCGGTGATTCTCGTCACCGGGGCAGGGCAGCTCTTTGCCCAGGCGATGACAACCCTGGAGCTGCACAGCAACGTCCGGGGTGCCGAGGTTTATATTAACGACAGGCTGGTGGGAGAGGCCGATCCGGTCTTCTCCATGCGTCTGCGCAGCAGGGGNTANTCCCTGCGGGTTACCGCGCCGGGCCACGAGGATTTTACCTCGTCGATCCGCCTCCAGGGCCCCCGTCANGAGCTCCGGGTGGAGCTTGTGCCGCTGGCTGGAACCTCGCCGGCCCCGGCTGCCCCGGCTCGCCCGGCAGACCCGGGTATACCCGTTACCTTTCACTGGCACGCAGCGGACACAGCTGATATTTATATCAACGGTGTTGCCCTGCGGGAGTTCTCTCCGCCCTACGCAACGCGTCGCGACGAGGCCCCGCTCATGCCCTTTCAGCACTCGGGGACCCTTCGGGATGGCGATGTAATCACCGTGGGCACGCGCCGGGGCGGAAGTTACGGGTTTATGATGGCCGTGGTGGATCAGCAGGGACGTGTGCTGGTCCGGACAAACCGGGATTGGCAGTACTATCATCCCGCCGATTCAGGGGACTGGTACAACCCCTCCCGTGCCGAGTCCCGTCTCCGGGGAGCGGTGGGGACAAATCCCAGTCCCTGGGGAAACCAGCGACACCTGGTGAATAGCTACGGTCCGGGGATCGAGTCGATCTACTCGCCCTCAACCTCGGACAGACGAGCCTACCTTTACTACCGGGTTTCCCTGGACCAGGATGCCCCCCGGGTTGCCGATGAACCGGCTGCAGCCGCGCCCTCCCGGGAGGCTNCCTCGTCCCCTTCTGCTCAACCGGGGATATCGGTGAGTTCCGATGGTTTTATTTTGGGACGCTACCGCATGGGGATCAACGTGAACCGTCCCAGGGTTCAGGGAACGATACTGGATTTCCGTGGCGACGGGACTTTTCAGGTGATCTCCCGGGGGCCTCATGACGATTATCTGGGTTCGTCGGGCCGGTGGCATCTCTCGGACGATGTCTTTAGTCCCGGTGATCCCCGGGGGCCAGGGGTTATCGTCGAGTTCGATGGCTCCGGGTTTTACGGGTCCCAGGAGCAACTGGTGGGTCAGGGGCTTGTCTACTGGCACCACGTGGTGGGTGACGGGATGCTCTATCTCATCAAGGAGATAGATTGGGATGTAACGGGGGATTGGCTGAACGACGGAGAGACCGGGGGGTTCCGTCTCCACAGCGACGGGACTTTTGATCGCTATAGCCCGCACTATCCCGAACGATGGCGGCGCGATACCACGAGCCGCTGGGCTATTGCGGGAAACATGATTGTGAGTCTGCCACAAAACACGGTCCTGCTCCTTCTGGAGGACCCGGCGACGGCGTACAACGTGGACCGCAACAACCGCAAGGGGACGGTTCGGTATACCCATACCCCGCGATAGCCTCACGGTGCTCCCGGAGGGATTCTCCGGGGGCCGGGGTGGCCGGGTAAGAATTGTTCGGGAAGGGAGCGCTTCCGGTTTTGATGCCGGGGGCGCTTTTTTATGCTCCGGGTCAGCACGGTACTGTGGGCGCTTTTAGTNTGGTGGGTGGACCTTCTGTGCAATAATTGGGTGGCCGTCAGGCAATGTGAACTCTGCCTGCCAAGTAAGCAATCGCCTTTGTTTGAACGTGCGTGAAGTATAAAAGGAAGCTCTTTGGTCATGCCCGCGCCTTCTCACGCTTTGCGCGATTAAGGTAGGCTACCAGTTGCCGGGATATTTTCTTTTCCCTGCGGGTGAATCCGGCGTAATGAGCCTTGTGCAGATCCCGGAGCAGCCGGTTCAACTCGGTCTTTGGGGTCTCTTTTATTGCTCCGTCCTTTCCTGTCTCAGAATTGATCTCAGACTGAAAGGTAACGGGCCATGTTAACGTTTTGTAAATCGTTTCCCAATAACGATTTAAAAACGGGAGTGACGGGGATCGAACCCGCGATCTCCGGCTTGACAGGCCGGCGCGATAACCAACTTCGCTACACCCCCAGATCGCTCTGCGATGGTCTGTTTGTACCGCGAAACGCGGCGGTGTGTCAACTGTTTTTTTTGCACCAGCCCTGTTTTTTCATCGGCCCCGGAATTGTTTCCGCTTTTTCCCGGGAAGCCTGATTTTTTGATCCCCCTGTTGTATAGTTGAATAGTGAATGATTTGTCGGACCGTGGTCGCGCAGGGCGGGCACGGCGGTACGGGAAAGGTAATAAGAGGGGGCCGATATGAGATGGAGAGAGCGGGCAGGGGTGCTGGTGACAGCGCTGGCGGTTATCTTTGCTGCAGGGTGCCAGTGGGAGGCGCCCGAGGAACTGCGGCTGCGGGGCACACCTTCGGTGGCGATTCCTGCGGGAGAGGTTACCTTCGAACTGGACGAGGTCTTTGAGGAGATCCTGGACGAGATTGTCGATGCCTTTCGGGATGATGCTCTGGGCGCTGACTTCACGGCTGGTGAGGTTGAAGGAGTTGATCCTTTTACCCTCTTTGCGGAGCTGGGTATTGATGTTGTGTTTCCCGCTGATGAGGGTGACTTCGGTGATATTGATCTTCCTCCTGGGCTTGTTGATGATGTTGAAGTGGGCTTTGCGGACAGCGTGGATGGGATCGATCTTTCCGGTTTGTTGGGTCCGCTTTCGGAGGATCTCGAGCTGAAAGAGGTAGAAGGAAGCCTGACGGTCACTTTCAAGGAGGATACTGATACCGAGACGATAATTCGTGCCCGGGTGAGGGCTTCCTGGAACCACGATGGCGATGAGAAATTTCGCTACCTCCTGGGAGAATCAGGTGATGATGGTTTTGTCGCGTTCTCTCCTGATAATGATGGTTCATTGATTTCTGAGCATGATCTCAAGAATCTGACAGAGTTCTTTAACGCCCAACCCTCGGATGGAAAGATCCGCTACGAGTTTCTGGCAAACCTTACAGACGCCGATAGGGTTGACGCGCTGAAGTTGCGGCTGGAAGTTCCTCTGGAGGTGCAGGCCTCGAAAACAACTCTTCTGGCTTTGAGCGATGACGATGATGACAACGGCGAAGAAAAAGACAACTACCTGGTGATGGATGAAGACATCTTTGGCCGCGATCGCGATGATCCCGACGAGGATCTGGATGATCTTCTGGAGGCAATTCGGGGAAGCTCTGCCAGCATCACCATGGTTGTGGTGAACGACATGCTCACAGCAACCCTGGGTATGACCGACTCGAAAGACCCCGAGGAGAGCAAGAGGGACCCCACCACGTGGATTTTCTCTCAACATCTGAAGGCTATAGGAGAGGGTGAAGCGGGATATCAACAAAATTTCGAGTTCGAGATTACTCCCGAAGATCTGGATCGCATGATAGACGGAAAAGATGATAGTAGGCAGTTCATCCCCGAGTTTGTCATCCTTCTGCGTGGGCCTGAAGATAATGATACTGGTGAGGGTGATACGGTGAGCATCCGACGGGGCGCCGAGTTCAAGGTGGCCCGTGGCGTGTTGCGGGCCGATGTCAAGTTTGACCAAACCTTCGAGTTCTGATGAGGGGGAAGAGCATGAACAGGAACAAGAGAACCAAGATACTATCTATCCTGGCGGCGCTCCTCCTCGCGGGACCGGCGCTTCTCCAGGCCTATAACGGAATCAGCCCCTGGAACCACCGCAGCAACCCCGCCTATCTGGGGCACAGCTCGCGACGTTACGTGGAGGCGGCAGCCGGGGCGGACCTCTCCTTCGGGAACAGCGTCTTCTCCCTGGGAGACATCTTCAGCGAGACGATCCTGGTGGATCTGGACGACATCTACGATCGAACCCCCGACGACGGCCTGCGTATGGTGGGAAACGCCTCCCTGGGGGCGCACATAACGATCCACCTGGGGCGTCTGGGGCTGGGGGTCTACGCCGATGCCAGCAACCTCTCGCGCCTCACCGTGCCCAGAAGCTTTGTCCGCCTCCTGACCCAGGGGAACGACCTGGACCGGNANTACTCCGGATCGGCCGAACTGGTGCAGGAATCTTTCTTCGAGCAGGGCTTCTACGGCTCCTACCGGTGGCGCCAGTACGTTATCGGCGCAAAGGTGGGGGCCTTCGCGCCGGTGCTGTACGCCGATTCCGGCTCCAGGGCCCGGTATTCCTTTATTGCCAAGGAAGACGGCACCGTTGAGGGAGGTATCACCGCCTCGGGCGATATCTATACCTTCTTTGGTGAGGACGGACCCCAGGGGACGATGGGAACCAACATGAGCCTGGGCTTCTCGCGCCTGGACGATCAGGGCAACCCCTGGTTCGGCGCCGCTCTGGTACATATCCCGCTCTCGCCGGCCCGGCCCGGCTACGGCGCATCCCTGAGCGATCTCTCGTTTTCCTTCGAATCCGAGGGCATTCTGGCGGCGATTGAGGCCGGTGATGATCCCTTTGATACGGTGGAAGAGGAGGGCGATCTTGATTTTGATCGTCTTGAGTCGGGAGATCAGCCCGAGATCCACATGCCCTTCCGCGTGTCGGGGTATTACCGGCTTTCGCTGCCCTTCGTTGATCTGACTCCCGTGGCGGAGGTGGTCTTTGGCGATAACAGCCGCCTGAANGCGGGGGCAACGGTGGAGGGGAACGTCTTCCTCCTGAAGATGTTCTCGGCGAGCCTGGGCTACCGGGATTATCTCTGGGAGGCCGGGGCGGGGCTGCGCATCCCCCTGCGTGCCGCCGAGCTGGCCCTCCATGTGCGCTCTTCGGCCCCCGAGCTGGAGGGAGTGGTGGATACCCGGGGAATGGGCATGTCCATTCTCTTTGCCATGGGGTGGTAGTGCGAGGCCCGGGGGCTGAATCGGGGGCCCTTGGGCTTGTTCAGAAACAGTCTGATGCCGGCGGGGCCTGTCCCCCTCCCCGTCGGCATTGTTCCCGGAAAAGCTTTCTTTATTCCCCCCATGGGGTATTTCTTTCGTGTGAAACTTGAACGCCCTTCAGATAATGCCTAGACTATAGATGTGACAATTCTTTTGCGTATTTCTCGTGGTGCGTCTTTGCCCCGGGGATCTGCCCCCCCTTTGGGGCAACCAGGAACCACAGCAGATCGGAACGGGGTGGAAAGGATACCCCGGAATATTAACCACACAGGCAGGATACAATGAAAAAAGAAAAGAACGAAAAAAGCGTGAAAACCGGAACAGCAGGAGGCTTGCGTCTCCCCCGGCCGGGNTTTGGCCGGCTCTCCCGTTCCCTGCGATTGCGCATGGTGGCCCTCTTTGGGGGGACGGCCGTGGTGCTCCTTGTTGCCGTTGGGGCCGTTCTGGTCTGGCGGGTGAGCACCGTCCAGCGCAGCACCGTCATGGAGATGGCAGGGCAGATCGTGGAGGCCCGCAGCGCCGAGGTGCAGCGCTGGCTCGAGGGGCACATCCAGGAGGTGCGGGGTCTGAGCAGCCTGAACGTGATTCGTGGTGCCGATTTTGAGGAAATAGCGGAGTACCTGGAGGGGCGCCACGGGACGTTCCACCCGGAGCACGAGAACGTCTTCTTTGTGGATACCCGGGGCCAGGCTGTCACCAGCGACGGAATCCGGGCAGATCTCTCGGGCAGGAGTTATATCCAGGAGATCCTGGCCGGGGCAGACTACGCCATCAGCAACGGTCTGGAGAGCGCCGCCACGGGGAACGCCNTNGTGGCCGTGGCCTATGCTGTGCGAACCCCCCGGGGTGATGTCGCGGGTGTTCTGGGCGCNTCGGTGACCCTGGANTCCCTGAGCCGCCTCACCCGNGGCATGAGTTTCGGGGAGGGCGGCTACGGAGCGGTGATCGGTGGTGACGGCGTGGTGATGGGCCACCCCGACCGGTCCGTGGTGATGAGCCTGAACATCACCGATGCCCCGGACTGGCCGGGCATGGAGGCGATCGGCCGGGGGGTGACCCGGGGCGAGCGAGGGGCCGAGTACTTCACCAACCTCCGGGGCCAGCGAAATCTGGGGATCTTCTCCCCCGTCATCGGCTCCCCCCGGTGGAGCGTGGTCTATATCCTTCCCATGGCGGACCTGAACGCCCCCGTCCAGGAACTCACGGGGATCATCACCACGATCTTTCTGCTGGCCCTGATCGTGCTGGCCCTTACGGCCTGGGTTCTGGCAGGGAGAATCGCAAANCCCATCCGCGCCGTGGCCCTGAGTCTGGACGATGTGGCCCANGGCGAGGCCGACCTGCGGGTTGCGCTTGAGGTGAGTGGCCGCGACGAGGTGGGCCAGATATCGAGTAACTTCAATACCTTCCTGGGGGTTCTCCGGGAGATGATCGGCGGAATCCGGGGGGCCACGGACCAGTTGTCCCAGGTGGGGGGCGACCTCTCGGTGAACATGGAGGAGACCTCGGCGGCGATCACCCAGATCGCGGCTAACGTGGCCAGTCTGACCGATCAGGTGCTGAACCAGTCGGCGGGGGTCTCGGAGGTAACGGCCACGATCGAGGAGATCAGCCGGAACATGGAGAGCCTGGACGAGCAGGTTCAGAACCAGTCCTCGGTGGTGAGCCAGAGCAGCGCCGCCATCGAGCAGATGATGGCCAGTATCCGCTCCGTGGCCGAGCGGCTCGACAGAAA